>CAWGJO010000045.1:0-13385 GCA_963822945.1 uncultured Gemmatimonadaceae bacterium | reverse complement strand
ATCAAGAATCCATTGAGATTCCGAAGATGGGATAACGCCTAGCTCGTCCACCAAGGTACAGGAGACCCCCACTCATGCTGCAAAATCGCAAGGGCTTCACGCTCATCGAATTTCTGATTGTGGTCGTGATCATCGGCATTCTGGCCGCGATCGCGATTCCGAAGTTCGCCAACACGAAGGACAAGGCCTACATCACCGCCATGAAGTCCGATCTGCGGAACATGGTGACCGCGGAGGAAGCGTTCTTCTCCGATTCTTCCCAGTACTCGACGGTCATGGACTCGGTCCATGTCAACTTCAAGCAGTCGACGGGCGTGAACACCCCGGCGATCGTGACGGGCCCGGGCTACTGGTCGGCGACCGTGACGCACAGCCAGCTGGCCGGCACCACCTGCGGCATCGCGGTCAACACTGCGAACCCGCTGGTTGCGACCGCCGGTGAGGGCGAGCCGGTCTGTAAGTAAGTCTCGCACGCGGGAGCCTTCCCAGACGGGCCGGACGCTACTGCGTCCGGCCCGTCGTGCGTCGGGCCGTATTCGCTGACGCGAGCCGGACGCAATCGTCTTCCTAGCAACTCCATCCCGCGATGCATGCCGATACTCCGGCCCCGCACGGGGCATCACTCCATTCGTACCGAACTCCTGCTCAGCCTTGCCGTTCTCGCCGTGGCGGCGCTGGCCTTCGCGGTGGCGGTCATCGAGCTGATGGCCGGCCAGGTGGAGACGGCCCACAACGCCGTCTATCTGGGCTTCCTCGTCGCCGCCGACGTGCTCGTGTTCATCGTCTTCGCCGCCGTGCAGGTGGAGCGGGCCATCATCCGGCCGCTCAAGGAGACGATGGCGGCTGCTGAAGCGATCGCCGACGGCGATCTCGCCCGCCGGGTGCCGCCCGGAAACTCGACCGAGTTCGCCAACCTGGCGACGAGCGTCAATCGCATGACCGACCATCTGCTCGAAGAGCGCGCGCACCTGATTCGCGCCGAGAAGCTGGCGAGCGTGGGCCGGCTGGCCGCCGGCGTGGCACACGAGATCGGGAATCCGCTTGGGGCGATCAACGGCTACGCGCATCTGCTGCGCCGCGTGGCGACCGACGAGGCCGCCTGTACCGCGGTGGACGGGCTCCAACGCGAGGCCGATCGCATCGACCGCATCGTGCGCGGGTTGCTCGACTACGGCCGGGCCCACCCTCGCGCCACCACACGGGTGGACGTCAACGACACCGTCCGGTCGGTCCACGAACTGCTCGCCACGCAGGGGGTGCTGCGCCCCGTGTCGGTCTCGCTCGACCTGACGGCCGAGGCGCTCAACGTGCGCGCCGACCGCCACGAACTGGAGCAGGTGTTCGTGAATCTGCTGCTCAACGCGGTGGACGCGATGCCGGAGGGCGGCGAGATCGCGGTGCGCACGGCGGCACTGGCGCGGCAGGGCGCCGCGGTGCGGGCGTCGCGCCGTCGCACCGACGACGCGGACACCTACGTGCCGCGGCCGCCGAGTATCCGTGTGATGCGGTGGTTGGCGGAGCGGCAGCCGGACGACGTGCTCAAGGTGGTGGTGGCCGACTCGGGCCCGGGTGTGTCGGCGGAACTGGGCGATCAGATCTTCGATCCCTTCGTCACCACCAAGCAGCCGGGGCGGGGTACGGGACTGGGGCTCGCTATCGTGGCGCGAATCATCGAGAATTGCGGGGGCACCGTCTGGGTGGAGCCGTCGCGCGCCGGCGGAGCCGCCTTCCACATCCTGTTGCCGCTCGAGACCGAATGAACATCCTCATCGTCGACGACGAACTCGGGTTGCGCCACACGCTCTCGCTCATTCTGGAAGGGGAGGGGCACGACGTGCGCGCGGCCGTGGACGCGGCGTCGGCGAGTGCCATGCTGCACGAGGCACCGGCCGATCTGATTCTCTGCGACGTGCGCATGCCGGGCACGGACGGCCTCTCCTTTCTCCAGACCTACCGGGAGTCCGGGGGCGGCGCGCTCGTGATCATGATGAGCGCCTACGGCGACGACGAGGCGGCGCTCGCCGCCATGAAGCGGGGCGCCTACGACTTCATCTCCAAGCCCTTCCGCGCCGACCAGGTGCTGCTCGTGCTGAACAAGGCCATCGAGCGCGAGGGGCTGCGGCGCGAGGTGCGGCAGTTGCAGGAAAAGCTCGCCGCGCTCCGTGAGCCAGGCGGCATCGTGGGCCGGAGTCCCGCCCTCCGCCAGGCGATGGACCTCGCGCTCAAGGTGGCGCGGCATCCCTCCACCGTGCTCATCACCGGGGAGAGCGGCACCGGCAAGGAACTCGTGGCCCGCCTGGTGCATGGCGAGAGCCCGCGCGCCACGCGCGCCTTCGTGGCCGTGGACTGCGCCGCCATTCCCGAGTCGCTGCTCGAGAGCGAACTGTTCGGCCACGCCCGCGGCGCCTTCACCGGCGCCAGCGGCGAGCGCCGCGGCCTGTTCGAGGAGGCCAGCGGTGGAACGGTGTTGCTCGACGAGATCGGCGAGCTGCCGGTGCCGCTGCAGGTCAAGCTGCTCCGCGTGCTCCAGGAGGGAGAGATCCGGCGCGTCGGGGAGTCCACGCCGCGCCGCGTGGACGTGCGCGTCATCGCCGCCACGTCGCGCGATCTCGAGGCGGAGGTCGCCGCGGGCCGCTTCCGGGCCGACCTCTTCTATCGCGTCAACGTCGTCCGCGTGCACCTCCCACCGCTGCGCGAGCGGCGCGAGGACATCCCGGAGCTCGCCCATACCATGGTGCAGCGGTTCAACGACCGGTTGAACCTGCAGGTGCGGGGGTTCGCGCCCGCCGCCATGCGGCTGCTCATCGAGTACCCGTGGCCGGGCAACGTGCGCGAACTGGAGAACGTGGTCGAGCGCGCGATGGTGCTCACCGAATCCAAGGAGATCGGGGTCGACCAGCTGCCGGCCGAGGTCCGCACTCCGTCGGTGCACGCACATCCGGAGGCGGATGACCTCTCGGTCAAGCGCCAGACGCATCTGCTGGAGAAGGAACTCATTCGCCGCGCCCTCGAGCAGACCGGCGGCAACCGCACGCGCGCCGCCAAACTGCTCGAGCTCTCGCACCGCACCCTGCTCTACAAGCTTCGCGAGTACGGCCTGGGCCACTGAAGCGGGGAACGGCTTCCCTTCGTGGGATTCCGATGTCGTTGGGCAGGGACTGCCCGCGTAGCGTGGAACATGCCCCCACGCCGCCGCCGCCGATCCGGATTCTCGCTCGTCGAACTGCTCGTCGCCCTTGTCGTCTTCGATGTGGCGCTGCTCGCCTTCGCCGCCGATGCGGCCGTGCTCGTCCGGCTGCACGGCGAAGCGGCGAGACGCGACATCGGGGTGGCGGCGGCGCAGTCCCGGATGGCCGGCCTCCGCGCGCGCCACTGCCCGCCGCCCGCGTCCGGCGACAGCTGGCCCGCGCCCGGGGTGCACGAGTACTGGTCGGTGCAGCCGGCGCCGGGCCCCGCCCGCCGCCTCCGCGACAGCGTGGCCTTCGCCGACGAGCACGCGCCCCGCGCGTTCGTCCTCCTGACCACGCTCGCCTGCTGACCGATGCGCCGCGGCGTCACGCTGGTCGAACTCCTGGTCACCATGGTCGTGTTCGGGATCGTGTTCGGTCTGGTCACGCAGACCCTCCTGTTCCACGAACGCCTGCAGCACCGCCTGCAGTCGGCCAGCGCGGCTGCGCGTGCCGTCCATCAGGCCACGGCCATCCTCGCCACCGTGCTCGCGGACGCGGCCCCGGTCGATCTCGTGGCCACGCAGTCGTCGGACTCGGCAATCGAGCTGCTGGCGCAGGTGGGCGCCGGCGTGGCGTGCATCTCCGGCAACGAGCTTCGAACCGCCACGTGGTCCGCAGCCGGCGAGCCCCCGCTCGTGTCGTTCGCCGCGATGCCGAGACCGGGCGACCGCCTCCTCGTCTTCGGCGCCCGTTCCGGGCCCCCGGGCTGGCGCATGCGCACCGTGGTCGACCTGGTGCCCGCCCCACAGCCCTGCGCGGCCGCGGGCGTTCCCTCGGCGCCCGGGATCTCCCTGCTGGTCGACTCCATGCTCGATGCCTCGCCGGTCGCCGCGTTCCGCGTGCTGCGCCGCACCCGATACGATCTGTACCGTGGCGGCGACCGCCGTTGGTATCTCGGGATGCGCGAATGGAATGCGCAGGCGCAGGCGTTCAACGGCGTCCAACCGGTGGCCGGACCGCTGCACGCGTACAGCGTACGCGCCGAACGCACGGGCTTGCGCTTCGAGTACTTCGACAGCGCGGGCCGGCGCGTTGGCGTACCAGCGGGTTCCACGGCCGTCTCGCGGGTGGCGATCACGGCGCGCGCCGCCGACACCACGGTCCAGGCCGCCCGCCGCGCGGTGGCATTGCGTCGTGCTCCCTGAACGCGGTCGGAAGGGGGTGGTGCTGCTTGCCGCTCTCGTCGTGCTGGGTGTCGTGGGCACGCTCCTGGTGGCCGGATACTTCGCGGAACGCGAGCGGTGGGCCGTCCGCCTCGTGGCGGGGCGGTCGGCCCAACTCCGCGCCGCGGCCGATGGGGCGGTCGTGGACGCCATGGCGCAGTGGGACAGCGCGGCGCGCTTCCGCCAACTCGCCGGGACCACCGAATCACTGCCGGGGCCATGGTCCGGCGCCGCCTGGCCCGTGGTCGGGCACGTCACCCGTCTCTCCACCTGGGCTTACCGCGTGGCGGTTCGCGCATCCGACGCCGGCGACAGTTCGCTCTTCGCATGGCGCGCGCACGTGCTGATCGTGGACGCGCCGCGCTTTGCCTCGCCTGGGGCGCTCGTCGCCCGCGGGGACGTTCGCGCGGACGGTTCCCTCGTCGTGGAGCCGGCGGACTCGGCGACCGCCGTGGCGTGCGAGGCGCCGGACGGTTGGCGCGGCACGATCGTCGTCGCCCCCGGAGCGGCTGCGCCGCCGGGGGCCACGGCCGATTCGGGCGCGGGGGACGACTCCACCTACACCGTGTTCGGCGGGGTGACGAGCCGGGAGTTGGCGGCGCGAGCCGGCGTCGTTCTTCCCGGGGGGAGCGTCGTTTCGGCGCCGGTGGGGAGTGTGATCCACGCAACGGGCGATCTCGAGTTGTCCGGCGGCACCGGGTCCGGACTGCTTCTGGTGGACGGGGCGTTGCGCGTCTCCGGGAGCGTCACCTTCCGCGGTGTGATCGTGGTGGCCGGCGGACTCACGGTCACCGGCGGGATCTTCTCGGTCTCCGGCATGCTTCGCGTGGGCACGGTCCAGCCGGCCGTGCAGGTTAACACCCCTGCCGGCATGAGCTTACGCGACGATCCGTGTGTCATTCGTGACGTCGAATGGCACGCCGGGCGCGTGAAATTCGCGGAATTCGGGCCGGCGACGACGGGGCCCTGAAAGGGCCGATCGAGCGGTTGCCACGGGTCCCGGAAACCCATGTCGCGTTGTTACCTCATGGCCCGTAGGTCGTGTACCGGGAGGCGCAACCGGTCGTCCTACACACGGTTGCGGTGGGTACCGGGAAGCGGGGACATTCTACTCCCGCGAGTGGGTCCGCCGGGTCCCGGAATCCGTATCAGGCTACTCTATTGATGCGAAGTTGATCGTGTTGGGTCGCGCGAGCGGTCCCAACTGTTCGGTAGTCGCCGGGCTCCGCGAGCTCGGGGCGAGGGCCCCACGCGGTAGGATCGGCATCACCCAGACCTCCTCATGGCACTCTTCGGGCGGGGCAAGACGACAGTCGGCCTGGACATCGGGTCGGGCCTGATCAAGGTCGCGGTGGTTGACCACTCCAAGTCGGAACCGGAGCTGGTCAAGATCGCGATTGCGCCGCTGAGCGCGGATGCGATCGTCGAAGGCGAGGTGATGGATCCCGGCATCGTGGCCGAGGCCATCCAGTCGGCGATGACGGCGGCCGGCGTCAAGGTGAAGCAGGTCGTCACGGCCGTGGGCGGCCGCGACGTGATCATCAAGAAGATTCAGATCGAGCGCGTGAAGGAGCAGCAGGCGCGCGAGTTGATGCGTTGGGAGGCCGAGCAGCACGTGCCGTTCGACATGGAGTCGGTGGAGCTGGACTTCCAGATCCTCGATCCCGATGCCGACGGGCTGGAGATGAGCGTGTTGCTGGTAGCGGCCAAGCGGGAGCTGGTGGAGTCCAAGCTGCGGGTGCTGCAGGACGCGGGGCTTCAGGCCGGGGTGGTGGACGTGGACGCGTTCGCGCTGCACAATGCATTCGAACTCAATCATCCCGACGCCATGACGGGCGTCGTGGCCCTGGTGAACGTGGGGCACGAGGTGACGAACATCAACGTGCTCGAGGAAGGGGTGCCGATTCTGACGCGAGACCTGGCCGTGGGAACGCGGCGGTTTCGCGAGGATCTGCAGCGCGAGCGCGGCCTCTCGTCGGACGAGGCGCAGGAGTTGTTGCAGGGGTACGATCGGTCGCCGCATCTCGACGCGATTCTGGAGAGTCGTGGCGAGGAGATCGCGCTCGGAGTCGAGCGGGCGGTGGCGTTTCTGGCCTCGAATTCCCGGACGGCCAGCGCCGTTCGGGCCGTGTACACGTGTGGTGGTGGGTCGCGCATCCCGGGTCTCACGGCGATGCTGGCCGACCGCCTCAAGCTCACGGTGGAGCAGGCGAACCCGTTGGCATCGCTGAAGGTGCGTGACGGGGCTCTCGCGTCGCTCGTCACTGATGAAGTTGCGCCACTCCTGATGCTTCCCATCGGGTTGGCGCTGCGTCAGGTCGCCTAGACCAAGCGGTAGCCCTCATGATTCATATCAATCTCCTTCCAGGCGCCACCAAGAAGGCGAAGCGAGGCGGCACAGCGCGCTTCGACTTCTCGTCGCTGATGTCCGGCGCATCGGAGCGGGTCAAGGACCGATGGCTGGCCGCCGCAGTCGTGGCGTTCGTCGTGTGCATCGGCGCGATCGGCGTGATGTTCGCGCTCCAGTCGCACCGGACCAGGACCCTGACGGCCCAGGAGCAGCAGGGGCTGGCCGATTCGACGCGATATGCGTCGGTGCTCAAGGATCAGGCCCACCTGGAAGCCAAGCGCGACACGCTCCTCCGGCAATTGAACATCATCCGGGCCATCGACGGCGACCGGTTCGTCTGGCCGCACGTGCTCGAAGAGGTGAGCACGGCGCTGCCCGCGTATACGTGGCTGATCGGACTCGGCCTCACCGGTACGCCGCAGGGCCAGAATCTGGTGGCGGCTCGTCCGCCGGGCGCGCCCGCCCCCAAGGGGAAGAAGGCGCCGCCGCTGCAGACGGCGGTCCCGCTGGATACCGTGCACGTCCGCATCCAGGGACGCACGGTGGACATTCAGGCGTTGACCCGATTCATGAGTGATCTCGAAGCGTCGCCGTTCTTCAGCGACGTCACGATCGACAAGTCTGAAGTGGCAACGGACAATGGCGTCCAGGTCACCAATTTCCAGTTGACCATGCGCTACACGCGTCCGGATTCCAGCGTGATCCGCCGCGCGCCCCTCAAGGTCTCGGTGAAATAGCCATGCCGCTCATCCCGACTTCCCAGAAGGATCAGTACAAGCTGCTCGTGGTCATCGTCTGTGTGGCCGCCGCGGCGCTGTACTACAATTTCGTCTGGACGCCGAACGCGGTGACGCTGACCACGCTCCAGGCGCATGTGGACAGCCTGGACGCGATGAACCAGCGGGCCAAGCTGGACGTCGCGCACGGCAGTCTGGACAAGCTGCGCGCCCAGGCCAAGGAGTATGGGCAGGAAGTGGACATCATGCGGCAGCTCGTGCCGACGGGCAACGAAGTGCCGGCGCTGCTGGCGTCCGTATCCACGGCGGCGCGGCGCGTCGGGCTCGACGTCGCCAGCTTCTCGCCGGATGGCGTGATCCAGGGCGACCAGTTCGACACCTACAAGTTCAAGCTCAGCGTCATCGGGCCGTACCATAAGATCGGGGAGTTCCTGACCAACGTCGGGGAACTGCGCCGGATCGTGGCACCGATCAACCTGCAGCTCGGGTTTGCGCCGGCGCAGACGCGGAATGACGATCCGTCGGTGCGCATGCTCATCGCGGACTTCGACATCCAGACGTACGTCGCGCACACCGCACCGGGGGCCACGCCGGCCGGGGGGAGCCAGTGAAACGCGCATCCATGGTGCTGGCGTTCCTGATCGCCGCCGCGAGTGCAGCCAACGCCCAGATGACCAAGGCCATCGGCAAGGCGCAGCGGGCGGCGGATGCCGCCAGCGCGCACGTGGCCAAGGAGCAGAACGTCGCGCCGCAGACCAAGGCGAAGGCCAAGGCGGCGGCGCCGCAGAAGACGACCACGGCGGGCACCGCGCAGGGCACGGGGACGGGTGGCAAGGTCGGGCCCAATGGCCGCGTGGCGGCCGCCAAGCCCGATACCGTTCCGTCGTTCGTCATGCGCGAGGTGTTCAACTACGATCGTTCGGGCACCCGCGATCCGTTCGTGTCGTTGCTCGCCACCAGCGAGCTGCGTCCGGTGCTCAGTGACCTGCACCTGGTCGGGATTCTGTACGACGTCACCGGGCATCGGTCGGTGGCCATCATGCGGGATCAGACCGATAAGCTCTACCGGGCCACCGTCGGACAGACGCTGGGCCGGATGCGCGTGGCGCGGATCAAGCCGCGCGCCGTGATTTTCACGATCCAAGAGTTCGGATTCAACCGCCAGGATTCGCTGGTGCTTGCGGATACCACGAAAGTGAGGACTCCATGAAACGCGTATTGACGGTAGTCGCGGCGCTGGCCGTCGCGCTCGTCGCCGGCGCCTGGCGCACGGCGTCCGGGCCGGCGCCGGAACGGGGAGCCGTGACCTCGTTGAGCGTCGTGCCGACGAGCGGTCGCGCCGAAGTGCTCATCGGTATCGGTGGCACCGTCTCGGTGCAGGACTTCACGCTCAGCAATCCGGATCGCGTCGTGATCGACATCTCCGGCGCCTCGCTGCGCGTACCCACGGGCGGCTACGATCAGGTCGATCGCGGCGGCGTGCTCGGGATTCGCTATTCGCAGTTCAGCCGCGGTGTGGTGCGCGTGGTCGTCTCCCTCGACGCCCCGCACCATTACGCGGTGGCCCGCGAAGACGGCCGTATCCGCGTCACCGTCGACGGCACCTCGGCTGACTTCTCGGCCTGGCACGTCGGCGACTCGCCGGCGGACACGCCGGCGGCCGTTGACGCCGCGCCGGCGCCCTCCGACGACTCCGTCGCGCCTCCCGCGCCCGCTCCGCTCGTGTCTCAGGCGGCCCTCGCGCCGGTACCGGTCAGGGTGCGCCCCGAGCGGGCGTCCGCTTCCCCGCGGGCGGCCTCGTACGCGTACCAGCAACAGCAGCCCCGCATCACCGTCACCTGGGAGAACGCCGACATCCGCGACGTGATCGCCGCGTTCTCGGCGTACTCGGGCCGCACCATCATCCTCGCCAAGGGCGTCGAGAACACCAAGGTCACGGCCACGATCACCGATCAGCCGTGGGACGTGGCGCTGCGCGTGGTGCTCAACGCCAATGGACTCGATGCCGTGGAAGATCCGAGCGGCATCCTCATCGTCGATACCCAGGCGCACATCCTGTCCCAGCGGGCGGCCGAGCCGCTGGTCACGAAGAGTCTGCGTCTGAATTACGTGAAGGCCATCAACCTGAAGCCGGAGATCGAAGCCCGCCTGACGCGCGACTGTTCGCAGCAGCAGGGGGCCAACCTCCAGCAGCAGGCGGCGCAGCAGGCGGCCGCCGGTGCCACGGGCGCCGAGGGCCAGCAGCAGGCCCCGGTGGTCACCAACCTCAGTTGTCCGGTGCGCGGCGCCGTCACGGTCGATACCACGACCAACACGCTGAGCATCACCGACATCTCGGCCAACATCGGCCCGTTGGTCAAGTACGCCAAGCAGCTCGATATCCGGCAGCCGCAGGTCAACATCAAGGCCAAGATCATCCTCGTCGACCGCACGTCGCTCGAGGCCCTGGGCCTGCAGTACGACATCGGCTCCGCCAATCAGTACTTCAATCAGCTCGTCACGCGCACCGACTCGACGGGTACGCCCGAGCGGAACATCGCCGAGCGGATCTTCCTGGGCGGTAATACGATCGCGGCCATCGCGAACGCCTCGCAGGACGTGCCGGGCGCCGCGCTCAAGGCGGTCTACTCCGCGGCCATGGGTGGGTTCAGCTTCACCAGCTTCATCCAGGCGCTGACCACGGTGTCGCTGCTCGACGTGCAGGCCGAGCCCAGCGTGACCACGCTCAACAACCACATCGCCAACCTCACCGCCGGCACGCAGGTGCCCGTGCGGGTGATCGACGCCTCGTCGCAGGGCGGCGCGCAGACCGCGCCCAAGGCGACGGTGAGCTTCCAGCAGACCGGTATCATCCTCACGGTCACGCCGCAGATCACCGCCAATCACCAGGTGCAGATGCTGGTGCACGCCGAGAACTCCGACGTGCAGCAGTTCTCCAATGACGTGGGCGCCGTCTTCCCGCGCCAGTTCATCGACAACACCATGCTCGTGGCCGACGGACAGACCGCGATCATGGGCGGACTCACGCAGACCAGCGTGACCGTGTCCAAGTCCGGAATCCCGGTGCTCGTGGATCTGCCGATCATCGGCAAGCTGTTCGGATTCACGCAGCGCCAGGAAGTGAAGCGCGACCTCCTCATCCTCATCACGCCGCACATCGTGGACGATGGGCAGCAGATCGGGGGTGACGGTGGGGGCAACAACAACTAACCGCCGCGCCCCGTCGGGTCGACGGCGGTGAACGCGGCGGTGGCCTGCGCCGCGTCAGGACGACAGCTGACGGCTGACCGTTGACGGCATGACGGTCAGCCGTTGGCCGTTCGCTGATTCCCGCACTACTGTTCGTGAGCCCGGCCCCCGCGTCGGGCTCACCGCGTTTGAGGGCCCATGATCAGATTCACTACCGCCGGCGAGTCGCACGGGCCGGCGCTCGTCACGATTCTCGAGGGCATTCCCGCCGGCCTGCCCCTGCTCGCCGCCGACGTCAACGCCCAGTTGGCGCGCCGCCAGCAGGGCTACGGCCGTGGGCGCCGCATGCAGATCGAGCAGGACGCCATCGAGTTCCTGTCGGGCGTGCGGCGCGGCGAGTCCCTCGGGTCGCCGATTGCGATGCTGATTCGGAACCGCGACTGGAAGAACTGGGAAGCGATCATGGCGCCGGCGCCGCTCGAAGGCGAGGACGCGTCCGCGCCCCGCAAACGGGCCGTCACGCGGCCGCGTCCCGGCCACGCCGATCTCTCGGGCATGCTCAAGTACGGCCGCGGCGACGCCCGCGACATCCTCGAGCGCGCGTCGGCGCGCGAGACGGCGGCCCGTGTTGCCGCCGCCGCCGTCTGCCGCCGCCTGCTCGCCGAGTTCGGTGTCCGCATCGACAGCCACGTCATCCACCTCGGGGGCATCGATGCCCGGCGCCCGGAGCCCATGCCCGCCGACATCAATGCCGTGGCGGACGCGTCGCCGCTCCGGACGCTCGATCCCGATGCCGACGCGGCCATGATCGCGCGCATCGACGAGATCAAGCGCGCCGGCAACACGCTTGGCGGCGTCTGTGAGGTCGTCGCCGACGGGTTGCCGGCCGGCCTCGGATCGCACGTGACCTGGGACTGGAAGCTCGACGGGCGCATCGGCGCGGCGATGATGAGCATTCCGGCGGTGAAGGGGGTAGAGATCGGCATGGGCTTCCAGTCGGCGTGCGTGACCGGCGCCGAGGCGCACGACGAGATCGAGCCCGCGCCCGGGCGCTCGTCGACCGGCAACGTGCGCCGGCGCACGAACCGCGCCGGCGGGCTCGAAGGCGGCATGACCACCGGCGAGCCGCTGGTGGTGAAAGTGGCGATGAAACCCATCAGCACGTTGATGCGCCCCCTCGCTACCGTGGACGTGACCACGGGCGAGCCGGCGGAGGCGGTGGCGGAGCGGAGCGACGTCACGGCCGTGCCCGCCATGGGGGTGATTGCCGAAGGAATGCTGGCCATCGTGCTCGCGAATGCGTTCGCCGAAAAGTTCGGCGGCGACTCCCTGGCGGAAATGCGGCGGAACCATGACGGATACCTTTCGGACATCGCACGGCGCGTCGGCGGGTGATCCCGCGGGCCCGCACCTGATCCTGGTCGGATTGCCAGGATGCGGCAAGTCCGTCGTCGGCATGCGGGCGGCCGAGATGTGTGGGCGCCGTTTTCTCGACTTCGACGCCGAGATCGAGCGCCGCGAAGGGAGGGCGGTGTCGCAGATCTTCGCCGAGCACGGCGAGCACTACTTTCGGCAGAAGGAACGCGACCTCACCCTCGAACTGCGGGAAGCGGGCGGTATGATTCTGGCGCCCGGCGGCGGCTGGATCACCGACCCGGAAGTGGTCGCCATGCTTCGCCCCCCTGGACGGATGGTGTACCTTCGGGTCAAGCCGGAAACGGCACTCAAGCGGATGGGCAAGCGGCAGGAACTCCGTCCGCTCCTCATGCGCGGCAACCCGCTCGAGGAGCTTCAACTGCTGCACGCCGCACGCCGCGTATTATATGAAGTGGCCGATCTGGTCATCGAGTCGGAACGTTTGTCATTGCAAGAGGTTACGGAGCAGGTAGTTGCGCTGGCGAACGAATTACGTTAGCCGTTGGTGGCCGTCCGGCGTGCAGTAACCGGGTACGACCCGAACAGGATCAATGCCATGGATACTGCGAGATCACCCAACGTGTGTGGTGCCGGACCGCGGCCGGGAGCCGCAGGCAGATGACGATACGGATTTTGGGGCCGCATGAGCGCGGACGGTTCGCGCCGGAGGCCTGGGGATATCTCCTGGCGCTCGGAAACTCCGGAGCCGTGAGCCCCGCGGAGTTGGAGATGATCATCGAACGGGCGCTGTCGCAGATCGACGGGCGCATCACGGGCGACGATCTTCGCACGCTTCTCGAAGGCATCGGGTTCGACGACGGGCGTTCACGGGACGACAATCAGACGGTACACTGAACATGGCAGTCAAGAAGACACGCACCACCACCAAGAAGCGCGCCACCAAGGCTCGCAAGGCGAAGGGCAGCGCGGCCACCAAGCGGCGCGGCCGGTCGGCGGCGGCCGTGGTCGAGGACGAGGCGCCCGCAGGACCGGCGGGCTCCACGTCGTTGGTGATCGTCGAGTCGCCGGCCAAGGCGAAGACCATCGGCAAGTACCTCGGCCGCGGTTACCGGGTGCGGGCGACGGTGGGCCACATCATGGACCTGCCGGCCAAGAAGCTCGGCATCGACATCGAGAAGGGGTTCGAGCCCGACCTGGTGCCGATTCCCGGCAAGGAAAAGACGATCGCCGAGCTGAAGAGCGCGGCCAAGACGTCGCGCGAGATCCTGATCGCCACCGACCCCGACCGAGAGGGAGAGGCCATTGCGTGGCACGTGGCCGAGCAGCTGCGTCCCAAGCG
>CAWGJO010000044.1:0-59082 GCA_963822945.1 uncultured Gemmatimonadaceae bacterium | reverse complement strand
CGGAATTCGAGATGGTCTGAGCCCGAACGGCAGCGGAATACGGCGCCTACGGAGGTCGGCCGGGCACCCGGGTGCGCGTTACGCCCTTGGCGACGGGTGTCACTCTCCCACATATTGCGCTTCCCGTCTGCCGTACTCCTTCGAGGGCTCACGCGATGCCCGACGTCTGTCCGAACTGCGGCACGCCGCTCGCCGCCGACGCGATCTTCTGCCATCGCTGCGGGCGGAACTTCACCGTCGAGATGACGGCACGGCAGACGTCGGCCGGCACGGCGGACGCCGCGGACCGTGCGGATGCTCCGGACCATGACACGCTGACGCGGCTCCGCGCCTCGCTGGGTAACCGGTACGCCATCGAACGGGAACTCGGCCGGGGCGGCATGGCGACGGTGTTTCTCGCCAAGGACCTGAAGCACGAGCGTGAAGTCGCCATCAAGGTCCTGCACCCCGATCTCTCGGCGTCGGTCGGCGCCGAGCGCTTCGAGCGCGAGATCCGCCTGGCCGCCAAGCTGCAGCATCCCAACATCCTCGGCCTGTACGACTCCGGATCGGCCGACGGGCTGCTCTACTATGTGATGCCGTTCGTGAAGGGCGAGTCGCTCCGCGATCGCCTGGACCGCGAGCACATGCTCCCCGTGGACGACGCCATCGCCATCGCGCTGCAGGTGGGCGAGGCGCTCGGCTACGCGCACGAGCAGGGCGTCGTGCACCGCGACATCAAGCCCGAGAACATCCTGCTCAGCGGTGGCCACGCGCTCGTCGCCGACTTCGGGATCGCACGCGCGGTGTCCGAAGGCGGCGACCGGAAGCTGACGCAAACGGGGATGTCGATGGGCACCCCCTACTATATGGCTCCCGAGCAGGCGAGCGGCGAGACCGTGGGCCCGGCCGCCGACATCTACAGCCTCGGGTGCATGCTCTACGAGATGCTTGCCGGCGAACCGCCGTTCACCGGCAAGAACTCGATGCAGATCATGGCGCGCCACGCCATGGAGCAGGTGCCGAGCATCCGGATCGTGCGCAATGCCGTGCCCGAAGAGGTCGAGGAGGCGATCTTCGCCGCGCTCGGCAAGGTGCCCGCCGACCGTCCCCAAACCGCCGCCCAGTTCGCCGATCTGATGGGCATGCCGGTGGGGACCACGGCGACCATGCGCGCCATGCGAATGACGCCGGCGGCCAACCGCCGGATGACGTCGGGGGCGCAATCGTGGCGTGCCGCCCCGGGCGTGGTCCCGATCTGGCGGAGACCGGTCGTGCTGGCCATCGCGGCGCTGGTGATCGTCGCCGCCGCCGGGGGCATCTGGCGCTGGCGCGCCGCCGCCGGCGCCGCGGCGGCGGCGCGCCTCATCAACGCGAGCCCCGACGCCCGCCGCATCGCGGTGCTGTATTTCGAGGACCAGACCAAGGACCACTCCCTCCAGCCACTCGCCGACGGCTTGACCGAAGGGCTGATCCAAGCGCTCGAAGGCGCACCGAGCTTCACGGTCATCTCCAGCGCCGGTGTCGGGCGCTATCGCAACTCGCCGGTCGGCCTCGACAGCATCGCGCGCGCCCTCAGCGCCGGCTACCTCGTGCGTGGGGCCATCGAACGCGACGGCAACAAGATCAGAGTGGCCGTGCGCCTCGACGACGCGAGCGGCGTGGACCTGCAGAAGTCCAGTTTCACGTACCCGTCCACCAACCTGCTCGGCATCAAGGACACTCTGTCGACGATCGTCGCGCAATTCATCAGGCAGCAACTCGGGGAGCAGTTCCAGCTGCAACAGCAGCGCGCCGAGGCGTCGAACTCCGACGCCTGGTTGCTGCTGCAACGCGGCCAGGAAGCGCGCCGGGCCATGGAAGCGGCCGCCGCGGCCGGCGACTCGGCCGGAACCGACAGCGCGTATCGCCGAGCGGATTCGCTGTACGCCGCGGCAGCCGCGCTCGACCCCAAGTGGCCCGACCCCGAAACCGCCCGCGGCCGGATTGCCTACCGTCGATCCCGGCTCGCCGGCAATCCGGGATCCATCCGGAAGTGGGTTGCCGTGGGGCTCACCCATGCCGACAAGGCGCTGGCCATCGATTCCACCAATGCAGATGCGCTCGAACTGCGCGGGACGCTCGAGTACTTCAGCTGGCTCGCCAATCTCCAAACCGATCCCCAGAAGAAGGCCGCCCTGATCACGGCCGCCAAGAACGACCTCGAAGAGTCCACCACGATCAACCGCTTCCAGGCGGGTGCCTGGGCCGTGCTCTCGCACCTCTACTACAACTATCCGAGTACCACCAACACCGACGTCCTCCTCGCCGCCCAGCGTGCGTACGAGTCGGACGAGTTCCAGACGGGCATCGACCTGATCCTGAGCCGGCTGGTGTTCGCGTCGTACGACCTCGGCAACTTCGACAAGGCCTCGCAGTGGTGTCAGACCTTCCACCGCCGATTCCCGAAGGACTACCGCGCCGTGCACTGCGAGCTGCTCGTCATGACATCCGACGACCCGACGATTGCGCCCGACGTGACCCGCGCGTGGCACCTGGCCGACTCCGTGACCACACTTGCCCCGGAACCGCAGCGCCAGCTCTGGCATCTGTACTCGGACATGCTCGTGGCCACCGTGCTCGCACGCGCCAGCAAGTCGAATCCCGCACTCGCCGATAGCGCCCGGCACGTGATCCAGCGGTCGTTGGGCGACGCGAGCGTGGATCCGACCCGCGATCTCGCGCTCTATGGCGCGATGGCCTACGCCAGGCTCGGAGACGATTCCGACGCCGTGCGGATGCTCAAGCTCAATTTTGCCGTCAATCCGCAGCGCGCGGCCGCCTACCGCCAGGATCCCGGCTGGCAGTTCAAGGCGCTGCAGAACGATCCCGCATTCAAGCGATTGGTCGGCGCCAGCCAGTAGCGGCGGCGCCCGGGGTAGTTGCGTCGACGCGGCATCAGCCATCCGCATGCGTTGCGGGGGCGCGGCACTTTCAGCCGTACAGTCCGCATCCGCCGGTGAATATCGGTCATACAAATTGTCTGCGTGAGTTTGGTTGCCAGGGGGGTGACGGTAGCTGAGCGACGCGCGTAGGTTCGTGTCAGGCGCCCCCCACGCGACCGGCGTGGCTGCCACAAAATTCGATCGACCCTCGTTTCGACTCGGAGACCGTTACCCATGCGCAAGCTCACGGGCGCCGCAGCCCTCATTGCGTCAATCGTCGTCGCCGGTTGTACCGGCACCACCTCCGACAGCGGGCGTGTCACTGGCCCGCGCCATCCGTCGGCACACGCCGACGTGGCGACGATGGGAACGTGCTCCACGTTTTCGGGGCTCGTCGGCCTCGCCAAGCAGGCCTTCGGCGCCGGGTCGCCCAACGTGCAATCGGTGATCGGGAAGCTCGACAACCTCGACAAGTCCGTGCAGGCGGGGGACACCGCCAGCGCCCACGCGCAAGCCCAGAACATCGTGAGCTTCGTGCAGTTGAAGGCATCGCAGGGCACGCTCCCCGGAACGCCGGCGCAGATCGACGCCTTCATCGGCGGCGTACTCTGCTACGCCGGCCTCTCGCCGAACACGTTCCTCATCCAGCCCACCGATCAGGCCCAGGTGCTGACCACGAACACCGGGAAGTCCGGCGTTTCGCTGCAGGCGCACACGGTCACCGTGCCCACGCTGCTCACGATCGACGAACTCGATCCCAACGGACCGTCCGGACTGGATACCAAACTCGACCAGTATCCCACCTACATCTCGATCACCACGTCGTCGCAGCTCATCGACTCGGCAGTGGTCGCGGTCTGCATTCCCAGCTCGCTGGGAATCTCCGCCGATGTCTTCAGCCGGCTCCGGCTGGGCCATCAGGCAAGCACCGGCTTCGAGATCACGCCTCCCGCCGACCCGAGCTTCCTCGGGTGCCCGACCGCCACGGCGTCCAACAGCAAGCTCCCGCACTGGCTGCAGCAGTTGGCGAGCCTGGTGCTCCCGAAACCGCTCTATGCCGGGACGGCCTTCTTCGCGTCCGGTGGAGTGGGCGGTGCAGCCATCAACTTCAGCCCCTTCGGAGCCGTGGACAACGCGTTGTTCGCCACCGGCGGGGTTGGCGGCGCGGCGATCAACTTCCAGCGGATGCCGTCGTTCAATCGCAGCACGGTGACACCCGGCAAGTCGTCCGCCGCGTCCGGCACCACCAAGGCCGCAGCCACGGCGCCGGCCTATTCGGTCTACGACGCCAACGGCAACTGCATCTCGGCCGATACGACCGTCGGCCAGGAACTCAGTCCGCTCTGCCGGCCGCTCGTCACGATCAAGACGGCCAAGGGCACGATCATGACCGGCGTGCCGATTGCGTGGGCCGTGACCGCCGGCGGCGGCACCATCGCCCCGGATACGCTCACCGACGATGCGTGCGGGCCGTTTGCGACGAACGTCGCGAACGCGACCGACACGAATGGACAGGCGGCGGTGTGCTGGACGCTCGGCCCCAACGCCGGCACGAACACGGTGACGGCAACGCCGACCTTCGGCGGGGACGCGCCGGCCGGCGTCGTCTTCGTCGACGCCGCGGGCACGGTGGAATCGGGCATCCAATTCAACGCCACGGCCGACCTCATCCCCACCACCGCGACCGCCACCGGCGACACCGCGGTCTACGACGGGCTCGCCCACCCCGGAACGGGCAGCTGCTCCAACGGTCTCACACCGGCGCTGTCGTATAGCACCGCGGGCGGATCGGCGCCGGTCGATGCCGGATCGTACGCGCTCACCGTGACCTGCGGCAGCGGCAGCACCGTGTACCAGGTGTCCACGGACACGGCGACGATCGTCATCACACCAGCCAAGCCGGTGGTCGCCGTGTCGTGCCCGGATTCCCTTGTCTATACGGGCGCGGCTCTCACGCCGTGCAGCGCCACGGTGAAGGCGCCGAACCTCGATCTCACGCCGACGCCCTCGTACTCCGACAATACCAATGTCGGCACGGCGACGGCGACGGTGACCTTGGCCGCAATGCGCAACTACACGCCGGCCACGGGATCCAGCACCTTCCGCATCACGAAGGCGACCTCGGCCACGGCCGTCTCGTGCCCGGCTTCGCTACCCTACTCCGCCGGCGCGACGCAGAATCCCTGCACCGCATCGGCAACCGGCGCCGGCGGATTGAGCGCCACGCTACCCGTCACGTACACCCCCACCACACTGCACGACGCCGGGGGGTACACGGCGAGCGCAACGTTCGCCGGTGACACCAACCACCTCGGCAGCACCGGCAGCGCCACGTTCACCATCGCGAAGCTGCCGGCGACCGCTACGGCGGGCAGCGGCACGATGCTGTACGGTGGGACGGTGCCGTCGCTGCCGTGCACCATCGGTGGCCTGCTGCCGGTGGACGCCGGCGCCGTGACCTGCACCACGTCGGCGCCGGCCACGCTGCTGCCGGGCCTCAACGCCACGACCCCGGTCATCACGCCGAGCGCGCCGACCAACTACGCCGTGACCCCGGTGCCGGGAACGCTGGCCGTGCACTACGTCCAGAACAATTGCTTCTCGTCACCGATCTACAGTTCGCAGCCGCCCACCAAGTCCTCGCAGAAGCTGGGCTCGAATCTGCCCATCAAGTGCACGCTGCTCGACGCGAACGGCAACGCCGTCACCGGCGCCAGCGGCAATCTCACGGTTCTGGACATGGGCCTGAACGGGTCGGGACCGGGCGTGACCGTATTCCATCTCGACAACGCCTTCTCGCCGCAAGCGAACAAGAACTACAGCTACGGATTCGACACGTCGATCCTGGCGTCCGGCCACTTCTACATCGTGACCGCAAACTGGAACGACGGCTCCACCACCACGGGCTGGTTCTACGTGAAGTAGTGCACGTCGAACCAGGCAACACCGCGACGGGCCCCGGACGACTTCCGGGGCCCGTCGCTCCTCAGCCGGCCGCAACCGCCTCCTCAGCCGTCACGGGCTCGATCATCCGATGCACCCGCGCGATCACATCGGCGGGAAACCCGCCCTGCCGCGCGTGCTTCAGCAGCATCTGCTCGTCGGGCGCCACGTACACGCAGTAGATGCGGTCGTCGGTCACGTAACTGTGAATCCACTGAATGCTGGGACCGAGTTCGTTCAACACCGCGCACGACTTCTGCGAGATGGCCGTCAATTCCTCCGGCGTGAGCTTGCCAGCGCCGGCGAGGTCTCGTTCGATGATGTACTTGGGCATGGATCGGTTCCTGGTGGGAGTGGGAGTGGGAGAGCGGCGCCCGCGCCCGCGGCGGCCGGGCGCCGCCCCAACGTCACTTCGCGTACTTGCAGGACACGCGGGGGTTCCAGTCCGCGAACATCCCGCTCGGGTTGTGCTCCCACACCCAGGCATGCAGTCCCCAGAGCTGGAAGGCCGCGTTCTGGTGGAACTTCTGCCCGAACAGCATCGGCGCCGGCGCGTCGGCCGGGATGAACGAATACGGGATGATGTATTCCACGGCCACCAACCGCATCCGTCCGTTCTTCTCGGGCTCGTAGAGCAGGAGTTGCGGCCGGTTCACCTCGGCCGTTCCGTCAATGAACCCCATGTTGGCGTAGTGGTAGCCCATCCCGCCGGCCGGCGGATTCTCCATGCACCCGGTGAGCTGCACGTTCCAGTCCGCCGCTATGGCGTTCTTGATGTTGTGGAAGGGCGCCGTGAGCCGGCGGAGGGCCGCGAGTTCCCGATTGACCTCTGCCGAGCGGCCATCCCGCCCGTGATCGGCGTCCATGGAGTTCCCACCGTGATCGCGATCGAACGACGCGGAGGCCGCCGGTGCCTGCTGGCTCGCCGCGGGAGCGGCGATCGGTTGATCGCAGGCGGCGAGCATCGAGAGAGCCGCGAGGCTGAGTGCTCCAGTTCGAATGAAGCGGGAGACGGTGGTTCGCGTCGGGGGGGCGGGACGATCGAAAGGCACGCTTCGATGTGTCATGGGATTCCTCTGCGTCGGGGTAGTTGCGGCAACCTTGCCGCCGGACTTCGGGACGCTGCACATTGCGAAACCAGCATCGTCCACCCCTCGCCCCCGTATCGCCCTTCTCTCGCCTCGCCGTAACGTGTTCCGGCTCAAGCTGTTCGGCAGCGCTTCCATCGAAGGTCCCGACGGTCCGCTCACCGGCCGCGCGGTGCAGCGGCGGCGCATCGGCCTGCTCGCGCTCCTCTCCCTGGCCCGCGAGCGCGGCCTCACGCGCGACAAGCTGGTCGGCGCGCTCTGGCCAGACGCGGAGCCCGAACACGGCCGCCACCTGCTCTCCGATTCCGTGTACCGGGTGAACCAGGCCGTGGGAGGCGAGGCCCTGGTCGCCATCGGCGACGGGCTGCGGCTCGATCCGGCGCGGCTCTCCAGCGACGCCTGGGAGTTCGCCGACGCGGTCGAACGCCGGGAGTGGCAGCGCGCCGTCGAACTGCACGTTGCCCCCTTCCTCGACGGCTTCTACCTGCCGGGTGCCGACGAGTTGGAACGGTGGGTGGACGCCCAGCGTGAGCAGTTCGCGCGCCAGCGGGCGCGGGCACTCGAGGAGCTGGCGCAGGCGGCGGAGGAGCGCGCGGCCCCGGAGGCGGCCGTCCGGTGGTGGCGTCTCCTCGCCGCCCAGGACCCCTACAGCTCGCGCATCGCGCAGCGGCTCATGCGGGCGCTCGACCGAACGGGCGACGCCGCGGGCGCGCTGCGCCACGCCCGCGTCCACACGCTGCTGCTCAAAGACGAGTTGGGCCTCGAGCCCGACGCCGAACTGCTCGCCTTCGTCCAACAGCTGCAGACGCCCCCGCGCGAACGCGGCGCTCCCACGGACGCGCCCGCGCGTACGGCCGCGCCGCCCGCCGAACCAGCCGCGACATCGCACCCGCGCGACGTGGCGCCGCCCCACGCCCGCGGGACACCGCGGTCCGTGGCCGTGCTGCCGTTCGTGAATCTGAGCACCGATCCCGAGAACGAATACTTCGCGGACGGCATCACCGAGGACATCATCGCCCACCTCTCGCGAATCGGCGCCCTCAACGTGATCTCGCGCGCATCCATGATGCGCCTCAGGAGCCACGAATCGAATCTCCGGGAGCTCGGCGCGGCGCTCGGCGCCGAGACACTGCTCGGCGGCAGCGTGCGGCGCGTGGACGATCGCGTGCGGATCGTGGCCCAGCTGGTGGACGCCGGCACGGGACGGTGTCTCTGGGCGGAAACGTACGACCGGCGGCTGACGGACGTGTTCGTCATCCAGACCGACGTGGCACTGCAGATCGGGGCCGCGCTCCACGCGCAGCTCTCGCCCGAGGAGCGGACCGAAATCCGCCGGGAGCCCACGCAGAACCTGCAGGCGTACCAACTGTACCTGCAGGGCAGGCATTGTTTCGTCGAGTTCACCAATGAGAGCATGCGCCAGGGCGTGCGCTACTTCGAGCGCGCCATCGAACTGGACCCCGGCTACGCGCTGGCGTACGTCGGCGTGGCGATGGCGTACGAGGAACTCGGCGAGACCGGCAACATGGACCCGGACGTCGCGTACGCGCGCGCCCGGACGGCAGCCGCCAAGGCCCTCGCCCTCGACGACCGGCTGGCCGACGCCCACTGCATCCTGGGCCAACTCGCGGCGGTGTGCGACTTCGACTGGGCGACCGCCGAGCGGGAGTTCAAGCGCGCGCTCGAGCTGCGTCCCAATGGCGCCGACACCTACGACCTGTACGGGCGCATGTGTTCGTCCCTCGGCCGGTACGACGAGGCCATCGCCATGGAGCGCCGCGCGCAGGAACTCGATCCGCTGGCGCATCGATGCGACTTCGCGACGGCCCTCCTCCGCGCCGGGCGTTACGAGGAGGCCTTGCGAGCCGCGGAGAGCGCGGCGGAATTCGGCCCCCGCTACGCCCGCGCCCATGCAACGCTGGGGTGGGCCTACGTCAAGAACGGACGATCGGCCGAAGGGCTGGCCGCATTGGAGCGCGCCGTCGCGGTCGCCCCCGACAGCACCGCGTGGCGGGCGCAGCTCGGAGAGGCCCAGGCCCTCGCCGGCAACGTCGAAGCGGCGCGCGACATTCTGCGCGAGTTGGAGGCGATGGCCGCGGAACGCTACGTGTCACCCTACCACCTGGCCTACGTGTTCACGGGGTTGGGCGAGGCCGACCGGGCGATGGACTGTCTGGAGCGCGCGTACGCCGAGCGGGCGGGAGCCGTGTACGGGATCAAGCACTCGTTTCTCTTCACGCCGCTGCACGGGCACCCGAGATTCCAGGCATTGCTGAAGCGGATGAACCTGGCGTGAGCGCGCGCCGGGCGGAGGGGCGGCACGGCGCGCTCCCGTCGACGGCCGAACCACCCCGGACACCGCCTACGGCACCACCGGCAACGCAATGTGCGAGGGCAGCGCCGGCGAGCAGTACACGCGCTGCGTCGCCTTCACGAAATCCGCCGCCGTGGCCCGGTAGATGCTGGGCACGAACTGCTGCGGGTTGCGATCGATGACGGGGAACCAGGTGGACTGCACCTGGACCATCAGCCGGTGCCCCGTGCGCACCACGTAATCGCGGTCGCGCAGCGGGATCTTCCATTCCGTCGGCGTGTCCGGCACGAGCGGCGCCGGGTGCTCGAAGCTCGCGAGGTACCGCCCGCGATGCACCTCCATCGCGATCGGCAGTTCGTAGCCGTTCATCGACTGCGCATACTGGCCCGGCCTGGGCCCGGCCCCCGGATTCCACGCATTCGGCTGGGCATTCTCCGGGTACACGTCGATCAGCTTCACCACGAAGTCGGCATCGGTGCCCGAAGTGGACGCGAACAGGTCCGCCGCCACGGGGCCGGTGATCGTGAGGTCGTGGTCGAGCGGCGCGCTCACGAAGCTCAGGACGTCGGGCCGGTTGTCCACGAAGCGCTGGTCCGCCACCTCCCACGTGCGCCAGTCGCCGCCCGGATACGTCGGCGAGATGGGGCGCCGCCGGTAGGGCACGGGGTTGGCCGGATCGGAGACGTACTCGCGATACTCCGCGCCGGCGCCGGTGGCCGGCGCGTCGAACGACAGCGTGCCGTCGGCATGGCAATACAGGTTCTCCACTTTCGCGGCGGCCGGCGGCCACTCGGCGTACTGGCGCCACCGGTTCGATCCCGCCTGGAAGGTCGTCACGCGCCACTGCGGCTTGGCGCCCTCGCCGTGCAGGTAGTAGCGGAAGAAGGGCGCCTCGATCGTCTCGCGGAACTCGCGCGCCGTCTCGTGCCCGCCGAGCGCCACCAGCCCGATGCTGTCGCCCCTGGGCGACTGCCACTCCCCGTGGTACCAGGGGCCGGCGACCATGAAGTCCGTGTGGTCCGGATCGTGCTCCGCCGCCGCGCGGAAGATCTGCCACGGCCCCCACGGGTCTTCCTGATCGAAGAACCCGGCCACGTTCAGGTTGGGAACCGTGGACGCATGGAGCTGTCGCACCCATGCTTCGCCCTTCCAGAAGTCGTCGTAATCGGGGTGCGCCACGATGTCGTTCCAGAACGGGATCGTGCCGTGGAGGTACCGCGCGTTCACGTTCGAGAGCGGCCCCAGATGCAGATACCAGGAGAACGTGTCGTACGTCTCGAAGGCGAAGTTGGTGTTCCGGTTCTTGTCCGACTGCTCCAGCACCGAGTACTCCACGGCGTAGCTCTCGCGCAGCGCGCCGTAGCGGTGCATGTCGTCGTTCATCCACTGGTCCACGGGCGACGCCTGCTCGCTGATCGCCTTCAACGCCGGGTGCGGGTGCAGCAGCGTCATGGCGGCCGTCAGCCCGTCGTACGACACGCCGTACTCCCCCACCCGGCCGTTGTTGTTCGGCACGTGCTTCACCAGCCAGTCGATGGTGTCGTAGGCGTCGGTCGTTTCATTGGTGGCCGTGGAATCGGTGAGATCCACGCGCGAGCTCAACTTGAACACGCCTTCCGACTTGAACCGCCCCCGCAGGTTCTGGAAGACGTAGATGTAGCCGTCGCGCGAGAGCTCCTTGAGGTTGGCCGGCATCTGCGCCGGCGCGCGGGCGGGCACGCCGTACGGCGTGCGTTCCAGCAGGATGGGCAGCGGCCCCCGTTGGTCCGTCGGCGTGAGAATCACGGTCTGCAGGTGCACGCCGTCGCGCACCGGGATCATCACTTCCTGCCAGGTGAACAGCGGCCGCGTGCCGGCCTGCTGGGCGGACAGGCTGGTGGCCACGCAGAGGGCGGCGAGCAGACGGGCAAAGGCGCGCATTGTCGATCCTCGGGGGAAGGAATGAACCGGCGACGGCCGCGGGACCTTTCAGGTGTGCACGGACGGTGCGCTCACTTCTTGGGACCGAACAGCCCCTTCACCTTGTCCGCCGCGCTCTTCAACTGCTGGCCCGCCGCCTCGCCCGCCGCCTTCACGGCGGCCTGCGTGGTGGCGTGGAGAATGTCGTTCGACAGGGCCCGCATCACGGTGGTCGTGAGTTCGGCCGACGTGATGCCACCCTGCTTGGTACCGATGTTGGTGAGTTCGATGGGCGGAAGTTCGACGCGGGCGGAATCCGAACCGACCCCCACGCGCACCACGCCGTTGCGCACCCGAAGGTGTCGCACCTCGAACCGCATCGGTTTTCCGTTCTTGGCCGTCGCGGTGCCGGCGCTCGTGCCGGCGGCGCGTTCCACGTTGTCGAGCAGGTCGCCGACGTTGCTCGAGGTGAATTTCGTCTCGTAGTTGAACTCGGGCGCTTCGATGTCGATGTCGTCGATCACCACGTGGTCGCCGAACAGCGACCTGGGCACCACGGAGATGTGGATGCTGCCGAGCGACGCGAGGTCGGCGTCGCCCCACCCCTTGGGATTGCCCACCACGAGCCCGCGCAGCGATCCGCTGCCGCTCAGCGGCGAGATGGTCGCCCCGCGGAGCGAGACGCGGGTCTGCGTGACCCGCGGCCCGTAGCTGTTGACGCCTCCGATGACGATGGATCCCAGGAAGAACGAGGCGACGACGAGCGCCACCACGCAGAGCCCCACCACGATCCCGCCCCCGATGAGCAACTTCTTCATCGTTCCATCCTCATGCCGTCAGAGTACCAGGAGCTGCCACTTCCCGTCGAGGTGCTTGAGCACGTCGCCCATCGCGCGGAGCGAGGCCTGCCGATAGCCGCCGGTGGCGTCGCGGTAGTGGAGCACGCGCGTGTCCATCTCGATGATGCGGAGGTGGGCCGCCTTCATCCGGTCCGACACGTCGCCCGCCACCGTGAAGCGCTGTCCGGCGTGGCCCAGCCCGTGCTCCACGGCGTAGTCGAAGCGCTCGTCGTGGCGCAGCCAGCTGTCGCGGAATTCGCGGTCGTTGAGCACCGTGTCGGCCGGCAGCGCCGCGATCGCCTGCAGCGCTTCGCCGCGCGCGGCGGCGAACCCTTCGTCGCGTTCGGGGAACACCAGCAGCGACACGCGCACGAACGCGGCCAGGAATCCGTCGATCTCGTCGAACGTCTCGGCCTGGAGCTGGCCCCAGGGAGCGAGGCTCGGGCCCTCGTCGTGCGGGGCCAGCCGCCACGCCTCGCTCACCGCCAGCCACTCGCTTGCCAGCCGGTCGAGTTGTGACAGCCGGTAGCGCGCCGCGTCGACCGCGTTGCGCAACTCGACACCATACGAGGCCAGCTGACTCTTGGTGAGCATGTCGACGACCTGGGTGGGGCGTGAGGGGCGGCGCCGGCGGCGCGGGCGGCGTGCCGGCGACCATGCCTGCCAATGTATGTCTGGCCGGTGCGGGTGGCGAGGCGCACCCGCCGTCGGCGCCTGTCCACCGCCGGTACGGCGACCCCGCCGTTGGGCCCCTTAACGCCGCCCCCGCCCCGGCGTCTCACTCCCCGACAGCGCAGGATCGAGTTTCCAGCCTTGCACGGGGAAGACCATGCCACGACTCAAACATTCCATCGCCGCCCTGGCCGCGGCCGCCGTCGTCAGCCTCGCCGCGTGCAGCAGCGGCACCGCACCCGCCGCCTCGACCGCGACCGATGCGAGCCTCTCCGCCGACCTCGCCGTCTCGGCGGGCGATGCCATCGCGACCGACGTGAGCGACATGACCGGTGACGAACAGTTCGGCGGCCTCCCCGTGCAGGACGTGGCCGCGGCCGCCGCCGTGGACAGCAGCAGCCTCAGCCGCACCCGGACGCGCACCTGCTACGATGCCGGCGGCGCCGTCGTCGCCTGCGGCCAGGGCCTCACCGCCTCGGTGGTCGTCACCCTGAAGCTCGACGGCTTCCGCTCGGGCGACCGGTTCACCGCCATCGTGCACCGCCAGCGGCACGACTCCATCAGCGGCATCTCCGACACGGCCACCACGCGGACCCACAACGGGTACGGCGCCAGTCAGGACACGACGACGTTCACTCGTGACGCCGGCACGCGGGTGGCGGAGATCGCGGCCAGCGACACCACCACCGACATCGTGTTCAAGCTCCCGCGCGCCAACAATCCCTGGCCCATTTCGGGACAGGTCATTCGCAATCTGAACGCGACCTTCACCTTCACCGGCGCCACGACCAGGACGCGGACCATCTCGCGCCGCGTCGTGGTGACCTTCCCGGCCGACGCCGAGGGCAACGTGCCGATCCAGGTGGGGACGATGTCGTGCAACCTGAATCTGGTCACGCACAAGGTGACGGGGTGCACGGGGGGCTGAGTGTGGGGACCTGATCTGAGGGGATCAGGGGTGGGAAGGCAGAGTCTCATCGGATGAGGAAGTCCGGTGGGGCTCTGCCTTTTCGGGCTTGGCCCGCCTACGATCCTCCCCCGCCGAGCGTCGCTTCGATGTCACTGCGATAGGGCGCGTACTCGGCGCTCTTCACCGACGCCGCACCGCCCGGAACGGCTGCTCGCAGCCGCGCCATGAACTTCCGCTCGGCGCTGGCGTCTTTGCCGGCGCGCGCGGCGTCGGTCGCGAGCACCAGGCCCAGCACGTCGTTCCGGTGTCGGGCCAGGATCGTATCGGCCTGCGCGGCAGCCAGGTCCACGTGCCCGGCAGCCAG
Organism: uncultured Gemmatimonadaceae bacterium; assembly: GCA_963822945.1. GTDB lineage: Bacteria > Gemmatimonadota > Gemmatimonadetes > Gemmatimonadales > Gemmatimonadaceae > JAGWRI01. The sequence goes on along the minus strand of CAWGJO010000044.1, from coordinate 45,150 downwards.
CGCCACCCGCCCCAGGTCGTATCGCTGCGACAGACTCATGCTGTCCAGCATCTGATAGGCCGAGATGGCCATCGGCGAGAAGCGCTGCACCGTGTCCATCGCATGCTCGCCGTAGGCGCGCATCACGAGGTCGTGCAGCCGCTGGGCGCGCTCGGCCGGCGACATCTGGCTGATGTCGGGCGCCGCTCCGGCCGCCCCACCGCCCATCGGGCCGCCGCCCATCCCACCGCCGCCCGGCGGCGCCGCCGGGCCGGCGGTCATCGACCGCCCGGCGAACCAGAGGGCCAGCGCCAAGAAGGCGGCGAGCGAGATCGCGGTCCAGGCCCGGGCGTGGGAGCGATGCTCGGTGGCTGGGGCCGCGGCAGGCGCGGGCGCGGGTCTGGCCGCGCGGGGGGCGCCGGGGGCGGCCGGGGCAGTCGCCTCGATCGCCTCGCCGCACAGGGCGCAGAACTTTCCGCTGACGGGGGCGCCGCAATTGGGACAGGGGACGGTGCGTGGGGTCTCGCTCATTGGCTCATCGGGAAGTCGGTCGTAGCGGGGGTGCGCTCCGTGCGGATCGGCACCGCGCGCCGAGTCAGACAAAGTTGTCGGAATCGATGGCCGGCGGCAATCGCTGCTGCCAGTCGAGGTGCGCGGTCGCGTCGTCGATGACCGCCTGGGGGTAGTCCATCACGCGCAACAGGGCGATGGCGTTCCGCGTGGACGACGGACCCGGCCGGATCCGATAGTCGAACGTCAGCTCCTGATCCACGATCTGCTCCCGGAAATGGAGGGCGGCGTATCCGTCGCCCAGCAGGTCGAGCACCTCGAGATCGTGGGTGGCAACGAGCACGAGGTCGAGCCCGAGGTCGAGATGCCGGAGCACGGCGTACGCGGCAGCCACCCGCTCCGTGGTGTTCGTCCCGCGGAAGGTCTCGTCGAGCAGGAACAGGTGCTGCGCCCCGTCCGACTTGGCGTCCAGCAGCCCGCGCACCGATTCGAGTTCGGCAAGGTAATAGCTCCTGCCGTCCATCACGCTGTCGGCGCGGCCGATGGAGGTGCGGACGCGCAGCAGCGGAGCGCGCCACGCCGTGGCGCAGGCCGTGGCCATCGTCTGGGCCAGTATCGCGTTGATGCCCACCGCCCGGATGAACGTCGTCTTCCCCGCCATGTTGGACCCGCTGACCAGCACGCTGCGGCCGTCGACGTCGAGATCGTTGGGCACGGCGTCGCGCACGAGCGGGTGTACGACTTGCGCCGCGTGCAGCGCCTTGGCCGGCGGCGTGAATGCCGGCGTGCACCACCGCGTCAACGATGCGCGCCAGGCGGCGATCGATCGCGCGGCGTCGATGTACCCGATGGCCTCGAACATCGGGACCAGACGCGTTCGGTGCGCCCGGATCGTGGACAGGCTGAACGCATAGGCGTTGACGTCGAACAGGAGCACCATGTTCGCGTATGCGTACAGCGTCGACACGACCTCGTTGGTCTGGTCCGGTTCGAAGGTGAGCCACCGGGACGCGCGTTGGAGCGCGTGTGACCTCGCGGCGCCCTCAGCGAGCAGGCGGCACTCCCGCTCCAACTCGGGCTCGTCCAGCCTTCCCAACTCGGCCGCACATCGCACCAGCGCCGGCACCTCGTGCAGCGCGGGCGCAAAGCGCGAGACGTCCGGCTTGTACAGCACCTGCGCCCAGACGTTGAGCAGTGCCGTCACCGTGAGCGTGAGCCACGCGGGCGGCCAGAAGGGCAGCAGCGCCAACGACGCAACGGCCGATGCCGTGAGAATCGGAAAGCACCACCAGAGTCGGGGCCGGTCGGGAAGCTCGCCATGGATGAGAAGCGCCAGATGCGCCGCCCGGGGATCGGCGAGACCGCGCAGGGCGCGACCGGCGCGCTGCCCCGCCTCCGTGTCCTCGCCCAGCCGGTGGGCCACCCGGTCCAGTCGCGCAAGCCGCTCGGCGTCCTCGTGGGGCGTGCGCAGCAGGTGGTACAGGTACTGGCGGCCGGGCTGGCTGACCGTGAAGTCGAGAGTCTGAAAGACCTCGTCGAGGTCGAGATCGCGCCAGGTCCGTTCGGCGACCGGGGTGTCTCCCACGCCGACGGCGAATCGGTGAAATCCGCCGGCGGCCCCGGCATCGAACGAGCGGCGCATGGCCTTGAGCCGCCGCGCCATCCAGGCGGCCTCGGCGTACTTCAGTACGCGCCAGAGCAGAATCGCCGCCACGACGAACAGGGCGGCGATGGCGACGGCGCGAAGCATGTCTACTTCCGCGCCTTCCCCGCCAGCTTCTCCCGCACTTCCGTCCCCCAGTTCACCACTTCCACCAGCTTGTCGGGCGGCGCGGACGCATGTTTCGCATCCTGGGATTTCTCCAGGAAGACGAACCGCTGGTCGCCCGGCGCCATGTCATACGACCGTGAGGACGGACCGTAATAGAACTGGCTGGCGTCGAACAACACCGTCTGCCTGCCAAGCGTGAACGCCGCGCCGGGCACCACCGCAGCGGACACGAACGCCCCCTTCCCATTTCGGTAGAACAGTTCCCGGCCGTTGCGACCCCAGCGCGGCTCGGTGCCGCCGGACTGCGACACCTGCACCCGCCGCGCATTTACATCGGGGAACGGCCGCACGTACACCTCGAAACGCCCCGTTTCGTTGGACGCGTAGGCAAGCCAGCGTCCATTGGGGGAAAGCGCCGGAAAGATCTCAGCGAAATTCTGACTCGCCATCAGCGGTGTGGTGGTGGTATCGCCGCGGTGCGCCAGCACGATGTCACGCGGCGGGCCATTGATGTCGTACTGCAAGATGAACTGGGCGGTGTCCGGCGTCGGGACGACTTTGATGATCATGTGATTCCGCGGGGGCAGCAGCGTGTCTACGGGCCCGGTGCCGTCCGCGTGACGCCGGACCACCCACGACACCGGATCGTTGTCGCCCTGGTCTTCGGCGTAGATCACCGACCGCCCGTCCGCCGTCCAGCGAGGGCTCGAACCGTCTCCCGCAAAGGTGAGCGGCATGAGCGCGTACGGCGCCGCGTCGAGTTGCTTGACGAAGATGTCGCCGTTCCCCGAACCCGGTTTGCGCTCGACGGCCAGCGCCAGCCGGCGGCCATCGGGGGAGAGCGTGAGATCGCCGCTGCAGGTGCAATCCTGGGACAGGGGGATCGTCCACGCCGTGTCGATGGGCGTCGCCGTGCCGCTGCGCGTCACCCACACGGGCTGATACGCCAGGGTTTTCGCGGCCGTAGCCCCCTCGACATAGAGCAGGGTGCCATTAGCCGAGACCGTCGCATCCACCGCGCAGCAACTCGGAATCCGGACCCCGTCGAGCATCGGCGCCGGCGCCCGGGTAAATCGCGCTTTGCCCACGTCCAACGGTGCCGCCAGCACGCCGCCGTCCGCCCGCACGAAGGCCACGAGGCCCCCGGGCAACGGCCATCCGGCCAGGACGTCCTTCACCAGACTCGTCGACTTCAGAGTCTTCAAATCGAGCACACGGAGGTCGCTTCTCACGCACCGGTTCGTGCAGGCCCCGACCAGCGCACTCGTGCCGCCGGGAAGCCCTGCCACGCTGACGATGCCTACCCCGGTGGTGTCGGACAAGTCCGGATCCTTCCAGACCACACTCGGCGTCCCGCCATCCTGCCCCACGCTCCGCAACCCGAACGCATAGTCCACGTACAGGATCGCGCCGTCGTCGGCCCACGCGAGGGCATGGAGGCCAGAGACGGTGGCGGAATCAGCAAGGACCACCGAGGCTCCACCGCCGCGCGGTACCTTCTTCACCTCTCCATCGCGCGTCACGAACGCAATCCACGCGCCATCGGGCGAGAACGTCGGGCTTCCTAAGGCCTTGTCGGTACCGCTCAGTGGAGTCGCCTCGAGTTGATCGCGCTGTTTGGCAAAGAGCTGCGTACCCGCCGGCGTACTATCCACGTACACGATCGTGCGCCCGTCGGGCGAAATCGCGACCCGGGCGGCCACCCATCCAGGTGGAACGTGCGCCGTGTTCAGGAACATCGTGCGGAACCGGCTAACCATCGGCTTGGGTGTAGGTCGCGACCAGCCCCAGAGCGCCGCCACGATCGCCAGGACGGCGAGCGCCGACACGCCGAGGAAGGGCGTGGTGAAGATGCCGGCCCCCGCCGATGCGCCGGCGACTGCAGCGGCTCCTACCCGCGCCGTCGTAAACCCGGTATTGCCCAGGGCTTCGCTGAACGCCTTCGCGCTCTCGAACCGGTCGGCCGGCAGCTTTTCGAGCGCCTTGTCGAGCGCCGCCACCACATTGGGCGGCACGTTCCGGCGGAACTCGCTCACCGGGCGCGCCCGCTCGGTGATGATGCGCATGATCACCTGCTGCGCTGGACCACCCACGTGCGGCGGCTGGCCGGCCAGCATTTCGTACAGCACGCTCGCCACCGAATACACGTCGCTCCGTGCCGTGATCTCCTTTTCCGCCGTCGCCTGCTCGGGGCTCATGTAATGCGGCGTGCCGAGTGAAAGCCCGGTTTCCGTCATCCGTCCGCCGGCCGCGGCGCTCACCGCCAGTGCGATCCCGAAATCGGCGATCATCGCATGGCCGCCGAACAGCAGGATATTCTCCGGCTTCACATCGCGGTGCACGATGCCATGCTCGTGCGCATACTGGAGGCCGTCCAGCAGTTCCTTCGCAATGCGCAACGATTCTTCGATACCGAGTTGCGTCTCGCGGTTGAGCTTGTCGCGCAGCGTCTCGCCGTCGATGAACGGCATGACGTAGAACAGGAAGCCGTCAGCGACGCCCGAATCGAACAGCGGGAGAATGTGCGGGTGCTGGAGCGCCGCCGTCGTCTTGATTTCCTGGACGAACCGGTCGCCGCCCAGCACGGCGGAGAGTTCCGGCTTCAGAAGCTTGAGCGCGACTTTGCGGTCGTGCTTCAGGTCCTCGCACAGGTACACCGACGCCATCCCGCCTTCACCAAGGTGGCGCTCGATGCGGTAGCGGCCGGCGAGGGCGGCGTTCAGGCGGTCGGTTTGCTGGGTCATGCCGGTCCCGGGCGACGAGGAGACGGTGAGGCTGGCGAGCTGCAAAAATACGAATTCGTCGCCGGGCCTGCCAGCAGACACTGACACGTACGAATGCCACGACACCTGGCTTATCTTTATTCGGATCGCGGCCGTTGAACGCGTCCTCGGCGCGGCTCCACGTCACCAGGAGGGAACAGGCATGAATCGCACCCGCATCTCCCCGGCACCGAGGCTCCCCCGCCTGACCGCCCTCACCGTTTGCGCCGCGCTGTCCGCCGCCGCGCTCATCGCCTGGTCGGCGCCGCCCAAGCCATTCCCGCTCACCCTCACCCTCGTCGACGGGACCAGCGCCTCGTATCGCGTCCGTGAGCAGCTGGCCGGCGTGAACTTCCCCAGCGATGCCGTCGGGCGATCGACCGCCGTCACCGGCACCATCGTGTTCAACAAGGACGGCTCGATCGACACCACCCAGTCGAAGCTCTCGTTCGACCTGCGGACGCTGAAGAGCGACCAGTCGATGCGCGACGGGTATATCCAGCATCGCACGCTCGAAACCGACAAGTATCCGATGGCGGTCTTCGTGCCGAAGTCGATTTCCGGAATGCCCAACCCGCTCGCCGGCCAGTTCGGCCTCGAGCTGTCGGGCGACATGACCATTCACGGGACCACGGCGCCCCTCACCTGGCAGGGTATCGCCACCGTGGACGAGCGCAGCGGCATCGTCGCCGGTCGCGCCAGCACGCATTTCACCTTCGAGAAGTTCGGGCTGACCCCGCCCAAGATCTTCCGCGTGATGAGCGTGGCCGACAGCATCACGCTCGAAGTGGAATTCAAGTTCAAGGTCACCTGACGGCCGCGCCGCTGGGCGCCACCCGTCCTCACGCGCTACTTCCCGATCCGGCATCGCCCCATGCGCTCACTCCGCAAGCCACTCATCGGAATCGCCGCTACCGTCGGCGTTCTCGTCATCCTCCTCGCGCTGCTTCCCTATCTCTTCCGCGGGCAGATCGCCGAGCGCGTGCGCACCGAGATCGCGGCATCGGTGAACGCCGACGTGCGGTGGAGCGGCGTGAGCATCGGCGTGTTCCGCAACTTCCCCAACGTCACGCTTGGCCTGAATGACCTCTCGGTGGTCAACGGCAAGCCGTTCGCGGGCGACACCCTCCTCGCCGTGCGGCAGTTCCGCGTGGTGCTCGGCCTGGGCAGCGTGCTGGGCTACCTCACCAGCGGCCGAGCGATCGTGGTGCGCGACGTCATCGTCCAGCAGCCGGTGGCCAACCTTCGCGTGCTCCAGGACGGCACCGCGAACTGGAACATCATGCGCCCGCGTCCGGCGGCTGCGAAGTCCGGCCCGAGCAAGGCGCTCGCCGTCTCGCTCCGCCATCTCGCCGTGAACGATGCGACCATCACCGTCGACAGCCGGCCGTCCGACCTCACGGCCGCCGTCTCGGCACTCGACGTGACGTTGAACGGCGACTTCACCCAGGATCGCTTCACCCTCGGCACCCAGGTCAAAGCCGGTGACGCCACGGTCCACTTCGCCGGCATTCCGTATCTCGACCACGTCGCCGTGGCGCTCAACACCGACGTGGGCGCCGACATGCGCGCCAAACGCTTCACGGTCAAGGACGCGAAGCTGGCACTGAACAGCCTCGCGCTGTCCCTCAACGGCTCGGTGGCGCTCGGCGCCGAGAACACCGACCTCGATCTCGCGTTCTCGACCCCCAGCAACGACGTCGGCGGGATCCTCTCGCTGGTGCCCGCGCTCTACAAGCGCGACTTCGCCAAGATCCGCACCACCGGCAAGATGTCGGTGTCCGGTACGGTGAAGGGCGCGTACGGGCCGAAGGCGTTCCCCGCCCTCGCCCTTCGCGCGACCGTGGAGAACGGGAGCTTCCGCTATCCCGACCTGCCGCTCCCCGCGCGCGACATCGGGCTCGATCTCGCGGTGGACAATCCGGGTGGCAGCGTCGACCGCACGGTCGTCAACCTCAGCCGCTTCCACGTCGTGCTCGGCCAGCGCCCGCTCGACGCGCGGCTCACCCTCAGCACGCCGGTGAGCGATCCCGAGGTCGATGTCGCGATGAAGGGCTCGGTGGATCTGGGCGACGTATCTCGCACCGTGGAACTCCCGGACGTGAAGCAGTTGGCGGGCGTCGTCACCGCCGACTTCGCCGTGCACACCAGGAAGTCCTGGGTGGACGCCGGCCGCTACGACCGGATTTCGGCGTCGGGAATGTTCGCCGCCTCCCACGTCGCCATGTCGGGCGCTGTCGTCCGGCACCCGGTCGCCGTGGACTCGGCGCTCCTGCGCTTCACCCCGCGGCGCGTGGAGCTGCCCGCCTTCGTTGCCCGCATCGGCAGCAGCGACGTGCGCGCCAACGGCTCGCTCGAGAATCTCATCGGCTACGTGCTCCATCACGGGGTGCTGCAGGGGCAGGCCACCGTCGCCAGCAACACGTTCAATCTCGACGAGTGGCGCTCCGACAAGCAGTCCGAGATCATCCCCGTCCCGCCCAACGTGGACTTCACGCTCGGCGTGACCGCCAAGCGGCTGCTCTACGGAAAGCTCGACATCCGCGACGCGCACGGCCGGGTGCTCGTGAAGGATCAGCGCATCACCCTCGACGGCTTCGGGATGAACATGCTCGGCGGCGGAGTGGTCGCCAACGGCTACTACGAAACCACGACCCCCGCGCGGCCGACTTTCTCGTTCGACGTGAATGTCGACTCGCTGGACATCCCCACCGCGTTCTCGTCGCTCGTGACGGTTCAGCGGCTGGTCCCGGTGGCGCGCTACGCGCGCGGGCGTGTCAGCTCCAAGCTGTCGCTGTCCGGACCGCTCGCCGCCAACATGATGCCCGTTTTCGACAAGCTCACCGGCCAGGGGTCGTTCCAGACGGGCACCATCGCCATCGACAGCTTCCCGCCGCTCACCAAGCTGGCCGATGCGATCAAGGTCGATCAGCTTCGCAATCCGGCCATGCGCGCGCTGCTGGGTTCGTTCACGATCAAGGACGGGCGCCTGTACGTGAAGCCGTTCGACGTCAAGGTGGGCAACATCGCCATGAACGTTTCCGGATCCAACGGCATCGATCAGAGCCTGGACTACACGCTGGCCCTCGCCGTCCCGACCGCGATGCTCGGGGCCAGCGCCAACCAGGCCATCGGCGCGCTGGCCGCCAGCGCCGGCCGGGCGGGCATCAACCTCGGCAGTGCGGCGGCCGTGTCCGTCGGCGTGAAGATGACCGGAACCGTCACCAACCCGACGGTCCGCCCCTCCTTCGCCGGCACGGGCAGCTCCGTGGAAGCGGGCGTGCGCGAGGCGGCCACGCAGCAGGTGCAGGCGCAGGTCACGGCCGTGAAGACGAAGGTCGACTCGGCAGCGCTCGCGGCCCGGGCCCGCGCGAGCGCGCAGGCGCAACAGCTCGTGGCGCAGGCGGAGCAGCAGGCCGCCGCCATCCGGGCCGGCGCCGACTCCGCCGCGGCGAAGGTACGCCGCACGGCGGACGATCAGGCGAAGGCGCTCGTGGCCAAGGCCACCAACCCCGCGGCGAAGATGGTCGCGCAGGCGGGCGCCGACAGGCTGAAGAGCGAGGCGGACAAGCAGGCCACCAGCATCCTCAGTCAGGCGAATGCGCGCGCCGACAGCGTGGTGGCCGACGCCAAGCGCAAGGCGGCGGCGATTGCGCCGCCGGACTCGCGGTGAGTGTGGGTCGCTGACGTGCGATCAGCGCCCGCCGGCCTTCGCAGAATGCACGGGCGCTGGGGGAGTCGGCATGGGCAGGTCGACCATATCGCTATCCCGGGGAGCGCGCGTCACGAGGTCCCGGTACTGCTCCGGCGTCATCCCGTGCATGTGCTCGACGAACGCGACCACCGCCCAGAGTTCCTCGTCGGAGTGCGTCTTCCCCCACGCCGGCATCGCCGTGTCCTTGATGCCGTGCTTGGTCTCCCAGAAAAACTCCGCTGCCTCCATATCCGTACCGCGAATGAACCGCGGCGGACGCGGGTAGAGCCCTTCGAATAACGGGGTCTTCTCGATGCCGGGGGCCAGGTGGCACGTGCTGCACATGGTGGCGTACCGGCCCGCGCCCTCCAGGAGCATTGCGGAGTCGGGGTTGGCGACGTCGTCGGGCACCTGCACGCTGCGCGCGTGATAGGCCACCGAGTGATCGGCGACGCGATGCAGCGTGCGGGCCACGAAGCGCATGTGCGGCACATCCGCGCCGACGTCGTAGCGGCCCGAGTACACGTACCACCCGCTCACACCGGTCACAAGAACGAGAACAGCCAGAATCGTGGCGCAGATCTTCACAGGGATCCTCTTTCATGAAGCCGGGCCGGCTCAGCCCCGTGCGAGCCGGAATCCGAACTCCTCTTGGTTAGTGTGCACCCGCTCAAAAAGTTCCGGCGCCAGTCCGAGAGCACCCCGGACGGAACGCCGGAACCACCAGCCAACGTTGGTCACCGCCAGCGTTACTACGGTAACATTAATCACTTGGCCGCACGGCCGGCGTAACGGTCACGGGGCATCGGTCAGTGCTGCGCCGCTCGATCCGCCACCGTGAGACACGCCGCTCAGCGGGCCCCGGAGACCGGGGCTATTGCTGGCGAACCGCCGTTCGTTGTCCGGCGGTGTCGACGCGGGAGTAGCAGTTGTCATAGCCCGGGGCGAGACTCACCATGATAGAATCGCCAACCGTGCCGGGGACGGGCACGACAAATCGCGTCGGCTCGCACGCTTGCCCCACCTGCAGCCCTATGATCTGAACGACGTGGCCGTAGCCGTAGTACACTTCGGAGCGAGTGAGTTGGGTCGTGTCCGGGAGCGTCTGGAACGATGCCGGCGCCTCCAACTCGATCCGCCATTTCGCGAGTTGTGGCATGTACGGCGGTGGCTGAAGAATCAACTCCGGCACCTGTGTAACGCGACGCTGCGTCTGCTGCGCAACCTCCTGCGCCACGGTCTCCGGTGATGGCGGAAACTTCACGCCCGGTTGAATCCCCGCCGATGAGAAGTGGGCTGTGCCCAAGTCGGTAATCATCCCGTCCGCGGTGACACGCAGCAACGTATCGACGACCGGAACCGCAACGCTGACCTCCGGATCGCCGGCGGCGCCACAGAGGGTGGTGAGCCAGAACGAGCCGAACCGCTGGCGCAACGGCAGAATGGCAGTCGGTGGAAGAGCGTCGAACGTAGTCCTCGCAAAGAACGTGCGTCCGCAGGGCCTCAGTTGAGCGTAGTCGATCGGGCCTGCGTTCCGTTCCCACTCCCAGGTGGCGCCAAGCCCGGCCGGGCCCGCGGTACGACCGTAGGCGAGTGAAAGCGCTCGGGCTTGCTCGGCCGTGACGAGGCCCGCTGGAGCCGACGCGAGTACGAATTCACCGTTCGGCTGCAGTGCGGCCGCGGCGGCACCGGCCAGCACCGACCGCAGCACAGGCAACTGCGGTGCCGACACACGATCAGGGCACCCGGCGACGCCCGAGAGCATGAGAACGGAAAGGACACCGCCAACACGGGTCCGGGCCAGGCTGAAGCGACGGCGGCTCATCAACGGGAGCGTCGCGTTCCCGGCGATCCAGCGCCCCTCACCGGTTCAACCCCCGTCCCGCCGTGTCTCCCGACCGCGCCGGCGCCGCCGGCGGCAAGGTGAATGCCCCCGGGGGATAGATGTCCTCCATGTTCAGCGACTTCACGATCGTCCCGGCGTCGCCCATGGTTCGTCGGGCGCTCGTGGTGTCGCCCAGCGACTGTTCGATCTGCGCCAACTCGTACGCCGTCCCGACGTACAGCGCCGGGATGTTGATCGACGGCCGGTCCACCCATCCGCGCCGCTTGGCGAGCGACTTTGGTGCGAGGAACACGTCGTTCCAGAGTGACCGCGAGGTATCCACGTCGAAGTAGCCGTCGCCCGCCACGCGTACGGTATCTCGGCCCGGGTTCGCGGGGGGCACGAACACCTTCGACGCGAGCCCCTGCGTGAGGAGCTTGTTCCTCAGGTCGAGCGTATCGGCCAGCGCGCCGGTGGTGCGGCTCAGATAGATGGGCCGCAGGCCGAATGAATCGGCGATCATCTTGAGCACGAATACGTCGGACCGCGACAGATAGCCCGTGCCCGCGGCGTCCTGCGGCAGATGCTTGGGATCGATGGTCGCCTTGATGCCCGCCAGGTTGTACGTCTGCACCCTGGGAATCGCCACGTAGTCGGGCACCGCGTTGGCCTGGGCGGCAGTCATGTGCAGCGGCGGTGTCGTGGGTTTGGGCCACGCCTTGTCCCGATAGATCGCCGGGCCCTTCGCCGAATCGTACGCGTAGATGGGACGATCGAGCAGCTGGCGGACGTACCAGCTCGTCCCGAGCAGCGACGTATTGGCCACCACCACATCCTTGCGGACGCCGAGGACGTCCTGGGCGAACCAGAGCGGAAAGGTGTCGTTATCGCCGGCCACGACGAGCACGCCGTAGGGTTCCACCGAATTGAGCATGTCGATCGCGAAGTCCTGCGTATCCGTCTGGCCGGCGCGCGAGGCCCAGTGCCAGTTGGCGATCAGCGGGACGATCGCCAGGAGCAACACGGGAGAGCCGGCGAGCCATCCCAGTCGGCTCGGCGCGGCGAGGGCGGCCTTCCCTGCCCGCTCCGGCCGCGGGGCAAACAGCGAGGCCACGGATTCCCAGACGTACATGAGGCCGAGTGCGGCCCACACGCCCCACGGAGAGAAGCTCCAGATGAAGAAGTAATCGCGATCGCGCACTTCGCGGGCCACGGTGGCGCCGAGCTGCGGGTCCTGCGAGGCACCGTACTTGAAGTTGAGATAGTAGATCAGGCAAAGCGTCGTGGTGAAGAGCAGCCCCGCGAAGTACCACCAGCTTCGCCGGTCGCGTTTGAAGTGGATCCACCCCCCGAGCAGCCCCAGCACGAGCAGCGTCGCGGCAAGCATGCTCTGCAGGCCGGGGTGCCGGTTCAGCGCGTCGCGCATCCACTGCCACTTGAAGTACCACCACCACATGCCGACCTGACCCTGCACGAAGGGAGCCTGCCGGTCACTCAGCGTCGGCTTGGCGTACTGATCGCGGTTGAAATTGTACATGAACGCGTCGTACGTGCCCTTGCTGAACGTGCAGTCCCAGTGCAGCCCGTTGGTGCACGCGGTGGGCTGCCCCTCGTTCATCGGCGGGTTGAACGCGGAGCGGATCGGTTGCGTCGCAAATGGCGTGAGCCCGAAACCCAGGGCGAGCAGCGAGACGAGAACCAACTTCCAGCGCAGCAGGAAGCGGGGCCGGCGGGCGATGATCGCGAGTCCGACCGCGGGCGCGGCGAGCATCCCCGCCATGTGGTTGGCGTAGCCCAGCCCCAGCAGGTAGGCCACGAGCACCAACGTGCGGTCGGCCCTGGGCCCATCGGGCGCGTCCGTCCACCGGATCATGAGCCAGGAGATGATCGCGATGCCGGCCAGGGAGATCGTGTAGACCTTCTCGTTGACCACCGACTGGTTCCAGACCGTGAACGCGGTGGCGCCGAGCAGCGTGGCGACACCCGCGCCGATCAGGCGGCGCCAGCGGTCGTGGAACCAGTGGGCCAGGACGTGCTCCGTGATGAGGAACCACATCGCGGCGGCCACCGCGCTGCACACCGCCGCGAAGACGTTGATCCGGGCGGCGACCGACGACGCGATGGGGAGAAGGGATGCCACGCGGCCGAGCAGCACGAACAGTGGGTTCCCGGGCGGATGCGGAAGTCCGAGCGTGTACGCCGCCGCCATGTACTCGCTGGTGTCCCACATCGACGTGGTGGGAGCGAGGGTCAGCAGGTACAGCCCGAGCACCAGCGCGCCGGCGATCGACGCAGCGAGGTAGGAGGGGCGGTAGTCGAGGTCGGTGCGTGCGTTGGTCGTCATCACGGTTTCCCCGCAGGTCGGCGGCATACGTATTCCCAGAATGGCAGCCTCGGAATTCGTAACACCATGCGGGCGGAACGCGCCGGGGGCAAGGACTGGCCCGCGGAAGCGGCATCTGACGCGTCGGCCGCACCGTTTCGACCTGCCCTGTGAACCCCCACCGTCCCGGCATCCGACACCTTCAGGCCCAACTGGGTTTTCGGGTCGATGTCCTCCGACTTCAGGAATCTGGCCGGTGGCACAGAACGGTCGGTCGGCCCGGTACTTCGACCGGTGATGCGAGTCGCGTGGCAAGGGGGCCGGTCACACCGCAGTGCATCCTTTTGTAGGTCGAACACGACAAAGCCCGCCGGGTCACACGACCCGGCGGGCTAACTCGTTGTCAGAATTGGAGTGGGCCTGAGTGGAGTTGAACCTCTGACCTCACGCTTATCAGGCGTGCGCTCTAACCAACTGAGCTACAGGCCCTGCAGGAACCATCAAAACTATCCACGCCCCCGGGACGGGTCAACGCAAAGGCTGCGCGGATTTCTCCGCGCAGCCCCCACACGGCGCCGGCCCGATTGCGGGCCCTACTCGTCGTACTTGCCCGGCCGAGTCGGCCGGTTCTCGTCATCCTCGTCCAACTCGTCGTACTCGTCGTCGAGATCGATCAGATCGTCGTCAACGTCGTCGTCGTCCTCATCATCGTCGAGGTCGTCGTCGAGGTCATCGTCGTCGAGATCGTCCTCATCGTCCAGATCGTCGTCGTCGAGGTCGTCGTCCTCGTCGTCGAAATCGTCCTCGTCATCGCCATCCACATCGTCGTCGAACTCGTCGGGCTCATCGTCCACGTTCTTCTTGCGCAACGACAGCTCTTCTTCCGACGGACCGAACTCGGCCAGCATTGCTCGATTCTCCATGAGGTGTTGGGGTGTACTGACGACTCTGCCCTGTCTTCCCGAATCGGCTCCGACTACAACGACGCCCGCTCCCGCTTGGCGCCACGCGACAACTTCTTCCGATCCGACATGCTGAGGAAGCGCTTCCGCAACCGGATGAACTGCGGCGTCACCTCGATCAGCTCGTCGTCCTCGATATACTCCAGAGCGCCTTCCAGGGTCAACTCCCGGGGGGCTCCAGATTGATGTGGTCGTCCGCCGACTTCGACCGCATGTTCGTCAGCTTCTTCTCCTTGGTCGGGTTGACGTCCATATCCCCCGGACGGGAGTTCTCCCCGACGATCATCCCTTCGTAAACCATGTCCCCGGGTTTCACGAACAGGGTCGAACGCTCCTGCAGGTTCCCCAGCGCGAACGCCACGATCGGCCCGCCCTCCATGGAAACCAGCGTTCCCCGGCTCCGCCCCGCCAGCGGCCCCGCCCACGCGCCGTAGTCCAGGAACCGGTGGTGCATGATCCCCGTGCCCCGCGTGTCGGTCAGGAACTCGCTCCGATACCCGAACAACCCCCGCGCCGGAATCCGGTACAGCAACCGCACCAGCCCCTGCCCCGGATTCTTCATCTCGATCATCTCGGCCCGACGCGGCCCCAGCTTCTCGATCACCGTCGCCCAGGAACTCCTCGGGCACGTCGATCGCCAACTCTTCATACGGTTCGAGCCGCTCACCGTTGGGTCCCACATGGGTGATTACCCGCGGACGGCTCACCTGGAACTCGTACCCCTCGCGCCGCATCGTCTCCATCAGGATCGACAGGTGCAGCTCGCCCCGCCCCGACACGGTCCACGTGTCCGTGGAGTCGGTGTCCTCCACCCGCAAGGCGACGTTGCGCTCCAGCTCCTTGTACAGCCGCTCCCGGATCTGCCGCGAGGTCACGAACTTGCCGTCCTGCCCGGCGAAGGGCGAGTTGTTCACCAGGAAGTCCACCGAGATCGTGGGCTCCTCCACGGCGATGCCCGCCAGCCGCTCCGGATGCTCCAGGTCGGTGACGGTGAGCCCGATCTCCACTCCCTCCAGCCCGGCCAGTGACACGATCTCCCCTGCCGAAGCCTGCGGCACTTCGGTCCGCTCCAGACCTTCGAATGCGAACAATTTCGTCACGCGCGCCTGGTCGGCCTTCTGGGTCGGATCCAGCGGCAGCAGCATCACCTGATCGCCCACGTGCACCGTGCCGCGCTCCACGCGGCCGATGGCCATCCGCCCCAGATAGGGCGAATAGTCGATGGTCGACACGAGCATCTGGAACGGCCCCTCGGCGTCGTGCGGCGGCGCCGGCACGTGACTCACGATCGCGTCGAACAGGGGCGCCAGGTCCACGGGCGTCACGTCCATGTCCATCGTCGCCACGCCGTCGCGCGCCGAGGCGTAGACCACGGGTGCGTCGAGCTGCTCGTCGTCGGCCTCGAGTTCGATGAACAGGTCGAGCACTTCGTCGTGCACCCGGGCGGGGTCGGCGCCCGGACGGTCGATCTTGTTGATCACCACGATCGGCACAGGCCCAGCGCCGAGCGCCTTGCGCAGCACGAACCGCGTCTGCGGCATCGGCCCGTCGAAGGCATCCACCAGCAGCAGCACGCCGTCCACCATGCGCAGGATGCGCTCCACCTCGCCACCGAAGTCGGCGTGGCCCGGCGTGTCGACGATGTTGATCTTCGTGTCGCGCCAGTGAACGGACGTGTTCTTGGCGAGGATCGTGATTCCCCGCTCCCGTTCGAGCGGGTTGGAGTCCATCACGCGCTCCTGCACGACCTGATTTTCCCGGAAGGCGCCGCCCTGCCGGAGCATCTTGTCGACGAGGGTCGTCTTCCCGTGATCGACGTGCGCGATGATGGCGATGTTACGAATTTCCATAGCCTTGGAAGGTAATGGGGGGCGGAAGCCGGATACAACCGGTCGGACAGTCCGACAGTCGGACAGTCCCGCGAAACGGCCCCGGGGCGCGGCAGGCACGCCACAGCCTCCCGCCCAGGCCGCTCCAGCTGTTTCCCCTTGCATTGCCCGGAAAAATCACCCATGCTCCCAATGCAATCCTTCACGCCATCGGAGGAGGTGGGAACATGCACCAGTCCGACGACACCGCCAGCGTGGACTACCCGCACGGACGCGGGTACGGACACGATTACATGCGCGGTGGCGAGGTACTCGGCGGCTACGGATACGCCGACCGGGAGGAATACGAGAAGCGCCGCGGCGAGCACGACCAGACCGGCAGTCGGCACAGCAGCGCGGGGAGCGGACAGGAACGAACTTAGCGCACGGCGCGACGTGATCGTCGCTCCAGTGCGCCACCGGCAAGAACCAGCGGGGCGCGGATCACTCGGATCCGCGCCCCGCATCCGTTCCACGCCGAAACTCAGGGGTGCAGGTGCTCCGCCTCCCGCCCCCCCATCTCGGTCCGCTCCAGCTGCACGGTCACGTGCTGGATCCCCATCTCCTGCAGCACGTCGTGCGCCCGCTCCAGCACGTCCTGGTGCCGGCCGGCGTCGCGGACCAGGGCGTGCGCGCTCGCCGCCACCAGCCCCGACGTCACCGTCCAGACGTGCAGGTCGTGCACGTTCTCCACGCCCGGAATCGCCTCCAGCCGGGCCCGGACCCCCTCCAGCGGGATGTGCTGCGGCGCGCCCTCCAACAGCACGTCCACCGACTCGCGCACCAGCGACCACGCCCCCCGCATGATGAGCAGTGTGGTGAACACCGAGGCCAGCGGGTCGGCGGCCAGCCACCCCGTGTACCGGATCACCAGGGCGGCAACCACCGTGCCCACCGACGCCAGCAGGTCGCCCAGCACATGCAGGTACGCCCCGCGAACGTTCAGGTTCTCGCCGTGCGCCGGGTGGAGCACGAACGCGGCCCCCGCGTTCACCACCAGGCCGATTGCCGCCACCACAAGCATCAGCCCGCCCTGCACTGGCTCGGGCGTGCGGAAGCGGAGCACCGCCTCGACCATGATCCAGCCCGAGATGCCCAGCAGGGTGGCCCCGTTCACCAGCGCCGCCAGGATCTCCCAGCGCAGGTAGCCGAAGGTCTTCTCCTCACTCCCGGGCTGGCGGCAGAACCAGGCCACGAACAGCGACAGGGCCAGCGCGCCCGCGTCGGTGAACACGTGCCCCGCGTCGGCCATGAGCGCCAGCGAGTTCGAGACGTAGCCGCCCACGGCCTCGCCCACCAGCAGCAGCAGGGTGAGCACGAGGGCCAGCCGCAGGGCGCGCGCGCTGCGCGCGCCGGCCGCCTCCGCGAGGGAGTGCGAGTGCCCGCTGCCGCCCGATCCGTGGTCGTGTGAGTGGTCGTGCGCCATGTGTCTCACAACCTACCCAGGGAGCGGGGGGATCGTCACGGCCCCGCCTGCTAGAACGGACGGGCGATGCGCCGTACCTTACCCCGTATGGCGACACGTCTGGTGGTCATCGCGGCGCTGCTGTTTCTGAACGGGTTCTTCGTGGCGTCGGAGTTCGCGCTCGTCCGGGCGCGGCGGGCGCGGCTGGAGGCCATGACGCGGCGCGGCAACCGATTGGCACGGCTGGCCCTCCGCGCCGCCGACAACCTGCCGCGCATTCTCTCCGCCACCCAGATCGGCGTCACGATCTGCAGCCTCGCCATCGGCGCCGTGGCCGAGGATGCGCTGGGGCCGGTGATCTCCACCTGGCTGGGCGGGCTGCCCCTGGGCGTGGACGTCGGCGTCCGCCTGGCCATCGGGGCCACCATCGCGCTGGTGCTGGTGAGCTACTTCCACGTGGTGGTAGGCGAGTTGATGCCCCGCGGCGCCGCCCTGCGCGACCCCGAAAAGATGGCCGGGTGGCTCGTGCCTCCGCTCATGGTGTTCGTCTGGCTCACCTCACCCTTCTCCTGGCTGCTCAACCGTTCGGCGGAGTTGGCGCTGCGCCTCATCGGGCAGGACCTGCCCCGCGGCGAGGAGAACGTGCACTCCGCCGAGGAGCTGCGGATCCTGGTGGAGCAGAGCCAGGAGGGGGGCATGCTGTTGCCCCAGGACGCGCACCTGATCGAGGGCGTGTTCGAGTTCTCGGAGAAGAACGCGCGCGAGGTGATGACCCCGCGCACGGACATCGACGCCCTGCGCGTGGAGGCCACGCTCGACGAGACGCTCGCCCTGGTGGAGGAGTCGCGGCGATCGCGCTACCCGGTGTACGAGGAGACGATCGACAACGTGATCGGCCTGGTGCTGGCCAAGGACCTGCTGCCGGTGCTGCGCCACCCGCCCGCCGACTTCTCGCTGCGCCAGATCATGCGGCCCGTGCACGTGGTGCCGGGTTCGCGCGAGGTGGAGGAGGTGCTGGCGGATTTCAAGCGTCTCAAGGAGCACATGGCGATCGTGCTCGACGAGTACGGCGGCACCGCTGGGCTGGTGACGATGGAGGACCTGCTGGAGGAGATCGTGGGCGAGATCCTCGACGAGTACGACGAGCCGCTCCCCCCCGAGGCGCTGCAGGCCGGCGACGTGACGCTGGTGCCGGGCTCGATGAACATCGGCGAGTTCAACGAACGGTTCGCCCTCCACGTGCCCGACGCCGACTACACGACCATCGGCGGGGTGGTGTTCGGCGCGCTGGGCCGGCTGCCGGTGGCCGGCGACCGCGTGACCGTGCACGGCGCATCGTTCACGGTGAAGGAACTGGAAGGGCGCCGCATCGAAACGCTGGCGGTGAAGGTTCCGGCGGGAGGACAGTCGGACAGTCGGACTGCCTGACGGTCCTGCGATCCTAGCCTCTCGCGGCGATCCGCGCCGCCAGCAGCGTGGCGGCGATCATGCTCGATGGATCGGCCCGGCCCTGCCCCGCGATGTCGAGCGCCGTGCCGTGGTCCGGACTGGTGCGGGGAAAGGGCAGCCCCAGCGTCACGTTCACGGCGCTGCCGAACGACGCCACCTTGATGGCGGTCATGCCGACGTCGTGATAGGGGGCGATCACGGCGTCGAATTCGCCGCGCATGGCCCGCACGAACACGGTGTCGGCGGGGAACGGGCCCACAAGTCCGGCGGCCCGCGCCGCCGGCCGCAGCACGCGGTCGTCCTCGTCGCCGAACCGGCCGCCGTCGCCGGCGTGCGGATTGAGGGCGCACAGCGCCAGCCGCGGCTCGGCGATGCCGAACCACTCCTGCAGCCCGCGGCGCGTGATGGCCGCGGCGCTGGCGATCGCCTCGGGGGTAACCGCGGCCGGCACGTCGCGCAGCGCGATGTGCGTGGTGGCGAGCACCACGCGCAGCCGGTCGGAGGCGAGCATCATCGCCACGCGGCTGCCGGTGAGCGCGGCCAGCATCTCGGTGTGCCCGGGGTAGTCGTATCCGCCGGCGAGCAGGGCGGCCTTGTCGATGGGAGCGGTGACGACGCCCTGCACCTCGCCGGCCTGAGCCAGCGCCACGGCCCGTTCGATGGCGAGGCCGGCCAGCCGCCCCGCGTTGGCCGCCGACTGGCGCGGGGCCCAGGTGCCCACGGAATGCTCCACCGCGACGCCGGCGCCCTGCGGCCCCACGAGCACGAGGTGCGCGGCTTCCGCCACCCGGGCATCGTCACGGAGGGCGGCCACGATCTCCGGACCGATACCCCGCGGGTCGCCGAGCGTGACGGCGAGTCGCGGGCGCCGGCTCATGGCGCTACGGCGACTGGCCGGCGTGGTCGAGCGCGCCGGCGGGCGGCGCCAGCGCGTCGGGCTTGATCTCCACGAACGTCGTCTTGCGCAGGCCGTCCAGGTAGCGGCGAATGGACGCCGTCTGCTCGAGGTTGGCCCGCAGCCGCGAGCGCACGTCGGCGAGCGTGAGCGGTCCGCCGGGCTCGTACGACACGATGCGGGCCACGACGAACTTGGGCACCCAGGGGGTCTGCGTGTTGGCGATCTTGAACACCACCGCGTCGCCCGCCTTGAGGCCGGCAAAGGCATCCTGGTAGGTCTGCGGCAGCGAATCGAAGGGATACGGGGTGAGCACCGTGGTCTCTTCGCGGCTGGCGTAGTCGTGGTACTTCTTGGCCAGCGTGTCGAACGGCACGCCGGCCAGCCACATCTTCTTGACCGAGTCGGCGAGCTCGTGCGCCTTGGCCACGTCGGCCGAGTCGATCACGGGACGGATGAGAATGTGCCGCGACTTGCGCTCGGGACCGTTCACGCGGTCCACGCGCAGGATGTGGTAGCCGAACGGGGTCTCGAACACGGGGCTGATCTGCCCCGGCTGCAGGGCAAACAGCCACTGCTCGAAGGTCGGCACGAGGCCGCTGCCGCGTCGGTTCCACCCCAGATCGCCGCCCACTTCGCGCGTGGTGGAGTCGGCGGACTCGCGCTTGGCGATGCGGGCGAAGTCGCCGCCCGCCACGATCTCGGCGCGAATGGAATCGGCGTGGGCCAGGGCTTTCGCCTTGGCCTTGGCCGACGGCTGCGGGTTGATGACGATCTGCCGCCAGGTGAAGGTGGCGGGCCGTCTGCCCAGGTTCCCCTTGATGCCGTCGAAGGCCTGCTGCACCTCCTGCTCGGACACCGATACCGGGAGAATCTTCCCGTCGCGCTGCAGCTTGGCGGTGACCTCCTGCTGGAGCTGGCCATCGCGCATCTGCTGCATCAGGAACTGGCGGTACTCGTCGGGGGTGCCGAGGCCGGCCTTGGCCAGTTCCGCCCGGTACTGGGCCTCGGTGGCGAACTGCGCCCGGGTCTTGGCGATCTGCGCATCCACGGTGGGCGCGAGCAGCGAGTCCGGGATGGACAGCTTCTCGACCTTGGCCTGCTGCAGGAGCAGGCGCTGGTCGATGAGGCCGTTGATGATGTTCTTCTGGAAGGTGGCCCACCCGGCGGAGTCGGTGGGCAGCTTGAAGTTCGGGTCCTGCTGCTGGCGCTGGATGATCGCCTCGGTGACCTCGGACTCCATGATCGGATCGGAGCCGACAACGGCCACGACGCGATCGAGGGGAACGGGCTTGGCGAGAGGCGCGGCGGCCTGGGCGCGGGCGGCGGCCGGCAGCGACAGGGCCGCGGCAGCGGCCAGCGCGATCAGAACGGTGACGGACTTCCTCATGATCACAAGATACCCACGACCGGCCGCCGGAGTTCGACATCCGGCGGCGGTCGGGGAATCCGCTTATGGCTTCTTGGTCTGCGTGGTGCCGGCCGGGGGCGTGGCGCCGGGAAGCGGCACCTGCGACTTCGGCTGGTTCGCGGCCCGGGCCGAATCGGCGCTCGTGCGGATCTGGCGGGCCAGATCGGTGGCGCGGTCTACGGCTGCGGCGTTGATCTTCCAGGAGTACTTGGTTTCGAGCAGCGACTTGAGCGGCGTCGGAATCGGCACCGGCTGGGCCTTGCCGCTCATCACGTTGTCGAACAGGGCCTCGACGCGGGCCGCCGCCAGGTGCTCGCGCTCGGATTCGGTCTTGGCGCTGTCGGCCAGCGACGTGGGATCGACGCCCAGGGCTTTCCAGCTCAGAGACACCACCTGCGCGAAGTCCTTGTAGACCGTGGCCTTCTCTTCCGGGCTCAGGACGACGTGCATGCTGTCGGCCTTGTGCACCAACACCTCGTTGGTGGTGAGGTTCTTGAGGAAGTTCTGCACGATGGAATCGGGCGCGGCCTGCATCTGCTGCGCGATGCGCTGGCTGGGCGGGAACTGGTCGAGCCACATCAGGAAGCGCGACACCGTGAGCTTGCCGCCGTTGAACGTGGCGAGCACGGAGTTGTCCTTGCGATGCCCGGCCGGGTCGAGCGCGGCCACCTTGGCCTGAGCCGCGGCGCCGCTGTTGACCTTGATGCCCGCCTCGCTGTCGAGCTTGGCCATGTAGGCGCGCTCGGCGTTGGCGCCGGCCACCTGGGCGAAGTTCTTCTCGTACTCGTCCTTGGCCTGGTCGTAGGGCAGGCGCTGGATGATGTGGTAGCCGAACTTGGACTGCACCAGTTTCGAGATCTGGCCCGGCTTGAGCGCGGCCACGGCGTTGGCGAATTCCGGCACCATGTCGGCCGAGTTGAACACGCCGAGGTTGCCGCCCTGCGCCGCGCTGCCGGCGTCGGAGCTGTACTTCTGGGCCATGGCGGCGAAGTTCCGCGCGTTCACCTGCGGCAGCACCGCGGCGGCCTTCTTGCGCACCGAATCCATCTGGGCCGGCGTGGCGCCCTGCGGGAACTGGAACAGGATGTGGCGGGCGTCGTAGATGTCGTCGATGCCTTCGTTGTACCCGGCCTCGGTGGGCTTGTCCTTTACCAGCATGCTGTCGATCACGCCCTGCATCTTCCGCAGGACCATGCTGGTGGTGTAGCTCGTGGTGGCCTCGTCGATCTCCTTCTGATTGGTGAGCGAGTCACCCTTGGCCGCCGCCTCGCCGAGCAGCTGATAGTCCACCCAGAAGCCGGCCAGGACGTCGGACACCTCGCGGGTGGCGGGAATCTGGATCGTGGCGTGCCCCAGCAGGTTGCCGAGCCGCTCGACGGTGAGTTCCTGCGAACCGGCACGCGCCACCACGTTGGTGTGCGCGGAGAAGGCGTCCTTGAGCCCGTCGCAGCCCGTCACCAACACACAGGCGGCGGCCAGGGCCAACAGCGACCGAGATTTCATCTGACAGATACTCCGGGAAAGAATTGGCGGAACGCTCGTCACACCAGGCTGCGCATGGCGCGCGCCAGACCGTCGAGGATGGACGCTCCGCCGAGCCGAGTAAGCTTGAGCGAGAGGGGTCGCGCCCGACGGACTTCCGCCTGGAACTGCACTTCGTGAAAGGCCGCGGAGAGCCCCTTGAGACGCGGGACCGCGGAATCGTGAAAGGTAATACGCGCTTCGTCGCCGCGCACCAGGATGCTCTCCACGCCCAGAGCGCCGCCGCTCAGCCGCATCTCGGCCAGCGCCAACGTCGCCTCCGCGGGGGGCGGCAGCGGGCCGAACCGGTCGCGCATCTCCCGGCGCAGCGCTTCGAGGTCCTTCGCGCTCTCCAGCCGTGAGATGCGCCGGTAGATGTCGAGTTTGACATCCTGGGAACCGATGTATTCGTCCGGGAGGTGGTGCGGCACGTCCATGTTCACGTCCGCCGGCACCAGTTTGGGCGCGGCCTCACCCGATACCAGGTGGTGGACCGCCTCGTCGAGGAGGCGCAGGTAGAGGTCGAACCCGACGGTCTGCACGAACCCGGACTGCTCCGGCCCCAGCAGGTTCCCGGCACCGCGCATCTCCATGTCGCGCAGCGCGATGCGGTACCCCGCCCCGAGTTCGGTATGGTGCTCCAGCACGCGCAACCGGCGCTCGGCCTCCAGGTCCATCACGTCGGGCACCAGCAGGTAGCAGTAGGCGCGGCGGTGCGAGCGGCCCACGCGCCCCCGGAGCTGGTAGAGCTGCGCCAGACCGAACTGGTCGGCGCGGTTGACGAACATGGTGTTGGCGTTGGGCACGTCGAGCCCGCTCTCCACGATCATCGTCGAGACCAGCAGGTTCACGTCGCCGCTCACGAACCGGTGCATCACCTGTTCCAGTTCGCGTTCCTTCATCTGGCCGTGCGCCACCGCGATCCGGGCGCGCGGCGCCACCCGCTGCAGGTGGTCGGCAATGCCGGCGATGGTCTCGATGCGGTTGTGCACGAAGAACACCTGCCCCCCGCGGTCCAGCTCGCGGGCGATGGCCTCCTCCATGAGCCCGTCGTCCCACGGCTCCAGCGAGGTGAGCACGGGCGACCGGTCGCGCGGCGCGCGTCTGCATGAGCGTCAGGTCGCGCAGCCCGGCCAGCGACATGTGCAGCGTGCGCGGGATCGGCGTGGCGGTGAGCGTCAGCACGTCGGTTTCCAGGCGGAGCTGCTTGAGCCGCTCCTTGTGCTTCACGCCGAACCGGTGCTCCTCGTCGATCACCAGCAACCCGAGTTCGTCGAACTTCACGTCGGGACTCAGCAGCCGGTGCGTGCCGATCACGATGTCCACCTTGTGATCGGCCAGCGCGTCCACGACCTCCTTCTGCTGCCGGGCCGTCTGGAACCGGCTCAGCATCTCGATGCGCACGGGGAAGTCGGCCAGCCGCTCGGTAAAGGTGCGCGCGTGCTGGTCGGCGAGAATGGTGGTCGGCACGAGCACGGCCACCTGCCGTCCCGACTGCACGGCCTTGAACGCCGCGCGCACGGCGATCTCGGTCTTGCCGTAGCCCACGTCGCCCACGAGCAGGCGGTCCATGGGGCGCGTGCTCTCCATGTCCTGCTTCACCGCCACCGTGGCCGTGCGCTGGTCGGGGGTGTCCTCGAACAGGAACGAACTCTCGAGCTGCTTCTGCCACGGCGTGTCGGGCACGTGCGGCGGGCGGGTGGCCACCTTGCGCCGCGCGTACAGATCGAGCAGTTCGACGGTCATCTCGCGGATGGCCGAGCGGGTCTTGTCGCGCTGCTGCGCCCATCGCTTGCCGCCGAGTTTGTGCAGCCGCGGCGGCGGCGAGTTCTCGCTGATGTCGCTGGCCGAGCGGTAGCGCTCGAGCTGGTCGATGCGGTACAGCGGCACGTTCAGCCGGTCGCCGCCCTCGTACTCCACCACGGCCACTTCGAGCGTGCTCTGCCCGACGACCAGCGTCTCCATGCCGCGGTAGATGCCGACGCCCTGCTCCAGGTGCACCACGTAGTCGCCGGCGCGCAGTTCGGCCGTGTCGACGGCGATGCCGCTCACGTAGCGCCGCTTGCGGCGGATGCGGCGCTCGCGCCGGAACACCTCGTGGTCGGTGAGCACGCGCAGGCCGCGCCCGCCGTCCAGCGGCGGAACCACGAACCCGCCCTGCAGCACGCCGACCACGAGCGCCGCCGGCGACGGCGACGCCTCGTCTTCCGACAGCAGCTCCTCGAGCCGCTCGGCCTGTCCCGAGTTGTCGCAGAGGATGATGGTAGGCACGCGGTCGCGCACCAGCCGCCGCAGCCACTTGATGTCGCGGTCCACCGTCTCCGGTTCGTGGAGCGCGAAGTCGACGTCGGCCTCGGTGCCCGCCGGCACCAGGCGCAGGGTGCCCAGCGCCGCGAGCCCGGCCATCACCCGCTCGGGCGACTCGAACAGCTCCTCGCGCGGCGCGGGATCCTCGCCGCGCCGCAGGGCGAACTCCACGTGGTGCTGCGCCTCCTCCCACGTGCGGGCCAGCTCCGGCTCGAACGCGGTGCCCACCGGCTCCACCAGCACGGTGTCGGGCGGCAGGAGCGCGAGCAGCGTGGTGCGCTCGGCCGCCGCGGTCGTGGTGAGCGAGGGCGCGTCCACCGGCAGCACGAGGGCGTGGGTCACGTCGCGCGTGGAGCGCTGCGTGTTGAGGTCGAACTGGCGCAGGTCGACGATCTCGTCACCCCAGAACTCGGCGCGCACGGGGTCGGCCATGCCGAAGCTGTAGACGTCGAGGATGCCGCCGCGCACGCTGAACTGCGCCACGTCGTCCACCATCGGCACGCGCTCGAACCCCATGGCCTCGAGCCGCTCCACGAGTTCGGTGAGCCGGCGCAGCTCGCCCTTGCGCAGCTCCAGCCGCAGCGTGCGCAGCGCGCCCGGCACGCGCGTCTTCTCCAGCACCGCGCGGGCGGTGGTGAGCAGCACCTGCACCCCGCCGCGCGACACGCGCTCCATGGTCTCCACGCGCTCGCCGGCGATCTCCAGATGCGGCTCGCTCTCGCCCAGGCTCTCGCGCGGCGGATAGAACACCACCGCCTCGTCGGGGAGCAGCGTCTGCAGGTCGGCCAGCCAGCGCTCGGCCTCGGGCACGCTCTCCGCCACCAGCGTGAAGAACCGCGTGGGCAGCCGGCGCGCCAGCGTGGCCAGCAGCACGGCGTCGCTCGACCCGCGGAGCCCGGTGACGCGCAGCGTGGCCCCCGGGACCGGGAGTGCGTCGGCGGTCCGCGCGAACGCCGGAAGCCGTTGGAGCGCGTCGAGAAGCAGATCGAGTGCCATCAGCCTTCCATACCGGCGCCGCGCGCGGCGAGTGCGCCTTCGATAATGAGGATTGCCAGCAATGCCACGAGCAGCGGCACCACCAGTGGGCCGCGGGTGGACGCGTCGAAGAGCGACGCCACGAACCGGTCGTCGTCGGTGACCACGCGGGCCTGCGAGCCGAGCAGCCGCGCGAAGTCGCCCGCGCTCCACCGGTCGAGGGTGGATTCGCGCCCTTCGGGGTTGACGACGAGGGCGCCGACGCGCCGGCCATCCCGCGTGAAGAAGTAGGTGCCCGCCTGTGCCGGTGCCGTGAAGTCGCTTCCCGGGGCGCCACCGGCGCCCGTTTCTTCGAGCGCATCGGCCCACGCGGGCCAGGCGATGTGCTGCAGGGGCGCGGCGTCGAGCGCGCGCCCCGGCTCGCCCGACAGACGGTCGGCCATCACGCCGGCCACCCACGGAACGAACGCGGCGCTCACCGGGAACGTCGACGCGTCGGGCGTGAGCGGCGACGCCACCAGCACGTAGCGCGGCCCGGCCACGATCCACGGCTGCACGCCGACGCTGGCCAGGGTATCGGCCGGCGCGGCGCTGGTGCGCTGCAACTCGTAGCGGAAGCGGACGCGCGGCCCGCCGACGTCGGGGCCGCGCACGACCTCCGAGCCGCGGTGCGCGGGACCGAATCGCCAGGGAATGCCCGCGCGATCCAGGGCACGGTTCGCGGCGCCCACGCGCACCGGATCGGAGGGTGCGACGATGAGCGCGGGAAGCGTCGTGACCTCGTCGGCGGGAAGCACGGCCACGTCGTTGCCCGACGCCACCCGTCCGTCGCCGCGCAGCACGTCCAGCGCGCTCGCCACGAACGGGCCGGCGCCCGGCAACACGTGCACGCGCGTGGCGGGCCCCACCCAGGCGGCGAAGTGCCGGACGTTGTCACCCGGCAGTTCGTCGGGATCGAGTTCCACCGTGCCGGCCCGCCATCCGCGCTCGGGCGGTGTGGCCCGTACGACGATCTCCTCGCCGGGCGCGGCGGTGCCGCGGGCCAGCGTGCGGTTGCCGAGCATGATGCGAAAGGTGGTGGAATCGGCCGCCTGCACACGCGCGCGCACGGCGCCGCGCGGCGTCCAGCGCTCCGGCACGGCGCGGGCGCTCACCACGGCGCGATTTGCCGGGGGCCGGGTGATCGGCACCCAGGCGAGCACGGGCACCGCGCCGGTGGCCGGCACCGTGCTCCACGTGGACTTCTGTCCGTCGGTGATCAGCGCCACCTGCCGGCTGGGCAGTCCGGCCGCGCGCACCGTGGCGGCGGCGCGGGCCAGGGCGAGCTCCGGATCGCCGGCGCCTCCCATGGGGGACAGGTGGTCCACGGCCCGGCGCAGTTCGGCCGCCGTGCCGGCGCGCGACACGCCGTCGGCCGTCACCAGCCAGAGCCGATCGCCGGCGGCCGCCTGGCCGAACGCGCGCCGTGCGAGCTCCTCGAGCCGTGCGAACAGCGGATGGCCGTTCTCGATCACGGTGGTGCTCAGCGAATTGTCGAGCACCACGGCGAGCGCGGTGGGCCCGTGTCCGCGGCCGAACAGGTGCGCCACGGGCCGGGCCGCCGCGAGCGCGATGAGCAGCACCGCCGCCACGCGCAGCATCATGAGCAGCAGGTTCCGCATGCGCAGCGTGCGGCTGTGCTCCCGCTCGGCGCGGGCCAGGTAGCGCGCCGCCGGAAATTCCACGCGGGTGCCGATCCGCCGCCGCAGCAGGTGCAGCAGCAGCGGCACGGCGGCCGCGGCGGCGAGCAGCAGGAACCAGGGAGCGAGGAAGCTCATGGCAGATGCTGGCGGGCGGCGAACGCGCGCCGCAGCGGAACGCCGAACGGCTGGTCGGTCATCACCACTTCGTAGCCGACGCCCGCCGCGCCGAGGCGGGCGCGCCATTCGGCGATCACCTCGTCCACCGTGGCGCGGTAGGCGGCCCGCACGTCGGAGACGGTCGCCGGCACGGCGAGGTCCGATTCGGGATCGACGAACAGCAGCTCGCCCTGCACGGGTAGCTCGCGTTCGTCGGGATCGAGCACGTGGAGCACGGTCACGTCGTGACCGGCGGCGCGCAGGCCGCGCAGCGCGCGCACGGTGTCGTCGACGTCCATGAGCAGATCGGAGATGAGCACCACCATGCCGCGGCGGCGCAGAAGCTGCGCGGCCTGTTCGAGCGCGGCGGGCGCGCTGGACGCGAGCCCGGCGCCCGGCGCGTCGAGGGCGGCCACGAACCGCCGCCACTGGGCCTGGCGGGCGCGCGGGGGAATGGCCGTGCGCACGCGGTCGTCGAAGCGCACGAGTCCCACGGCGTCGCGCTGGCGCAGGAGCACCAGGGCGAGCGAGGCAGCGACGATCTCGGCGTAGGCGAGCTTGGTGAGCCGTGCCGGCTCGCGCACGCGGCCGGTGGCGCCGAGCTGGGCGCCGCTCCACTGCATGGAGCGGCTGACGTCGAGCACGATCGTGGCCCGGAGGTTGGTCTCCTCCTCGTACTGCTTGACGACCAGCCGGTCGGCGCGGGCGGCGATCTTCCAGTCGACGTGGCGCAGGTCGTCGCCCGGGAGGTAGGGGCGGTACTCGGCGAATTCCACCGAGAATCCCTTGCGGGGAGAGCGATGGAGGCCGGTCATGAAGCCGTCGACGATCCAGCGGGCAATAATCTCCACGCGGCCCAGCGCGGCGAGGTGCGCGGGGTCGAGCAGGTCGGCTCGCGTGGCGCGGGCGGTCTCCATCGGGAGGCGAAACCTAGGGCCCGGACTCCGACTCTGGAAGACGCCTGCGCCAGGTGGGCATCAAGAACGAAGCGTATGAACTGCGGATGATCCGGATGGATCCGGATGAGACGGAGTGATGCTGGGGGGCTGTAGAGGAAGACTCAGCCCGCGATGCGGGCCGAGCCTCCCACTGAAGCCCCCTGACGGTAATCCGTCTCATCCGTCTCGTCCGGATCATCCTGTCCAAACCCTCCGTTCCTGATCTCGCCCGTACACCGCGATGTTCGCTTGGAAGCCACCCCGCCGCGGACTAACTTTGATGATTGCGCCGCGTTCGGCGCGCTGACCGTTCAACCCGGGATCCCGTGGACCTCTCGCTCATCCGCAATTTCTGCATCGTCGCGCACATCGATCACGGCAAGTCCACGCTCGCGGACCGCCTGATCGAGGCCACCGGCATGCTGCAGAAGCGGGAGATGAAGAAGCAGGTGCTCGACACGCTCGACCTGGAACGCGAGCGCGGCATCACGATCAAGCTCAACGCGGTGCGGATGTCGTACAACGCGCGGGACGGCAAGACGTACGAGCTGAACCTCATCGACACACCGGGCCACGTGGACTTCACCTACGAAGTGTCGCGCTCGCTGGCCGCGTGCGAGGGAGCGATCCTCGTCGTCGACGCGTCGCAGGGCATCCAGGCGCAGACGCTCTCGAATCTGTTCCTGGCCATGGACGCCGGGCTCGAGATCATCCCCGTGCTCAACAAGATCGATCTGCCGGGCGCCGAACCCGAGCGCCGCAAGCAGGAGGTCGCATGACCTCATCGGCGCCAACCCCGACGAGATCCTGCTCGTGAGCGCCAAGGAAGGCATCGGCATCCCCGAGCTGCTCGAGCAGATCGTGAAGCAGGTGCCGCCGCCCAAGGGCGACGCCGACGGCCCGCTGCGCGCGCTGATCTTCGACTCGTACTACGACCGCTACCGCGGCGCGATTCCCAGCGTGCGCGTGGTGGACGGCACCATCCGGCCGGGCACCAAGATCTTCTTCGCCAGCGGCAGCCGCGACGCCTACGAGGTGGCCGAGGTGGGCGTCAACCAGCTGCGCCAGGTGCAGACCGGCGCGCTGGGCCCCGGCGAGGTGGGGTACGTGGTGGCCAACGTGCGTTCGGTGAAGGAGACGCGCGCCGGCGACACGATCATGGACTTCGACCGGCCGGCGCCCACCCCGCTGCCCGGCTACCAGGACGTGCACTCGATGGTGTTCTCGGGGCTCTATCCCACGGACACCCAGCAGTACGAGTCGCTGCGCGACGCGCTCGACAAGCTGATCCTCAACGACGCCTCGCTGCACTTCACCCCCGAGTCGTCCACCGCGCTCGGCTTCGGCTTCCGGTGCGGCTTTCTCGGCCTCCTGCACATGGACATCGTGCAGGAGCGGCTGGAGCGCGAATTCGATCTCGACCTCATCACCACCGTGCCGAACGTGGAGTACCACGTGTACCACACCGACGGCGCCATGGAGTTGATCGAGAATCCGTCCAAGATGCCCGCGCCCGCCGAACTCCAGCGCATCGAGGAGCCGTACGTGAAGGCGCGCATCATGGCGCCCGCCGACTACATCGGGCCGATCATGACGCTGGGCAACGAACGCCGCGGCGTGTACAAGAACATGACCTACCTCGACAAGTCGCGCGTGGAGTTCGACTGGGAGTTTCCGCTCGCCGAGGTGATTCTCGACTTCTTCGACCGGCTGAAGACCATCAGCCGCGGCTACGCGTCGCTGGACTACGAGATGCTCGACTACCGGCCCAGCGATCTGGTGAAGCTCGACATGCTGATCAACGGCGACGCGGTGGATGCGTTCTCGGTGATCATCCACCGCGACAAGGCGTACGAGTGGGGGCGCAAGATCGCCGACAAGCTGAAGGAGCTGATTCCGCGGCAGTTGTTCGAGGTCGCCATCCAGGCCGCCATCGGCACCAAGGTCATCGCGCGCACCACGGTGAAGCCGCTGCGCAAGGACGTGCTCGCCAAGTGCTACGGCGGCGACATCACCCGCAAGCGCAAGCTCCTGGAGAAGCAGAAGGAGGGGAAGAAGCGCATGAAGCAGGTGGGCGCGGTGGAGATCCCGCAGGAAGCATTTCTCGCCGTGCTCAAGGTGGATTAGCGCACGTGGCCGACGGGCCTCAGGAACGGAGGGAAGGAACTGCCATGATCCGGATGGCCCGGATGAGACGGATCAACGGCTGAGGGAGCGCGGCGGCAGGATCCATGCACCACGCGCGCGAAGCTGGCCGCCGAGACCCCATACGCACGATTCGTTTCATCCGTGATGATCCGCATCATCTGCCTTCTCCTCTCCGTTCTTGATGCTGAGCGCCCGTTCGTGACGCCCGCGTGATGCCGCAGCGGACCTCCGGCACGTAGATTGGCGCATGGCCCCGACCGCGCCCGCATGACCTCGCTCATCGTCCAGACCAGCTTCCTCGGCGACATGGTGCTCACCACGCCGCTGATCGCGGAGTTGGCGGCGCGCGGGCCGGTGGACGTCGTGGCCACCCCCGCCTCGGCGGGCCTGCTGGCCAACAACCCGGACGTGCGGCGCGTGATCGTGTACGACAAGCGCCGCTCGGCGCGCGGCCTACGCGGCTTCCGCCGCATCGCCCGCGAGCTGGCCGCCAGCCGGGCCGACGCCGTGTATCTGGCACAGGGTTCCCTGCGGAGCGCGGCGCTCGCCTTTGCGAGCGGCGTTCGCGTCCGCGTGGGATTCGCCACCTCGGCGGGCCGCGCACTGTACTCGCGCACCGTGCCCTACCGGCGCGACCTGCATCACGCGGCCCGGCTCTGGCAACTCGCCGCTCCCGACCGCGAGCCCGACGCCGAACAGCGCCGCCCCCGCCTCTATCCCGGCGCCGAGGAAAAGGCCGCCGTGAACGCGCTGCTCGGCGCGTCGCACGACGCCCGGCCGTTGGCCGCCCTGGCCCCCGGAAGCGTGTGGGCCACCAAGCGTTGGCCGTACTATGCCGACCTGGCCCGTGCACTCGCCGGCGAGGCGCGCCTGGTCGTGATCGGCAGCGCGGACGACCGCCAACTGGCGGCGGCGATCGTCGATGCCGCCGGCCCGTCCACCGTGGACGCCACCGGCCACCTCTCCCTGCTCGCCTCGGCGGAACTCATCGGCCGCTGTCGCCTGCTCGTCACCAACGATTCGGCGCCCCAGCATCTGGGTTCCGCCATGGGCACCCCCACCGCGACGCTTTACGGCCCCACCGTGCCGGAATTCGGCTTCGGGCCCCTGGCGCCCCATTCTATTGTTGTGGGGCATCCCACCCTGGACTGCCGCCCCTGCGACAAACACGGCCCCGCGGTCTGCCCGCTGCAGCACTGGAAGTGCATGCGCGAGGTGACCGCAGGTGACGTGGCGGCGCAGGTGCGCCATCTTCTCTAGCACCTCTTTCCTCCGCACATGAACGCCAACTCGCCGGACCAATACATCGTGGGCGTCGACCTCGGCGGCACGAACATCGTAACCGGTGCGCTGTCGGCCGACGGCGCCCATACCCACGGCATCCGCTCGAGTCCCACCGGCGTCGCGTCGGGCACCAACGCGGTGGTGGACCGGATCGCCGCCCAGATCGAAGCCACCATCGCCGACACCATGCGCGAAACCGGCGTGGGCCGCGACGCGTTTCTCGGCGTCGGCATCGGCGCGCCCGGCCCGCTGGACCGCGAGCGCGGACTGGTGATCGTGGCGCCGAACCTCGGGTGGAAGGACTTCCCGCTCCGTGCCCGCATCTCGGAACGGCTCGGCCTGCGGGCAACGCTCGACAACGACGCCAACTGCGCGACGGTGGGCGAATGGTGGCAGGGCGCCGCGCGCGGCGGCCGCCACGTGGTGGGCCTCACCATCGGCACCGGGATCGGCGGCGGGCTGATCGTGGACGGCAAGCTCTTCCACGGCGCGTCCGACGTGGCCGGCGAGATCGGGCACACCACCATCGAACTCAACGGCCGGCACTGCAAGTGCGGCAACTATGGATGCCTGGAGGCCTACGCCTCGGGGCCCGCCATCGCGACGCGGGCCCGCGAGGTGCTGGTGCGCGAGGGCACCGACTCCCTCATGCCCGGCATGGTGGACGGGAACCTGGACGAGATCACCGCGGCCACGGTGTACGACGCGGCACGCCAGGGCGATCCGGTGGCCAACGAGATCGTGCGCGACACGGGCCGCTACCTCGGCACGGGCGTGGCGAATCTGCTCAACATCTTCAATCCGGACGTGGTGGTGGTGGCGGGCGGCGTCACGGCGGCCGGCGACCGGCTGTTCGTGCCGCTGGGCGCCGAGGTGCGGCGCCGGGCCTTCGCCCCGGCCGTGTCGGCGGCGCGGATCGTGCCCGGCGAACTGCCCGGCACCGCCGGCGTGGTGGGCGCGGTAAAGACATTCCTAGATTCGTAAGAGGCGAACTGCGCGACAGCGCAGGGCCGGTACGACGCAGGACCGAGACGACGCAGGGCCAAAGCCACGCAGGACATGAACCGCGCAGGGACCGTTACGGCGGGGAAAAGGAAGCAATGCAAACGGCGAGTTGGAAAAACGGCGAACGCAGGTCCCCCAGAATTCGCAGTTTCCCGGGCCGCAGGCCCGCCTCCGATTCCCCGCCGTTTCGCCGTTGCGCCGTTTCGGCCCTGCGCCGTATCGGCCCTGCGTCGTATCGGCCCTGCGTCGTATCGGCCCTGCGCTCCTTTTCGGTTGTCGCCGTATGAGGCTGGGGATTCTCGGCACCTTCGTCTGGGACGTCATCCACGGCCGTGACGTCCGTGAGCGTCCGATCGAGGAATGGGGCGGCGTCACCTACAGCCTGAGCGGACTGGACGCCGCCCTGCCCGACGACTGGCAGATCGTGCCGCTGATCAAGGTGGGCGCCGATCTGGCGCAGCGGGCACGCGAATTCGCCGCCACGCTGCGGCACCTGGCGCCCGACGCGCCGCTCGTGGAGGTGCCGCACCCCAACAACCGCGTGGAGATCCGCTACGTGAGCGAATCGCGGCGCACGGAGAAGCTCACCGGTGGCGTGCCGCCGTGGACCTGGGCCGGGCTGCAGCCGCTGTTGCGCGGACTCGACGCCCTGTACATCAATCTGCTGGCCGGCTGGGAGATCGACCTCGAAACGGCACAGTTGATCCGTCAACACTTCCCGGGGCCGATCTACTGCGACCTGCACTCGCTGGTGCTGGCCATCCGGCAGGACGGCCTGCGCACCCCGCGCCCGCTGCCCAACGTGCGCGAGTGGTGCGCCTGCTTCGACATCGTCCAGGTGAACGAGGACGAGATGGCGCTCATGGCGCCCGACCCGATGGCGCTGGCGGCCACCGCGCTCGACGCCGGCACGCGCTGTCTGGTGGTGACCCTCGGCGCGCGCGGCGCCGTCTACTTCGCCGCCCCCGATTTCCACCGGTTGGCCGATTTGCGGCGTCCGCGCCGCATCGGCGGCGCGACGGGTCCGATCCGGACGGCGCTCGTCCCCACGCCGATGTCAAGCCCTGCCGGCGGCGACCCCACGGGTTGTGGGGACGTGTGGGGCGCAACTTATTTCTCTCGGCTCCTGACCGGTGATAAGTTGGATGACGCGATTCGCGCGGCCCACCGCGCCGCCGGCCGGAATCTGGGACATCGCGGGGCCACCGGACTCGCGCACCATCTTCGAGGGGAACTCAGCGCCACGTGACCACCGTCATCAACGTCCCACCGTCGCTCGATGATCAGACCTTCGAGCAAGTGCTGGAGCAGCTGGCGCCCGTGCCCGCCGACGAGAAGGTGGTCGTCGACGCCCGCCACTGCCGGTGGGCGTCGCCGTACGGGTTGACCGCGCTCCTCACGCTGGCGCAGTCGCGCGCCGAACGGCCGGCGTTTGCCGTGCCGGAGGGCGAGGAGACGGTGGGGTACTGGGCGCGCACCGATTTCTTCAAGTACGCCGACGATCTCTACGAACTGCATGGCGCCGTGCCCAAGCGCACGGGGGGCGACTCGCGGGTGCTGCTCGAGGTCACCCCGGTGGCGCGGAGCGAGGATGTCCACGAGGTCGTGGAGCGCATCCAGCAGAAGGCCCAGCAGATCATCGCCACCGAGCTGAGCCTCGATGCCAAGGCGACGGTCGGCTTCGCGATGACCCTCTCCGAGGTCTGCCAGAACATCGTCGAGCACGCCGGCCGCGGCGGCTGGGTGGCGGTGCAGGCCTACACCTGGAAGAAGCGCCTGGGGCGCCGGGTGGTGCAGATCGCGGTCTGCGACGCCGGCATCGGGTTCCGGAACTCGCTCGAGGGCGCGCCGGGCCGGGTGCGCGACGACCGCTGGGACGACGGGGCCGCGCTCGAGGCGGCCGTTATCCGCGGCGTGAGCCGGTTCCGCGATCCCGGCCGCGGGCAGGGCCTGTCGGGCGTCCGCCGCTATTGCGGCCGGTGGGAAGGCAAACTTTCCATCCGCAGCGGCACGGCGCGCATTGCGCTCGTGCCGAAGTGGGACGAAGATGTTCCTCTGGAAGAAGACCTCTCCCCCTTTCCCGGCGCTCAGGTGCAGGTGACGATTCCCGAGCGCGCGGCGGCGAAAGAATGAATCATATTGATCTCGGGACCGTTCTCCGGCAGACCGTGTCGGCGAATCTCTATTCGAACCTCGTCACGCGGCCCACCGGCGCCGCGGTTCGCAACCAGATCGAGCTGTTGATGCGCGAGGCGCACGAGCGCACGCTCACGGTGCTCGACTTCTCGCACGTCTCGATGATGGATTTCTCGTGCGCCGACGAGGTGATTGCCAAGCTCCTGCTGCGCTACTGCGCCGAGAATCCGCCGCACGAGGCGTATTTTCTGTTCCGGGGTATGACCGACGACCACTGGGAAGCGATCGAGACGGTGCTGGAGCGGCACGGGCTGGCGCTGGCCATCGAACAGGAGGACGGCGTCCACGTGGTGGGCGTGCTCAGCGAGCGCGAGCGGCGGGCCTGGGAGGCCGTGAAGCGGCACGGGCGCGCCCTGGCGGCGGATCTGGCCGGGGAGATCGGCGAGACCGAGCCCGACGCGCGGAGCACGCTGGACGCGCTGTGGCGCCGTCGGCTGGTGATGCGGCTGAACGAACAGTATGTGGCACTTGGAGGAGAACGTGGATGAGCAGATTCGTCGTCCGCTGCGGGTCGCGCAACTGATTGCGACCAGAGTGGGCGACCCTGCGCGCGGACCGGCGGTGTTCATGCATCCGGAAGACGCCCGCTCGAGGCTGCTCAGCGACGGCGAATTGGCGTGGGTGTACGGCCCGCGCCGCCATGAACTCGCCACGGTGTACATCGACGAAGCGATGAAGAAGGGAGACGTGGTGCTGCGCGACGTCGCCGGCGCCTCGCCATCGGAGATCGTTCGGGTGATCAAGCCCGACCTCGATTCGCGCGGGCGTCCACCCGCGTACGCCTGAGTCCACCCGATGCCCAAGAGACAGCAGCGTCCATTGAACCGCGCCTCGCTGCCGTTGCACGGCGGTCTCGACGCCGGGGAACGTGAAGTCGACGCGCCCGTGGTGCGCGCGCTCTACCAGTCGGTCAACTACATCCAGGAGATCGGCACCAGCGGCGGGATGCGCTACCCCCGCTACGGCAACGCGCCCAACGCCGAAGCCGTCCAGCGCCGGATGGCCGCCCTGGAGGAGGCCGAGGCATCGGTGCTCGTGGCCAGCGGCATGGGCGCCACGGCCTGCGCGCTCACGGCCCTG
Source organism: uncultured Gemmatimonadaceae bacterium (assembly GCA_963822945.1). Classification (GTDB taxonomy): domain Bacteria; phylum Gemmatimonadota; class Gemmatimonadetes; order Gemmatimonadales; family Gemmatimonadaceae; genus JAGWRI01. The sequence continues at coordinate 9,004 of CAWGJO010000044.1, read as the reverse complement.
CTCCGGCCCGGCGACCACATCGTGGCCAGCAAGTGGATCTACGGGGGCACCCGTGCCCTGCTCGAACAGGAACTCGCCTCGCTCGGCATCGAGGTCACGCTCGCCGACCCGCTCGAGGTGCGCGCGTGGCGGCGGACGATCACCAAGCAGACGCGCGTCGTGTTCCTCGAGACGCCCGTGAACCCCACCTGTCGCGTGCTCGACCTGGCGCCGGTGAGCTACATCTGCAAGGAACGCGGCATCGCGCTCGTGGTGGACGCCACGTTCGCCAGCCCGATCAATTTCCGGCCCATCGAACACGGCGCCGACGTGTCCATCCATTCGGCCACCAAGTACCTGAACGGGCACCATGACGTGCTCGGGGGCGTGGTGTCGGGCACGGCCCCTTACATTGAAGAAGTGCGACAGAAGATGATGCTCTGGGGGCAGGCGCCCGATCCGTTCGCGGCCTGGTTGCTGGAACGCGGGCTGAAGACGCTGGACGTCCGGATCCAGCGCCACAATGCCAACGCCATGCAGGTGGCCGAGTGGGCGGAGGCCTGCAAGGACATCCGCAAGGTGCACTACCCCGGCCTGCCCTCGCACCCCGACCACGAACTCGCGGCGCGGACGCTCGACGGGTTCGGCGGGATGATGGGCATCGAGCTGGCGGGCGGCGCCCGCGCCGTGGACCGCATGCTCCGCAAGCTGCGCGTGTTCCAGCACGCCCCGAGCCTGGGCGGGGTCGACTCCCTGGTGTCGGAACCGCGCTTCACGTCGCACGCCGGCCTCTCCTCCAGCGAGCGCAGCCGCGTCGGCATCCCCGACGGCTTTCTGCGTCTCAGCATCGGCATCGAGAGCGCGGACGATCTCATCGCCGACCTCGAGCAGGCGTTGCATTGACCGGCGCGGACGTGGGGACGGGGGGCGTGATCCGGTTTCACCAGGTCACCAAGGAATACCAGCGGTCGGGGATGGCGTTGAAGGAAGTCTCGTTCCGCGTGGGCAAGGGCGAGTTCGTCTTCCTCACCGGTCCGAGCGGCGCCGGCAAGAGTACGATCCTGCGGCTCAGCTACTTCGACGAGCGCCCCACCACCGGCGTCGTGCGGGTGAGCGGCGTGAGTTCGGAGCACGCTTCGCGCCGCGAGGTGTCCAAGCTGCGCCGCCGCCTCGGCATCGTGTTCCAGGACTTCCGCCTGCTGGAAGACCGCACCGCCGAGGCCAACGTGGCCTTTGCCCTCGAGGTGACCGGCACGCCGCGCCCGCAGATCGGGCCCAAGGTGAGCCGCGTGCTCACGCAGGTGGGGCTCGCCTCCAAGGCCACCGCCTTCCCCAAGGAACTCTCGGGCGGCGAGCAGCAGCGGGTGGCCATCGCCCGCGCCCTGGTGAACGATCCGTTCGTGCTCATTGCCGACGAACCCACCGGCAACCTGGATGAACGCGCCACGCGCGGCATCTTCCAGCTGCTGCGCGAGATCAACGCGTCGGGCACGGCCATCATGATGGCCACGCACGACCTCGAGCTGGTGCGCCACGCCGACTACCGCACCGTGGAACTCAACCGCGGGCAGATCGTGTACGACTCCAAGGACACCGGGGAGGCGGGCGCATGAGGCGGACCATCCGCGACGCATCGGCCGCGCTCGAACGCTCGCCGCTGCTGGCCGCGCTGAGCGTCACCACCATCGCCTTCTCGCTGTTCGCCTTCGGCCTGTTCGGCCTGGTGGCGCTCAACATCCGCGCCGCCCTGCAGCAGGTGGAGGAGCGCGTCGAGGTCCGCGCGTTCGTGGCCGACGGCACCGATGCCGAATCGATCGCGGCCGCCGCCGGCGACATCGCCGCGTTCCCCGAAGTGCTGAGCGTGGACATCGTGTCCAAGGATCAGGCGCTGGCCCGGGCCCGCAAGGAACTCTCGGAGTTCTCCGACGTGTTCGAGGCCGGCGTGCTGCCGGCCTCCATCGACATCCGCCTGAAACCCGGATTCCGCGACCCCGCCACCGTGGCGCGGGTGGCCGAGCGCCTCAAGAGCTATCCGTTCGTGGAGGACGTGCGCTACGGCGAGGACTGGCTGGTGCAACTCTACCGGTTGCGCAACATCGCCGGCGTGGCCGGGCTCGCGCTCGGACTCGCCTTTGCCGCGGTGGCCGTGATCATCATCGGCGCCACCATCCGCATGGCCGTGTTGGCCCGCGCCGAGGAGATCTCGATCATGCGGCTGGTGGGCGCCACCGACGGCTACATCCGCCGCCCGTTCCTGCTGGAGGGATTCGGCAAGGGTGTGCTGGGCGGACTGCTGGCGCTCCTGCTGACCTGGCTCAGCATGCATCTCATCGATCGCTACCTCAACTTCCACACGGTCTTCTTCAGCCCATCCCTCGCCGTGCTCGGCGTGGTCGCCGGTGCGTTCATCGGCCTGGCCGGCAGCGCGGTGGCCGTGGGGAGGCACCTACGCGGGGTCTGAGGCGACCCCGGCTTGCCGCGACCGCGGCCGTGGTCGCCGTCGCGCTCGCGCTGGGGGCCGCCCCGCGAGCGGCCCACGCCCAGCAGCAGAGCGAGACCGATCGCCGGCTCCGCGCCCAGCGCGACACGCTGGAGCAGATCCGCCGCGAACGCGCCGCGCTCGAGCAGCGCATGCTGCAGTTGCAGAGCTCGGCGCACGATCTGGACGAAGAGGTGACCAACCTCGACCGCCGCGCCGACGCCACGGCGCGCATCGTCAGCGCCCTGGACCGCCAGCTCGTCACCATCAACGCCGACGTGTCCGAGGCCACCGGCAACCTGGTCCGCACCGAAGACGATCTCGCCAGCCAGCGCGCCATTCTCCAGAACCGGCTCGTGGAGATCTACAAGCGCGGCCCGCTGTTCACCTTCGAGGTCCTGCTGTCCGCGCAGTCGTTCGGCGACCTCGTGGCCCGCTACAAGTATCTCCACCTGCTGGCCCTGCGCGACCGGGCGCTGGTGAACCACGTGGAGACGCTCCGCAATCAGGTGACCGAGGACCGCAACCGGCTGGTGACGCTGCAGAACGCCGTGGCGCAGAACCGGAGCGACAAGCAGCAGGAGGAGGCCAACCTGCGGTTGCTCGAACGCCAACGACAGCAGAATCTCGCCGTCGTCCAACGCCAGGTGCGGCAGACCGGGGAACGGCTGGCCGCCGTGCGGCGCACCGAGGGCCAGCTCACCAACGCCATTGCCGCGCTGGAAGCAGCGCGCAAGCGGGCCGCCGAGGCCAGCCCCAGCGCCGCCGGCAGCCGCAGCAGCATCACCACCGCCGACTACGGCAAGCTCGACTGGCCCGTGCAGGGCTCCATTCTGTATCCGTTCGGCCGCCAGGTGCAGTCGAACAACACGACCATCCGCTGGAACGGCATCGGCATCGCGGCCCCCGCCGGCACGCCCGTGCACGTGGTGGCGCCGGGCGAGGTGGTGAGCGTGCGCCAACTCGGGCTCTACGGGCTCACCGTGATCGTCGATCACGGCGGCGGCGACTATTCGATCTACGGGTCCCTGCAGAGCACCCGCGTGAAGCTGGGCGAACACGTGACGCGCGACCAGGTGATCGGCACCGTGGGCATGTCCGACCCCGACTTCCCGCCCCACCTCCACTTCGAGGTCCGCCAGCACGGTGGGCCGGCCGTGGATCCCACCATCTGGCTCCGCCACCGATGACCGTCGTCAAACGCTGTGCCGTGTGTTCGCGCTTTCGCGCCTACGAATCCGACGACCGCTTCTGCCTCGCCTGCGGCCACGAGGGGCTGGAGTCGGCGTGCGCGTGCGGCCGCCGGTTCGACTACGCGCTGCACGAGGGCGAGGGCGACCTGTTCTGCCCGCAGTGCGGCCGTTCGCTGCGCGGACGCTCGTCCGAATTCGTATGAGCGCGGCCCCGCCCAAGCGCCGGGCCGCCGCGCGGCGTCCGAAGCCGCGCGGCGGCGGCGAACGCCTCGGCGCCCACGTCTCCATTGCCGGCGGTACGGCCGAAGCGCCGCCCCGCGCCGCGGCCATCGGCGCCACCGCGTTGCAGATGTTCACCAAGATGGCCAACCGCTGGGCCGAGCGCGCCGTGGACCCCGAGGAGGCGAAGACCTTCCGTGCGCGGCTCCGCGAGACCGACGTCGCGGTGACCGTGGTGCACGACTCGTACCTGATCAACCTCGCCAGCCCCGATCCCGTGCTCCGCCGGCGATCGATCGAATCGTTCGTGGCCGAGCTGCAGCGATGCCACGCGCTTGGCATCACCTACCTGGTGTCGCACCCCGGCAACTTCATGGACGAGCGGACGGCCGGCATCCAACGGAACGCCGACGCCATCACCGAGGCCCTGGAGCGCGTGGGCGGCAAGACGATCCTGTGCATGGAGACCACCGCCGGCGCGGGCACCGTCATCGGCAGCACGTTCGAGGAACTCGCGCAGCTGCTGGAACTCGTGCCTGCCGCCCAGCGCAAACGCATGGGCGTGTGCGTGGACACCTGCCACATCTACTCGGCGGGCTACGACCTGGTGCGCGACTTCGACGGCGTGTGGGCGCGGTTCGACGACGTGCTGGGCGAACGGCGGCTGCGCGTCCTGCATCTCAACGATTCCAAAATGCCGTTCGATTCGCGCCGCGACCGGCACGAGCTGATCGGCGAGGGCACGCTGGGCCCCGCGCCGTTCCGCCGCATCATGACCGACGACCGGTTCCGCGCCGTGGCCAAGGTGCTCGAGACGCCCAAGGGCGACGACGCCACCAAAACCGACCGGAAGATGCTGGCGCGGTTGCGCCGGTACGCCGCGGCGCGATGAGGTCGGAACCAAACTGGCGCTTTCCGGTACCGAGTCGTATTCTGTCCCGAACATGTCCGGTCTCTTTCGCCTGAACGGCGCCTCTCCCAACCGCTTGACGCGCAGGATCGCGCTCCTCGCCCTCATGGTGTTGGAGTTCACGATCGCGTTGGCGCCGTTGATGGAGCCGCACCACACGGCGCCGGAATCGCACATCGAGCCCACGGGCACGTCGCACCACTTCGTGGTCCACAACGAGGCCACCTGCCCGGTCTGTACGCTCCGCTCCATCCGGGCACTGCCGTCCACGGCCTCCGCCGTGATCGTCGAGGCGACCCACCCGCGTTTCGCCCGGTCGCGCGTGTACGTGTCCGTCGTGACGCGCGACGAAGCGGCGCATTCCACGCGCGCGCCACCCGCCATCGGCTGACAACCCGACGGTAGCAGCAGGACGCGGTGCGCCCGGCGCCCGGGTACGTCCTGCGGCCCATTCATCCGACATTCAATTGAGATCCTGCATGCGAACATCCCTCTGGGTGTGCGCGCTGGCGTGCGTTGCCGGCACCGCATCCGCCCAACAACGAGCGCCCGCGCGCGGCGGTACGTCCGCCGTCGCCGTGGACACGCTCCGCCTGACGCGGCATCAGGCCATCGCCACGGCGCTGGTCGCCAACCCGCAACTCGACGTGGCCCGCGAGCAGACCGCGCAGGTGCGTGCGCAGCGCGTGGAGGGCATGGCCCTTCCCGACCCGGCGGTGAGCGCCTCGCTCGACGACCAGACCCGGTTCCTCGGGCTGAACACCGCCCAGTCGCGGAACGTGAGCCTCGGGTTCGTGATTCCCTTTCCTGACAAGATTCGCCTGCAGAGTTCCATCGGCTCCGCCAACGTGCGGTCGTCGCTGGCCCAGTACCGCCTGCTCCAGCAGCAGATCGCCGCCGCGGCCGGCCAGTCGTACGACAACGTGCTGCTGGCCGAACAGCACCGCCGCGACCTGACGCAGGCCGACAGCCTGGCCCACGACTTCCTGCAGAAGACGGAGGCCCGGTTCAACGCCGGCACGGTGCCGCGCCTCGACGTGATCAAGGCGCAGGTGGACGTCGCGCAGTCGCAGAACGACCTCATCGCCAACGCGCGCGACGTCGCCAACGCCCGCTCGGCCCTCAACCGCATTCTCGGACGCCCCCTCGGCTCGGCCATCGAACTTCTCGATTCTCTCCAGGTGCCGCCCCCGCTCCCCGACCTCGAGGCCGTGGAGCAGAAGGCCCTGCGCGTGCGCCCCGAACTGACCGACCTCCAGGCGCAGCAGCGCGCGGCCCAGCTCAACAGCCGGCTGGTGCGGGAGCAGTCGATCCTGCCCGACATCACGCTCTCTGCCTATCGGGACTTCAAGGGCGACCAGGGCACGCTGTACTCGGCCGGCCTGGCGTTCCCGATCCCGCTCTTCTTCTGGCAGCACACCGGCGGCGACTACGCCGAGACCCATCACCGCGAGTTGGAACTCGCCGCCGCGTATCGCGACGCCCGCGCCGCCGTCGGCCAGGACGTCCGCACCAGCTATGCCACCGCCGACGCCGCCATGCGCCAGGTGGTCTACATCCGCGACCAACTGCTGCCCGCCACGCGCGAGGCCTACCGCGTCGCCACCGTGAGCTACGGCCTGGGCGGGCTGTCCGCGCTCGACGTGCTCGACGCGCGGCGGTCGCTGCTCGACGCCGAGAACCAGTACGCCGAAGCCCTCGCTGCCGCCAACTCCGCGCGCGCCGATCTCGAACGCGCCGCCGGTGCCCCGCTGTCCACGTTCGCCCCTGGAGCTCCCCGTGAGTAAGCGTCCGTCCGCGCCCGCGACCCTCGTCGTCGCCGCGCTCCTCGCCCTCGCCGGCTTCGCCGCCGGCTGCACCGGCGGCAGTGCCGTCTCCGATACCACCGCGATCGTCAAGCCGACGACCTTCTCGGTCACCGACTCCCAACGCGCGCGCCTCACCGTGATCACGCTGGCCGACACCACGTTCCGGCCCAGCCTCGAGGTCACCGGCACGGTCGCCTTCGACGGCGACCAGTCCACGCAGGTGCTGGCGCCCATCTCGGGACCCGTCCAGCGCGTCCTGGTCGAGCCGGGCGCGCACGTGACGCGGGGCCAGCCGCTGGCCATCGTCTCGTCGCCGGACTTCGCGGCGGCCGTCGCGGACTTCCGCAAGGCGCAGGCGCCAGGCCCAGAACGCCGCCGCATCGCCGACCTCGACGAGCAGCTCTTCAAGAACGACGCCATCGCCCGCCGGGACATGGAGCAGGCCCGCAGACCGACGCGTCTCCGGCCGAGGCCGACGTCGACGCCGCGCTCCAGCAGCTCGTCTCGCTGGGCGCGCCGACTCCACGGATCCGGCCAGCTGAAGGCCGGCGACCCGTCCGGCGCCGTGGGCGGCGTCATCCGGGCGCCCATCGACGGCACCCTGGTGGAGAAGCTCATCACGTCCGGGCCAGCTGCTCGCAGCGGGAGACACGCCCTCCTTCACCGTCGCCGACGTGTCCCGCATGTGGGTGCTTGGCCACGTCTTCCAGTCGGACCTGGCTCACGTGCAGAGCGGCGAGTCGGTGGACATCTACGAGCAACGCGTACGCCGGCGTCCGGTCCACGGGCGCATCGACTACGTGGCCGACCTCGTCGATCCCGGCACCCGGGCCACGTCCGTGCGGGCATCGTGCCGAAACGCCCGCCGGCTGCGCAAGGGCGAATGTACGTGCGACGTGCGCATCCACTCCCGCCGCGAGCGGACCGGGCATCCTGGTCCCGTCGTCGGCCGTGGAGCGCGACGAGGACAACCGCCCGTTCGTGTTCGTGGGCCTGGGCGACAACGGTTCCAGCGGCGCACGCGTGACCCTCGGCACCGGGTCGGCGAGCGCTACGAGATCACCGACGGCCTGGCGTCGGGCGACCAGGTCGTGTCGCCGAGGGCGAGCTGTTCCTGCAGTTCGCGCTGACCCAGTGAGCGCCCCCGAGAAGTTCTCCGGAGCGCCGGAAGGAGCCGGAGCGCCCGTCCCGTCATCAACCGCATCGTCACGGGCCCGCTGGCCAGCGCCTTCCTGGTCGTGCCTTCTCGCGCTCCTGCTCGTCGGCCTCGGCGTGCGGGCGTTCACGCGGCTCCCCGTGGATGCCTATCCCGGATCTGTCGCCGCCCATGGTGGAGATCACGACGCAGTGGCCGGGCCACGCGGCCGAGGAGGTCGAGCGGCTCATCACCGTGCCGCTCGAGATCGAGATGAACGGGCTGCCGCAGCTCAAGATCATCCGCTCGATCTCGCTCTACGGGCTGTCCAGCATCCGCCTCACCTTCGAGGACGGCACGGACAACTACTTCGCGCGCCAGCAGGCCTTCGAGCGGCTGGCCGACGTCGAGCTGCCCGACGGCGTGACGCCGGCGCATCGCCGCTCTTCTCCCCCTCGGGGCTGGTCTACCGCTACGTGCTGGAGAGTCCCGACCGGACGCCCATGGAGCTGAAGAACATCAACGACTGGGTGGTCTCCAAGGCGTACAAGTCGGTGCCGGGCGTGGCCGACGAGTCGGGTTTCGGCGGCGAGACCATGCAGTACCAGGTGCTGCTGAACCCCACCAAGCTCGCGTCGCTGGGACTCTCGGTGGACGACGTGGAGGACGCCCTCGGCGCGAACAACGGCAACGCCGGCGGTGGCTTCTACTCCGAGGGCGGCCAGTTCTACTACGTGCGGGGGCTCGGCCGCGTCCACACCCTCGAGGACATCGGCCAGATCGTCGTCGCGGTGAACGACGGCACGCCGGTGCTCGTGAAGGACCTGGGCGACGTGGTCATCGGCCACGCGCCGCGGCTGGGCCAGTTCGGCTTCAACGACCAGGACGACGCCGTGGAAGGCGTGATCCTGATGCGCAAGGGCGAGCAGACCCAGACCGTGCTCAACGGCGTCGAGGCGATGACGCAGGAGCTGAACACCCAGATCCTGCCCAAGGACGTGAAGGTCCACACGTTCTACGACCGCAGCGACCTGGTGCACCTGACCACGCGCACGGTCGAGGACAACCTGCTGCGCGGCATCCTGCTCGTCGTCGTCGTCCTGATCTTCTTCCTGTACGACGTCCGCTCGGGGCTCATCGTGGCGGTGACGATCCCGCTGGCGCTGCTCTTCGCGTTCATCTTCCTGGACCTGCAGCACATTCCGGCCAACCTGCTCTCCATCGGCGCCATCGACTTCGGCATCCTGGTGGACGGCGGCGTGTTCATGGTGGAGAACATGT
>CAWGJO010000043.1:0-55106 GCA_963822945.1 uncultured Gemmatimonadaceae bacterium | reverse complement strand
CAGCAATTGGTCGTCGCCTTTGACACCTCGACTCATCGTATTGCTCGTCGGATTCATTGACTACCTTTGCGGGCTCGCCAAGCGACTCGCCGACAGGGACGTGGTCGTATCCGTGCTTCACTGCGACTGGAGGAGTTTTGGTTCGTGGACTCTCGAGGTTCAGCGAGGGCCTGCTGCGGACGCGTACGCCGCAGCCTTGCTTCGGCGCGACTACAACGCAAGCGGCCCAGAAGTCATGCGATTCGATTGGGATGGCAAGGAAAGGATCCTCTCTGTGAGCACGGCGCCGACTGAGCCGCTGACCAGTCCAGGTCCTTGGAGGAAGGTGGTCGATAGGTCTTTTGCTGGTGCCGAACAGGCCGGTGCCTTCGCCGAGGACTATGCCGTCAAGTGGAGTGCCTCGGCTGCCTAACGAGGCGCTGCTGCTGGCGGCGTGGGGTATGGAAGCGGCCGGCTCGCTGCGCTCGCTGGCCGCAACTATTATGAACCGCCGCAGCAGAGCGCCGCGGCGTTAGGTTGAACCCGGAGATCCCGACGTGACTACTTCGCGGCGTAGAGATCGGATGGGCCGAGTGGTGTTGAGCCTGCTAGGGGCTACCGCAGTGGTTGCTGGCGCGCTTGGCGTCTTCGGCCTACGATCGCCCGGGGGCCGCATTGCCGGCGTGGTCATCGGGCTGGCCGCTATGGTGAATGGCACCCAGATCGTTCGTATCGCGCGTGGCGAGAAGGCGGCGACCAGGGCTCGCGATGCGTCAACCTAACGAGGCGCTGCTGCCGACGGCGTGGGCTAGGGAAGCGGCCGGCTCGCTGCGCTCGCTGGCCGCAATTATGATAGAACGCCGCAGCAGAGCGCCGCGGCGTTAGGCGTGCTGCCAGCGTGTCGGACCGTTGAGTCACTAGGCGGGTGATTCCGCGCACCATTAGAACTGGGAAGAGACAGTGAGGATTCTGGTTGTCGCCATCGTCTTCGTGGTCGCGTTCCTGGTTTGGTTCTACACTCCGGGGAAAGCGCCTCCGCGACCTCTGGATTTTGTAGGGGCGCTCTTCCTCGCATTAAGACCCTCCATGATCTGGGCATGGAGGGTGCCGAGGTGCGCGTGGCAGCAAGAGGCGATGAAACACGTTCGTAACGGTCGCGAAGCACATTCGAGGACTGGGGCCATCGACCTCATCGGCTTGCTGCCGGCACGGAACTTGGCAGAAGCGAAAATACACCTCTATCCGTGAGGAACTCGCCAGACTAACCTGCCACTATCGACACGGTTATCGATGGTCAGTCTCAGTTGCAGGTCCAACTAGGCGGTGACCTCAACGATGCCGAGTCTTTGTGAGGACGGTGATGGAAGGTGCGGTTCGGCGTATCTGTCTTGACGGACTGTGTGGCGTACCCAAAGAAGATGCTCATCTGGAACAAGCCAAGTCTCACTGGCGTCCCCAATTCGTGAGGTTCCGGATCACGGTGCGCGGCCCGGTCGTTACTGCGAAGGCGCTCCTTGGACGCGGGCCAATCCTGCCCACCAGCCGCCTAACGAGGCGCTGCTGCCAGCGGCGTGGGTTAGGGAAGCGGCTGGTCGCCGGTTGCCGCCTGCCGCCATAATTGTGAACGCCGCAGCAGAGCGCCGCGGCGTTAGGTGGACCACATGGAACCGTCAATCGCCAATATCACCGAAGCCCAGTTCGTTGACCGAATCGTGGCAGACCCGCGTTGGCGCCAACTCATTGGCCTGCCGCCGGACACCCCGCACGACTCGACAATCTTGCCGCGGCGCTCCCTGCCGCACGGTACACGGGGGCGTCCATCGGGTGACGTTGATATGCTGATCGTCCCGCCCGACGCACCAGAGAAGGCGATCGCTGTCGAAGTCAAGAGAATTAAGGTTGGAGCGTCGGCGTTTCGGACTGGAGAGCCCAACGGCTTGGCGAACCTTCAAGAGGGCATTGGTCGGCGAACCGCCTCGCCGAGTTGGGCTTTCACCGCGTGTACCTGTATATCCTTGTCGCGGTCGATAGTCGGGAGAACAATGGGGCGAGTACGTATTCGCCGGGCTCAGTCGTCGCTGATCCAGCGAATTCGTTCCAGTTACAATCTTGGCATGCTCAATGAGCGAATCGGAGTCGTCGAGAGCGAGTTCACACAACCCGTTGACCGCGAACCATTCCTCACCGGCAGCCGAGCTGGAATTGGATACGCGTGGCCCAAGTGACTGAGCAATCCGATGGGGTAACCAGTTGGGTGAGGGAGCCAGTCGGCGCTCCGGCCACCTAACGAGGCGCTGCTGCCGTCGGCGTGGGCTTTGGAAGCGGCCGGCTCGCTGCGCTCGCGGGCCGCGATTATGATAGGACGCCGCAACAGAGCGCCGCGGCGTTAGGCAGGCACGAGTGTCCAGACGGTCGAATAGGGAAGCATCCGGGGCGCCAGACCTCGCTACGCGATCGCTGCGCTGGTTGCGAGACTCGCGCTGCGGGCGCGTTCTTGCGATGGCGCGCCCATTCGCTCGATGGCGAGTGTTTCCGGTCTGCCGAGGCTCCGTGCGGCCATCGTCGCGATGGAAGCGTTCGTTGGGGTGCCACAGGTGCGCGGATCCTGTGTACACGGCCGGCAGCGATCGCGCGCAGGCATTTCGGCGGGTCACATCGTCCATAACGAGGCGTTGCTGCGGACACCTCGTCGAGTGTGGTGGCCGCCTTGCTCCGCTCGCTGGCCGCAGTCATGCATAGCATCGCGCAGAGCGCGCGCGGTGCGTTGGCTGTTGAATCGTCCGCGGTGTCCACACTCTTTCGCGAGTCGGCCGCTTCGATCGGTTCGTCGAGCCCTCCTAGACCCGACCGCGAGATCGTTCTGCATTCTGCCGCAGCGGGCATCGTGGTCGGTCGACGATTGCCGTGTGGCCGCTGCCGTCGTGGCGACGTCATCCGGGCGTGGCCTAGTCAGTCGTGAGTGGTCATTGCGATCTGTTCCTGGTAGTGACTGCGGCGCGCGTTCCGTGAAGCGATGCGCGGCCGCTGCCTAACGAGGCGCTGCTGCCGCCGGCGGGGGCTAGGGAAGCGGCCGGCTCGCTGCGCTCGCTGGCCGCAATTATTATGGAACGCCGCAGCAGAGCGCCGCGGCGTTAGACGGCACCAACGGTGTTCCGATGACGGGGAAGAAACGACATCTCGCAGTTGGCGTCGCCTCCCTGACCCTTTGGGGGTTCGCGGCGGTAAGCCCGTTCTTGCCGCCGATGCCGGTCCCCGGTTGGATCATCGGCTTAGCGACGGTGGCGCCATTCGAACGGTGGTGCTATACGCTGCCGTGAAGCTCAGCGGACGACCGCTTTGTACGATATTGGGACGACTATTGGCACACTCATCTATCCGACGTTGGTTGCCGGGGTGTTCTGGGTATGGTGCAGGCCAATAGCGAGGGCCGAGAACCTATATCCACGGAAGACGGTAGTTCTGGCTGCGCGGAGTCACGGCGGCAAGTATCGTGTACTTTGCACGCGGGTGGCATTATGGAATGCAGTACCAGGGCTTGGATCTGCTCCTTAAGTACATCTCCGTGAATGGCCTGGTACTCGGTGCGCTTGCCCTCTCGTGGCTGCACTTTCGCAAGACTGAGAAATGGAAAGCCAGTTTGGCCATCCACTGGTTGTTGTTCTTCTGGATTTGCGTTCTGTGTTTCCCTTGGCTCGGGGAAATGATTTGACATGCGGCAGTTGTGCGAGTCTTGGCGCGTCCGTCTAACGAGGCGCTGCTGCCGGCGGCGTGGGCTTGGGAGGCGGCCGGCTCGCTGCGCTCGCGGGCCGCAATTATGATAGGACGCCGCAGCAGAGCGCCGCGGCGTTAGGCCAGTTGCTCAGGATCGCGATTCCAGGAGAGTATGCGAACGCTCATTTATAAGCGGACACATACGGGTGATCCGGACGAATGGCTGGTCGGCATCCATGACTGTATGGGTCGCGTCCGGTCTTGGGATTTCGAGGCGGTCATCGGTGTCGGCGGGTTTGGTGCCGAGCCTGCGTCGCACGGCATCGACGGACGCATCACGTGGATCGGTATCGGGGCGCATAGGATCCCGACCTTAGGCGGCCGTGGGCCCCTCGTTACCTTCGACCATTTCGCGCTCTTCGATGCCGCCGGCCCCAGCTTCCTGCGTCAGGCGCCGCTCCTTGCGCGGCGGCTGTACGAAAGGAACATTCGCGTGTTGCTCCACGAGCTAAGTGCGGGAGAGCGGCGCGAGGTCGCGAGACTGCTCCACGGTGCGAGGAATGCGAAGCCGTCGGGTCCACAGCCCACTCGCCGAGGAAGGAGTACACACATCTGCCGACCTCGGCGACCGTCGCGCGGCGAGACGAGATGTTGAACTCCGTGTCGAGGGACCGGGCAACCTACCAACGAGGCGCTGCTGCCGTCGGCGTGGGCTTTGGAAGCGGCCGACTCGCTACGCTCGCCGGCCGCAACTATGATAGGACGCCGCAGCAGAGCGCCGCGGCGTTAGGTGCACGACCGCCGCTTACCTAGGAGCCGCTATGAATTTCCACGTGAATGGTGGTGGTCTGTGGGTGCTGTTCTTCCCCCTCGTCTACATCGCGCTCGTCATCTACTTTGTGCTGCGCTTTCTGCACGCGATGGAGCGAGGCGTAGCCGCCCACGAGCGCATCGCCGACGAACTCGGGCGGCTCCGGGCGGGCGGGATCAGGGATGGAACCGGTGTCCGCGGCACTTAACGAGGCGCTGCTGCTGCCGGCGTGGGCTAGGGAAGCGGCCGGCTCGCTGCGCTCGCTGGCCGCAATTATGATAGAACGCCGCAGCAGAGCGCCGCGGCGTTAGGCGGGCCACGGGCCTCAAGACTTGACTGTACGTACAACATACGTACATTTGAGCATGAGTCAGCCGCGTTTCGACTGGGATCCGGTCAAAGCCGCCGAGAACGCCCGCAAGCATCACGTGTCGTTCACAGAAGCGATGACCGTGTTCGAGGACGACGAGGCCCTCTTGGTGGCCGATCCCGATCACTCGGTTGGGCAGGAACGGTTCATCTTGCTCGGCGTGAGTTCGGGGCTCCGGGTGCTCGTCGTCGTCCACTGCGAAACGCGGGACGGCGCTGTGATTCGGATCATCTCGGCGCGCAAGGCAGACCGAAGCGAACGGGAGCTCTATGCTGATCGGAGGCGATGATGCGCAAGCACTATGATTTCTCGAAGGCGGTCAAGAATCCCTATGCGAAGCGGCTCAAGCGGTCGGTCACGATCCGGTTAGATCAGTCGACCGTCGAGTATTTCAAAGGGCTGGCCGACGAAACGGAGCTGCCGTATCAGACGTTGATCAACCTCTACCTGCGCGACTGTGCGGCATCGGGGCGAAAACTAGCGCTCACCTGGCGGCCTTCGAAGGCGGGGACCGCCTAACGAGGCGCTGCTGCTGGCGGCGTGAGGTAGGGAGGCGGCTGGCGCCCTGCGGGCGCCTGCCGCATTCTATTAGGGAACGCCGCAGCAGAGCGCCGCGGCGTTAGAGTGCCGTCCGATGGACGGATCTGGCACGGGGGTGGCGGGAGCGATATGGACGAGAAGGGTTGGCTGCAGCCACCGCCGCAGCTGAAGGCAAGCTACTCGGATTTCGACTGGGTCCTCACCCATCAGTACGCCCAGCATTCCGTTACCTACCGCCTGGTGCGCAGCGGTGGCCCGGAGTTCTTCGTGAAGCTGGCCGAAGCCGGCCATTACCCGGCTCTCGCGGGTGAAGCGGACCGCATGCGGTGGGCGCACCCCCACCTGCCCGTGCCCGGCGTCGTTCGCCAAGGAACGGAGGCGTCCATCGACTGGCTGATGACGACCGCGCTGCCCGGCCGAGACGCCACGGATCCGAAGCTGACGGAGGAGCCAGCGGCGCTTGCCCGGATCCTCGCTCGGGGCCTCCGTGCCTTCCACGAGATGGCTCCGGTGGCGACTTGCCCATTTGATTTCCGCCTAGGGGCGGCCCTTAGACATGTTCGCAAGCGGCTCGAGGCAGGGCTGATCGACCAGCAACGCGACTTCCATGTCGAGTTCTCCCATCTGACGCCGGTTGAGGCCGTCCAGCTCCTGGAATCAGCCTGTCCCGGCTTTGAAGACCTGGTGGTCTGCCATGGCGATTACTGCCTACCGAACATCCTCATCGAGGATGAGCGAGCGACGGGATACGTCGACCTTGGAGAGTTGGGCGTTGCAGACCGATGGTGGGACCTCGCCGTCGCAACGTGGAGCCTAACGTGGAACTTGGGTCCCGGTTTCGAGGACCTGTTCCTGGCTGAGTACGGGGTGCCCATGGACGTTGAGCGTATGACCTTCTACAGACTGCTCTACGACCTCGCGAGCTAGGCGAGCGTGAGCACGGCATGCTTGCCTCGGTGAGAGTCGTGATTGTCGTGATGGCGGTTGCTGCCTGCCAACCGGTGCACAAGCCGGAGCCGGCACTCTGTGTAGCCAGCACCAATCCTGTCGCTCAGATTCTTCGCGCCAAGTATGGCGATCGGGCACGGGGCGATGTCTTGACTGATCCGGGCAGTTGTCGGAGAGCGGCCGAGGCGATTGGCGCCGTGGACGCGGGTGGACATGCGGAGCCCGTCGTCGTCCTGCCGCTCCGCGGTGGTGGGTACGCCGTCGTGGCCGGGGCCCAGGGGATGCCATCGCCGCGTGAATTCGATTGTGTGGCGGAACTCGATGCGAGCTTCCGATACTTGGGCCGTGCATGTGGATAGATTCGGGCGCCTGCGCCCTAACGAGGCGCTACTGCCGTCGGCGTAGGCTGGGGTGGCGGCTGGCGCTCTGCGGGTGGCTGCCGCCATTATTAGGAAACGCCGCAGCAGAGCGCCGCGGCGTTCGGTGGATGCCCTGCACTTGGTGAGGACCGGACATGGCTTCAATATTCCACTGGGGAACGTCCGCCTTGGTCGTGCTGCTCTACGCCTACGTGATCGGCACGCTACTCTGGCTGATCGTTGTGGCGCCCGGGGTCTACCGGCGGCAGCGGGAGTTGCTGCGGCGGGTTGAGCAGCTCGAGCGGCGGGTGGGTAAGGAAGAGCTCGAGCCCCGCACTGTCTAACGAGGCGGCGCTGCTGGCGACGATGTCAGCGGAGGCGGCCGGCGCGCGACGATCGCGGGCCGCGATTACTATGGGACGCCGCAGCAGCGCGCGGCGGCGTTGGGCGTCAGCCCTTACGTAGTATCGGCGTCGCGCCTTCTTCGAGTAGCAGGAGCCACCATATGACGCGTCTCATCCGCTCGCTCTTGTTTTCATGGATCGCCGTGGCGTCCGTCGCCCCAAGGCTGTGCGCCCAGGCCGGGGTCGATCCGGGGCCGCCCCTTCCGTACAAGGATGCGGGGGCGTGCCCCTTCGAGGGATGCTCGTACCGCAATTGGGTGGCCCTGAGAGAGATTGCCGCACACACCCAACCGGACTCCACAACCCCCGTCGCGTTCCTGATCGAGCCGAAAGAGCATGTAGATGCCATCACCGGAACCGTGTGGACCGTCGTACCGGGGAAAGTGAACGTTGCCACGACACGGCCATTCAAGGTTGCCTACGACACCACGTTGGTTTGGTCACCGTCGGATACGCTGTACCTACTGACGTATCAGGGGGAGGGCTTTTCGAAGATCTGGTTCAAGGGAAAGCTCTACACCGACGTCGACATCACAAGCTTCTACACAGATGAGTGCATCAAGGATGCTCGGAGCTGCGGCCTCGCGCTTCTCCAGCTACCCGTGACGGCGTGGTGGGCCCGGGTGCGAAACGAAAAGGGCCAAGTCGGCTGGGTCCTCATCCGCGGGTACGCGTTTGGCAACATGGATGCGCTGGGCGGGTAATCCGATGCTCACTCAGCCGAAGGAGCCCAGTGGCACGGAGTGGGACGAGGGTGAGCTCGCTGGTGTCTTTCCCGCCGTAGCGGCGCGGTTCGCATGACACGATGTTCTCCGGCGCCTCGCCTATGCGTACGTCTTACCATGGCGCGCGGCGCAGGAAATCGGACTCAGCGTCGGCCTCGGCATTCTCTTCGGCACCGGGCCCGGGTGGAGGGGAAAGGGCCGCATGGGGGCCGTGTGGTTTCGAATCGCGCTCGTTGCACTGATCGCGATGGCCTTGGGCATGGGGATGACGCGTTTGGGATGGATTTCATCTTGAAGTGCCTTGCGCCGGCGATCCAACGAGGCGCGGCTGGTGGCGGCGAGGGGTGGGGAGGCGGCCGACTCGCTGCGCTCGCCGGAAGCAATCATGATACGACGCCGCAGCGGTGTGCCGCGGCGTTGTCGACGCGACGGCTTTGGGCGATGGGCGGTGCGGTGCCGTTGCCGTAAGCGAGCGAGGTGATACCGGTGCAGGTGCTTCTATCGCAGTTCGCGGCGCATCCCGTGCCGACGGCCGTCGGCGCCGCTATAGCGCTGGTTGTCCTCATCGGTGTGTGGAAGCTCGTCAAGGGCCTGGCCAAGCTCGTCCTCACGTTGATTCTTATCGCCGCGATCATGGGCATCCTGGTCTGGATGTGGAGGCTGGTGCGCTGACACGGTGAGCGGCCGCTCGCTAACGAGGCGCTGTTGCAGGCAGGTGGGGTGAGAGGGCGGCCGGCTCGCTACGCTCGCGCGTCGCAATTATGATAGGACGCCGCAGCAGAGCGCCGTGGCGTTAGCCTCGAACCCGGATTGGAGAAGAACGACTCATGTCTGCCGAGTTGCACGTGATCTTCGGAACCGGCCCGGTGGGGTGTTGGACGGCGCGGGCATTGCGGGGCCAGGGGCGCGCCGTGCGCGCCGTGAATCGAAGCGGACTTCGGCCAGACCTGATGCCGACCGATGTCGAGGTGACCAAGGCCGACGTCGCAGACCCTGCTCAGGCTGTGGCGGCGGCCACCGGAGCGACTGTTGTCTACCAAGCACTCAATCCCCCGTATCACCGCTGGCACGAGTTCTTCCCTGCCCTGCAGACCGCCGCGCTCTCCGCCGCAAAAACCGCGAACGCCAGGTACGTGTCGATTGAAAATCTCTACATGTATGACTCCACGATACCGATGACCGAGGCTTCGCGAGTAGCACCGGTGTCAAGGAAGGGGGCGCTGCGCCAGAAGATGGCAGAGGAGGTCATGGCGGCTCACGCGCGCGGCGACGTCCGCGCGACTGCCCTGCGTTCGAGCGACTACTTCGGACCTGGTGTGACCGCGTCGGCGCTGGGCGACAGGGTGTTCGGTAATCTGGTCGCCGGCAAGAAGGCGGAACTGAGTGGGTCGTCGACGATGCCGCATTCCTTCGCGTATATCGAGGACGTCGGCCTCGGGGCGGCCACCTTGGGCACGCATGATGAGGCCCTCGGTCAGGTGTGGATTCCACCGCATGCCCCCGCCAGAACGCAGGGCCAAATGGTCGAGGAAGCTTGTCGAGTCCTTGGCGTCGAACCGGGGATACGCACGGTGTCACCGCTCATGATGCGCGTGGTCGGGCTGTTCATCCCCGTCGTGCGCGCCAGCGTTGAGATGATGTACGAGTTCACCGCGCCGTTCGTGGTCGATTCGTCGCGATTCGAGCGCCAGTTCAGCCTGTCTGCCACGCCGATACCGGTCGCCATCGATCGCACGATCTCCTGGTACCGGGACCGCCGTGCCGAGCAGCAAGCCCATGGTCGGGAAGGCTGAGGCTCACAACCGGTTGCGGCGTACGGTGCGTTGGGCGGGCCGCCGCTGAACCGGCGGGTCAGGGCGCACCGCATATAGAGGACGGACAGGGTGGTGACAGCTCGGGCTCTTCCTCGTGCGCCCCGGCCGAGCGATCCCGCCCGGTAGCCAGCCGGTAGTGTCCCTCTACGGAGCCCTGCGGTCCGGCAGCGCCTACGGGGTGGACCTACGCTGGGTGAGCCCCGCCGAGTTGCGCGTGATCTTTCTCCGGGCGAAGGCGATCGAGGGCAGGAGGCCCACGGCCACAGTGAACGGGCGCGTGGTGCACGTGGTCCTCGATAGCGGTATCGCTGACCTGACTGCTCCGGCGGGCGGCATGCTGTGGAATCGCCCGGGCCGCCCAAACTGAGTCACGCAGGCCGGCGCCCTAACGAGGCGCTGCTGGTGCCGGCGTGGGGTAGGGAAGCGGTCGGCTCGCTTCGCTCGCGGGCCGCGATTATGATAGGACGCCGCAGCAGAGCTGCCGCGGCGTTAGGTTGGCACCGATCTCCGCATCGAGGTGTGAATGCAGACACTCTATGGCTTGAACGCCATCCGTGCTGGCGTATTCACCTTTCTGGTGTTTGTGGGGCTGGAAGCCATCAGCATGCAGTTGGGTTGGTCCTCGCATATCTCCTGGCCGGGAGCGATTGGCGCGGGTATCGGGTTGGCTGGGCTCACGTACTGGCGGAAGCATGGGGAACGTCGGTCAGGTGGGCGGCCAACCTAGCGAGGCGCCGCTGCCGCCGGTGCGGGCGTTGGAAGCGGCCGACTCGCTGCGCTCGCTGGCCGTGATTATGATAGGGCGCCGCCGCAGCGCGTCGCGGCGTTGGGCGCCAGAACCTGCATCATGAGTAGCCAACATTTTTACGTCATCACCGGCGCGTCTGGAGCTGGCAAATCAACCCTCATAGCTGCGCTGGACGATCTTGGATATTCCACCATTCCAGAAGCAGCCCTAGCCGTCATGCGAGAACAGTTGGAGTGCAACGGCAAAATCCTCCCTGCAACGGATCGCATTGCGTTCATGAAAGCCGTTCTTGCTCGCAGCATCCAGGACTATGCAGCGGCCAAATCTCTCCAGGCACCTGTGTTCTTTGATCGCGGCATCCCCGAATGGCTACGGTTCCTGGATCCAGGCGAGCCGAATTGCCAAACGGCTGCATCGTGCCGTTATGCCAGTACGATATTCGTGGCAGAACCGTGGCCCGATATTTATGTGTGCGACCACGAGCGCACACATAGCTTCGACAGGGCAGCCAAATCCTATGGGCCAACAATTGCAGCGTATCTGCAATCAGGGTATGAAGCTTGTGTCCTGCCCAAGGTTTCGGTTCAGGAGCGCGTGGCATTCATTCTCGCGCAAGTGGGCGGTGGTGCCCAACAAATCGCTGCAGCCGACCATCATCCTGCTACGCGGGCTACCGGCGGCTGAGCTCAGGCGTTGGCCAGACCATCGAACTACGCTCCTATGGGCCGGCCTGAGAGCAGTCCGCGGTGCGTGTGAATGGCATCGGCGGTCGACAGGTGGGCAACAATTCACATCCGAGGAGGGAGCATGGACAACGTAAACCTGCTGAAGAATCTCTACGATGCGTTTGGTCGCGGAGATATGCCGACCGTTCTCGGGGCGATGAGCCCGGCCATCAACTGGCATGAGGCGGAGAGCAACCCTTACATGCCAAGCGGCGAGGCCTGGGTAGGCCCGGACGCCGTGCTGAACAATCTGTTCGTGAAACTAGGGGCGGAGTGGGACGGCTTCTCCGTCCATCCGAAGTCGTTTCACAGTGCCGGCGATAGCGTCATCGTCGAAGCCCGCTATACCGGAACGTACAAGGCGACCGGGAAGGGCATGGACGCGCAGGTCTGCCACGTCTGGGACGTTAAAGACGGCAAGGTGACCAGGTTTCAGCAGTACGTCGATACGGCGAAGCTCCAGGACGTCATGGGAGCCGGATAGGGAGTCGGATTGACATTCTCAGAGCCACGGCGTTGCAGATTGGACCGCCACAGGGTCCGTCTGGTGCGCTGGACCGTTGGCTTGCCGCTGACGAACGAGGCCGTGCTGCCGGCGGCGTGGGCTGATGAAGCGGCCGGCACGCTGCGCTCGCGGGCCGCAGTTATTATAGAACGCCGCAGCAGGGCGCCGCGGCCGCAGGACGCCATACGCAATGGCCGGATCACAACCCCATGGCCGGAGGGTGAGACGATGCCTCATGAACCGTTGTCCGATGCCGAGCTCGTGCGCCTGTCGGAGGACTCCGCCCACCGGCTTCTTGCCCGGGCCATCGAGCTCGATGACTCGCGCGGGTCCGAGACCACGATCGCGGAACTGCGTGATATCGCGCGCGAGGCCGGCATTTCGGCACAGGCCTTCGATGCGGCATTTCGCGAGCTCAGTGCGTTGGCGCGTACGCCGGTCGCAGGCGAAGCCGACTCAGCGAGGGATAAGCCCTCCAATGTCGTCAGCCGGTTCTGGCACCGACTACGTGGCGCTGACACGCGGAGAACCGGCGTTGGCGACGCAGTGGTGTCGAACGCCGTCGCGGTCACGCTCTTCTGGGTCTTCACGTTCCTGGTCACAAGGGTCGCGACGAACTTTGGGTGGCAAGCGATGGAGGCCGCGATTCTCGTCGGTTCCATCATGGGGGTGGGCATCGCGCGCAGGCTCAAAGCTCGGCTCGCCGAAGTCGGCCTCATGGGCTTCGCTGCATTCGAGGCCGCCGAGCTGTTGATTCACCTCGTCTTCGGATTGCAGTCGGTGCAGGGCGGGCCCACACACTTTGCGGTTCTGACAGCCGGTATTCTCGGCGCGGCAATCGGATGGCTCGCCAAGCGCAAGCCGGACATGAAGGGGGCGCTCAACCGATCGGCTGAACCGTTGACCGCGCCTCCTGCAACAGATCCCGGAGGTGCAGCACCAACTGACGGGGCACCGCCGTTGCGGACTCTGCGCCTGGCGACGCTCGCTCGCGGTATCGGGTCCTAGCGCCTGCTTCCGTGAGCCGGCGTCCTGACGAGGCGCCGGGTGACGACACCCCTCCATCGCGAGATCGGACCGATATGCATCGCTTCACCGTCGGAGACTGTGTGCGGGTGCCGGACGGGCGCATTGGGCGCATCCGGGCCGTGGAGACGGGCCAGTACCGCGTTCGGGTCCAGCGCCGGACGAGCAAGACGCACCAGTTCCTCCGCCTCCGCGGGAGCGAGCTGTCGCGGGTCGAGTGCCCGAGCGGTTGGATGAGCCCCGATGGGTATCGGCGCTATCTCAAGGTGACGTTGGCCAAGCAACGCGAGCGGCAGCGGGCAGCAAGGAAGCACGGGCGGTGAATGCCACAGAGCCAAGGGAGGACACCATCATGACCACGGTCCAGGTCCGCTACATCGTCCACGACGTGGACGCAGCGATCGGATTCTACACGGAGCAGCTCGGCTTCACGCTCGACATGCATCCGGCTCCCCCGTTTGCCATGCTGTCCCGGGGCGACCTCCGACTCGTGCTCAGTGCTCCCAACCCGATGGGCGGGGGCGGTCAGGCCATGCCGGATGGCCGGAAGCCCGAGCCCGGAGGGTGGAATCGCTTTGCCATTGAAGTCGAGGATCTCGGCGCCACCGTCGACCGGTTGCGGAAGGCCGGCGCCCACTTCCGCAACGAAATCGTGACCGGTGTCGGCGGAAAGCAGATCCTCGTCGAAGATCCGTCGGGCAACCCGATCGAGTTGTTCGAGCCGACGGTCCCCGAGGCACGGCTGACAGCGAAGAAGTGAGGGGTGCGGGTGCGGAAGCGCGACGGGCGCCTGCAATCTCGCGGTTACCCTCCCGAGCTCTCACCCAGCGCCACGAGCAGCTCTTCCAACTGATCGAAGGTCTCGATCATCGCCTCGGCCGCTCCCGTGCCGGCCTCGTCCAGGGATTCCTTTGACGGATGGGTCTCGCGCAGGACCACCAGCGTCTTCCCGCCCTGTTCCTCGAACGTCACCGTGGTGACCGGCACGCCCTCGCCGCCTTCTTCATTGGTCCACGCGAGACGCGAGTAGGGCTGCACCTCGACGTACGTGCCGAAGAACGCAACAGGCTCGGGGTCGTGGTCGAATACCAGGCGGTACTTGCCCCCGACACGCGCGTCGATCTCGCAGGACAGCAGGGTCATGGGAATCGACTTGGGCACCCACCAACGTGTGAACAGGTCGGCCTTGGTAAAGGCCTCGAACACGATGCGCGCCGGGCCGTTGATGGTCCGCGTGACGACCACCTCGCGGTCCGACGTCCGCTCCACCGTGGTGCGGTTCTTCGCGGGGCCGGGCTTACCTTCGCTTCCTGCGTTCATCGCTCTTCTCCTTGAGTGTCAGTTCCCTGACCACCTTGTCCAACTCGTCGAAGCGTTCGTCCCAGCGCCGGCGGTACCGCTCGAGCCACGCCGTCTCCTCCTCCACTTGGCGCGGGCCCAGTCGGCACGTCCGCACGCGCCCGATCTTCCTCGTGGTGACGAACCCCGCCCGCTCCAGGACGCCGACGTGCTTCTTCATGCCCGTGAGCGTCATGTGGAACGTCTCGGCCAGGTCCGTGATCGAAGCGTCGGCTCGTCCGAGCTGCTCCAGCACGCCGCGCCGCGTGGCGTCCGAGAGCGCGGCGAACGAGGTATCAAGTCGGGTCGTCAAATGCTGAACCATACGGTTCAGTATCTAACGCAAAGCGTTCCGGCATGGCAAGGGGGCGGCGAATATCGATGCGCCCTACGATCTCAGCAGAGCGCGCTGCCTCAGTTCGTTGCGGTAGACGCTGCAGAGCGGCTCGACGACTTGCGGGTCCCGCCCGGAAACCGCCTGGCGAAGCTGCACGGGGACCGAGCCGGCCAGCACAGTATCCGTGTCAACGATCAATGGCGGATCTGTTTCCGACGGCAAGGGGGCAATGCGTACGAAGTCGAGATCGTCGACTATCAAGTAGGAGAAGGAATGACGACGCGCAAACTGGCTGCGATTCACCCGGGGGGAGTGCTCCTGCACGACTTCCTCGAGCCGTTCGGGCTGTCCCAGTATCGCTTGGCTCACGACATCAGCGTCCCGGCGCGCCGGGTGAACGAGATCGTGCATGGGAAGCGCGCGGTGTCGGCCGATACGGCCTTGCGGTTGGCGCGCTATTTCGGGACGAGCGACCGTTTCTGGCTGAATCTTCAGGCGCGCTTCGACCTTGAGGTGCAACGAGATCTGCTGGGGAAGCTCCTGGAGAGCGAGGTCGCCGTTCTCGCCCCGGCCAGTTAACGAGGCGCCGCTGCTGCCGGCGTGGGGTTCAGCAGGGCTCTGCTCGCTCCGTCAGCACGGCGCTCGCTGTGGCAGTCTTCACGAAATCGCGTCTGAGCATCTCGTCCTCACGTGGCGTCGGACTGGCGGCTGACAAGCATATCGTCGAGGCGGGCGTAGCTATACTCCATGCCCTCGGTCATCCCGGTGGAGACGGCGGCATCACGCGCTTCCTTCGACACGTACCTCAAATTGCAGATGAGCGTCGTGACGCCGTTGTGCTCACTGAACTCGAGTGAGCCAATGCAGGGATCGCCGACCGGCATGGCGCCCCCGATACCGTCCGGGCCGCCGACATCGCCCGGGTCGAAGTATTCTTCCTGGACCAGCTTCGACGGGCCGTCGACTTCGGTGTACGTGCCGAAGAAGCCGAACTGCTTGCCGTCTTCGCGGTTTCTCCACTGCCACCTGTACTTGCCGCCGACGCGGACATCCATGTCGCACACCGGCATATCCCAGCCATCGTAGCCGCACTGCCATCTCCGCACGAGTTCGGGCTTGGTATGCGCTTCCCACACCAATTGGCGGGGGGCATGGAACGAACGGGTGACGCGAACTTCGCGGTCACTCGGCAACGTGACTTCTGCAGGCTTGGGCATTGGCTTCTCCTTGGTGCTGCATCGTGATTGCGCGCCGCCCCGAGGACGATCGAGCGAACAGCGCGCCGACATGTCCGCACTACTTCTTCGTTCGTCTGCGCCCGGACGGTTTGGCCTGGAGTTCTGCGAGCAACGCATCGAGGCGCTGGTAGTTCCGTTCGAAGATCTCGCGGTAACGTTCGATCCAGTCCACGGCCTCCTCCAAGGCCTTCGGTTCCAGTTTGCGTGGACGCCGTTGCGCGTCGACGTCCATCGAGATGAGGCCGGCGCGCTCCAGCACTTTCAGATGCTTGGAAATGGCGGGCTGGCTCATCTCGAACGGCGCGGCGAGGTCCGTCACCGTCGCCTCCCCGGTCGCCAGACGCGCCAGGATGGCGCGGCGGGTGGGGTCAGCCAGAGCGGCGAAGGTCAGATCGAGGCGATCGGAAGAGTACATAACCGATAGGTTGTATAAAGTTCAGGTTATATACAATGACAGGGCAGATCCGTCAAGGCTCTTGGGCCATATTGCCAAGGTTTCGGAATGCCGCGACTTTCCGTTGATTCGTGATACGGAGCGCGAAATGAACGTGCGCAAGGCGATCGCCGGCTACATTGCCGCTCAACCAGAGCGCAAGCGCAGTGACATGGAAGCGCTGCATGGCATCGTCCAAGGGTTGATGCCGGACTGCCGGCTGTGGTTCCTGGATGGCAAGGACGAGCGCGGTCGAACGATCTCCAACCCGAACATCGGGTATGGATCCCAGACGAAGAAGTACGCCGATGGCAGTACCAGGGTGTTCTATCAGATCGGCATGAGTGCAAACACCACGGGTATTTCCGTCTACATCATGGGGCTCGAGGACAAGAAGTACCTGGCCGAGACGTACGGCAAGCAACTCGGCAAGGCGAGCGTGACGGGGTACTGCATCAAGTTCAGGACACTCGGCAACATCGACATCGATGTTCTCGAAGCGGCCATTCGAGACGGGATTGAACAGTCCGGCGGTTGAGGTCGAGTTCGGGCACGCTTCGCCTGGTGTGTATGTAGGCGCACTGCAGCTGCGGGCAGGCGGCCTCATGATCGACTGCATGCGGAACTCGCGGCGAGTGGAGGAGGGGGTAGGGCGCGACGCCAAGGAATAAGGATTCGTGTCAGCCGATCGTGGAGGGTCGCACTCGTATGGAAATGGCGTATCGAGACCGGTGGAAAGCGGAGATAGCGGCGATGCGGCGCGTGCTCGCCGGCCTGTCGCTGAAGGAGGAGCGCAAGTGGGGGAAGCCCACCTACACGATCGACGGGAAGAACGTCGTCATCATGCAGGGCTTCAAGGAGTACTTCGCCCTGGGATTCTTCCAGGGCGCCCTGCTCAGGGATCCCAAGCACGTGCTGGTGCAACTCGGCCAGGTGCACGCCGCGCGCGTGATGAAGTTCGCGAGTGCGAAGGAGATCACGGCCAGGGCCGCCACCATCAAGTCCTACGTGCGCGAGGCCATTGCCGTCGAGAAGGCGGGGCGGCGGATGAAGCCGAAGAAGACCTCGGACTATCCGGTGCCCGAGGAGTTGCGCGAGCGGTTCCGGAGGGACCCGCGGTTCAAGCGCGCCTTCGAGGCGCTGACGCCGGGGCGGCAGCGGAGCTACCTGTACCACTTTGCAGCCGCCAAGCAGTCGGCGACGCGGACGGCGCGAATCGAGAAGGCGATGCCCGCGATATTCGAGGGCCGAGGGTTTCTGGAGCGGCGTTGACGAGGAAGCGTGTATGGCCAAGCTCGTGTTCGGAATGAATCAGTCGCTCGACGGGTACGTCGACCACATGCGGTTCGCGCCGGGCCCAACGCTGTTCCGTCACTTCGTGGAGCAGGCGCAGGGGGAGGAGGGAGAGAGACTGAAGGGAGCGGGAAAGCCTTGGGCGGCATGGCGGAAGCAGCCGAAATGGGTGGTCTCGCGGTCGTTGAAGGAGGTCGGCCCCAACGCCAGACTCGTTGGCGATGACCTCGAGGGCGCGATCCGCGAACTCAAGGCCGAGCGGGAAGGGGAGATCGAAGTTGCCGGGCCGGAGCAGCACGGCGCGGCGTAGGCCGACATGGGAGGAAGCGCGATGAAGACGTCGGTGTTCGTGGGTGTGAGCGTGGATGGCTTTCTTGCCCGCGCCAACGGTGATCTCGACTTCCTGGATGCAGCCGGATCCGAGGCCCACGGCTACGAGGAGTTCATCTCTTCCGTGGATACGATCGTTATCGGCCGAAAGACTTTCGAGTTCGTGATGAGCTTCGACTCCTGGCCGTACGGCGATCGGCGCGTCGTGATTCTGAGCAGCCAGCCGCTGGACCTGTCTGCCGCGTCTGCCCGCGGCGGGCGAGTCGCGCAGGCGGGCGGGCCACCTGCCCGGATCGTTGCCATGCTGGAGGCCGAGGGGGCCGAACACGTCTACGTGGACGGCGGCGTCACGATCCAGGGCTTCCTTCGCGCCGGCCTGATTCAGCGTCTCATCATCAGCCGGGTGCCCGTCCTCATCGGGAGCGGCATCCCTCTGTTCGGCGCGCTGCCGCGGGACGTGCCGCTTCGCCACGTTGCCACGAAGGCCTTCCGCGGCGGCCTCGTGCAGAGCGAGTACGAGGTGGGTACCGCCTGATGCGGCGCCGGTGAACTCGGCAAGGCGAGCGTGACGGGGTACTGCATCAAGTTCAGGGCGCTGCGCAACATCAATCTCGAGGTTCTCGAAGCGGCGATTCGAGACGGCATCGAACAGTCGAGCGCCTGATATCGCGGAGGCATTGACCGCGCTCGAGCCGCCCGATCCTCTTGACACCGCTGTCCTTGCGTCATACCGTGTCGCGGTACGGCGCGCTTGGAGAAGCACGAGCGCATCGCGGCGGCGTTCTTCTGAAATGGAGGTCCCATGGCAACCATCCCTCGATTCGACCGGCGGGAGCAGATCAGGTAGACGGAGACGCAGCCCGCGTTGTCCGCCCTCCCGTCATAACTCTTCGGACGTGAGGGCTTTTTTGTGTCCACCAATCTCAATACGCAGTTGCAGGGCGAAAGCCTGGGAGCTTCACTGACGGTGCGCGACCTCGAGCAGAGCGCCACCTGGTATGTGAACGTTCTGGGGTTCACAGAGGATCGGAGGCATGAACGCGAGGGTCGATTGATCGCGGTGTCGCTGCGGGCCGGAGCAGTGCGCATTCTGCTCACGCAGGACAACGGCGCCAAAGGGTGGGATCGGGCCAAGGGGGCCGGGCTCTCACTTCAGATCACGACCGGGCAGAGCGCAGACGCACTCGCCGAGCGGGTCAGGAGTCACGACTGGCCCCTGGACAGCGAGCCGGTGACGATGCCGCATGGTGTTCGTGCTTTCCGGCTCCGGGACCCGGACGGGTTCCGGTTCACCATTTCTTCAACGGTCGTGGTTTGACGCGGCCGACCCGTCGAGCTCACCGGCCGCCACGCTCATGAAAGTCCGCAGCTGGGCATCGCGACGCGAGGTGACCACCATCGTTTCACGTTCATGAAAGACATCCCCCGGCTGGCCACCGAACGGCTCCTGCTCCGCCCATTCTTCCCGTCCGACGGCGACGAAGTTGAGCGCCTCGCTGGAGAACGTGCGGTCGCCGATACGACCCTCACCATCCCTCACCCCTATCCGCGCGGGAGCGGCGGCAAGATGAAGCCCCGCCTGTGCGCCGCGGTCGGCATCACGTCGCTTGTCGCGCTTGTCGCAGGTGCGAGTTGCACCGCGGCGGGCCGCCGGCCGGCCGACCGCGAGGTGCAGGCTGCCGTCGAGCGCGAGGCGGATGGCTTCCGGGTATCTCACCACATACCCGGGCTATCGGTGGCGGTACTCGAGGGTGGGCGAGTTGCGTTGGTTCGGGGGTTCGGCTGGGCAGATCTGGATCGCCAGACGCCGGTCACGCCGCGGACGATGTTTCCGATCGGTTCAGTCGAGAAGCAGTTCACCGCCGCCGCCACGATGCGGCTGGTCGAGCAGGGCAAGCTCTCGCTCGACGACCCGATCACGAAGTTTCTGCCCCGTCTGTACACGGGGAATCGCGTGGTCCGGATCGAGCAGATGCTTCACCAGATCTCGGGCCTGCGCACGATGAGCGAGGATGGGGCCGCAGCCGCAGCGCGCCCGAATGTCGGGCAGTGGGGTCCGGTGCCGGATGCGGCCGTCGGCGCGGGGTTCAGCTCGGCGGAGGACATTGGCGGGCTCTACGGAAAAGCGCTCTACTTTCCGCCGGGCGAACGATTCTCATATAGCCAGCCCAACTACGACCTGCTCTGCTACGCCATCGCCTCGTTGACGGGCAAGACGTACTACGAGGCCATTGGCGACGTCGCGAAGTCGGCAGGGCTGGAGCGGTTCCATGCTGCCTGGACTCCCCGGCCGTCGGCGGACGACCCAGACGTGGCCGGGGGGTACCGCCTGGCGAGCGATGGCCCCGAAGTGGCGTGGGAACCCAACCTGGGATCGGCATGGACCACCGCTCTGGACTTGGCGCGCTGGAGCGAGGCGCTCGCGGGCGGCAGGGTCGTATCGAAGTCGAGTTACCAGCGGATGACCACGCCTGCACGGTTGAACGATGGCCGCTCGTGGCCGTATGGGTTCGGGCTGGGCCTGTCGAAGCTCGATGGCCGGCCCCGGATCGTGCACACGGGACGGGTGCTCGGCTTCTACGCGGTGCTGTCGCACTATCCGGACGATTCGCTCACGATCGCCATCCTGGCGAACCTCGACGGGGCGAGCGAGGTCGCCACCGCGCTCGAGCCGCGGATCGCGCGCCTGTTTCTCGGGCTCGACGAACCCCGGGTTCGCGACCGCCCCCTGCGTCCGGAAGAGGTGGCGCGGTTCGTGGGCACCTACGACGCGGGCGCCTTTCGGTTCGACGTCGTGCCCGACGGCCCGCGAGTGGACCTCATCATGCGATTGGCTGGCGCTGCGGACTCTGCCGAGGTCTTCGACCGACGGCCGTTGTCGTTCCAGGGCGGGGGCGAATTCGTCGCCGAGGGCGCGCCGGAATGGCGAGAGATTTCGTTCACGCCCGTCGACGGGCGCGCGATGGAGGTGGCACTCGGATACTTCGCGCAGGGAGTTCGGAGAATCGAACGGTGAGCGCAGAGAGTCCGCGTCGAACGATCGGGTGCCGCGGCCGGCTCGCGTGGCTCCATTCCTTATTACATCACCGCGGAGACACCCCCATGACCCGCGACACGATTCGATCGCTGGCTGTCCTTGTAGCGATCACGGCGATGCTTCAGGTACGGCCGGTTCTGGCCCAGGACGGGAACCTCGCGATCGCCCATGCCACGCTCATCGACGGCACGGGGGCGGCGGCCCGGGCGAACGTGACCATCCTCATCCGCGACGGCACGATCGCGCGAGTGATGGACGCCGACGAGGCCGTCGTTCCCGACGGCGTTCGCCTGATCGACGCCACCGGCAAGTTCGTCATCCCCGGTCTGGCCGACATGCACGTTCACTTCGGCACCGGCGGACTCCTGCCCTTCGACTCGGCCACGGTGGACCGGGTGCTGCGGCAATTCCTCTTCTACGGCGTGACCACGATCTTCAATGTCGGGGCCACGGGCGGCGGGCTCGACGATGTGCTTCGCCTGCGCGCGATGCGGGCCGAGGGGCGCCTGACCGGGCCCCGGATCTACGCGACGGGCGGCTTGCTGACGGTACCGGGCAGCCATCCCATCGGGACGATCATGCATCTGCCGGACGGAGCGGACTCCGCCACCTTCGATTGGTCGCGGCGTGGCGTGTGGGTCGTCCGGACGCCGGACGACGTCCGCCGGACGGTCGCCCGACTGGCGGCGGCGAAGATGGACGGGATCAAGATCGTCATCGAGTCGGGACCGACGGCGTTCGGCGACGATCATCCGCAGATGCCGCCGGCGCTGGTCTCGGCGGCGGTGACGGAAGCGACGCGGCACGGGCTTCCGGTGTTCGCGCACGCCACCTCGCTCGACGAACTGGAGGAGGCGGTCGCACACCACGTGCGCGGGGTCATGCACCTCGTCGCCGATCCCGGGCCTCCCAGCGCGAAGCTGCTCGCGGTCATGGCGCAGGAGGGCATGTACTGCGTCCCGACGCTGTCGCTCTTCATCTGGACCGGAACCTGGGGCGCGCCGTCGCAGGTCCTGACGGACCCGTTCCTGCGGAGCGGGGTGGAGGCGCGGGTCATCCAGAGCCTCGTCGCATCTCCGCTCGCGCCGAAGACGCCCCCGTCGGCGGATGACTGGGCGTGGCGCCGCGGTCTGCTCGGGGCGCTCAAGTCGGCGTACGACGCCGGCGTACCGATCGTGGGCGGGTCCGACACGGGCAACCCATTCGTCTTTCCGGGCTACAGTATGCACGAGGAACTGGCACTGATGGTCGAGGCAGGCCTCACGCCGATGGAGGCGCTGGTGTCGGCCACGCGTCGCGCCGCGGAGATGGTCAACGCCACCGACACCTTCGGCACGGTGGAGCCGGGAAAGCGCGCGGACCTCCTCATTCTGGGAGGCGATCCGCTGGCGGATATCCGCAATACGCGAACGCTCGAAGTCGTGGTTCAGGGGGGAAGGATCGTCGACCGGTCGTCGCTGCTGATCCACGATTGAGCGGCATGACTGGCGAACGCCCCGCCCCCGCGGATAGCATGCACGTCGTGACTGCCGACAAGACAACTGCGGGAGGAGAATCGTGAGCAGGGTATTCGTGAACATCGGGCTCAGTCTCGACGGCTACATGGCGCCGGAAGGCATGACCATCGAGCACTGGGGCACCCCCGAGTACAAGGATTGGGGCGCGAAGTGGGGCGCGATGATGGGCTGGATCCTGAAGACGCAATACTTCCGCGAGATGCTGACGTTCGGGCCGGGCGGCGAGACCGGTCCGGTGAACGACATGGTGCGTCGCACCATGGAGCGCAGCGGCGCAAGCATCATGGGCAAGCGGATGTTCGAGCAGGGCGAGATCTCGTGGCCCGAGGAGGCGCCGTTCCACACGCCGGTGTTCGTGCTCACCCACGAGAAGCGCGAACCCTGGGTCCGGCCGGGCGGGACGACCTTCCACTTCGTGAACGACGGTCCGGAGCGCGCGCTCGAGCAGGCCAGACAGGCTGCCGGCGATCGCGACGTTCGCATCTCGGGCGGCGCGAACGTCATCCAGCAATATCTGAACCTGGGTGTGATCGACGAGTTGGAGATCGCACTCGCGCCGGTGATGTTCGGTGCGGGGCGACGCCTGTTCGAGAACTTGCGCGAACCGGTGCCTCGCTTTCGATTGGACACGGTACTTGACGGATCTGCCGCGACGCACTTGCGATATGTGCGTGAGTAACGGCGGCCTCACGACCGCAACGGATCATCGGCCGCGCGCACGCGCCGCGGAACCGGCGCACTGGAGGGCGGACCGGCGACCAGATCCGCTGCCCCGTATTCGTAGTACAGTGGAAGGAGGGTAGAAGATGGCCGAACGACACTTCACTGGAACCTACGGCAAGAATCCACCGGTCGATTACGAGCGTTTGCTCGTCCCGGCGACCAGCGGCAGGAGTTCGTGAAGGATCGCGCGTTGGTGCTTCGGGTGCGCGTCGTGTCAGCGACCGCGCGGCGGTGAGCGCCATCCGCGAGCAGGGTACCGTATAGTCGGCGTTCGGGAGCCGAACGGGTCACAATGGGAGATTGAGCATGGCACGGTTCTTCGAAGCACTCCGGAATGGCGTCCACGCTGCCAACGCCCGGGAAGGCCCGGCGCGGTTCAGCATCGACGGCCGTCCGGTGCGCTGCCCGCACTGCGGCGGTGAGCATTTTGGCATTGGGCGGGCGCAACTGAACACGGCGGGCATGACGTTCTTCGGGTTGGACTGGGCCGACAAGTCGGCGTCGACGCTTCTGTGCGCCGAATGCGGCAACATCCAGTGGTTCGCGCAGACGCCCAATCGTGTGGAATAGCGGCGCGGCGTCAGCCCGACGCCTTACGAATCTCCTGCTCGTCGCACTCGCCGTCGGCACGAGCGTTGCGGCGATCCCCGGCATCGCGCTGGCGCAAGCGACGAAGGTGGACTGCGACGTAGGCATTCACGTGCCGTCGCCCTTCCAGCAGCCCCACATAAGCGCCACCGAGGCACGTGGGACCATCCGCACGATTCAGATCCCGCGTATATCCCTGAGAACCGATATGCCGTGACCATTAGCTGCTTCGTCTCGGACAGTGGCTAGCCGAGCTGCGATTCGGCCAACACGCGTACAAGAGTGGTCGCGAAATTCGAACGACTCGACACTGAACGGAGGGGCGACGGTATGCGGCGTGTCCTGGCCTGGCTCGCATTGGGAATGTCCACCGGATTTCAGGCGAACGTGCCGCCGGGATCGATTGATCGCTTCATTGCGGCCGAGATGCCGAAGTCCGGAGCCCCGGGCCTCGCCTATGCGGTCGTCGATCATGGCGAGATTCACGCGGAGGCACGCGGAGAGGTCCTGATCGGCAGCGGCCGGAAGGTCACGCCGGAAACGCCGTTCATGCTCGGCTCCATTACCAAGAGCTTCACCGCAATGGCCGTGATGCAACTGGTGGAGGCCGGCAAGGTGGAGCTGGACACCGGGATTGCGCACTACCTGCCCGCATTCTCAGGTCACCCATCGGGCGCGATCACGATCCGGCAACTGCTCAGCCACACGAGCGGGTATTCCACCCTCCAGGGCAACAGCAGGCACGCCGACCCGACCCGGAACGGAGACGAGTTGTCGCGCCAGGTCGAGCAGATTGCGCAATGGACGCCGGCTCATGAACCTGGTGCGAGGTGGGAGTACTCGAACGCCAACTACCAGATTCTCGGCGCCCTCATCGAGGCGGTGAGCGGTGAGACGTACGCGAACTACATCAAGACGAAGATCCTCGAGCCGATCGGCATGGACGACAGCTTCGTCGCCGACGGAGGGCGCCATGATGAGATGGCGACGGGGCATCGGCCGTGGTTCGGCAGCAAGCGCCCATTCGAAGCGACCAGAACCGACCGGGTGACTGCTCCGGCCGGCGGGGTCATCGCAAGCGCCCGTGACGTGGCCAGATATCTGGCGATCATGATGAATGGCGCGGACGACGTCATCAGCGCCGAGAGCAAGGCCGAGATGATGCGCCCGGCCGGCGCGGCGTCTCCCTTCTATGGCTTCGGCTGGTTCGTCGACACCGCCAAGGGAACCGTGTTCCACTCGGGCTCCAGCCCCGGAATCGAGACGCTCGCCACCATGGTTCCGGCGGAACGGAAGGGCGCAGTGGTGCTCGTGAACGCAGGGAGTGGAATCGGGTTTGGAGAAACGGCCGCGCTCCGGAACGGCATCACGGCCAGAGCCCTCGGCCTGGCTATGCCGGCGAAGGGAGCCGATGGCAACAGAAGGCGCATCTTCGTGGCGTTGGTGCTCCTGCCGATTGCGTTCGTACTCAGCATGGTCTGGGCATGGCTTCATCGCGATGCCCTGCGTGCCAAAACGGGCGCATTCGGCCTGTTCAGCCTGTGGTTTCCGCTCCTCACGACGCTCGCGATCGCCTGGAGCTTCTTCTTCGTGATCCCGCCGCTCTCCGGCGTATCCATGAGGACGTTGCGCATCTTCCAGCCCGATCTGGCGCTGACGATGATCGCGACCGCCGTGACCGGCGTGATGTGGGCCCTGTTCAGACTTGGCGTGGCTTACAGCGGGAAGTCCGTCTCCAATTGATCGGCCGGCCGTCGAGGTCCTGATCGTGCCGCGCCGTACCATTGCGGGTGAAAACTG
Organism: uncultured Gemmatimonadaceae bacterium; assembly: GCA_963822945.1. Taxonomy (GTDB): domain Bacteria; phylum Gemmatimonadota; class Gemmatimonadetes; order Gemmatimonadales; family Gemmatimonadaceae; genus JAGWRI01. The sequence goes on along the minus strand of CAWGJO010000043.1, from coordinate 29,807 downwards.
CCCTGCAGGATGCGGCAGCGGCGTGCCCTGCCCAACGGCCTTGATCTCCAACGTTCGCCGTGGAAGATTCCGGCAGGCGCCGCAGGTCGCCCCCCGTCCGCGGAAAGGGATCATCCCACCTGAGCGATTCTCGCGGTTCCGAGCATCGACCTCTCTTCTGCCCGACACCAGCGGACACCGGGCTTCATGGAAGGAGGCAAGATGTCTCGTGCACTGCCCGAGCGGCCGAACCTCGAACACCTGAAGAAGCAGGCCAAGGCGCTGCTTCGTGATTTCGCCGCCGGAAAGGCCGAAGCCGTCGAGGCATTCGGACCGCGCCGCGTCGGGGCGCCCGCTCCCACGCTCGCCGATGCCCAGCATGCGCTCGCGCGTTCGTACGAGTTTTCGAACTGGGCCCAGCTCAAGCACCACGTGCTCTCGCTGGCGGGAGAGGACCCGGCGGCCGCGCTCGAGGCGGCCGTGTTCCTCAACGACGCCCAACGCGTGCGCGATGTGATCGCCCGCTTTCCGGCGGTGAAGCGCCGGCTCGACGAGGCGCTGCCCGGCGGCGCGTTCGGCGCCACACCGCTGATCACGGCAGCAAAACAACGCAACCTCGCGATGATCGACGTACTGCTCGAGGCGGGCGCGAACATCGATCAGCGGTCGCATTGGTGGGCGGGCGGTTTCAGTGCCTTCGGGCCACACGCCGAGGTGAATGCCCATCTTATCGCCCGTGGCGCGATGGTCGATGCGCACGACGCCGCGCAGCTCGGCATGATCGACCGTCTGCGGGAACTGATCGAGGCCGATCCATCCGTGGTCACGGCGCGCTACGGCGACGGCCAGACGCCGCTGCACGTGGCGTCGACGGTGGAGATTGCCGAACTGTTGCTCGCGCACGGCGCCGATATCGACGCCCTCGACGTAGATCACGAATCGACGCCGGCACAGTATCTGGTGGGCGACCATCCGGAGATCGTGAGGATGCTGATTGCGCGGGGGTGCCGCACCGACGTCTTGTTGGCCTGCGCCGTAGGCGATGTCGCGCTCGTGCGCGAGCACCTGGACCGCGATCCCGCGTCGGTGTACACCATGGTGTCCCCGCGCTGGTTCCCGATGCGGAACCCGCGCGCCGGCGGAACGATCTACATCTGGACGCTCGGCAACTACCGCAGTGCGCACGCCGTGGCGCGTCGTGCCGGGCACGACGACGTGTACGCCCTGTTGATGGAGCGTTCTCCGGAGGACTTGCGGCTCGCCGCGGCCTGTGATGCCGGGGACGAGGCGGAGGTGGAGCGTCAACTCGCGGCGGGAGACGCTGCGGCGGCGTCGCTCACCGACCAGGCGCGCCAGCGGATACTCTCCGCGGCGTCGCAGGACGATGCGGCGGCGGTGCGGCTCATGCTGAAGGCGGGGTGGCCGGCGACCGTCAGCGACGAAGCCGGAGCGACGCCGCTGCACTGGGCCGCCTGGCACGGGAACGCCGCGCTGGTCCGTGCGCTTCTCTCCGCCGGTGCCGATCCCACGGTCGAAGAGCGCCACTTCGGCGGCACGCCGCTCGGGTGGGCGGAGCATGGCGAGCGGAACAGCTGGCGTCGGGAGGAGGGGGACTATGATGCGGTGCGGGCGGCGCTGGGAGGCGAAGGGTAGGGCGGTGAGCGTCGCGGGTTGCGAGAGGGAAGGTTGACGGGCGGGCGGTGACGCACGGCAAGCACGCCTCGTTGCCGTCCGCCGCCCTGCATTCCGTTGGAAGGCGCGGCGCCGACGGCGCTCTACCGGAACCCGTCCTCGTACAGATCCGCCAGCTTCGCGAGGCCGCTGAAGTCGCCCGTTCGCTCCGACGTCGAGACGATCTCCGCGAACTCGGGGGTCATGTTCGGGCACCCCGCGAGCGTGGTCGCGATGGACTGCGTGGCCAGCTGCCGCTCGCCCAGGCGCGACACGAACGCCTGAACCTCGGGACTCGCGGAGGCGTCGGCGGCAAGGCGCAGCGCGCGCGGCAGCGTGAGCCCGGCCTCGATGGCCGTGGCGAGCGCCCGCGCCATCCGGGCGCGCACCAGCGCGGGCGTCCGCCCGTAGTGCGCCGACGCCGCGGCCACGATCGCGCCGGCGCCGAGCAGCACGACCGCGATGCCGGTGGCGGCGACCGCGAAATACGCGCGCGGGTGGCCGAAGAACAGCAGCGGGAAGGGCGCGATGAGGCAGGCGAAGAACCCGGTGAGGAAGGGATACGCCATCTTCTTCTTCACCCAGAGCATCAGCTGGTGCTTCTTCGTATAGAAGGAGCCGAGCAGCCGCAGGGATTGCTCGAGGCGTCCCGAGTCCTCGCCGAGCGTGAGGAGCGCCGCTTCGAACTCCTCGAAGCGCGTGCCGCCGGCCTTGACGATTTCGGCGATGGACCGCCGGCGCTTGGTCCCGGCCAGCAACCACAGCCGGATTTGCTCGGTGAGCGCCGACTGCCGCACCCCCATGGTCTCGAACGCCTTGGGATGCGGAAAGCCGGCGGAGTACATCGTCCGCCACATCTCGTAGAACTCGGCGCGGTGCTTGCCGTCGTCGAGCGCGCGGAGCGCGACGAGGGCGGGCGTCATGCGGCGCTCCCGCTCGCGTGGGAGAGACGGGGGGTCATGGTCGGGTAAGCTAGCGTTGTCGGAGGCCTTGGCTAGTATAGTACGCGGCCGCCCCATGGCACGGCGTGGGGCGCACCGAACACACAGGGCCAGCGTGGCACCGGGCAATCGTCAGAGGCAGGGCGGAGGCGAAGATGAGTCTCGACGTGGTGCGAGAATTGTATGCCGCGTTCGCGCGGCGCGACATCCAAGGCATGTTGGCATGCCTGGCTCCCGATGTCGTGTGGTGCGAGCCTGACAATCCGTTCAATCCGGCTGCCGGCGTGCATCGCGGTCACGAGGGCTTTCTGGAATGGGTTCGGATCGGTCGCGAGGCCGAAGATATCGACGTCCTCGAGCCGACCCAGTTCCTTTCCAACGAGAATGCCGTTGCCGTCGTCGGTCACATGCGGTGCCGGGCGAAGCAGACGGGACGGGTCTACGAGTCAGACTTCGTGCACGTCGTCACGTTTCGCGGCGGCAAGATCGTGCGCTTCCAGGAGTTCTTCGACACCTACGCGGCGGGCGAAGCGTTTCGAATCGGCTCCGACTGAGCCTCAACGACAGCCTTCGCAAGTGCTCCAGGGCTTCTCAGATTCGTGTGCGACGTCCGGTCACTATCGTATGTCGCGTATCGTTCGAGGGGACCGAAGACGGAAAGACCGGCTTGCTCGTGCTCGAGCGCGGAACGATTGCACTGACCATCGATTGTCCCATGTCCGGCGATCTGAGCGATCCCTTTGGCAACACCATCTTCGTCATGGGCCCGACCAGGTAGCGAGGAACGCGATGGGATCCGCGGAACGTCCGGCACCCAGACATCCACATCATGAGCGTCACATTGAAGCTGAGGGCTCGAACCGATGCACCCACGCCTGAACGTCGTCACCCTCGCCGTCCGCAACCTGGACGCCGCTCTGCGGTTCTATCGAGACGGACTCGGCCTGCCCGGGAAGATCATCGGCACGGAATACACGGATTCCGTGAGCGGCGCGTCGGGCGCCGTCGCGTTCTTCGAGCTGCGGGGCGGTCTGATACTCGCGCTCTATCCACGCAGCGACCTGACCAAAGATGCTGGACTCCCTGACGCCCCGCCGAGCCAGGTGGAGTTCAGCCTGGGCTATCTGACGAAGAGTCGAGCGGAAGTGGACGAGATCATTCGACAGGCGGTTGCCGCGAATGCGCGTGTCACCGAGGCGCCCCGCGAGAGGGATTGGGGGATCTACTCGGGGTACTTCGCGGATCCTGACGGGCACCTGTGGGAGATCGTCTTCAACCCCGCGATGCCCGCGGAAGACTAGCGTCGTGGGGATGCGCGAATGAGGACAAGGACCTGGACGGCCCGTGAAGGCCGAACGAGAATGGAACGATGAGTGACGAGGTGCGACTCCGCGACGTCGAGCCTGACGACCTCCCCATCTTCTACGAGCAGCAGCTCGACCCGGACGCCACGCGCATGGCGGCGTTTCCCGCCCGCGACCGCGCCTCGTTCGACGCCCATTGGGCGGCGAACATTCTCGGCAACCCGGCAACGAGCAAGCAGACGATACTTCTCGACGGTCAGGTGGCGGGCAACATCGGGAGTTGGTCACAGGACGGCGTCCGCCTGGTGGGCTACTGGATCGGCAAGACGTATTGGGGCCGGGGCGTGGCCACCCGGGCACTCGCCGCGTTCCTGCGCCTCGAGACCGAGCGGCCTCTGCGCGCGCACGTGGTGAAGCACAACGTCGGCTCGATCCGCGTGCTGGAGAAGTGCGGCTTCCGCCTCGAACGCCAGGAAAGCACGCGATGACGCCGGCAACGACGTGGTGGAACTCGTGTTCGTGCTGCGCTGAGTTCGCCCCCCCTCCCGCCCGCACTAAAGAGCCGGTAAGCCGGGTGTGGCGGAGTGGCGCCAGGCCGGAATCGGATGCAGACTTTCCCGTCATGAGCCAACCACCCGCGTCCTGGGAATCCACCAGCGTCGCCGCCATCCTCGCCCGGCGCAGCCGCGACGATCTCACCGATCTGCTCGGCGAGCTCGTGGGTCTGCTGCCCGGCGTGATGCCCGGGGCGCAGGTGCGGCGTTCCCTCCTGCGCCGCCACGTCACGGAGGTGCGCATTCCGCTGACGGGTGTGGCGTACGTCCTTCGCCGCGGTGCCGGCGGGCGCTACGAGGCGAGCCGGCAGCATGAGGTGCGCGGCGTGGTCATCCGGACCGAGCCTATGGAGATCGACGCGTTCCTCGCCGAGTTGGGGCCCGCCATCGACGCGGAGCTGCAGCGCAGCGAGCGAGGACGGCAGGCGCTGCGCGACTGGCTCGCGTCGATGGACTCGGCCTGACGCCGCCGATGCCCGCAATGTCCATTCTTCAATGCCCTTGCCAGGAGACTTCATGACGCCGAACTACGCCCCCGGGTCTACCGCCAACCTGCCTCCCGGAGCGGCGGAACGGCTTCGCGGCATGCGCGGAACCGGCCCCCGTCCCGCGTTCTTCACGAGCGATCTCTCGATCGACGAGTTCCTGCTCGTCGAGCAGGCGGGCTTCGAAGCATTGGGACTCGTGCTCGGCTCGTCCATCTATCACGTGGGCTTCCAGTGGCAGAAGTGGAGCGTGAGCCAGGAGCTGCCGGTACTCACGCACGCGATGTACCAGGCGCGCGAGCTGGCAATGACGCGGATGGAGGAGGAGGCGGACCTGCTGGGCGCGGACGGAGTGGTGGGTGTGCGACTGGTGTTCAAGCAGTACGCCATGGACGAGGGCGTGCTGGAGTTTCAGGCCATCGGCACCGCGATCCGCCACCGCGAGAACAGCGGCTCGCTTCGCACCAAGGACAACCGTCCCTTCACGTCGGACCTGAGCGGACAGGACCTGTGGAAGCTGTTGCAGGGCGGCTACCGTCCGGTCAGCCTCGCGATGGGCGCGTGCGTGTACCACATCGCGCATCTGAGTTTCATGCAGGCGCTCAAGCAGATGGGGCGCAATCAGGAAATGGTGGTCTACACCGAGGCGACCTACGCCGCCCGGGAGCTGGCGCTGGAGCGGATGCAGGCCGAGGCGTTGGCGCGGGGCGGCGTGGGCGTGGTGGGCGCGCGCGTGGAGGAATCGAATTGGGGATGGGGCGCCAACGCGATCGAGTTCTTCGCCGTCGGCACCGCCGTGGCGCCCACAGGCACCGGCGAGGTGCGGACGCCGCTGGAGAACGTGCAGAAGGTGGTCACGTTCGACGGGATCGCGTAGGCGACACAAGACGGAATCGAGCCGGACGACTGAGCGAGGGCGGCACGCTCGGCCGGGGGCCGAGCGCCAACTCGCCGCGCCGGCCAGCCGAAGCTATTATAGGACGCCGCCGCACCTCCCGCGGCGCCGGACCGCGCTCCGCATCGGGCGTGAGAAGGCGCGGCGGTTCCCGCCGCCTGGAGCTTCTCGATGACCCGCTCCGTCCTCTCTCGCTGGGCTGCGCCGGCGCCATTTCCAACACAACCTCGTCCCGTCCCGCGAGGAGCTGTCGTGGCGAGCACTTCGCGCCAGCATCGGCGAGCACCTCCGCCTGGCCGCATCGGCATTCGCCGACGCCTCCTCGTACAACGCGCTGCAGCGGCTGTCGTATCTCGGCATCGTATTTCTGGTATTCCCGCTCATGATCGCGACGGGGCTCGCGCTGGCGCCGGCGTTCAACGCCGTGTGTCCGTGGGTGGTGAACGGTCTCGGCGGGCGCCAGTCGGCGCGAACGCTGCATTTCATCACCACGATCGTGCTCGTCGGGTTCCTCGTGGTGCACGTCGCGATGATCGTCCTCGCGGGGTTCCGCGCGCGGGTGATGGCGATGGTTACCGGAAAGACGGAGACGCGCTCATGAACAACCTGACCCGCCGTGGATTCCTGGCCGGCGGCGTGGTGGCTGCGGGCGCCGCGCTCGGCGCGGCGCTGAACGCCGTTGGCCATCGCTTCGGGCTCGTGCCGCCCGACGCCGGTGGGGTGCACGGGGCCGGGGAGACGCTCGCCTACGCCTCGCACCGCATTTTCGGCCGCCACGCCATGGCGCGCGAGTTTCCGCCGAGCATGATCTCGGCGAAGCCGTTCGCGAACGAGATCGACCCGCCCACCGCGGTATTGAACGCGGCGGGCGTGCGCCCCGAGGCGAAGTATCTCGTGTACTACTCGACGGATCCCGAGTGGTATGAGAGCATCGACATCGACGAGGCCATGCACTCCCAGACGTTGCTGGCGTGGGGGATGAATGGCCGCGAACTTCCGGTGCCCTTCGGCGGCCCGCTCCGCCTGCGGGTGCCGCGACAGCTCGGCTACAAGAGTGTGAAGTTCCTGGAGCGTCTGGTGGTCGCCGACAACCTGGACGAGTTCCCGGCCAAAGGCTCCTCCGACCTGAAGTACGGTTACGCGTGGTACGCGGGGATCTAAGAGAGGAGAGAGACGACTCCGATGAGCAACGAACAGGTGGTACCCGAGACGAAGGGTGTTGCGGTGCAGCTGCTGGCGACGGTCGACCTCGGCCCCGAGATCGAGGGCATGGCGGGGCGCCAGCTCCGCATGCGCATGGTGACCATCGAGCCCGGCGGCGTCTTCGGCCCGCTTCACGACCACAAGGGCAGGCCGGGCATCGTCTACATCCTGCAGGGAACGATCACCGACCATCGAGACGGCGTCGCCACGGACTATGGGCCGGGCGTTGGCTGGCCCGAGGACAGGAACACCCTGCACTGGCTCGAGAACCGGGGAACGATCCCGGCGGTCGAGATCTCGGTCGATATCGTCAGGCAGGACTGATTGGAGGCCCGATCGCACTCGGGCCACGCACGCGCCCCAACACTGGAGAGTCCGTGAGCGAATCGACCGAAGGACCAGGACTGCGCCGCGTCCTCCGCCTGCGCGACCTGGTGCTGTTCTATGTGGTGGGCGTGGTGGGCATGCGCTGGGTGGCGGTGGCCGCGGCGGCGGGCCCCAGTTCGCTCGTCGTCTGGGTGCTCGGCGCCGTCGCGCCTGTTCGTTCCGCTGGCGTTCACGGTGCTCGAGCTCTCCTCGCGGTATCCGCAGGAAGGCGGCATCTACGTCTGGACCAAGCAGGCGTTCGGCGATTTCGCGGGGTTCATGACCGGCTGGACGTACTGGGGCTCGAACCTCAGCTACCTGCCGGGCCTCCTGTACTTCACGGCCAGCTCGGCGCTCTACATCTTCGGCACCGCGCTTCGCCCATCTGCAGACCAGCGGCGACCTACTTCATCACGTTCTCTCTGGCCGGGTTGCTGCTGGCCGCCGCGCTCAACATCGTCGGGCCTGCAGTTCGGAAAGTGGCTCACGAACATCGGCGCCTATCGCCACGTGGATTCCGATGGCGGTGCTGGTGGTGATGGGGTTCGTGGCGGCGGCGAAATACGGGGCGGCGACGCCGATCACGATGGACAGTCTGGTGCCGGGCATGGGGTTCAAGGAGATGATCTTCTGGGCCACGCTGGCGTTCGGCTACAGCGGACTCGAGGCCGGCTCGTTCATGGGCGAGGAGATCGAGGACCCGCAGCGCACCGTGCCGCGCGCGGTGCTGATTGCGGGGTTGATCATCCCCGCGATCTACATCCTGGGCACCCTGGCCATTCTGCTGGCGCTGCCGCAGGGGCAGGCCACCGGACTGCAGGGGATCATGGATGCGATCGTGCGCACGGGCGACCGCGTGGGCGTGCCGGGGCTCGGGCCGTTCGCGGCGGCGCTGATCGTGCTGAGCGCCATGGGGGGAGTGGGCGTGTGGCTGGCGGCGCCGGCGCGGCTGCCGTTCGTGGCGGGCATCGATCACTATCTGCCGCGCGCGTTCGGGAAGCTGCACCCGCGCTTCGGCACGCCGTACGTGGCGCTGCTTCTGCAGGTGGGCGTGGCGGCGCTCTGCGCGGTGCTGGGTCAGGCCGGCGAGACGCCGAAGAAGGCGTACGACATCCTGGTGAGTCTGGGCATCATCGCGTACTTCCTGCCGTATCTCGTGATGTTCCCGGCAATGATCCGTCTGCAGCGCGAACCGGCGGGCCCGGAGGTCATCCGGGTGCCCGGTGGGAAGCCGGCGGCGATAGTCTGCGGCGCGGTGGGGTTCTTCACGTCGGCGGTGGCCGTGGTGCTGGCGGCGATTCCACCGGCGGACGAGCCGCATCCGGATCGCTACGTGCTCAAGGTCGTGGGGCTGAGCGCATTGCTGGTGGTAAGCGGCGCGGGGACGTACGCGGTGGGGCGTTGGCGCGCCGCCGGCCGCGCAGGGTAGGGTAGTGAAGAAGATCGACATCGCCACCATCGAGGCGGTGAAGCCTCCCTGTGGACCGACGCCGATGAGCAGCCCGTCGCTGGAACGACCGCCTGGTCCATCGCGTCGGCGGACAGCGACCAATTTGCTCCCGGCAAGGCGACGTTCGGGGAGGCGGCTTCGGCAAGCGCGCGCCACAGTCGGCGTGTAACGTTCCCGCATGCCATCCAGCCACCCGCCCAAAACCATCGGACTCGCCCTGTCGGGCGGCGGCTCGCGCGGCGCCGCGCACATCGGCGTGCTGCGCGCGCTGCTGGAGCATGGGATCGAGCCGGCCGTGGTCGCGGGCGCGAGCGCCGGCGCCCTGGTCGGGGCGCTCTACGCGGCCGGGCACACGCCGGAGCGAATGGTCGAGTTCTTCAGGGAACTCCATCCCGCCTCGCTGGGGCGAGTGACGCTCCGGAAGCCGGGGCTGCTGGACTCGATGAAGTTCGAACCGCTGTTCCGGCGCTACCTGCCCGACGACCGGTTCGAGGCGCTTCACCCGCAAGCTCTACGTGGTGGCGACGGACCTGCTGAGCGGCCAGGCGACGGTGTTCGACTCCGGGCCGCTGGTGCTGCCGCTGCTCGCCTCGGCGTCGTTGCCGATGGTCTACTCCCCGACGATCATCGACGGGCGGTGGTATACGGACGGCGGCGTGGTGGACAACTTTCCCACGCGGCTGCTGGCCGAACGGTGCGACGCGATTCTCGGATCGTACCTGAGTCCGATTCACGACGTGCAGCCCGGCGAGCTGGACTCGTCGCTCAAGGTGGTCGCCCGGGCATTCGACATCGGCATGTTCGCGCATGCGCGCGAGCGCTTCGCCGAGTGCGACGTGGTCGTCATACCGGACGGCCTCAACGCGTATGGCCTGTTCGATTCGCAGCACACCGCGGCGATCGAGGCGGCGGGGTACGAAGCCGCGCAGAAGCGAATGCCGGAAATCCTGCGGGTCGCGAGCTGACGGCGATTGCGGCCGCTTCGCGTCGACGGTGTTCGTGCCAGTAGTGCGCGCCGTGCCGACCGAGACCGGCCTCGACCCGGTCCGCCGTCACCGCCGCGTGAGCACCATGGCCAGGGGAACGGACCGCAGTCCGGGCCACCGCTGCTCGCCGCCGGGGGCGCCGCTGCGCAGGAGCAGTTGCGCCGAGATCCCTCCGTCGAGCATCACGGCGTCGCGCGCGCCCAGTGCTCCCATCACCGCCGCCATCTCGGGCGTCGTCAGGCCGAAGGGGACGAAGCCGAGGCCGGAGCCGAATGCGTCGAAACGGGTCATGGCCACCACGATGCGGCCGTCGGGCAAGGCGCCGAGTGCCAGCCGCGCGTCCCGGTGTGCCACGTCGAGCATGCCGCCCGCCGCCTGAAGGTCGGCTGGCACGTCGCCACCGCGCAGCAGCGTCGGGTACGATTGGAACGCGAACGCCACGGCGATGCCCGCAGGAACCCGGGTGTCGCCATGAATCCAATGGAACACGCCGTCGGAGTCCACCACCACGGCGGTGGTGAGTGGACCCTTGCCGCGCGACAGGAACTGGTGTCCATCGAGCACCACCCAGCCCCAGGGCATGGACTGCAGGAACTGACCGGCATTCAGGGCGACGGCGGCATCCGGCGGCGCCCGGTCGAGGCGCCACGCGGCGGAGCCGTCGCGCGAGAATGCGGTGTCCAGTCGAACGCGAAATCGCCGCGGGTCCACGCGTGCCACGACGAGCCGCGTCCGCCATGCCTCGCCGGATCCCGCCAGGAGCACGTCGCCCCACTCCAGGCCCGCGCCCGCCGCGTGCCAGGTGATCGCGCGCGCCAGGACCGTGGCGGAATCCATCCAGTGCGTGGGAGCGCGGTCCGAGCGCCACCACACGCGCCAGCCGCTCCCGTGCCGGAGCGCGAGCGTGGACATCGGGAGCGCCCGCCGGGCGGATACCGGCTCGCGGGCATCGGCCGGCGCCGACGAATGTGCCCAGGCCGCGGCGCCGCTGCCGACGACGAGCAGCGTCAGCGCGGCGCGCAGCCGGCGGGTCACAGCGCGTTCTTGACCTGGTTGAAGTCGTTGCGATGCGCCGAGAGCGCCTTGTGCTCTTCGGGGCTGAAGCCGGACGGCGTGTTGCCGTTCTCGGACGCGGTCAGCCACTGGAGCACGCGCTCGCGGGCCAGCGCGTAATCCTTAGGCGTCATGCCGCTCTCCTTGGCGCCGACCTGCTGCATGCCGAATTCGGCATCACGGATCTGGCCGCCCAGCTTGTCGATCTCCGAGCGCAGCGCTTCTTGCTCGACGAGCCAGGCCGGCTTGTCGGGCACCGGTCCGCATTCCTTGATTGCCGCGACGGTATCCGCATGGAAGTCGACGCCGAGCAGCTTCGCGATCTCGTTGAACTGCTTGATCGTGAGTGCGGCGGCGGCGGCCGTGTCGCCCCTGGCTTGCGCCGCCTGAATCTGCTGGGAATACGTGGACTGTATCTGAATATACTTCTGCTGCTTGGCGGGATCGGCCATGAGCGACATGCCGGCGGCCCTCGCCGTGGCGTCGTGTCCCTCTTCCCGCTTGTCGAAGAAATCGTCCTGGCAGTTTCTGGCCCGTTGGGAGACGTCATTGTAGTGGTCCACCTCCTGCTCGGGGTGCTGCTCCAGCAGCGCGGAGAGGCGGGTCTGCTTGGCCTGCTGTTGCGCGCGGAGGGCGTCGCGCTCACTTCGCCTTGGCCGAAGCCGCTCGGAGTCCTTTGAGCAGGGCCGTGATCGACGTCTCGGTGAATGCCTTGCCCTTGACGTTGCTGGACGAGTCCGCCGGTTTCTGGAGGGCCTGCTTGGCCCTGCGAATCAATCCACCCACCTGGGGCTGGGCGGGGGCCGGCGATACGGCGAGGAGCGTGAGCGCGAGGAGGATCGGGACGCGCGAGGCGCGAGCGAGGGGATGGGTAGACATCCGGCAACTCCTGATGGGGGGATAGGAGGCTGCGGGCGACTCCCAACTCTTGTGCGGATTTTGCCCCCGCGCAAGACCGGTTGCGGGGTGCCGGAGTTGCGGCGGGGTAACGTGGGACGTCCCATAGGAGTGCCAACCAGCGCGCGGGGGCCGGCTCGCCGCGCTCACGCGCCGGCGGATGCGCATGGTGACCATCGAACCGGGCGGCGTGTTCGGTCCGGTGCACGACCACACGGACCGGCCGGGCATGGTCTACGTACTGCAGGGAACGATCACCGACCATCGCAACGGCGTGTCCACGGCGTATGGGCCGGGACTGGGCTGGCCCGAGGACAAGCACACCACGCACTGGCTCGAGAATAGAGGCACCACGGCGGCGGTGGAGATTTCAGTAGATATCGTTCGGCAACCGCGGCCAGGCGGAACTCCATGAGATGTGGCGCACCATGACCGTGCTGACCGTACACATCGGTCCGACGTCGTTCACGGCGACGCTCGAATCCGAACGCGCCCCACGGACCACGGCCGCGTTTCTGGCGCGCCTTCCCTTTGAAGGTCACCTCGTCCAGGCGCGCTGGAGCGGTGAGGCCGAGCTGTTGGTGCCGTACGGCGGTACGCGTTTCTCCAGCCGCGTCGGCCAACTGGCGGGCAACCACTTTCTGACGATCCTCGACGAACGCGGCGGGCTCGCCGACGTTGGGACCAGATTGCTCAGGGATGGTGCTCAGGCCATCAGTTTTCAGCTCGCCGAATGAGCGAGGTCGCAGTCGCCGGATGCGGGCAGCCAGTCCAGCTTGGCGGACAGAACGTATTCGTCTACCGCGGCGCCTCCGATCGGCCGGCCGGGTCGCCACCGTCGAAGCATGCGAGACGGGGGGACTCGCGTAACCAGCCGCCGAACGACCTGGAACTACCGCGCCCTGTCGTACGTCAACTGCCCGGGCGGCCCATCGGCTCGCAACCGCCGGGCAGCACCGGCCTGACAATGCTTGCCGCCGGCGCTTGACTTGATCGGCGGTCCTTTTCAACATTCGAGCGTGCGCCTGGGGCGCCCGCGGGTCCGCGCGAAGGACTGAGTCCACCCCTCCCGATCGAATGACTGCACGGCTGTCTCCGTGCTGGCCGGCTTGCGGACCGCTGGCATTCAGCATGGAGGTTACATGACGGCCCAGCAGCTACCCGCACGTCCCAGCCTCGACCAGCTCAAGCGCCAGGCCAAGGACCTGCTCCGCTCCGGCACCGCCGGAGACCCCGCCGCGCTCGCGCGCTTCCGCACGCTCCCCGCCTTCGCCGCCAGCTCCGACGACGAACTTGCGCGTGCGCCGGTGGCCCTGCACGACGCCCAGTCGGTGATCGCGCGCGAACTCGGTTTCGACTCGTGGAATGCCCTGCGCGAACGCGTGGAGGAACTCACCCTCGAATTCGGCTCCGCGGTGACGCAGTTCATCGAGGCGTGCACCGACGAACGCACCGACCGCGCCGAACGGTTGCTGGCGCTGCACGCCGGGATCGCCGGCGCGAACTTTCACACCGAGTTGCTGGTGGGCGACGCCGCCGCGGTGGAAGTGCGGCTGGCCAAGGATCCATCGCTCGCCACGAAGGCGGGCGGCCCCCGCGAGTGGCCGCCGATCGTCTACCTCTGCCACAATGCGCTGCGCTCCGACTCCGACGCCCGGCGCGAGGGCGCCGTGGCGATCGGCCGCCAACTCATCGCGCTCGGCGTCGACCCGAACACGCGTGTGCCCTGGCTGCACCATGGAGTGCATCGTCCGGTCCTGTGGGGCGCCGTCTGCTCGACGCGCAATCTGGAACTTGCCGAGGTGCTGCTGGAGGCCGGAGCGAATCCCAGCGACGGTGTGACGCTGCCCATCGCGGCGTCGGGCGGCATGATCCCGTCGCTCGACCTGCTGCTCAAGTACGGCGTGGACGTGAATCACCCGTGGGCCACCGACGGAGCCGCGCCACTCTACGCGATCATGCAGTGGTCGCGCACACCAGCAGGGATCTATTGGCTGCTCGACCATGGCGCCGACGCCGACCCGGTGTTCGATGCCAACGGTGAGACGCCGTTGCACATGGCGGCGCGTGGGTGGGACGTGGAAATGGTGGAGCGGCTGGTGGCGCGGGGCGCCGACGTCACGCGTCGCCGTGCCGACGGACGGTCACCGTTCGCCGTCGCGACACTGAATGGGAACAGCGCCGTGGCCGACTGGCTGCTGGCGCACGGGGCGTCGGACGACGTGTCGGACGTGGACCGACTGGTGGCGGCATGCAGCCGCGGCGATCGGCCGACGGCGGAGTCGATGCTCGCCGCTCGCCCGCAGCTTCGCGACGAGATCGCGCCGGAGCACTATCTGGTGTTGATCCAGGCGGCGGAGCGGGGCGATGCGGCGGCGCTGGACGTGCTCCTGTTGTGCGGGTTCGACATCAACCGCGGCGACGACGAGATCGGCAAGACGCCGCTGCACGCGGCAGCGATGGAAGGGTGGCCCGATGCGGTGCGCATGCTGCTGGCGCACGGGGCGTCGGTGACGGTGCGCGACCGCGAATTCCACGGGCAGCCGCTGGTGTGGGCCGCCGAGGGGGCGCGTATGCACGGACCTAATGGGCGCGACGGGCGCGACACTCGCGACGGGCGCGACCATGCGGCGGTGGGACAGCTCTTGCTGGCGGCCGGTTCGCCGCACGACTGGGAGGCCGGGCAGGAGCCGGCCGAGGGGCTGACGGATATTCTGGCGGCGTGGCAGCGGGAGTTCGCGCGCAATCCCGGCTGATTCGCAGTCGTCGCGGCGGTCCCGGCGTGGCTGGTGTCCGGCTCGATGGTCCGCAGATCGACGAATGGTCGAGCCGAGAGGCGCTAAAGTTCCCCGGAACACGGTCAGCGATGACAGAGAAGCGATCGGCGCTGGATAAAGAGGAGCGCGCCCAGGCCGAGGAGATGACGGGCGTCAAGACCTCCGTCATCTATGAAGCGATCCGCACCTAGGGCGACCATGAGTTGTCCCGCTCGTTTGGTGCGCTCTGGTGGTCGGGCGTCACCGCCGGGGTCGCCATCAGCTTGTCGCTGGTCTGTATGGGCTTTCTCCGGACATTCCTGCCCGACGCGCCCTGGACCCCTGCCGTGGTCAGCCTCGGGTATCCGGTCGGATTTCTCATCGTTATCCTCGGCCGGATGCAACTATTCACGGAAAACACCGTTACACCGATCCTCTCGCTGTTCCACCACCCAACGCGCAAGAACTTCTTGCGGACGGTGCGCCTCTGGGGGATCGTCTTTGGCGCGAACATGACGGGCTGCTTGCTGGCCGCGGCCTTGCTGGTCTTTGGGCATATCGTCCCCGCGCCACATCTGGAGAGCATCCTGACGATCGCGCGGCACTATGGGAGCGCCACCGCCGCCCAATATTTAACCTGGGGTATGCCGGCCGGGTTTCTGATTGCCGCGATCGTGTGGATCTTGCCGGGGATGGACGGTGCTGGAGCGGTGCTCGCGATCCTGATCCTGACCTATATGATCGGGCTCGGCGGCCTGTCCCACGTGGTCGTAGGTTCCACTGAGTTGTTCGTGTTGGTCTTGCACGGGGATCTCGGTGCGTTCGCGGCCGTGGGTCATGGAATCCTGCCGGCCTTTCTCGGCAATGCCCTGGGAGGTACTGGGATGTTCGCCGTGCTCACCTACGCGCAGGTGCGAGACGAGGTCTAAACATGCCGGACCGCTCGAGACGGCAACGCACGTGGCGAAAGATGTCGCTTCGCCGACAGACCCTTGAGGCGTATCCTTCAGTCACCCGGCCTCTGTCACGGGCTCGGCGTGAACCGAAAGGAGATCAAGGTCTTCGAGGGTAACCGTAGCCACAGGAAGACGAACTCATGCAGATTCAGATCAACACCGATAGCAATATCGAGGGTAACGAACGGCTGGCTCAACAGGTGGAAGCGGTGGTGAGGGACGCGTTGGATCGGTTCGGCGCGCAGATCACACGGGTGGAGGTCCACCTCAGCGACGAGAACAGCGACAAGAAGGTCGGCACCGAGGACAAGCGCTGCCTGCTGGAGGCCCGGCTCGCCGGCCTTCAGCCAATCGCGGTGAGCTATGAGGCGGCGACGCTGGACCAGGCCGTCGACGGCGCGATCGAGAAGTTGAAGCATTCCCTCGACAGCACTCTCGGGCGGTTGGATACGCGGTAACGGACGACACTTCTGGGTGAAGGCGCGGCAGCGCCTAAGCGCTGCCGTTCGATGGCCGGATTCCCACTTGAGAGGGTTACAATGGGAAAGGTACTACTAACAACAACGACAGCACTTCTGTTGACACCGGCAGCGGGATTTGCCCAGATGGGCGGCGGTCAAGGTGGTCACATGACGGGCGCTGCGCGCGGATGGGGAATGGGTTGCGGATGGGGCCCTTGGATCATTGTCTTGATAGTCGTCGTCATCGGCGCTGCCTATCTCATGAAAAGGAAGTAACGCAACGAACCATGTCAGGAGTGCTCACCGGTCGCTGGTACGGTCCGCTGTTCCTGCGGTGCGTTCGGTCGCGCTCCCGGTGACGGTGGCTGCAGCTTGAAGGCGTCGGTGGGACGGTGGCGCGGGGGAACCGGCTACCGTATTATCGCTCACTATGTCGACACGTCGATACGGGGACGACGAGGTACGTGAGATCTTCAGTCTCGCGACGACGGGCGACCCGCGCGATGGGTCGCTCCCCGCCGAGTCCGGTGGCCTGACCCTCGATGATCTCCAGCGCATCGGTCAGGAGGCGGGCATCGAGCCGGCGCGGGTCGTGCAGGCCGCGGCGAGTCTCGATGCTCTCGGAAAGCCGGCGCCCATCCGGCGATCGTTCGGGCTGCCGATCGGTGTGTCGCGGGTGGTCGATCTTCCGCGAGCCCCAACGGATCGGGAGTGGGAGCAACTGATTGCTGAATTCCGGACGACGTTCGAGACGCAGGGCCGCGCGACGCGTTCCGGCGGGCTCCGCGAATGGTCGCAGGGCAACCTGCACATTTCCGTGTGAGCCGACCGAGCATGGCGAACAACTCCGGCTCAGCACGCGCAAGGACGACGCCATGGCCCTCAACGCGCTGGGGGTCGTGATGGGTGGGATGTCGATCCTGATGGGTGCCGTGGTCGCCGCCTCCGGCAAGCCGGGGAAGGCGCTGGTGGTGGCCGGCATGTTCGCCGGAATGGCGCTCGCCGCGTTCGGGGCCAACCTGGTCCGGTTGCCGCGCTGGGCGCGTGAGCGCGAGCGGCAGATGGAGGCGATTGCCGAGCGTGCGGTGAAGCTGCTCTCCAATCCCTAGCGCGCCTCACTTCCGACAGATGCACGCCCGCGCCGCCGAGCTGATCCGGACGCTCGATCTCAAACCGCATCCCGAGGGTGGATTCTATCGGGAGCTGTTTCGCTCGGCGAAAACGGTGATGCCGGATGACGATCGGGGTGAGCGCGCGGCGCTCACCACGATCTACTTCCTGCTCACTGGCGACGCGCTGAGTCGCTGGCATCGGGTCCGTTCGGACGAAGTCTGGCATCTCTATGAAGGTGGTCCGCTCGAGGTCCTTGACCTCGATCTGGACGCACGTCGGCTCGAGCGGCATCGGCTCGCGACCGTCGCCGGCGCTGCCGCTCGGCCCACGTGCGTCATCGCCGCGGGACGCTGGCAGGCGGCGCGATCGCTCGGCCCCTATACACTCGTGGGCTGCACCGTTGGCCCGGGATTCGAGTTTGCCGATTTTCAGCTGATGGCCGATGATCCGGTGGCGACGCAGGCGCTGCGCGCCGAGTGGCCCGATGAGGCGGGCCTATTATAGAGGGCGAGGCGCTTCATGTCCGCCGGCACTGACCGTTGTTGGGCACCGTGCGACCAGACAAATGGGAGGGGACCGATGGCGAAAATTACCGGAGTAGGCGGCGTGTTCTTCAAGAGCACAGGCGACAGCGCTGCACTGGCCGCGTGGTATCGGACGCACCTGGGCATGCCACTGGAGGACTTTGGCGGCGCCATCCTCAGATGGCCGGAGGACACGGCCGAGGATCGCGGTCTCACCGTGTGGCACGTGGCGGCGAACGACAGCCAGTGGTTCAGCCCAAGCAAATCGTCCTTCATGATCAACTACCGAGTGGACAACCTCGGTGAGATGCTGGAGCAGCTGCGTTCGGGGGGTGTTGAAGTCATCCAGGGACCCGAATCGCACGAGAATGGAAAGTTTGCGTGGATCATGGATCCGGACGGCAACAAGATCGAACTCTGGGAGCCGAAATTGTGGGACGACAAGAACAAAGGTGCCTGAGCGCGTCGCCCGACATCCATTCGCTGCTGGCGGTGGCGCCGTAGACCCAGTAGCCATTCTATGGCCGAGAGGAGTCGCAACTCTGGGGCATAGTAGCTGGCAGGTACATTCCGAGGAGGAACACCATGGCAGCGAATACGCGGACTACCGGCAAGAAGGCATCGACCAGTGCGTCGAAAGCGCTGAGGAGCAAGAAGACAGGCAAGGCCACGAAGAGTGCTGCCGGGAGCGCCTTGTCTCAGACGGGGACTCCCAAGCGGCAGACAAGACCCAAGGCAGCGCGTGCGGCCTCGAGAACTCTCCGTGACGGCCGAACGTCCAAGTCTTCGAAGTCCGCGGCGGGGAGCGCTCTCTCTCAGACGCCTTCCAGGAAGAAGTCGAAGAAGTGAGCGGTACTGGATTCCGTGCACGGTGAGTTGAGCGACTGCTGCTGCCTGCTCGAACGCGACGGGACTGCGATTGCCCAAGGTGGAATGCCGTCGGATCGGATTGTAGAACCGCTCGATGTGGTCGAACGCGTCGGTGCCACGCGTAGAACCCACGGCGCGAGATCCCGAGCGCCTCGCATGCGAACTCGATCGGCCAGGTGAGCTCCGCCTGGTCCGGCTTCTGCCGGCCCTGACCGGGGAACGCGTCCTTCGGATCACTCGCGTACGCGCGCAGCCACTTCCGCTGAAGACGGCGTCGTCAACGAAGGATCATCGTCGCGGGCCCCGCGCCCCCGCTTCGCGAGGCCGGTCACGGTCACCGTGAAGACGGGGCAGTGGGCCGAAAGCGCTACCCGCTCGGTGACGCTACCGACCTCGATGCCGATCTCTTCCGGCCCGCCACGACCGCGGGTGGCCATCATGATCAGGTCGCATTCCTCCGTCTGCGCGACGTCGACGATCGTCCGGCTCGCGCCCGAGCCGGTCACCCGGATCTCCACCGGGATGCCGATCCCCCGCAGCGCCATGGCCACCGACTCGAGATATTGCCGGAGGCGCGGCACCTCGCCCTCGGCCTCCGGGACGGTGAGGAGGACGAGCGTGCTTTGGAACGACCGCGCGAGGACCCGCGCCCATGGCAGCACGTCCTCCGAGTCGGCGGACCCGTCCACGGAGACCAGGAGCCGCTTGAAGGCGGTGTGCCGGCTGGGCCAGGCGTCGGTGGGGCGGATCAACAGCACCGGCAACTCGGTCTGCCGCACCACCGCCATGGCGATGTTCCGGCCCAGGATCTTGTCCACCCGCGAGCGCCCGTGCGTGGCCATCACGATCACGTCGGCCTGACTCTCGATGCCGTGGCGCCCGATCTCCTCGGCAACGCTGCCGCTGCGAAAACTGGTTCCCACCGTAATGCCGCGCTGCCCCAGGGTCTCGGCCATGCGGGTGAGGTAGGTCTCGGGGGCCGACGTCGGCTCAGCGGCGTCCGCGACGCCGCCCCCGCCCCCCGCGCTCACCGACATCAGGTCCAGCTGCCCGGCCGTGGTCCGCGCCAGCAGCTCGGCCACCGTGAGGGCGTGTTCGGCGAGGGCGGACCCGTCGAGCGGGACCATGATCCGCTCGATGGCGAAATTCTCCGTCGGGATGTCGTGCCGCTGGAGCGGCAGCAGGTACTGACTCGCGAAGAACCGACCCAGGTGCTCATCGAGCGGCTTCGGCGGGCCCATCTGGCTTCGGTAGCGGCTGAACACGAAATAGAGCACCGGGATGAACACGAGGTAGGTCCATGCCCCATCGACAAACCGCTCGTCGAAAATGATGAGGGTCGCGGCGCTGGTGAGGAGCGCGGCCAGGATGGTGCCCGCCAGGGTAGCCGCGGCGCCCGCCGAAAACTTCGTGCCCATCTCGCGGTGCAGCCGCTTCGCCGCCGCCCATCCCGTCATGCTGAGCAGAATGAAGACGCCGGCGGCGTAGATGGCGAGGTAGGTCTCCTCGTGGGTGCCGAACGCCAGGAAGCAGAGGGCGACGAGGCCGACCTCGACCCAGACCGGCGCATCGGCCACGTCGAAGTGGTTGCGGGCGCCGAGCCAGCCGGGGATGTAGTGCCGGTAGCGAAGCCCGAGAGCGAGGTTCTGGATGCCCTGCGCGCTCGCGGCGGCGGCGGAGGCGAGCACCAGCACCCCGATCATCGTGCCCACCCACGGCAGCGGTTTGGGCAGCAGGTGATCCATGGCCTGGGTGAACACCGAGACGTGCGTGTTCGCCACGTCGGCTCCGGCGAGGATGTCCGGTCCGACGATGAGCATCGTGAGGCACGTCGTCCCCATGATGATGATCAGGCTACCGAACGCCTTCCGGCTCCGCTCCGCGGCGGGACCGTCATAGGCCGCCACCATGTTGGCGAAGATCTCGATGCCCGTCATCAGCGCCAGGATCCGGGCGTACCCGGCCAGCGTGAAGTGGAGGTAGTCCGCGTGAAACGCCCGGATGTTGAACGGGGGCAGGTGAAAGCCGCGCTGCCAGATCGTCGCCCCGATCATCACCCAGAGGAGAACCAGCACGGCCAGCGTGGCGGGACCGAAGGCGCGCGCGGCTGTTTTCGGACCACGGTTGACCAGGACTCCGATCCCGAGGCTGAAGAGGATCGCCACGACGGTCCGGAGCGGCAGCCCCGCCAGCGCGTCGTTGAGGGCGGGCGCGCGGTCCGCCAGGAAGGTGACCAGCGCGGCGATGCTCACCAGGAAGGTCAGGGTGTATTCGACAAATGTGATGCCGGCATTCACCTTGACCGCCCACGAACCGAACTCCTCCTCCGTGAGGCCGCTGCCACCGCTCCCGTCCACCACCCAGCGCATCACCAGCCGGTACATCGCCGACACCATGACGACCGTGAAGACCACGAGCCAGATGCTGGCGCCGAAGGTGACCTCGGCGACCCCGGCGACCACGATCAGCTTGAGGAAGGGGCCGAAGACGTAGAGGGGGGAGGTGGCCGGGTCGCCGCCACCGGCGAGGGCGCCCTGGAAGGCGTTGGAGAGCCGATGGGAGACGTGGGCCATGTGCGTCTGGGATCCCGGGGTCAGGAAGGTGAATCACGCCCATGAGATATGGCGGGACGAGGCCGAGGAGGGCAACCGCTGGTACGATGGCGCCTATCGCGCGATGGCCAGGTGCGCGGCGTCGCGTCTCGCCGTCCAAGACGAAGAATCCCCGTCAGTTGCCGCTGTCTGCGGTGTCCCCCATACTCTCACGGGTGCGATTGAACTGCCTGTGAGAGTCGGGCGCTCGAACCTGCACGCTGCCTACATGCGGGGGCATGTCATGCCGAATCCCAGTTTTCTCGATGGCGTCCAGCGCGCGTTTGATCGCGCCGCGTCGCTCACCAACCATCCCCGGGGCCTGCTGGACCACATCAAGGCGTGCAACAGCGTCTACCGCTTCGAGTTTCCGCACCGGAAGGCGGACGGCAGCGTCGAGGTCATCACTGCATGGCGGGCCGAGCACAGCCACCACAAGCTTCCGGTGAAGGGCGGAATCCGCTACAGCTCGGCGGCGGACGAAGACGAGGTCATGGCCCTTGCGGCGCTCATGACCTACAAGTGCGCGCTCGTGGACGTGCCCTTCGGCGGCGCGAAGGGAGCGATACGGATCGATCCCAAGAACTACGGCATGGAGGAACTCGAGCGCATCACCAGGCGGTACACGCACGAACTCATGAAGAAGAATCTGATCGGACCCGGCCTCGATGTTCCGGCGCCCGACTACGGAACCGGCGAACGGGAAATGGCCTGGATTGTCGATACCTACATGGCGCCTGAATCCCGGAGAGATCAACGGCTCGGCCTGCGTGACGGGCAAACCCGTATCGCAATCCGGTATTCGCGGCCGTCGTGAAGCAACGGGACGGGGCCTGTACTACGCGCTGCGGGAAGCGTGTGCACAAGAAGAGGGAATGCGGCAACTCGGGCTATCGCCGGGAATCGAGGGCAAGCGTCTGGTCGTGCAGGGGCTTGGCAATGTTGGATATCACGCGGCGAAGTTCTGCCGCGAGGCGGGCGCCACCGTCGTCGCGATCGCGGAGATGGAAGGCGCCATCCTTGACTGGAAAGGCTTGAATGAGGCGGAGGTGTTTCAACATCGCAAAGCGACGGGATCGATCCTGAACTTCCCTGGCGCCACCAATATCCCCGACACGGCCCACGCGCTGGAGTTGGAGTGTGATGTGCTGATTCCTGCGGCGCTGGAGCGGCAGTTGACCGCCGAAAATGCGCCCAGAGTAAAGGCCAGGATCGTGCTCGAAGGCGCCAACGGCCCAACGACCCCCGAAGCGGAAGACATCCTCGCGGGGAAGGGGATCCTGGTGATTCCGGATTTCTATGCGAACGCCGGTGGGGTCACCGTCTCCTATTTCGAATGGCTCAAGAACCTGTCTCATGTGCGGTTTGGCCGAATCGGAAAGCGTTACGAGGAGATGGCGGAGAACCGTCTCCTGGGCGCCATTGAGCAAGCAACGGGTACGCACTTTTCCGGAGCGGATCGAGACGCGATCGTACACGGAGCGGACGAAGCAGACCTCGTGAACTCCGGCCTGGAAGAGACGATGGTGGTCGCGTATCGTGAGATCGTGGAATCGCAGCGCCGGCTCCCGAACGGAAGTAGTCTTCGCACCGCGGCGTTCGTACACGTCATCGACAAGATTGCCCTCTCATATTCGGAATTGGGAATCTTCCCCTGACGTGGGTGGGCCCGGCTTGGGGCCGGGCACGGCACGTGCGCGTGGATCATGGCGACCTGGGGGCCGCCGTACACGCGCTCGGGGCGGGATGACGTTTGCTTTCTGAGCGGGTGCCCCGCATGGTTCAGGGTATGCGAACGCTGGTGTCCGTCGTCATCGTCGCGGGGGCCTGGCTGTTGCCGCACCGGGCCGCCGCGCAGTCGCCCCCCACCCCCCGGTTCGTCGTCGAGGTCGAGGCGTCGCCGGTCTGGCAGACGCGCAATGACGTGCGCATCCCCAACGAGCCGCCGGCCACGAAGTTCTCCCTGCGCAGCGTAGTGGGAAGCGGTCCCTGGGCGGTGGGGCGGGTGTATTTCAGGTGGAACATCAACGACCGCCACGCGCTGCGCCTGCTGGTGGCTCCCCTCTCCATCTCGGGGACGGGCGTTCTCGACCGGACCATCGACTTCGCCGGCGCCCAGTACGCGCCGGCCGTCCCGACCCGGGCCACGTACCGGTTCAACTCGTACCGCCTGACGTATAGTTGGCGGTTTCACCACGACCCGCGCTGGACCTGGTGGGTGGGCGGCACGGCCAAGATCCGCGATGCCAGGATCGAGTTGCGGCAGGGGAGCACCACGAGTCGGAAGGACGACTTTGGCTTCGTTCCGCTTCTCCACGTGGCGGGCGACGGGCGCCTGGGCGGGCGTTGGCATTTCATTGTCGACGCCGACGCGCTGGCGGGAGGACCCGGCCGCGCCGAGGACGTGGCGCTGAAGGTCGGATACGACGTGGGGAGGCAGTGGACCCTGGCGGCGGGATACCGCACCGTGGAAGGCGGGGCCGACGTGTCGTCGGTGTACACCTTCGCGTGGCTCCACTATGCGGTCGTTTCGGTCTCCCGGGGCTTCTGAGGTGACCGAGGACGGCTGGATGAGCGGAGTTCCGGACACCCAGGCCCCCGCGCCCGTGGTCGGGTGCTGAGTCCGGCGGCGGCGCAGGCGTACTACGATCGCTTCGGGAAGAAGCAGGACAGCCAGGGCTTCTACGAGGATCCGGCGCTCGACGACCTGATCGCCCATGCCGGCTTCGAGACGGCGCAACGGGTGTTCGAGTTCGGCTGCGGCACGGGCAAGCTGGCCGCCCGACTGCTCGAACGTCACCTGCCGTCGTCGGCCACCTACCTCGGCTGCGACATCAGCCCCGTGATGGTCGAACTCGCGAAACACCGGCTGGCGGCGTACGGCGAGCGCTCGGAGGTGGCGCGGGTCGATGGCGCGGTGCGGTTCCCGCTTGCGGATCATTCGGTTGACCGCGTCGTCTGCTGCTACGTGCTGGATCTGCTCTCGGCGGAAGACATCGGGCGCTTCTTCTCGGAGGCGCACCGTGCGCTGACGCCGCACGGCCGGCTCTGCCTCGCGAGTCTCACGCGGGGCGAGCACCTCCCGTCACGAATGGTCTCGTCTCTCTGGTCGGCGGTGTTCAGCTTGCGCCCGGCCATCGTCGGCGGGTGCCGCCCTATCCACCTCGAGGCGTTCGTCGACGCCCGACGGTGGCAGATCGTGCACCGGCGCGTAGTTGCTCCCTTCGGCGTGCCGTCGGAAGTACTGGTGTTGGAGGCGTAGGGCCGGCCCACGCTCGACGCGTCGCGACTTCCGCGCGCGCCCGCTCGATGGCCGCCTTCACGTGCACGCGCGTCTCGGTCTTGAGCGCCGCCTAGTATCTCACGTCGGCGGCCCGCTCCTCCCAGGTCGTCGCCTGCGCCGAATCGCCGCGCAGCTGTTGCACCCGCGCCATGTCGCGCGCGACATCCCGGGCCTGGGGCATCGACGTCTCGCCGGCCGCAGCCAGCCCCTGCCACGCGGTGCGGAGCTGGGTTTCCGCGTCGGCCAGCCGGTGCTCGGCAATGAGCACATCGGCCAACTGGCGGCGCGCGATGGCCACCCGCCAGTACGGGTCGGTGGCGTGCGCCACCCGAATGGCGAGCGCGCGCCGGATGTACACCTCGGCGCTGTCCGGATGTCCCTGGCGCAGGAGCGTCTCGGCGAGCCCCGCGTACGCGTACGCCGTGGTGGGGTGGTCGCTGCCGAAGATCTGTTCCTCGAGGCTCACGTCGTGGCGCAGGATCCGCTCGGCGTCGGCGAGCTTGCCGAGATGCAGCGTCGCGTTGCCGAGGTTCATCAGGGTGATGGCATAGACGTCGCTGTGCTCGCCGAGCAGCCGCGCGCGAATCTGCCGCGCGTCTTCGAAGGCATGGGCGGCGCTGTCGAAGCGCTGCTGGTCGAAGTACACCGAGCCCAGGTTGTTGAGGAACCGGGCGAGGCCGAGTTGCGCGCTGTCGCCGTGCGCACGGCGCGCCAGCGCCACCGCCTGGCGCAGATACGTCACCGCGCGGTCGGACTGTCCCAGGTCGGCGTATGTGTTGCCGAGATTGCTCAGCGACTCGGCGTGGTCGATGGGATCGGTGTCGGCATGGCGCGCCGTGAGTCGCGCGAGTTCCTGGCGCACGGCCAGGGCATGCGTGAGGTCGCCCTGATGCCATTCCACGGTGCCGAGCGCGTAGAGGGATTCCACGACGCGCGGGTCGTCGGGCGCGTACAGGGTGCGGCGCAGGTCGAGCGAGCGCTGGATCAGGGGGCGGGCCTCCCGGTACTGTCCCAGGCCGCCGTAGCTCTGACCGATGACCAGCGCCAGCGACGCCTCCGTTTCGGGATCGTTGGCGAACTCGCCGGCCAGCAGGCGGCGCCGCGCGGAGTCGAGCACCTGGCGCACGGTCACCGCGCGCCCCTGCTTGTCGGGGCTCACCGAGGCGAGGAGGTTGGCGAGGAAGTCGCTGGTGGCCTGGGCGCGCCGCGCCTCGGCCCGGGCGCGCACGAAGCCCGTGGAGGCGGCCACCGTGCCGGCGGCGAGTGCGAACGCCATGACGCCGCCCGCCGTGATGCCGAGCCGGTGGCGCCGGGCGAATTTGCGCGTGCGGTAGGCGAGCCCCGGCGGTCCCGCGCGCACCGGACGATCGTGCGCGTACCGGTCCAGGTCTTCGGCCAGCGCGAGGGCGGACTGGTAGCGGCGCTGGGGGTCCTTCTCCAGCGCCTTCATCACGATCCAGTCCAGCTCCTGCCGGCGCCGGCGCTGCCGCCCGATCCGGGACCCGCGTTCCGGCGACGCGACGCGCGGATCGCTGTGCGGGTGGCGGCTCGGGCGCGGTGGATCCGTTTCCAGAATGATGCGCTGCGCCTCGAGCAACCCGACGCGGTGAATCCCCGAATCGTCGTAGGGATGCCGCCCGGAAACGAGTTGATAGAGGATCACGCCGAGCGAGTAGACGTCCGAGCGGACGTCCACTGCGTCGCCGTCTCCGCGGATCTGTTCGGGGCTCATGAAGTCCAGCGTGCCGACGATGGCGCCGGCGCGGGTGTGGACGCTCTCGCCGTCCTGCGCACCGTTCACCGCCTTGGCGATGCCGAAATCGATCACCTTCGGCATCGCGCGCCCCTCCACCCGGGTCACGAGCACGTTGGAGGGCTTGAGGTCGCGGTGGATGATTCCGCGCTGATGCCCGTGGTGGACCGCCTCGCACACGGTTCGGAAGAGCGTCGAGCCGCGCATCGAGATCCAGTTGGTCCTCGTCGCAGTAATCGGTAATCGGCGGCCCCTGCGCCAACTCCATGACGAAATAGGGCAGGCCGGCCTCCGTGGTTCCCGCGTCGAACACGCGGGCGATGGCGGGGTGCGCCATGCGCGCCAGCGCCTGCCGCTCGATGGAGAAGCGGGCGAGCGTTTCCGGATCCGCCGTGCCCGGCCGGATGACCTTGATGGCGACGTCGCGTTGGAGGGGGGCGCTCTGCCGCCCGAGATACACCACGCCCATGCCGCCGTGGCCGAGTTGGCGGACGATCTCGTAGGGGCCGATGTGCGCGGGCGGCGGAATCGGCGCCGGCAGGGCGGTGGCGGCCGCGCGGTCCACCATGGACTCCACCCGCGCCGTCGCCAGGTCGAGCGAAGTTGCGTCGGCCTCGGCGGCCAGCGCCCGTGCTTCCGCCAGGAGCCCGGGGTCGTCGGCGAGCGCGTCGGCGAGAAAGCCGTCGCGGTCGTCCGGACTCCGTTCCATTGCCTGACCCACGGCGTCGATGAGGCGCCGAAACGTGTCACGGTCCATGGCGAGCGCGACGGAAAAGGGAAGGGAACGGGGCCCCGGATGCGGGCCGCGGCCCCGTGGCCCGAACGTATCCCTCCCCTTCTCGTGCCGCAATCGCGCCGGGCGCGGGGGCCCGGGTGTCAGGCCGTCGTTACCCTCCGGCGCGCGAGCCGGCCTGGTCGGGCGCGCGCGGCAGCGCGTGGATGCCGTTGGGATAGAGATCCTTGATCAGCGCCTGGTAGATGGCTCCGCCGGTGAACTGCTGACCCTCGGCGTCGGGGTGGGCCATGCCCTGCATGTCGCCCTGTCGCAGGAACGTCTCGTCCAGCCGCGTGATCCAGTGGTCGTGGGCGCAGTAGCCGTGGTCCGTGTACCCCGCGTAGATGCCGCTCACGAAGTTCCACCCGTACGTGTTCGCCGCCGCCCGCATGTCCCCGTTGAGGTCCGCCTCGGCCGTCGTGTCCAGCCACGCCATCTCCTTCACGGAGACGCCGGCCATGGTGCCCAGCGGATCGGTCGGGTCGATGGTGCAGTAGTTGCCGGCATCGTCCTTGGTGAGGTTCCCGTACTCCGTGATGTACACCCGGTTGTCGCGAACGGTGTCGGTGGTCGTGCCCGGACGGATGAGTCCCCAGAGGTTGGGAAGGTCCGCGGTACCCAGCGTTGCGTAATGCGAGGGGAGCGTCGCGGTCGTACTGTCCACGAACTGCTTGGCCGAAATCGCAATGGTGTTCTTCTGGAAGAAGTCGGTGCACTTGCTGCCACTGTTGGGCAGGAGGGAGAGCAGCGCACACGCTTTCACCCAGTTCGTGGGGTCGATGACCGGCTTGAGGGAGTAGCAGGGTTGCTGCTCGACACACGCGGTGGCCAGCTTGGAGAATCCGAGGTCATTGCCCCCAATGGAGACGATGACCGCGTCGATCTCCCGGTGCCCGATGAGCGCGTCTGCCCAGCGAATCTGCTGGTCGATGGCCTGGCCGCCGCCCTCGATCTTGGCGCCGGAGCAGGCCAGATGCACGAACGTCACGGACGTGTGCGGATCGGCGTTCTCGAGCGCGAGCGCGGCCTGCGCCGAGGCCGCGTTTGCCGAGCGGTGGCACAGATCGGCCTGATCGTACGTCTCGACGGGGTACTTGGCGTGCCACCGCGCGGCGGGGAGGCCGGCTTGCAGCGTGGCGATGGCGGCCTGCCCGCTGGTCACGGCGGCCTGCGCACTGCTCACGGCCTGCTGCGCATGTGTGACGGCAGTCTCCGCATCGGTCAGGCGCTGTTTCGTGTTGGCGACGATCTGATTGAAGTAGGTGCGGGCCGCATCCAGGCTGAGAAACGACAGCGCCTTCGCTGCCAGGAAGGTCACGCACGACGACGAGATGAGCGTACTGCAGGCAGACTTGAACGCGTTGTACGTCTGGACGGCGTTGTCGTATGCGGTCTGGGCGAGTCCCTTGGCCGACAGCGCGCTCTGAAGGCTCTGCTGCGCGGCCTGCAATTGCTGCTGCGCGTCCGCGAGCTGGGTCATCGCCGCCTCGACCTTGGCAATGGCCGCGTCGGTCTCCACGGGGACGTCCGGATTCCCCTCGCCGGATCCATACGAGTCGCCGATGGAGAGGATGAGGAAGTCCTGCACCACCACCTTCTCCTCGGAGCGCAGCGTCGTATCGGCGACGCCGGTGACGTTGACCGCCACGTCGTAGCTCCCCTCGGCCGGGAACTGGTGCGAGAACTTGCAGTTGCTCGTCGACCCCACCGAGGCGCTGTCCACGTACCACTCGTACTTGCTGCCCGTGGTGTTGCAGGCGTCGAAGTTCACGGTCCACGACGCGGGGTGGATCTGCGCCGAGTCGGGATAGTCGATCAGACCATCGTGGTTCGCGTCCTGGCCGAAGCGGGCGGGCATGGACCAGGTGAACGGCGCAGCCTTGATCACCGGCGGCGGGGGAGGCGTCTTGGACGTGGACGGCTCCGAGGTCGCGCTGCTGCAGGCCGCGACGAGCAGCACGGCGAGCGCGGCGGCCAGTGCGGTGAAGGAATTCGTGCGGGGCGCGGCGGCGCGCGTGGCGTGGTGACGAGGTGTGTGCGGGGACATGGTCTGCTCCTCTGCATCGGGTGTGCTGCGGCGGGCGGGAGGCCGCTACCTACCTGATGCGGAAAAACGAGCAGGAGACTGCACGCCCCGGCTCAGCCGGCGGACAACTCCCGGCGAAGCCAGAGGCGGACGGCGGCCCAGTCCTTGGCGGCCTTTCGGGGGGAGATGCCGAGCGTTTCGGCGGCCTCGTCGACCGTAAGTCCCGTGAAGAAGCGCAGTTCCACCAGACGCTCGAGTTCAGGGGCCAGCTCGGCCAGCCGGGAGAGGGCGTCGTGCAGGTCGATCACGTCCCAGGGGTTCTGCTCCGCGCCGGCCAGGTCGCCGTCGAGCGTGACGCGCTGCCAGTCGCCCCCGCGCTTCTCGGCCTTCCGCGTTCGCGCGGCATCCACCAGGATCTGACGCATGGCCCGCGCGGCGAGTTGCAGGAAGTGGCGGCGGCCGGTGACGGAGAGGGTGCCGGCGTCGGCGAGGCGGACGTACACCTCGTGCACCAGGGCCGTGGGGCGCAACGTATGGTCCGCGCGTTCGCCGCGAAGGCGGCGGCGCGCGAGTTGTCGCAACTCGTCGTATACGAGCGGCATCACCCGCGCCGCCTGTTCGGGGTCGCTGAGGTTGACGGCGCCGACGATCGTGGAGAGTCGGGTGGGGTCGGTTGCCACGGAGCGAATGTACGAATCTCGGGAGAGGAGTGGCAAACGGGCACTGCAGGCCGCTTGAGCAGTGCGATTCGGTGCCCGGTCGGGTCCGCGCTCACGCCCCAGCAGCGTCACGGGGCAGTGAAGGGCGGAACCCCGTGGAGAGTGACTCGTGATTGCGAACGACCCAAGAGCGCCGGCGGCAGGCGAAGCGCTGCCGCCGTGAATTGCGAAGGAGTGCCCCATGACCCGTCAGCAC
>CAWGJO010000042.1:0-10247 GCA_963822945.1 uncultured Gemmatimonadaceae bacterium | reverse complement strand
CTACGCGTTCAAGGAGTGGGAGGGGATGTTCACCTCGTACTTCCTGCCGCGGTGGGAGGCGTTCTTCAAGGATCTGAACGCGTCGCTGGACAGCGGCAAGCCGTTCGACCGGAAGCCGTTCGCTACCGCGTCGTGCGAATGGGAGAAGCGCTGGTCGCACGACACCACGCCGGTGTTCCGCACCGAACCGGTGGGCGATCCGGTGGCGACGGCCCAGCGGTTGGTGAAGAAGTGGCGGCCTTCGATTCGCGCTGACGCACGCTGAGGGCGTCGTCGGTGCGGCGGGCCCGCGGCCCCGGAGGCAGTCAGCCCCCGGGGTTGCCCTTCACCGGTGGCAGCCCCCGGCGCTCCAGCATGGGCTCGATGTCGGGATCCCTGCCGTAGAAGGCGCGGTACATCGTCGCCTCGTCCTCCGTGTTGCCGCGCGACAGGATCATGTCGCGGAAGCGCTGGCCGTTGGCGCGGGTCAGCCCGCCGTGCTCCTGAACCAGTCGAAGGCATCGTCGTCCAGCATCTCGCTCCACATGATAGGCGTAGTAGCCGGCCGCGTAGCCGCTGCCCCAGATGTGGGCGAAGTAGCTGGAGCGGTAGCGCGGCGGCACGTCTGCGGTATATCGAAGCCGTCGCCGTGCAGCGCGCTGGTCTCGAACGGCGTCCACGTTCTGCTGCGGGCGCCGCGCGGCAGCGTGTGCCACGGCATGTCCAGTGAGCGCCGCCAGCAGCTCGGTCAGCGCGTAGCCCTGGTTGAACGTCTCGACTTCCGGATCTTCGCCACCAGCGCCGGCGGCATGGGCTCGCCGGTCTGGTAGTGGCGGGCGTAGTGGGCGAAGACGTCCGGGATCCAGGGCCCAATGCTCGTTGAACTGCGACGGAAACTCCACGAAGTCGCGCGGACGTTTGGTGCCCGACAGCGCTGGATACTCCACGTTGGCGAACATGCCATGCAGCGCGTGACCGAACTCGTGGAACATCGTGGTCACGTCGTCGAAGCGTGAGCAGCGCCGGCTGGCCGGGCGCGGGCTTGGTGAAGTTGGCGACGTTGTAGACCACCGGCTTGGTGCCCAGCAGCTTCGACTGGTCACGAAGTTGTCCATCCAGGCGCCGCCGCTCTTGTTGTCGCGCTTGAAGTAGTCGCAGTAGAAGAGGCCAGCGGCTTGCCGTCTGCGTCGAACACCTCGAACACGCGCACGTCCGGCTGGTAGACCGGAATGTCGTGGCGCTCCTTGAACGTGATGCCGTACAGCTTGTTGGCGGCGTAGAACACGCCGTTCTGCAGCACCCTGTTCAGCTCGAAATACGGCCTGATCTGCGATTCGTCGAGGTCGTACTTCGCCTTGCGGACCTGTTCCGCGTAGATGCTCCCAGTCCCAGGGCTTCAGCTTGAAGCCGCCGCCCTGCTTGTCGATCAGCTCCTGCATGTCTGCGCCGCCTCGTGCGCCGCCTTGGCCACCGCCGGCGGCACCAGCTGGTCAGGAGCTCGATGGCCGCGTCCGGCGTCTTCGCCATCTGGTCGGTAGAGGCTGTAGGCGGCGTAGTTGGGAAGCCCAGCAGCTTGGCCCGCTCGGCGCGCACCTGCGCGAGGCGCGCGATCATGGCGCGGGTGTCGTTGGAGTCGCCGTGCTCGGTGCGCGTCCAGGAGGCCTCGAAGAGCCGCTGGCGCAGCGCGCGGTCCGTGAGAGACGCCAGCGCCGGCTGCTGCGTGGTGTTCTGCAGCGGCATGCACCCACTTGCCCTCGAGGCCGCGCTGCTTGGCCGCGTGCGCCGCCGCGGCCACTTCCGCCGCTCAGGCCGGCCAGCTGCGCGCTGTCGTCCACCACCACGCGCCCGCCTTGGTCCCTGCCAGCAGCTTGTTGCTGGAACTCGGTGGACAGCGTGGACTCCTCCTGGTTGAGGGCGCGCAACGTGACCTTGTCCGTCTCCGACAGCAGCGCGCCCGCGCGCACGAACTGCGAGGTAGTAGTCGTCACCAGAGCCGCAGCTGCTCGGGGTCCAGCCCCAGCCCGTCACGCCGGTCGTACATGCCTTGACGCGCTGGAACAGCTTGGCGTTCAGGTAGATCGCGTCGCTGTGCGCGGCGAGCTTCGGCGCCTCGTCGTCCTGCACCGCCTGCAGCGTGTCGTCGGTGTTCGCCTGGATGACGGCGTTGAAGACCTCTCGACCCGCGTCAGCAGCGCGCCCGACCGCTCCAGCGCCACGAGCGTGTTGTCGAACGTCGGCGGCGCGGGCTTGTTCGCGATGGCGTCCACCTCGCGCCAGTTGCCGCTTCATGCCCTCTTCGATGGCCGGCTGATAGTCGGCGTCCTTGATCTTGTCGAAGGGCGGGGCGTGAAAAGGCAGCGGGCTGCGGCTTGGCGAACGGATTGCCCTGGCCGGCGGCGACGGCGGGAATGCCGGCGAAGAGCGCAATGGTGGCGGCGCTGAGAACCATTAGGTGCGTGCGTGGCATGAGAAGCCTTCTCTGAAGAACTCGTAGGAGAGATATTGTTGCACACAGAACCCCGCATTGTCCACCCTCGCCCCTGTGCTCCCATGGACCTGTTCGACGCCATCCGCAGCCGCCGTTCCATCAAGCAATTCACCGACCGGCCGATTGCGCGGGAGGAGATCGAGCGGTTGCTCGACGGCGCAGTGCTCCAGCCCCCAACCACCGCATGACCCAACCGTGGCGCTCTACGTGCTCGGACCCGGGCGCGGCGCGCTTACGGGGCCGCGCTCGGCGCGCGCAAGGCGAAGAAGGTGGAGGACCCCGAGGCCGCGCGCGCGGTGGCCGAGAGGTGGCGGCCGCCGAGGCGGCGCTCCCCGCCGAAGATCGCCGTGAGCATGACCCTCGACGCGAATCCCGAGATCCGCGAGGAGGACTACGCGGCGACGATGATGGCCGTGCAGAATCTCATGCTGGCCGCGGCGGCGGCCGGCCTCGCCACCCACCTCAAGTCGGGCGCCGTGATGGACGATCCGCGCGCGCGTGCGGCCGTTGGTGTGCCGGAGGGCGAGCGGATCGTGGCCCTGATCCAGCTCGGCGAGCCGGCCGCCGTGCCGGACGCGAAACCCCGCCGGGCGGCGGGCGACGTCACCACCTGGGTGCCGTAGCAGTCCGTCGGGACGCGGCACCCGCCGGTGCCGGCACCGCCGGGGCCCTCCCGGCGGCGCCGGCCCGGTGCTACTTCGACAGCGCGACGTACACCTCCGTCGTGCTCGACGGATTGGTCCAGACGATGTCGGCCTTGCCGTCCCCGTTCACGTCGCCCACGTAGACCTGGCCGTACACTGCCCACCCTTCGGGGGGGGGTGTTGGGGGCCGTCACCACGCCGGACGGGAAGGTGAACGTTCCGCTGTCGGTGCCGAATCCCACCAGCACCTGGTTGGTGGAATTGTCCAGATGGTTCAGGAGAATGTCTTCCTTGCCGTCGTTGTTGAAGTCGGCGAGGTACGGAACGGTCGGGTTGGCGCGGAGGGGCGCATGCTGCGGTGGCTGGATGGTGAACGTGCCATTGCCGTTGTTCAGGGCGCGGTGGATCCATCCGTCGTTGGCGGCCGTGGGGTCGGTGCTGCGCACGAAGACCAGATCGGCGCCGTTTCGCCCGTCGATGTCCCCGACGCGCGTGGTATAGACCGGGCTCCACCCGCTGATGTTGTAGACGGTGGCTGTCCGCAGGCTCAGGGTGCCGGTACTGTCCGAGGTCGGCGTGAACAGATCGGCGTGCGACACGTTGTTCGAGGCGCTCAGGTCGTTGAACAAAGGTCCGCGCCGTTCACGCCGTCCAACTGTGCCGCGGCCACGGTCTCGTCCCCGGCGAAGTTGCCCGACTGGTCCACGTAGTTGGGGATCATCTCGAAGCTGGAGTCGGGGCGCGCGAGACCGAAGTAGGTGCGGAGGATCGAGGTCGAGCCGCTACCGGCATTGGTCCACACGAGATCGCCCCGCCCGTCGTTGTTCATGTCCGCCGTGATCAGCCGATAGGTATTCCAGCCGCCGGCGGGCAACTCCTGCCGCGGCCGCCAGGTGAACGTGCCGTCGCCGTTGGAGATCGCGGCATACACGACGTTGTCGGTGGTGGTCAGGGCGTTCCACACCAGGTCGGCCTTGCCGTCGCCGTTCATATCCACCGCCGAGAGGGTGAAGTTCTCCCATCCTTCGGCCGGCGCATCGGGACTCGTGACCGGCGCCTTCACGGTGAACGTGCCGTCGCCATTGGCCAGCACCACGTGCACCACGTTCTGCGACGGCGACGTCTGCAGTTCATCGAACACGAGATCCATCTTCCCGTCGCCGTTCACGTCGGCCTGCAGGGTGCGGCGCTGCGTCCCCGCGGCAAAGGGAATGTTCAGGGTCTGTTCCGGCAGGAAGTCGAAGCTCCCGGGCAGTTTCGGCACACAGGTGGTCTGCGTGTACGTCCCCGGTTCCGACACCTGGGCCACCTGTCCGGTGAGCGTCTTCAGCTCGAACCAGAGCGGGGCCGCACTGGTGAGCGGGGGGGAGCTGGTGAAGTAGTCGGCGAGGTTTCCGGAGTGGATGGCGGCCAGGGCGTTCGAGTCGGCGCCGCCGATCTGGCTGAACCGGATTTCGGAGCGGGCCAACACGGCGCTGTCCTGCGCGCTGAGCGAGGCGCTCACGCCGCCCGCGATCCCCTTGTACGCGGCATTCAGCGCCGCCTCGATCTCCGACGACTTCGCCTCGGCGCTCATCTCGAACACCATCATGCGCCCGTACCCGATGCGTGAGACGTACAGCGGCGGATTGTCGACGCCGATGCGCCCCAGATTGGCCTGCGTCTGGTACTCGGCGGAGGTGAAGGCGTCGCTGAAGAAGTCGGCCGGAGTGGCCGGCTGTGTGACGCCGGCGATGTACATCTGCTGTTGGAACTGCGCCACCACCACATGGCGGCTCACCGATTGTTTGACCGAGCCCTTGGCCGTGGCCTGGAAGCCCAGGTAGCGGCCGGAGACCCCGAACGCCTCCGCCGCCTGCTGCTCCGAGCTGAAGCTCTTTTCGTCGAAGGTGATGTTGCTGGGCGTGACCAGCCCGCCGGCCTGCGCCTTGCCCACCATGTCCTGCACCGCCTGGTTCACCGATCCCTGATCGGGATTGTCGATGGTTCGCGTGTTGTCGGCGCTGTTGAAGTTCATCGTCACCGTCACCGGCGTGCGTTGCCGAATCGGCAGCTCCAGCAGGTCGCTCATGGTCTTGGCGTCGCGATGGCTCTTCCCCTGAATGAGCGCGCCGGGCCAGACGACCGTCTGATCGAGGTTGAACGAGAGCGCCTTTTCCGGATTGTCGACGAAACTGAAGGTCGAATCGGTGCACTCGAAGGTCACGTTACCCAGCGAAACCAACGCCCCGGTGCTGTCGATCTGCTTCAGGGTGTCGTTCTTCTCGGTCGTCGTCGGTGTTCCGGTCGGCGTGGGGCTCTTCGAAGCCTTGGGTGGCGAGAACTGACTCCAGCTCGGCAGGCAGGTGGTGAGATCCTTGGCGCTGCTGCACCCGCTCGTGTTGGTCGACGAGCCGTTGTTCTTCGGCGCGGTCGAATCGCTGCAGCGAGCCGTGGCGAATACCAGCAGCGTCGCCGAGGCCCAGATCGCCAGGGGCCGTACAGGGGAACCACGCATGGTGAACCTCCTCTCGAAGTCGTCGCGGGCGGGGCCAGGCGGCGAAAAGCCGAAAGCCCGCACGCAGTGCCGTTACCTGGGAGGCGGAATTCAGGCGCGGAATCCCTCACGGCCCGCTGGACGGACCGGGGGCAACCGCGCTACGTTGGCCCCTGACTTGGAGTTCCGACCCGCCATGCCTGCATCGCCCCCGCCCCCGCCGCCGCCCCCGCCGTCAGCGCCCACCCCGGCGGCCGACGGCCCCCGTTCCGAGATCACCGACTCCTGCTTTCCTGGAGGGACGGCAATCTGGACGCGCGCGACCGCGCGATGGCGATCCTCTATCCCACGCTCGAGGAGATCGCGCACCGGCAGCTAAGGGGAGGCGCCCGGGCACACGCTGCAGACCGGGGGTCTGATCAATGAGGCCTACCTGCGGCTGGTCGGTGCCGACGTCACCTGGCAGGGGCGACGCCACTTCCTGGCGGCGGCCGCCACCACGATGCGGCGCGTGCTGGTGGATTACGCCCGGGCGCGGCGTGGATCACGGCGCGGCGGTTCGGCCCGGCCCGTGACGCTCGAGGAGGGGATGGCGGAAGCGCCGGGACGTGCCGAGGAAATCTGGCGCTCGATGAGGCGATGGAGCGGCTGGCTACGCTTAGCAAGAGGCAGGCGGAGATTCTCGAACTCGCGTACTTCGGCGGCTACACGTACGACGAGATGGCCGAGATCGAGGGCATCTCGCCGGCGACGGTGGATCGCGGGTTGCGCGACGCCAAGCGATTGCTCGGACGGCTGCAACAGGAACCCGAATAGCACCGCGGGGGGCCAGGCGGGATGGATACGGAGCGCATGGGACGGATCGCGGCGCTGGTGGACGAGTTGATCGACGCACCGCCTGCGGAACGCGAGCGGCGGCTGGCCGAGGCGTGCGGCGACGACGTCGAGTTGCGCGCCGAAGTGGTCGCGTTGCTGAGCGACGATTACGCCTCGGCCGCCGACGCGTCGGCCGACCCCGTCATCGCCGCGGCGACCGCCGCCGTCGCTGCGGTCGCCTTCCCCACCCGTGCCGGACATCGCGTGGGCGCCTGGGTGCTGGAAGAGGAGATCGGGCACGGCGGGATCGGCGCCGTGTATCGCGCGCATCGGGCCGACGGCCTGTACGAGGCCACGGCGGCCATCAAGTTCCTGCGGCGCGGGCTGGCGCCTCCCGGCAGCACCAGACCCTTCCTCGCCGAACGCCAGATGCTGGCCAGCCTGGCTCACCCGGGAATCGCACGGCTCCTGGATGGCGGCACTGCAGACGACGGATCGCCCTTCATCGTGATGGAGTTGATGGATGGGCGGTCCATCGATCGTTACTGCGACGAAGAGTCGCTGGGCCTCGACGCGCGCATCGGCCTGTTCCTGGATGTGATGGGCGCCGTACAAACACGCCCACCAGTCGCTCATCGTCCACCGCGACCTCGAAACCGTCGAACATTCTGGTGCCCGCCACGGGCACCCCCGAACTGCTCGACTTCGGCGTGGCCAAGCTGTTGGGCGGCGGCGACGAGACGGAGACCACGGGCCTCGGTCCGTTGACACCGGCGTTCGCCAGCCCGGAGCAGTTGAAGGGGCTCCGCCCCACGGTCGCCACCGATGTCTATGCACTCGGCCTGGTGCTGTTCCGGCTGGTCACGGGACGGTTGGCCTTCGATGTCGAAGGGTCGACGCCGGCGGAACTCGAACGCCGGATCACGACCGAGGAACCGCCACGGCCGAGCGCGGCGGCCCGCACCGGCCGTGCGGCGTTCAGCGCCGATCTGGAGGGGGATCTCGACAACATTCTGTTGACGGCGTTGCGGAAGGAGCCGGAGCGCCGGTATCCCTCGGTGGAAGCGTTCGCCGCCGATCTGCAACGCTACCTCGACGGACGTCCGGTCTCGGCGCGCCCGGCCACGCTCCGCTACCGCGCGGGCAAGTTCATCCGCCGCCACCGTGCGGCCGTTGCCGCCGTGACGGTGACGACCGTGGCCATCATCGGCCTCTCGGGCTTCTACGTCCAGCGACTGGCAGGCGAACGGAACACCGCCCGACAGGAAGCGCAGCGCGCCGAAGCGGTGACGACGTTTCTTCAGAACATCTTCACGGGGGCCGACCCCACGCGTACACACGGGGACACGCTGACCGTGGCCGCGGTGGTGGATGAGGCACGGGCGCGACTGGACACGGCGCTCGCCGACGCGCCGCGCGTGAAGAGCCAACTGCTCGCCACGCTCGGCGCGGTGTACCAGAACATCGGCCGGCTGGACGCAGCGGACACGATGTTCCGCGCCGCGCTTGCGCTCAGCGACTCGTTGGACGGCCCCGACGCGCCGCTCCGCGCGAGGATCCTGGTGGACCTCGCCACCAGTGCCAACATCCGCGGGAGTCCCGACAGCGCGATGGCCGCGCTGACGGAGGCGGTCCGGATTCGCGAACTCGCCGGCGACTCGCTCGGCGTTTCCGGTGGACTCTATCCGCTGTTCGGCCTGCTGCTCAATACGTATCACCTTGATTCGGCCCGCACCGTGCTCAATCGGCTGTTCGCCCTCTACGCGTTGCAGCCTCGCGCCGATTCGGTCCGGTATGCGTACCTGGTTGGAGCCCGAGGGAACCTGGAGATACTGGGCGGACACTTTCCCGAGGGCATCCGCGATGCGCGAGAGGCACTGGCACTCGACCAGCGCTTCCTGAAGCCGGACGATCCGCGGATTGCCGATGCGATGTCCGATCTCGGCAACGGGTACGACCGCGCCGGTCAGGCGGACTCGGCGGCTGCATTCAACCGCCGCGCCGCGGAGTTCACGCTGCGTGTCTTCGGGCCGAATCATCCGAAGACGGCGAGCCGGCTCATGAACGCCGGGGTGGACCTCGCATCGATCGGGCAAGGCGCCGAGGGGCTGGCCATGTACAAGCGGGGCTTGGCCATCACGGAGCGGTTGTCCGGGCCCGACAGCCTGAAGCTCGCCCACGACGAACTCGAACTCGCGAATCTCTACCAGTACATGGATTCCATCCCCGCCTCGCTACCGCACTACCACCGGTCCATCGAGCTGTACGCGCGGGCCAAGGGCCCTCCGCCGGCGGGGCTGCACTACAGCTACTACAACCTCGCGGTTGGGTTGAACAAGATCCATCGCTACCGCGAGGCCGCAGCGGATCAACGCCTCGCGCTGACGTTCGCGCTCCGCAACAAGGTGCCGGCCCAGATCGCCCTCGCGCACGAGGCCCTGGGAGAGAATCTGGTCGCCATGGATTCCCTGGCCGACGCCGAGCGGCACTTCCGGCGTTCGGTGGCGGTTCTCGATTCGGCCACCGGTCCGAACAACCCGTATGCGACGTACGCGCTTCAGGAATTGGCGGATCTCTACATGAAGCAGCGCCGGTTCGTCGACGCCGTGCCCGTGTACCGGCGCCTCGTACCGCTGCTCAAGGCGACGCGATTCAAAAAGGACTCCACGCAGCTCCGGCCCGATCTCGAGGCATTCGCGCGCGCGCTGCGGATGGTGCACGATACCGCGGGGGCCGACTCCGTCGCGGCCCGCGCAGCGGCGTTGCGGTGACGGGGCGGGCGCCGGAGCGCCCGCCCCGCCCGACTCACGGCTTGGCTTTCGTCGAATCCACCTCGCGCAGGAAATCGCGCACGGCCGCCAGGTTGGCCTGTGGATTGTCCCACATCGTCATGTGCGCGGCGTGCGGAATGATCACCACGCGTGCGCCCGGCGTCGCCGCGGCGAAACCCTTCACCGTCGTCGTGTCGGCCTCGTCGTCCGAGCCCACCGTGTAGAGCACGGGCACCTTGATCTGCTTCAGGAATCCTGTGGCGTCGTAGTTCTTCAGGGTGCCGGTGATCGTGAACTCACTGGGGCCCTGCATGTAGTTGTAGATCCCCTCGTTCACCGTGGACATGGTGCTGTCCAGGTCCGCCTCGACGGGCGTGTGCCAGACGTAGCGCCCGTAGAACTCGTTGACGGCGGCCTGATACGCCGGCGCCTGGAAGTCCCCCTTGGCCTCGCTGACCTTCACGGCGCGCTGCATCGAGTCGGGCAGCGTCTCGAGCAGCCGCCGGGCGTTGCGCTGCCAGGCCGGGATGTCGAGCGCGGCGCTGGCCAACGTCAGGCTCGCAACGTGCTCCGGGTGGGCCCGGTAGTACTCCACGGCGAGGATCGTGCCCCACGAGTGGCCGTACAGGTCCACGCGGTCGTACCCGAGGAAGCGGCGCAGCGAGTCCAGGTTCTCCACGAAGTGGGCGATGTTGAACATGCTCGTGTCGGTCACGTGGTCCGACTTCCCCCCGCCGAGCTGATCGTAGCGCACCACGTGACGGTCGTTGCCCAACGCTTCGAGCGACTTGAGATAGAAGCTCGAGAAGCCGGGACCGCCGTGCAGCAGGATCACCGGCGTGCCGGTGCCGGTGCCCGTGACGCGGTACCAGATCTTTCCGCCGTTCACGGCGAGATAGCTGCCGGGCGTGTTGACGTCTTTCCCCTGCACCGCCGGGTGCTCGGACGACTTGGCGCAGGCGGCAACCGCCAGAATCGCGGCACCGGCAAGGCAGCATACGAGCGAACGTTTCATCGACACCTCGAGTGGAGGTTGAACGTTGGTGCCGCGATCGCTCACGGCATCCCCCATT
>CAWGJO010000041.1:0-66940 GCA_963822945.1 uncultured Gemmatimonadaceae bacterium | reverse complement strand
GCCCGAGTCTGCTGGCGAGCCGGACCAGGGCATCGTCGAACCTGGCCAACGTGCTCGTGCTCGACGCCACGGGCGCGGACCTCGGCCAGCGGGTGGCCCAGGCCCTCGTCAAGGCCGATTCCACCGGCCCCAGGCCGCAGGTGGAGCAGGTGGCGCCGGCGCACTTGCAGGCCGCCGTCGACAGCGCCACCACGGTCGTGATGCACCACGGCATCCAGGGCTATCTCGTGCTCGACGACAGCTCCCTCGCCGGGACCAGCGTGCGCTATGCGGGGCGCAACGCGACCTCGCTCACCGACATCGCGACGCTGAAGAGCACCCTGCAGCGGACGCTGCTCGACATGCGGCTGGAACGCGCGGGCATGAACGCCGACAGCGTCGCCAAACTCACGGGGTCAGGTTCGACCTCAGAACCGACAAGATCACCGACAAGGGACTCGAGTCGGGTGGCGGCATCTCCGGCATCATCTTCGGATACGCCGTCGCCTTCCTGCTCTACATGATGATCGCGCTCTACGGGCAGAACATGCTGCGCGGGGTGCTCGAGGAGAAGACGACCCGTGTGGCCGAAGTGGTCGTGTCGAGCGTGAAACCCGACGCCCTGCTGGCCGGAAAGATTCTGGGCATCGGCGCCGTGGCGCTCACGCAGGTAGCGGTGTGGGTGCTCTCGGCCGTCTACCTCGCGTCGTTCGGCGTGCAGATCGTGCACGCCGTGGCCGGCCCGACGGCCGACGCCTCCGGCATCCACATGCCCAGCGTCTCCCTGGGCGTGGGCGTGGCGCTGCTCCTCTTCTTCGTGCTCGGCTTCATGTTCTACACGTCGCTGTTCGCGGCCGTGGGGGCCATGGTGAGCAATCAGGAAGACGTCCAGCAGGCACAGTGGCCGGTGATGATGCCGCTCATCGCGTCGATCGTGTTCATGCCCGCCGTGCTCGCCAATCCGTCCAGCACGCTCTCCAAGGTCGTCTCGTGGATCCCGATCTCGGCGCCCATCATCATGCCGATGCGGATGACGATGGTGCCGGTCGCGTGGCCGAGCTGGCCGCCACACTCGCCGGCCTGGCCGTCGCCTGCTACGCCGCCATCTGGGTGTCGGCGCGCATCTACCGCGTGGGTCTGCTCATGTACGGCAAGAAGCCATCGCTGCGCGAACTCGTGAAGTGGGTCCGGATGGCCTGATCAGTCGTCCCGCGTCGCGATCGTCTGCCGGTACGCCGGCATGCCGTACAGCAGCACGGCGATCGCGGCGCTCATCCCCAGCACGTTGGCGATGGCCAGTGAATAGCCCACGGCCGCGTCGGCATGGAACACGTAGTCGGTGATCACCGCCACCAGCGTGGGCCCGAGCGTGGACGACACGAGACTGAGCACGAAGAAGTAGACCGCCGCGCCCTGGGCGCGCATCCGGGCCGGCACCACTTCGGCGGCAGCGGCGTTGGCGGCGCCCCACGGGAACGCGGCGAAGAAGTTCACCGGCACCAGCCACGCCACCGCCAGCCAGGCCGAGGGCATGAACGGATATGCCGTGCCGGCCACCAGCATGCCGAGCGCGCCGACGACGCCCACGCGCAGCGGCCCGTCGGTCTGGCCGCGCCGCGCGTACCGATCGGCCAGCGCTCCACCCGCGAGTACGCCGGCGACGCCGAAGGTCATCGTCAGCACGCCCTGCACCGTCCCCGCGCGCGCCGCCGTCCAGCCGTAGTGGCGGATCATGAACGTGGCCAGCCACGCGGCGATACCGAAATTCACCATCGCCGAGAACGAGAAGCCGAGGCTGTTGCAGGTGAAGCTCCGCAGGTTGCGCCGGACGTAGGCGAACAGCTCGCCCATGCTCGCCCCATGCGTGCCCGGTTTGCGGGGCGGTTCCTTCACGGTCAAGAAAGAGCAGCGCGATGAGCATCCCCGGCGCGCCGACCACGAAGAACGCGGTCTGCCAGGGGTGCACCGCGCCGACCAGCGGCAGGACGATCCGGGCCTGCCCTTCGAGCATCCCCACCACGGCTCCGCCGATCACGTAGGCGAGCCCGGAGCCGACGAACGTGCCCAGCGAGTAGACGCTCATCGCCGAGCCCAGGCGCTCGGGCGGGAAGTAGTCGGCCAGGAAGGAAGTGGCGGCGGGATTGAGCGTCGCCTCGCCCACACCAACGCCAACCCGCGTGAGCAGCAGCCGCCCGAAGCTCCCCGCCAGCCCGCAGGCCGACGTCATCACGCTCCACACCGCCACCCCCCATCCCATGAGCGAGCGCCGGTTGGCGCGGTCGGCCAGCCAGCCCAGCGGAAGCCCCAGCACCGTATAGAACACGGAGAACGCGAGCCCCATGAGCAGGCTCATCTGCGTGTCGGAGATCCCGAGGTCGCGTCGGATGGGCACGACGAGCAGGCTGAGGATCAGCCGATCGACCCACCCGGCCAGGTTGGCCAGCGTGAGCACGCCAACCACGTACCAGGCGTAACGAGAGGTCGGCGCTCCGCCGGCGGCGAGCGATCGGCCGTCGGCAGTGGGCAGTGGGCGGTCGGCAGTGGGCACGAGGCGGTCGGATCGATGAACGACGAGGAGCGGGTTACGCCGCGCCGCGAGGGCGCGCGGGCGGCCCACCGGCGAGGCTGTCCCGCTCAAGCTAGACACGGCGTTGGGCACGTCCAGTGGAGCGCCCGGTCGGCGGGCGGGCCGCGGGTTCCCCGGGCTGCTATCTTTGGGGGTGACCATCCCCCGACTTCCCGGCCGCCACGCCGAGCGCGGCGGCCGACGTGCGCGCGCCGGCGTGTCGGCCGCCGCCGGCCCTTCGGCCGCCAAGAAGCCCCTCGACCCCAAGCGCGCCTGGCGTGAAGCTCGCGAGCTGATCGGCGAACACAAGCGCTCGCTGCGATCGGGCTTTCGCTGATGGTCGTGAGCCGGTTGGCGGGCTTCGTGCTGCCGTTCAGCAGCAAGTTTCTGATCGATACGGTGATCGGGAAGCACCGCCCGCAGTGGCTGGTGCCGCTGGCGCTGGCGGTGGCCGCGGCGACCCTGGTCCAGGCCGTCACCTCGTTCCTGCTCTCGCAGGTGGTGAGCATCGCGGGCCAGCGCGCGATCACGAACATGCGCAAGCGCGTGCAGGCGCACGTGCTGCGGCTGCCCGGTGGCCTACTTCGATTCCACGAAGACCGGCATCTGATCTCGCGCGTGATGACCGACGCCGAGGGCGTGCGCAACGTGGTGGGCACGGGCATCATCCAGCTCGTGGGCGGGATGATGACGGCGGTCATCGCGACGAGCGTGCTGTTCTACCTGAACTGGCGGCTGACGCTGGCGACCGCGGTGGTGCTGGTCGTGTTCGGCGGATGATGGCGTAGCGTTCCGCACGCTGCGCCCGCTGTTCCGCGAGCGGGGGAAGATCAACGCCGACGTGACGGGACGGCTGGCCGAATCGGTGGGCGGGATCCGGCTGGTGAAGCTCTACGTGGCCGAGCGGCGCGAGCGGAAGCTGTTCGCGCAGGGCGTGGACCAGCTGCTTCGCAACGTCGCGCAGACGATCACCGGGACCTCCGCGGTGACGCCCTCGGCGACCGAGGTCGTCAGCGGCGTGATCGGCCTGCTGGTGATGGTGATCGCCGGGCGCGACGTGCTGAACGGCACGATGACGCTGGGCGACCTGTTCCTGTACGTATACCTCGTGGGCATGGTGGCGGCGCCGCTGGTTCCGATCGCATCATCGGCACGCAGATCTCGGAGGCGTTCGCGGGGCTGGACCGCATTCGCGATCTGATGAACACGCCCACCGAGGACGCGGACGATGCCGGCCGCGCGCCGGTGGACGACATCGTCGGCAACGTCGCCTTCGAGCACGTGTCGTTCGAATACGAGAAGGACGTGCCGGTGCTGCGCGACGTCAGCTTCGTGGCGAAGGCGCGGGTCGACCACGGCACTCGTGGGATCGAGCGGATCGGGCAAGAGCACGCTGATCGGGCTCGTCAGGCGTTCTACCATCCCCAGCAGGGGCGCATTCTCATCGACGGCCGCGACCTGGCGAGCTTCCGGCTGCACGACTACCGCGCCCAGCTCGGCGTGGTGATGCAGGACAACTTCCTGTTCGACGGCACGATCCGCGAGAACATCGCGTTCGCCAAGCCGGGCGCCACCGACGAGGAGATGCAGCGGGTGCGGCGCGGATCGCGCACGTGGACGAGTTCGTGGAACGGTTCGAGCACGGCTACGACACCGTGGTCGGGGAGCGCGGCGTGAAGCTGTCCGGCGGCCA
The DNA here is from genome assembly GCA_963822945.1 of uncultured Gemmatimonadaceae bacterium. Taxonomy (GTDB): domain Bacteria; phylum Gemmatimonadota; class Gemmatimonadetes; order Gemmatimonadales; family Gemmatimonadaceae; genus JAGWRI01. The sequence continues at coordinate 62,702 of CAWGJO010000041.1, read as the reverse complement.
GCGCCAGCGGGTGGCCATCGCGCGGGCCATTCTCGCCGACCCGCGCATCCTCATTCTCGACGAGGCGACGTCGAGCCTGGACAGCGAGAGCGAGGCGCTGATCCGGACGGCCTGCGCTCGCTGCGCCGCGGGCGCACCACGTTCGTGATCGCGCACCGGCTGTCGACCATCGAGAGCGCCGACCAGATCCTGGTGCTCGAGGGGGGCGTGATCGTCGAGCGCGGCAGCCACCAGGAACTGATGGCGCTCGAGCGGACGCTACCGCCAGCTGCACGACCGGCAGCACGGCATCGAGACCGACCAGTACATCAACCCGGGCGAGGACTTCCTGCCCGAGGCGCCGTCGCCGAGGGAAGAGGTGAAGCGTGGGCCCCGAACGACCGGCGGTCGAACACCGTAGGACGCCGCGTTCGCGCGTTCGTTAAGGCGAGTTTTTCGGCGGAGCCGGCGGTCAACGCGGCGCCAGGATTCCGCGTACGGTTGGGGTGAACGACGGGCGCACCGCCCGACGTCGGCCGTCTTCCGGACTCTCCGATGAAAGCAGCATTCGCCATCGCCATCCTGGCCCTCGCGGCCACGGCAGCCACCGCGTCGGCCCAGGGCGGGTCGGCCGACATCATTCGCGGCCGCGTCACCGGGCCCAACGGCAAGCCGGTGGCCGACGTCTCGGTGAGCGCGCAGTCGATGACCGACGAGACGACGCGCACCAGCAAGACCGGATCGGACGGACGCTTCACGATCATCTTCGCCGGCGGCGACGGCGACTACATGATGAGCTTCGTGGCCCTCGGCATGGTGCCGAAGAGCTTCGAAGTGCAGAAGGTCAACGACGACGACGCGGTGATCGTCGCCAACGCCAAGCTCGAAGCCGCGCCCACGCAGCTGCAGACCGTACGCGTGAACGCCAACCGCCAGCGCCCGATCGCCGGCGACAACCGCCCGGACATCGGCGGCGTGGAACAGAATTTCAACACGGCGGGCATCCCCATCGACGCGATGGGCGATCTGTCGGCCATGGCCGCGTATCTGCCGGGCGTCTCGGCCATCGCCAACGCCGACGGCACGATGGGGTTCTCGGTGCTCGGGCTGGGCGCCGACCAGAACAGCGTCCTGCTCAACGGGCTCACGTTCGGCGGCACGCTGCCGCGCGACGTGCAGGTGTCGGCGCGCATGTCCACCACCACCTTCGACCCCTCGCGGGGCGGATTCAGCGGCGGGCAGATCACGGCCCGCACGTACAGCGGGTCCAACTACATCAACCGGAACCTGCACGTCACCTTCGACAACCCGGGCCTGCAATGGGCCGCGCCCACCACGCGCTCGCTGGGACAGCAGTACACGAACATCATCGGCAGCGGATCGCTGAGCGGCCCCATCATCTGGAACAAGCTGTTCTACAACACGTCGTTCCAGTTCGGCCAGCGCACGAGCGACCTGCAAACGCTGCTCAACACCGACCCGTCGGCGCTGGCGCGCGTCGGGATCTCGCAGGACTCGGTGAATCAGCTGCTCGCCTACATGAACTCAGCGGGCATTCCGACCACGGTAGGCGCCGTGCCCAGCAACCGGTTGAGCGACCAGGGAGCGCTGTTCAGCCAGTTCAGCTTCTCGCCCACCGGCACCGACACGTGGGGCCTGCTGTTCAACGGGTCGTGGAACCAGTCGGGCGCCGCCTCGCTCTCCACGAACGCCGTGCCCGCGCACGGAGGGCAGAGCACCCGCAAGTCGGGCACGCTCCAACTCAGCCATGCCGGCTACTTCGGCTGGGGCTTCCTCGACGAGACCAGCCTCTCGCTCTCGGCATCGACCAACAACTCCAGCGGCTACCTGTCGCTGCCCGATGCGCGCGTGCTCGTGACCTCCGACTTCCCGGACGGGACGTCGGGCGTGTCGACCCTGCAGTTCGGCGGCAATTCGAGCTATCCGTCGCAGCTCACCAACTACCAGTGGCAGGCGTCGAACGCGACGTCCTGGTTCACCGACGACAACTCGCATCGCATCAAGCTCACCGAGGATCTGCAGGTGAGCCGCTTCATTCAGGACCAGAACGCGAACTCGCGGGGGACGTTCACGTTCAACTCGCTGTCCGACCTCGAGGCGGGGCTGCCGGCCTCGTTCTCTCGCCGTCTGGTGCCGGCCCGGCGCTCGGGCGACGTGGCCACCCTGGCGTTCTCGCTCGGCGACGCCTGGCGGCCCGCCGACCGCGTGCAGATCCAGTACGGCGTGCGCGCGGAGGGGAGCCGGTTCAGCACCACGCCCCAGGCCAACCCGCTGGTGCAGAGCACCTTCGGCGTTCCCAACAACGACGTGCCCAGCGACTTCACCGTGAGCCCGCGCCTCGGATTCAGCTGGCAGGTGGGCACGATGCCGCAGATCGAGGGATTCCGCGGCGCCTTCCAGCCGCCGCGCTACGTGATCACCGGCGGCGTGGGCGAATTCCGCAACAATCCCACCGCGACGCTGGTGTCGAACGCCGTGGATCAGACGGGGCTGCCCACGCGCCGCCCAGCAGATCACCTGCGTCGGCTCGGCGGCGCCGACGCCAGACTGGACGCGCCTACGCGCAGAACCCGGCCTCGATTCCCAGCACGTGCGCGAACGGCTCGTCGGGCAGCGTGTTCTCGAACGTCGCGCCCAACGTCGCGCTGTTCGACCCCGCGTTCCGCACCCAGCGCAGCTGGCGCGCCAACATCGGGGTACGCGGCCTGCTGACCTCGATGTTCAACGGCAACCTGACCTTCACCTACTCCCGCAACCTCGACCAGCGCGGATCGGTGGACCTCAACTTCCAGGACACGCCGCAGTTCACGCTCGCCGACGAGGGCGGCCGCCCGGTGTACGTGGCGCCGTCGAGCATCGTGCCCGCCACGGGGGCCGTCGCCGCCGGCGCCGGCCGCGTGTCGCCGGCGTTCTCCCGCGTCACCGAAACGACGTCCGATCTGCGGTCGGACACCCGGGAGCTGCAGTTCTCCATCTCGCCGCGCGCGTACAACTCGACGCTCGGCTGGGCCCTCACCTATGTCTATCGCGACACGCGCGATCTGACGCGGGGGTTCGGCGGCAGCACCGCCGGCGATCCGCTGGCCACTTACTGGGGGAGCAGCGGAGCGCAGCACGAGTTCGACCTCAGCGGATCGGTGACGATCAAGAACGCCGTGAACATCTCGACCTTCGTGCGCGCGAGTTCGGGCAACCGGTTCACGCCGATGGTAGCGGGTGACGTGAACGGCGACGGCTACTCCAACGATCGTGCGTTCGTGTTCGATCCCGCGACGACCACCGACCCCGCGCTGCGCACCGGGATGCAGGCGCTCCTGAACAGCCTCTCCGGCAATCCGCGCGCCTGCCTGGCAAGCCAACTCGGGCGGATCGCGGGCCGCAACAGCTGCGTGGGACCCTGGTCGCTCTCCATGGGATCGATCAACGTCCAGCTCGTCTCCGACGCGGTGAAGCTGCCGTCGCGCGTCACCATCGGGCTGAACCTGGCCAACCCGCTCACCGGTGTCGACGCGATGGTGCACGGCGGCAACAACCTGAGCGGTTGGGGCCAGCCCCCGATCATCGATCCGACGCTGCTGTACGTGCGCGGGTTCAACCAGACCACGCAGCAGTACACGTACGAGGTCAATCCCCGGTTCGGGAATTCGGCCATCGCCCAGACCGTCGCGTACGCGCCGTTCCGCGTCACGCTCGACGTCCGCCTGGCCGTGGGCCCGGACCGGAACCGGCAGCAGCTGGAGCAGTTGCTGCGCGGCGGCGGACGCGGCGGCGCCGGCCGGCCCGGCGGCTTCGGCGGGCGTGGTGGCGGCCGCGGCGGCGCGGCGGCCGGACGCCCGAGCGAGATGATGATCAAGAACCGCTACGTGCGCGGGTATCCCAACCCCATCGATCAGATGCTGCGCCAGAAGGATTCGCTCAAGCTCTCCGATCAGCAGACCGACAGCCTGATCCGGTGGAACAAGGAATTCACGAACTCGGTGGATTCCATCTGGACACCGATCGCCAAGTACCTGGTGGGGCTGCCCGAGCAGTTCAACCTCGACGAGGCCTACGACCACGTGAGCAAGGGGCAGAACGCGACCATCGACCTGCTGGTGGCGTACGCGCCGCGGGTGAAGGGACTGCTGACCAGCGACCAGTTGCGCGAGCTTCCGCCCTTCCTGGCGGCGTTCCTCGACCCGAACACGCTGCGGGAGATCCGCCCGGGCCGGGCGTTCGGCTTCGGCGGCCGCGGGGGTGGTGGCGGTCGGGGTGTGGCGGCGGGGGTGGGGGTGGGGGACGCGGCGGACGGGGCGGGTGACGGCCGCCGACTGACCGGGGAACGAGAAGAAGCGCAACTACCAGCTTGGCGTCGTCAGTAGTCAGTGGTCAGTGATCCGAAACGGCAACCGGGACACATCTCGATTCAACGGAGACGTGTCCCGGTTGCCGTTTCGGACCACGGGTTACCGAAGACTGACCACACTCGGCTCGCAGTTGCGGGTGTTCGGGTTCCGTTCCGCGGCCTTCCCGTTCACCAGCCGGGCCGGACCTCAGCAGTATTCGTCGAACGCCGCTTCGAGATCCTTCGCGATCTCCTCAGCCGGCCGGCCCTCGATCTGCCAGCGCTCGAGCATGAACACGAGCTTGCCATCCTTGAGCAGCCCGATCTGCGGCGACGACGGCGGATAGCCGGTGAAGTAGCCGCGGGCGCGGGCCGTGGCCTCGGCGTCCTGGCCGGCGAACACCGTGGTCAGGTGCGCGGGCTTCTTGGCGTGGCGGATGGCCATGGCGGCGGCGGGCCGCGCATTGCGCGCCGAACAGCCGCACACCGAGTTCACCACCACCAGCGTCGTGCCCTTGGTGTCCTTCAGCGCCGCGTCCACCTCGTCGGGCGTACGCAGTTCCGCGAACCCGATCCCCGTCAGTTCGGCGCGCATCGGCGCCACCAGCGGCTCGGGATACATCGTCGGGGCATTCGGCAGTTGCATGCTCATATCGGGACTCCCTCAGTACTTGTCGTCGCGCACGAGCGCGAGAACGGCCTGCTGCGGAACGACGAGATAGCGCTCGTTGTCGAACGTGATCTCCACCGCAGCCTTGCGGAAGAACAGCGCGTAGTCACCCTCGCGCGCCTGCATGGGAACGAATCGCGTTTCGCGCGCCGGCTCGCGCCACGGCTCGTCGCTGCCCGCATCGGGGCTCGGCAACGGCAGCCCCGGCCCGGTAGCGACGATCGTGCCCCCCTGCACGGCCTGGTTGTCCACGGCCGTGGGCGGGAGATACAGCCCGACGTTGGTGCGCTCCTCGCCGCTCTCCACCTTCACGAGGACGCGGTCGCCGACCACGATCAATTCCTTCTTCTTCCGCTGCATGGGGGGAATATAACGTCCAGGGGAAACACGCCGGCGCGGCCGTCAGGGCAACGCCTCGTCCAGGCGGGCCAGTGCTTCGGGCATGTTCCGCCGCCCGAACCCCAGCCGCACCTCGCGGCTGTCGCGGTGGAACACCGTGCCGGGCAGCAACAGGACGCCGGTCCGCTCGAGCACGTCGGCGCAGAAGGCGTCCGGCTCGCCGTGCCGGAGCGTCGGGAAGGTCACCGACCCCGCCCGCGGCGGCGTCCACCGCCACCGCTCCTCGCGGCGGGCGAAGAATTCACGAAGCCGTTCCAGGTTGCCGCGCACGATCCCCCGGTTCCGCTCGAGGATCGTCTCGCCGGTGGCCAGGGCCGCCGTGGCCAGCAGTTCGCTCGGCGCGCTGCTGCAGATGGTCGTGTAGTCCTTCACGGCCGCCGCCCCCGCCAGCAGGGCGGCATCGCGCGAGGCCAGCCAGCCGATGCGCAGTCCGGCCAGCCCGTACGCCTTGGACATCACCCCCAGCGACACGGCGCGTTCGTACACGTCGCACGCCGCGGGCAGCCGGTCCTCAGGCGAGTACTCCAACCCGCGGTAGACCTCGTCGAACAGCAGCACCAGGCCGTGGTGGCGCGCGAAGGACACGATCGCATCGAACGCCTCCCGGTCGAAATGGTGCCCCGTGGGATTGTGCGGCGAGTTGACGACCAGCAGCCGTGTCTCCGGGCGCACGAGCTTGGCCAGTTCGCCGGGGTCGGGCGCCCAGGTGGCCGGATCGGCCCGCCAGAGCGACACGGCAGCGCCCGCCGCCTTCGGGAGCTCGGCCAGCGACTGGTAGCACGGCCACTGAACGATGGCGTGGTCGCCGGCGCTCAGGAGCGCGTTTGACAGCGTGAACACGGCTTCCTGGGCTCCGGAGTGCACCAGCACGCCATCGGGGCTCAGATCGTCGTATAGCGCGGCTATGGCGGTACGCAGCGCCGGCGCGCCGGCGCTCTCGGTGTACCCCAACGGCAGTTCCGCCAGTTGTCGCGCCGCGTCCGGCACGAGGGCCAGCAGGTCGCCGACGCTCAACGTCTCGCAATCGGACCCGGAGAGCTGGTAGGGCGCCGAGAACTCCCGATCCGCGAAGTAGCGTTCCAGCCTGAAGGGCGGCGGTCGCATGGGCGGCGGTCAGAGCCCGGAGTGCTGTTCGCGCTCCCGCTCGTGCTTGCCGTACCGTTCGGCGGCCAGGATGGTCCGGCGCACCACGGTGACGATGAGGGCCAGGAGCGCGGCCCAGGCACACACGGTCAGTTCCCGTGTCCAGAAGGTGCTCAGCGCCATGCCCGGCCAGTCGTGCCAGCCGGCGCGCGCCGTCCCGGTGGGCTCGCGACCCACGAAGATCAGGAGGAGGCTCGTGACCATCTCGCCCACCACGACCCCGAGGGCGAACAGCGGCGCGCGCCAGATCCACTTTCGCAGCGGATAGTTGGCCAGGTGCCCCGTGGTCATGCTGCACACGAACACGATACCGAGCACGAACGTGCCGACGATGTACAGCCAGCTCGTGGCCGATCCGTGGGTCAGCACGATCGCGCGGTAGAACCGCAGGACCACCCCGGTGACGAGCGCCATCTCGAGCAGGTTGAACGACAAGCGGCGAAACGCCTTCGTCTCTTCGAGCCGCAGTTCGACCGTATGCCGGGGAAAGTAGGGTACCATAGCTCGTGGGTTCGTCCTGTCAGACCGCGTGAGGCCGGAATTGGATCGCCGCCGTGGCGCCCCACATCCCAACTTATGGTATTCGCTGCGACCCGTGAACCGGGCTCGGATGTCCCGGATCGTACGGCCGCCCCTGGATAACGGCAATGAGGGATGCTTCGAGCCGTTCGAAGCTGAACGGTTTGGCCAGCACGGGCTGGCGGACCGACGGCCGGGGGCCCGTCGTCACCACGTCGCCCGTGATGAACACCGTGCGCGTGGCGAGGCCGGGCCGCTCGTGGCGCAGCCAATCATGAAACGCGTAACCGTCCATCCCCTTCATGCGGATGTCGCACACGATCGCGTCCACGTTGGTCTCGCGAATGACGGCGAGCGCGGCTTCCCCGCTGTCGGCGGTGATCACGGTGAAGCCGCGCGCCTGGCCGTAGGCGGTGATGCCCTTCCGGAGCGCCGGTTCGTCGTCCACGAACAGCATCCGGATGCCGGCGATCGGCGACCGCAGGTTCAGCGGCGACGCCTCGGCCGGCGCCCCGTCGGAGACGTGGGTCTCGGCGGCGGGCAGGCGAACGCGGAAGGTGGTGCCCCGCTCCGACGTGTCGACCATCTCGATGCGACCGTGGTGCGCGGTGACGATGCCGTAGCTCACGCTGAGGCCGAGTCCGGTGCCCTCCCCCTCCTTCTTGGTGGTGAAGAAGGGTTCGAAGATGCGCGCCCGCACCTCGGCGGGAATGCCGGGGCCGGTGTCGCTCACGTCGAGCACCACCTCGCCGTCGGCCGAGTGGGTGGTGATGACGAGCGTGCCGCCTCCCGCCGTGCCCATGGCCTGCAGGGCGTTGGTGACGAGATTCAGGCAGACCTGCTGCAGCTGGCGCGCATCTCCGATGACGGCCGGCAGCGTCTTGGCCAGCGCCTGCTCCAGCACCACGCGATTGGAGGCGAGCTGGAAGGCCCGCATGCGGACGGTGCGCGCCACGACCATGTTCAGGTCCAGCGGTTCGTGCCGGGGCTCGCTGCGACGCGCGAACGCGAGCAGGTCCTTCACCACCTGGGCGGCGCGCGTCGTTTCCGAGCGGATCACCTCCACGTGCTCGCGCAGGCCGGGAGCGATGTCCGGATCGCGCAGCAGGAGCTGGGCGTAGGCGCTGATGCTGCTGAGCGGATTGTTCACCTCGTGCGCCACGCCGGCCACCAGTTCGCCCACGGCGGCCAGGCGGTCCGACTCCATGAGCCGCCCGCGCATCTCGCGCTCCGCGGTCATGTCGCGGGCCACGACGAGGACGCTGGGCGGATCGGCTTCGGGCAACAGGCTCGCAGCCAGCGACACCACGTGCGACGGCCCGCCCGGCGTGCCGCGGAAGGTCAACTCCAGACGCGCCGGACGGCCCTCGAAGGTGGCGGCCAACGCCTCGTCCAGGGGCGCGCGGTCGTCCTCGTCCGCCAGGTCGCTCAGGCGCCGCCCGACCATCCGGACCGTGTCGAGGCCCAGAATTTCCGACGCCGCGTCGTTGGCTTCGCGAATCCGCCCGCTGCGCAGCACCGTGAACACCGCATCGGGGGCCGACCGGAAGAGCGTGCGGAAGCGCCATTCCGCGCGGCGCAGCGTTTCCACCAGTTCGGCGTTCTCCAGCGCCACGTTCAGCAGATCCGTCATTGCGTTGACGCGTTCGATGGTCACGTCGGTGAACGGATTCGCCGCGCGGCGCACCAGCGCCACGGCGCCGATACGTTCGCCGCGCCTCGAGATCGGGAGCACGGCGCCGCTGCGGAACTCGACGTCCGCGTCGGGGAAGATCGGCGCCGCGGCAGGGCCGGCGCCGGCGCGCGTGTCGGCCACGACCCAGGGCGTGCCCGATCGGATCACGCGTTCGATGGCCGACCCCGACGCGGATCCGTGCCAGCCGGTGCGCCCCACCAGCGCGCCGCGCGCCACCGGCACGCGCACCGTGCCGTGGTCGCCCAGCAGCCCGATGGCCGCGCCGTCGGCCTGCGCGATGTCGCTGGCCGCATCCACGAACCGTTCCAGCACGCGCGCGGGGTCGAGTTCCAGCGAGATCTGCTGCCCCAGGCGCCACATGCGCTGGAGCACGCGCTGGGTGTCCTCCAGCTCGGCGGTGCGCATGGCCACGCGGGTCTCGAGCGTGGCCGAGAGCGTGCGCTCGGCCAGCATACTCTGCTCGAGGACGTCGGCGGCGCGTTCCTGCGCGGCGAGCGAGGCCCGCGCGTACAGCGGAAGCAGCGTGTTCAGCGTGGCCACCAGAATCGCCTTGTCGGTGGCGCCCACGGCGTGCATGGCGTCGGCCAGCGCCGACGCCGGCAGCAGCTGCCCCGCGATCTCGGCCACGAACAGCAACGCCGCCGCCGCCGCGAATCCCCCAAACAGGGCGCGCGGCAGTCGCCGGGTGCGGGATGCGATACCGAACGCCGCCAGCGCGAACACCGCCAGCGAGACCACGAACGCGCCGTTGACCAGCGCCGGCTGCTGCCAGCGCGACGTGGCCAGCAGCGCGCCCAGGGTTGCCAGGCAGGCCAACTGGGAGAGCGCGATGAGGCGTTCCGTGCGGTGGTGCAGGAGCGACCAGCGATTCATCCAGCGGCCGGCAAGAGAAGAAGGCGAGCCGAACCCGACGTCAGGTCAGAAACTCGTGCAGCAGCGAGTGGAAGTGGTGGACGCCGTTCTCCCGTTTGGCGGAGTAGCGGCCCCGGTCGTACACACGCGAGCGGAGGTTGCGCTGCACCGTCTCGCAGATTTCGATGTCCTCGTCCTGAATCTCGTCGCTGAACGCCACCAGCCGGCTCCACCGTTCGTCGGTGGCGGGATCGGCCGGCGGATCGGCGGCGAACCACTCGAAGACCACGCGCGTCCGATCGTGCGCCAGGGGGAGCACCACGTTCGTCTGCATCTGGCCCATGTAGATGTTGAGCATCACGTTGGGAAAGATCCAGACGTAGAAGGCCTCGGGCACGTCCCCGGCGGCCGGCACGTACTTCCGGTCGCCGGCCGCCGCCGGCACCGGCCGCAGCGGCGCGTGCTGGAACGAGAAGTACCGGTGGGGCTCCACGCGGTAGTTGTCGTAGTCGAGTTCCTTGTGGAGCCCGGGATGCACCACCGGCACGTGGTACCCCTCGAGATAGTTGTCGACGTAGACCTTCCAGTTGCAGGCGAGGTCGTATTCCTTGCGCATCACGTAGCGCATGGAGGCGCAGTGGAAGGGCGCCACGCGCTGCGGAATGTCTTCCAGGACCTCGTCGAGCGGCGGCGCCTTCCCGTCGAGATTCGCGAACACCAGCGGGCCCCAGGTCGCCACGGCGACGGGGCGCAGCCGCATGTCCCCGGGGCGGAAGTCCTCGACCCCCTCCATTTCCGGCGCGTGCAGCAGGCCGCCCTGCAGATTGTACGTCCAGCCGTGGTACCGGCACTGCAGCGTCTGGCGGCGCCCGCACCCCTGCGCCACCGGACCGGCCCGGTGCAGGCAGACGTTGTGGAAGCCGCGCAACACGTCGCCGTCGCGGAGCACGACCACCGAGTCGTTGCCGATCTCGACCGTGATGTAGTCGCCCCGCTCGGCGAGTTGCTCCGTGCGCCCCACGAGCTGCCAGGTGTGCGCGAACACCCGTTCCCGCTCCAGCTCGAGATACACCGGATCGTTGTACAGCCGAGCCGGAATCGTGGCGGCCTTCGTGATGTCCGGATCGAACGGGAAGACGAGTGGCATGTTCCGAACTCCAGGGACGATTTGACTGTCTGACTGTCCGACTGTCCGACCGTCGAGCTTACCGGATGATGTGTCCGATCCGGCCCCAGCGGATGTCCGTGATGAACGACAGCGGGCGGTCACTGGCCTCGCCGTCGCAGTCGTTCAGCCCGCCCGGGCTCGGTTTGTATGAGTAGTACACGAAGATCGGCCGGCCGCGCACGTTGGCCCGCGGCACGACGCCCCAGTAGCGGCTGTCCTTGGAGCAGTACCGATTGTCGCCCATCATGAAGTAGTCGCCGGCCGGAATGAGCAGCGGCCCCCAGTTGTCGTGCGTGGGCACAGCGGGAGCCGACCCGAAGCGCGTGTCGTGGAGCGCGATGCGCTGCTGCCACGCGAACAGGGGCGAGGTGTCGTCGGGACGGTTCTGCGCCGGGTCGCCCACGTAACCGCGCGCGCCGAAGCCCTGGCGCTGGGCAATGCCGTCCACGTACACCACGCCGCCGCGCATGTACAGCGTGTCACCCGGCATACCGATGAGCCGTTTGACGAGCGTGGGCGTGGGATCGTGGCCCAGCTGTGCCTCGTCGGCCTGGTACGGCGAGATGAACACCACGACGTCGCCGCGGTGCGGATCGGAATATCCCGGCAGATGGACGTTGGTGAACGGGATCGCCGGGCCGTAGACCGCCTTGTTCACGAACAGCCAGTCGCCCACGAGCAGCGTCGGGATCATGCTCCCCGAGGGGATCTTGAACGCCTCGACGAAGAAGGTGCGGATGAAGAGGAAGATCAGGATCGCACCGCCCAACGACTTGATGTTCTCCCAGACCCAGCTGCGCTGCGGCCCCGACTTCGCCTTGCCCCCGCGCCCCTTGCGGGCTTCGGCGACGACGTTGGTGGAGGCGGGGGGTCGGGACGACTTCCGGGATTTCGAAGACTTGGCCACGCGGACTCGATCGCGGTTGAGAAGTGAGGAACGGCGGATGACGACAGGAATCTACGCCACCCTACGGCGCGTGGCACGTCGTGGTTCCCGGGCCCGGGAGTCCCGGACACAACAAAGGGCGCGCCGTGAGCGCGCCCTCGCTGTGTGAAGCCGGAGCGAACTACTTGACGTGCTTGCCCACGAGCTTCGTCATCTCGAACATCGAGACCCTGCTCTTGCCACCGAACACCGCCTTGAGGTTGGCGTCGGCGTTGATCATGCGACGCTCCTTGGCGTCCTGCAGACCATTCTTCTTGATGTAGGCCCAGAGCTTCTTGGTGATCTCGGTGCGGGGAATCGCGGTGGAACCGACGACCGTAGCGAGCACCGCATCGGGCTGAACGGGGCGCATGAACGCAGCGTTGGGCTTCCGCTTCACCTTCTTCTTCGGTGCAGCCTTTTTCTTCGCCGCCTTCTTGGCGGGCTTGCGCGCCGCCTTCTTCACACTCTTCTTCGCGGGCTTCTTCGCAGCCTTCTTCGCGGACTTCTTCGCAGCCTTCTTCGCGGGCTTCTTACCGGCCTTCTTCGCCGTCTTCTTGCCCTTTTTCGCGGCCATGTGCTCTCTCCTGGATTTGTGAAACGGAGTGGTCTTCTCAGAGGGAACCGCTGTCCGTCGCGCGGAAAGGTAAAACACTCCCTCGCGGACGCAATAGGAATTTTGCGGCGTTTTCCCTCTGGAGCGCGCCGGTTTCTCCTCGGAGAATGGCCCCGCCGCGCCGGTCAGCGCAGGTGATCCACCAGCCAGTCGGCGAGCGCACCGAGCACCGCGGGGCGCACCGTCCGGGTGGACAGCATGCCGTAGCGCGCCGGGTTACCCACCGAATCGGCGAGGAAGAGGTGATCCGTCGCCGGGAATTTTCGGACGGTGACGTCCCGATTTCCCCCGGCGCGGAACGCCGCCGCGAGGGTGTCGGCCTGCTCCGGCGTCACCTGCTGATCGGTCTCCCCCTGCAGGATGAGCACCGGAACCCGCACCTTCCGCGCCGTGGGGAGGGATCGTACGAGGCGAAGAAGCGCAGCCATGCGCTCGTGGCCATCAGGCTCTTCATGGCCGCCGCGCTCTGCTCCATCGCCGTCGCCCGCTCGGCGGCGGTGAGTCCGGGCGCGTTCGCCACCCCGTTCCGCTGCTGGAATTCCAGGATGCGCCGGCCCGTGTACGCCGGGCCCGCCAGGAGGACGATCCCGCGAAGCGTGGAATCCGTGGCCGCCACCATCGGCGCGATCATCCCGCCCTCGCTGTGCCCCACCAGGGCGAGGCGCGACCCGTCGATCTCCGGACGCGTCCGCAGATACGCCAGCGCCGCCCGGATGTCGTTGGCGAAGTCGGCGGACGTGGCGCCGGCCGGACCGCTGCTCGACCCGTTCACGCCGCGGTCGTCCAGCCGGAGCGTCGCGATCCCGCGCCGCGCGAGCGTGTCGGCCACCTGCCAGAAGGGGCGGTAGCCGGCGACGATCGAGATTCGCTCGTCGCGATCCTCCGCCCCCGACCCGGTGATCGTCACCACGGCCGGCACCCGGCCGTGGCGCACCGTCGGCAGCGTCAACGTGCCGGTGAACGTCAGCCCCTCCGGCGTGTGCACGGTCACGTCTTGTGCGGTGTACGGCGCGCCCGGCGGCGCGCCGTAGTCGACCGTCCCGGTGACGAGCGGGTGCGCGCCCTCGAGGCGGATCACCCTCACCTGCTGCACCGGGATCACGAGTCCCAGCAGTTCCCCGTCGGGTCCCACGGCGGCGTGCATGGCCGCCATGCCAATGCGGACGACGGCCGAATCAGTTCCCTGGCGCTCCACGATCGCCGGGACCGTCTGCCCGCCTACGAGCATGAACAGGGGGACGGTGTCCACGGCGCCCCCCATGGCACGGGCACGCCGGAGCACCTGCTCGATCATCGCGAACGACGGGTTGATGTACGGCACGGCGCCGGCCTGCGTGGCCAGATGCGCGAAGCGTGAGACGTTGCCGGAGACGGTCACCGTCACCGAATCCCCCTCGAAGGCGACGTCGGCCCGCTGGAAGGGCACGGTGTCGCTCTTGGCCAGCCGGTAGTAGGCATTGCTCATCGCCGACACGCGCCCGTCGGGCGCCAGGGTCATCCCGTACTGCCAGTGGGCGCCGGTTGTCTTGTCGATCATGTCCACGTCGAGGCGGGACGGCGTGCGTTGCACGACCTCGCTGCTGAGCGTGTCCCGGCCGAGAATCATGCGGAAGGTGTACGGGGCGGCGCCCTGGGCGCGGGCCGTGCCGGCCAGCACGAGGGCGAGACCCGCGGCGGCCATTACGTGTCTGGTCACGGTTGTTCCTCTCGCCATGCGAAATAGGAGTAGACCACGGAGCCCAGCGAGGCACCGATGATCGCGACCATCAGCACGACGAAGGTTGCCCTGGGCGGCAGGAAGACCGAGAGCAACGTGACCACGCCGGCCGCCGTCATCAGGTATCCGCCCACGCGATGGGTCTTGGTCCAGACCGTGTCGCTGGTGAGCGTCCATGGCGTGCGGATCCCGAACCACCAGTTCGGACGGGCCCGTGGCATCACGTTGCCGAGAATGAGGGTCATCGTTCCCACGAGCAGCGGCGCCATCCGGCCGGGATCGGGCATCGGCCATCCGAGGGCGTGCCCGATCACGAAGACGTGGACGAGCGCCAGAAGCGTCACTACCGCGTTGACCATCAGGTCGTAGGTGCTCTGGAACTTGGCGTAGTTGGCGCGGCGGGGATCGATGTACGGCAGGCCGCGCATGAATCCCCAGATGGCCAGGGCCATCACGGGCATCACGAAGGCGCCGACCAGACGGCTGCTGTAGCCGTTGGGGGTGCCGTCGATCCCCCAGTGCGTGGCCATGCGAGCGGGCAGCCGCGAATACACGGCGGCCGACAACAGGAATGCCCCCGCGACCGGAATCACGGGAAACCACTTACGCATGCTTCCTCCCCGGACGGACCCAGTCGAGCAGTTGCTCGATCACGTCGTCGAAGACGGTGGTATTCAGTTCATATTGGATCTGCTGCCCGTGGCGCTCGGACAGAATGAGCCCGGCGTCGCGGAGCACGCCCAGGTGGCGAGAGATCGTGGGCCAGGCGGTGTCGAACTGCTCGGCGATCTCCCCTGAGGTGCGCGGCCCTTTGCGCAACAGTTTGAGGATTTCCCGGCGCGTGGGGTCGGCCAGGGCTTTGAAGGCGGAGTCCATGGAGAGACAAGATAAGATACTTAGCTAATCATGCAAGTATCGAGTCGCGGATGCACGGAATGCGTTCTCTCAACAGTCAGCGCTTATCAGTCGGCGGTCGGCGCTCGACTGCGGACGGCTACCGGCGAACTGCCGGCGGCCGCCCGTTCGCCATCATCCCCGCTCCAGCCCGCGCAGCAGTTCGATCATCCGCACATCCCACGGGTCCGCGCTCGGATCGTCGTCGGCGATGTCGGGCTTCTCCTGCGGGGTTTCGAGAATGCACGGCACGCCTTCCGTGCGGGCATCGTGCAGCAGCCATCGGAAGGGCTCCACGCCGATCTGTCCCTCGCCGATCAGCGCGTGGCGGTCCCGGTTCGACCCCTGCGCCCCCTCGCTGTCGTTGAGGTGGAAAAACCCGGGACGCTCCCCGGTGGCCTGCTCGAACTCGTCCAGCACCGCCGCCTGCGCTTCGGCGCTCTCGCCGATGGCGAACCCCGACGCGAACAGGTGGCAGGTGTCGAGGCCGTAGCCGGTGCGCGCGCGCAACGCCGCCGGCACGCGCTCCAGGATGCCGGCCACCTCGGCGGGGGTGCGCCCCATCGTGCGGCCGGCGCCCGCCGTGTTCTCCACCAGCAGACGCGTGCTCCCGTCGGTGCGCTCCAGCGCGTGGGTGATCGCCGCGGCGATGCGGTCCAGCGCGGCATCGCGGTCGTCGTCGGTGGCGGCCCCCGGATGGAAACACACGGCCCCGACGCCCAGCGCGGTGGACCGCTCCAATTCCTTGGCCAGTCCGTCGCGCGCCCGCGACCACTTGGTGGGATCCGGGGTCGCGGTGTTGAGCACGTACGCGGCGTGCACCACCACGTGCTCGGGCGCGATAGCCGCTTCGGCCAGCGCGTCGCGGAACCGCTGCGCCCGATCGGGCTTGATGCCGACCTTGTCGCCGTAGTACTTGGGAATCGCGCTGAAGATCTGCAGCGCCGTCATCCCCGCATCGGCGGCGCGGCGCACGGCCATATGAATCCCGCCGTTGGCAATCGTATGCGCGCCGAGGAAGCGCGGCGCGCGGTCCGACGGCGTCACGACTCCTCGACCGGGGGATTGCTGAGGTCGAGCATCCGCGATCCAGCCACGTATTCCACGGTTTGCGGATCGCGCAACTGGCCCAGCCGCTTCACCACGTCGGCGATGCGGCGGGCCTGCTCGTGGATCACCCGCACGTGCTCGTTCGGCTCGGCGCCGTCGTCCTGCTCGTCGAGCATCAGCAGCTCGGCGTGGCCCAGGAGGGCCGAGAGCGGATTGTTGATCTCGTGCTGGAGCGCGATGCTGGTTTCGCCGATGCCCGCCATCCAGCGCGCCTTGGCCAGCGCCTCCTCGGCGGCCCGGCGCTGCGCCTCCTGCGCCATGCGCCGCTGGGCGATGACCAGACGCGCGCGCAGATTGTCGGGCGTCGTCGGTTTGGACATGTAGTCGTCGGCGCCGGCTTCCAGCACCTGCCCGAGGTCCTCGTGCGTGCTGCGACCGGTGAGGACGACGACGAACGTCTCGTGTCGCTGGTCCACCGAGCGGATCTTCCGGCACAGTTCGAGCCCGTCCATCACGGGCATCTCGATGTCCACCACCATGAGCGGGAACCGCTCTTCCTCGTACAGCCGCCATGCAGCCGCGCCGTCAGTGGCGATGGTCGGCTGGTAGCCCAGGCTCACCGCCACCGCGCTGACCAGCGCACGGACGGTGTCGTCGTCGTCGGCAATGAGGACTTTCACGGGTGGCATGTCGTGCGTGGGTACGGGACCGGGAGGCGTGCAGCAGGCGGGCCCCGGTTCGCGGAGGATTCAACGAGTCCGGGAAATCTGGTCAATTGCGGTTCCCAAGGCGAGTGCGCGATGCGTTGGCCCGGCCGGTGATGGCGGGTATCTTTCCGTGGGCCCGCCCCCTGCGCGCCCCTCGTACCCGGCACGATTCGAGACCCGCACATGGCTTCCTCCGACCGCATCTCTCCGCTCGCGGCCTTCAATGGCACGCGCCGCGTTCCTCCTCCCGTCAACGAACCCGTGCGCGGATACGCGCCCGGCTCTCCCGAGAAGGCGTCGATCAAGGCGCGCCTGGCCGCGATGGCCGGCGAGCGGATCGACATCCCGATGGTGATCGGCGGCACGCCGGTCCGCACCGGCGAGACGGCGCAGGCCGTGATGCCGCACGACCACAAGCACGTGCTCGCCGATTGGCACCGGGCGGCGCCGGAGCACGTGGAGCAGGCCATCGCCGCCGCCAAGTCGGCGCACGCCGACTGGGCCAACTGGGCGTGGGAGGATCGCGCGGCGGTGTTCCTGCGGGCCGCCGAGCTGCTGACCACCACGTGGCGCGACACGGCGAACGCGGCGACGATGCTCAACCAGTCGAAGACGGTGTTCCAGGCCGAGATCGACTCGGCGTGCGAGCTGATCGACTTCTGGCGGTTCAACCCGCACTACGCGCAGGAGCTGTACGACGAGCAGCCGCTCTCGAACCACACGATGTGGAACCAGCTCGACTACCGTCCGCTGGAAGGGTTCGTGTACGCGGTCACGCCGTTCAATTTCACGTCGATCGCCGGCAACCTGCCGACGTCGCCGGCGCTGATGGGCAACACGGTGCTCTGGAAGCCGGCATCGAGCGCCATGCTCTCCGCCCACTACATCCTGCAGGTGCTCGAGGCGGCGGGGCTGCCGCCGGGCGTAATCAATCTGGTGAGCGGCGACGCGGCGATGATCAGCGACATCGCGCTCTCGCACCCCGACCTGGCCGGCGTGCACTTCACGGGCAGCACGATGGTGTTCAACAACATGTGGCAGACCATCGGCGCCAACATGTCGAAGTTCCGGTCGTACCCGCGCATCGTCGGCGAGACGGGCGGCAAGGATTTCATCCTCGCCCACCCGTCGGCCGATCCGCAGTCGCTGGCGGTGGCCATCGCGCGCGGCGCCTTCGAGTACCAGGGGCAGAAGTGCTCGGCGGCGAGCCGCGTGTACGTCCCCAAGTCGCTCTGGCCCGCCGTCCGCGACCGGCTGGTGGCGATCATGGAAGACATGCGGATGGGCGACATCCAGGACTTTCGCAACTTCGTGGGCGCGGTCATCGACCAGAAGGCGTTCCGGAAGATCAGCGAGTACATCGCCGACGCCAAGCGCAACGCCAAGATCATCGCCGGCGGCAACACCGACGACTCGGTGGGCTACTTCATCGAACCCACGCTCGTCGAGACCGACGACCCCGGCTACCGCCTGCTGTGCGAGGAGATCTTCGGCCCCGTGCTGACGGCGTACGTGTACGACGACGCCAAGTGGGCCGAGACGCTGCACGCCATCGACAACACGTCACCGTACGCGCTCACCGGCGCGATCTTCTCCACCGATCGCCGCGGCGTGCGCGAGGCGATGGCCACACTGCGCAACAGCGCCGGCAACTTCTACGTGAACGACAAGCCCACGGGCGCGGTGGTGGGACAGCAGCCGTTCGGCGGCGCCCGCGGGTCGGGTACCAACGACAAGGCCGGTTCCAAGCTCAACCTCGTGCGCTGGGTCAGCTCGCGGTCGGTGAAGGAGACCTTCTCGCCGCCGACGGACTACACGTATCCGTTCATGGGAGAGGAGTGAGACGGCGCGGCGGCACGGTGGAGCGGGCGCTCCCCGCTTCACCGTCCGACCGTTCGCTTCACGGACCGTCCGACTGTCCGACTGCCTGACTGCCATTTCATGCGCATCCTGAATCAGTCCGAGGTCACCGCGCTTCTCCCCATGGGCGAGTGCATCCCGCTCATGGAGGAGGCGCTCGCATCGCTGTCGCGCGGCGAGGTCGTGCTGCCGCTGCGGCCCGTGATGCGGATTCCGGACACGCACGACGTGTTCGCCATGATGCCCGCCTACTCGGCGGCGCTGCCGGTGTTCGGCGTGAAGATGATCACCGTCTTCCCGGGCAATCACGGCACCAACCTCGATTCGCACCAGGGCGCGGTGCTGCTGTTCGACGGCAAGACGGGCACGCTGGCCGCGATGCTCGACGCGTCCTCCATCACGGCCGTGCGCACCGCCGCCGTGTCCGCCGTGGCCACCAAACTCCTGGCCCGGGAGGACGCGTCCACCCTCGCGCTGCTCGGGAGCGGCGTGCAGGCCCGCACGCACCTGGAAGCCATCTCGCTCGTGCGGCCGCTGTCCGCGGTGCGCGTGTTCAGCCTGAACTGGAAGCACGCCAAGGCATTCGCCGCCTGGGCGGGGGAGGCGCTGGGCATCGCCGTGGAAGTGTGCGACAGCCCGGAACACGCGGTGCTCGGCAGCGACATCGTGTGCACCGTGACGTCGTCGCGCCAACCGGTGCTGTTCGGCGAGTGGCTGGAGCCGGGCATGCACGTGAACGCCGTCGGCGCGTCGCAGCCCGACGCCCGCGAGTTGGACAGCGACGCGGTGGCGCGGTCGCGCCTGTTCGCCGACCGCCGGGAGTCGCTGGTCCACGAATCGGCCGACTACCTGGTGCCGATGCGCGAGGGCAGGATCTCCGAACAGCACGTGGTGGCCGAACTCGGTGAGATCCTGATCGACAAGGCGCGGGGCCGGGAGAGCGCCGAGGAGATCACGCTGTTCAAGTCGCTCGGCCTGGCGGTGGAAGACCTCGCCGCCGCCGCGCACGTCTTCGAACGGGCAGAGCGCGAGCAGGTGGGGACGGAGGTGGCGTTGGGCGGATTGCGACCCAGCGACAACGGCTGACGGTGTGCCGCCGGCTGCTGGCAGGCAGCAGGCAGCGGTCGGCCGTCAGTCGCGGTTACGGCTTCTTCGGATGTGCGATCGAACGGTAGTATTCCTCCACCAGCGCCCGGAACGCCGGCGGTACGTCGCCCGAACGACCCAGCAGCACGCGTTGGTCGTCGTTGCCCAGGGTGCGGCGCAGCGCGAATTCGAACGCCTTGAGCCCCTCGATCACCTGTGACCTGAGCGCCACGGCCGCCGAGGTGTCGGCAAGAGCGCTCGGCCGGCTCACCGCGCGCAGTTTGTCGATTGCTCGATCGAGCTCCGAAACGTCCACTCCCTGGCGCGAGAGCATGCTGCGCAACGTGTCGGCATCGGCCATCCGCTGCGAGAGTTCGCGCGAGAACTGCTCCAGCTCCGCGGGCGTGAGCGCGCGGCCGTTCGCCGCACCCATGCGCGACGGGCCCCCGCCGCCCTGCATGGCGCCGCCACCCCCGCGCTGACCCGACTGGGCGCGCTGACCGCCGGAACCATTCTGCCCGCCCTGGCCCTGCTGTCCTTGCTGGCCCCGCTGACCCTGTTGTCCTTGCTGGCCTTGCTGGCCTTGCTGGCCCTGCTGGCCTTGTTGGCCCTGCTGGCCTCTGCTGGCCTTGCTGACCCTGCTGTCCTTGCTGACTCTGCTGGGCTTGCTGACCCTGCTGCCCCTGTCTCCCCGCCTCCTGCTGGCCGCGGGCGTTCTGCTCCCGGTCTTGTTGCAGCCGTTCACTCACCGATTGCAGGCCCTGCACCAGGGCGCGCATGCGGTCGAGCGCTTCGGCCTGCTGCTGTTGCGAGCTCTGGCGACCGGCGGCCTCGGCTGCCCCCTGGAGCTGGCGCCCCAGCTCCGCGATGTCGCGGCCCACCGGCTGCTGCTGTTGGCTCAGGTACTGCTGTGGCGCGGTGCGCGTAGCGTTCTGCGCCAGGTAGCCCAATCGGTCGGCGGTGCCCCGCTTCTTGAGCGAGTCGGCGGCGGCAGCCATCTGGCGTGACGCCTCGGGCTGCTCCCGGCGGTTGTCCAGCGCCATGCGGTCCAGCCGGCTGGTGAGCGCGTGCACGGAATCCGCCATCGCGCGCTGTTGCGCGGCAATGGACTGCCGCAGTTCCTGCTGCTGGCCCGACGCCGTCTGGCCCAGCCGGTCGATGTCGTTGGACACCCGCTGCTGCTGGTTGGCCAGGGCTCGCTGCGTATCGAGCGCGCCCTTCAGATCGCGTTGGGCGCGTTGGCTCCGTTCGCGGTCGAGCAGGCGCCGGGCGTCCTCGAGTTGCTGCAGCGCCCGTTGCGAGTTGGCCGCGCCCTGTTGACCGCGGTCGGCCGCCGCGCGGCGCATGGCGTCGGCGGCGTTCTGCAACCGGCGGGCGGCGTCGGCCAGCGCTTGCGACTGCTGCTCCCGCGCCAGGCGCTCCAACTGACGAGCCGTCTGCTCTGCCTGCTGCGCCAGTTGCCGCTGGCCGGCGCCGGACGACGCACCGCCGGCACCCATCTGCCCCAGACTGTCAGCCTTGGCCTGGGCCCGTTCGTCCTGCTGCTGCTGCCGGGCGGCCAGCTGGCGGAGCTTCTCCATGACCTCGTCCACCTGCTGGTCTGCCTGCTGCTGTTGCTGTTGGTCCTGGCCGCGCTGGACGGACTCGTACTGGTTCCGCAGCCGGTCCTTGTTCAGCTCGAAGATGTCGGCGAGGTCCTGCGCATTGGCGCCGCCCGCTCCACCACCGCCGCCGCCCCCGCCCCCACCCTGCGACACCTGAATGTCGTGGAACACCGCTTCGGCGCGCTGCAGCTCCGCCAGCGCGCGCTGCTCGCTGGGCAGTGCGGAGTGCGGACTGCCCGAGGCCAGCCGCTGCTCGGCGGTGTCCATCTGCGGCGCGGCGCGGCCGAGGATCTCGGAGATCTTCCGGAATCCGGAATCGGTGGACGCGATGCCGCGCTCCACGAGCCGGCGGGCCAACTCCGCGGTCTGCTCGCGCAGTTTCTGCTGCGCCAGTCGCAGGGTCGCCAGGTTCTCCTGTAGATCCTTGGGAGCGTACGTGGCGCTGTCGCGCGACAGGTTGAAGGTGCCGGCGATGATCTCCCGCTGCTGCTGGGAGAGTTGATTGGACTGGTTCTGCCCCTGGCCGCTCTGTCCGCCGCCACCGCCGCTCTGCCCCTGCCGGTATTCCTGCTCGTAGGGGCGCACGTTGAGGAAGTAGATGTCGCTGGTGGCGCGCTGGGGCCCGCTCACCGCGTCGTTGTCGGTGGCGCGCGCATAGTACGACACCACGTCGCCGGGCTGCAGGCTGTCGTCCTCGAGCATGAACGTGTAGCCCGCCGAGATGTCGCGCAGCACGCGGCTGGTGGCCCGGCTCAGCGGCACGGTGCGCTCGGCGCCGCCGTTCACCGAGTACACGAGATCCAGCCGCGACACGCCGTAGTCGTCCTCGGCTTTCGCCTCGGTGTACACCTCGTCCACCGAGAGTACGCGCTGGTCGCGCCCCGGCTTGGTGAAGCTCACGGTGGGCGGCCGGTCGGGGAGGACGTCGATGTTGTAGTTGAGCGAGGCCGTGGTCAGCCGGGCGTCCGGCGACTGCAGCTCCACCTTGTAGAACCCCGGATGCTGCACGCGCAGCATCGCCATCAACGTGCCGTCGGCATCTGGAACGAGCTGCAGCGTGTCGCCGCCGTCCACCACCACGCGCCCGCCCTGCGCCGGAACGGTGGGCGTGATGCGCACGCGCACCATCGTGCCGGCCAGCGCCGCGATGTCGCCCGTGCCCTCCACGTTCTGGGGCGGCAGCTGCGTGTATGCCGGGTACCGGTACTGCAGGTCGATCTGCCGCACGTACGGGAGGTTGGCCACGTCCAGGTGGAACGTCGGCGACCGTACGCCACTCGCCTCCACGGCGTAGTCCATGGGCGCGCCGACGTCGAACAGCCGGAAGGCATACGCGCCGGTGCTGTCGGCCAGCATGAGCAGGCGCGTCCAGGCGGTGGAATCGGCGCCGCGCACCACGAGTTCCACGCGCTGCGACTCGAACCCGCGGAGCGACGCCGTCACCAGTTGGTCGCCGCCCTTCGCCACGGTGGCGTTGCCCGGCGTCACGACGATGGAGAACAGGCCGGCGGGACTCGCGGTGCGCCACGGCGCCAGCGACACGCCCATGCCGTACCGCAGCGACGTCGGTCCCACCAGCAGCGTCAGCACCGCCGTGGCGAGCACGGCGGCGAAGATCGCGCCGGTGCGCGTGAGATCGGCGGCGTCCACGCGCCGGCCGTCGTCCACGGTGCGGATGCGGTCGAGCGCCGAGCGCATGAGGCGCGCCGCGAGGGCCGGCGAGAGCGCGCCCGCGCCCGCCGACGGCGTCCGGTTGCCGACATCCACTGCCGTCATCAGCGCGCCGTCGAGCGTGGGCTCGTGCTCTTCCAGGTACAGCGCCACCTGGTCGTCTCCCGGGTTGCGGCGCAGGGGCAGGATCAGGTAGCGCACCGTCACCGCGAGCACCGACGCCAGCGCCACCACGCGCGTGATGAGCACCGGGACCGGCGCATACCGCACGGCGTTCATGACCCAGGCCGCGACAGCGAGAATCACGAAGCCCACGACGAGCGTGATCGTCGCGCCGTGCAGGGCGCGCTTCAGCCGCCAGCGCGTTCGCACGTCGCGGACGACGCCGGCCAGACGATTCCGTTCGGACAGGATTCCCTGTGCGCTTTCCATGACTCACGCCCTCCCGTGCACGGCGCTCATCCCGCGGCCCGCGACAGACGGTTCGAGACCACCGTTTCGGCGGCCAGCAGCAGCAACGCGCCCAACAGCAGATACCACCAGATCCGCTGCCGCCGCTCGAGGTCCTCGGGTGACGACGCGGCCGCCGCGCTGGCGTGCGCAGCGTCCGTCGTGCGGCTGGTGACGGCGGCGATCAGTTCCTGTGGATCGAGGTGCGACAGGTCCGATTCCGCCGGATCAACGTTCACCGCGATCGGCCGGCCGCTCCCGATGGCCGTGGCCGCGTCGCGCAATTCGTAGAAGCCCGCTTCGTGCAGCTCGGCCAGGTGATCGCGGCCGTTCGCGTGGAGTCGCGTGCGCCGCCCGGACGGCGATTGCAGTATGAGGGCCGGGCCGGTGCCGCCGGCCGCCTGCCCATTCGTCTTATCCCCGAACATGGCGGTGAGTTCGCCGTGGCGCGAGAGGTCGAGCACCTCGCCGGCGGTGAACGACGACCGCGGATCGGCATAGCGGCCGGCGTACTTCGCCAGTTGATGCATGAATGGCAGGAATACCGGCTGCAGGGGAAGGTCGGTCCAGTACTCGTCGAGCGTGGACCCCCACAGGAGCACCTTGCCCTCGCCGTCGGCCCGTTCGACCAGCGCGGGCGTCCCGTCGTCCATGCGCGCGAGCACCCCGCTGTCGCCCGGCGCCACGAGCGCCCGGTAGCGAAACATCCGGGTCGTGGAGAAATCTCCGCTCCTCGGCGCCTGGAATACCTCGAAGATCGGGCTGGAGTATTCCACCGCCGCCAGCGTACCGCCGGCGTGGTCGGTGCGATCGACCACCGGCCCGACGCGCGCCGGCAGGAGCGCCCGCCACTCCGGCGCCCACCCCGCGGTCTGTTCGTCGCCCGGAACGATCAGCAGGCCCGCCCCGTCGGCCACGAGCTGCCGCAGCCGCGCACCCACCGCGCCGCCGGGCGGACGAACTTCGTTCAGGATCACGAGCGAACGGTGTTCGAGGTCGGACACCCGCAGGGCATTCTCGGCTTTCACCTGAACGTCGAAGCGCGGACGGTTGCCGATGCTCAACGCCCGGCTCACGAACAGGCTCTGATTCCGGCGCGCGCGCACCGGCTCCACCACGAGCACCGACACCACCTCGTCGGGGGCCAGCGTGAAGTTGAAGGTGTCGTTCTCCGGCAGCGCGTCATGGTCGATGCGCACCGAGCCGCGGATGGGGGCCGTGGGAATGGACTGCGACGCGAACCGCACCTGCGCCGCCCCCGACGCCGGCACCGTCACGCGCCGAGTCTGGATGTCGCGGCCGCCCAGCGAGAGCACGGCCGCCACGGTGACCGCCTGCGGTCCGACGTTCGTGATGCGCGCCGCCACCGTGACGCGGTCGCGCGAGCCGGCGGCCGTATCGCGGTCGGTGGTCACCTGTGTGACCGCCATGTCGGCCACCGACTTCTCCGACACGTCCACCGGCGTGACCACCGTGCCGGCCGGGAGGTCCACCTCGTCGCGCTGGGCCCATCCCACCTTCTGGAAGTCCGTGATGAGCACGATTTCGCGGCGCGGCAGGTTGGAGCCGGCGAGCATCTGTCCGGCGAACTTGAGGGCCGGCACATAGCGGGTGCCCTCGGAGGTGAGCTTCGCCTCGTCGATCGCGCGGTTCAGGCGCGCGTGGTCGCCGGTGGGCGCGGTGACCGCCACGGGATCGTGCGCGAACAGCACGACGGTGGCCCGGTCGCCGGCGCCGAGATCGGCCACCGCGGCGTGGGCCGCGGCGACGGCCCGCTTCCAGTGGTCGCCATAGCCCATGCTGTACGACTGGTCGAGCAGGATGATCCGCTCGCGGGCGCCGGCCAGCACGGCGCCGGTGGGTGTGGCGTGTTCGATGAACGGACGCGCGAACGCCGCCACGAGCAGCACCAGTGCGGCCACCCGCAACGCGAGGAGCAGCAGATGCCGCAGCTTCTGCCGCCGCACGGATTGGTAGGGAATCTTGTGCAGGAACATGAGCGACGGGAATTCGACGGCCGTCTTGCGCTCGCGGTGGATCAGATGGATCAGCACGGGGATGGCCAGCGCCGCGAGGCCCGCCATGAATGCCGGGGCGAGG
Source organism: uncultured Gemmatimonadaceae bacterium (assembly GCA_963822945.1). GTDB lineage: Bacteria > Gemmatimonadota > Gemmatimonadetes > Gemmatimonadales > Gemmatimonadaceae > JAGWRI01. Next base: position 37,251 of record CAWGJO010000041.1, on the reverse strand, counting down.
AATCCCATCAGCGGACCCTCGTGAAGCGCTGCCGCGCCAGCAGGTAGTTGAACAGCGCCTGATCGAGCGGCTGCGAACTGTCGAACATGGCGTAGTCCATCCGCTGATCGCGCGCGCGGCGCTCCAGCTCCGTCACGTGCGCGGCCACCAGCTCCCGGTACTGCCGGCGCAGGTACTCCGGGACCACCGGCATGCGCTCACCGCTTTCGAGATCCACGAAGTTCCCGGCGTCGGGAAAGGGGAACTGGCGTTCGTCACGGTCGAGCACGTGGAACAGGATCACGTCGTTCCCCCGGCCGCGCAGGAACCCCGCCGCGTCGATGACGTCGTCGGGCTCCTCGTAGAAGTCCGAGAGGAGAACCACGATGCTGCGGCGGCGCAGGGATTCGGAGAGCTTCCGCAGCGGATGCAGCAGGCGTGCCGCCCCACTGCCGGTGGAGCGCGGCGCGGCCGGCCGCGGGGCGTGGCCCGCGCGCTCCAATGCGTGCAGCACGAGCTGCAGATGCTTGGCCGCCGGTGGCACGTAGTCCACGAGGTCGCGGTCGAAGGTGGCCAGCCCCACGCGGTCGCGCTGCGTGCTGGAGAAGTACGCGAGGGCCGCCGCCAGGAAGCACGCGTACTCCAGCTTGGTAACGCCGCCGTCGCCGGCGCTCGGTCCGCGGTAGTGCATGGACGGCGAGACGTCGAGGAGCACCATCACGTTGGTGTTCGTGTCGGCCTCGAATTCCTTGACGTAGTGCCGGTCGCTGCGCGCGAACAGGCGCCAGTCGATGCGCCGGATGTCGTCGCCCGGCATGTAGGCGCGATGCTCGGCGAAGTCGGTGGACGCCCCGAGGTGCGGCGACCGGTGCAGCCCGTTGATGAACCCCTCGACCACCACGCGCGCGAGCAACTCCAGATTCCCGATCTTCGCCAGGACGGCGGGATCGAGAAACGTGGTGGCGGGGAGCGCGGGGGAAGTGGGCATGCAGCGTCATCGCTCGGTCGGTAGGTCAGACAGTCGGACAGTCGGACAGTCGGACAGAACGGCGGTCCTCGGTGGTTGACCGTCTGTTCCGGTCCGACCTACCGTCCTACCGTCTGGCTCTTCATTTCATCCCCGATTTCGGCGCCCGCACGGCGCCCAGGAGCTTTTCCACGATCTCATCGGACGACACCCGCTCCGACTCGGCGTGGAAGTTCATGAGCACGCGGTGACGGAGCACCGGCTTCGCCAGCGCGCGCACGTCGTCGAACGTCACGTGCGCGCGGCCCTTCATCAGCGCGCGCGCCTTGCCGCCGAGGATGAGATGCTGTGGGGCGCGCACGGAGGCGCCGTACGACACCCACTGCTTCACGAAGTCCGGGGCATTCGGGCCCGGCCGGCTGGCCCGCGTGAGGTTCACCGCGTAGCGCGCCACCGCGTCGGCCACCGGCACCCGGCGCACGAGCTGCTGGAACGCCGCGATGTCGGCGCCGGTTACCGCATGCTGGAACCGGTGCGACTGGATCGAGGTGGTGGTCTGCACCACCGTCACCTCCTGATCCTCGTCGAGGTGCTCGATGATGATCTCGAACATGAACCGGTCGAGCTGCGCCTCGGGCAGGGGATACGTGCCTTCCAGCTCGATGGGGTTCTGCGTGGCGAACACGAAGAACGGTTCATCCAGCGGATAGGTCTTGCCCTGCACCGTCACGCGGTGTTCCTGCATCGCTTCGAGCAGCGCCGCCTGCGTCTTGGGCGGCGTCCGGTTGATCTCGTCGGCCAGCACGATGTTGGCGAAGATCGGCCCCGGCATGAACACCATGTGGCGGCGCCCGGTGTCCGGATCGTCCTGGATGATCTCGGTGCCCGTGATGTCGCTGGGCATCAGGTCCGGGGTGAACTGGATGCGCGAGAATTCGAGATCCAGCACCTGCGCGATGGTGTTGATGAGCAGCGTCTTGGCGAGGCCGGGCACGCCGACGATGAGACTGTTGCCGCCGGTAAGCAGCGACAGCAGCACCAACTCGATCACGTCCTCCTGGCCGACGATGAGCTTGGCCAGCTCGGTCCGGATCTGATCGCATCCGGTCTTCAGTCGATCGGCGAGCGCGAGGTCGTCGGGGGATTCCAGCACGGGGGTCGATGCGGTGGTGGCCACGGCAGGTCTCGGTTGGGGTAGCGATCAGTGCGTGAGTGCGTAGACCAGATAGTTCACGCCCAGCTTGTAGGCTTCGTTCGATTCGGCCACCGGGAACCAGCCCTGGCCCGACCACTGCCACGACTCCCCGATGTCGTTGATGTAGTTCGCAATCACCATCAGGCGCTTGTTCGGGTCGTTGTCCTCGTAGATGCCGAAGTACATCGGCGTGCCGCCGTACTCGCTGCGGATGATGCTCAGGTCCACCTTGTAGAAGGCGTCGAAGATCGGCTCCTGGCCCGAGAGCTGGAACAGCCGGGCGCCGGGCAGCACCTGGGCCATGACCTGCTGGAAGTTGCCCCAGCTGAAATACGGGAAGTCGTCGACGATCAGGAACCCGCCCTTCTGCAGGTAGGTGCGCAGCCCTGCCTGCTCCTTGGCGGTCGGGTGCCAGCCCCCGGCTCCGACAGGTACGCCACCGGGTACTTGAACAGCAGCGGATCGTCGAGCGCCACGATCACGCCGCCGAGCATCGGCCCCCTGGCGATGAACGGATTCAGCGACGTGACCTCGCGCATGATGCGCATGAAGTGCTCCTCGGCGTCGGGATAGTCGTGCGACCATCCCGGCCCCTCGCGCCCGCTCCACCGTTCGCTGCCGCGATACGCGATGCGCGCGAACGTGAACCGCCCGTCGTACGGCACGTTCCCGGCGAAGGCGGGTGGCTTGTAGAACTCGTCGGGGGCCACCGGCGCGAAGAACTGTTCGTATCCGAACCCGCGCTGCCTCCGCCCTCCGCCCCGCTGCGCATCGGCGTTGGACGGCGGCACCATGGATGCCAACACCAGCACCGCGGCCATCCACGCCGCATGCGACCGGCGACCCCAACTCGCGTTCGATCCGCTCATGGCGTTCTTCCTCCCGCTGCGTCCACGATCGTGAGCAGCAGCTCCTGGGCCTGCGCGTAATTCGGCGCCTGCTCCAACGAGCGGATCACGCTCCGCCGCGCCGCCGAGTCGTCGCCCGCCCGGTGCTGGGCGAGCGCCAACCGGTACAGCGCGCCCGCAAGATCCACCGGGTTCAGTGCCAGTACGGCCTGCCGCTCGCGTACGTCCGTCTCGTGGTCGTTCACCTGCTCGGCCAGTCGCGCCAGATGCTCGTGCACCGCGACCTCGAACGGGTTCACGTAGATCGCGTCCTCCAGCGCCCGCTCCGCGCCCGCGAGGTCGCCCGACTTCTCCAGCACGTCGGCGAGTTCCAGCCGCGTGGCGTACGCCGACTCGTCGTTGTCGGCAATGTCGCGGAGCACGGCCGCCGCCTTCGCGTAGTCGCGCTTCGCCTCGTACGCGCGGGCCAGCCAGGGGTAGGGCCCGTGGTCGACGGTGAACTCCGGGAACAGCGCACGGGCCCGCTCGATGACGGGGATCGCCGCATCCGTCGCGTTGCGCCGGATGAGCGCCTCGCCCACCAGTAGCTGCAATCGGAAATTCGCGGGCGCACCGTCGGCGAGCTTCACCAGCGCCGGCACCGGCAACGTGGCGTCCACACGGACGGAATCGCCCGCCATCGCCGCCAGCTGCTTCGCGAACCGTTGCTTCAGGTACGCGGTGAACCGGGCATCGAACGATTTCGGATCGGTGTGAAGCACGTCGTGGAATACCTGCTCCGTGCTCTCGTCGGCCTTGTAATGCTGGAGCATCTCCACCAGCGCCTGCCGCCCCCAGTCGCGCGCGATCAGGTCGCACACGAGCGAGGCCTGGTAGTACGAGTATTGCACCTGCCCGGGATAGGCCGGCCGCATGAAGCCGTCATTCATGCGGCTCACGGGCACCAGCTTGCCTGCGGTGAACGCCTGCAGGAATCCGGGGCTCACGTGGGACCCCCACCCCGGCCGCGCCTGATGCTCCTCCCACACCGAGAGTCCCTCCGACAGCCAGCGCGGCACGTGGTGGTCGGAGAGCCCGAGCGTGAAGGTGTGCGCCAGCTCGTGCCAGACGGTGGATGCCCAGTTGAACGGTCCGGCGTCCTTGGCGGCGGGCGAGTCGAAGGCCAGCGTGGTCCCGAAGCTCACGCCCAGCGCGCCGAGTCCCGTCATACCCACGGTGCGCACCGAGAAGTCCGCGTTGCTCCGGTATACCTCGATGCGGATGGGCGGGGGCGGCGTGTAGCCGTACCGCGTGTGGAAGGTGTCGTAGGCCTGCTGCACCAGCGGCTTCAGATAGAGCGCCAGGATCGCCGACTCGTCCTTCTCGATCATGAACTGGAAGCGGCCGTCGGCGATCTCGTCGTAGTTCTTGAAGGTGTCGAGCAGGTCGAGCGTGTTCTTGGTCCAGACGTCGTACGGATCGCCCTTGAACGCGGTGTCGAGACTGGCGCGGCCCTTCGCGATCTGTCCCAGGCGCAGCTCGTTCATCCCGAGCACCGCATAGGCGTGCCAGGCCCGCGGATTCGCCTGCACACCCTGCCGCGCGAATTCCGCGGCCGCCGAATAGAGACGGATGCGCCCCGCGATCTCGGCCATCTGCGTGTAGAACACGGCGTTGTGCGGGCTCGCGGTTTCGGCGCGCTGCGACAACTGCTGGAACGCCGCCTGATCGCCCGCCACGTACTTGATTCCCGCCGCCACGGCCAGCGCCGGCACCGAGTTCGGATTCACGCGCAGGGCGCGGTCGATCTCGCGCTGCGCGTCCGCGTAGTTCTCGAGGTCGAGCAGCTGCCCGGCCCGGAACACGCGCGCCTCCACGTAGTCGGGGTTGATCGCGAGCGCGCGGTCGAGCAGCGAATCGGCGCCAGGCTGCCCGTCGAACACCAGACGGCGCGCCGCGCCGAGCAGGGCCCGCGGGTCGCTCGGATTCACGCGCAACGCGTCGTCGAACGTTCGTTGCGCGTCCGCGCTGTTGTACTTGGCCAGGAACATCTCGCCCAGCGCGTCGCGGGCCTCGATGTTGTCGCCGTCGAGCGCGATGGCCCGGTCGAATGCGCGCAGCGCATCCTTGAACAGTTCGGGGTTCGTTTCGCCCAGACGCTCCACCGCAATCGCCACCGCCGTCATCTGCCGGCTGGTGAGCTGTGCCGCATGCTGGTTGTACACGTCGATGAACCGGTCGAAGTCGCGGAGCGCGGCTTCGCGATTGCCATCGTCGTAACGGGCAATCGCCAGATTCAACCGCGCCGTCAGGCTGTCCGAGGCATGCAGCGCATCCGCGCGCACGAACGCGCTCTCGGCCGCCGCCCGCCGCCCACGCGCCAACAGCACCTCGCCGAGGGTGTTCAGCAGCTCCTGACCGCCGGGGCCCGTGCTCGCGTTCCGCGCCGTGCGCTCCGCGTCGTCGTAGCGGCCGATGAGTGCCTGTGTGCGCGCCAGGGCGCGCTGCGCCGCCGTCCAGCCGCTGTCGCTCCGCGGCACCCGCGACAGCATGTCGATGGCCACGGTGTAGCGCCCGGCCAGGATGCTGTCGCGGGCCGCATCGAGCCTCTGCGCGCGCGCCGGCCGCGCCGCGAACGCCAGCAGCCCCAGCGCGAGAACCGCGCGCGTCCTCATGGCCGTCCCCCTGAACCGTTGCCGGACTTCGCCGCCGCGGGTCCCTCGATGCCGCGGATCGTATGCCCGGTGCGTGCCAGGGCGATGAGCAGCCGCTCCAGTTCGGCGCCGTAGGCGGCCGGCGTCATCTTCGACTTCCGCGCCCGGAGTGCGTCCACCGAATCGGTGAGCGCGAACCGTTGCGCGTAGAGCCCCGCCAGCCGCGGATCGTTGGCGGCAACGGTTGCCGCCACGCTGCCGCTATTGAAGAAGAAGCGGCGCGCCAGCAGCCCATCGCCCGACCGCCCGGTGGGCGTTCCGGTCCCCTGCTTGTCGCCGTCGTCGTCGAGTTGCGCGTGCTCGGTCTGCAGCCGGCTGTCGTCGCTGTAGAACCGCTCGGTTTCGTGCGCGGCATACTGGAAGGCCTCGAGCAGCGAGACGCGCCCGTCCTTGTCGGCGTCGGCGCCGTCCTTGGTCAACGCGTCGATGAAGTAGCCGCCGAAGTGCGATTCGTTGCGCTCGTACGAACTCTTGGTCGCCGTGATCACCACGCGGCCCGGCGCCGAGAAGAGCGGCAGCGCGTCCCCGCTGGCGCTCGTGAGGTCGAGCACGGCCACGCGCTGCTTGGCGAACGGCGCGAGCAGCCGTTCGAAATCGGCCGCCGTGAGATCGGGCCCCGGCAGGCTGATCTTGCTCTCGGCCTGCGAGCCGCTGCCGTGTCCGATGAGCACGAGGGCGAACTCCGTGCCCGGCTTTGCCCGCGCCGCCATGCGACGCATGGCCGCCTCGATGTTCTCGCGGTTGGAGAGTCCGCCGAAGTGCGCCGACTTCGCCGCCGCTGCTTCGCCCAACCAGACCACGTCGCTGTCGGGCACGCCGTACCGCGTGTGCAGCGCGCCGGCCAGCCGCTGTGAGAGGTCGGCGAACTCCCTGGTGAACCGGGGCTCGCCGCCGAGCCCGCTCACGATGAGCACCTGCGTCTGCGCACGCGCTCCCCGCGCGGCACCGGCCAGCCCCGCGGCGACGGCGATCAGCAAGGCCAGGCGCCTCATGCGAGCCCCCGCGCCCGGCGATACACCCACTCCGCCGACACCACCAGCACCAGGAGCAGGAAGTTGATGGGCATGTCCCACAGGTCCATCTGGTTCACCACGGTGACGCCCCGCTTGGTCATCGCCAGATCCTGCGGCAGGGTGGAGACGTCGGCCGGCGTGTAGAACTTGCCGCCGGTCTCGGTGGCGATGCGCTGGAGCAGATCGGACCGCATCTCCGCGTTCACGAACTCGGTGTTGAGGTCGGCCACGCGCACGAACGTCGAGTCGAACGCCGGGTTGGCGCCGCCGCGCGTCGCCTCCACCCGGATCCGCAGCAACCCCTGCTCGTCCGGCGTGAACGTGGCGCGGTAGACGCCGTCCTGGTTCACCGTCCACTCGAAGGGCACGTCACGGGTCGCGCCGCTCGGCTCCGTCACGTGCGCGATCACGCGGGCGTCGTTGGCTTCGACATAGGCGCTGTCCACCACGTTGGCCTCGAGCTGCACGGGCGTACCCGGGTTCACCTGGTCGGCGGCCACGGTCACGGTCACCCGCCCCGGAACGCCCGTCGTCAATTGGCGCAGCAGTTGTCGCCAGAAGGTGCTGAACGTCGGATCGCCCACCGGCATGCTGGGGTCCATCTGCCACTGCCAGGTGTCCTGCACTGGCAGCGCGTAGGCCACGCCGCGCCCGTAGTGCTGGAAGGCGAGTACGGGCTGCGTGTAGTTGCTCAGCGCCTGGCCGGCCGTGCCGGCGCGCCCGCCCGCGGGCACGAGACCTTCCACCAGCGTCACCGCCCCCGGCTTCACCCCCCGGATGCGATTCACCGAGGTGACGATGGGCAGCGTGCTCCAGCGCTTGGCCGACGTGGAGTCGGCGCCGCCGAGTTGCGTGATGGCGTCGGTCATCCCGGTGGGCGTGAGCTTCACCTGGAGGTCGGCCAGGAAGCCCAGCGAGTCGGGCACCGCGGGGCCGGCGATGGCCACCGGCATCACGTCGGCCAGCGGCGTGTCCGTGTACCCGCCCTCCGCGAACGCGCGGCGCCCTCCGAGAAACAGGAGCCCGCCCCCGCGAACGTTCACGAAGTCGGCCAGCATCTGCATCTGGTCGTGCGAGAAGAAGCTGGCCTCGATGCTCCCCAGAATCACCGCCTTGTACCGGAACAGCTCGGCGCGCGTGGTCGGAAAGCCGCTCGCCAATTCGTTCGGCCCGTCCACGTTGAGCCGCAGGAACTTGTTGGCGGCCGTGCGCTGGAGCACCACGAGCTGGAGGCTGGAGTCGGCCTCCACGGCGGCGCGCACGAAGCGCACTTCGTAGCGCGGCTCGCCCTCCACGTAGAGAATCTTCTCCCGCGCCGCCTGCACGTCCACGAGCGCCGTGCCGGTGTTGTTCTGCGTCACCTGCTCCCCCGCCTGCGCCGGAATGCGGAAGGTGAGCGTCCGCGGCCCCGCATGGTCCAGGAGCGCGTGCACGGTGAGCGGCGCCACGTCGCCGTCGGCGGGGAGCGTCACCTCGGTTCGGGCCACGATCTGTCCGGCGTCCTCGATGATGAGCGGCACGCGCTTGCCGGCGTAGCCCCGCTGCCGCACGAGTACGGCCGCCATCAGCGTGCTGTGCTGGAGCACGGCGTGCGGCGTTTCCACGCGCGCGATCTCGATGTCGTGGTCGAACTGCGGAGCGCCGAGCCCTACCGTGAATACCGGCACCTGGCGGGCCCGGAGGCGGAGCAGTTCGTCGGCCAGCGGCGTGTTGGCGTTGTCGGCCCCGTCGGTGAGCACCACGAGTCCGGACAGCGGCACCGACTCGAGCTCCCGCCGCGCGCTCTCGATGCCCGTTCCGAGCCTGGTCTCGCGCTCGTCGTAGGCTAGCCCACCCGCGCTGTCCAGCCGCTGCGTGGTGGCGCCGAAACTGAACAGCCGCACCTGGAACCGGCTGCGCAGCGCATCGAGCAGCGCGGGGTGCGAGGCCGCGATCTGCGCACGCACGAAATCCGCGCGCTCCCTGCCGCCCCGATCGGCAATCTGCATGCTGCGCGAATCGTCGATCAGCACGCCCACGAAGTTCCGCTGTGGCACGGCTTCGGACAGGAGCAGCATGGGGCGGAACAGACAGGCCAGCAGCACGGCGAGCGCCGCCACACGCAGCGTCGTGAGCACCCAACGGTCGCGTCGGGTGCTCCGGGCGCGCACGCGGCCGTACGTCAGTGCCGCGGCAACGGCCACCACGAGCCCGATGGCGGCCAGCACGATGACCGACACGGGCGCGCCGAAGGCCAGGTCTCCCTGCTGGAAGACCGAGGGGCGGTACTTGAACAGAAACGCGAACAGCGCGTTGAGCGCGGAGGACATCGATGGGGGGTGGGGCCAGCGGTGCGCTCGGCTTGCCTGCGCCGCCCGCCGGCCCCTCTATCTAGTACACTTCCGGGGGCTCGTCCGTTGAGCCCCAGGACAGGAATCACAGAACGTTTACGTTCGTCACCCCAGGCCGCCCCGGAGTGCCTACGTGTCCCAACCCCAACCCGATCCCCGCCCGCCCCTCACACCGATCGCCCTGGACGACGTCCGGGCCGCGCGGTCTCGCATCGCCGGCACCACGGTGCGTACGCCGCTGGTGCGCCTTCACGTCGATGCCCCTTCCGCAATCTATCTGAAGCTCGAGACACTTCAGCCCATCGGGTCGTTCAAGCTGCGGGGCGCGCTCAACGCCATGCGTGTGCTCGCTCCCGAACGGCTCAGGGAAGGGGTTTACACCGCCAGCGCGGGCAACATGGCGCAGGGGCTCGCCTGGGCGGCGCGCGAACTGGACGTACCCTGCCGCGTCGTCGCCCCTGATCATACCCCGCAGACCAAGCTCGACGCCATCCGGCGGCTCGGCGCCGAGATCTCGCTCGTGCCCTTTGCCGACTGGTGGCGGGCGATCACGGACTTCGAGGTGCCGGGGGAACGGGGCACGTTCATCCACCCCGGGGCCGACCCGACCGTGATCGCCGGCAATGCCACCATCGGCATGGAGATCGTCGAGGATCTTCCCGACGTGGACGCCATTCTCGTCCCCTACGGCAGCGGGGGGCTCGCGTGCGGCATTGCCTGCGCGGCACGGGCCCTGCGCCCCGGCGTGAAGGTCTACGCCTGCGAGGTGGAGACGGCGGCGCCCTTCGCGGCGTCGCTCGCCGCGGGCAAGCCCGTGCAGGTGGCGTATACCCCCACGTTCATCGACGGCATCGGCGGCAAGACGGTGCTCGACCAACTCTGGCCGCTGGCGCGATCGGTGCTGGCCGGGTCGATCGTGGTGTCGGTGCGCCAGGTGGCCGACGCGGTGCGGCTGCTCGCCGAGCGCACACGGGTGATCGCCGAAGGCGCCGGCGCGGCGCCCGTGGCGGCGGCGCTCGCGCACGACCTCGGCGCGGAACGCGTGGCATGCGTGGTGTCGGGCGGGAACATCGACAGCCGCAAACTGGCGACGATCATGGGTGGGGACATTCCGTAGCGGCGGCACGATGCGGCCTGCGGAGGCGGGCCTATATTCCCGATTCCGGGTGCGGCCCGTCCGTACCCGCGCCGATCTCTCCCTTCACCCGACCGCCGACCATGCGCGTCCGCTACGTCACCGCCGACGTCTTCACCGACCGCCGCTTCGGCGGCAACCAGCTCGCCGTGTTCCCCGACGCCCGCGAGATCCCCGACGAACTGATGCTCCCCATCACGCGGGAGTTCAACTACTCGGAGACCACGTTCGTGCTCCCGCCGAGCGACCCCAAGCACACGCGGCGCGTGCGGATCTTCACGCCCGAGCGCGAGATGCCCTTTGCCGGCCACCCGACGGTGGGCACGGCGCATGTACTCGCCCACCTGAAGGAGATCCTGCTCACGGGACCGGTGACGCGCGTGGTGTTCGAAGAGGGCGTGGGCCCGGTGCCGGTGGCCGTGCACGAGAAGGATGGATTGCCCACCTTCTCCCAGCTATCGGTGGCCAAGCTCCCCGAGTTCGGCGCGCCTCCGCCGTCGCGTGCGGCGCTCGCCGAGATGCTCTCGTTGCAGACCGATGACCTGACCGATGGCGAGTACGCCCCACAGTCGGTGTCGTGCGGGCTTCCCTTCCTCTTCGTCCCACTGCGCGACCGCGCCGCCGTCGGGCGGGCCCGGATCAAGATGGACGTCTGGGAGCGCGTGCTGCGCGACTACTGGACCCGCGAGGTCTTCGTCTTCGCACTCGACCCGGAGCGCCCCGGGTCCGACGTGCGCGCCCGCATGTTCGCGCCCGGCCTCAACGTGCTCGAGGACCCGGCCACCGGCAGCGCCTGCGCCGCCTTCGGCGGCTATCTGGCATCGCGCGATGCGCGCCGGGACGGGACGCTCCGCTGGGTGGTGGAGCAGGGGTTCGAGATGGGACGCCCGAGCATTCTCGAGGTGGAGACCGACAAGAACGCCGGCGAGATCACCGGCGTTCGAGTGGGCGGAAAGAGCGTGGTGGTGTGCGAGGGGACCATCGAGATCTGAACGGCGGACAACACGACAAGCTGTGAGTGTTCAGTCAACAGCTATCAGTCGACAGTGTCTGTAGTCGATGGGAACAGGCTGTTAGTGCTCGTGCCCCAGCGTCCACACATACGCGGCCAGATTCCGGATCTGCTCGTCACTGTAATCGTGCCCACCGCGCGGCCGCATCGGGAAGCGATGCTCCGGATGCTTGATGGAGTCCTTCGGAATCCCCTCGGTCACGATGTGCACGATGGAGGCGTAGCTGCCGTCGATGTGCTCGTACTTGCCCGTGGTGAGATTCGGGCCGTTGCGCCCGTCCACCCCGCCCTTGCCGTGGCAGCCGTTGCAGCTCTTCGGCGCGTTGAACAACGAGTCGCCGGCGGCGACCATCTGCGCCGTCACACCGGCCGGCAGTCCCGACGCCGACGATGCGGCCATGTCCGCCGACCCGGCGGGAGCGGGCCCCTGGCCGGCAGGCATACTCTGCGAGCCACCGCACGCGAACAACGAGAGGGCAGCGGCAGGGACGGCAACGATCCGGACGAGTGAGCGGAGTGTCATGGCGGTCGCGGGCAGGAGGTGGAGGGGCGGGCCGGCAGCGCCGGCGGTCGTCAATGAACCCGGCGGAACCAGGAATCGATCCCCGAGCGGACCGGAATTTCCCGCGCCGAAGGCCACTCGGCAATACCCGGCGCACCGGATGGCCCGGCTCGCTTACGGCAGATCCCGGTCAGCCGCGAGCACGGCGTTGAGCAGCACGTTGGCGCCGTTCAGCACCGCTTCGGGCGTGGAGTACTCCTCGGGCGAGTGGCTCACCCCGCCCACACTCGGAATGAAGATCATCCCGATAGGACCCAGCGGCGCCATGGACTGCGCGTCATGGCCCGCGCCACTCGGCATCTCCACCGCCGAGCATCCGAGCGACGCCGCCGCCTCGGCAATCGCGGCCCGCACGCGCGGGTCGCTGGGTGCCGGCGTCGTGGCGATCCGGCCGCTGAACGCGAACGAGGTGCCGGTGTCCTGGCCGATGCGGTGGGCGTCGGCCTCGATGCGCGCGAACAGTCGATCGATCACGGCCGTCTCGAGGTCGCGCAGTTCGAGCGAACAGTCCACGCGGCCGGCGATCGCGTTCGGCGCCCCCGGGCTCACCTCGAGCCGGCCCACCGTGCCGACATGCAGCCCCGGTTCCTCCGTCACCACCCGATGCACCGCTTCGACGAACCGCGCCGCGGCCAGCAGGGCGTCCCGCCGCCGGTCCATGGGCGTGGTGCCCGAGTGGTTGGTCTCGCCGGTCACCGTCACGTCCCACTGGTAGATGGCGACGATCCCGAGCACGATCCCGATATCGGTGCCCGCGCGTTCGAGCACCTGCCCCTGCTCGATGTGCAGCTCGAAGTAGCCGGCGATGCTGCCCGGCCCGCGCCGCGCCTCGGCGAGCCGCGACGGATCGCCGCCGATGAACCGGATCCCCTCCGACACCACCTTCCCGCTCGCCGATACGTTCTGCAGCTCGGCGTCGGGTAGCTGGCCGCCCACGGCCCGACTGCCGTACAGTCCACCCTCCTCGTTCGACCAGACGACGACCTCGATGGGATGCCGCGTCGTCACCGCCTGATCGGCCAGCGTGTGCGCGGCCTCGATGGCGGCCAGCGTGCCCAGCGGGCCATCGAAGTCGCCCCCGTTGGGCACCGAGTCCACATGTGAACCGAACAGCAGCGGCGCCAGCTTCGGCTCGCTGCCCGCGCGGCGTCCGATGATGTTCCCGGCCAGGTCGACGCTCGGTTCGAGCCCCGCCTCGCGCATCCACGTGGTCACCAGGGCGCGCGCCTCGCGGTCGGCGTCGCCGTACGCCAGCCGCGAGACGCCGCCGCGTGGATCGCGGCCGATGCGCGACAACGCCGTCATGCGCTCCTGCAATCGGGCGCCGTCGACGCGCACTACCGGCTTCCGGGCTTCAACGTGTCGTACAGCGGGTGCGCGGGTACGAGCGCCGGCGCCTGATTGGCGACGGTCACCGCCAGGATGCGCACGTGCGGATCGTTGGGCAGCGTGAGCGTCGTCGCGCCGGCCGGCACGTCCAACCCGTATGCGAACAGGTACGAGTATGCGTACGCCTCGTTCTTTCCGTCGGGCGTGTGCTTGTGCGACGCGAACCACGCCACCGGCGCACGTTTGATGAATCCGGGGGTGAGCCCGTCCATCACCTCGAGCATCCGCTGCCGGAAACCGCGGGCGCGGCGCGCCTGTTGCTCCCGGTACGCCGTGATGAGCGCGAGCGTGTCGCCACCCGCGGCGCGTGCGGAGTCGAGCCGCGCGTGGAACGTGGAATCGGCGCGCGCCCGGTACTGCGCGATCCGCCGTTCCTGCGCCGCCTGCTGCTCGGGAGTCGGCGGCGGCGCCGGTACCTGCTTGAAGGTGCGGTCGTACCACTGGCCGATGAATCCGTCCCAGGCCTCGATGTCGAGCTTCGTGCGCTCGCGTCCCACGGCGAAGGCGTCCGTGCGGTCACCGGTGTCGGACGCCGCCAGCAGATACACGCGGTTGAAGTGACCCGACGGCAGGCGGATGCGCTGCCCGTGCGCCGTGACCGCGTTCGGCAGACCGCTGGCCGCCGGCGCCAACTGGAAGGCGATGCCGTCATACGTGATCGTGTCGGGCAGCATCTCCGCCGGCAGCGCTTCGCCGGCCGCGTTGAACCCGCTCACCGAATGTGTCCCGTCGTTGCTCGCCACGGCGCGGTCGTAGTCCAGTGCCACCGCCTGGGACGTCGGCGCCGCCTGCGCTTCGGGCGTGGCGGCGAGCTTCACCGCGAAGCTGCGGATGGTGTACGGCGTGAGCGACGTGACCAGCGATCCATTGTCGATGGTCGCCGGGCCGAGCGGCTGCTCCTGTCCGTTCACTTCGCGCGCGGCCGTCACCGGCGCGGCGAAGGTGAGCCGCACGTCGGGCTGCGCCCGGCCGCTCATCTCCGTGATCCGGACGATGTACTCGTCGCTCGCCTCGGCCCGCTTGAGCGCCATCACGCGCACGCGGCTGTCGTTCAGGTGCAGCAGCGACCAGCTCCGTCCGAGCGCTCCCGCGTGCTTGCCGGTGGTGAACACGCGCATCGGATCGTTCAATTCGTAGCCGGTCCAGTCGGTCTGCGCCGACCGCCAATCGCCCGCGTGGCCCGCCAGTCCGTACACGAACTCGTGGTGGCCGAAGTCCTGCGACGCCTGGTCGGAATACGAATATCCCTGCGGGCTCAGCCCCGGCGTGCGCAGCAGCGTGAGCCGGATGGTGTTGTCGTTGGGCTTGTCGGAACCGTTCTTGTCGTCGGTGAGCACCGTGACCCCGTACGCGCCGCTATGGTCGGTGAGGTCGATCCACTGGTGCGACGGCACCTCGAACTTGCGCGGATAGGCGTTGCCGCGCTGGATGGTGCCCACGTCCCAGTTGTACGTGGCCAGGCTGTCGGACGCCGTGAACGGGAAGGTGACCTTGAGCATCGTGGCCGGCATGTGCCAGTCGATGGCGTTGTGGAACTCCACGCGCCTGCCGGCGTCGCCGGCCGAGAGACTGATGGTCTGCACGAACTTCGAACTGTCCACCGTGCGCGACACGGTGATCGAGACGCGCACCGGTCCCTTCTCGGTCACATGGATCTCCGCCGGACCCTGCGCCCCCACGTACGTGCGCGGCGCCGCCTGCTCGTCGTCGAAGTCCATGTTCCACGCCGGCCACTGGGTGGGCGTGTCGGTCAGCAGCGCCAGTCGGATGGGCGCCGACAGCAGCTCCTTGTTGAGTGTCTTGTCGAAGATGCTCGACACGTCGCCGGCGTCGTTCAGGGTCACGCGATAGTCGGCGTTCTCCAGCGTGCGCGCCGGTGACCTTGAGGGAAGACGGAGCGGCGTGTCCGTTCGACGGACGCACGTCGTACACCGCGTAGCCAACTGACGGGCGCGCTCGCCACGAACAGAATGTGCGCCACGCCGTCGCTCCACGAATCGAGTTGCGCGGGCACAGGCTGGCCGTCCGGCCCGACCACGGTGACGCCGCGCGGCGCCCGCCGGAACGGAACCGCGGCTTCCACTACATCCTGCCGCGGCACGTTGAGGGCGTTGTACACCACCAGCGGCGTGCCTTTCCCCTCCGTGTTCATGGCCGACGCCACCGCCTGGCTCGCGTCGGTGAGCACGCTCGCGAACTGGTTCATGCCCAGCACGTCGTCGTTCCATGCGAACTCGTAGGCGCGCGGTGTGGCCGTGCCTGCCGCCAGATCGTGGAAGTGCGCCGCCATGGCCAGCGTCCACGCGCCGTTCAGCCGCTCCATCGGATACGCGCGGCTCCCCAGCCACGACGCGGCCACCGACGCCTTCTCCGCCCCGTCGGCGAGCAACTCCTCCTGGCGAATCCACCGCTTCTGGTACGCCTGCGAGGTCAACGACCCGGCGGAGTGGTTCTGCAATTCCATCTCGCCCGAGTAGCTGGGCAGTCCCTCCGCCTCCGACGGCGTGATGTCCTTGAACATCTGGTCGGCGGTCGCGGAGATGACGTCGAGGGGGCCGTGGCTGGTGACGCTCTTCTCCACCTCGGCCACGGAACTCTCGCGCGGCGCGCCGCCCGTGTCGCCCGTGCCATAGTAGTGGTAGTCGGCGTACACCCCGTACTTCTCGCCGTCGCGGTTCACGCGGTTGATCCACGTGGTGTCGGTACTGAGATTGTCGCTCACGCCGCCGCTGTAGCTGCCGGGGTTGAGCGCGGCGATCACCGCCTTGCCGTCGGGTCCGATCCACCGGCCGACGTTGAACGGCACACCCTTGCCCTTCATGCCCACCGGTGTGCTCGGCTGGTCGGGCACCGACGAGCCCCAGGTGAGCTTCTGCGTGGAGAATCCCTTGATGCCGGCATGGGCGAGAATCGTGGGCAGCGACCAGGGGAAACCGAAGCAGTCGGGGAGCATGTACTCCTCGCTCGCCACGCCGAATTCCTTGCGGAAGAACTCGTTGCCGTACAGCACCTGGCGCAGGATCGCCTCGGCCGACGGGGCGTTCACGTCGCCCTCCTCCATGGACGAACCGGCCGGAAACCACCGCCCCTGCGCGACGTAATTCTTCAGCCGCGCGTAATCGAGGGGCCAGTACTCCTTCATCATCCGGTAGCGGTTGGCGCCGCTGAAGTTGAAGATGTAGTGCGGATACTTCGCGAACAGCGCGAAGTTGTCGTGCATGGTCTTGGGCAGGAATTCGTCGATCACCTGCGGATACTCCCACCGCCACTCGGTATCCAGGTGCGCATACCCCACCACGTAGAGCGTGGGATCCTTGGCCAGATTCGGCCCCAGCCGCAGCGCGTCGCGCGGTGCGACGGTGCCGAACCGCGGCAGCTTGAGGTCCGGCGATGGCTGGGTCGCCATGGTGGCAGGCGCGGGACGCTGCGCGGCAGCGGGCGCGGCAAGGGCGCCGAGCGCTGCAACGAGCGCGAGGGCGGAGGGACGACGGAAGGTGGCGATCGGCATGGCTACTCGGCCTCATGTCCTGCGTTCAGGCTCCGAGGGGCCGCCGGGGGGGAGGGCGACCGTGGGCGTGACGCCCGCGAACCCTGCG
Organism: uncultured Gemmatimonadaceae bacterium; assembly: GCA_963822945.1. Classification (GTDB taxonomy): domain Bacteria; phylum Gemmatimonadota; class Gemmatimonadetes; order Gemmatimonadales; family Gemmatimonadaceae; genus JAGWRI01. The sequence continues at coordinate 20,532 of CAWGJO010000041.1, read as the reverse complement.
AAGCTAGATCACGTGCCGATACGCGTCCAGCGCTTCCCGGTTGAAACAGGCAAAGATGACGTGCCGTAGCGTCGAGTATTCGGAGAGCGCCTCGCGGATGGCGGAGACGGCGACGTCCGTGGCGGCCTGCAGGGGATATCCGTAGATCCCCGTGCTGATGGCCGGAAAGGCGATGCTCTCCAGTTCGTGCTCCTCGGCCAGGCGGATCGCGGCCTGGTACGCCGACGCCAGCAGTTCCGGCTCGCCCGCCGATCCGCCCTGCCAGATGGGGCCGACGGCGTGGATCACGTAGCGCGCCTTCAGCCGGAATCCCGGGGTGATACGCGCTCCCCCCGTCGGACAGCCGTCCAGTTCCGCGCACGCGCGCGCAAGCTTGGGGCCGGCGGCGCGATGGATGGCGCCACAGACGCCGCCGCCGGGCATCAACTCCTCGTTGGCGGCGTTCACGATCGCGTCGACGTCGAGTGTGGTGATGTCGGCGAGTTCAGCCGTGAAGTCGGGTGGAGGATTTTTTAGCGACACGTGCAGCTCAGACCGTTTAAGTGGCTACGGCAGGATACGGATTGAACGGATTCAGAAACGGAGGACTACTTGGGGTTTCAAGGCAAGATCATCGCACCGAAGCGTTCTCCCTCCGGTACGACGACCTCCCACGAATTGCCCTCTGACCATTTCCGTTCCAGTCCGTTCGATCCGTTCAGTCCGTATCCAATCGTAGCAACCGTACCGCCCGTAAGGGCAACGGTCGCGAAACGAATCTCAGTCTCTGCCGGCCCTCAGTGTCCACCACCGCCGCTCCGCGGCGGGAGCGGCTTGATCCGCTTGCCCCACGTGGCCGGCGGCGGCTCGTGCATGTCACGCTGCACCGGATGCTCGGCGAGCTGTTTGAGCGCCACCTGGACCGCGGTTTCGAGCTGGCGGTCGTGGCCCGCGATCATGTCCCTGGGCCAGTCCTCCACGTCCACGTCCGGGGACACGCCCTCATTCTCGACGTGCCACTTGTGGTCGGTGCCGAAGAACCCGCCGCGCGGAGCGATGGCCGAGCCCCCGTCGATGAACGGCGGCGTATCGGCCGTGTGGACCAGCCCGCCCCACGTCCGCTTGCCCACCAGCGTTCCGATCTTCCGGTACTTGAACATGTACGGCATCAGGTCGCCGCCCGAACCGGCCATTTCGTTGATGATCATCACCTTCGGGCCCCAGATGCCGGCCGCGGGACTGGTGAAGGGCACACGGTCGCCGGCCACGTTGTTGAAGTAGCCGTCGAACGTGCGCTGCAGGACGTCGATGATGTAGTCCGCCGCCTGACCGCCGCCGTTGTAGCGCTCGTCGATGATCGCGCCCTTCCGATCCTGCTGCGAGAAGTAGTAGCGGTTGAAGTACGTGTAGCCCGGCTGGCCGGTGTTGGGCAGGTAGACGTACGCCAGCTTGCCGTTGGAGAGCGAGTCGACGATGTGCCGGTTGCGCTCCACCCAGGCCCGCGAGCGCAGCGACTGTTCGTTGGCCACCGGCACCACGGTCACGTCGTGCGCGCCCTCGGCCGACGGGCGCGCGTTCACTGCCAGCACCGTCTGCTGGTCGGCCGTGCCGTCGAGCAGCCGATAGATGTTGTCGCTGCCGTTCAGGTTCTCGCCGTTGATGGCGACGATGTAGTCGCCCACGTGCACATCGAGCCCCGGCTCGGCCAGCGGCGCCTTGAGATCGGGGTTCCAGCTCTCGTTGTCGTAGATCCGCGTGATGCGATAGCGGCCATTCTCCACCGAGAAATCGGCGCCGAGCAGCCCACCGGTGGCGCGCGGCGTCTCCGGCATATCGCCGCCCCGGACGTACGAGTGTCCGATAGCGATCTCCGCGCCCATCATGTCCATCAGGTAGTTGAGGTCGGCGCGGTGATTCACCCAGGGCAGCAGGGCGCCGTACATCTCCTTGTCGCGCGGCCAATCGGTGCCGTGCAGCGTGGGCACGTACAGATAGTCACGCTGGTTGCGCCAGTCGGCGTTGAAGATCTGCTTGAACTCCGCCTTGGGATCGAGGTACATGCGGAGCGACACGTCGAGCTTGCCCTGATTGGCCTGGGGCGGATTGCGGTCGGCGTCGACGATGAACAGCGACGGCGCCGTGCGAGCCGCACCGCGTCCGCCGCGCCCCCCACCGCCGCCCGCGCGGTAGAGCAGCTTGTGCCCATCCAGGCTCACGTCGTAGTCCGAAACCCCGGTGACGAAGGGTGAGGAGCGGCGTTCGCTCAGGCGATAGCGATGCAGCGTGCCGCCGCCGAATCCGCCGCGGCCGCCGCCTCCGGCGCCCGCCTCGAGATAGTACACGGTGCCCGGCGCCCCCGCCTTCACGCGGGAATACTGCCGCTCGGGAATCCCGGGCACGGCGATGATGCGGCTCTGCAGACCATCGAAGTCGAGATTCACCGTCACCGGAGCCCGCGGCGCGCGCGGCGCCGGTGCGGCCCCCTCCTCACCGCCCGCCATGGCGCCCCGGCCACCCCGGCCGCCACGCCCACCGTTCATCGGCTCGGCCGGCTTGCCGTTCTCATCGTCGCTCTGGGGCGTGAACGGCGTCGTGTCGTTCTTGCTGAGCACCGCGAGGTACAGCCCGAAGGTCTCCGTGTGGTCGTAGTTCGACATGTCGAGCCACTGCGACTTGAGCCCGAAGTTGGTGGACGCCAGGAACCAGAGATACTTGCCGTTCGCGTCCCAGGCCGGCGACACCGCGTCGGCAAGGCCGTCGGTCACCTGGTGCGTCTTGCCGCCGGTCATGTCGTACACGAAGATCGCGTGGTACAGCGAATTCAGGTGCGCCACGTACGCGATGTACTTGGAGTCCGGGCTCCACACCGGATCCATGGTGCGCGTGGGCACCATCCAGGGGTCGTTGCCCACTTCCTTGGTGGCGCCCGTGGCCACGTCGAGCACCCAGAGGTGCAGGTTCGTGTCGGTGTACAGAATGTGCTTGCCATCGGGCGACCACTGCGGCGTGTAGTAGTGCGTGGGGTGCGGCAGCGGGATGACGCGCGGCGGCTGCAGCCCTGCCTGGTCGCGGAGCACGAGTTGGAACTCGCCCGATTCGTCGCTGAAGTAGGCGATCGTCTTGCCGTCCGGCGACCAGACCGGATTCCGCTCGGCTGCGCCGCTCGTCCGCGTCAGGTCGCGCACGTCGCCCTTGTCGGCGGGGATCGTGAAGATCTCGCCGCGCGCTTCGACCACCGCCCGCTTGCCCGTGGGCGAGATCGCCATGTCGGTGATCATGTTCGACACGTCCTCCCAACGCGGCATCATCCACGGGAAGTCACCCGTGGCGTTGATGTTCACGACGTGCTCGCGGCCGGTCTTGGGATCGAGCTCGTGCACGTACCCCGCCTGCTCGAACACCACCGCGCCGTCGTTGGCGCTCAGCGTCTTGACGTCGTAGTCCGAGAAGTCCGTGACCTGGGCGAGCTTCTTGGTGCCGATGTCGTACGACCAGACGTTCTCCACCCCGTCACGATCGGAGATGAAGTACACGGCGTTGTTGCCCACCCAGGCGGGATCGATGTCCTTGGAATCCTTCCAGGGGGGCGAGACGAGGTCGAAGGTCTTGAGGTTCAGAATCCAGATGGGACGGTTCTGGCCGCCGCGGTAGTTGCGGCGCTCCTCGTCCCAGGAGTTGTTCATCCGATAGGCCACGTACTGCCCGTTGGGGGAAATCCGGCCCTGGTAGGCGCGGGGCATCGGCATCGGCTCGGGAGCCCCTCCCGTCACCGGGACGGTCCAGAACCGTGGGGCGCCGGTGGGCGCCTCCGTGGCCCGCCCCGAGGAGAAGACCACGCGTTTTCCGTCGGCGGTCCATCCGGTGACGTTGTCGGCCCCCGGGTGCCAGGTGAGCCGCGTCGGCTCTCCCCCGGCTGCCGGGACCACGTAGACGTCGGCATTGCCACCGTACGTGCCCGTGAACGCGATCAGCTTGCCATCCGGAGAGAACTCGGGATCGCCGGTGGTGCCCTGGAAGCTGGTCAGCCGGCGGGCCGTTCCGCCGGCGCGATCCACCACCCAGATGTTCTCGGCGTACGCGAAGGCGATCTGGGTAGCGCTCACCGTGGGGGACCGGAGCATGCGGGTCTGGGCGCCGGCGGGGGCCGCGGTGGCCGTCAGGGCTGCCGCGGCGGCCAGGAACAGGCCTCCGATGGACAGCCACTGGTGGGGGCGGACGTGGGGGCGGGGGGTCGAGAGGGGAGGCATGGGAGGGGCTGGTGAGGGGTTCCGGGCGTGCGGCTCCGCTTGGGGTGGGCGGGCCCGGCCACACGCGTGCGAAATAAGCATTAACCCGGGGCCGGGAATCGGCTAGGGCCGGCCTCGGGGCCGCCGACACCCGGGCGTTTCGCCCCCCACGCCCGCCGACACTTCCGGCCAGCCGGGCCCGCCGGTATGGTATTCAGCATCCATAGATAACAGGAGTGCTTCCGTGCGCTTCAATACTGTATGGGCCGCATCACTCGGTTTGCTGGCCATCGCGGCCGCCGGGTGTGCGTCGAGTCAGGGGGGAGGGGCGGCGTCGGAGTCGATCACTGCCGACGCGGCGTCTGGCAAGATCGGGCCGGCGTTCCTGGAGTGGTCGGGACGGTTCCAGGCCACCCAGCAGCAGACGGGCACCTTCGGCGGACTGCAGCAACGGAACCGGGCTGCGGGCACGGCCGTGTTCACCGCCAACGGTCCGCGGGCCATGAACGTGCGAATCGGAGTGACGATCGACAACACCGATCCGCTGCGGCTGTCCTGGTCGCTCTCGTCCGGTGACTGTGGGTCGAACACGATTCCACTGCTGGCCGTCGCGCAGTTCCCGCCGATCACGGCCAGCAACGGGCGGGCCTCACTCAACGATGTGATTCCCCTGCCGTTGCCGGTCACGGGCACCTACCACGTGAACGTGTTCAACCCGGGCACCAGTGGGCAGGACGAGTCGGACGTGATGATCTGCGCGCCTTTGACCCTCAAGAAAAAGGGAAGCTGAGCGCGGCACCTTCCGCGGGCTGCGCGAGCCGTGGCGGGACATTGGGTGGGGCCAAACGACATCGGGCGCATACCGGATTCGGTATGCGCCCGACGTTCGTTCTGAAGACTGGTTCGTTGGTGCCTAGAACCTGCTGAGCCCGCCGAGCTGATGCTTCTTGGGCAGCTGCGGGGTGGGGAGCAGCATCGACTTGCCGTTGGGCAGGGCGAGCGACTTCCACGGGCCGGCGAGGTAGTTGTTGATGTTGAACGACGGCTGCGGGCTGTCTCCACCCACGATCGCCGCGGTGTTCATGACCGGCTGGCCGACGCCGCCGAACGTATAGACCGGAAGTCCGTCCGTCTGGAGTTCCGTGGCCGGCACCGGCAGGTGCCGCAGCGTGCCGTCCTGCAACTGATCCATACCGCGAAGGGCGAAGAACCCGTACCCGTCGGTGGCGTTGCACTCCACTTCAAGCTCGTAGGTGATGGCCTGAAGGAAGGTGGCGGTGCTGCTGGTGGCGGTGAGCGGCGTCAGACCGCCGCGACCGACACGCGTGTTGTTCACCAGCTGTGCGGCCAGAGCCAGATCGCCGCCCGTACGGACGAGCGCTTCGGCTTCCAGCAGGTCGTTCTCGGCGGCCAGGATGTAGACGGCCGGTCCGACCTGCGGGTTGTTCGACTGCCACGAGACGCTGATGTAGCGCACGTGGTAGTACGGGCTCTGCATGTAGATACCGCGAGCCGCGGAACCCTGGACCTGCGCGGCGTAGACGAAGTCCGTCTTGTCATCGGTACCCGCTACGTACGAATTCACGTCGACGGTGTCGATTCCCAGCCGGGCATCCATCGGCGCCTGCGGGGCCCACACCGCATCGTACGCCGAGCGCGGCGACGCGGGCAGTCCGGTGTACGAATCCGGAACGTTCGGCGCCATCTGATGGATGAGGTGCAGATCGACCATCATCCAGCTCGGCAGGTCGAAGTAGGAAACGAGATCACTCCACCAGTTGTTGTAATCGCCGATGACCGCGAAGTCGAACGGCGCGCCGGCGGTGCCGTCACCCACACCGATGCCCTTCTTGGTGTAGGCGAGAACGGCGTTCCAATCGACGGCCGAAGCCTCGGCCGCCGTGCGGGGCGAATACGCAAGCAGCTGCGCGCCCCACGTATTGGCGATGCGGTTCAGCACCTCCGACGTCGCCCCCGTGCCAACGGGGTTGGTGCTGTACGACGTGCCCGGAGGATTGATGGACGCCGGGAACTCGTTCGACTGATCGTACGAGAAGTTCTCGGTTGCCGTCGCCGCGATCAGGGCGTCGATCTTCCCCTTGGCGAATGCTTCCATGTCCTGGTACGTCGCGAACGTCGGCGCGGCGGTCGTCGTCTCATCGACTGGGAACGCCTGGTTGTACACCAGCGCCAGCTCCATCAGCGCCCCGGCCTGCGAGAACATGGCCAGCGCCTTGTACTTGTCGGTGCCGCCCGGCAGCACGGCGCCGCCGGCGATCGCGCGGAGCACGTCGTTCGCCTGACCGAGCGTGGCGTACTGGTTGTTCCACGGATCACGCGCCACTTCCGCGTCGCCACTGGACGCGCTGTTGTTGTACGGAATGCGTGGTTCGAGGTTGTTGAAGCGCGCCCCGAAGTTTCCGTAGTTCATCGTCATCAGGTCGCCGGTCACGTTGAGCATGACCCAGGGATCGACCGTGGTGGCACCCTGGTACCACGAGTGAATCGTGGATACCGCGAGGTTCTGCACGTCGGCAGGGCTCGCGAGCACGCGAGCGATGTCGGGGTTATTGGGGTTGGAGACGTTGAGGTCCTGGCTGCAGGCGGCGCTCATCAGCAGCGCCGCCCCCGCCAACACCGCCCCAACCTTTCGATGCATCTGCATTAGTGTTTGCTCCATGAATGGGCGGGAAGGTTAGAAGCGGATCTCGACCTGGCCGGTCAGCGTCCGGAAGGGCGGATACCGGAACCCGTCGATCTTGAAGTTGAAGTCACTGCCCGACGTCACGTCGGGATCGAAGCCGGAGTACTTGGTCCAGGTGACCAGGTTGCGGCCCACGAACGACAGGCGGAGGCCGGAAGCCCGGCCGAGCCCGATCCGGGGCAGGACGCTCAGCGGCACGTCGTAGCCCACCGAGAGTTCGCGAAGCTTCAGGTACGCACCCGACTCGACGTAGTACTGAGCCGGATCCAGACCGTTGTACAGACCGATCGTGAAGAAGTTCTCGGCGATCTTCTGTGCGTCCGGCTTGCCCACCATGTTCATGTCCGGATTGCGCAGATCCTGCGTCTGCCACTGCTTGCTGAAGTTGTAGATGTCGCCGCCCACCTGACCGTCGAAGTTGGCGTGAATGCTGAACCGGTTGAACCGGATGTCGTTCTGGAAGCCGTAGCTCAGCTTGGGATTCACGTTGCCGATGATGAACGTGTTGTTGCCGTTCTTGTCCACGTACACGATCGGGCGCTCAGCCTGCGTGCCGCGATTGGCGGCCAGCACCAGGTAGCCCATCGGATTCACGACGTAGTCGGCCTGGTTCGCGCCGGCGTTGGCCGGGTTGTCCATCAGTTGCGAGAACGTGTGGACGTACTTGGTACCGTAGATCACGCCCAGCGGCTTGCCGGCCTGGTACCAGAAGATGCCCTGGCCCTGTCCACCGGCATTCACCGTGAACGGCGCCGTGCTCATGTGCGTGATTTCCTGCGTCGTGTGATCGCCCGTGAGCGAGAGATCCCACGTGAAGTCGCGACGGTCGATGACCCGTGTCTGCAGCGCTCCCTCGATGGTCTTGGAGAGGATGTTCGCCGCGTTCTGCCACTGGTTGGCGAATCCGCCGGTGGCGGCGCCGGAGACCGGCACGTTCAGGAAGGCGCCGTCGGTTACACGGTGCGCATAGGTCAACTCACCGCTGAACCGGTTGAGGAAGTCGATGTTGATGCCGTACTCGGTTTCCGTCAGCACGGCGGGCTTCAGGTTCTTGTTGCCCAGGTTCTGGGCGCTGAAGCTGCCCGAGCCGATGTTGAACGTTTCATACTGATAGCTGTATCCGGGGCGCAGGCCGGCCGTTCCCTGGGCGACGTGCAGCTTCAACTCCTGCACGCCCGGGATGTGGATGTCCTGCGTCACGCGGTAGGCGCCGGAGATGCGGTAGAAGTTGGCCCACCGTGCGTCGGAGCCGAACAGCGACGAACCGTCGCGGCGGTACAGCCCGCTTACGATGTAGCGGTCCTTCAGGTCGAAGTCCTGCGACACCATGTAGTCCATCGTCCGCTCGTGCTGCGCGTACGAACTGAGCGACGTCGACGACGGCGCCAGCGCGCCGAGCACCGGCGTGGCGTTCACGTTCAACTGGTTACCGCCGGCGTTGAAGCCGCTGAAGTAGTCGTTCTCCACCTGGTACGCGACGCTGGTGGTGGACAACAGGCTCCGCCAGAGTTTGGTCGCCGTGGCGCGCAACTGCGAGTTCCACGACACGTCGTCGCTCGTGTAGTTCCGCAGGCTGCCCAGCGTGACGCTCCCGTTGGCGTTGGTCGTGATGCCACGCGCCTGGTAGTTCTCCTGCGACGTGTTCAGGCGGTCCGTGCCGTAGTTCGCGTCGAGGCGCAGCCAGTCGGTCGGGTGGTAGCGGCCGGCGATCGAGCCGAGCAGCCGCTGCCGGTAGTAGTCCTGCGAGCTGGAGTGCAAGTCGAACAGCGGGTTGCCGCGCGCGTTCACGTCCGACCAGGTGGGGAGCACCGGGAAGTAGATGGACGAGTCGCCCGTGCTGTACCCCGGCAGCGGGTTGGACGCGGTGCCGTACGGGTGCGCCAGATCGATGATCGGCGACGCCTGGTACAGGTTGAACCACGCCGTCGACGAGTTCGGACCGTAGTCGTTGCGCTGGTTGCCGTAGGTGATGCTCGCCGAGAGATCGGCCTTGTCACCGATGCCCTGGTCGACGTTCAGGCGGACGTTCTGCCGGAACTGCCCCTTCTTGAACGGCAGGATGCCGCCGTTGTGGTCGGAGCTGTAGGACGTGTTGAAGTTCGTGTTGCCACGACGCAGACCGACCGACACGTCGTTGTTGTAGTAGTTGTTGCTGCTGATCCATTCCTTGAGCTGGTTGCGGTACCGGTTCGGCCCGCTGGTCGGATACGGCGTGTCGTCGTAGCCCGACGTGTTCAGAATCGCGCCACCCGTGCTGTTGAGCATGATGGTGCCGTCGGCGTTGAACTGGTTACGCGTGCCGGCGTTGATGCTCGGATAGTGCCCGATGTCCGAATTGCCGTATTCGGTGTGCGCCGTGATCGTCAGATGGTTCTCGACGAGATCGGCGCCGCGCTTGGTCGTGATGTTGATGACGCCGTTGGCCGCGTTCGAACCGTAGAACGACGCGCCGGCCGCGCCCTTCAGCACTTCGATCGACGCGATGTCCTGGGCGTCGATGTCCGAAATGCTCTCCGTGGTGATGACGCCGTCGATGATGATCAGCGGCTTGCTGCAACCCACGGTCAAGCAGGTCGAGCCGCGGATGCGGATCGCCGGGTCACTTCCCGGGTTGCCCGTACCGACGTCGACTTTCAGTCCGGCCACCTGGCCCGACAGATTCTCGAGCGGATTCGCCGCGGGCACCGCAGAGATCTGCTGCCCGGTGATCTTGGCCACCGAGAACGTGAGGCTTCTCGCCGACGTGGAGTCCGCCACACCCGTGGTCACCACCGCGTTCAGGTGGAAGGGGTCGGCCTTGAGCGAGAAGTCGAGCGTGTGCGTGCCCGCGCTCAGCGTCACCGACTGGGTCAGCGGCGAATAGCCGAGAAACCGCACCGTCACGTCGACGGACTGCCCGCGCGCGGTTCCTTCGGGGATGTTCAGGGTATACGAGCCGGACGCGTTGGTCATCGTGCCCAGCTTGAGCGACACGATGTTGACCGTCGCATTCTGCAGGCCGGCGCCAAAGGCGTCGGTCACCTTACCGGTGATGACGGTTGCCTGTCCCATCGCGGGCAGTGCCGTGAATCCTACCAGGCACGCGCTCACGAGAGGGACAATCCAACGCCTCATTCGATTCACGTTCATGTTGTCGATCCTCATCCAGGGGTCTCGAAGCGAGATTTGAGGGACGGACGGGCAGCCTCGCGAGGAAAAGCGGGCTGGACTTCGTCAGGGGCGGGACTACCGAGGAGGTGCCAAGGGCCTAGCCGCACGCCTCGGGCGAAAGGTGAACATCGGAATAGAATGGCCCATCTTGAGGTCCGGACCACTCGGTCGCAAGGGTCTAGTTGACTTCCTAACCGTGGAACGAGGCCGGATGGTCACAAAATGCCCGCCTCATGACCCCAGGCGTGCGGCATGCATGAACAGGCTCTTTGGCGATTCGGTCCTTATGACCGACCGCGCCGCGGCCCCGCTTCCAAACGCTGCGCCGGCAGCGTCCAGCTAGTGCCCCGGAGCGGGAACGGAGTCCGCCTGACTCGGCTTGAAGTCGAACGGCATCTCCACCAGCTGCGGTACGGCACGGCCGCCAACGCGCGCCGGCGAGAACACCGCTCGGCGCAGGGCCTGCTCCACGGAAGCCGCGAACGGGGGCAGGGTGGCCGAGACGATCTTGACGGTTTGCCCGTCGACCGCTCCCATCGTGTCGACCACGAACCGCGCCACCACATGCCCCGACACCTGCGCCCGATACAGGGAATCGGGATATGCCGGAACCGCCGTTCCCTCCCTGTAGGCCGCTGGCTCGTCCACCGACGCCGCCGTGAAGACCCGGTTCGACCGGAGCAGTGAATCGAGGTCCAGGCGATGCTTGGGCAGCGCCTGGTTGGCGCGCACGGTGGGCCGCATCGGACGGGACCAGATGGCGATCAGCCCGCAGTTCTCCATGCCGTACGACCCGGCGAGGGCCGCGGGCACCGACGAACCGTGCAGGTACACCTCGATCCCCTCGACGGTGGTGAGATCGATCATGTTCAGGTCGAAGCGTCCCAGCGAGGCGGGGAAACCGTCCACCATCACCAGCGGGGGGCAGCGCGAACCGGCCATCGTCACCGAGGTGCCCAGTGCGCCATTCATCGTGTACTTCCGCACGCCCGGGATGCGCTCCAGAACGTCGGTCATCCTGAACGTCCCGAGCGAATCGATCTCTCCCCTGGTGATGTAGTAGCCCAGCTTCGCCGCCCGCCGCCTATAGAAGCCCGCGAGACGAGAATCGTACGGCTCGTGCCGCGCCTTCGCATATACGGTTGGTAGAACCTGCGGGAAGGCGTGGATCCGCAGGTCGAGCGAGAGTGGGATGCTCCCCAAGTCCCACATGGAGTTCGCCGGCTCGAATCCGATGCGCCGCACCGAAAGCGCCACCGGCCCCCGTGGCACCCCACGCAGCGTGAACGCCCCGTCGGAATCGGTAACCGAAATGTGCTTGGGACCAGCCTCCACACGTGCGCCACCCACCGGAACTCCCGTGCTGTCCCGAACCGTCCCGGTAATGGTGCCGGTGGGCTGGGTGTCGCGCTGCACAACCGGCGCCGCACGCCCGCGCTGGCCTGCGGCCGGAACGGCCCACACCACCACCAGAGCCGCCGCAAGGCCGGCGATCGCGCCCCGCCAGCGAACAAGATCCTTCGAGTGCAGTTTCGGCACCCCGCCTCCCGATGTCTAACACATGAACCGGACCGAAATCGGACGCAAGGCCGGCTGTCGACGACAGGCAAATTCCATACATTCGTTCGTCGCCTCCCCGTGACTAACCATCCGAGTACGAACCAGTTACCGCTGGCGTCGCGAGCCAGCGTCCGCTTTCCCGTTTCCCGAACCCCCTGAGGCTTCATGCCGATCGAACACATTTCGGACACCGCGCGATGGGTCGCCGTCTACCGCGCCATGGAATCCGAGCGACCGGACGCCATCTTCCGCGATCCGTTCGCGCGCGCGCTGGCCGGCGAGCGCGGCGAGGAAATCGTGCGCACGATGAAGCGGGGCCGGGCCAGTGCCTGGGCGATGATCGTCCGCACGGTGCTCTTCGACGAGATCATCGCCCACGCGGTCGCGTCCCGAGGCATCGACACGGTCGTGAACCTGGCGGCCGGGCTCGATACCCGCGCCTGGCGCATGGAGCTGCCGCGCGACTTGCACTGGGTGGACGTCGACCTGCCCGCGATTCTCGCCTACAAGACCGACGCGCTCCGGGACGAGACGCCCCGCTGTCGCTACGAGGCGATCCCCACCGACCTCACGGACGACGCGGCGCGGCGGGCGCTGTTCGACCGGCTCGGCGCCGAGTCCAAGCGGGCGCTGGTGGTCAGCGAGGGGTTGCTCATCTATCTGAGCGCCGAGCAGGTGGGGGCGCTGGCACGGGACCTCCGCCGGCAACCGAGCTTCGCCTACTGGCTCATCGACATCGCGAACCCATGGTTGCTGAATTACATGACGAAGTCGTGGGGCAAGGCGGCGGCCGAGGGCAACGCGCCGTTCAAGTTCGGGCCGGCGGAGAGTACGAAGTTCTTCGAGCCCTTCGGGTGGCGGGAAGTTGAGTTCCGATCGTCGATGGAGGAAGCCCACCGCCTGCACCGCGAAATGACGATGGCCTGGCTCTGGCGGTTCCTGGGGCGATTCAATTCCGCGGAACAACGCGAGCAGACGCGGCGGATCTCGGGGACGGTGCTGCTTGAAGCGGTAGGTCGGTAAAAGGGTAGGTCGGTAGGTCGGTAAAACTACGAACGCAAGCCGCCGTTCTACCGACCTACCGACCTACCGACCTACCGACTACCTACCGACCTACCGCAGTTACGAGATCCCTTCGTCTCCCGTTGCCGGCGGCTCATCGGTAGTCGGCACCACCGGTGCCTGCCCCGCCGCCTTCAGCGCGGCGTTCACGCGGTCCAGGTACAGCTTCATCACCTTGTCGAGCCGTGTGAGTTGCACCTGCAGCAGCGGGTTCAGCGTGTTGTACACCTGGTAGGCCTGCGGCGGAGGACGCCGCTCGCCGTTCTCGATGAAGCCCATGAGCCCGGCCAACTGATCGTTGAGCCGCACCGGGAAGTTGAGTGGGTCCTCCCCGCTCTTGTTCTTGGTCTGGTAGAGCGAGTCCTCCACTCCGCTCAGGCTGTCGGCAAAGGTCTTTGCCAATCTGCCGAACGCCGCGTCGTCCTTCATGGCCGGCGCGCGCTCGTCGAGCTGGCGCTTCACGCTGCGGATGCGCTTGACGCCGTCGTTGGCCGCGGTCAACCGGTCGCGTACGCGGATGGCGAAGTTGTGCTGCTCCACGAGATCGGCGTCGGTGGCCCTGGTGCGGGGGTCCTTCTTCACCGTGAAGGTGCGCGACATCGGCGTCGCGTTGCCCACGGTGACGCGCACGGTGTACGTGCCCGGCGCCGCGTCGGGACCGGTGACGCCGCCCGACCAGAGCAGCATCCCCTGGAAGCTCGACGCATCGTCGTAGCGCATGTTCCACGTGTAGTGGTTGAGCCCCGCGCGGTCGGTCACGCGCGCCGGCGCGCCGAAGCCGCCCCGCCGTCCGCCGCGGCCACCGCGGCCTTCGGGCACCGAATCGGTGGAGCTGAACTTCTTGATGACCTTCCCGTTCTGCTCCAGGAACTCGACCGTCACCGGCCCGCCGGCCTGCGCGAGGCGATAGTCCACGTCCACCGTGGTGCCCTGATACGTGGTGCCCGGCTTGTAGAGGAAGTCATGACCCGCCGCCGCTTCGGCCTCGGGCGCCTGACGCAGCTGCGAGATGCCCTCCATGACCCAGAACGCGCGGCCGTGCGTGGCGATCACGATGTCGTCATCGCGGAGCGCGATATCGTGCACGGGAACCGGCGGCAGGTTGCGCTGCAGGCTCTGCCAGTGCGCGCCGGCGTCGTACGACAACCACATCCCACGCTCCGTCGATGCATAGAGCATGTTCGGCCGAACCAGATCTTCGCGGATCGACCGGGTGTACACGTCGCCCGGGAGCCCGTTGACGATCTTGGTCCAGGTGTGTCCGTAGTCGGTGGTCTTGTAGAGGTACGGCGCGTAGTCGTCCATCTGATAGCGGTTGGCGGCCACCCACGCCGTGCCCGGCGCGTGCGGCGACGGGTCGATGATCGAGATGCGCGTCCACTTGGGCAGCCCCTTGGGCGTGACGTTGGTCCAGTGCTGGCCGCCATCGCGCGTGAGGTAGATGAGCCCGTCGTCCGACCCGGTCCAGATGAGCCCCGGCGTGATCGGCGACTCCTGCACGGCGAAGATGGTGCCGTAGTACTCGATGGACGTCTGGTCCTTGGTGATCGGTCCGCCCGAGGGACCGAGCGTGGCCGGATCGTGCCGCGTGAGGTCCGGAGAGATCACCTTCCATGTGGCACCGTCGTCCGACGACTTGAACAGCACGTTCGACCCCACGTACAGCACGTGCGGGTTGTGGGGCGAGTTCATGATCGGGTACGTCCACTGGAAGCGGTACTTCGAATCCTCGGCGCTGTGGCCCATCGGGTTGAGCGGCCACGGATCGAGGCGCACGCTCATGCCGGTGGCGTGGTCCATCTTCTCCAGCACGCCGCTGTAGTTGCCGCCGTAGGTGATGTCGGGATCGAGCGGATCGCCGGCCACGTAGCCGGACTCGCCGCCGGCGATGCCGTAGAACGTGGAGTACGGAGACGCCTCGGCGCCCCCGCGACCACGGCCGCCGAATCCGCGTCCGCGTCCGCCCTCTTCACGCACCGGCCCGCACGAAGATCCGGCGTCCTGCTTGGCGCCGCAGACGTGGTACGGGAAGTGGTTGGTCAGGTAGACGTGGTAGAACTGCCCGGTGGGAATGGCCACGCGCGTGCTGGTCTTGCCGCCGTCGGTGGTGATGATGGCGCCGTTGTCATGGCCCACGATCATCCGCTTGTCGTCGTTGGGCGCGATCCACATCACGTGGTTGTCGCCGCCGCCGAACGAGCGCTTGAACGTCTTGCCGCCGTCCTGCGACCACTCGGGACCGACGTTCGGCGCATAGACGGTGTTGCTGTCCTGCGTGTCGGCGAACAGCATCGAGAAGTACCACGCCCGCTGCCGCAGGTCGCGGCTGTCGTTCAGGTACTGCCAGGTGGCGCCGCCGTCATCCGACCGGTAGACGCCGCCCTTGGGTTCGTTCTCGATGAGCGCCCACACGCGGCTCGGCTTCACGGGCGACACCGCGAGCCCGATGTTGCCGATCACGCCACTGGGCAGCCCCGGATTGCGCGTGATCTCGGTCCAGTGGTCGCCGCCGTCGGTGGTCTTGAAGATGCCGCTGCCGGCGCCGCCGCTGATCAGCAGCCAGGGCTTCCGCCCCGCCTGCCAGAGTGAGGCGTAGAGCACGTCCGGGTTGCTCGGGTCCATCACCAGGTCGATGGCGCCGGTGGAATCGTTGCGGAAGAGGATCTTCTTCCACGTCTTCCCGCCGTCGGTGGTCTTGAACACGCCGCGTTCGGGGTTCGGGCCCCAGACGTGGCCGAGCGCGGCGACGTAGACCACGTCGTTGTTGCGCGGGTCGATGCGGATGCGCCCGATCTGCTGCGTGGCCTCGAGCCCCATGTGCTGCCAGGTCTTGCCGCCGTCGGTGGTCTTCCAAACACCGTCGCCGTATGAGACGTTGCCGCGGATCGGCGTCTCACCGCCGCCCACGTACACGATGTCGGGATTGCTCTCGCTCACGGCGATGGCGCCGATGGATCCGCCGAAGTAGCCGTCGCTCACCGGCTCGGCGGTCTTGCCGCCGTCGGTGGTCTTCCAGACGCCACCGCCGGTGGTGCCCATGTAGTACTCGTCGGGCCGGGCGGCGGAGCCGGCGACGGCCACCATGCGGCCGGCGCTGTTGGGGCCGATGTTGCGCCACTTCACACTGCCGAAGTAGGCGGTATCGACGTGAGTGGGCAGGGCGGCAGCGCGCTGAGCGGTCAGCGCGGAAGGCGCGACCGGACCGAGCGACACCGCGAACGCGGTGAGTGTCGCGAGGGAACGGAACCGAGATATCTGCATGGGGCCGGGAGGAGAGAGGGGCTGCCGGGGGGCGGCGAGGGAAGCGGGATCGAGAGCCGGAGGGTCCGGGTCGTACCGTGAGAACTACGGAAGGGGAAGGAAAACTGCTGGCGGTGGCCGCCCGGGCAGCGGGGTTCCCCATGTCGAACGGATCAGGACATGGGGAACCGCCCACCGGAGCGGCCGGCGTTCGGCCTCACGCCATCAACGCACGTGGTCCTCGGCGGCCGTGGCCTTTGCCTTGTCCACCTGCGGCACGCCGTACTTCATCCAGCTCGGCGCCGGCGCTCCCTTGAGGTAGTGATCGAAGAACTGCTTCATGCGGATCTGGAAGTCGATCTGGTTGGGCTTCTTCGAGAGATGGTGCGGCTCGCCCGGGTACGACACCCAGATGACCTTCTTTCCGTTGCGCCGGGCCGCGTTGTAGAACTCCAGCCCCTGATCCCAATCCACGGCGCCGTCGGCGGTGCCCTGGAGGATCATGAACGGCGTCTGGATTCTGGTCACGTTGAACACCGGCGACTGGCTCTCGTAGAGCTTCGTCGCGTTCCAGGGCGTGACATTCGCGCCCATGCGCCCCTGGCTCGTCTCGAGGATCCCGCCGTTCCACGCCCCGCTCTGCTTGTACAGCTCGCCGTACATGCTGATCAGGTCGGTGAGCGGCGCGCCGGTGACCACCGCGGCGAACATGTTGGTCTGGGTGAGGATGAACGACGACTCGTATCCACCCCAGCTGTGCCCCTGCAGACCGATGTGCTTGGGGTCGGCGTAGCCGAGGTCGATGACCTTCTTCACCCCCGCCGTCACGCAGTCGAGCGCCGACGAGCCCGGCTTGCCGATCTCGTACACGATGTCCGGCGAGAACACCAGGTACCCGTCGCTCGCGTACTCGCTCATGTGCGGCCGGTCGTCGTACACCGGCATCGAGAACTGATGGTGCGTGTTGGACAGGATCTCGTAGATGTACACGATCATCGGGTACTTCTTGCCCGGCTGATAGTCGGCGGGCAGGGTGAGCGTGCCCTGCAGTTTCTTCCCGCGGCTGTTGGTGAAGTTCACGAGCACGCGCCGGCCCCAGGCGTACTCCGAGATCTGGGGATCGGCGTCGGTCACCTGCCGGGGGGACGAGAACTTCGCGTCGCTCACCCAGTAGTCCGGAAACTCCCGGAACGTCTGCTCGGTGAAGATCACCCGGTCGGCGTGCTTCGCCTTCTCCGCCTGGCCGATCATCTTGTCCTCGTAGATGAGCGGGGTGGCCCTGCCGCCTCCGGCCGGCATCTGGTAGTAACCGGACTTCTTGGTCCACTCGCCGTACGCGGTGAGCGTCTGCGGCTTCGAGAGGTCCACCGCTTCGGCGGGGCCGCCGCCGAAGCCGAAGCCGCCGCGTCCTCCCCGGCCGCCGCCCTCCAGGTGCGCGAGCCGCAGTTGAATCTGCCCCGCGGCACCGGCGCCGCCCGTGAGATCCCGGCCCTTTGCGCCGTCGAGCGGCAGCGACCAGACGTCGTACTTGTCGTAGAGCAGCACCGACGTCCCGTCCTTCGACCAGCCGGCCACGCCCCAGATCGGCTTCTCCGCGGCGTGATCGTCGTCGGTGTCGATGAAGCTGTGCCCGGTGGCGGCGTCCACGTTCACCGTCCTGCCGGTGGCGAGGTCGTAGCCCATCACGTGCCCGGCTCGCAGGTACAGGAACCAGTTGCCGTCGGGCGAGGTGCCCATGGTGCGCAACAGGTGCCGGGCGATGAGCGTGCGCGCGCCGGTGGTGGTGTTCACGCGGTAGTAGTCCGCACGCGAAGGCTGGCCCTCCGAGAAGTCATGGTCGTATGGCGTGGCATCGCGCCCGATGGCCCACCGGCCGTCGGCCGTGGGCGTGACGCTGTCCATGTTGGTGTCGGCCAGTTGCACGAACTTCCGCGACGCCACGTCGAACGCCGACGCCAGGGTGGCGCGGCGCAGCCGGCTGATCTGGATCATCTGCTGCGACTGGAGTTCGACGTCGTCGTAGTGCCAGACGTCCACGTCGGCCTTGGACTCCTCGCTCTTGGGCAACACGTCGGCCTGCTTCTTGATGCCGACGAACAACCGCGCGCCGTCCTTGCTCCACTGCGGTGCGGCGTACTCGCTGAGCACGAAATCCTTGGGGAAGGTCGCGTCCTTTGCGGGATCCCATTCCACGGCCGGCTGCGTGGTGGCGGCGTCGGGCCAGGCCAGGAGCACGTTCGCGCGCAGTTCCTTGTCCTTGGGCTTCTCGCCACGCAGCGCCACCAGACTGGTGGACGAATCGCGCCACGCCAGGCCGTCGTATTCCATGGGCTTGCTGTCGAGCGCCCGCGTGGCGCCGCTGCCGAGATCGATCACGTACACGCCGTTGCCCAGCCGGTCGGCCGCATCGACGGTGTAGGCCAGCAGGTTTCCGGCGGTGTCGAAGTCGTACTCGTTCACGTTGCCGATGTTCTGGGTCACGCCGTCCGCCAGCCGCCGGAGCAGGAGGTCGCTGCCACGGTGCGACGTGTCGCCGCGCGCCGGCGCGATCTTGATGGCCAGATAGCGCGATCCGCTGGCGAACTGGAAGCCGGCCGGATTGGGGACGTCGAACTTGGCGCCCGAGGTCAGGTCGAGCAGTTCGAAGTGCCGTGTGGTGCCGCCGTTCCCGGCACCGTTGGCGCCACCGCCCCGCCCCCCGCGCCCAGCGCGTCCCGCGCCGCGTCCACGGGATTCGGCTGCCTGAGCCGGCGGGTTCACGTAATAGCCGATCCAGTGCGCGTCGTCGGAGAACTGCACGCTGCCACCGCCGGCGCCGCCTCGGCCGCCGCGACCGCCACCCGCTGCTTCACCCACGGGTACGCGGTACAGCTTGTCGCCGTCGAGCTGCTTGACGAACAGCGTATCGTCGCCCTCGTTCGGCGCGTACGTGTAGGTCATCCATTTCCCGTCGTCGCTGATCGACGTATTCGTGATGCGCTTCCACGACGGATAGTCGGCCAGCGTCAACACCTTCTTGCCGTCGGGCGCCCGCTTGTGCGCCGCCGCGGAATCCTGCGCCGCCGCGTGCGCGGCGGGCATCAGGGCCAGGGCGAAGGCCAGCGCGAGATGGCGCGAGGCGGGGCGCCGCCAGGTAGACGTACTCATCGAATGGGTTCTCCCTTGTCGACCTGCGGCACGCCGTCCTTCATCCACTCCGGCATCGGCGCCCCTTTCAGATAGTGATCGAAGAACTGCTTCATGCGGATCTGGAAATCGATCTGGTTGGGCTTCTTCGACAGATGGTGCGGCTCGCCCGGATACGACAGGAAGATCACCTTCTTGCCGAGGCGCCGGGCGGCATTGTACAGCTCGAGCCCCTGGTGCCAATCCACCGCGTTGTCGGCCGTACCCTGCAGGATCATGAACGGGGTCGTGATCTTGGGCACGTTGAACAGGGCCGACTGCTCCTCGTACAGTTTGGTGCGGTTCCAGGGCGTGACGTTCTCGCCCATGCGCACCTGCCCGACTTCGGTGATGCCCTGCTGCACGGTGCCGGTGCCCGGATACAGTTCGTCGTAGAAGCTGATGAGATCGGTGGGCGGAGCGCCGGTAACGATGGCAGCGAACATGCTGGTCTGGGTGAGGATGTAGCTGGACTGGTAGCCGCCCCAGCTGTGCCCCTGCAGTCCGATGTGGGCAGGGTCGGCGTAGCCCATCTCGATCACCTTCTTCACGCCACTGGTCACGCAGTCCAGCGCCGAGACTGCCGGGCGCGCCGATCTGGTAGCGCACGTCGGGTTCGAAGACCAGGTATCCGTTGCTCGCGTAGGTGGACATCTGCGGGCGGTCGTCGAACGTCGGCATCGAGAACTGGTGATGCGTGTTCGACAGGATCTCGTAGAAGTACACGAGCATCGGGTACTTCTTGCCGGGCTGGTAGCCCCCGGGAGGGTGAGCGTGCCCTGCAGCTTTGCCGCGGCTGTTGGTGAAGTTGATGAGGACCTTGCTCCCCCACGCGTAGTCCTTCAGGAAGGGATCGGCATCCGTGACTTGCCGCGGCGCCTGGAACGCGGTGCTGCTCACCCAGTAGTCGGGGAACTGGCGAAGGTCTGTTCGGTGAAGATCACGCGGTCAGCGTCCTCGGCCTTCGACACCTGGCGACATCTGTCCTCGTAGATCAACGGCTCGGGCGCCTGGCCCGGCTGGACGTCCAGTAGCCCGACTTCTTGGTCCACTCGCCGTACGCGGAGAGGGTCATCGGTTTGGAGAGATCGATGCCGTGGTCCTCCACGCGCGGCCGGCGGCGATCCGCCACGGCCGCCCGCCCGCCGCGTCCGCCGCCCCCCGGCAGGTCCACCCGGACGACGCGGATTCGATCTGCTGCGCCTTTCCGTGCCCCGCGTGAGATCCACCGGCTTGCGTCGCCGTCCAGCGACAACCGCCACACGTCGTACTTGTCGTACACGAGCACGTACCGGCGTCGCTCGACCACCCGGCCAGCCCCCAGATGGGCGCTGGTACGCGTGGTCGTCGTCGGTGTTGACGAATTCATTCCGCCGTCCACCTGCGTGCTTTTTCCCGACGCCGCGTTGTAGGCGTAGATGTGCTGGTCGTGCAGATCCAGGAACC
>CAWGJO010000040.1:0-7659 GCA_963822945.1 uncultured Gemmatimonadaceae bacterium | reverse complement strand
GCAGCCAACTGCCGCTGGACGGGCAGGTGGCGTCCTCGAAGGTGTCGCCACGTCCGTTGGTGAGCACGCCGCTGCACTTGTTGAGAAACAGTCCCGTCGGATCGCTCTTCGGCCCCACGTGACCCATGTTGTTCATGCCCTGCGTGATCTCCGCATGCCACTGCGGCCGCCCCGCCACCCCGTGCTTCGTGAAAATCTGGATCACGCCGCCGGAGGCCTCGGTGCCGTACAGCGTGGTCGCGGCCGGCCCTTTCACGATCTCGATGTGGTCGATGTCGCTGGCGTCGATATCGTTGAGCGGCTTGGTCTCCTGCCGTCCAACAACGCTGGTGCCGGTGCCACCGTTGTAGATCCGCACCCCGTCCACGTAGATCACGGGGCTGTTGCCCTGGCTGATGCTGTTGATGCCGCGCAGGCGAATCGTGCCGCCGGCACCCAGGCTGGCCGGAATTGCTGAGCACGGTCACGCCGCTGGTCCGGCCCACGAGTGCCTGCTGAAGATCGACGACCGGCGCCCGGGCGAGGGCCGCCTGATCGATGCCCGAAATGGCCGTTCCGATTTCCTTGGTGCGCTCCTCACCGGTGGCGGTCACCACGACATCGGCCAGCGTCACGGCCGTCCGCTTGAGCTGGAAGGTGACCGTCACCATGCCGCCGGCGGTGACGCTGACCACCTGCTGCGCCGGCTCGTAGCCGAGATACTGCGCCCGCACCGTCACGCGCCCCGCCTCCACGCGCGCGATCGTGAACTTGCCCTCCGGACCCACCAGGGCACCCTGGTGCGTGGCAGGAATGGAGACCTGTGCGCCGACCAGGGGGGCGCCCGTGCCCTGCTCGACCACCGAACCGGTGATCGTGCCGGTGGGCTGCTGCGCCGCGAGCGCCGCCGGCACGGCCAACAAGGCCAACGCGGCTACGCCCCAGCGTCCGAATGTCATCAACCGCATGAGAGTTCCTCCTTTCGGTTCCACCACGGTCTCCCGAGGTCGGAAGACCACAAGAAGACGCGCGCCGCATCGGGCCGCACGTCCGACTTCGTCGGCCCGTCTAGTAGCCCCGCACCTCGCCGTCGCGGCGCGGATCCGCTGCGCCCACCCAGCGTCCCTTCACACGCATGATCACCGTCACGCCCCCGAACCCCATGTCCACGGGCGGCGTCGTGACCACGTCGTAGCCCCACTGCCTGGCCGCGGCGTACACCGGCCCGGCGAAGCCGTCTTCCATGCGAAGCGACGCACCCACGGTCGGGATGACGCGGGGCATGCGGAGGGCCGCGTACGGATCCATGCCGTAGTCGAGCCCGTAGACGATCGTCTCCACGATGGCCGGCGGGATCGCCGCCGACCCGGGCGAGCCAACCACCATCTCGACGGCGCCGTTGCGCAGCACGACGGTGGGGGCAATCGTCGACGCCGGAACCCGGTGGGGCCCGACCGCGTTGGGGCCCGAATCGTTCCGCGCGAAGTTGAACAGCGCGCTGTTGAAGAACACACCGTCCACCCATGTGCCGGTGCCGAAGCCGAGACCGAGCGTGTTGGTGAGCGAGACGGCGTTCCCGGCCGCATCGACAACGGTCAGGTGCGTGGTCTCCGCCAGGGCCCCGTCGCCGGGTGCGCCGAGCGACGCCAGTCGGGGAAGCGGCGACGCAGGCGCCGGATCGAACGTCGCGCAGCCGGCCGGCGGAGCGTCGCGATCTGTGGCCCACGCGTCGCCCGCCGGCAGGCGACCGCGGATGAGGGAATCCACGAACGGCGCCCGTGTCGCGGCGAACGCCGGAGACGACACGCCTGCCTGCGGCACGCCCACGCGGTCCGGATCGCCGACGAAGGCATTCCGGTCGGCAAGCGCAACCCGCATCGCACCGACGAGAACGCGAAACGCTTCGGGTGAGCGACTGGGGAGGCCGAGCGCCGGCAGGTCACGCCCGTCGAGCAGATTCAGCGTCTCGAGCACCTGCATGCCGGACTGCGGCGCCGCCGCCGAGAGCACCACCCGGCCGTGGTAGACGGTGCAGAGCGGCCGCTTGAAGCGGGGCGTGTAGCCGGCGAAGTCCTCGCGCGATACGCGGCTGCCACCCTCCTGGAGCACGCGCACGATGTCGTCGGCAATGGCGCCCGTGTAGAACGCGTCTGGCCCTCGCGCGGCGATGGCGCGCATGGTGGCCGCGAGTTCCGGCTGCACCACGCGGTCGCCGGCGCGCACGGGGTGGCCTTCCGGGAGGAAGATCCGGCGAGCCCCGGGATACCGACCCACCTTCGTCGATTCGGCCAGCACTTCGCGCTGGAGCAACGAGTTGGCCACGTATCCTTCGGCCGCCAGTCTGATGGCCGGCGCCATGACGGCGGCGCGGGAGAGTTTGCCGTACCGCGCCTGCGCGGTGAGCAATCCGGCGACGGCGCCGGGAATGCCCACGCCGCGTGTCGTGATCGACGTCCCGAGTTGGCGGAGCGTGGAATCCGGAACCGCGCCGGCCTCGCTATAGAAGTCGATGTACTGGGCCCGGTGCGTGGCGGCGGTGTAGACGAGCATCCCGCCGCCAGCCCCGAGCCCGCTCATCATCGGCTCGGTCACGCCGAGGGCAAATGCGGTCGCGACTGCTGCATCGACGGCGTTGCCGCCCTGGCGCAGGATCTCGACACCGGCCTCGCTGGCGTAGGGATTGCCGGACACCACCATGCCGTGGGTGGCAACCGCGCGCTTGGCCACGTCGGGCCCGGATGACACGACGGGGCCCGCATGCGCGCAGGCAGCGAGACCGAGGGGAACGGCCAACCATCGAATGTTGAGCACGAGCGGGGGGGCTGCCACGCCGGGGGCGCGCGGGCGGTTGCGCCCAAGCGGTCCCGACGGTGTTTGGGGTGCGGCGGGAACAACAGTTCCACGTCGTTGAACCCGTATACGCACCCCGCCGGGGAACCGCTGAAACACCATTATCGATTACATATCAACCAATTGGCGCCAATGTTGCCATTGGTTCCCGTCGCCCTGCCCCCATGCCCCCCTGACGACCGCGGGCGAGGTCGTGCTTACGGCGTACCGGACAGCCGCACCCGCCAGCCAATCGAGGCGCTGAATTGCGAGGCGGATTCCGTCAGCCCCACGTGGACGCCGAAGGTCAGCGACTGCCACGTCGACTGACGGTAGCCGACGCTCAGGCCGGCGCTCGCCGGTGGGGTGACGTTCCGGATGATCTCGCTCGATCCCGAGAGCGATCCGATCACCGACCACTTCCCGTCCTCCGATGCACGGCCGAGCCCGACCCCGTACACCACGTTGTCCATCAATTGGAGCGTGGGCATGTCGCCCAGCACCCAGTACGAGGCGTCGCCGAACAGGAAGGTTTGCCCGGAACCCAGCGAGATCGATGCACCGCCGCCGTAATCCCACTGACCGGTGCTGACCCCCGACGAGACGGATGCGATCGGGGCCTTGGCGAACGCCTGCACGCTCATCGAGCGAACCCACCCGGTGCCACGGTACAGATCCAGGCCGCCCGAGAAGAAGGGGTCGCCCACGTTCACGGCGGTGCCGCCCGGCTCGGCGACGGTGAGCGTATCACCGGGGGCGACGGCCAGCGCAGCCCCGCCCGGCGCACGCTGCATGCTCGCCCCGCCCCGCCCACCCTTGCCCA
Organism: uncultured Gemmatimonadaceae bacterium; assembly: GCA_963822945.1. Taxonomy (GTDB): domain Bacteria; phylum Gemmatimonadota; class Gemmatimonadetes; order Gemmatimonadales; family Gemmatimonadaceae; genus JAGWRI01. Next base: position 4,028 of record CAWGJO010000040.1, on the reverse strand, counting down.
TCTGCACGGGCTGCCCCTTCTCACGCTCCGCCACCGCGGCTCCGTCGGGCCCGCCCGTGGGGACGATCACGCCGCCGATGTACGTCAGCGCCGTGTTGTTCTGCGCCACGATGGGCAGCGACGCCGAGAAGTTGAACCGCCCGGCCTGCACCTGCAGTCCGTGAAACATCGCGGCGCTCCAGGCGTTGCCGCTGAAGATGTAGGAACCGGCGGAATAGTTGGTGGAGAGGCTGTAGCTCACCACCTGAGCCCGAAGGCCCGGCGCCGGCACCAACATGGCCGCGAACACCAGGCCGAGAGATGCAAGGGCCCTCGTGCGTATATGGCGTGTCATGATCGTTCCCTCATTTCGCCCGCGCCTCGGGGCCGGGCCATTGCTCCACGAACTGCGGCACGGCGGGCGGCCCGATGATCGAGCCACCCGCCGGCCTTCGGTCACTGCTACGGCGTGTGCCCGCCCCCACCCCCACCCCCACCCCCGCCGCCTCCCCCTCCACTGCCCTTGGCGACGTAGACGTCGATCCACGTCACCATCCCGCTCTGCGTGAGCGACGGGACGTTCCTCGAGGGAATTCCTCCCGTGCCACTGCTACTGCCACCGGCACCGGCACCATCGTCGCTGCCGCCCCCCTCGTCACCGCCCACCGCCAGCCGCGTCATGCGGACATTCGGCGACACGGGTGCCGAGTGGTCGAGCGTGAAGATGAAGCGCCACCACCCGTACTTGTGCAGGTTCGGGTTCGAGAGCGTGAGGTTCTGGATGAGCAGGTTGTAGCTGTACACGACCTGCCCGCCCATCGACACTTCGGGCACGAACCGGCCCGATCCATCGCCCGCCTCCCACACGCCCTGATCGAGCAGCGTGTACACAGGCACGCGGGTCGCGCTGTCCAGCAGCTGCACGGTGAGCCGCGCCCCGCGAGTGAACACGTTGGGTGAGAAGCTTCCCTTCGTGCCGTCGGTGCCCTGCATCTCCGTGGAGCCCGAACCCGAGATCACGGCCATGTTGAACCCCTGCATCGGCGGCGTGGTGAGGTCGGTGAGCGTGATCTCCACATGCACGTTCATGTGCGTATTGAAGGTGTTGCTGAGCAGGTTGTCCCCCCACGCCACTTCCGCCTCGCGCGTCGGCTGCCCGCTCGCATCGTACCACTGGGCTTGCCACACGTTTCGGCCTTGCTGACAGAAGAAGGGTGTCCCGCCAATCCCGCAGTCGGACGAGTTTCCGGAGAAGAAGAAGGGCCGGTCGCCGACCGTGATGCCTTCCGTGCTCGCCGGCCGGAGCCCCGGATCCTGACTCACCGGAAGCCCGGTGAGCCCGATACCCTCGGCGAAGGTGACCGGGATCGAGAGATTGTTACCCACTTCGGTCTCGGCCCCGCCCCCGCTGCCACCACCGCCGTTGGTCGACGAATCCACCTTGATATCCACCCACGTCGACTGCCCGTTGGGCGCGGCCTGCGGTTGATACATCAGCGCCTCGCTCTCGGTGCCCGAGGTCTCGGTGGCCAGTACCCGATCGATGGTCACGTTGCGGACGGCCGATCTTCCGCCCACCGTCGCACCGTTGTCGAGTACGAAGGCGATGCGCCACCAGCCGGACGCGGGCACGCCCGGATCCATGGTGAGAGTGCCGATGTTCAGGCTGTATCCATAAATGACCCGGCCGGCCACGTTCACCTCGGCACCGAAGAAGCCCGGGCTCTCCTCGGCCCCCAGCCCCGCCGCCACCGGCTTGTCGACGAGCGTCTGCACCACCGTGCCGTTCTCACCGCTCAGCTTCTGCACGACGAGGCGCGGCACCACGGTGAAGATCGTGGGCGTCATGGCGCTCGTGGTGCCGTCGGTTCCCTGAAGTTCGGTGCGGCCGGACCCCGAGAGCGCCGTCATGTTGTAGCCGGTGAGCGCGCCGCTGGAGAGGTCGTTGAGGGAGACCTCCACGCGGATCGGCATGCCCGTCTGCCAGGTATGATGGGTGAGGTTGTCGCCCCACTGCGCTTCGGCGTGCTGCATACCCAACGTGCTGCCGTCCAGCCACTCCGCCTGCCAGATGTTGCCCGTGTTCTGGAGATAGTAGCCGCCCGAATTGGGCTGGTTGGCCACGTAGAAGAACGGCAGGCTCTTGACGGTCACGCCCTCGTCGGCGGTCGGCCGCATACCGGTGCTCCAATAGACCCGCGCCCCGGCGTCGCTCACGGGAAGGCCGGTGAGTCCGAGTCCTTCGGCGAACACGACCGGCACCGAGAGGTTGTTGCCCAGGCCCTCATCCGCGGCCGGCGCCTGCCCGTGCACGCTGAGTTGCGCGCTGGCCGTCTTGCCGCCGCTCGACGCGGTGATCGTCACGCTCCCCTCACCCACGGCAGTCACCTGACCGAGGGGGCTGACCGTTGCGATGGTCGTGTCGCTCGACGTGTAGGTGAGCTGACCGCCGATCGTCGTACCGTCGGCAGCCTTCGGCAGGGCGAGCAGCGTGATCTTGTCGCCCACACGGATGTCGCTGGCCGGCGGATCGACGATCACGGCTGCCGGGACCTGATAGACGGTGATCGTCGAGGTGGTGGCCTGGCCACCGTACGACGCCGTCAGTACGGCCGTGCCTTCGGCCACCGCCGTCACGAGCCCGCCGCCGTCGACGGTCGCCACCGCGGGATTCTGGCTCAACCACGTCAGCGCGACGGTCGGCAACACGACGCTGTCCACGTCGTACGCCGTGCCCGCCAGCTGCAGGCTCTGCCCGATGTTGAGGGTGTCGAGCGCCGGAACCACCGAGAGGCGTGCCACGACAACCTGCGTCTTGGGCTCCACCACCTTGTCGCCGTTACAGCTGCCCAGCATCATGGCTCCGGCCAACACTGCCAGGCTCCCCGCCAGACGCGCGCTCTGCATCCTTTTCATGTCCCCTCCTTCGTCGGAGGCTTTCGCCGTGTCGGAGCGAGCGTGATCCGCTGCTCCCTTCAACCCACCCATGTGTTCAGGTCGCCGGCCCTGCCCGCAGGCCGCGACCCACCACCGCGCCGCCGTGCCCTGTAGCCGGCAGCGCGATGATGGAGGGTACGACGGACTGGGAACACGCTGAGTCGGGTACGATCCGCGATCGGCGTCGGGCACCGTGAGGACGCCTCGCTGCCCGGCGGGCCTACCGAGTCTCTAGAACTCACCACTTGCGCGGGCACGGCGGGCAACATGGAGGACAGGGGCGTCAGGCGCTCGCCGGACATCCGACGAACCGACCTCCCGACGCACGTGAGCCGCCGCGGGCGTTCCCGCGACGGCTCGTGACGGCGTCTCGCATTGCGCGCCGAGGGTTGCCCCCGGCGAACGGCGCCCTACGGCGCGGGCGGAGCGCTGATGCGCTTCTGCATCTGTTCCATCGTACGAATGCTCGCCTCGAGCTGGTCGGCCACCGCGTGCAGATGGAGGCGGAGCTGATCCATGTCGCGCTGTTGATCGCGGTCACGGAGCATCTCGCGGTCCTGCTGCATGTCTCGCGCACGCTCGGCGAGCGTCTTGAGCTGTGCAGCAGCCTGGTCGGCCGCCTGGCAGGTCTGCAGCATCAGGCGCTGCTGCTCCGTCTGCTGCGTCTTCTGCTGCTGCACCTGCTGCTCCATGTTCTGCGTCATCTCGTGCGCCCGCGTCTGCAGCTGGGTCATCCGCTGGACCATGTTCTGCATTTGCGCGAGCTGCTGCTCCTGGATGCGCTGCTGCTGCAGCTCTTGCTGTTGTTGCTGCTGTTGCTCACCGGCCTTCTGAGCCCCCGCAACGCCCGCGCTCGCGACGACCAGCAGGGCCGATGCGATGCCAAGGGCCAGCGATTTGCGATTGATCATGATCCTCTCCTCGTCCGTGCCGCACGGGAATCCGAATGGAAGCCGAGGCGGCAGCCCGGCCTCCGTTCGCACTGCCGAACGGAAGGGTACCCCGAACGCAACGCCGGGCCTGTCGGCGGATGCCGCACTCGCCCGTAGGGCGCGCCCCGAAGTTTCGGCCGCGGGCATCGCCGCTCGGGCGGCCTCGCACAATTGCACCGG
>CAWGJO010000039.1:0-76942 GCA_963822945.1 uncultured Gemmatimonadaceae bacterium | reverse complement strand
TGCCGTTCGGCACGCAGTGGTACCCCTATCTCATGCGGCGCCTGGCCGAGCGGCCGGCGAACGTGGCGTTCATCACCGGCAACGTGCTGCGCGAGATGGTGGGCGGCCGCCGCTGATCATGCCCGGGCAGTTCCTCCCCGCCGATCATTCCAGGGGTGACGCCAACACCCTCGGCGGGTACATGGCGGTGCACGACCGCCCCGCGGCGTTCGAGGGGGCGGACGGATTCTCGTACAGCGTGGAGATCCTCACCGACGAGACGGGCGACCGCGAGGCGCCGGTGGGCGCCTACCTGTTGTTCGTCCAGTGGGCCCGCGTGGGCGCGGCCAGCCCGCAGGGACACCTGGAGTCGGACTTTCTCGCGCGTGCGCACTCGGAGCCCGCGGCGCGGGCCGCCGTGGGCGGAATGCCGCTGGCCGAGGTCCGGCGCGTGCTCGACGCGCTGATCGCCGAGCGCGCGGGCGGCCGCCCGTCGCGGCGCTGGTGGGACGCCATGCGCGCCGACGACGCCGGAGGCCCGTGACCGGGGCCGGGGAGATCGTCGGGGTCGTGACGCAGGGAACCGGCGGCGTCTGGCACGTGCGGGCCGACGACGGCACGGTGCACGAGGCCTCGCTGCGCGGACGCCTCAAGAAATCGGACACGGGCCGGCGGGCGGGCGGCGGCATCCGCCGCGACACCATCGCCGCGGCCCGCGACCGCGTCAAACTCGCCGTGGGCGACCGGGTGCGGCTGGAGCGAGACGAACGCGGACACGCCCTGGCCATCGCCGAGATATTGCCCCGGCGGTCGCGGCTCGCCCGGCGCGCGCCCGGCGGCGCGTACGGCGAGCGGGTGCTCGCCGCGAACGTGGATCAGGTGGTGGCCGTCTTCGCCGCGGCGCGTCCCGATCCGCACCTCCACATGCTCGACCGCTTCCTCGTGATCGCCGAGGCCAACGACCTGCCGGCGCGCATCGTGGTGAACAAGATCGACGTGGCGGGGCCCGAGGCGGCGCACGCCAAATTCGCCGACTACGAACGGGCCGGGTATCCGGTGCACTTCACCAGCGCCAAACACGGCGAGGGTCTCGACGAACTGCGCCGGGCCCTGGAGGGGCGCACGTCGGTGCTCGCCGGTCCCAGCGGCACGGGCAAGTCGTCCATCATCAACGCGCTGTTCCCGGGGCTGGATCTGCGCGTCGGAGAGATCAGCGAATCGGTGAACAAGGGCCGCCATACCACCGTGGGGGCCTCGCTCCACGCGCTGCCCGGCGAGCCCGGCAGCTTCGTGGTCGATACGCCGGGGCTGCGCGAGGTGGGGATGTGGGAACTGCCGGTGGCGCGGCTCGACCTGTGCTTTCCGGAGATTCGTGCCCACCGCGAACAGTGCCGGTTTGCCGACTGCCGGCACGGCACGGAGCCCGACTGCGAGGTCCGCGCGGCGGTGGAACGGGGCGAGGTGAGCGTGGCGCGCTACGAGAGCTATCTCAAGCTGTCGGAGGAGTTGGGCTCGGAGAAGGCGGTCTGGTAGCGAGGGAAGATCCGAAGGGATCCCCGGCAACGGAAAACGGCCCACCAGGCATCGCCTGATGGGCCGTTCCGTTCCGCGAGCTGTCCTGTGGACTAGTGCTTGATCAGGATCAGGAACCTGGAGGGCTCCCAGAACGCGCGGGGCTGGGTGATGTACAGCCCGCCCACGATCTTGCCGTCCTTCACGGTGAACGGCTGCGTGTACTGCGGATCCTGACGGGAGAAGATCGTGTACTCGCCGTCCGGAAGCGCGATCGCCGTGTCCTTCGTGATGTCGATGCGCGTGAACGCCGTGGTGTCGAGCGAACGGGCGGGCTCGACGCGGCGGCTGCCGACGAGCCAGAACTGCCGGTGCCCCTCCTCGACCAGGACGCCGTCCTTCACCAGGTCGTCGCGCGTGCCGGCGATGTAATAGGCCGTGTTGTTCTGCACGGTGAGCTGGCCCACGGTGTCGGCGAGCGCGGCCTTGGCGGTGTTGAGCGTATCCACCTGCCCCTTGAGCGACGCGATCTGCAGGTTCTGCGAATCGACGATCGCCTGGAACAGCTTCTTCTGGTTCTCGACGGTGGTGCGGAAGTCGGCGATCGTCTGCTCGTACTGCGCGATCTGCCGGTCAGCGTGGAATCGTGCTTGGCGAGCGACGCCGATTCGCGGCGGAGCCGGCCCAGACGCGCGTCCGTTGCGTCGAGCCGCTGGACGACCATCTGGATCTTGCTCAGGACATCCTGCCGGTCCTCCTTGATCTTGGCGGCCTCGGCCGGCGTGGCGAGCGCCGTCTGCCGGGTGGCCTTGGGCAGGCTGCGCGCCTTGGCGATCTCGGCATTGATGTCGTTGATGAACTGCGTGGAGACCAGCATGTCGTTCAGCAGCTGGTTCTTCACGTTGAGCAGGGAGTCCTGACGAAGCGAGTCGGCCTTGGCCAACTCCACCAGCTGCTGCTTGGCCTTGGTGTCACAGGCGAAGAGCACCGGAACGAGCAACAACAACAGGGCGAATTTTTTCACGCGTACGGCCCCCCTATGGGGTGATTTGGGGTTACCAGCTTCCACGCTCTCCAACGGTTTCGATGACCTTGGCCAGCCGGTCGGCCGCATGCCGCCAGTTGGTCTCCACCGCATGCTGCGCGGCGTCGGATCGTCCTTCCTCGATCGCGGTGGTGATCGCGTCGTGCTCCTCAACCGACGACCGGATGTCGCCGGTCAGCATGCTGATGTACATCCGGATGTATCGTTCTGCCTGCGGCTTCACGGCATCGTGGAGGGCTATCAACCGCGGACCTTCCCCTGCTTCTACCACGCGCCGGTGAAAACGTTCATCGGCGTCATATAAACGGCTGTGGTCGACCGGGCTGGTCTTCCCGGCTTTGAAGAATTCCACGTTCAGCGCCCGGAGGTCCTTGACCAGCGGCTTCCGGAGTTCCGGCTGGAGTTCGGCCGCCCGGCGGGCGCCCAGGCCCTCCAGGGATCCCACGATGTCGAGGAGCTCGTGCACGTCGTCCCGGGTCAGCGGGGCCACGGTGAGGCGCGACTGCTGCGCCCCTGGAGCCCCCATGACGTAGCCTTCCTGCTGGAGCCGCTGGAGGGCCTCCCGCACGGGGGTTCGGCTCACGCCGAGGCGGCTGGCGATCTCGGTCTCGACGATGCGGCTGCCCGGCGCCACGAGGCCCTGGACGATGAGATCCCGAAGGCGGGTGTAGACCTGCTCCGGACGCGAGCCGTGGGCCACGGGGGCGGCGCCGGCGCGTTTGGCCGGGTTCCGCCGGGATCGAGACGACGATTTGCGAGGTGGCATGGGTGGTCGCTTGGAGGTGCTTGGGGATGGGCCGATATACGGAGAACCGGCCCGATTGCGGACCCCCTTGCCGCCGAATTCGAAAGCGGGAAGGTGAACCGCGATGTATGCAGCGCCGGTGGACGGCGCAGCCGGCCAGTGGCCCCGGGCGGCCCGGCCCGCCATCTTGGGGCAATGCGATACCACCTCCATCCCCGCTACGGCGTGCTCGCGCTCGTGCTCGTGCTCCTGGCCGCATGCCGCCCCGCGCCGCCCAAGCCGCCTGGCGAATTCGGCGTCCACGTGGCCAGCGCGCGGAACGATACGGCCCAGGCGCACTTCACCGTCCACGTTGCGGGCACGCTGCAACTGGGGATCCGTTCGCGCATCGTGGCCATGGAACCCGATAGTTCGTTGCTCCTGGCCACGCCCGCCGATCTCGTGGTCAACAAGGGGCTCGGGTCGGTGGTGGTGACCGCCGCCGACTCCGGCGTGGTTCTGAGCGTGACCCCGCTCGACCGCGCCGATTCGGCGCACGCCACCGTGCGCGCCCACGCCGTCCGCGTGGCACGCGTCGGCAACACCCGGCACGTGACGGCCAGTCCCGCTGCCGATCCCCCCACCGCTTCGGAGGTTGTGCCATGACCCCGTCTTCCGCCCTCCCACGCCGCGGATTCCTGGGCCGCCTCGCGGCCGGCGCCGCCGCGCTCGCCGCCGCCGGCCTGCCCAGCACGGCGCGTGCCGAACGTGCCTTCCGGCTGCCGTCCGAAGACCCCGACCACTGGCTCGACGCGCTCACCGGCAAGCACCGCCAGATCTATGACGTGCTGTCGCCCGAGAAGGCCTCCGACGGCACGGCGTTCGCCCGCAACTTTCTGAACGCCAACAACGACGGCTACGGGCTCGCCGACTCCGAGGTGAACGTCGTGGTGTCGTTCCGCCACGCAGCGTTCGCCATGGGACTCGACGACGCGATGTGGAGCAAGTACGGGCTGGGAGCGCTGCTGGACCACGCCGATCCGAACGGCGGCAAGCCGGCCGCCCGCAACACCGTCGCCGGCTCGGCGGACGATACCCGGAAGTCGAGCGGCAGCCTGGCGGCGCTGCATTCGCGTGGTGCCGTGTTCACGGTGTGCGGCATGGCGATGGCGTTCTTCGCCGGTCAGGCGGCCAAGGCCGCCGGCGCCGAGGCGGCGACCGTGCTGGCCGACTTCCGCGCCCACCTGGTGCCCGGCGCCGTGGAGGTGGTGGCGGGGGTGATCGCCGTGAACCGGGCGCAGGAACGCGGGCTCAGCTACGTGTACGTGGGGTGAGCGCGCCGCCGCGCCGCATTCTGCTGGCCGATGCCGATGCGTTCTTCGTGGCCGTGGCGCGGCTCGTGGACCCGGAGGGCGCGGGACGGGAACCGCTGCTCATCGTCGGCGGCACACGGCAGAGCCGCGGCGTGGTGTGTTCCGCCTCCTACGAGACGCGGGCGTACGGCGTGCGCTCGGCCATGCCGATCGCCCGCGCCCTGCGGCTCTGCCCCCAGGCCGCGTGCGTGCCCGTGCCACGGAAGGCCTGCCAGCAAAAGAGTGGGGAGATCCGTCAGGTGCTCGAACGGTTCGCGCCGGTGGTCGAGGGGGCGAGCATCGATGAGTGGTACCTCGATCTGGCCGGCACCGAATCGCTCTACCGGTACGAACCGCTGGCCGAGACGGCATACCGCATCCGCGACATGATCGGCCGGGAGACCGGGCTCGGCGTCTCGTTCGGCGGGGGCACGTCCAAGCTCGTGGCCAAGCTGGCCGTCGAGCGCGCCAAGCCGAAGCCCGGAACCGACGCCACGGGCGTGCACGTGGTGCCGCCGGGTGCCGAGGCCGAATTTCTCCGGGACGTTGCCCTGGCCGACATCCCGATGATCGGGCCCCGCTTCCAGGAGCGACTCGCCAAGCTCGGCATGCGGACGGTGCCCGATGTGCTGCAGTACGACGTGGCCACCCTCACCCGCTGGATCGGCGCCCGCGAGGCCGCCTGGCTGTACGATCGCGTGCGCGGGGTAGACGCGCGCGCCGTGGCGCCGCGGCTCGAGACCAAGAGCATCAGCCGCGACGAGACCTTTCCGCAGGACATCGCCGACGACGCCGCGCTGCGGCGCGAGCTGTTGGCGCTGGTCACGCGGGCGGCGTCGGACCTCCGCGCCGAGGGGCTGGCCGCGCGCACCGTGACGGTGCGGATCCGCGATCACGACTTCCGCACGCGGTCGGCCAGCCGGACGGTGGAGGAGGGGGTCATGAGCGACCGGGTGATTCTCGCGATCGCCCGCCAACTCCTCACGCGCCTGCGGTCAGGGCGCTCGGTGCCGGCGCGGTTGCTGGGTGTGGCGCTGACCTCGCTGGCCGAAGACGAAGCGGCCGATCAGCTGGCGCTGTTCGAGCGCGAGCGCGACCCGATCGTGGAAACCGACCGTGACCGCGCGGTGGCGCGCGCCGTGGATCAGGTGCGCGCCAGGTTCGGGCCCGACGGGATCGTGCCCGGCGGCCGGTAGCGTCGCCGGCCGCTGGTGGAGCCTCAGCTCTCGATCAGGCGCTTGGGCGCGCCGCGGTCGGGATCGGGATCGTACACCACCGACTCCGCCATCGTGCTCGCGGGGAGCGACGCGGCGGGATGCGTACGCGGCAGATCGTCGTCATCGACGGATCTCCCGATGTCATTGATACCGCGCTTGAACTCGCGGATGCCCTTGCCCAACGACGCTCCGATCTCGGGAATGCGCTTACCGCCGAAAAGCACCATCACGATGAGCAGAATCATCGCCAGCTTTTCGATGCCGAATCCTTCCATCTTGCCTCCGTGGCGCGCGGCCGCGCGCCCGCATGCTTGGCGAACGCAGCCGGCCCGAGCATCTCGGGTGCGGCGCGTTCTGCCGACGCCGGAAATATCGGCGGCAGCGGGGGCAGGGAGGGAGCGACGGCCCCGGGCTTAGCGGATTCTTAGCCCGTGAACCGGCGGTGGGGCCGGCTACTGCTGATCGTGATCGCCGGCGGCGAAGGTGGCCACGGGCGCCGTGACGGGTTCCGGGGGCTCGATCAGGTACTTGAGCGGATCCATGTGCCGCCCGTTCACGATCACCTCGAAGTGCACGTGCGGGGCGGTGGACAGGCCGGTGGAGCCGACCGTCGCGATGGCGCCGCCCACGGCCACGTAGTCGCCCACGTGAACGAGGATCGACTGGCAGTGCGCGTAGAGCGTGCTCACGCCGCCGCCGTGGTTGAGTTCCACCACCAACCCGTAGCCCAGCTTGTGTCCCACGAAGCTCACACGGCCGTCAGCCGGCGCGCGGATCTTCGTGCCCTCGGGTGCCGAGATGTCCACGCCCTCGTGCGGGCGGAACAGGTGCAGGATCGGCTCCCAGCGCGATTGCGCGAAGGCGCTGGTGATGATGCCCTTTACCGGCAGCAGCACGCCGACGGCCGCCGTGCTCACGCCGGCGGGGTTCGCGAACCGGGCCTTGCGCGTGATCAGCGTCGGCCCGCGCGCGACGTTGGCCGTGACGGCCGCCAGCTGCAGCGCCGAATCGGCGCGCTGCTGGGCCGCCAGGAGGCTGTCGTTGAGCGACAGGACCAGCCGGTGCACTTCCGCGAGCTGCGACGCGCTGGCGTTCACCTGCATTGCTTCGAGCAGCGACCAGCCGGTGTATGCCACGAACGCGACCAGCGCCGCGCCTACCACCGCGCGCACCTGGTGGCCGTGAATCCGGAACATCCGGGTCTTCGCGGTAGGGTGTGGTGGAACGATCAGGACCGTCCAACGGCGACGGTGCGTGTCCTTCCCTGATTTTGGCATTGGGAATCGCCTCAGGCGACCTCACCGCCAAAGGCGGCGCTGACCTGCGGAGTGGCGCGGGGCGCGTTGCTCTCGGCGCTTCGCTGGCTCGACGAGACGGGATGAATCGACATCCGTCCGTCCACCTTGCCCCCTTCCTGAATATTCACCGCCGCCGCCTCGATGTCACCCGCGACGGTGCCGGACTCCTGCAGTTCGATGCGCTCCACGGCCGTCACGTTGCCGTTGATGGTTCCGCCGATGATGACTTCGCGCGCCGACACGTTGCCCGTGATCGAGGCCCCCGTGGCGACGACGACGACATCTGCCCGGCGCACGTTGCCGCGCATACTCCCATCCACGCGGAGCGTCCCGTCGGTTTCCACATCGCCCTCGACGATCATCTGGGTGTCGAACACCGAGTATCCCGTGGGAAGCGGATTGGGCGGCTCGGGCGGACGTTTGGTGAACATGGCAATGATTTCCAGTGTCGGTATGGATGCAGGAACTACGTAACCTCGCGTCAGGTTGAATGACGCGCCAGAGCTACTGCGGTGACATGTGATAGCGGTCACGGTGCCCGAAGAATCGCCGATATGGCGCGCCAAGCGCCGTTGGAGGATGTTATCTCGCATGCCCTATCGCTCGCTCTCCAATCCCGAAGTGCTCCGGCAGTTCGTCCGCAACCTCGACGAGGGATTGTACATCACGTCGCTGGACGGGCGGATTCTCGACGCGAACCCCGCCTTCCTCGCGATGTTGGGCGTCGAGTCGGTGGCCGAACTGGAGCCGTACAGCGCACGCGACCTGCTGGTGGACCCGACGCAGCGCGACGCGCAGCGCGAATTGCTGGCCCGCGACGGCATGGTCCGCAACTTCGAACTCGAGTTGCGCCGGCCCGACGGACAGGTGCGCACGGTGCTGGACACGAGCTACGTGGTGCGCAATCCCGAATCGGACGAGGTCTTCTACCACGGCGTCCTGGTGGACATCACGCCGCGTAAGCAGCTCGAAGCGGAACTCGTCGAGCTGTCCACGCACGATGCGCTCACCGGTGCGCTCAACCGGCGATATCTCGACCGGCTCGACGAGCAGTTCCGGCAGGATCCGGCGGGCAAGTGGGCGTGTCTGTTCATCGACATCGATCACTTCAAGCAGTACAACGACGAGTTCGGACATCAGGCGGGCGACCGTATTCTCATGCGCATGGCGCGCTTCCTGATGCGGCACGTGCGCGCCGAGGAGGCCGTGGTGCGCGTGGGCGGCGACGAATTCGTGGTGATCCTCGTGGACGCCGACGTGGGGCAGGCGGAGGCGATCGCCGACCGGCTGCGCGAGTCGGGCGAGCATTCGGCGCCGGTACCGTTCTCCCTGGGGTGGGCGGCGCGACAGTCGAACGAACCGCTCATGCGGATGATCGACCGCGCCGACCGCGGGCTGCTCGCCGTGCGCGTGGTGCGACGCAAGGCCGATCCGCGCGGCCGGCCCCCGCCGCCGATCTGACCCCCGATTGACCGCCGGCGTGCGGAGCGGCATGCTTGGCGCATTCCATCACGAGGACCCATCGTGCACGTACCCCGCATCGCCCGTACGGCGGCCACCGGGGCCGCCCTCCTGGCGGCAACCGTTCTTCCGCGAGCCGCGGCCGCCCAGCAGCCGGCCTATTCCATCGCCTACCAGATCTCGATGCCCGATCCGGCGTCGCATCTGTATCACCTGCAGATCGACGTCGGCCGGCTCACCGGCGATTCGCTGATTCTCCAGATGCCGGTGTGGTCACCGGGCCGGTACGCGCCGATGTTCTTCGCCAAGAACGTCCAGCGGTTCGCGGTCACCACTCCCGGCGGGCAGCCCGTGACATGGGACCGCACCGATGGGTCGCGCTGGCGGATCCACACGCGGGGCCGGACGGCCGTTCGCGTGACCTATCTGGCGTACGCCGACGCGCCGATGTCGGGCACGTTCAGCGTACTCGACACGATCCACGCCACCTGGAACGGCCCGTCGCTCTTCATGTACGTGGAGCGGCACAAGCCCGATCCGGTATCCCTGCACGTCGTGCTGCCCCCGGGGTGGCACATCATCAACGGCGACGCGACGACCAACGACCAGGTGGACTACCGGTTCGAGAACTACGACCGGCTGGTGGACACGCCCACCGAGGTGGCGCCGCACTTCATGGTCGACAGTTTCAGAGTGGACGGCGTGCTCTACCGCACCATGGTCCACCACAACGGGCCCACCACGCCCCAGGAGCGGGCGCGGTTCGTGGGTGACGTCCGGAAGATCGTCACGTACGAGAATTCGGTGTTCGGACCGCCACCCCTCAAGATGTACACCTTCCTCTTCCACATCGGATTCCCGGGCGGCGACGGCATGGAGCACCTGTTCTCCACCCAGATCGCCGACCGCAACCCCTGGCAGAGCGACGCCCCGGTGCTCGCCGGCGTCCGCACCGCCGCGCACGAGTACTTCCACGTCTGGAACGTGAAGCGCGTGCGCCCGATGCTGCTCGGACCCTTCGACTACACGAAGGAGCGCTACGAGCCGAGCCTCTGGGTGGCCGAAGGGTGGACCCAGTACTACGGCATGATGGCGCTGCACCGCGCCGGCATCACCGATGAGGCGGAGATGCTCACCGCCGCGGCGCGCATCGTGCAGATGAACCTCACGGCGCCGGGCCGGAAGGAAGTGTCGCCGCGCATGGCGTCGTTCGAAGCGCCGTTCTGGGATCAGGCCGCATCGGCCCAGCCGGTGAACCGCAACGACATCTTCTTCTCGTACTACTACGCCGGCGCCGGGCGCGCGCTCTACCTCGATCTGCTCATCCGCGAGCGCTCGCACAACACGAAGGCGCTCGGCGACGCGTTCGACAACCTGCGGAAACGGTCGTGGTACCAGCCGAACGCCTCGTACTACCTCCAGGGCCGCGGCTACACCGAGAACGACGTGGAGCAGGCGGTGAGCGCGGCCGCCGGCATGAACATGCACGACTGGTTCGAGCGCCATGTCGGCGGCACCGACGACGTGGACTTCGACCGGGTGCTGGCCGGCGCCGGACTGCGTCTCGACCGCCAGGGCGCGCAGTGGACCATCGCGCCGGTGCCCGGCGCCACGGCCGAACAGCTGAAGATCCGCAACGGCTGGCTCACCGGAAAGAAGGGGTAGGGGACTCATGCAACGACGCGATTTTCTCCGCACCACGCTGGGCGCCGTCGCCGGCGGCGCGCTGTTGCCGCGGCTCGCCGCCGGCGAGTGGGGCGGCCGCGCCGGCAGGCAGCCTCGGGCCCATCGGCATCCAGCTCTACACGGTACGCCGCGAGATGGCGAAGGACGTCGACTCCACGCTCGCGACCATCGCCGGCATCGGCTATCGCGAGGTGGAATTCGCCGGGTTGTTCAACCACTCGGCGGCCGACGTACGCAAGATGCTCGACCGGCACGGCCTCGTGGCGCCGTCCTCGCACGTCGGACTGCCCGACGACATGAGCGCCTGGCCGGCGATGCTCGACGACGCCCTCACGCTCGGGCAGTCGTACATCATCTGTCCGTCGTTCCCCAGCCGGGATCTCTCGCCCGACGGCATGAAGCGGATTGCGGCGCGCTTCAACGCCGCCGGCGCGGCGGCCAGGAAGGCGGGGCTGCAGTTCGGCTTCCACAACCACGCCGAGGAATTCAAGCCGGTGGACGGCCAGGTGCCCTACGACCTGCTGCTCGCCGAATGCGATCCGTCGCTCGTGGTGTTCGAGATCGACATCTACTGGATGGTGACCGGCGGGCGCGACCCGCTGGCCTATCTGGCGAAGTATCCCGGGCGCTTCCCGATGGTCCACGCCAAGGATCGCACGGCCGACGGCCGGATGGCCGATGTGGGGGCCGGCACGATCGACTTCCCGAAGATCCTGGCGGCGTTCAAGCGGGCGGGACTCCAGCACTGCTTCGTGGAGCACGACAACCCGCCCGACCCCTTCGCGTCGGCCCGCGCGAGTTTCAAGTATCTGAACGCGCTGACCTTCTGACGCGTCGCGGCCGGGGCCGGCTCAGTCGACGCTGGGCTCGAGCGTCTCGTCCGGGGTGTGCGCTTCGATCGACGCGTCCACGATCCGCTTGAGCAGGTCGGCGGTCGTGACCACCCGCGCGTACTCGTCGGGCACGTAGGCCCGGCCGAGGGTGACGTTCTCGCGGCGGAAGGTCATCTCGCTGTCGCGGCGCTTGCTGGCGCGCACGTGGACCTCGCTCACGCCGGCCTCGTTGATGACGCGGCCCACCGTGTGCTCGGTGATCCCGCCGGCCGCGATGATCGTCCCACGTCCTTCCGAGCGCCAGGCCAGGGCGGCCAGGGTTTCCAGTCCTTCTATGGCCGTGGCGGCGCCGCCCGAGGTCAGCACGCGGTCCACGCCGAGCGCCATCAGCGTGTCCAGCGCCTCGAACGGGTCGCGCACCAGGTCGAACGCGCGGTGGAACGTGACCGAGAGCGGCCGCGCCGCCTCCACGAGCAGGCGTGTGCTGCGGTCGTCCACGGCGCCGTTGGCGAACAGCGCGCCGAGCACGACCCCGCTCACCCCCACTTCCTTGGCGAAGGCGATGTCGCCGAGCATCACCCGCACCTCGTCCTCGTCATACATGAAGTCGCCGCCCCGTGGGCGCACGAGTACGTGGATGGGGATGTTCACGCGCTCCCTGACCACCGCGATCAGCCCCGGGCTCGGTGTCGTGCCCCCCTCGTAGAGGTTGTCGCACAGCTCGATACGGCCGGCGCCGCCGGCCTCCGCCGCGCGCGCGGACTCCACGGTGTCGACGCACGCCTCAACCAGCACGTCGTCGGAAATGGTCGGGTTCGACATTGGGGTTGCGGACACGGCCTAACACTTCCCTCCTGAACAGTTTCGCGCAAGGTTCTGGTGGCGAAAATGCACCCGGGCCGTAATTTACGCGGCCGTCCATCGTCGCGTAAATCGCGCCCGCCCGTTCCGCGCACCGTCCCGGTTCCCGCCAATTCGGAGGCGAAAACTCGTGAACACCGTCCGCACGAAGCTCTCGGTGATGATGTTCCTCCAGTACTTCATCTGGGGGGCCTGGTTCGTCACGATGGGCACCTACCTGGGTACGACGCTCAAGTTCACCGATTCGCAAATTGGCCTGGCCTACGGCGCCACGGCCATCGCCGCCATCGTCTCGCCCTTCTTCGTCGGCATGGTGGCGGATCGCTTCTTCGATACGGAGAAACTGCTGGCGCTCCTGCATTTCGCGGGAGCCATCGTCATGTGGATCGTCTCCCGGCAGACCGCCTTCTCCACGTTCTACCCGCTGCTCATCCTGTACGCGTTGTGCTTCATGCCGACGCTGTCCCTGACCAATTCCATCTCCTTTCACCACGTGAAGGACGCGGCGCACGACTTCCCTCTCATTCGCGTACTCGGAACGGTGGGGTGGATCGCCGCCGGCTGGCTGATCGGCCGGGAACTGCGCGCCGACGCGCTGGCGCTGCCCATGCAGGTGGCCGCCGGAGCGTCGCTGGTGATGGCCGCCTTCTCGGTGACGCTCCCGCACACCCCGCCCAAGGCGGCAGGGGCGCCGTTCAGCGTGCGCGATGCGCTGGGCCTCGATGCCCTCGAACTGCTCAAGGATCCCGACTTCCTGGTGTTCGTGCTCGGGTCGTTCCTGCTCTGCATCCCGCTGCAATTCTATTACACGTTCGCGAATCCATTCCTCAACGAGATCGGCGCCCCGGAGCCCGCGTTCATCCAGACCTTCGGGCAGATGTTCGAGGTCGTGTTCCTGCTCATGCTGCCCTTCCTGCTCCGCCGATTCGGGATCAAGGTCATCATGGTGGGCGGCATGCTGGCCTGGGCGGTGCGCTACTTCGCCTTCGCCAACGGGAATGCCGGGTCGGGGATGTGGCTCATCTATCTGGGAATCGTGATCCACGGGGTGTGCTATGACTTCTTCTTCGTGGCCGGGCAGATCTACACCGACGAGAAGGCAGGCCCCAAGATCCGGGCCGCCGCCCAGGGATTCATCAACTTCGTCACCAACGGCCTCGGCTATTTCATCGGCGCGTTCGTGTCGGGCACCGTGGCCAATCACTACGCCACCGTGAACCTGTCGTGCACCGCCGCCGCGGCCGCGGCAGGCCAGTGCGCCCCCACCGTCCACAACTGGCACAACATCTGGCTCATCCCCTCCGTGGGGGCGCTCGCCATCGGCATCATCTTCGCCATCATCTTCCGCCCGCGTGTGGTTCCGCAAACCGAAGCGGCCGCCTGATCCCCGCGGCACGCGGTTTCCGCGCCTCGAGGCGCTGGTCACGCCCATGATCATCGACTTTCACAACCACTTCTATCCGCCCGAGTACATCGACGCCCTCCGCGGCGGCGACAGCGCCGTGCGGGTGACCGATGACGCCGACGGCAATCCCTGCATCCACTATCCGGGCGACTACAACGTGGCGGTGCGCGGCCATCGCGACATCGCGTACCGGCAGCAGGTGCTCGACGCCGAAGGGGTGAGCAAACAGGTGATCACGCTCACCACGCCGGGCACGCACGTGGAGCAGCCGGCGACGGCGGTGAAGTTCGCGCGGCTGGTGAACGACGCCTTCGCGCGCGTGATCGCCGAGCGCGGCTCCCACTTCACGGCGCTGGCGACCCTGCCGCTCAACGACCCGGCGGCATCGGTGGCGGAATTGCGCCGCGCGATGACCGAGCTGCACCTGCCCGGCGCGATGCTGTTCAGCAACGTGAACGGCACGGCCCTCGCCGACGCGCGCTACTGGCCCCTGTACGAGGAAGCGAACCGGCTGAACGCCGTGCTCTACATCCACCCCACCGATCCCGTGGGCGTGGAATCGATGACCGAGTACTGGTTGATGCCGCTCCTCGGCTTCACCTTCGACACCACGCTGGCGGCCGCCAAGCTCGTGTTCAGCGGCGTGGCGGCGCGCTTCCCGAACATCCGGTGGGTGCTGACGCACATGGGCGGCGCCATCCCGTATCTGGCCGAACGGCTTGACCGCGGCTACTTCGCGTTTCAAGAATGCAGGGTCAACATCGACCGTCCGCCCAGCGACTATCTGCGGCGGTTCTACTACGACACCGTGAATTTCAACGTCGACGCGATGAAGCTGGCCCTCGCCTTCGCGGGCCCCGACCACCTGCTCGCGGGCAGCGACTACCCGCACCAGATCGGGAGCATCCCGAAGATGATCGAGAGCCTGCGCGCCCTGCCCGTCACCGACGCCGAGCGCGCGGCCATCATGGGAGGGAATGCAGCGGCGTTGTTGGGGATCGGCTGATGATACTCGGACACTATGGGGTCGCGCTGGCGGCCAAGCGCGTGGCACCGCGTACCTCGTTGGGCACTCTCATCCTCGCCGCGCAGTGGGCCGACCTGCTGTGGCCGGCGCTGCTGCTCCTCGGCGTGGAGCGCGTTCGCGTGGCGCCGGGCCTGATGGCGGCCAACTCGCTCGATTTCGTCTCGTACCCGTACTCGCACAGCCTGCTGATGCTGGTGGTGTGGGGGCTGGTGCTCGGCGGGGTCTACTTCGCGGCCCGGCGGTACGTGCGCGGTGCGTGGGTGGTCGGTGCCCTCGTGGTGAGTCACTGGGTGCTCGACCTCGTGGTGCACCGCCCGGATCTGCCGCTCTGGCCCGGATCACCGGTGAAGGTCGGCCTGGGCCTCTGGAATTCGATCGCCGGCACCCTGATCGTCGAGTTCGGATTGCTGGTTCTCGGCGCCGTGGTCTACGTGCGCACCACGCGCGCACGCGATCGCATCGGGAGCTGGGGGCTGTGGGCGATGCTCGTTCTGCTCGGGGCCATGCTACTGAGCGGGCTCGCCGCCCCGCCGCCGCCCGATCCGCGGATCATCGCCTACGGCGCGCTGGGACTCTGGTTGTTCGTGCCGTGGGGGTATTGGGTGGATCGGCACAGGGAAACGGCGGGAACGGCAAACGGCAGGCCATGAGCGGCGAGTAGCCAGCGGTCAGCTTCCCGCAACGACGCCGTGACGGATCGCGGCCGAAGCGCCGCCATGAGATGCCACGATCTCGCCGTTCGGCCGTCGGGGCACGGGGCACGGGGCACGGGGCACGGGGCCGTCGACGGGGAGTGGCGGTGGGCTCATAGCTGTCAGCTGCCGGCTCACCGCCTTCCGTGTTCAGTTCCGCCGTTTCACGGCTTCCACGTCCCCTTCGCCACCTTCGGCACGAACTTGTCGAGCCCGCGCGCCGGGAAGGGGAGCGTCCGTCCCTGCTCGGCGCTCTGATACGCCGTCATCAGCATCTTCACCGTCTCCACGCCGTCGGCGAAGGTGAGCGACGGCTTCTTCCCCTGCCGGAAGCAGCGGACCATGTGCCGGTCTTCGGCCTCGTAGCCGTACGCGTTGGCCTCGTTGGCCACCACGGGCATGAGCCCCATCTCGGCGTTCTGCTTCTCCACGAGGTCCTCGCCCACCTTGCCCTTCACCTCGCGGCTGAAGAACAGTTTGAGCCCGCTGTCGAGCGTGTTCCACGACATCGAGTATTCGGGGCCGAGGAGTTCGGCCGAGAGCCGGAGTCCGGCGCCGACGTAGCTCCACGACGTGGTGGCTTCGCCGATCACCGTGAGCCCCTCCCGCGTGCGGAACTCGACGACGACGCTGGCGAAATCCTCGGCGGGATGGCGGGCATAGTCGACGGCGTTGCCCATCATCTTCTTGAGCTTGCGCGCGTATTCCGGGCGCGACCACTTGAGGCTCGCGATGTGCCCGGTGACGCGCGTCGGGCCGGAGCGAGTTGCGCGGCTCGCCCGGGCGGGTGAGCAGGTGGCGGACGACTTCCACCGAATGGCACATCATGTCGTTGAGCACGCCGCCGCCCTGCAGCTTGCCCTGCCAGAACCAGGGCATGTGCGGCCCGCTGTGCTCCTCGGCGGCGCGGGCCAGATACGGGCGCCCGGTGAGCGCGGCGCCGCGGGCCCAGATCAGATGCCGCCCGTGCTCCACCTGCGGCGCGAACAACTGGTTCTCCAGATATCCGGTGTTGAGCCGCACGCGCTTCACGAGCGCGTGCACCTGCTTCGCTTCGGCCACGTTGCGGGCCAGCGGCTTCTCGCAGGCGAGCCCCCGCAGCGTTCCGCGCGCCCGCGCTCGATCGTGCTCGACGATCTCCTCGACGTTCTCGATGCGGGCGTGGTTGGGGCCGCACAGCCAGAGGGCGTCGATTTCGGGATCGGCCACCATCGCGCGCGATCGAGCGGTACGGCTTCGCCTCGCCGATGTCGAGCGATCGCGCGTACGCGGCCGCCGCTCCCGGCGCGCTTGGCGTCGGGGCTCCATACGCCCCGGACTTCGGCGTCGCGCACCGCGGTGAAGGCCTGCATGTGGAAGCGGGCGTTGAACCCGCTTCCGACGAATCCGATGCGAAGGGCTGGCTGAGCCATGACGAGTGCGAGGGTGAGAGGGTGAGCGGGTGCGGCGGCTACTTGGTGCGGAAGTTGCCCTTCGCGTCGTAGACCTCGCCGTAATTCACGCCGAGCTTGGTGAGGGCCGCGTCGGGGCAGCCGTGCCACCATGGCATCACCCGGTTGCCCATGTATTGCAGGTCGGCGATACCGATCTTCGTCGTCCAGAACCCCGACGAGGTGAGGTCGCGGAACCGATTGAAGAACGCCACGCCGGGGCGCATGGCATCGGCCGCCTTCTCCGGATACGCGATGTCGTCGAGCACCTGCTTGCGCTGTGCGCCGCTGGCACCGAGGAACGTGGTGCCGAACCGCCGCTCGCATTCGAGGTCGAGCCAGGCGAGTCCGCCGCGCATCCAGAGCTGGTTGTTCGGCTTGTCGCGCATGATGAAGTCCATGAACTCGGGGACGCCGGCGTCGGTGGCGCTCCCCGACTTCGCGTCGCGCGGAATGACGTAATCCACGAGCATCCGTACGGTGCGCCATTCGTGCGCCGTGAAGAACTTGGGCGCCGCCGGTGCCTCGCCCGCCTGCACGCGCTCCGCGGCCTGCAAGGCGCGCTGGAAGGCGGGTGGGGTGAACTCGATGGCGCCCGCCAATGGGAGGGCCGCCAGGTAGCCGAGCGCCTCCCGCCGGGTGACGCCGCTGCCCGGCTGCCGGTCCGTGGGCTGCGATTCGTCGACCCCGGGAACCGCCGCGAGGTCGTCTCGTTCGTCCTGCGTGCTCATAGCGCCCCCTGCTTGCGCTGCTGCGCGATGTAGTCGCTGGTCCGCATGGCCAGCGCGAGAATGGTCCAGGTGGGATTCTTGTCGGCCTGCGAGACGAAGGGCCCGCCGTCGGCGACGAACAGGTTCTTCACCTCGTGGGTCTGGCAGTGCGCGTTCACCACGGACGTGTTGGGGTCGCTGCCCATGCGGGAGCCGCCGAGTTCGTGGATGATCGTGCCGCCCGTCGCGAGGCCGTAGCCCTCCTCGCGGGTGGGCATCGGCGAGCTGACGGTGCCGCCCATCTGTTCGATGATGGCGCGGAAGGTTTCCTGCATGTGCTTCGACTGGTTGTACTCGTGGTCCGACCACTTCCAGTGGAAGCGCAGGACGGGGATGCCGTACTGGTCCACGACGGTCGGGATCGATCTCGCAGTAGGTGTCGTCGTTGGGGATCATCTCGCCGCGGCCGGAGAATCCGACGGTGGCGCCGTAGTAGCGGCGGTAGTCGGCCTTCAACGACTTCCCGTAGCCGCCGCCCGGCGGATACTGCTGGATGCCGCCCATGAAGCCGTACGACGGCATGTGCAGCCCGCCCCACACCTCGATGTGGTAGCCGCGGGGGAAGTCGAGTTTCTTGTTGTCCAGCCACCACGGCATGTAGATGTGCGCGCCGCCCACGCCGTCGTGGTTGTGCGGCACCTGGTCCGTCATGCGCGGAATGAAGCCGCCCACGTCGGTCCCCGTGGTGTCGGTGATGTACTTGCCCACGGTGCCGCTGCCGTTGGCGAGGCCGTTGGGAAAGTGGGCCGACTTGGAGTTGAGCAGCAGCCGCGCCGTCTCGAGCGCGCTGGCGGCGAGCACCACCACCCGGGCGCGCACGTGCTTGTCGGTGCGGGTGTGCTTGTCGATGTACGAGACGCCCGTCGCCCGCCCCTGGGCGTCCACCGTGACCTCGCGCGCCATGGCGTTCGCGATCAGGGTCAGCTTGCCGGTGGCCAGCGCCGGCGGGAAGAGCACGTTGGTGGACGAGAAGTTCGACGCCGTCATGCAGCCGCGGTTGCACTGCCCGCAGTAGTGGCAGGGCGGCCGGTTGTTCAGGGGCTTGGTGATGATCGAGAGCCGCGACGGAATGCAGGTGATGTCGAGTTTGTCGGCGGCCTGCTTCACCAGCACCTCGTTGCACCGGATCTTCGGCGGCGGCATGAAGATGCCGTCCGGGGCGTTGCGCAGCCCCTCGTTGCTTCCGAACACGCCGATCAGCTTGTCCACCTCGTCGTAGTACGGCTTGACGTCGTCGTAGCTGATGGGCCAGTCGTCGCCGAGCCCGTCGATGCTCTTGCCGCGGAAGTCGTCGGGGCCGAAGCGCAGCGAGATGCGCCCCCAGTGGTTGGTCCGCCCCCCGAGCATGCGGGCGCGCCACCACGAGAACTCGGTGCCTTTGGCCCGGGTGTACGGCTCGCCGTCGATCTCCCACCCGCCGATGCAGCCGTCGAATTCGCCGAACGGACGGTCCTTGGTGGACGCGCCGCGGCGCGGCGAATCGTACGGCCACTTCAACATCGCGCCGTCCTTCACGGGATCCCACATCTGTCCCGCTTCGAGCAGCACGACGTTGGCGCCGGCCTTGGTGAGCATGTACGCGGCCATTCCGCCGCCGGCACCCGAGCCGACGACGCAGACGTCGTACTGTGTGCGCGCTTTCTTCACCTGCATCTTCAACGCTCCTGCGCTGAGAGTTTACGAATCCAGACGTTGCGGAATCGAACGGGATAGCTGTGGTCCTGCAGGCCGAGCGGCAGCTCGGCCGGCGTCACGGTGTACGGGGGGCGGTGCTGATATGCGGTGGGGCCCGTCAGGGGGACGTCGTCCTGCACCAGCACGCCGTTGAAGAACACGGTGATGCGGGCCGGCGACGTCACGGTGCCGTGGGCGTCGAACCGCGGCCGGCGGAACACGATGTCGTACACGTTCCACTGTCCGGGTGGACGCGTGGGATTCACGCGCGGCGGATACTGCCCGAATACGGCGCCCGCGTGGCCGTCGGCGTAGGTGACGTTGTGATAGGAGTCGAGGACCTGCACCTCGTACAGTCCCTGCAGGAATACGCCGCTGTTGCCGCGTTCCTGGCCTTCGCCGGTGGGCGGGGTCGGCGCGCTCCACTCGATGTGCAACTGCACGTCGCCGAAACCCTGCGCCGTGTGGATCATCCCGGACCCGGGCTTCACCTCGAAGTAGCCGTCCTTCACGATCCATGGAGCCGGGCCGTCCTTCTCGCTCCGCCACTGCGAGAGGTCGTGTCCGTCGAACAGCGAGATGGCGTCGGAGGGCCGCGAGTCGTCGCGCACGTACGGGCCGGGATCCACCACCGGCGGCTGCGGACGATCCATGGAATGCTGCGGCCAGCGGGTATCGACCTGCGCGCCGGCGTGCGGCGCAACGAGCAACAGGGCGGCCGCGACGGCCGCGAGACGAGCGATTGGGGGGGGCGGGAAGGTGGGGCAGCGGTGCAATCGGCACTCCTGATGGGTGGGAGCCTACCCGCGCAATATGCACCGCGCACCGTCGCCCGGTAATCCGTGGACGCCCCGGCGGTGCGAGGCCGCCCGATCAGTCGCCGATGCCCTCCTCCGGCACCGTCGGAATCACGTCCGCGCGCGTGATGGTGATGATGGCCACCCCGGCGACGATCACGGCCGCGGCCGCCATCGTGCGCGTCGTGACCGCCTCGCCCGCGAACGCCCATCCCAGCAACACGGCGATCACGGGGTTCACGTACGCGTACGTCGCCACCTTGGCCGCGGTCGTGGTGCGCAGCAGATACGCGTAAGCCGTGAACCCGAGCAGCGAGCCGAACACGATCAGGTACCCCCACCCGAGCGCCGACGCGAGCGACACGTGGGCCAGCGAGAACCGGGCCGTCTGTCCGGTGAGCGTGGCCGTCACGAACAGCGCCGAGCCGCCGCACACCATCTGCATGCCGACGGCGAACAACGGCACGGGCGACTTGGGCTGGCGCTGTGCGACGATCGATCCCGCCGCCCAGCTCAGCGACCCGAGCAGCAGCGCCGCGGCGCCGATCGGGTTCACCGCGCCGTGGCCCATCAGCGCGCCGGGCCCGACCAGCGTTACCAGCCCCGCGAATCCGAGCGCCAGGCCCAGCAACACGCCGTGGCCGGGATGGATGCCGCGCGGCCGCCACCAGTCGATGAGCACCATCCACAACGGCACGGTGGCCACGAGCAACGCCGCCGTGCCCGACGGGACGTACTGCTCCGACCAGGCGACGGTGCCGTTGGCGCCGAGCAGCAGCACGCCCACGATCGCGGCGTCGCGCCACTCGGCTGCCGTGGGCCGGCGCTTCATGCGGCGCCACGACCACGCCATGAGCACCGTCCCCGCCACCAGATGTCGCATCGAGGCCATGAACAGCGGCGGGATGGTCTGGATCCCGAACCGCATGGCCAGGAAGGTGGACCCCCACAGCAGATAGACGGCGGCGAAGGCGACGATGAGTCGCCCGCGTTGCGCCTGCGGATGGTCCCCGGCCAGGTGAGCGATCATCGAGGGTCTTCAGGGTGCGACGGTACGGCGGACGAACTCCGTTCCGGAACGGGAGGCCGCCATCCTTATGAACGCGGCTCTCGGAACGGGCGGAATCTAGTGACCGCCGGAAGTGGTCAGGAGCCCACCGCGAGCGACAGCCCAACGTAGACGTTCCGTCCCGGTGCCGGCTCGTAGTACCGGCCACGCGTGGCGTTGATGACCACGGAACTCACGTACCGGCGGTCGAACAGGTTGTTCACGGCCACGAAGGGTGACAGTGGCGTTCCGGCGGCCACCCCCCGCCACCCGATGCGCACCCCGAGCGTCGTCCAGGGCGAGGTGCGCGTGGCGAGCGTGTCGTCCACCAGGTAGCCCGATGCGTGCTGCAGCTCGACGTCCGCCCAGGCGCCCCCGGCGCCGGGCCGCGTGTGAAGCACGAGGTCCACCCACTGCGGCGGAACGCCGGGCAGGCGCCGCCCGTTCAGCGAGCGGCCACTCACGGCATAGCTGGCGTAGCGAAAATCGGAGACCGTCCAGTTGGCGGACAGCGTATAGCCGGGGGCCAGTGCCGCGGTTGCGCCCACCTCCACACCCCGGTGGCGCGAGCGGCCGGCGTTGCGATAGAAGCTGCGCCCGGGCGACGACGGCTCCTCGAAAGCGATCAACTCGCCGCGCACCGCCGCCTCGTACACGGCCACCGAATACGTCAGACGGCCGGCCGCGCGGCCGCGCACGCCGAGTTCGTACGTCGTGGCGGTCTGCGGGGCGAGCGACGGATTGAAGCCCCCCGCCGTGTCCGGCCGGTTGGCCAGTTCGGTGGTGGTCGGCGTCTCGAACGAGCTGCCGACATTCGCGTACAGCGTCGTCGCGTGATCCGCCTGCCACGCGAGCCCGGCGGAGCCGCTCAGCGCATGCATCAGGCGGTTCCCGGAATCGTCGGGGTTCGTTGGCGTCACCAGACGGTCGTGGACCTGGAACCGGATGCGATCGTATCGCGCGCCCAGGGTGGCGGTGAGGCGGGGCGTGAGGGCGAGCGCGGTCTGCACGAACGGCCCCACCGACGAGACGTGCTCCAGTTGGTCGAGCGACGGCACGGCGCCGGGGGTTCCGCCGTTGTTGGCGAAGTTGGCGCGGTCGTCCCGTTGCCACTGGGCATCGAGTCCCGCCGTGACCGTCTGCGGCACGCCCGCGAGCACCGCCGGCCGGCTCATCGACCCGCGAATGCCGTACGCTCGCCGGGCAAGATCGATGTACGCGTACGTCAGCGGGTTCTTCAGGTCGCGCCCGAGTGCGAATGCCGTCAGCGATGCCTGGCCGCCTCCAGCGAAGTCGCGGCGCAGCGTGAGCCCGCCCTGGACCTGGCGCACCCACTTGCCCGCCTGCGTGGTCTGATAGATGGCGCTGGCGGAGTCGGGGTTGGCGGCGAGTTCGGCGGCGGTGAGCGAGCCGGGATTGTCGGCGCGCGGATCGTCGCCCAACTCGAACACCCCGCTCGTCGTCCAGCCGCCGGCGGTGGGCAGTATCAGCCGGGCGTTCAGTGTCCGCCGGTCGGCCGTGCTGTGCTGCCGCTCGCCGTCGTATACCAGCCGCGACACGGTGATCTGCCCGACCCCCCGGCCTACCCGCCACCGCGTGGTGCTGAGCCACTTGTTCCATGTGTGCTGCAGCCCGTCGCCGCTGGTTCCGCCCGTGAGCCGGAGTTCTTCCGTGGTGCGGCGCGGTGGCACGGGGTCGCTCCAGATGCTGATCACCCCACCGGCGGCGTTGCCGAACAGCGCCGACGCCGATCCCCGCAGCACCTCGATGCGGTCGGTCTCGCCGAGTTCGAGGTTCGTGAGCTGTCCCTGCCCATCGGGCAGGGTCTGAGGAATGCCGTCCAGCAGCACGGTGATGCCCCGGACCGCGAACGCCGAACGGGCGCCGAACCCGCGAATCGAAATCCGCTCGTCGAGCGAGAAGTTGTAGCGGTTGGCCACGTACACGCCCGGCACGAGGGCCAGCGATTCGTCGAGTCCGATCGTCGCGCGCCCACGCGTGATCGCCGTCCGGTCGAGCACCGTGGTGGCGTTGGGCACGCGGTCTCGCGCCACGTCGGAGCGCGACGCCGGACACGGTGATCGGCGCCAGGCGCGCCGCCGCGGTCGAGTCGCGGGCCGTGGTATCGGGACGTGCCCGCTGCGCCTCGGCGGCGGCGGGCCCGAACACGGCCCAGACGCACAGGAACCGGAGCAGCACTCCACGGCTTGGTCTCACAACGGAGGGAAACACAGCGTATGACGTGTTCTGGGTGTGTACGGGTGGATCCTGGAAAGGCGGTCCGGTCGTCGCCGAATTCGCCCCGCGCTGGTCGCGGCGAACTTCGCGATGTTACTTTGGCACGTCAAACCTCTATGCCGCCATCTTCTGCCAATGGGCCTTCCGCCGACGATTCCGCGTTCGAACGCGAAGCGTTGCCGTGGATGGACGACGTCTACCGGTTCGCGCTCTCGCTCACGCGCGATCCGAGCGACGCCGACGACGTCGTGCAGGAAACCTACCTGCGGGCGTATCGTTCCTGGCACACCTATGCGCCAGGCAGCGACTGCCGGCGCTGGCTGTTCACGATCTGTCGCAATGCGTTTCTGCGGTCGCTGGAGCGTGAACGGCCTACCGTGGATCTCGACGACGTCGAGCGCGACGTGATCGGCGCGGGCGAGGTCTACGTGGCGGCGCTGGAGGAGGGGTACACCGACCTGTTCGCCCGCACCGACATCGGGCCGGCCATTGACCGGGCCGTGCAGGAACTCCCCGAACCCTTCCGGACGACGCTGGTGCTGGTCGACGTGCAGGACCAGTCGTACGAATCCGCCGCCGAGGTGCTCGGCGTGCCCATCGGCACCATCCGCTCCCGGCTGTTCCGCGGGCGACGGCTGGTGCAGGAACGGCTGCTGGCGCACGCGCGCGACCTCGGGGTCGCCGGCGGCGCGCGTCCGGACGCCAAGGAGACCCCATGAGCGGCTCCAGAATCCCACCGCTGCCGCCGGAATGTCTCGAAGTCCTCAAACACGTTTGGGACTATCTCGACGAGCAGCTCACCGACGAGACCACGGAGCGCCTCCGGGCGCACCTGGAAGAGTGCCAGGGGTGCTTCCAGTACACGACCTTCCAGCAGAATTTCCTCGAAGCGGTGGGAACCCTGCGGATGCGCCCGGGCGCCTCGCCCGAACTGCGCGACAAGGTGCTTGGCTCCCTGCGCCAGGAAGGGTTCGCGCGCTAGCTGGCGCGCCGGGTCAGCGACCCACGATCTGCTGCACGCGCTCGCCCCGCTCGCCGTTGAGCGCGACCACCGTCTGAATCACGATGTCCGGCGCCAGCGACGACGCCACCGAGCAGTAGCGCTCCAGCGACAGCGAGACCGCGCGCTCCGCGTGTGCCCGCTCGATGTCGGCCCCGGTGACGTGGAAGGTCAGGTCGATGGCCAGAAAGCGCCGCGGCGGCGTGGCGTTCCGCTCCCCGACCACCTCGACTTCCAGCGCCGAGACCGGCGTTCGCCGCTTGGCGAGGATGTCCACGACGTCGATCGCGCTGCACGTCGCGAGGGCGCTCAGCAGGGCATCGGTCGGGCTCTGCCCGGTGGCCGCGCTGCCGTCTAAGCGCGCCGTCGGCTGGCCCACTCGGCCGGTGTCGAAGCGGTGCTCGCCCTGCCAGATGGCGCGAATCATGCTGACGGGCTTGGCGGGAGGGGAATCGGTCATGGGCCGTCCTAGGCGATGCGGGTGCCGTCGGGCACCGGGTGGTCGAGGGAGAGCAGCACGACCTCGGTGGGGCCGGGCATCGCGCCGAGCACCAGGACCTGGCTCTCGAACCCGGCGATGCGGCGCGTTCCGAGGTTGACGGCGGCCACCACCTGGCGGCCGACCAGCGACTCCGGCGTGTAGTGCACGGTGAGCTGTGCGCTCGACCGGCGCACACCCAGTTCGGGGCCGAAATCGATCGTCAGCTTGATGGCCGGCTTCCGGGCTTCGGGGAACGGCTCGGCCTGCAGTACCGTTCCCACCCGCATGTCGAGCGCGGCGAACTGCTCAGGGGTGGCCATGCCGGTAACTTAGCCCACCCGGAGGACGCGGCCACCGCCCCGTTCACCGGGCCCGCTATCTTGAGGACTCCGATGACCCTTCCCATGGCCCGGCTGTCCGAACTGATGGAACCGTACGCCCGGCACATTCTGGTGTGCACGGGAGGGTTCTGTTCTCCCGACCATGCGGGGCGAGACCTCTACCGGCGGCTGCCCGCGCTGCTCGAGCGCGAGGGGCTGCTCTACGGTCCGCGGCGCGTGAAGCGCGGCGAGACGCCCTGTCTCGGCGTCTGCACCACGGGGCCGATCGTGGTGGTGTATCCGGAGGGTATCTGGTACGCCGCGGTGACGCCGGCGCTGCTCGAACGGATCGTCGTCGAACATCTGCGCGACGGTCGCGTGGTGGACGAGGCGGTCTTCCATCGCCTGGCACCGGGCTGAGCGGCAACGCTTGCGGCGGACAGTCGTCCGGCGCACCTTCTTTCGCCCACCTTATCTTTTTCTTTGCGATGGCCGACGAGATCCTGTATCAGCGTTTTCTCTCCCACGGACCCGCCGTGCGCATCCGGCGTACCAGCGACGCCGGCACGGCGCCCGTCACCGCCGTGCTCGAGGTGGATCGCCGGGCCGGCACTCCCCGCGAACGGGAGGGGGGTACCTCGCCGGCATTGGTGCACTGCGAGGGAGCCTCCGAGGCCGAAGTGCTCTCCGTTCTGGAACCGACGGCGCGCGACGACCGCCTGATCGCGCAGTTGATGCGGGAAAAACAGCTACGGTGAACGGGTGACGCCGGCTCGCCCGGCGATTGCTCCCCCGTCGGCGGACGGCTAAGTTGCGCCCCAGCCCGTATCCGGCCCGGTACCGATGTCCGACGAACCGCTGCAATCCCGCCGCATGATGGTAAGCGCCGCCAAGCGGCTGCTCGCCACGCGCGGTGATGCCCACCGGGCCGACCCCGTCAACGACTTTCCCCGACTGACCCTCAGCGCCCTCGAGAAGATCCGTATGTCCCGCTCCCGCGACCGCATTCTGAACAACCTGGACGACATGTACCGTGAGGCGTTCGAGCGCGCCAAAGCGTCCGACGACCCGACGCAGATGACGACCCTCGACTTCGCGTACCGCCGCGAGCAGCTCTATCTGGAGATCCTGCTCGACATTCGCGACGCGATGGAGCGGCGGTAGCGGCACGGCGGCCGGCGGCGCGAGGGCGGCGGCGCACTGCCGGCCCCCGACGGCCGGCGCCCTACTGATGCTCCCCGGTCGCGTGGGCCCGCTTCGGAAAGAGCAGCGACGCGCCCACCGCGGCGGCCAGGACGGCCACGATCACCGTCAACGACACCGAGATCGGCAGTTGGATCCAGTGATCGACGAGCATCT
Source organism: uncultured Gemmatimonadaceae bacterium (assembly GCA_963822945.1). GTDB lineage: Bacteria > Gemmatimonadota > Gemmatimonadetes > Gemmatimonadales > Gemmatimonadaceae > JAGWRI01. The sequence goes on along the minus strand of CAWGJO010000039.1, from coordinate 50,733 downwards.
TGACCCCGATGAAGGTCAGGATCACCGAGAGCCCGTACTTCAGCAGGTAGAACCGGTCGATCACGCTCACCAGCAGGAAGAACAGCGAGCGTAGTCCGAGCACGGCGAAGATGTTCGACGTGAACACCAGGAACGGATCGCGGGTCACGCCGAAGATCGCCGGAATGGAATCGATGGCGAACGCGAGGTCGGTGACCTCGACGAGCACCAGCACCAGCAGGAGCGGCGTGGCCAACCGGCGCGCCCCGTCCCAGGTGAAGAAGCGCGTGCCGTCGTAGTGCGGGCTCATCGGGACGAAGCGCCGGACCAACCGTACCACGCGGTGCTTCTCGCCGTCGAACTCGGCCATCTCGTCGTGGAACGCCATGCGCGTGCCGGTGACCACCAGGAGCACGCCGAACACGTAGAGCACCCAGTGGAAGCGCGCGAGCAGCAGGGCGCCAAGGCCGATGAACGCGCCGCGAAGCACCAACGCCCCCAGGATGCCGTAGAACAGCACGCGGTGGTGCGACCGCTTGGGCACCCCGAAGTACGCGAAGATGAGCGCGATGACGAAGATGTTGTCGGCGCTCAGCGACTCCTCGAGCAGATAGCCGGTGAGGAAGGTGATGGCCGTCCCCCGCGGCTCGAACACGTGGAGCACGCCGGCGAACACCATGGCCAACGACACCCAGGCCAGCGTCCACATCGCCGCTTCGCGCGGACGCACTTCGTGTGCTTCGCGATGGAAGACGCCCAGGTCGAGCGCCAACATCGCGAGCACGAACGCGATGAACCCTACCCAGAACCAGATGTTGGTCGCGATGGAGTGCATGGGGACGGTGGCTGGTGTTCGGAATTCCTGTAAGCTAACGTGCGCCTATTGAAGCGCTTTGCGTGTTCCGCCGCCGATGCCCGATACTCCCCACCGCACCGAGATCACCCGCGTCATCGTCAACGCCCGCGTCCAGACGGGCGACCCGCGGCGTCCGTGGGCCGACGCGGTCGCGCTGGCTGACGATTGCGTGGTGGCGGTCGGATCGAGCGCCGAACTCCGGAAGCGCGCGCCCGCCGCAGCCGACGTGGTAGATGCGCACGGCGCCGTGCTGCGGATCACCGACGGCCGGTTGCCAGGAGGCGCCGGCTGAGCACCGGCCGCCGCCGTGACCGGCCCGTGACCCGTCCGGTGGCGAGATCGACGCAGAAAAGTCTTGCGCGATCGGGCGCGACCTCACATTTATGGGCCAGGCGGGCACGGCGCCCGTCTCTCGCCAACCGGAGGCGAATGCACGCACCGCTCCGACAGCGACGAATTGCCTGTCCGATGCGCCCGCGCGAGCGGCGCACGTGCTTCGTCTTCCGAACCCGGCTACCGAGAGCCGGTGCGACACCCCGCAATGGGACTCCTGTCCCGTCGCGGGGTGTCTCCTTTTTCCGCGAGGTGAAATGTCCGGCCGTCGGCACTATCACCACGTCACCCTCCCTCGCGTCCCACGGGCACCGCGCCGTGCCCGCCGGACCCACCCCGCCAACCAGAAGCGTGCGCTCAAGCGCGCGGCCATGCGCGACTGCGGCCGCCGCTGCGTGTACTGCGGGGCGTGTCTCGACTTCGAGACCGCCACGCTGGACCACGTCTTTCCGCTCGCCAAAGGTGGCACCCACAATCCCGGCAACCTCGTCCTGGCCTGTTGCCGCTGCAATCGTCTGAAGGCCGATCTGCTGCCGAGTGAGTTCTTCGCCCGCTTTCCCTGGGCGGGCCTGAACTTCATTCACTACGCGCGCGCCGTCCATCGGGCGCTCAAGCGTTGTGCGCGGCGGGCGGTGAGTCTGGCGTATGCGGAAGCGGCGTGAGACCAGCGTGACCTGAAGTCGAGCGTGCACAGTCGACGGTCCACCGTGGACCGCCGACCCTGAACTCGTCGTTCCGCGGCTTCAGTAGTCCACCGGTCGCAGATAGCTCTCCCCGATCGCGGTCGGGCTCACCATCGCGACCGTGGGCAGCTTGCGCTTCCAGTGCGTCCGCGCCACGCGCTTCTGCACGAGCGCGATCTCGGCGGGGTCCAGGCCCCGCTGCACGAGGTCCGACTCCGTGTAGCCGGAGAGCAGCCAGTTCAGGATCTGGTCGGCCTTGGCATAGCTGATCCCGAAGTCGCCCTCGTCGGTCTGCCCCACGACGAGATCCGCCGTGGGCGGCTTGCTGACGATGGCCTCGGGCACGCCGAGGTGCCGGGCCAGCGCCCACACCTGCGTCTTGAACAGGTCGCCCAGCGGGTTCACCGGCGGCGCATCGTCGGCATGCCAGGTGAAGTAGCCGAACATCCGCTCCGTCTTGTTCCCCGTGCCGAGCGGGATGGCGCCGTGCTTTGCCGAGAGATCGAACAGCACGATCATGCGCATCCGGGCCATGACGTTGCCGCGGCGGGTGGCGTCGGCATCGGGGGCGGTCTGGAGGTAGCCGTCCACGCCGGCGCTGATGTCCACCGTGCGGCCCTCGATGCCGAGTGCGTCGATCACGAGTTGGCCGTGGGCGCTGCTCTCGGCGCTCGACGTCCGATACGGCATGCGCACGCCGATCACGTTCTCGGGGCCCAGCGCGCGCGCGGCCAGGAACGCCGTGACGGCCGAGTCCACGCCGCCCGAGACGCCGACGATCGCCTTGCCGTATCCCCGCTGGCGAATCTCGTCGCGCAGGAACTCCACGAGCCACTGTTCGGTGAGCGCCGGGTCGATCTCGAGCGGCACCGGCGGCTTGTCGGTGCGATCGCCGTTGACCACCGGCAGCGCGCCCGCTCCGGCGAGTCCCGGCGCACCGGCGCCGGCGGTCATGGGAGTGGCGCGGCGCGTCGGCGGATCGAAGGTCAATACCGGCGGCTGATGGCGCTCCACGCGTTCCATGGCTGCCCGCAGATGCGGCGCCATCACCTCGAGGTCGGCCAGTAGCGGCTGGTCGGCCCGGGCCCGCGCGACGTCCTCGAAGTCGAGCGTATGGACGATGAGCGCCTCCGTCCACAGCGGGCCGCGGGTGCGCACTTCGCCCTTGGGGCCGGCCACCATGGCGGCGCCCGGGAAGGTGCGGCCGCCCTCGCTCCCGGCCAGGTTGGCGAGGACGACGAACACGCCGTGTTCGTCGGCCATATCGCGGGCCAGCCGTTCCCACCGGCTCACGCTCGACGGCATGCCCGGAGAATCGGCGTCCCGCCACGGACCGCGGGCCGGCGGCGCGGTGGGAATGAACAGCACCTGCGCGCCATCGAGCGCGGCGACCGTTGCCGTCATGCTGTGCCAGGCGTCTTCGCAGATGAGAATCGCCGCGCGCCCCCACGCGGTGTCGAAGGCGCGAATCTCTCGGCCGCGCTCCACGAACCGCTCCTCGTCGAACAGCCCGTACGTGGGCAGAAACATCTTCCGATGCACGTGCCGGATCACCGGCTCGGCCCCGCCGAGCGTGACGTACAGGCCGCTGTTGTACAACTTCCCGTTCCACGACTCGTAGAAGCCGATCACCACGTCCAGCGTGCTGTCGCCGGGCACGGCCTCGCGGTACACCGCCTGCAGGTCGGCGGCCAGCGTGCCGGCCGTCACGGCGTGCTCGCGAACGCCTCCCTCCAGGAAGTAGCCGGTGAGGGCCGACTCGGGGAAGGCGAGCACGTGCGGGCGCGGCTGCTGCGCGTCGACCTGGGCGAGCAGTGGGCCGAGCCGGGCGAGGTTTCCGGCGTAGTCCCCCTTGCGGGGGTGGAACTGGGCGATGGCCAGATGCACGGATGCCGTCATATCGGGTATAAGCATCGCGGGGCGCCGGTCGCCGGGCAACCGTGGGCCCCCGATTGGGTACTTTATGTGGAGAGCATGGTGAATTCGGGAATTCGTACCGGGAAACGGGCCGGTCTGGTGCTGGCTCTGGCCGGCGGAATGTGGATGGCGGCCTCGAGCCTCGCGGCGCAGCAGCCGCAGGAGATCGCGTGCGCGCCCCATCTGGGCTCCACGCCCACCGAGGCGTGGCAGATCGTGCCGCTGCCGCAGTCGTCGCAGGTGTACGCGAGCGACGGCTCCCTCATCGGCGAGATCGGCCTCGATTGGCGGACGAGCATCTCGCTCGCCACGCTCCCCAAGTACGTCCCCGAGGCATTCATCGCGGTCGAGGACAAGCGCTTCTACGAGCACGACGGTGTGGATCTCGTCGGCATTGCCGGCGCGCTCAAGGATGCCGTCACCGGCGACGTGCGTGGCGCGAGCACCATTACCCAGCTCGTGGTCGGCAACCTCCATCCCGATCTGATCAATCGCCGCGACCGCAGCATCTCGCGCAAACTGCACGAGCAGGCGGCGGCGCGGGAGATGGAGAAGCACTACAACAAGGCCCAGATCCTCGAGGCCTTCCTCAATACGATCAACTTCGGGCACCGGTGGTGCGGCATCGAGGAGGCCGCCCGCCACTACTTCGGGAAGCACGCCTCCCAGCTCACGGTCACCGAAGCGGCGTCGCTCGCCGCGCTGCCCAAGTCGCCGGCCGGCTACGATCCGGTGCGCCACCCCGACCGCAACAAGGAGCGGCGCGACCTGATCCTCGGCCTCATGGCCGACCAGGGCTACATCACCCGGCGCCAGGCCGACCAGGCCCGCGCCCAGCCGCTGATCACCGCGCCCAACGCGGGCTTCGCCGTGCATGCGCCGTATTTCGTGGACGCGGTGACGCAGGCCGCCGACGCGGCCGGCGTGCCGCTGAAGAGCGGGGGATTCCGGATCTACACCACCGACGATCCGCTGCTGCAGCACGACGCCGAGCAGGCGCTGGTGGACGGGATCGCCAAGGTCGAGGCGCGCCCCGGCTACCGCCATCCGAAGTTCGATCCGGCACACCCGACGCGCACCGACTACCTGCAGGGGATGGTCGTTGCCATCGATCCATACACCGGCGACGTGCGGGCGCTGGTGGGCGGCCGCGATTACGACGCGTCCCCCTTCGACCGCGCCGTGAACGCCGCTCGCCAGCCCGGCTCGGCGTTCAAGCCGTTCGTGTACGCCAAGGCGCTGCAGGACAGCATCGCCGCCAACACGATCGTTCCCGACACCGCGCTGTCGATCGTCTTGCCGAACGGAGATGTGTACGAGCCGCGCGACGACGACGGGCGGTTCCTGGGACCGATGACGATTCGCGAAGGGCTCATCCACTCGCGGAACGCCGTGGCCATCCAGCTCGGCCAGATGGTCGGCATGGACTCGGTGGCGGCGCTCGCGCATCGCATGGGCATCGAGACACCCATCGACCTCGTGCCGTCGAGCGCGATCGGGGCGTCGGTGGTGAAACCGCTGGATTTCGTCACCGCCTACGCGGCCTTCGCCAACAACGGGCTGGCGGTCACGCCGAGACTCATCACGCGCATCGACGATCGCTACGGACGCACCGTGTACACGGCGCCCGACAGCACGCCGAAACGGGTGCTCGACCCGGCGGTCGCATACATCGTGCGCGACATGATGAAGGACGTGACCGACCGCGGGACGGGACGCGTGGCCCGGCGCATGGTGCCCGACGGCATCCCGATCGCCGGCAAGACCGGGACGACCAACGACAACGTCGACGTCTGGTTCGTGGGCATGACGCCCCACCTCGTGGCCGGCGTCTGGCTGGGGTTCGACCACCCGCAACCGATCGCGCTGGGCGTGGCCGGCGGATCCCTGGCCGCTCCGGTGTGGGGCGAGATGATCAGCGACTACTATTCCGGTCGCAGTGCCGGCAACTTCCCGCCGGCGTCCGATCTGGTCTCCGGCGAATACGATCGGGCCACCGGGCAGCCCGCCACGTTCATGACGCCGCTGGACAGCATCTACACGGAATTCTTCCTTCCGGGCACGGGGCCACTGGCAACGCGCGGCAATCCGTGGAAGGTTCCGCAGTGGGGCGCGCTGCTGATTCACTGACGCCGCCCCACCGGCCGGCGACCATCACCAACACTCGATTCGACCGACGGACATGCACCGAGACTGCCCGCGGGCCTGAATGACACATCCTCTGTCGGGAACCCCGTCCGGACCGGGGCGCGCCCCGCTCTCCATCCGCGCCACACGCGACGTGCCGCCGCCGGATTGGGACGCGCAGGTGCGGAACATGGGCGGCAACGCCTTTCATGGCGCCGGATGGGGCGGCGTGCTCGAGTCGCTCGGGCAGGAGCGGTGGTTCCTCGAGTTCGTCGACGGCGAGGAACCGGTCGGATTCGCGGTCGCCGGAGGGGCTCGGTCCAGGCTGCCGATCCTCGGGGCACGCCGCAGCCAACTGGAACTGAACACCACCCCGCTCCTGCGGGCCGACGCCGATCTGCACGAAGCCGTGCGGGCGCTTCGCGCGTTCGCCAGGCAACAGCGCTTCGGTTGGCTGCAGTGTTCAGCGTACGCCTCGCTGCGTCCATCGGCCACGGAGACGCTCGGGGAACTCGGCTTCACCGTGAGCCCGCGCCTCGAATTCCCGGTGCCGCTCGGCGAGAGTCTCGATGCGACCCTGTCCGGCATGTCGTCGGGCCACCGGCGCAACGTGCGAAAGGCGGTGGCTGAAGGCTTCGATCTCCGCGAAGACTCCTCCATGAACGGCGCCATGACGCTGCGTCGGTTGCAGGACACGACCTACGCCCGCCGCTGGGAGATGGGGCAGACGCATGCTCGCCCCATGTCCGATGAGCACTATCAACAGACCATCGAGGCCTGGCTGCGCGCCGGGGGCATCCGCTTCTGGTTCGTGGAGCGCGACGGCCGGCCGCTCTCGGCGCTCGGCATCCTGGTCTACGGGTCGCGCGCCTACTACCTGGTGGGTGGTACCGCCGCCGAAGGCTACCGGGTTCGCGCCCCGTTCGGCGCGTTCGCGCACGTGATCCGCGAGCTGTGTGCCGCAGGGGTCACGGAGCTCCACCTGGGCGGCGTGCCGGCGGGCGCGGCCGACGACGCCCATCCCGACCACGGGCTGTACCGGTTCAAGCGGGGGTTCGGCGGCGAACCGGTGACGGCCTGGGACGCGCGCGCCAGGGTATGAACGCACGACGCGGTCCCGGCTGGAACCGGGACCGCGTGAGCCGCCGCGTCTCCGGAGCAGTCGCTTACGGCCGGCCGGCGCCCGACCATCTCGTCGGCCAGGTCTTCCAGGGCGTGCGCCCCCTCGGTGCCGCCCCCGGCGGGCAGCAGCGCCACCGCGAACACTTCGTCGAGCGTCGACACCGGATGGAAGGTCATCTGCTCGCGAACGTCCTCGGGAATGTCCTCGAGATCGGCCTCGTTGTCCTTGGGCAGGATGACGTGCGTGATGCCCGCGCGGTGGGCGCCGAGCACCTTCTCCTTGAGCCCGCCGATCGGCATCACCCGGCCGCGCAGCGAGGTCTCGCCCGTCATCGCCACGTCTTTGCGCACCGGACGATTGGACATCGCGCTCACCAGCGCCGTCGCCATCGTCACGCCCGCCGAAGGCCCGTCCTTCGGGATGGCGCCCGCCGGCACGTGGATGTGCACCTCGATCGACCCCAGCTTGTCGGCGGGGATGTCGAGCGTGTCGGCGTGCGTGGCCGCGTAGGTCAGCGCAGCGCGCGCGCTCTCCTTCATCACGTCGCCGAGCTGGCCGGTGAGGATGAGCGACAGGCTGCCCCATCCACTCACCTGCACCTTGGCATCCTCGGGCTGTGCCGGCGTGGTGGATCCGAACATACGCCGGATGGCCGCCTCGACGAACATGATGTCGCCGCCGGCCGGCGTGTAGTACATGCCGGTCGCCACGCCGACCTCGCTTTCCTCGGCGGCATGCTCGGGGTGGACGCGCGGACGGCCCAGCAGTTCGCGCACCTCGTCGGCGTCCACGATGTCGTCGGCCAGCACCTTGGTGTCGCCCGTCGCGATCCGCCGCGCCACCTTGCGCGCCACCGCCCCGATCTGGCGCTCGAGCTGACGTACGCCGCTCTCGCGCGTGTACTTGCTGACCACCGCCATCACGGCGTCGTCGCTGAACGTGATGCCCTTGTCGGCGAGTCCGTTCTCCTCGAGTTGGCGCGGGATCAGGTACTTCTTGGCGATCTCGGCCTTCTCGCGCTCCGTGTAGCCGGCGAACTCCACGACCTCCATGCGGTCGAGCAACGGGCTGGGAATGTTCTGGATGAAGTTGGCAGTGGCCACGAAGAGCACTTCGCTGAGGTCGAAGGGCACGCCGAGATAGTGGTCCGTGAAGCTGTCGTTCTGCGCCGGATCGAGCACCTCGAGCAGCGCACTCGCCGGGTCGCCCTGGAAGCTGACGCCCAGCTTGTCCACTTCGTCGAGCAGGAAGACGGGGTTCTTGGTGCCCGCCTGCTTCATGCCCTGGATGATGCGTCCCGGCATGGCGCCGACGTAGGTGCGGCGGTGGCCGCGGATGTCCGCTTCGTCGCGCGCGCCGCCGAGCGCCGCCCGCACGTACTTGCGGCCGAGCGCCCGTGCGACGGACTTCGCGATCGACGTCTTGCCGACGCCCGGCGGGCCGACGAACAGCAGGATCGGACCCTTGGCCATCGCCCGCGCCTTGGCCTCCTTCTCATCGGTGATCGCGCGATCGTCGTCGGCCTTGGCGAGCGACGGGTTCGCGTCCTCTCGGGTGGCCTGCATCTTCACGATCGGCATCTCCCCGGTCTTCTTCAACTCGTCGGCCAGTTGCTGCGCCCGGAGCTGGCGCACGGCCAGGAACTCGAGCACCCGGTCCTTCACGTCGGGCAGCCCGTAGTGGTCCTCGTCGAGGATCGTGGACGCGTGCTTCAGATCGAGGACGTCGTCCGAGCGCGAGTCCCACGGGAGCTCGGCGATCCACTCCAGGTAGGTGCGGATGACCTGCGCCTCCATCGACTCGCGGCCGGCACGCTCGAGGCGCCCCAGCTCCCGCTCCACCTCGGCGCGCGCCTCCTTGGGCAGCTTGAGCGCGTTCAACTTCTCGCGCAACTCCTCGATCTCCTTCGACGAATCGTCGTCGCCCAGCTCCTTCTGAATCGCCTTCATCTGCTCGCGCAGGAACATCTCGCGCTGCCGTTCGCCGAGTTCCTCCTGCACCTGCGACTTGATCTCCTCCTGCATCTCGATCATGCCGATCTGCTTCTGCACGTGCACGAGCACGCGGCGCAGCCGCTCCTCGACGCTCAGGATCTCCAGCAGTCCCTGCTTCTCGGGCGTCGGAAGGTCGATGTAGCCCGCCACCAGATCGGCGAACCGGCCCGGGTCGGTCACCGAATCGAGCACCTGGTGCACCACCTCTTCCGGCAGGCCACGGCGCTCGCCGAGTTCGCCCGCGCGCTCGCGGATCTCCTTGTACAGCGCCACGAAGGCCGGATCGTCCTCGTTGACCGGCGTCATCTCTTCCACATCCACGACCACCGCGTTCAGATAGCCCTCGTTCGAGCTGTACTGGAGGGCCGTGGCACGCTGCTCGCCCTGCAGCAACAGCTGCACCCCGCCCAGGCCGCGCTGGATCTGGCCGATGCGGGCCACGACGCCCATGGCGTACAGGATCTCGGGCGCGGGCTCGTCGGTGTTGTCGCGCTGGGCGACCGCGAACACGAGGCGGTCGGCCTTGAGCGCGGCCTCGATGGCCCGCAGGGTGCCGGGCCGGCCGGCGGCAATGGGCGCGGTGAGGCCGGGAAAGACGACCGTCCCACGAAGGGGAAGAACCGGCAGTGTGTGGCGCTGTGCCATGCGAAACAGATACTCCAGAAAGAGGTAATGCCGACAATCGGCAGTACCGCACGATGCAGACTCCGTTCCACATCTGGCCGATGAGGGTAAGTGAGAGCCCGCATACACTTAGTCCCCTCGTCGAGCCAACGCGTTGCCGCGTCGCCCCTTGAGGCTGTCTAGGAGTTACGACACGCTGGCGGGATTTGCAACTTCTACCCGCTAGTCTGACGTAGGGATTCTGCCGAACCGGCGCGTCCTTTCCAGATGTATCCCGCAGTGCTAGAATGCCGTATTCAGCCCTAAAACGAGCTCGCCGAGTGTCTGACCCCGTCGTCCCGTCTGCGGACTCCGAGATGCGCGCGCTCGTGGAGCGCGCGCTCAGTGCGCACTACGAGCTGGATGCCGAAATCGGGCGTGGGGGCATGGGCGTCGTCTATCGCGCGCGTGATCGTCGTCTCAAGCGAACCGTGGCGATCAAAGTGCTCCCGCCCGAACTCGCGTTCCGCCGAGAGATCAAGACCCGATTCCTGCGCGAAGCCGAAACGGCGGCGCAGCTGAGCCATCCGAACATCGTGCCGATCTACACGGTGGATGAGTCGGAGGGGCTGGTGTTCTTCGAGATGGCGTACATCAGCGGCGACAACCTCGCCAAGCGCCTGCACGACCGCGGGGTGCTGCCGGTGGACGAGGTGCGCCGCATCGTGCGCGACGTGGCCGACGCGCTGGCCTACGCCCATGAGCGCGGCGTCGTGCACCGCGACATCAAACCAGACAACATCCTGCTCGACGCCGAGAACGGGCGGCCGATGGTCACCGACTTCGGGATCGCACGCGCCGTGAGCGACGGGGACTCGCGGCTCACGGCCACCGGCATGGCGATCGGCACGCCGGCCTACATGTCGCCCGAACAGGCGGCAGGCGAGCGGGTGATCGATGGCCGCAGCGACCTGTACGCGCTCGGGATCGTGGCCTACCAGATGCTCGCCGGGGAGCCGCCATTCTCGGCCGGCAGCACCCCCGCGATGCTGGTCAAGCACATCTCGGAAGCGCCCGTGCCGATCACCCAGCGGCGGGCCGACGTGCCGCCGGATCTGGCGCGCGCCGTGATGCTGATGCTCGAGAAGGATCCGGCCAACCGGTTCCCGTCGGCGGGCGACCTGGTGAAGGCGCTCGACGGCGGGCTGATGCCGGCTCCTCCCACGAGTCCCATGCCGGGAGCCGTGGGGCGGTCGCCGGCCCCCGATTCGTCCCGGAATCCGGGCATCGGCGGTGGAGCGCCCCTTGCCGCGGCCGCGTTCGATATGGGGCCGTACGTGCCCACGTCCGACGACATTCGCCGTTGGGACGCGCCGCAGGTCCGCGCGTTCCGGCGGAAGGTGTGGCCGTATCTGTACGTGAATGGCGTCATCATCCTGATGTCGGTGCTGTTCGGCACCGGACTCACCGGCATCACGGTGCTGTGGAGCATCTGGATGGCGTTCCGGTATGCGAAGCTGTGGAGCGACGGCTACGACTGGCGCGACGTGTTCCAGCAACCGCGCGACCGGTCGCTCATGGAGGTGTTCGACGACCTCATGGAGCACGTGCGCGCGGTGTTCGACTCCAAGAAGCGGCGCACCCTGCTCGACAAGCGGCGGCAGCGGCGGTTGCAGCGCCGTTCGTCGGGAGTCGGCGTGGCCGGCGCGCTGCCCGGCCCCCGCCTGGACGACGGCACCCTCGCCCAGGCCGCGGGGCCCTATGCCGACACGGTGCGGCAGGCGAACGCCGACCGCGACGAGATCGTCCGGCTCATCGAGTCGATGCCCGCGGCCGACCGCGACCGCGTGCCCGACGTGATCCGGTCGGCGGCGGCGCTGCACGAGAAGGTGCAGGGGCTGGCAATCGCCCTCGCCGATCTGGACCACAACACCGTGCCCGGCGGCATGGCCGCCTACGAGGCCGAGATCGAACGCCTGGAGGGCGCCGCCAACCCGCTCGACTACCGCGCCAGCGAGGAACGGGTACACCGGTTGGCCTATCTCAAGCGGCAACGACGGGCGATCGTGGACCTCGAGCAGAAGCGCGCCGCGACGTCGGCGCGGCTGGAAACGTGCGCGCTGGCCCTCCGCAACATGAAGCTCGACGTGCTGCGGCTGCGCGCCGGCATGCAGACGCACCAGCACATCACTTCGCTCGCCGTGAACGCGCTCAACCTGGCCGACAGCGTGGACAGCGCCGTGTACGTCGCCGATGCCATGAGTCGCGGAGGCGGAGCCGGGGGAGAGGCCGGGTCGGCGGCTGAACGGCGGTGAGCGACTACCTGCAGGATCGACTGGTCGCGGCGGTCGGGGATCACTACCTGGTCGAAGCGGAGATCGGGCGCGGCGGCATGGCGGCGGTGTACCGCGCGCTCGACCTGCGGCTCAACCGACACGTGGCCATCAAGCTGCTCCCGCCAGACCTCGCCTTCAACGCCGACGTGAAGACGCGTTTCCTGCGCGAAGCCCAGATGGCGGCGCAGCTGAACCACCCGAACATCGTGCCCATCTACTCGGTGGACGAGCGCGACGGGGTGGTGTACTTCGTCATGGCGCTGGTCGAGGGGAAGACGCTCGCCGAGCACCTGCACGACATCGGCCGGTCGTCGTTCGACGAGGTGCGCCGCGTGATCGGCGACGTGGCCGACGCGCTCGACTATGCGCACAAGAAGGGCGTCGTGCACCGCGACATCAAGCCGGACAACATCATGCTCGATCGCGCGAGCGGCCGGACCATGGTGACGGATTTCGGCATCGCGCGCGCCGCGGCCGGCGACTCGCGGCTCACGGTGACCGGTGTCGCGGTGGGGACGCCCGCGTACATGTCGCCCGAGCAGGCCCTCGGCGAGCGCGACGTGGACGGACGCAGCGACATCTACTCGCTGGGCGTCGTGGCCTACCAGATGCTCACCGGCGAGCAACCGTTCACCGCCGTCAACACGCCGGCGATGCTGGTCAAGCACGTGTCGGAAACGCCCCGCCCGATTCGCGAGAAGCGGCCCGACGCGCCGGCGCCGATCGTGCAGGCCGTCGAGACCGCGTTGGCCAAGGAACCGGCGGCACGCTGGCCCGACGGCGCGGCGTTTCGCGACGCGATCCGCGCAACGACGTCCGCCGATGCGCCGGCCGCGCCACCTCGCCTCGAACAGCTTTCCGCCACCGGCTACGTCCCGTCACCGGTGAACGGTGGATCGCCGGGCGCGCCGCCGCGGTCGTCGGGCATCGGCGTGCACATGATCGGAGGGCCCTCGTTCGTCGTCCCGCCGCCGCCGGCGAGCTACGACCGCGAAGACTGGCGCGACTGGACCGCCGAGCTGCGCGAGCGGGCCGCCGAATTCAGAAGCCAGCGGGCGCAGTTGCGCGATCAGGGGCGCGATCATCGGCATGCCATTCGGGACCAGCGGCGTGAGATCCGCGCGGTGGTCCACGACATCCGCGACGACCCGCAACGGCCGCTCGACGAACGCGTCGCGGCTTTTCGCCGGCGGCTCGTGGGCAATCTGTCCACGTTGCTCTTCCTGTTCGGCATCAACATGCTCACCTCGCCGGAGTTCTGGTGGTGGCTGTTCCCGGCGCTCGGCATCGGCATCGGCCTCATCCGCCGGTGGAGCACGCTGTGGGCCGACGGCGCGACGCTCAAACAACTCTTCCGCCGAGGGCGCCCGGGTGAGCGGGGCGCGCCGGGAACTCCGGGGCAGTCGATGCCCGCGCCTGCGCCGGCCCGCAGCGCCCTCCCGCCGGCCGAGGCCCCGCTGGCCGGCGACGCGGTGCTCGCCGGCCCGCACGGGGCCGCGGTGCGGCGGGCCGCCGGCGACCGCATCGTCATTCGCGAGGTGCTGGCCAAGCTCACCCCCACGGAGCGGCAGATGCTGCCCGAGATCGAGCCCACGGTCACCGCGCTCGGCGATCGCATCGGATCGCTGGCCACCACGCTGCACACGCTGGACGCCGATGTCTCCGGCGCCAACCTCGGCGTGCTCGACAAACGGATCGCCGAACTGAAGCAGGAACCGGATACCCCGGAGCGGGAGCGCCGCCTGTCCCTGCTCGAGCGGCAACGGAGCACGGTGCACGATCTGCTGGAGCGGCGGGCCCGTCTGGTGGCCCGCTTCGAGAGCGCCTGTGTGGCTCTGCAGAATCTCAAGCTCGATCTCGTGAAGCTCCGCTCCGCGGGCATCGACTCGGCGCTGGGCGACGTGACGAGCGCCACACAGGAAGCGCGCGCGCTGTCGCGCGACATCGGCCACGTGCTCGATGCCGCGGACGAGGTCCGCCGGCTCTGAGTCATTAGGTTGCGTCATGCGATTTGAACCCCTTGCCACGGTCCTCCTCGCCGCGGTGGTGGCGGCCTGTGGAGGCGACCAGTCGGGAGCCCGCCGCGCGCCGGCTGCCACCGGAACCACCACCGCCGCGGCGCGTTCCCCGGCCATGCCCCATGCCGACCGCCTCCGGGCGGACAGCGTGGCGGCGGCGATGCGGGATACGGCGTCAACGACCGACACCGGATCGGCCAGCGACGCGGGCCCGCGCACGCCGGCCCGGCCGGCACGAGTGCGGCACCTGGCGACACCCAATCCCGTGCGCGGACTGTACGTGAATCGTTTGGTAGCGCAGGGGCCGGGCGTCTGGCGACTCATCGAACTGGCCCGGCACACGCAGGTCAACGCGCTGGTGTTCGACGTCAAGGACGAGAACGGTCTCCTGCTCTATCCGTCGACCGTCGGACTGGCCCACGTCATCGGCGCCGACACCGTGCGGGCGATGCCGGTACGGCGTCTGCACACGCTCATGGATTCCCTGCGGAAGTACCGCATCTACGCCGTGGCCCGCATCGTGGTGGGGCGGGATCCCGTGCTGGCGGCGCATCGCCCGCAGTGGGCCGTCATGCGCCGGGCCGACGATCCCGAGCGGAGCGCCTGGCTCGACCCGCGCCACCGCGAGGTATGGGCGTACGCGGCCGACCTCGCCTCGGAGGCGGTGGCGCGCGGATTCAGCGAAGTGCAGTTCGACGACGTGCGCTTTCCGACCTCGACCGGGGAGAGCGAGCGCGTGGAACTCACCTCGCCCGACGGACGGACGCTGGGCGAGGTGATTCGCGCGCAGCTCGGGTTTCTGCGCTCGCGGATGTCGGTCCTCAACGTGCCGATGGCAATCGCGGTGAGCGGCCTGGCGGCGGTCGACTCCTCCGACCTGGGCGTCGGACAGCGGTGGGAGGCGATCGCCGATCGCACCGACGTACTCATGCCGAGGGAGTACCCCTCGCTCTTCCCGGCGGGAACCTTCGGCCTGGCCAACCCGAACGCTCAGCCGTACGAGACCGTGCGCCGCGCGCTCGCCGATGCGAAGCGCCGCAACGCGGCCATGCCCGGCGCGGCCCGCCTCGTACCCTGGTATCAGGACTTCACGCGTGGCGTGCCGGCCTACGGCGAGGCGCAGGTGCGCGCGCAGATCCGGGCCGGCGAGGATGCCGGGATCCGGAGTTGGATGCTCTGGAATCCCGCCAGCGAGTACACGGAGGCGGCGTTGCGCGCGCCGGTCCGCCCCGACAGCGTGCGGGCGAAGCGCGCTAACGCGCGAGCAGGTGGGCGATCACGGCACTGAGGGCCGCCGGCGTGTCCTCGGGCAGGTAGTGGCGCGCGCTCGGCACCACGTCGAGCGTTGCGCCGGGAATCGCGTCGCGGAGCCGTTCCCCCACGGCGAGCGGGATGAACGGATCCCCCTGTCCCCACACGACCGCCGTCGGTACGGCGATGCGCGACAACTGCGGGGCGATGGCTGCCGTCTGCGCCGGATCGAGCGCACGGAGATGACGGACGAACGCGGCGCGTCCGTCGACGGACGCGAATACGCGCGCGTAGCGCTCGAGGGAGTGCAGCCCCTGATCCGCGTTGGCGTAGCCCCGCTGCAGCGAGGTGCGCAGCATCGACTGGATCCACGACGGCGGCGTCACGGCGACCAGTGCGTGCAGACGGCGCCAGAGCCGGAACCCGCGGGCCGGCCAGGCGTCGAAGGCCGCGCTGTCCACCAGGCAGAGCCGCGAGACGCGGGCCGGAAAGCGCACGGCGAGCGACTGCGCGACGCCGCCCCCGAGCCCGTGTCCCACGACGGCGGCCTCGCGGATGCGCAGCACGTCGAGCATCGCAAGCACGCGATCGGCGTGCGCATCCACGTCCAGCCGCTGGGTCCCGGGGCGGTCACTGCGGCCGTAGCCGAGTAGGTCGAGGACCACGACGCGATGCCCCGATGGGAGCAGTGGGACCACCTCGCTCCACAGGTGGCCCGACGTGGGGAAGCCGTGCACGAGCACCAGCGGTTCGCCGGCGCCGCGCGTACCGGCGGCGTAATAATAGAGTCGGACGCCGCCGACGTCGACGAATTCACCGCGCACGGTGCGGGGGGCGGGGTTCGGTGAGCGGAGGCGTGACGGGCATCGCGTGACAAGATCGCCGCAGCACGCATCCGGGTCCAGCAGGTCCCGAATGACGACGGGCCGCCCCATTCGGAGCGGCCCGCTGTGTCATGCGTAGTGGGTGGCGGACTCAGCGCCCTCCGCCCCCGCCTCGCCGCCCGCGCTGCGGCATCGCCGCGACGTTCTCATCGAACGTCTTCTGCTGCTCGGGGGTGAGCAGGGCCCGCACGGCATCCATGTACTTCTTGTTGATTTCCTGGAACTTGCCCATCATCGCCTGCCGGTCGCCGCCACCCGCCTCGCGCGCCGAACGCTGCTCTTCGGTCATCGCGGTCTTGAGGCTGTCGACCGTCTTCTGCTGATCCGCCGTCAGCGTGATCGCCGTCGGCTGCGTCAGCACCCGATCGATCGGCGACATGCGCGGACCGCGTCCGCCGCCCATGCCACCCTGGGCGGCCGCTACGGAAGCGGTGCCCCCCATGCACAGCACTGCCAGTGCCACCATCGCCAACTTACGCATGAAACGCTCCTGAAAGAATGGGAACCCTGCACTCAAGTGATTGCGGTCAAGGCACTTATACTTTGCCCTCTAGCGCATCACCCGAAAACCGCTATGCTTACGCGCCCGTAGTCGAGGATGGTACGACATCGCCCTTCCACCCGATTCCTGCGACGCCGTGACCCTACCGCCTACCACGAACGTTGAACCCGATCTCGTGGCTGACGTTCCCGAGCAGCCCGAGCCTGTACTGCCGCCCCCGCCCCCGCCGCCGCCACCACCGGTGCGGTTTCCGCTCGGGTGGCTCCTCGAGCACGCCTCCACGGCCATCAGGTACCGCGCGATCACCGAAGTCGCGCAGCTCGAAATGTCCCCCGAGGCCCGTACCGCGACACTGCCATATACGTACCGGTCTGCTCTCCTGTTGGCCGTTTCGCAGGCGGCCGATGGGACCTGGTCCCATACGATGCTCACCCTCCCCTCGCCGCGTGCCACGCACTTTGAGGGCGTGGGGACGATCAATGCGGTGGTCCGTCTGCTCGAGTACGGCTGGGACCGTGGCTCCCCGCCTCTGATGCAGGCGCGCCGGATCCTGTTCCGCTTGCTCGCCGAGGACGACGACCCGGAGTTCCTGTATGAGTTCGGCGGCAAGGCGGCGCCGGACGACGACATGGTACACCGGGGCCGCGGGATCCTCCGCGAAGCCGCCGCGGCGGCCCTTGCGCAGGCCGGGTATCAGGGCGATCCGAGACTGCGGGGCGCAGCGCGGCGCATTCTCGATCGGATCAACGACTTCCTGCGCTCACCGCTGGCCGAAAAGCCATGGATGCGGGTGGGCAACCAGCACGTGCTGGCGCCGGAGGCGGCTCCGCCGTCCATCTACGCGCTCAACATGCTGGCGCACATGCCGCTCTTCTGCACCGAGCATGCGGAAGTGATGGATCGCATCTACGCGTGGATCACGCAGCCGCTGCCCCGCCAGGAGGTCGTGCAACTGCTCGGGCGGCGAATCGCGGCCCAGGCGCACCTGGTCATGGGCGACCAGTTGCCGCATCGGAACGCCGCCGATGCGGACGTGGCGAGCGCTCTGGCCTGGCTCGAACTGATGGCCCGGCTCGGCTTCCTGAAGTTGAACGACAACTGGTCCAAGTTGTTCGATCGCTTCCTGGACGACCGTGACGCCGACGGCGTGTGGCACCCCCACAAGGGGTTGCAGGCGGTGAAGACCAACAACCCCTTCGTGTGGCCCATGTATCCGCTCGAGGAGGAGCTGGCCGGCGAGGAACGGTGGACCGACGTGACCTTCCGCCTCGGGCTCATCGCACGTCTGGCGGGGCGCACCATCGACGCGATCTGACCCCGGTGGGCTGGACGCGCCGGGACGGGGGGAGCGTGGGCGCGAGGCCCGCGACGGAACCTCTTGCCGTCGGCGAGATGTACCCGGCGCACGTCGCGGACATCACGACGCGGTTCGTCGAGGTGCGCGACGGTCTGCGGATGCGCTTGCTCGAATCGGGGCCGGCGGATGGCCCGCCAGTGGTGTTGCTCCACGGCTGGGGGGCGTCGGCATACTCGTATCGCGGCGCGATTCCCGCCCTGGCGCATGCCGGGCGGCGCACGATCGCCGTCGACCTGCCCGGGCACGGGCTCAGCGACAAGCCGGCCGCGCTGGGGTGGTATTCCCGGGCCGGGATGACCGAAACGGCGGGAGCGCTGCTCGACGCGCTCGACGTCCGGGAAGCGACCGTGGTCGGGGTGAGCATGGGTGGCGGGATCGCCACCGGGCTCGCGGTGGAACGCCATCCCCGGCTGGCGCGCGTGGCGCTCGTGAACCCCGTGGGGTTAGCGCCCGTGCGCTTCACCACCATCGCCCAGATGGTGACCCCGCTCGCCGTGCGCGACTATGCGTCCTACCTCGTGGCCCGTCCGCTGGTGAGCTGGTTCCTGCACCTCGCGTACTGGGATCAGTCGCGGGTCACCGAGCACGACGTCGACGAGTACTGGTCTTCGGCCAGCCAGCCCGGCGTCGCGGCAGCGCTGGTAGCGTGCCTCCACGAGTTCTCGTGGGATCCGTTCCCGCCCGCGGAGTTGGCGCGGATCCAGGTGCCGATGCTCCTCCTGCTCGGCACGCACGACCATCTGATCGCGGGCAGCGAAGCAGGCGCGCAGGCGATCGACGGGCTGCGCGTGGTGCGCGTCGAGGGCGGGCACGCCGTCAACGAAGAGCGGCCCGACGAGGTGAACGCGGCGCTGCTGGCCTTCATGCACGAGTAGCGACCGCGCGCCGCGGACGTTAGCGTTCACCGCACAATGCCAAGACGGAAGAAGACGAAAGCGGAGCCCGCCCGGCCGGAACTCACGTTTGCGGAGCTGGGCCTCTCCGAGCCGGTGCTGCGAGCCGTGGAGGCCGCCGGCTATCAGACCCCGACCCCGATCCAGGCCGAGGCGATCCCCCTGGTCCTCAAGGGGCGCGACATCATCGGCCTTGCACAGACCGGGACCGGCAAGACGGCCGCGTTCACGCTCCCCATTGTCGACCGATTGAGTGACGGACCGCGGCGCACCCGGGCCCTGATCCTCACGCCCACCCGCGAACTCTGCGTGCAGGTGGAAGAGAGCGTGCAGAAGTACGCCAAGTTCTCCGAGATCGACGTGGCCCCCGTGTACGGCGGTGTGCCACTCGACCCGCAGCAGAAGGCGCTGCGGGCCGGTGTGGACATCGTGGTCGCGACGCCGGGACGGATGATCGATCACCTGGAGCGCCAGAACGTGGTCTTCGACGACCTCGAAGTGCTGGTGCTCGACGAGGCCGACCGGATGCTCGACATGGGCTTCGCGCCGCAGATCAACCGCATCGTCGCGCAGATTCCGTCCTACCGACAAACGCTGCTGTTCAGCGCCACCATGCCGCCCGAGGTGGAGGCGCTGGCGCGGAAGTACCTGCGCAAGCCCGAAGTCGTGCAGATCGGCATCCGGTCGTCGGCGGCGAGTACCGTCTCGCACGCCGTGTATCCCGTGCCGGCCGACCGGAAGACGGCTCTGCTTGCCGAACTACTCAAGGCCGAGGGCATGGACTCGGTGCTCGTGTTCTGCCGCACGAAGCACGGATCCGACCGCGTCGTGCGGCAGCTGGAGCACGAGGGTGTCTCCGCCACGGCGATGCACGCCGACAAGACGCAGGCGCAGCGCACCAAGGCCCTGGCCGATTTCAAGCACGGCAAGATCCGGGTGCTCGTGGCCACCGACATCGCGCAGCGAGGGCTCGATATCAACGGCATCTCGCACGTGATCAACTACGACGTGCCCCAGCAGCCCGAGGACTACGTGCACCGCATCGGCCGCACGGGCCGAGCCGACGCCACCGGCGACGCGTTCACGTTCATGGCGCCCGACGAGATCGCGATGGTCCGGACGATCGAACGCATCCTCGGCGAGCCGATTCCGCGGATTTCGGTTCCAGGATACGATTTCGGCACCGTCGCGGCCGGATGAACCTGACCGCCGCGGCGTGCGGCGGGTGAACAACGGAAACGGGCCGGCAACCTGCGTTGCCGGCCCGTCGTTCGTTGTCGCTACCAATGACTACGGATGGATCACCAGCACGCCAACCTCGCCGTTGAATCCGTCGCGCATGGTGGGCGTGTTCGGCGGCGGCTGCCACTTGCCGCCATCCACGCGCACGTCCAACTGGTGCACGCCGGATGCGATCGGGAGGAGCACCTCCCACAGGTCGCGGCCGCGCTGAACCATGCTCACCGGCTGCCAGTCCGTGAAGTCGCCCATCAGATCCACGCTCTCCACGCCCGCGATGTGCACCTGCAGGCGCTGGAGCGAGACGCCGGCGGCGGCGATGTCGAACCGGCTGATGGCGCTGGCGCGCGCTTCGATGGGCACGGCACCCTCGCTCATCGAAGGCCAGGCCGCGAACATGACGCCGAGGTTGGCGTAGTTGCGGGCCGGGAGTCCACGCGCGGGATTGGCCGGCTGGCGGCCGCCCCCGACGACCATGGCCATGTCGGGCGACAGCCAGACGATGGCACTCGCCGCGGCCCAGCGGCGCGAGTCGGGGGTCACGTCGTTGGCGTTCCCGAAGCGATAGCCCGTCTGTGCGTTGAGCTCGACGGCGGCCTTCTCCCAGTGAACCGTGCCCTGTACGTCGCTGAAGTGCGATTGGCGGAGGCAGTTGCTGTTGCTCGTCTGACTGGTGCAACTCTGCAACGTGCCACTGGAATCGTTGGCGCTGGCGATCTTGGTGAACGAGAAGTTGGTGTACGTGCCGGTGATGGTCGCACCGCCCACCTGGGTCCACGCGCCGGCGCCTGCCACATCCACCGATGACACCACGGCCACGCGCCAGGGACGGGCGACGCCGCTCTGCAGCCACATGCCGCCCTTCTGCGAGAAGACCAGATGGACGCGGGCCTCGGCGTCGATCTGGTCGTTCTGATTCACGCGATCGTAGTAGGCGCGGCTGGCGGTTGCGATGAGCTGCGCCGCCAGGTGATGCCGGGTGGGCGTGGACATGGTCGCCGTGGCGTCACCGTCGGCGAACTGCCACGAATTGCCGTTGATCCACGCCGACCCATGGGCGGCCAGCTTGAACAGCCGGCTGTCGTATCGTACGTCGGGCGTGAGGCTGAGCGCGTTGGCCGGCACGAGTCCGGGAGTCGTGCTCGTCACTGCGCCCGCCTGCAACCGTGAAGTGAACTGCGCCAACAACTCGCCCTGCGGAACGAGCAGGGCAAGGAGGAGAATCAGTAAGGCGGAGTTTCGCTTCTTCGGCTCGACCATTTGCTACGAGCTCGGTCTTCGGGAAAGCGCGAGCCGCTATTCGGGGACCTTCGCGGGCGGCAGCCGGATCGGGACCTTGCGAGCTCGGCTGAGGAGCGCGTCGGCCGGTGCGGCTCCAGATAGTATGTCTTGTCCAACCGATTGGGACAAGCCCATAAGGTCGGCCTCCCCGGCGCCCTGCATCCAGAGCTGGAGGATGGCGCGCGAGGCGGTATCGCGCGGCACGCCCCGGGAAACGAGGTCGGCCATCACGACCAGCGGCACCGTGATGGACTTGCCGTGCCCGGCCTGGCGGAGGTCGATGATCGCCGTGGCCGGGATTCCGGCCTGGAGCGCGGCGGCTCCGGCGGTGAGTTCGTCGCGATTCGCCTGTTCGCCGAGGACGGCCCGGGCTTCACGAAGCGAGAGGAACACGGTCCGCACCACGCGGGCGATGAGCGGGCCGGCGGCGTGCTTGCTGACGCCTTCCTGCGCCTTGGAAACAAGTGGTTGTGCGGGAAGGCCTTCGGCCGTCGCCGAGTCGATGAGCGACTGCACGACCCGCCGGCTGGCGGTGTCCAGCTTGGTCAGCGGGTCGGTGCCCTGGGCCGAGAGCGTCGGCGCGATCACCGACAGGGCCAGGAGGGTCGCGATGCCGCGCCGGATTCGTTGGCTGCTCATGTGGACGAGCCCTGTCCGACGAGCACCACGGAACTCGGTCCGAAGCCGTCGTCCGGAGCGCGCAGCGCGCGCGGATCGGGCATGAACTTCGTGCCGCCGGCGGCGTCCACCTCGAATGCGTAGACGTGGCGGCCGGCCGGGAGGCGCACCTTCACCATCCACTTCCCGTCGGCCGTACGCGTCATGGGCGTGGCCTCGGCGTTCCATCCGTTGAAGTCACCCACGAGCGAGACGTGCGCGGCCTTGGGGGCCTGGAGCACGAACTCGTGAACCAACGTCGCGCTCGACGCGGCCTGCTGTGGCGTCGCGGCAACAGTCGCCGGTGCCGCGGGGGTGTCGTCGCCGTGGGTCACGGCGAGTCCGGCCAGTACTCCGATCCCGACGAGGCCGGCGGCCAGCAGCGAGCTGGCGAGCGGGGAGAGGGCCACGGGGCGGGGCGCCACGAGCCATCCCAGGCCGCGGCGCGGGCGCGCCGGCAGTGGCGTGGCCCGGACGGCGTCCATGATTTGCGTGCGCAACCCCGCGGACAGTGCGACCGGCCGTCGTGCTTCACGGACGATCCACTCGATGTTCGGATCCTGGGGGTCCAGATCGGACTCAGTCATGCTTGATGCGCTCCCATCTCTCGCGCAGCCGATCGGATGCGCGTTTCACTCTCATCTTCAACGCGGAAACGCCAACGCCCGTCAGGGCGGACATCTCCTCGTAGCTCAGTTCTTCGATGTACTTCAGCAGGAAGGCTTCCCGCAGCAACGGATCCAGCTCACTCAATACACGTTGGACGAACTCTTCGTCCTCGCCCGACCAGCCGACCGGCGCCCGGTCGTCCGCGGCATTCAGCAACAGCGCTTCTTCGCGCACGAACACCCGCTCGCGCTGACTGCGGCGCGCTGCCAGGCTCCGGCACTGGTTCACCAGGATGCGGTACAACCACGCACTGAACTTGTCCCGCTCCTGGTACTTGGCCAGCGCACGGTACGCCCGCAGGAACGTCGCCTGCAGCGCATCCTCCGCATCGTCACGGTTGCCCAGCATCCGGACCGCATACCGGGCGCACTGTTCGTAGTACCGATCTACCAGCGCCGCATATGCGTCAACGTCACCGCTGAGCACACGTCGGACGTCGGCAGCGTCGTCGGTCATCTCATGAGGAATAACTCACCCCCGGCGGTACGGCGTCACATTCCTACGTGATGGGGATCACGCCCGAGACCATTTCGTGACCCGGAGCGCCAATGGGCCCAATCTAGCGCCGCTGGCCGTCCGGCGGTGCCGGCGTCTCGTCGAAACAAGTGCCGCACCGGCCCGTGCCGGGGGTTACCTCCGCACCCGCCCGAGCCGCGACACCACGAGGGTGGCGCGGGCGCGTCCCCGGGTGAGTACCACCGTGAGATTGGCGGCTCCTCGCCCGAGACCGCGACCGTCGTAGCTCATGGAATCGCGCGTCGAACGTAGCGCAACTCCATACATGGACCCCACGGCACGGGTCCGGGTTCCCCAACCCGGAATCCGGACGCGCGCCGTCGCCCTCGCGCTGTCGAACACCACCCAGACCACCGCATCGCGCGCCAGCGCCTGCTCGCGCGCCGACGCGAACAGTGTCTCGACGTCCCGGGTCGCGGCGCGCACCGCCGCACCGTCGAGGGCGGCGGCCGCCGGCGGGAGCGCGAGGGCCAGCATGGTCCCCAGCACGGCGAGCATGAGAAGGAGTTCGACGAGCGTCGCGGCGCGGCGGTGGAGCATGATCCACGATGGCGCAGGCGCCCGCGGAAAACGGTACCATCCCCCCGCGCCGCCCATCGACTCGCGGCACCGACGGCCCCGGTCGTGGACGCCCGGCGCGCCGCCCCGCATCTTCTCGGGGAACCCTCAGCCCGACTCCCCCATGCGCCCCCTCCGCTTCGTCGTCCCCGCCGCGGCTCTGCTCGTGCTCGGAAGCTGTGTGAACCCCCGCGCCCAGGCCAATATGGCCCAGGCCGTGATCGACATGGGAACCGCCGTTCAGAACATGCAGCAGGATCTTCAGGACGCGACCGACCAGATCGATTCGCTGCGCGCGGTGGTAGCGCACCAGGACACGCTGATCGATCGCCTGGCCACGCTCACGCACGTGCCGTGGCCGCCGCCGCGGCAGTAGCTGCCCCCGCCCGCCAATCGGGTTACAATTCGCCTACGATGAATATCTCGATCGAATACTGTACGGTCTGAAACTACGAGCCGAGGGCCGCCGGTCTGGCGGCCGAGCTCCGGGCCAGATTCCCGGCGGCAACGGTCAC
This sequence comes from uncultured Gemmatimonadaceae bacterium, assembly GCA_963822945.1. Taxonomy (GTDB): domain Bacteria; phylum Gemmatimonadota; class Gemmatimonadetes; order Gemmatimonadales; family Gemmatimonadaceae; genus JAGWRI01. The sequence goes on along the minus strand of CAWGJO010000039.1, from coordinate 26,442 downwards.
GCTGATTCCCTCGCGCGGGGGGCGGTTCGAGGTCGCGCGAGACGGGGTGCCGGTGTTCGAGAAATCGAAGCTGGGCCGCCACGCGAAGCCGGGAGAGATCGAGGAACTTCTCACGTCGGAATAGCCGGCGCCGAACGCGCGCCGTCGTCCTTGGGGCGGAGCTGAACGATGCGCATCGCCATTTCCACCGGAGGCGGCGACGCCCCGGGGCTCAACGCGGTCATCCGGGCCGCCGTCCTCGCCGCGATCCACCGCGGTTGGGAGGTCGTAGGCATCAAGCGCGGCTACTTCGGTCTTCTGGGTGAGGACGATGTGGTGGCCCTCAACGCCGATTCGGTGCGCGGCATTGCCCACCTGGGCGGCACCATTCTCCGCACCACGAACCGCGGCAACCCGTTCCGGTGGCCGGTGCCGCAGCCCGATGGATCGGTGCTCGAGGTCGACCGGTCGGACGAGTTGCTGGAGAATGCGCGGCAACTGGGCATCGACGCCCTGATCTCCATCGGCGGTGACGGGTCGCTGCACCTGGCGCAGCGGCTGTACGAGAAGGGGCTGCACGTGGTGGGCGTGCCGAAGACGATCGACAACGACGTGAGCGGCACCATCAGCACGTTCGGATTCGACACCGCCGTGAACACCGCTCTCGAGGCGATCGACAAGCTGCACACCACGGCGGAGAGCCACGATCGCGTGATGGTCATTGAAGTGATGGGGCGGCACGCCGGGTTCATCGCGCTGCACGCCGGTGTGGCCGGTACGGCCGACGCGATCCTCATTCCGGAGATTCCATACGATATCGAGAGCGTGTGCGAGAAGATCCGCTCGCGCGACCGGGCGGGGCGCCACTTCTCCATCGTGGTGGCGGCCGAGGGCGCGTTCCCGCGCGGCGGAACGCCGTACACGGTGCAGCGCGCCGGTGCGAGTTCGGAGGCGCGGCTGGGCGGCGTGGGCGATGCCGTGGCCCGGGCCATCGAGCAGCGGACCGGAAAGGAGACGCGGTCGCTGGTGCTGGGCCACCTGCAGCGTGGCGGCCAGCCCACCGGCTACGATCGGCTGTTGGCGACCCGGTTCGGCGGCGCCGCGGTGGTCGCGGTGGCGAACGCCAGGTGGGGGCACATGGTGGCCCTTCAGTCTCCCCATATCGTGGCGATCCCGATTGCCGACGCGCTGCGTCAGCCCAAGCGGGTGGAACTCGATCACGATGTGGTCCAGACGGGGCGGGCGACGGGCATCAGCTTCGGCGACTGATTAACCGACGATGAGACGGGTTGGGCATCGGGAATGCCCGGCCCATGTCCGGCTGTGAACCTCGGCGGGCGCTCCGTGTATGACGTCCAGCGCAATCGGTCGTCGACTGCGTGACGCCCCTTCGCATCGCGGTCCCGCTCAGCCATGAAGTCACCCCGAATTCTCGTCATCGCGTGCGGCCTGCTCGTGGCTGCCACCGTCCAGGCCCAGCGGCCGAAGTCGGCCAGCAAGGTCGTGCCCCCCAATCTCCGTCCGCCGGCCGGCATGTGCCGCATCTGGCTTGATGGGGTGCCGCCGGGACGCCAGCCGGCGCCCACCGATTGCGCCTCGGCGCTCCGGAACCGGCCGGCCAAGGGACAGGTGATCTTCGGCGACGACTACGCCCACGCGGATTCGGATCACGACGCCGACGACGCGCGCGGTGGGGATCAAGCGCTCAAGGGTGTGGCGCCGCTGCCCAAGTCGCTGGAGTCCAGGCCGTCCACGGATACGACGGCTGGCGGGAAGAAGGCGGGCGACACCACCACCAAGAAGGCCGACGACACCACCAGCAAGAAGACCGACGACACGACCGGCAGGAAGGCCGACGACACCACCCGCAAGAAGAAGGGCGGCGGCGGCCGGAAGACGGGGGCGCACAGGCCCGACTCCACGAGCGCCGGCGGCTCGCCGCGACTGCTGCCCCCGACTGGCTGACGCCGCCGGGGTTCCGGCGGAGCGTGCCCGCGTGCACCTTCCGCCACTGTGACACGCGCGGTCCACGATCGATCCCTTCCCCCCGACCACGACGCCTTCGTCCGCGCTGAGCCGCCGACGGGGCGTGTGATCGTCATCGCGCCCACGCGCGCCGCGTGTGAGACGATCGAAATCGCGCTCGGCCTCCACCTCGAGACGTTTCTGGAGCAGCACTACGGCGCGCGGGTGCGCGACCTGGCGCGCAACGGCAAGGGGTTCGGGATCGTGGCGGGCACCGGGACGGGCAAAACGCTCGCCATCCGGCCCATCGCCGAAGAAGTGCTCGGCACCACCGAACTGCGTGTGGGCGTGGTGAACCGCGAGCGCGAAGCGACCCCGGAGACCCCGACCTGGAACGTGGTCATCGTGACCACCGGGATCGCCCGGCGCTGGTTCGAGGACGGCGACATTCTGGCCACCGATACGCTGGTCGTGGACGAGATTCACCAGACGTCGGCGGAACTCGAGCTCTGCCTCGCGCTCGGCAAGCGCGCTGGGTGCCGCTTCGTGTGGCTCTCGGCTACCGTGGACCCCACGTTCTATAGCCGCTACCTGAACAGCGCCGACGTGCTGCAGGTCCACGCGTTCGACCCCGAGAAGGCGGCCGACGTGCGGGTGGTGCACCGGCGGTCGCGCGACTTTCTGGACTACCGGCTGCTCCAGCAGTTCCAACGCCAGCGGCGCGGTGTGGCGCTGTTCGTGCCCACGCGCCGCGGCGTGGAGGAGGCGGCGGCGCAGGCGCAGGAACGCGCGCCGCGCATGAACGTGGCGTTCTACCATGGCGGCGAGCCGATCCGCGTGATCCGGCCCTTTCTCGACGGCGGTGAGCGCAAGCCGTTCTTCCTGGCGATGACCGCGGCCGGACAGAGCGCGCTCAACATCCACGGCCTCGACACGGTGATCATCGACGACGTGCGCTACGCCAATCTGATCGACCGCGGGCGGAACGTGCTGACGCAGGTGCATCTGGGGGCGAACCAGATCCTGCAGATGGCGGGGCGGGTCCACGGCCGTGTAGCCGGGGGCCGGGTGTACATCCTGTCGGACCGCGACATCGACTTCGCGTCGCTGCGGCCCACGGAACCCGAGTTCCAGCTCGCCGGCGACTCCGAACGGGTGGCGATGACCTGCGCGGCGCTCGGCGTGCGGGCCGATGAACTGGAGCTGCCGGTTCCGCTGGACCGCACCGCGTATCGCGACGCGGTGGCGCTCCTCGAACGGCGCGGCATCGTGGCCCAGGGGCGTCTCACGGTGTACGGCCGGACGGTGGAGGCGATGCCCGTGGAACGGGCGTGGGCGGAGCTGATCGCCAATGCCGAGGACGACCTGCTGCCGTACCTCGCCGTCATGAGTTCGGTGGAGTCGCTGCACCGCATGACGCGCGACGAACGTGACCTGAGCGGGCTGATACTGCCGGGGAGCGACCACCTCACGGCCTACAACCTCTACGCCGAGGCCTTCGCCCGCGCCGGACGCATGGGAGAGGTGTACGGACTGCCGCGCCACCTGTTCGACGAGGAGAGTATCGAACGGTGGGCCGACCGGCGGGGCGTGCTGGTGAAGGCGGTGGAGGACGCGGCGCTGGGCATGGCCAGCGTGTACCGCGCCGTGGGGGTGCCGCTGCCCACCCGCATGCCCCGCGCCGGCGACGCCACGCTGCACCGGTTTCAGGAACTGCTGGCCCGCTTCATGCCGTTCACCCTCGTGGTCGACGAGCGCACGGCATGGGGGGACGAGGCGCGTGTGTCGAAGACGAGCGTGTGCGGGAGTTGGGGCGCGGTGGCCGGGGAGCTGCGCTACTTCGCCGACAAGTTCGGTGTGCCCCGAGCGGCCATCGAGGGCACGCAGATTCCCACCGACCTGATCCGCGAGTTCGCCACGCGGAGTGAGCCCGAGCTGGCATACGACGCGCGCCGCCAGCAGGGGTCGCTGGTGCTGGTGCGCCGCGTGGACTACTTCGGGTTCGAACTGCAACGCGACAGCGAACCGGTGGAGCGCTTTCCGGCGGAACTCGCGCCCCGTGCGTGTGCCCTCTTAGCCGAAGCGCTGGCGCGCGGCGAGTCGCGCCACCCCGCGGTGCGGCGCAACCAGCCGGCGATCGAGAACGTGCGCGAGGCCTGGCGCCGCTCGGGCGGCCGGACGGCGCGGTTGGGGCTCGCCGAGTTGACGGCCTTCTACGAGCGGGCGCTGCGCGGCGTGCAGTCGATGCAGGATTTCCGCCACGCCGACCTGCGCTTCGATCCCGACGCGTTCGTGCCCGCGGAGGAGCGCGCGCGCCTGGGGCGTCTGCCGTCGCGGACCGAGGTGCGCGGGCAGTCGGTGGAGATCCACTATGACGTGGAGGAGACGCCGGAGGGGCCGCGCGGGGTGGCGCGGCTCCGGATTCCCGAGAAGGTGGCGCGGACGCTCGTCGAGGAGGAGTTGCCGGCGCTCGATCGGCCGCTCCGGTTCGTGGTTACCCGCGGCAAGCGGGGGGCGGTGCGCGCGGCGACGCTCGCCGAACTGCAGGAACTGCTCGACCGCCCCTACACCCCGGACGAAGCGCGCGACTTGCCGCGAAGTGCGGGGCGGGAGGGCGGGCGACGGCGGCAGACGCGCCGGGACAGCCCGCGGCCGAAGGGCGGCGGGAAGCGGCGCGGGGGCGGTGGCGGCGGAGGTGGGCGGCGTGGAGGCCCGGGGCGCCGCCGCTAGCGCCGCTGGTCAGCGGCGCGTGCGCGCCCGATGCCGCGCCGCCTTGGCGCGGTTGCCGCAGGTCGCCATGTCGCACCAGCGCCGCCCGCCGTTTCGCGTGACGTCATAGAACACACGGTGGCAGCGCGGATCGGCGCAGCGGCGTACGCGGGCCAATTCGTTCCGGATCAGCGCGTCGGCCGCCGACTCGACCAGGGGGATCATCAGCCCGGCGAAGGCGTCGCCCTCGGGCACGAACGCCCGCGTGAACGAGCCGTCACTGTGCGCCTCGAGTCGTCGGATGCCGGCACTCCGGCCGAGCACGCGATTGATCTCGGCCACGGCGTCTTCGCGAGCCCGCCCATCGGCCGCGCCGCGCTCGGCCAGCGCGCGGAGCGCCAGGCGCACGCGGCGCGCGTCGACCACGGCGGCGGACGCGCCGGCCGGCTGCTGCTGGGCGCGCCGGCGCATGCCCATCGCGCGGTCGGCGTCGATCACGCGGGCCACCTCGAGCCACGCGACGAGGGAGTCGAAGTCGTGAAGCGCGTCGGCGTCGGTTGCCGGCACCTCGGAGTTCACGAAGTCGAGCCAGAGGCGTTCACCCAGGAACACGAAGGGGCCGGCTTGGGCGGCCGGCGCGGCGGCGCGGGAAGTGGGAAGGGTCACGTTCGAGAACGCAGGCGAAGGCCGATTGGGCGGACAAACATGGGTGGCGCGGCCGGCCGGGGCAAGCGAACAGCTGCGCGGCCGCCAGCGGTGCTTGAATCCGGCCGGTGTTGCCCGTCAGTTTCTCGTAGCCACCGTCCACTCAGCCCGCGTCCTGATGCCCACGCCCCTCTCCTCGGTTCGCCACGTCGTCGTCGGCTCCACCAACCCCGTGAAGATCAATGCCGTGCGGGCCGTGCTCGCGCGTGCCGGGTTGGAGGCGGTGGTCGAGGGGCGCGCCGTGCCGTCGTCGGTGAGCGACCAACCGGTGGGCGACGAGGAGACCATTCGCGGGGCGGTGGCGCGCGCGCGCGGCGCGCTGGCGTCGGACGGCGCCGATCTGGGCGTCGGCATCGAGGGGGGCGTGGTGAACGACGCGACGGGCGCGATGCGGACCTGCGCTTGGGCGGCCATCGTGTCGACCGACGGGCGGCAGGGGGTGGGCGGGTCGTTGGCCATGCCGCTGCCCGGCGTGGTGGCCGATGCGGTGCGGGGTGGACTGGAACTGGGGCACGCGATGGACCGGTTGACCGGGTCCCACGACACCAAGCGCGGCGCCGGCGCCGTGGGGATCCTCACCTCGGGCCTCGTGGATCGGCAGCAGGCCTACGAGGTGCTGGTGTCGTACGCGCTCGCCCCCTTCCTGACACCGGAGCACTGGTAGCGGGCCGGCGGGCCGCGGCGCCTCAACTCTCGGAGATCGCCGGGTACGGTCCGCTGGTCGGCAGCCCCTTGGCGCGCGCGTAACGTCGGGCGAGCGCTCGCAGCCCGTCGTACGCGGCGTACTTGTACGCCTCGGCGAGCGAGGGGTAGGTGAACACGCTCTGGATGAAGTAGTCGAGCGTCCCGCCGAAGCTCATGCACGCCGAGCCGATGTGAATGAGTTCGCAGGCCGAGTCGCCGACGATCGAGACGCCCAGCAGTCGCTGGTCGTCCGGGCGGAAGAGCAGCTTCACGAAGCCGTCCACGTCGCCGAGGATGAGCCCGCGCGCGTTGAGCCGGTACGACGCGCGGCCGATCTCGTAGGGGGTGCCCGCGGCTTTCAGCGCTTCCTCGGTCTCGCCCACGGTCGCGATCTCGGGGATGGTCCAGACGCCGTACGGAAGCAGCGACGCGACCTGCTGCTTGTACTTCAGGTCGAAGGCGTGACAGACGGCGACGCGGGCCTGCTCCATGGAGGTCGACGCGAGTCCGGGGAATCCGATGACGTCGCCGGCTGCGTACACGCCATCGACACCGGTGGCAAAGTGCTGATCCACGCGGATGAAGCCGCGGTCGTTGGTGGCGACGCCGATCTGGGCGAGGCCCAGGCCGTCGGTGTTGCCGTTGCGCGCGGCGCAGAACAGCACGCATTCGGCGGACAGGGTGGTGCCGTCGGAGAGCGTGACGTCGGCGTAGTCGTCGTGGGTGTCGACCCGGGCGACCTCGCTGTCCACGTGCACCGAAATGCCGAGCCGGGCGGTCATCTGCTGGCGCAGCGCCTCGCTCACCTCGGTGTCCAGGTGTGACATGAGGCGCGCGCGGGCGTTGATGATGGTGACGTTCACCCCGAGGGCGGCAAAGGTGGAGGCGTATTCGCAGCCGATCATGCCGCCGCCGATCACGATCATCCGCCCGGGGATGCGCTGCACTGCGAGCAGCGAGTCGCTGTCGACGACCACGGTGCCGTCGATGGCGAATCCCTCGGGGCGTTGCGGATGGGAGCCGGTGGCGATGAGGACGACGTCGCCGGTAATGCGGCGCGTGGGCTGGCCGTAGCGTTCCACGTCGATCGTCCGCGGCCCCACGAACCGGGCCGTTCCCTGGACCGCGTGGATATCGTGCCGTTTGAGGTTCTCGTCGATCTGTTCCCACTCGCTCTGCACTACCGAGCGTTCGCGCCGCATGAAGTCGCCGATGGTGATGTCGTGCTTCACCCGGAGATCCACGCCGTACAGGCCGCGCTGGCGGAAGCCGCTGAAGTAGAGGGCGGTTTCGCGGAGGGTCTTGGAGGGAATGGTTCCGGTGTTCACGGCTGCGCCGCCGGGTTTCGGGGCGCGTTCGATCACGCAGACGCGCTTGCCGAAGTACGCCGCCTGCGCGGCGCCCTTCTCGCCGGCGGGGCCGGCGCCGATCACGACGAGATCGAAGTGTTCGCTCATTCCACGGTGGTGCGGGGGACGGCCAGGGAGGGCAGGCGCCGGCGGCGACGGCTGAAGATAGACCTCCCCATTCGAGGTACGCTAGATTTAGCGCATGGCAGCGCGCTCCGAGGTCCCCACGTACTTCCGGAAGGGATTCGGTCTCAAAACCGAGGTCCAGGGAGACCTGGCGTCCGATTACGACGGACGCCTGGTGGACTACCTGCGTGCCAACGAATACGAATTGGTGGCGGGTAACGTCACGATCAAGCTGGCGCGCGAGTTCGGATTCTGCTACGGCGTGGAACGCGCCGTGGAGTACGCCTACCAGACGCGCCGCAAGTTCCCGGACAAGCGCATCTACCTGGTGGGCGAGATCATCCACAACCCGCACGTGAACGCGCGGCTCGGCCAGATGGGGATCCAGATCCTGATGCCGGGGCCGGAAGGGTTCGATTTCAGCGGCGTGCGGGCGGAGGACGTCGTGATCATGCCGGCGTTCGGCGTGACGATCGGCGACTTCGAAGCGCTGCGCGCCATCGGATGCGTGCTCGTGGACACCACGTGCGGCTCGGTGCTCAACGTGTGGAAGCGCGTGGAGAGCTACGCGCGCGACGGCTTCACGGCGCTCATTCACGGCAAGTACTACCACGAGGAGACGCGGGCCACCGCGTCGCAGGTGCGCAAGTATCCGGGCGGGCAGTATCTCGTGGTGCGGAACATGGAGGAGGCGCAGCTCGTGTGCGGGTACATCGCGGGCACGGTGGCCGCGACCACGATCACCGAGCACTTCCGCGAGGCGGTGTCCCCGGGGTTCGACCCGGCCCGCCACCTGCAGCGGATCGGCGTGGCCAACCAGACGACGATGCTGGCGCGCGAGTCGCTGGCGATTGCCGAAGCCGTGGGCGCGACGATCGCGCGCGAGCGCGGCGACGCGGCCCGGGCGAGCGACTTCCGGACGTTCGACACGATCTGCAGCGCCACGCAGGAACGGCAGGACGCCGTGATCGAGTTGCTCAAGGAACCGCTGGACGTGATGGTCGTGATCGGCGGATTCAACTCGAGCAACACGATCTCGCTGGCGGCGCTGTGCGGCGAGCGGGTGCCCACGTACCACATCGATTCCGCCACCGGCATCGACCCCGAACTGCGGTCGGTGCACTACCGTGCCGTCGGCATCGATCACGTGGAAGCCGATCGCGTGGATTGGCTGCCGGACGGCCCGCTGCGCGTGGGCATCACGGCCGGCGCCAGCACGCCGAACAACAAGATCGGCGAGACGGTGGCCCGCATTCTCGCCACGCGCGGCGTCGTCGCCGACGTCTAACTCCCATCGGCGCCGGTTCGGCGCCTGCAGGGCTGACCGTGGACTTTGAAGAGTACCTCGCCTTCGGCGATTCCTTTTCCGGCGACCTGTATCCGGCGCTCGATGCCGGCGCCACGAGTGTGGCGGTGGCGCTGGAGCGCGAGACGGCGGCCGGCGACATCGCGCCGCTCGGCGCGGCCTCGCTGCTACACGCCAACGACGACGAGCGGTGGCCCGAGTTCGCTGGCCGCGATCTGACGACGGTCCGCCCCGACATCGTCTTCCGCCGGCTCGTGGAGGACGGGGCGTCGATCGGCGACCTGTTCGGCGAGCAGCTGGCCACCGTGGAGGAGAGCGACGTCCGGGCACTGGTGACGCTCACCGCCGGCGCCACCGAAGTGATGAGCCTGCTCGTGCGACGGCCGACGGCGGAGATCGTGCGCCAGGCGGCGGGCGACATCGCCGATGCCTACGAATTTCTCGTCGACGCGATTCGCCGCCTGCGTCCCAATGCCACCCTGCTGCTGGCCACGCTGTGCGATCCCTCCGACGGCTCGGCGCTGATGCCCGGCGTGGATGCCGAGAAGAAGCCGGTGCGTCTGGAGGGGCTGGCGGTGGTGAACGACCGGATCCGCGAACTCGCCTCGGGCACGCCCGGCGTTCGACTGGCCGATCTGCACGCGCACTTTCTGGGACACGGGGTGGCGGCGGAACAGAAGAACCGCTGGTACTGGCGGCGGTCGCCGCTCGAACCGAATGCCATGGGTGCCAGCGAGGTGCGGCGCGTGTGGCTCGACGCCCTCGAGCCGGACGACGAATGAGTCCCGAGGTGCTCGCCCGGTTCAACGCGCTGCGCGCGCGCGAGCGGCGCCTGGCGATGGCCACGCTGATCGCGGCGGAGGGGACGTCGTCGAGCATCGTCGGCGCCAAGACGTTCGTCGGGGAGACGGGGGGCATCCTGGGCTCGGTCACGATCGGCGGGTGCCTGGACGCCCGGGCAGTGGAGGCGGCGGATCGCGTGCTGGCCACGGACCGTGCCGAAGTGCTCGACATTGCGCTCGCCGACGAGGACGCGTGGGACCTGGGGCTTGGCTGCGGCGGCACGGTGCGGCTGCTGGTGGAGCCGGTGACGGGCGGCACGGAGCGCCACCCGGCATCGGAAGCCTACGCGGCGGCGCAGCGGGCGGTGGACGCCGGACGCCGAGCGCTGGTGGTGCGGGCGCTGGAAGGCGACGGCGCGCGGCTGGTGCTCGACGCTGGGGAGGCCGGTATCGGCACGCTGGGCAGCGCCGAGCGCGACGCCCGCGTGGCGGCGCTCGTCGGCGCCCATGCCGGCACGGCACCGGGCGTGCTGCGCGACGAGACCGACGGCACCCTCTACTTCGTGGAGCCGTTCGCCCCGCCGCTCACCGTCGCGATCTTCGGCGCCGGGGAGGTGGCCGTGGTGCTCACCCGCATCGCGCACGATCTGGGCATGCGCGTGGTGGTCGTGGACGCGCGCGCCCGCTACGCCACCGCGGCCCGGTTTCCCGAGGCCGACGAACTCCGCGTGGGCGACCCCGGCATCATCGCCGGCGAACTGCCGGCCACCGGCGACACCTTCGTGGTCATCGTCTCGCACGACTACAAGTACGAGCTTCCGGTGCTCCGCCGGGTGCTGCGCGCGCCCGTGGGGTACATCGGATTGATGTCGAGCCGCACGCGCGGGGCGAAGCTCCGCGAGTTCCTGGCCGGCGAAGGGTACACGGAGCAGGAGATGGCGCGGATCCGCACGCCGATCGGCGTGAAGATCGGCGCACGCACGCCGGCACAGGTGGCGGTGAGCATCGCCGCCGAACTGGTGTCGGTCCGGGCGGCGCAGACGGCGCCGGCGTGAGCCGATGATCACGGCGCTCGTACTCGCGGCGGGCGCGGCGCGCCGCTTCGGCTCGCAGAAGCTGCTGCATCCGGTGCGCGGCGAACCGCTGGTGCGGGCGAGCGTGGACCGCGTGGTGGCCGCGGGACCCGAGCAGACGATCGTCGTGGTGGGCCACGACGCCGACGCCGTGCGACACGCGCTCGCCGGTCTGCCGGTGACGATCGTCGAGAACCCACACCCCGAGCAGGGACTCAGCTCATCGTTGCGGGCCGGCCTCGCCATGGTGTCGAGCAACGCCGTGGCCGTGCTCGTGGCGCTGGGCGATCAGCCGATCGATCGCGACGAGGTGTTCCCCTCGCTCGTGGCACGGTTCGGCGGGGACGACGTTCCGATCGTGGCGCCCCGCTATCAGGGCGTCCAGGGACTGCCGGTGCTGTTCGCGCGCGCGGTGTTCCCGGAACTGGAGCGGCTTTCGGGCGATCATGGGGCGCGGGGAGTCGTGGAGCGCGATCCGTCGCGGGTGGCGTACGTGGATTTCGATTTCCCGATGCCCCCCGACGTGGATACGCCGGCGGACCTCGAAATCCTGACCGATTCCTGACGGGACCAATCTGGTCCCATTTCCTCGGGGCCGGGTATAATTGGCATTGGAGGGCGGCCGGCCGATCGGCGGCCCAGTGCGGCGACAAGCGTTTCCTCTCCCCCAACATCCCGGAGTCTGCCATGCGGAGAAGTGTCCTCATTGCCGGTCTGATCGCCATCGCGATTCCGTTTGCCACCCCGGCCGCGGCGCAGCGCGGCGGCATGAACGCCGATCCCACGACGAAGGTGGCGGGGAGCGGCCAACTGCCCGACGGGTGGCAGGTGTATCTCGACCCGAACCGCTTCGACAAGATGACGGTGAAGGATCTGAACTTCACGGAATCCAGCGGCACGTTCCACATCACCACCGGTCCGGCCGGTGTCTACTGGACCGGCAAGGACATGGTGCCGAACACGGCCTACACCTATACGGCGACGTTCACGCAGCTCAAGGCCCCCCGACACAACGAGGCGTACGGGTTGATGGTGGCGGGTCGCGACATGGGCAGTGCCGACAAGCAGAGCTACCTGTACTTCGAGGTGCGCGGATCGGATGACTATCTCATCAACCACCGCGCCGGCGCCGACGTGCACAAGCTCGTGAACTGGACCTCCAATTCGGCCATCAAGGCAAAGGACGCGACCGGAAAGGCGACCAACGAGCTGACCATCCAGGTCGGCGCCGATTCGGTCCGCTTTCTGGCCAACGGCACGCCGGTGACGGCGCTCCCCCGCAGCGCAATGGGGGACATGTCGGGCGTGTACGGTTTCCGCGTCAACCACAACAGCGACGTGCAGATCAGCGGCGTGAAGTTGACGCGCAAGTAGGCGGGCACGCGGTGGTGGCCGGCGGGCGGCACGTCAGGATGCGTGCCGCCCGTTCTGCATCCCCCGTTCCGCCTGGCCGCGGGCCAGGCCGCCGAGCACGGCACCGGCCAGCCCCACGAGGATGCCGGCGGCCGTGAGCCAGAGCGGGCGCGCCGCCGGCGCGGGGATCAGCCGCACCGGGAGGCTCGGGGCGAACTGGACGGCCAGCAGGTAGAGCACGCCCACGGCGAGACCGTGCGTGGCGGGCCGGCGGCGCGCGATCGCGGCGCCGAGATAGCCCCCGGCGAGCGCCGCCAGCGCGTGCATGAGCAGGATCATCACCTCCAGCGGCGCCGGCATCGGCCCGGCCGTGGGCCCGTGGAACACGACGGCGCTCGCCATCGTGCCGAGCAGCGCGACGACGAGCACTCCGAATGCGATGCCGACCACGGATCGAACCACGAGCGTCTCCGGACGAGTCGCCTGAACATAGGAAGCCGATGGACTAACAGAAAGCTGACGTCGCGCCCCTTGCCTCACGGTCGGCGTTTGGGCATCCTCCGCGACCCCGCAGGCGACACGAACCACGTCCCCCCGCCCCGATCATGCTGCTCACGCTGGCGCTTCCGCTCCTGGCTGCACTCGGCTCCGCCGACACCACAGCGATCTACAACGCGCGGAAGGGAGAGATTCACGCCCGCCCGCCACGCATCGAGGCCGACGCGAAGGTGGACGGCGTGCTCGACGAGCCGGCGTGGCGCCAGGCGGCGCGGCTGACGGGCTTCTCCCAGCTCACGCCGGTGGACGGCGTGCCGGCCGACGATTCGACGCAGGTGCTGGTCTGGTACTCGCCCACGGCGATCTACTTCGGGGTGCGGGCGTTCGAGTCACACGGGACGGCGCACGCCACGCTGGCCGACCGCGACCACATCAGCGCCGACGACAACGTGCAGATCGTGCTCAGCACGTTCGACGATGCCCGGCAGGCACTGGTGTTCGGCGTGAACCCGCTGGGCGTGCAGATGGACGGGACGATGGCCGAGCTCACCTCGTCGGGCGGCGGGTTCGGCACCGGCGTGACGGCCCGCCCGCAGGCCGACCTCAGCCAGGATTTCGTGTTCGAGTCCAAGGGCCGTGTGACGTCGTGGGGGTACGTGGTCGAGATCCGCATTCCGTTCAAGTCGCTCCGCTACCAGTCGGAAGCGGTGCAGAGCTGGGGGATCAACGTGATCCGCGACGTGCGGCATTCCGGCTACGAAGACACGTGGACGCCGGTGCGGCTGGCCCAGGCCGGGTTCCTGTCGCAGGAAGGCACGCTGGACGGGCTGCACGATCTGCGGCGCGGGCTCGTGGTGGACGTGAACCCCGAGCTCACGCAGCAGACGCTGGGCGCGCCGGGCGTGCCGCCGGGGCGGTGGGGGTACGACGCGCGGGCGCCGAAGGTCGGCGGCAACGTGCGCTGGGGCATCACGAACAACCTGACGCTCAACGCCACGGTCCGCCCCGACTTCTCGCAGGTGGAGTCCGACGCCGGTCAGGTGGTCTACGATCCGCGGCAGGCGCTCTACTTCCCCGAGAAGCGCCCGTTCTTCCTGGACGGCATGGAAGCGTTCACCACGCCGAGCAATCTCGTCTACACGCGCCGCATCCAGCAGCCGGCGTTCGCCACCAAGCTCACCGGCAAGGTGTCGGGCACGAGCGTGGCCTTCCTGTCGGCGGTCGACGACCGCACGACGTCGGTGGGCTACGATCCCCTCACCGGGCAGGGGGGGCACGGACCGGTGTACAACATCCTTCGGGTGCAGCGCGACCTCGGCCAGCTCTCGCGCGTGGGAGTGACGTACACCGACAAGGAGGACGCCGGCTATTCGAACCGCGTAGCCGACGTGGACGGTCGCGTGGTGCTCGGATCGCTGTATTCGCTGGAGTACCAGGGCGCCGCCAGCCGCACGGCCGATTCCTCGGGCGCGCACGTGGCGCCGCTGTGGTCCGCGCGGTTGCGTCGCACGGGCAAGCGCTACAGCGCGTCCTATCTGTTTTCGGGGTACGACACCGCGTTCGTGGCCGGCGCCGGCTTCATCAGTCGCCCGGGATTGGCCCACATGAACGTGGACCAGCGGTTCACCTGGTTCGCCGAACGTGGGCATCTGCTGGAGAGCTTCAGCTTCAACCCGGTGTACGACCTCACCTGGAAGTACTCGTACCTTCTGCACAGCCGGGATGCGATCGAGAAGAAGCTGCACTTCAACGCCAACGTCGGACTGCGCGGCGGGTGGTCGTTGGGGGGCGCGCTGCTGCTCGAGACCTTCGGCTACGATCCGCAGCTCTACCAGAACGTGTACGTGGCGCGTCCTCCGGCCTTCGGCGGCGACACGGTGCCGTTCACCGGCACGCCGCGGCTGCCCAACCGCGACTGGGTGATCACGGTGAACACCCCGGCCTGGAAGTGGTTCAGCGGAAACCTGCTGTACGTGTGGGGACAGGACGAGGACTTCGACGAATGGGCGTCGTCGCGCATCTATCTCACGCAGGCGAGCGCGCTCATCCGGCCCACCGACAAGCTGCGCATCAGCCCGTCGTACACCTTCCAGGCCTACGGGCGCGCGTCGGACCACAGTTGGGTGCGGTCGGGGCGCATCACCCGGGTGAAGGCCGAGTACCAGGTCGCGCGGCCGCTCTTCTTCCGCGTGGTGGGCCAGTACACCACCTCGAACGTGCTGGCGCTGGTGGACGAAGGGCGCACCGGGGGCACGCTCCTGCGCGGCCTCGGGAACGGGCAGTACGCGCCGATCGGGCCGTACCGGGCGAACAACTTCCGCATCGACTGGCTGCTGGCGTACCAGCCGACGCCGGGCACCGTGTTCTACGCCGGGTACGGCAGTTCGTCGGTTCCCGATGCGCTGCGCGTCGATCAGCTCACCGAGACGCGCTACCGCGTGAACGACGCGTTCTTTCTGAAGTTGACCTACCTGTTCCGCATGTAGGCTGCGCCGTCGGCGCGTCGGGAGGGAGCTGACGCATCCTCCGTTCGATCCCTGGTGCGTGGAAAGCGGTGGCGCACGGTGCTACATTCGCGCGGTCCGCACCCCCTGTCTCCACCGGGAGAGATCATGACCCGCCGCTCGCCGTTGCTCGCCACCGTGCTGCTGCTCGGTGCCGCCGTTCTCCTGCCCTGCGTTCCCGCCCCCGCGCGGGCGCAGGCGCCCGCCCGCCAGATGTCGATTGCCGATCTGCGGGCCTGGAAGTCGATTCGCGGTCCATCGGTGTCGCCCGACGGCAACTGGCTGGCCTACGTCCTGGCGCCGAACGACGGCGATGCCACGGTGGTGATCCGGTCCACCAGCGGCACGACGCAGTGGACGTTCCCCGTAGGCGACGCGTCGGCGGGCGGACGTGGGCGCGGTCGGGGCGGCGCGTCGGGCATCGTGACGATCTCCGGAGATTCGAAGTGGGCGATGTTCGACGTCGCGCCCACGAAGGCCGAGGCCGAGCGCGCGCGCAAGTCGCACAAGCCGGCGGCATCCAAGGTCGCGCTGGTGGACCTCGCCACCGGACACGAGAAGGAATTCTCGCGCATCGGCCGGTTCGCGTTCGCCGGCGACCACCCGCAGTGGGTGGCGCTGCACACGCAGCCCGAGGCGGCCGGGGCGGGTGGGCGCGGCGGGAGCGCCACGCCGGCGCCGCGCGCGTCGTCATCCGACCTGCTGCTCTACCGGCTGGCCGACGGCATGATCGTGAACATCGGCAACGTGGGCGAGTTCGGATTCGATCACGACGGGCAGTATCTGGCGTACACGGTGGAGACGGGCGATCGCGTGGGCGACGGGATCCAGCTGCGCGACCTGGCCACCGACGTGGTGCGCACGGTGGACGGCGCGCGCGCCGAGTACCGCCGGCTGGCGTGGGCGGACAGCGGATTGGCCCTCGCCGCGCTCCGCGTGACGGCCGACAGTGCGGCGCGCGACACCAACGTCGCCGTCGTTGCCTTCAACGACTTCGGCGCCGGCGGCCCCAAGAAGACGGTGCTCGATCTCGCTGGGCGGAGCGACGCGCCCGCCGGCATGGCGATCAGCCCGGACCGCGGGCCCACCTGGTCGGAGGATCTCGGCGTGGTGTACTTCGGGCTGCGCGACGCGCCGAAGCCGGCGCCCAAGGACTCGGGCAGCGGCACGGACCTGCAATCGCTCATCAAGCCCGGCGCCCCCGGCATGGGGGGCACGGTGAACCAGCCGAAGACGCCGGCCGCGTCGGACGAGGACCTGCCGTCGCTCATCCTCTGGCACTGGAACGACCCGCGGCTGCAGTCGCAGCAGATCGTGCAGGAGCAGCAGGACAAGCGGTACAGCTACCTGGCCGAATACCGGCTGGGCGAGAACCGCGTGATCCGCCTGGCCAACGATTCGCTGCGCAACGTGTCCATCGCGCCGCACGACCGCTACGCGTACGCGCTGGGCAACCGGCCGTACGAGCGCGACGAGAGCATCACCGGCCGGGCCTACGTCGACATCTACACCATCGACCTGCGCACGGGCGCGGAGCGCCGTCCGGTGCGCAAGGTGATCACGCGCGTGGTGCCGTCGGCCGACGGCACGCACCTGCTGTACTGGGGGATGGACGCCAACTGGCACCTGATCGACATGGCCACGGGGCAGGAGCGGAACCTGACCAGGGGCATGCCGGTGACCTTCGCCAACATGGAGGACGACCACTACAACCTGGTGCAGCCGCCGGAGCCGGTGGTGGGCTGGTCACGGGACGGCGCCTCGGTGCTGCTCTCCGACGGGTGGGACGTGTGGAAGGTGTCGGCGGACGGGGCGCCGGCCGTCGACCTCACGCGCGACGGGCGGCGGACCAAGGTTCGCTACCAGCGGCGGACGCTCGTACCGGAGGACGAGAAGGGCATCGACCTGTCCAAGCCGCTGTACTTCCAGACCTACGGCGAGTGGACGAAGAAGGAAGGGCTGGCGCGCGTGGACGGCAAGCAGGGCGGCGCCACGCGGCTGATGTGGGACGACGCGGACCTGAACTTCCTGAAGGCCAAGGACGCGGACGTCGTGCTCTACTCCCGCGGCACGTTCAACGCGTATCCCGACTGGTACCGGGCGAAGGCCGACTTCTCGGGCGGCACGCGGCTCACCGACGCCGACCCGCAGCAGCAGGAGTTCGCCTGGTCGAGCGGCACGCGGCTGGTCAACTACACCAGCGCCAAGGGCGACAAGCTGCAGGGGGCGCTGTTCCTGCCGGCCAACTACGAGCCCGGCAAGAAGTATCCGCTGCTCGTCGAGATCTACGAGAAGCGGTCGCAGGAACTGCACAACTACGTGGTGCCCAGCGACACGCGGGCGCCGGATCTCAGCGTGTACACGAGCCGCGGGTACGCGGTGCTGTTGCCGGACATCGTCTATCGTGTGAACGATCCCGGCATGTCGGCGGTGTGGTGTGTGGTGCCGGCGGTGCAGGCGGCGATCGCCACGGGGATCGTCGATCCGGCGCACGTGGGGCTGCACGGCCATTCGTGGGGCGGGTACCAGACGGCGTTCCTGGTGACGCAGACGCACATCTTCGCGGCGGCGGTGGCCGGGGCGCCGCTCACCGACATGGTGAGCATGTACGGGTCGGTGTACTGGAACGCGGGCATCGGCGACGCGCAGATCTTCGAATCGAGCCAGGGCCGGTTCAAGGGCAGCTTTCTGGACAACTGGAACGCCTACGTGCGCAACTCGCCGGCCTTCCACTCCAAGAACGTGACCACGCCGCTCATCATCCTCTCCGACGACAAGGACGGCGCCGTGGACTTCAACCAGGGCATCACCTGGTTCAACGATCTGCGCAACGCCGGGAAGAAGGTGATCCTGCTGACGTACGTGGGCGAGAACCACGGGTTGGCGAAGCCGGTGAACCAGCGTGATTACGCGATGCGGATGCAGCAGTTCTTCGACCACTATCTCAAGGGAGCACCGGCGCCGGACTGGATGGTGCACGGGATCCCGCGGCTGAAGATGGAGGACGTCCTGAAAGCCGAGCGGGCCCGCGTGGACGCCGAACTGCCGAAGCCCAAGGCGGGCGAGGCGGCGGCCGGCGGACGGCGTCGCACTCCGTGACGCGTCGCCGCGGAGTGGCGTCGTGACCACCGTGCAACCGCCGCCGCCGCTCGGCCCGGTGGAGGAGCCCAGGGACCTCGGCTTCGGCTCGGTGGTGGGTCAGGCGGACGCGCCGCGGCTGCTCAACCGCGATGGCTCGTTCAACGTCCGGCGCGCGGGGCTTCCCCGGTTCGCCTCGCTGAGCCTGTATCACGCGCTGCTCTCACTCACCTGGCCGCGGTTCATCGGATTGTTGGTGTCCGGGTACCTGGCCGTGAATCTGTTGTTCGGGGCCGCGTACCTGGCGTGCGGCCCGCGGGCGCTCGGGGGCGCGCCGGCGGCGTCCATGGGCGGCCCCTTTCTGCGCGCGTTCTTCTTCAGCGTCCACACCTTCGCCACCATCGGGTACGGCAACGTGGTGCCGGTGGGGCTGGGCGCCAACCTGCTGGTGACGTTCGAGACGATCGTCGGCCTGTTGGGTTTCGCGCTCGGCACCGGCGTGCTCTTCGCCCGATTCGCCCGCCCCACGGCGCGCATCATCTTCGGCGACCGCGCCGTGGTGGCCCCCTACCGCGGCCGCACGGGGTTCATGTTCCGTCTGGTGAACGGCCGGTCGAGCCAGCTCATCGAGCTGAACATGACCGTGCTGTTCAGCCGCATCGAGACGCGCAACGGCAAGCGCACGCGCACCTACGACCAGCTCAAGCTGGAGCGAACGCACGTGGTGTTCTTCCCGCTCTCGTGGACGGTGGTGCACCCGATCGACGAGTCGAGTCCGGTGTTCGGCCGCTCGCAAGACGATCTCCGGGCGTGCGAGGCCGAATTCCTGATCCTGCTCAGCGGTGTGGACGAGACGTTCGCGCAGACCGTGCATGCCCGGACGTCGTACAAGGCCGACGAGGTCGTATTCGGGGCGCGGTTCGTGAACATTTACAAGCCGCGCGCGGCCGACGGCTCGGAGAGCATCGACATCAGCCGGCTGAGCGAGATCGAGCTGGTGGAGGACGCCGACGATGGATCGATGTCGGAGACCGCGACCTGGCACAACACGGGGCACTTCACCGGGTTCGCCCCGCCGCCGGCGGACGGCGGCAGGCGTTAGGCGTTAGGCGGCGGGGTCGTTCGACGCGTCGGAGCCGTCGGGGGCGTCGCCGAACTCCTCCAACTCCTGGGCCCGCGCGGCCGAGACCGGCATCTTCTTGAGCACCGCGTCGCGGCACGCCGCGAGCACGGCCTCGAGCGCCTCGATGCCGTCGTCGGTGGCCTCGTAGAAGAGGTCGTTGACCGCCGTCTCGGCACGCTCCAACTGCTCCACCAGCGCCTTGGCGTGCCCGCGGCTCGGCATCACGCCGCACACCTTGGGGGTCACGCGATTGCCGCACGGCTTGCGGAGCACGATCACCGCGCCGCGCTTTCCGGGCTGCACGTAGTACGCGGACGCGCTGGTCTTCGGGGCCCGGCCGCGCTTGGTGCTTCGCTTTTTTGCTGAACGGGGGCGTTGTTTGGCCATGTCCGTGGTCACGTTTTCGCGGAGTTCTTGTACAATACTGCGACCGGCCGCACGAACCTAGACCCGGCGGCGGTCAATCGAGGTCTGCCGTCGGCAGGTAGCGCGGCGGCACGCGCATCTTGCTCGCCTGTTCATATGCGTACGCGAGTCGGAGCAGCACGCCTTCCGTGTACGCTCGGCCGAAGAACGAGAGCCCCACCGGCACGCCGAACACGTAGCCGCAGGGGACGGTGATGCTGGGATAGCCCGCCACGGCCGCCGGCGACGTGCTCGACCCGCCGCCGCCCGGGTCGCCGTTCACCAGGTCGATCAGCGGCGCCGGCCCCATGGTGGGGGCGATGATCGCGTCGAGGCGGAACTTGTCCATCGTGGCGTCGATGCCGTCGGTGCGCGCCATGCGGTGGTTGTGGTCCAGCGCCTTCCGGTACGCGTCTTCGGTGACCGGGCCCTTCGCCTGCGCCTGCTCGAAGAGTTCCTGGCCGAAGTACTTCATCTCCTGTTCGCGGTGATCGTTGTTGAATGCGATGAGGTCGGCCAGCGTCCTGGCCGGCGACGACGGGCCCAGGTCGGCGAGATACGCGTCGACGTCGTGCTTGAAGTCGTAGAGCAGGACGTCGAACTCGGAGTCGCCGATCTTGCCCGCCGTCGCGATGTCGGCCGGATCGATGATCTCGGCGCCGGCGGTCTTCAACACGGCGATCGCCTGCTCGACCAGGGCGTCGGTCCTGGGGCTGTAGCCCATGTACTGCTCGCGGGCGACGCCGATGCGCGCGCCCCTGAGGCCGCCGGCGTCGAGAAAGCGGGTGTAGTCCGCTTCCACGTGGCCGTGATTGGCGGCCGTGTCGGGGTCACGCGGGTCGGCGCCGGCGATGGCGCCGAGCAGGATGGCGGCGTCGCGCACGGAACGGGCCATGGGGCCGGCAGTGTCCTGATTGTGCGAGATGGGGATGATCCCCGCCCGGCTCACGAGGCCTACCGTGGGCTTGATGCCGACCAACGAATTGGCGGACGACGGGGCGAGGATGGACCCGTCGGTCTCGGTGCCGATGCCGACGGTGCAGAAGTTGGAGGCCACGGCCACCCCGGTGCCGGAACTCGAGCCCGAGGGCGAGCGGTCGAGCGCGTAAGGGTTGTGGCACTGGCCGCCGCGCCCCGTCCAACCGCTGGAAGAGTGGGTGGATCGGAAGTTCGCCCACTCGCTGAGGTTCGTTTTGCCGAGAATGATCGCGCCGGCGGCGCGCAGGCGCTGCACCACGAAGGCATCGCGTGGCACGGTGGCGCCCACGAGCGCCAGCGATCCGGCGGTGGTCAGCATCTTGTCGGCGGTGGCGAGGTTGTCCTTCACGAGGATCGGCACGCCGTGCAGCGGGCCGCGCGACTTGCCGGCCCGGCGTTCGGCGTCCAGCCGGGAGGCGATGGCGAGCGCGGAAGGATTGGTCTGGAGCACGGCGCGGAGCGCGGGCCCGCGGCGATCCATGGTCTCGATGCGCTCCAGGTACCGTTCGGTGAGCGACCGCGAGGTGAAGCGTCCCGACGCGAGGCCGGCCTGTACGTCGTCGATGGACAGTTCGTCGGCCGCCGCCGCCGCCGCCGCCGCCGCCGCTGTCGGCCGGGGCGCGGGGCGCGCCCGATCGGTGAGCGCGGCGGCGGGGCGGAGGTCGCGGTGTACGGCTGCGGCGACGCCGGCCAGCGCCGAGGCACCGACGAATTCGCGGCGGGAGAGGAGGGCGTCGTGTTCGGGGCTCGGTTTGCGGTCGGACATTGATTCCTCGGGGAAAGCCGCGGAGAAACTGTGGCCGTCCGGCCGTTCTGACAACCATCGGCTTTGCGTTAGGTTGAAGCCATGCGAAGGATTTGTGCGCTGGCCGTAGCGATCGGCGCGGCGGTGAGCCCGCTCGCGGCTCAACAGGCGGCGCCGGCGGCGTCCGTCTGGGTGACCGGTGGCGCGGTGGTGCCGCCCCCCGTGCCGCGCGAGTTTCGCGGCGCCTGGGTGGCCACGGTGGACAACATCGACTGGCCTTCGGAGCCGGGGCTCTCCACGGCGCGACAGAAGGCCGAGTTGACGGCAATCCTGGACCGCGCGGCCTCGCTGCATCTGAATGCGATCATCTTCCAGGTACGCCCGTCGGCCGATGCGCTGTACGAGTCGAAGCTCGAGCCGTGGTCCGCCTTCCTGACGGGACGCATGGGGCGCGCGCCCGCCCCCCTGTGGGACCCGCTGGCGTTCGCCGTCCGTGAGGCGCATGCCCGCGGACTCGAATTGCACGCCTGGTTCAATCCGTTCCGCGCGCGCTATCCCGGCGACGACGGACCGGCGGCGCGGAGCCACGTGAGCCGCCGCTCGCCGGGGCTCGTGCACCGCTACGGCCACTACGAATGGATCGATCCGGGGAGCGCGCAGGCCCGGGCCACCGCCATCCGCGTGATTCTGGACGTGGTGAAGCGGTACGACGTGGACGGCGTGCACATCGACGACACCTTCTATCCGTACCCGGTTACACGAGGCGGGCGCGACGTACCCTTTCCCGACGAGGCGACGTATCGCGCCTACCGCAAGCGCGGCGGCACGCTGTCGCACGACGACTGGCGGCGGCACAACGTGGATCTGTTCGTGGAGCAGCTCTACCGGGCCGTGAAGCGGGTGAAACCGTGGGTGAAGGTGGGCATCAGTCCGTTCGGGATCTGGCGCCCGGGCAACCCGCCCAGCGTGCAGGGGTTCGATGCGTACGCCAAGCTGTACGCGGACTCACGCAAATGGCTCGCGAAGGGATGGGTGGACTATCTGGCACCGCAGCTGTACTGGCCCATCGGGCAGGCCGGCCAGAGCTACGCCGATCTGCTCTCGTGGTGGGTGCAGCAGAACGACCAGATCCGCAATCTGTGGGTGGGCAACTACGCGGCCCGGGTGGCGGGCACGCAGGGCAGCGCGCCCCCATGGCCGGCGGACGAGATTCTCGACCAGATCCGGCTCACGCGAGAGGAACCGGGGGCCACGGGCGACATCTTCTTCAGTATGGGCGCGCTGATGAGCGACCCGGACAGCCTGGACGAGCGGCTGCTGGCTGGGCCGTATGCGTCGCCGGCGCTGGTGCCCGCTTTCCCGTGGCTCGGCAAGACGAAACCGGCGCGGCCGTCCGTTACCCTGTCGTCGGCCGACGACGGCGCGGCCATCGTGTTGGGTCTGAAGCCCGCGGGCGCGACCGCCCCGCACCAGTGGGTGGTGCAGGCGCGCGTGGACGGCACGTGGCACACGGCCATCGTGCCCGGGAGTGCCCGCACACACACGCTGGACGGGACGCTCGGGAACGCCGACGCCGTCAGCGTGATTGCGGTGGATCGGGTGGGCAATGCGAGCGCGCCGGCGATCGTCGTGCGCGCCGCAGACGCCGACCAGGCAGCGGTCGGCCGGCGCTGACTCGCCGGTCGTACGACAACCATTATCGGGGGAATGCCGATGAGCAGGATCGAGCGTCCGGGCGCGGACGAATTCGCGCCGTTCTATGCCAACTACGTCGCGGGGGTGCCGGACGGCGACATCACCGACGTGCTCGAAGCGCAGGCGCGGGACCTCACCCAGCTGCTGGGCGCGGTGGACGGCACGCGGGCGGAATACCGCTATGCGCCGGACAAGTGGAGCGTGAAGGAGGTGGTGGGCCACGTCACCGACACCGAACGGATCTTCACCTACCGCGCCCTCCGGATCTCGCGAGGCGACGCGACGCCGCTGGCCGGATTCGACCAGGACACCTACGTGGCGATCGCGCAGTTCGGACGGCGGGACCTGACCACGCTGCTGGCCGAGTTCCAGACCGTGCGCGCGGCGACGGTTTCGTTGTTCCGCGGGATGACCGACGAGGAGTCGCGGCGGACCGGCCAGGCGAATTCGATGCCCGTTACGGCTCGAGCGTTGGCATTCATTGCCGCGGGACACGAACGGCACCACGCCCGCATTCTGCGGGAGCGGTATCTGTCCGCGTGACAATGAGATAGCCGGAGTCTGCACAGGGAGCCGTCCGGTACGCCAAAGGTTCACGAAACCCGTACTTGCCGCTGTTCGTTAGGGGGCGATAGAGTAGGAATGACGTGGAGTTTTGCGTAAGAGAGGCGCGGGAGGGCCTATGATGCGCTTGTGGAAGACCTCGTACGCCGCTCCGCCGGCGATCGGGTCGAGCGCGGTGCTCAGTACGGTGGCTCACGTGGTCGTCATCGCGGCGGCAGTCGCGGCGACGGCCAATGCGCCGCAGCGCCTCAAGGACGCCATCGAGCAGCGCGTGCAATTCCTGCCGCCCCCGATCGCGTGCCCGACCGCTCCGGCCCGTCGGAGACCCTGCAGTTCGTCGCGTTGCC
Organism: uncultured Gemmatimonadaceae bacterium; assembly: GCA_963822945.1. Classification (GTDB taxonomy): domain Bacteria; phylum Gemmatimonadota; class Gemmatimonadetes; order Gemmatimonadales; family Gemmatimonadaceae; genus JAGWRI01. The sequence continues at coordinate 2,474 of CAWGJO010000039.1, read as the reverse complement.
TCCCACGGGGCAGATGGGCTTGGATCCCACGCCGTTGAATCGCAATCCGCATCCGGCGGCCGTGGTGCCGAAGCAGGGCGAGGGCGACCGGCCGCTCTCGGTGCCGGTGAAGACCGGGCTGGTGGGCGGTGACTCGGTGCTCTCCGTGCTGCAGGTGGACTCCGTGGCCACACGCTATCTGGACAGCGCCTCGCCGGCCTATCCGCCGGATCTGCTGAACCAGAACATCGAAGGTGCCGTGTACACGGAGTACATTGTGGACACGACGGGGTATGCCGACACCGCGTCGCTGGTGATCGTGCGGTCCACGCACCCCGAGTTCACACAGGCGGTGCGCGAAGCGCTGCCCTACATGCGATTCCGTCCGGCCAAGGTGGGCAATCAGAAAGTGCGCCAGTTGGTGGAGCAGCAGTTCACGTTCAAGATCCGCCGTCCCACGGTGGACACGACCGCCGCCAAGCGGTCGGGCACCGGGTGAGGCCGGGCCGTCCCCCGGCGGCGACGCCTTCCACGGCCACGCGCCATGTGGTGCGGCTGGCCGGCGTCGTGATCGGCTATTCCGATCTCGAGGAGGCCTGGCCGGGTGAGCGGCGGGCGCGCGGCGTGTTCCGTCCCGGCATCGGCTACGAGCTGGTGGAACCCGTGTTCCGGCTGTACACCGAGGCGGTGCCCACGGCGGGCGGTGACGTGCGCGACGAGGCGAAGCTGGAACGCTACCACAGTTCGCGCGACGCCCTGGGCCTCACGCTCGAAGAGCCGGACGGCACGGTCGTGAGGACTTCGGCCATCCACGTGGTCGATTACGCGCACGACGGCCGCGACGACGATCGCCTGCTCGAAGTGCTGATCTCCGACGACGGCTACTGGGAGCGACGCGCGGCGCGCGACGGCGCGTAGCCGGGCAGCGTAACGCGGGCGCCGGCGGGTGCGGCGGCCGCGGCCGGTTCGCGCCGGTCTTCCCCCCAGTCGCCGTAGGGCAGGCCGTACCGTGCGCAGAGATAGCGAACGCGCTGCTGCAGACCATCCCGATAGCGCCGCCCCGGTGTGTGCGCGCGGGCGAACGTGGCGCGGTATCGCGATGCGAGCGCGGGAAACTCCTGCTCGATGAAGGGGAGGTAGCGCTGGCGCGCGGTCGAGCGCAGCGACAGCGAGCCTGCCACGAGCGCATCGGCGCCGGCCCCGGCCACGCGACGGACCAGGGCGTCGAGCTGGTGCGGGGCGTCGGTGATGCCGGGGAGGACCGGCATGGCATTCACCCGCACGTGCACGCCGGCGGCGTGCAGCCGGCTCACCGCGCGCAGCCGCGCCTCGGGCGTGGGCGCCCGCGGTTCGATCCGCCGCGCCAACTCGCGATCGACGGTGATCAGCGAGACGTGCACCTGCACGCTCGAGTGCCGGGCGAGGCGGGCGAGGAGGTCGACGTCGCGCGTGACGAGCGGACTCTTGGTGATGATCACGACCTGCAGGTCCAGGTGCTGGGCCAGCACTTCCAGGATGCCGCGCGTGACACGGAAGCGCCGCTCGGCCGGCTGGTACGGGTCCGTGGCCGTGCCGATCACGATCTGATGTCCGCGGGCGAGGTCGCGGTAGCGGTCGGGGCCGTTGCGGAGCGTGCGCGCCAGCACGTCGGGCGCGTTGCGCTTGACGACGATCGCACGCTCGAAGGCCAGCCAGGGCGGAAGGTCGCGCGTGATCTGCTGCAGCTCGGCGTGTCGTGGATCGGCGGCAAGCGCGCGCTCGAGCGCGTAGCGGTGTGCGTAGCGCGCGTAGCAGTACGCACACCCGAACGCGCACCCCACGTACGGGTTGATGGACCAGAAGCCGTCGAACCCGGTGGTCTTCGGATCGTTGAGCACTCCGCGCGCGCGGGTGGCGAAATAGCGGATGTCGCGCTGCTCACCGATGACGGGCAGCACGCGTTCGCGGGTGAGCGCGTCGGGGAACAGAGTGAGTTGAAGTGCCATGCGCGGAGATCGGTGCTGAAACGAATACCGAACAAATACCGAAAAAGCAAGCAAAACATTCGGCGAATCTCCCGCGTCAGCGTATCTTCGTGCCTGTGAAATTCTTCTTCGGCATGCATCCCGAGGCCACCCGCGTGTGGCGCAGCTCGCTGTTCACCGTGCGCATGTTGTCGCTGGTCATGGCGAGCGTTGCTTTTGCAGGCGTGTTGTGGGTGACGGCTCCCCCGGGTCCGGGCGTGCAGCGCGTGTCGGCCGCGTATCTGGGGGCGGCGGAATCGCTGGTCCAGGGGCACGGCTTCCGGGTGCCCACCGCGGCCTGGAACTCCGGCGACAGCACGAGCCCATTGACCCACTATGCCCCCGGCTTCCCGACGGCCATCGCACTGCCGGTGGCCATGGGATTTCCACCGCTGCAGGGCGCGCGGTTGGTGGAGGCGCTGGCCGCGTTCGTGACGATGGCCGTGCTGGTGGCGCTGGCCGGCGACGCGGTCGGCATGGGCGCCGCAGCAG
>CAWGJO010000038.1:0-53994 GCA_963822945.1 uncultured Gemmatimonadaceae bacterium | reverse complement strand
GTTGACATGGACCGAGTCCATGACCGTCGAGTACTGGGAAGAATCGGAGAAGAACGCTTCCTCAGCAGTCACCATGTTCCGCAGGTCGGACTTCATGGCGGTGATGTAGGCCTTGTCCTTCGTGTTGGCGAACTTCGGAATCGCGATCGCGGCCAGAATGCCGATGATCACGACCACAATCAGAAGTTCGATGAGCGTGAAGCCCTTGCGATTCTGCAGCATGAGTGGGGGTCTCCTGTACCTTGGTGGACGAGCGTAGGCGTTATCCCATCTTCGGAATCTCAATGGATTCTTGATGGCAATGGAGATGCCATGCCTCGCAAAGTCCCCTATGTGATTACTCGTCAACGCTTTGTACTTTCTTTAGCCGTGTCCGACATCGCCTTCGGTTCGGGCTTTTGCACGGTTTGTGGCGTTTTGCCAGACCCCGCCGGAGCAGCGCCCCTGGCCGCCAACTGAGCCTTCGCGCTATCGGCCCACACCAGGATGTTGTGCATGTCGATGACAGGGCTGCCGTGGCGCAGCGCCGCCACCGCCGCCTTCTTGGCCGCGTCGTATTGTTTGTCGATCAGCAGACAGTCGGCCAGCTGGGGCCAGGCGACGACGATGCTGGAATCGAGGCCGATGGCCCACCGGTAGAGGTTGATCGCCGGCTTGCAGATGCCCCAGCGGCGGTAGTCTTCGCCGAAGCTGAACGCCATGAACGGGTCGTACGGGAAGAGCTTCATGCCCTTGCTGTACTCGATCTCGCCGTCACGCATGCGCTTGTTCTGCATATACCAGGCGCCGAGCATGAAGTGGGTCCGGTAGCTGTCGGGCGTGTCGATGACTTCCTGCTTGAACAGGGTATCGTCGTCGTGCCAGAGCATCTGCCGCTTCGCGCTCCGCCAGATTCCGGCGCCGAGCAGGAGCGCTACGGCCGCCGCGCCGGCGAGCTGGAGACGGCGCGGCGCGAGCCACTCGTAGGCGATCGGGATGAGCGCACCCGCGAAGATCACCACGCCGACGCTGGGAAAGAACAGCGTGCGCTCGGCGATCAGGAACCCCGCCGGCAGCACGAGATTGCTCACGGGGGACATGGCGACGATCAGCCAGCCCAGGCCGAAGCTCGCGGCGGGCAGCTTGCGCCGCGTGGCGAAGAACAACCCGATGACGCCGATCATGAGCAGCAGCCCCGGCAGCTGGGTGTAGCTGGGGCCCTGGGCAATCGGAATCCACGGCGGCGAGTACTCGGTGGTGAGATGGGCCGGCCACACGAAGAGTCGGCCCCACTGGGGCGCCACGCCGATCATGGTGAGAATCCGATCGGGCGTGGACAGGTGCAGCCCCTGGAAGGGCACGAACGGCCGGAAGCCGGTGAAGCGCCCGCTGAGCACGGTGTCCCGCGCCCACAGAAAGCACAAGGCGAGCGCCGTGAGGCCGAGTACGAAGGGTCGCATTTCCACCAGGCGCGCGCGGAGCGGACGGGGATCGCGGACCACCGTGATCTCGGCGACGACGACGAGCGCCACGAGCACGATGCCATGCTCCTTGAACAGCATCGCGGCGACGTACATCGCCGCGATGGCGATCTTTCGACCCAGTGAGAGCGGGCCCAGCTGGCGCCCGTACACGTACAGCCCCATGGCGAGGGTGAGCAACAGCGCGACGGTGAGTTCGGACTGGCCCACCACGTTCGCCACCGCCTCCACGTGCAGCGGGTGCACGGCGAAGAGCGCCGCGGCGATCCAGGCGGGCGCGCTGGGCAGCACGCCCATCAACAGCCAGAACACGGCCACGCAGACGGCCATGTAGAGCACCACGTTGACCACGTGGAAGATGAGCGGCGCCCCGTGCCCCAGGGCCCACTGCACGGCGAATCCGAGAATCGTGAGCGGGCGGTAGCCATCCCCCCCCAACCCTTGGACCAGTATGAATCGGCGAAGAAGTGCCACCAGTGGACGAGCGTGTGCACGCGCGCGTCCCGCTGGATCACGAAGACGTCGTCGTACGCGTACCGGTTGGGGAGTCCGGTGGCCGACGCAGCGAGGGCCAGCAGCGCGATGCTGCCGGCGAGGAGCCACCAGGTGCGGCGTTTCATACGAACAGGTTGTATTTGACGATGTGCCAGAATGCCGCCACGCCATCCTTCCAGTTGATCTTCTTGCCCTCGGCGTACGTGCGGCCGGAATAGCTGATCGGGACCTCGAAGATGCGGGCCCGTGCCCGCGCCAGGCGGGCCGTGACTTCCGGTTCGAAACCGAATCGATTGGCGGTCAGGCGCAACGATCGTGCCAGATCTCCCCGCATGGCTTTGTAACATGTTTCCATGTCGGTGAGGTTCAGGTTGGTGAGCATGTTGCTGAACGTCGTGAGCGCCCGGTTGCCCACCGAGTGCCAGTAGTAGAGCACGCGATGCGGGCCGCCGAGGAAGCGGGACCCGAAGCACGCGTCGGCGCGGCCGTCGATGATCGGCTTCAACAGCCCGGGCCAGTCAGCGGGCGTGTATTCGAGGTCGGCGTCCTGCACGAGCACCACTTCGCCGGTGCTGGCGGCGAGCGCCGCGCGGATGGCCGCGCCCTTGCCGCTGTTCTTCGGCTGGAGAATCAAACGATGGATCCGGCCGGCGGCGTGGAGTTCCTGGAGGCGATCGCGGGTCCCATCGGTCGAGCAATCGTCGACGCACACGATCTCCTTGGGCATCGGCGTCGCGTGGACGAGATCGAGCACCGCATCGATGGTGTTCCGTTCGTTGTAGACGGGAATGAGCACCGACAGCCGCCAGGCATGCGAATCGAGCGGCGTGCGTGGAGTCTGTGGTGACGCGGCATGCGTCGGGGCCGTGGACGGAACGCTGGCGGAACCGCTGAGGTCGGGCATGGTCATGGTGTCGTCGGGGCGTAGATGAAGCCGCCGGGGAAGCTGTCGGTCAATGCCAGCAGCGGCGGATGCTGATCGGCAAGCGCGTCGGCCACGTCGAGTTCCGTTCTGTTCGTGACCACAATGCGATCCGGGTGATAGGCCGCGAGGATGGCGCGAAGATCCCGGGCGGCCTGGGCCTTGGTCGGCACATGGGTGAAGTCGGTTGCCCGGAGCGGTGCAAACGGCACTGCCTGGCGCCCGGTGTACAGGTAGATAGCGGCATCATCCGTGCCGCAGACCACGGCGTCGGCGGGCATGGTCTGCCGGACCGCCCGGATGACCGTGCGCAACTGCAACCCGCGTTCACGGGGAATCGACTCCCACCACTGGCCGTGGTAGCCCCGCACGTTGTACACGGCGTATCCGGCCACCGGCACGAAGGCGAGCGCGAGCAGCGCGATGCGCAACCGGCGTGGTGCGGGGAACGGCAATTCCCATCGCCAGAGGGCGACCAGCCCGGCCGCCGGCAGCGCCACGAGCAGCGGCCAGACGGCGAACAGGAACCGCGCCGGTGAATACGGCCACAGCAGGGTGATGGCCACGAAGAGCGCGACGAAGATCAGCGTCACCGGTGTCGCCGAACGGGCGCGCCATGCGCCGAGCGCGGCGAGCGGACACATCAGCACGAGGCCGACGATTCCGGCAGCGTGCGCCGGCACGACCGAGAGCATGATCTGGAGCATGGTCGTGCTCGCGCGTAGTGTTCCGCCAAGTACGCCCGCCACGAAGGGAACCCCGCCGGCGCGCAGGGCATCGACGTACCACGTGAGATAGGGTCCGTAGATCCCGCGGGCGGGAGCGGGGAGCACGCCGGCGTGGGCGTGGACCCACCAGGTCCACGGCGCGACGACCACGATCGCCGCCCCCGCACTGACGGCGGCCGCGCGATACCGGCGGCGCAGCAGTTGCACCAGTACGAGCGCGCCCACGAGCGCCACGCCCTGCGTGCGCACGAGCGTGGCGATGCCGGCGAGCACCCCGGCGAGCAGCGCACGGGCCAGCCCCGCATCCGCCTCCACCGCACGCTCCGCGAGCAGCAGCGCCGGCAGCGCGAGGGCGAGAAAGAGCGGTTCCGACATCACGACGTCGCTCAACACGAGCGACGGCACACCGATCGAGAGCACCACCGCCACCGCCGCGGCCTTCCACGGCGCGCACCCGAAGCGGTCGCGCGCCATGCGGGCCATCCATGCGGCGGCGACCGCTAGCAACAGCGCGTTGACCAGCTTGAACAGGAACACGTTGGCCGGAAAGGCCGGCCAGAGGCGCCACAGCGCGGCCAGCAGCAGCGGATAACCGGGCGGGAAGTGCGTGGCCGCCGGCGTGCCCGGCAGGTGCAGGTAGTGCAGCCCGGCCCCACTGGCCAGCGCCTTGCCGAGCTCCACGTACACCGCGTCGTCGTAGAGCGCGCCCACGGGATACGGATTCATGGCCCGGGCGGCGAGGGCGAGGACGACGACGGGCGCCGCCCACCCGGCCAACCGGGCCGGCGGACGCCACCGCGCGGAATCGGACGCGGGCGGCGGCTCCGTCAAACCTCGACCCCGTAGCGCGACAGTTTGCGATAGAGCGTCGAGGGATCGATGCCGAGCACTTCGGCCGTTCTCGACTTGTTGCCGCTCTCGCTCTGCAGCACCCACATGATGTAGGCGCGTTCGATGGCCTCGAGCGTGGGGTTGGGAGGCGTGCGGGAGGTGACCAGCGGCTCGGAGCGCGGCGCGGTGATGCGCTCCGGGAGCGCGTCCACCTTGATGGTGTCGCCGGGCGTGAGGATGGCCGCGCGTTCCAGCGCGTTCTCGAGTTCGCGCACGTTGCCCGGCCAGGCGTACGCCTGCGTGGCGCCGAGCGCGTCGTCGTCGAGATGCTTGGGCTCCTCGCCGCGTGCGGCCGCGATGCGCCCCAGAAAGTGGTCGATGAGCAGCGGGATATCCTCCGTCCGCTGCCGCAGCGGCGGCAGGTGGAAGAGGATCACGTTGAGTCGATAGTAGAGATCGCTCCGGAACCGACCGCCCTTGATCTCCTCTTCGAGATCGCGGTTCGTGGCGGCGATCAGGCGGACGTCGATGGGCTCGGCGTCGGTGGCGCCCACCGGGATCACCTCCCGGTGCTGCAACACGCGCAGCAGCTTGACCTGCGTGGCCGGGGTCGTCTCCCCGATCTCGTCGAGGAAGAAGCTGCCCGTGGCGCCGGCCGCGAACAGGCCCGACCGGTCCTTGACGGCGCCCGTGAACGCGCCCTTCACGTGGCCGAAGAGTTCGCTCTCCAACAGGCTTTCGGGCAGCGCGCCACAGTTGATGGACAGGAAGGGACCGCTCGTACGCGCCGACAGTTGGTGAATGTATCGCGCCACGACCTCCTTACCGGTCCCCGATTCGCCCTGGATGAGCACCGTGCTCTCCGTGGGTGCCACCGTCTCGGCCAGGCGCAGCACCTCCATCCACGGCTTGCTGGTGCCCACCGGGCGGTCACCGTGCTCACCCTGGCGCCGCTTGATCTCCTGCTTGAGCGACTTGTTCTCCACGCGCAGCTGCCGGTGCTCGGCGGCGCGCTTGAGAATCGCGATCAGCTCGTCGTTGCGAAACGGCTTCTGGATGTAATAGAAGGCGCCCTCGTTCACCGCCTGCATCGCCGACTGCAGCGTGGCCTGCGCCGTCATCAGGATTACCGGCACGTCGGAATCGTTCTGGCGCGCCGCCGCGAGGATCTCCACGCCCGTCGCACCCGGCATGCGGATGTCGGTGAGCACGATGTCGGGGCGCATCTCGCGCAGCATCTCGAGGCCCTGCTTGCCACCGTTGGCCAGGCTGGGCTCGAATCCCTCGTTGCGGAGCAGGATGCGCAGCGATTCTAGGATCCCCGACTCGTCGTCCACGACGAGTACGGTGGGGCGCGGGTCGGCAGCTCTGGTGCTCACGCGCGATCTCCATTGGGAGTCTGGGTGCGCGGCAGAATGACGGTGAACGTCGTGCCGCGTGGGCTGCTGTCGAGGAACACCATGCCGCGGTGCGCTTCGATGGCGCGATGGACGACGGCCAGACCAAGCCCGCTGCCACCGGGTTTCGTGGTGAAGAAGGGGTCGAACAATCGGTCGCGGATCTCCATCGGGATGCCGGAGCCCTGGTCGCTCACGCGAAGCGAGACGCTTCCCCCTTCATTGCGCACGCCCAGCGGCAGCTGCTCGGGTTGCGCGACCGCGACTTCCACGCGCACCGTGCCACCCGCCGGCGAGGCCTGCGCGGCGTTCAGCAGCAAGTTGAACACCGCGCGATGCAGCAGGTCCTGGTCGCCCTGCACCACCACCGAGCCGTCGTCGGGCGCCGTGCATTCGATGTCCACCTCTCCGCGATCGGGATGGGCGTCGGCCAGCTGCACCGCTTCGCGCACGAGGTCGGCCATGTTCACCGACCCGGTGTGCGACACGCGCACGCGCGCGAAATCGAGGAATTCCGTCAGCAGCCGCGACAGCCGGTCCGACTCGCGCATCACCAGCTCGCTCAACGTCCGCTCGTCGTCGGTCTGGCGGGGGAGCCGCCCCAACTGCTCCACCGAACTCCGGATCGACGCCAGCGGATTCTTGATCTCGTGCGCCAGCGACGCACTCAGTTCGGCCACGCCTTCCAGCCGCTCGGCGCGCAGACGGAGCGTATCCATCCGCTTCTGGTCGGAGATGTCCTGGAAGATCGCCGTCGCCGTGCGGTCGGTGCGCCGGCCGTCGCCTTCCATATAAGTGGTCGTCACCCCGATCGGAAACGAAACGCCGTCCACCGTCACGACCCCCTCCCCCCGCGTGGTTCGGACACGGTTGCTCACCGACTGGTCGAGCGCCCGCGCCAGCTCGGGCGCCGCCGCCGCGATCCGATCGAGGACGGGCCGATCGAGCATCGTCTCCAGTTCCAGGCCCAGCAGGGCCTGCGCCTTCGGATTGGCGTACATCAGGTTGCCGCCGGAGTCGACCGTCAGCACACCGCTCTGGATGTTTCGCAGGATGTCGTCGGCCTCCAGGCGCGCGTGCTCCAGGGCGGCCGCCAGCACCTCCTTCCCCTCACCCGCCTTCTGCAGCTGCGAGGCCACCACCGCGCATCCGAACGACACCGCGGCAAACACCCCGAGCTGCGCCCAGACGATGCCGTTGTGCATGTCGGCATTCGCGCCGAACGCCGTGTCCGCAAAGAACAGCACGATTCCCAGCGCGGCGACCAGCAACCCGCCGCCCACCGGCAGCATCAGAGTGGTAGTCGCGATGACGAGGATGTAGAGCGCCGAGAACTGCGAGACACTGCCGCTGTCCGGGCCCCCGGGGGTCACATGGACCACCACGGTCACGAGCAGCAGATCGGTGATGCTCTGCAGATAGAGGAACGTCTTGCCCAGCGGCTTTCGGTATATTTCGCTGTACGCGAACGACGCCACCGTGACCACGGTGGTCATCGCGAAGGCGATGGCCACCAGGGTGAGCTTGCTGGGGTCGGTCTGTTGCTGAGTCCAGTTCACCACCGCGGCGATGAAGATCGCGCTGGCGAGGCACAGCCGGCCGATGTAGACCCAGCGCAACAGATGGCGTGGGTCCAACATGGCCTGTATCGCTGGTGAGCTTACTGCCGCGGTTTGAGAGCGCACGTCTGGGTTGGTTTATTGCAAAGTGCGAGAACCCCAGAATTACACGAACTCTGGCATTCTGCTATAGCCTTGGACGATTCTCCACTTCATAGGTTTCCGACCCTCCCCCGCCGGGACGTGTCCGCATGAGCGACAGGCCTGCCCGCGGCCTTGCCCGGCGCATTCGGCACCGCATCCTGAGCCTGTTCGGGCTCGCCGACGATCCGCCACCCGCCGCGACGTCGCTGCCGGGGCCGGACACGCTGGAGCGCCTGATGGCGACCCCGCGGGGGAACGGCACGCCCGACCCGGGCAACCGGATGCTGGCGGACGTGCTGCAGTTCCGGGCCAAGCGGGTGCGTGACGTCATGCGCCCACGCACGGATATAGTCGCCCTGCCCCTCAGCGCGTCCGAGGACGAGGTGCGCGAACTGCTGCGCCGGGAACGGTTTTCACGGTACCCCGTGTACGCGGACTCGCTGGACGACATCGTGGGCGTGTTCCTGGCCAAGGATCTGTGGCTGGACGAGGCGGGGGTGCCCTTCACACTGGCCCGCCACATGCGCGAGACCCTCTTCGTGCCCGACACCCGGCCGGCACAGCGGGTGCTCGACGATCTGCGCAAGACGCGCGCGCACATCGCCATCGTGCTCGACGAATTCGGGGGCACGGCGGGTCTGGTGACGCTGGAGGACCTCGTCGAACAGGTCATCGGCGACATCAACGACGAAGACGACGTCGCCGTGCGGTCGGCCATCGAAACGGACGGCGTGCTCGAGTTGGCGGGATCGCTGTCGCTTCGCGACGTGCGCGGGGAGTACCAGATCCCCATTCCCGACGGCGACTGGCAGACGATCGGGGGGTATGCGTTCGCCCGGCTGGGGCGGGTGCCACGCATCGGCGACCGGGCCCCCTACCCCGGCGGCGAATTGGAGATCGTGGCCATGGACGGGCGCCGGGTGGCGGCCGTGCGGGTGCACAGGGTGAGGGCGCAGCACGATGCCCGGGCGCGCTGATCTCGAGGTGAGCGCGGCGCTCGCCATCCCGCGCCGGGAGCTGGATGCGCGGACCTCGCGGGCCGGGGGCGCCGGTGGGCAGCACGTAAACACGTCGTCCACGCGCGTGGAGTTGTCGTGGAACATCGAGACGTCGCGGGCGCTGAGCGACGCGCAACGCGAGCGGCTCCGGAAGGCGCTCCGGTCGCGGCTCACGGCCGACGGGACGCTTCGCGTGGTGGCCAGCGAACGCCGGAGCCAGGCACAGAACCGCGAGGCCGCCGAGGCGCGGCTGGCGACGATCGTGCGCCGGGCGCTGGTGGTGCCGCGGAAGCGGCGCGCCACCAGACCCACCCGGGCCTCGGTGGAACGGCGGCTGCAGGAGAAGCGGCGGCGGTCGGAGCGTAAACGGCAGCGGCGGCCGGACGATGACTAGCCGGCGATCACCGCGGTGGCACCCGCAACCGATGGACACAGGCTGCTACCTTGAAGTGGGTGGGTTCTCGGCGTTCGGGACGGCTCGGAACGGGCGGTCCGGGCACTTCGGACACACTTCGGCGTACAATTCCTGGTCCGCCGCGATCCCCCCGGGTGCGCGGGTTTTTCGCGTCCCTCTGTAATGGAAGTGTCTTGAAGCGCCGGACCCCTTGCCCCGGCGTGCAGTGACCGGTATTCAGCAAGGGATCGCGCCATTGGCCGCGATGACGACCACATCCAGCGGTTCCACCGCGGGGCTTCTCAATGAATCGACTGCTCACGCGTCCGGCGGCACTCGTACTCGCGCTTCTCACGTTCGGCGGAGTGCAGACGGCGTCGGCCCAGTACTTCGGGCGTAACAAGGTCCAGTACCAGACCTTCAACTTCCGGATTCTCAAGACCCCGCACTTCGACCTCTATTTCTACCCGGCCGAGTCGCTGGCCACCCGCGACGCCGGCCGCATGGCCGAGCGTTGGTACGTGCGCCACTCCGAGACGTTCGCGCATCAATTCGACCGCAAGTCGATCATCCTGTACGCCGACCACTCCGACTTCGAGCAGACGAACGTGGTCAGCGAGTCGCCCAGCCAGGGTGAGCAGGGCGTCACGGAAGGGCTGCGCACCCGCGTGGTGATGCCCTTCCAGAGCAGCTACGCCGAGACCGATCACGTACTGGGGCACGAGTTGGTCCACGTGTTCCAGTACGACATCGCCGAGAGCGGCGACGCGAACGGCCTCGCCCGAATGAGCACGCTGCCGGGGTGGCTGATCGAGGGTATGGCCGAGTACTTCTCGCTGGGCCGCAACAGCGAACTGACCGCCATGTGGATGCGCGACGCGGTGGAACGCGACTCCTTCCCGACCATCAAGCAGCTCAACACCGACCCCCGTTTCTTCCCCTACCGGTACGGGCAGGCGTTGTGGGCGTACGTGGCCGGCCGCTGGGGCGACCGCGCGGTGGTGGACGTGTACCGGACGTCGCTGCGCATGGGACTCGACAACGCGATCACGCGCGTGCTCGGCGAGACCCCCGATTCGCTGAGTAAGGACTGGGCGGCAGCGAACAAGGCGCTCTACACCACGCAGCTCGTCGGGCGGACCAAGCCGCACGATGCGGGACAGGTGGTGGTGGCCGCCGGCGGCAAGACCGAAGATCAGAACGTCAGCCCGGTGATCAGCCCCGACGGGAAGTACGTGGCCTTCTTCTCGAACGGCAAACGCTCGCTCTTCGGATTCGATCTCTACCTGGCCGACGCCGTGACGGGCAAGATCATCCGCAAGCTCGCGGCGCCGTCGAGCGATCCGCACTTCGACGCCCTGAACTTCATCAACTCCAGCGGCGCGTGGTCGCCCGACAGCAAGAAGTTCGCGTTCATCGTCGACGAGAACGGCAAGAACGACGTGGCCGTCGTGGACGTCGAGAACGGGAACATCGAACGGAAGATCTCGCTCCCGGGCGTGGGCGCGGTGAATGCCGTGTCGTGGTCTCCCGACGGTAACCTGATGGCGATGTCGGGAATGTCGGGCGGCATCGACGACCTGTACGTGCTCGATCTGCGCACGGGGAAGGTGGACCAGCTCACCCACGACCGGTACGCGGACGAGATGCCCGAGTTCTCGCCGGACGGCAAGACGATCGTCTTCGCCACCGACCGCGGGCCGGGCACGAACTTCCAGGAACTGAGCTACTCGCCGCTGCAGATCGGGACGATCAGCGTGAACGGCGGCCCGGTGACGTTGTACTCGCCCTTCCCCAATGCGAAGGAGATCAACCCGCAATACGCGCCGGGCGGAAAGGACGTGCTGTTCATCTCCAACCAGGACGGCTTCAGCGACATCTACCGGCTCAACCTGGCCAGCGGGGCGGTGACCCGGGTGACCAAGGTGGCCACCGGCGTCAGCGGCATCACTGAATCGTCGCCGGCGCTCACGGTCTCGCCGACCACCGGCCGCACGCTGTTCACGGTCTTCCAGGGTCAGAGCTACGGCATCTACGGACTCGACGCGTCGGCCACCGTGGGCGTTCCGGTTCAGCCCACGCAGTCGGTGAGTGTGGCCAGCATCCTGCCGCCGGGCGACCTGCCGGGCACCAACACGGTCACCGCGTATCTCGCCGATCCGGAGCGCGGCCTGGTGTCGGGCAACGACTTCACGATCCACCCCTATCACTCGTCGTTCTCGCTCGACGCCATCAGCCAGCCGAGCATCGGCGTGCAGACCGGCGGCTACTTCGGCACCGGCGTGGCGGGCGGCATCGCTGCCCTGTGGGGTGACCAGTTGAGCGACCGGCAGATCTACACCGTGCTCCAGGCCAACGGCACCATGAAGGACATCGGCGGGGCCGTGCAGTATCTGAATCTCAAGCATCGATGGAACTGGTCACTGGGCATCGAGCACATTCCGTATCTCACCGGCTATACCGGCCTGGCCGATACGGTGGTCGCGGGCAACATCCCGGCGCTCAACTACTACCAGATTCTGCAGCGCATCTACATCGACCAACTGGCCTTCAACACGCAGTATCCCTTCTCCACCACGCGCCGGATCGAACTCGGCGTGTCGGGCACGCGGCTGGGGTACGACACGGAGATCGACCAGTTCACGCTGGTCGGCAACCAGGTGGTGGCCGAGTCGCGACAGACCGGCGCCAGCTACCCGTCCACGTACTACGCCCAGGCCGACATCGCGCTGGTGAGCGACAATTCGTTCTCGGCATACGTGGGACCGGTGTCGGGCGAGCGGTGGCGCATCGAGTACAACCCGACGCTCGGACAGCTGCAGTTCGCCGGACTGTTGGGCGACTACCGGCGGTATTTCTTCGACAACCCGTTCACATTCGCCGTACGCGCGCTCCACTACGGCCGCTACGGGCGCGACGCCGAAGCCTACGGCAACGGGCAGATCTATCCCATCTACCTGGGTGAGGAGACACTCATCCGCGGGTACGGCTACGGGTCGTTCGGAGTCAACGAATGCGTCTCTGCCGCCGGCTCCAACGCCTGCCCCGTGTTCGACCGGCTGCTCGGCAGCCGCATCGACGTGTTCAATCTGGAATTCCGCATTCCGCTGTTCGGCTCCCCGGCCTTCGGCATCCTGCCGACGTCGTTCCTGCCGGTCGAGATCGCGCCGTTCTTCGACGGCGGCATCGCCTACTCGAGCACGCAGCCGCCGGACTTCCGTTGGGCGACGTCGGCCAATCAGATCCCGGCCAGCTGCTCGAAGCCGGCGGCGGTGGCCCAGGCAGGGTACGTGAATTGCGTCGATCACATTCCGGTGTTCAGCGCCGGCATCACGACGCGTATCAACCTGCTCGGCTACCTGATTCTCGAGACCTACATCGCGCATCCGTTCCAGCGCCCGGGGAAGAACTGGGTGGTGGGTGTGCAGCTGGCGCCGGGGTGGTAGGAGGTGTCGGACAGTCGGACAGTCGGACAGTCAACTGCGAGACTACGACTGATGAGCTGAGACTCAACGACGGGCAGTAGGCGCCAATGACAATGGGACGCTTCTCCGATCCATGGAGAAGCGTCCCATCGTCTTCCTGTCAGCTGTCAACTGTCAGCTGACGACTCACGACTCTCGACTCATGACTGCGGACGCTCGACTCGTCACTCTGGACGGGTTGTCCGCCGCCTTTCTCAGTGGCCCGAACTCTGCGTCGAATCCGGCGGCGGTCCGGCGGGCCCGCGATGCATCCCCATTCCCGCACCCGGACCGAAACCTCCACGTCCCGGCCGCATCTGCATCCCGGCGCCGGGGCCGAACCCGCCACCGCGTCCCGGCCGCATCTGCATCCCGGCGCCAGGGCCGAACCCGCCACCACGTCCCGGCCGCATGTGCATCCCGGCCCCAGGACCGAACCCGCCACCACGCTGCATCCCCCATCCGCGTTCATGCCCGAAGGCCCGCATCATCGCATGGCGGCGCATGCCCATGCGCTCGGCGCGCATCATCCGGCCCGCGCGGGCCACGCGCCGCTCCACACGCGTGCGGTTGGCGTCGAACACCTTCCGCTGATCGGGCGTCAGCACGGCACGCACGCTCTTCTGCATCTGCGCGCGCAGCGCGATGCGCGTGTTCATCGCGCCCTCGATGTTGCGGCGCGCCGCCTTGAGGGCCACGGTATCGCCGTTCTGACGCGCCGTGCGCAACGCCTGCCGGTCGGCCTGCACCGACTTGGCGAAGGTCTGCATCTGTGCCTGATGGGCGACACGCATCTTGTCGAATTGCGCCTTCTGCGCATCGGTGAGCGTGATGCCGCGGAACATCTGGCGCCCCGTCATCGCCTGCATGCCACCGCCGGCGGGGCCCATGCCACGCCCGCCCATCCGCCCGGTCGTGTCGGCGCGCTGCGCCACGGCGGAAGCCGCGACGCCGGCCATCAGGGCCAGGCTCGTGAGTACCACTGTGAATTTCTTCATGACTCCCCCGGATTCGTCGCAGCGCTCCATCGCGCCGGCTTCACCTAGGCAGACGCGCGCAGCGGACGGGCGTTAAGAAGCCGTTGAGAGAACACCGCGCCCGGAGTTGGGATTCGAGCGCCACGAGTCAGGCAAACAGGCGGGGAAACGGGAGGCGGGACGTCGGCTATCCGGCACGCCTTGGCCGGTGGACGCCGCGGCACGGGCTACGTGCCGCCGTACCACTCGTAGCCCTGGTCGCTCCAGTAGCCGCCGTTGCGCTGGGCCATGAACTGCACGCGCACCAGGTACTTGGTGTTCTTGTATCCGAGCTTCACCGGCGAGTGCACCCGGGCCGGCGCCCCGTGCCCGGGACCCAGCAGGCGCCCGTCCATCCCGTACGCGATGAGCGTCTGCGGATGCATGGCGCTGGCCAGATCCCAGCTCTCGTGATAGCCGTCGTCGAACGAGGCGAAGTCGACGTACTTCGCGTCGGGATGCACGCCGACCAGCTTGGCCAACTCCGACACGCGGGTGCCCGTCCACGCTGCCACGGCCGTCCATCCCTCGACGCAGAAGTGGTTCACGCGCTGCGTGACGCGCGGCAGGCGCTGCAGATCGTCGAGCGAGAGGCGCACCGGGTGGTCCACCAACCCGGCCACCTCGAGCGCCCACGGGCCCTGTGTAGCCGGGTCCCACACCGGCACGCGGTCGGAGATGAAGTACTTGGGAAACGCGCTCCCCGCCGCCGCGGCGCCGTTCGGCGCGTGGTCCATGGACGTGTGGCGGAACAGCAGGCGCTCCACGCTCTCGTTGCGACGCTCGGCGAACGACAGGATGCCCTTCGCACTGTCGGGACCCTGGGAATCGCAGGCGGCGAAGAAGGCCGCGGTGAGCGACGCGGCGCTCACCTGGAGGAACCGGCGGCGGTCGAGGCTCATGGCGCCTCCGGGGCCGATGGCGCGGACGGGGTGGTGGGCGGCGGACGCTTCCACCAGAAGGGGCGCGCGTTGCGCTCTTCGGGCGACCGTGCCTCGTTGTAGCCGCCGGTGGTGATGGCGCGCAGCGCGTACGGATCGACGCTGAACACCATGAACACGTGGACGGCGGTGAGCGCCACGAGCGCGATCATGGCCAGGAAGTGCCAGTAGCGCGCCCACACGTAGCCGCCCATCAGATTCGTCAGCCAGGCCAGCTGCACCGGCTTCCAGATGGCGATCCCCGAGACCACGGCCAGCACCCCGAATACCGGCATGGCGAAGTACGCACCGCGCTGCAGCGCATTGTGCTTGCCCTGGCGCGGGTGGTCGCGGCGCACGAAGAGATAGAACTTCATCATCTCCCACGCGTCGCGCAGGTCGCCGCGGTGCGGCGTCAGGTCGCGCCAATCTCCGTGGAGATAGATGAACCCCAGGTAGATCAGCCCGTTCACGACGAGCAGCCACATGGCCGCAAAGTGCCAGTGCCGGGCGCCGGCCAACCATCCGCCGAAGGTGAGCCAGGCCGGAATGGGCCGGCCGGCGAACGGGTAGCAGCAGAACGTCTCGCCCTTGCGCGCGAACGCCGGATAGGCGTTGAAGATCCGCAGCCCGCTGGTGACCATGATCCCCAGCGCGAGCACGTTCACCCAGTGGGTGGCGCGGACGATCCAGTGGTGTCGTGTAGTCATCGACTCGACGTTAGCGTCAGTGGAAAGCGGCGTCGAGAGGTGCCCCCCCGCCGCCGCCCAGGAGTCACAATCGGCGACGGGCGGCGCAGGTTCCCGCCGACGGTCGATGGCCGCCGGCCGGAGGCCGCGATCAGTGCAGCGAACGCACGGTGGTGCGGGCCTTGCCCGTATGGAAGAAGAACAGCAGCGGGAGCGACGCGACCAGCAGGAGTCCGCTCAACAGATAGATCTTGGAGAACGCCAGCACGCTGGCCTGGGCGCCGATCTGCCGGTCCATGATCGCCAGGGCTTGCTGGTGCGCCACGAGCGGGCTGGCGCCGCGCGCGATCATCGCGTTCGTGATCCCGTGCAGCCGCCCCAGGGTCTGCGGGTCCATGGTGGTCACGTGCTGGGTGAGCGTTCCCTTGGCGATGGTCGTGAACCGCGTGAGCAGCGTGGCCATGATGGCGATGCCGAGGGAGCCGCCCAGCTGGCGCGTGAGGTTGAACATGCCGGTGCCCTGCGCCAGGTCGCGGGTGGCGAGATCGGCCATCGTGGCGTTGGTGAGCGGCACGAAGATCAGCCCCAGGCCCACACCACGCCAGATGAGCGGCCAGAACAGGTCGCCGCGACCGGCGTCGAGCGACAGGAACGAGAGCTGGTACATGGACAGCAGGAAGAACAGCGCCCCGATGGTCACCGTGATGCGCGCGTCGAGCCAGTTGGCGTTGCGCCCCACCCACGCCATCACCACCGCCGACGCGAGGGCGCCCGGCAGAATGACGAGGCCCGTCTGGTTGGCGGTGAACCCGTGAAGTTGCTGCAGGAACACGGGCAGCACGAAGATGGAGCCGTAGAGCGCGAGCCCCAGAAACGCGGCGATGCTCACCCCGGCGGAGAGTTGCCGGCTCCGGAACACCCGGAAGTTGATCACCGGCTCCTTGGTGGTGAGCTCGCGCCACAGCAGCAGCACGAACGACGTCACCGCGATGATGCAGAGCGCGGTCACGAACCGGGAGTCGAACCAGTCGTAGCGTTCTCCCCGTTCGAGCATCCACTGGAGCGAGCCGACGCCCGTAGCCAGGAAGAGGATTCCCAGGAAATCGATGCTCTTGGCGCGCTCCTGGTGCGCGGCGTCGTGCACGTAGGTGTACACCATGAACGCGGCGAGAATGCCCAGCGGCACGTTGATGTAGAAGATCCAGGGCCAGTTGTAGTTGTCCACGATCCAGCCGCCGAGGGTGGGGCCGATGGTGGGCCCCACCATCACCCCGACGCCGAACATGGCCTGGCCGATGCCCACCTCGTGCGGCGGGAACGATTCGAACAGCGTGGTCTGCGCGGTGGACAGCAGCGCGCCGCCGCCCAGCCCCTGAATCACGCGCCAGAGCACCAGGCCGCCCAGCGAATGCGCGGCACCGCACATGAACGACGCGCCGACGAACAGCATGATCGACCCCGTGAGGTAGCGCTTGCGCCCGAAGTAGGCGGAGAGCCACCCCGACATGGGGATCACGATCACATTGGCGATGATGTAGCCCGTGGACACCCACGAGATCTCGTCGATCGTGGCGCCGAGGTTCCCCATCATGTGGGGAATGGCGACGTTCACGATCGACGTGTCGATCAACTCCAGCACCGCCGCCAGCGTGACCGCGATGGCGATGATGTACTTGTACTTGTACGGGTCTTCGTGCTCGGCGGCGTGCGCCGCCGGCGTGGGATACACCACACGCGTGGTGCCTCCGGCCGACAGCGATGCGCCGTCCCCGACCGTCGCGGTCGCGTCCGTCATCGACTACTGCCTCAGGTATCTGGGTGCGTGATTACTTGGTCACGACGTGCGCCACCACCGACATGCCGGGGCGGAGCGGCTCGTTCGGGCCGCACCCCTGCGTGACGGCGACGCGCACCGGGACGCGCTGCACGACCTTGGTGAAGTTGCCCGTGGCGTTGTCGGGCGGGAGCAGCGCGAACTTCGCCCCCGTGGCCGCGGCCAGGCTCTCCACCTTTCCCTTGGCGGCACACCCGGGATAGGCATCGACCTCGATGTCCACCGGCTGGCCGACGCGGATGTCGGCGAGCTGCGTTTCCTTGTAGTTCGCGGTGACCCAGACGCCCGTGTCGGCCACGATGGTGAGCAGCGGCTGCCCCGGCTGCACGAGCTGCCCGATCTCCACCTGCTTGCGCGACACCATACCCGCCATGGGCGCGGTGATCCGCGTGTAGGAGAGCTGCAGCTTGGCATTGTCCACGGCCGCCTGCGCGGCGTCCAGCCGCGCCTGCGCCAGCCGCACGCCGGCCTTCGCCGCGCTGATGTTCGACGACGCCGCGCTCTGCTGCTTCTGGAGCGCCTCCAACTGCGCCGCCGCCGCATCGGCGGCCGCCTGCGCCGCGTCGAGCTGCTGCCTGGACACGATCTGCTTGGCCACCAACTCCTTGGCCCGCGCCAGGTCGGCGTTGGCCATCGTCAGATTGGCCTGGGCCGCACCGATCTGCGCCTGCAACGACGCGCGCTGGTTGGACGCGGCCTGCACCGCTGCCTGGGCCTGTCCCTCACCCTGCGGACCCGACACCGCGGCGCGCGCCGCGGCCAGGTCGGCCTCGGCCTGCGCGAGCTTGGCCTGGTACTCCGACGGATCGATCTGCACGAGCAGCGAATCGGCCGCCACGTGCTCGTTCTCGTCGATGGTGATCCGCTGCACGTAGCCGCCGACCTTGGCGAGCACGGGCGTCATGTCGCCGTCCACCTGGGCATCGTCGGTGGACTCATGGACGCGGGCGTACAGGTACTCCTTCACGGCCCAGCCCAGTCCGACGATCACGATCAGGATGAGAATGGGAAGGACGAACTTGCGCCGGTTGCCGTTCCCGGCCGGCGTCGCGTCACGATCGGTGGGCGTTGTTTGAGTTGCCATGGTTCTTGCTTATCGAGAGAGTCGTGGTGTGGGAATCGATCGGGACGCGTGATTACTGCAGCGACGTCGTGCGCCCTTCCGCACGGGCGAGCGCGACGCGCGCGGACTGGAATGCCGTTTCGGCATCGATGAGCTGCGTGCGGGCGCTGTTGAGCGTCAGCGACGCGGTGATCACGTCGGCATTACCGGCCACGCCGGCGCGGAACCGGTCGCGGGCCTGCGACACTTCCTGCTCGGCCAGCCGCACCCGCTCGCGCGCCGCGCCCACGGCCTGCCGCGCCGAGGACAAGTCGAGCACGGCGCCGCGGACATCGGCTGCCACCTGCTGCTGCAGGTCGTGCTCGCGCACCTGGATCTCGCGCATCGCGGCATCCTGCTCCGTCACGCGCGCGCCGCGGCGGTTGCCGTCGAACACCGGCACCGAGAGTTCCACGCCCCATGTGTACGTGGCCAGCAGGTGGCTCAGCCGGAGACCGATGTAGCCGCCGTTGCCGAACGCGTTCACGCTGGGAAGCCGCTCGTCGCGAATGGCGTTGATCTGCGCCTGCGCGGCGTGCATCTGCGCCTGGAGCGCCCGCACGTCGGGCCGCTGCCGCATGGCCAGCGCCACCGCGGCGTTCACGTCCTCCGACCCCGCGCCCGGCAGGTCATCGAGGGCGGTGAGCGAATCGGTGAGCGTGAACGGCGTCTCGAGCGGCAGGTTGAGCGCGCGCGCGAGGTTGAGCCGCGAACGGGCCTCGTCGTTGCGCGCCGCGATGAGCTGCGCCTTCACGCCGGCCAGTTGCGACTCGGCGCGCGTCACGTCCAGCGCCACGCCGACGCCGGCCGCGAGCTGATCCTGCGCGATGTTCAGGAGATCCACGGCGAGCGACGAATCGGCGAGCCGGGCCGACAGCTGCGCGTCGGCACGGAGCGCCATCACGTAGGCAGAGGCCGCCTGCGCCGCCGCCTGTTCGGCGGCCGCGCTCTCGCCGACCCCCACCGCGGCGGCGCCCGCTCGCGATGCCCGCAGCCGCCCCAGCGCGGCGGGATCGAACAGCGTCTGCGAGGCGTGGGCGCGTACGTCGAACGTGGCCACGGGACCGATGATCTGGCCCAGGGGATTCAGAAACGGCGGCTGCCCCGGCTGCGACGGGAAGTTGAAGCCGAAGGTGGCCGAGTTGAGCGTGGTCTGCATCTCGGTGGCGCCGGCCGAGAGGTTCGGCAGGAACGCCGACCGGGTCTGCGAGACCCGCGCGTTGGCGGCTGCGGTGCGCAGTCCGGCCGTCTCGACGAGCGCACTCTGCCGGGCGGCCATCCGCACGGCGTCGGCCAACGAGAGGCGCTGCGGCGCCGGCTGCTGCGCCTTTGCCGGAACGGGCGCCGAGAGGTTCACCGCAATGGCGAGCGACAGCGCGGTCGCGGCGCGCGCAGAAGAGCGGGCGATGACGTTCATGAGTGTGAAGCCGGAGTCTGGGCCGGCGCGTCGGACGCCGGGCGGATGGCGGTCATGTAGAAATCCTTGATCTCGTCGAGCAGCTGGTGATCCGATTTGCCGCCGATCGAGTCGCAGAGCACGGGACGGTGGCGCCAGTTGCCGTACGTCGTGAGCAGCGCGATGAGCATCCGGGCGGCAACGCCCGGATCCATGCGACGGAATTCGCCGCGCGCCATCCCGCGCTCGAGAATCGAGCGCAGCAGCCGGCGCCCCCGGCCGAACACCTCGTCGCCGTAGAACGAGGCGAGGTCCGGATACGCGTAGAGTTCCGCATGCACCCAGCGGTGGAGCGGCGGAAACTTGGACGAGCACATGAAGCGCCAGTGCGCGTCCATGAACGAGTTGAGGTCGTCGGTCGCAGTGGGTCCGGAGATGCGCCGTTCGAGGTCGTCGATCGCGTCGCCGACCGTGTGGCGTACCACCTCCCGGAACAGGTCTTCCTTGCTCGGGAAGTAGAGATAGATCGTGCCCTTGGAGACGCCGGCCCGGCGCGCGATGTCGTCGAGCCGGGCCGAGGCGAGTCCGTGTTCGGCGAAGGCCTCGAACGCCGCGTCGAGGATCTGGCGCGGCCGCTCTTCGGGGCGGCGTCGCCATTTCGGCTCGTGGGCGATATCTGGCTGAACCATCCTTGTCCTCCTAACCCCTACTATGACAGCAAGTGACCGACGGGTCGGTCATTTACCTGACTGACACAAAAGAATGCGAGACCAGTGGTTGCGCCTCGCGAAGAAAATAACTTACTCATCAGTCATTATTAGTCAAGCGGCCGTGTGGGGCGAATCCCTACCTGCCTCGCGGAGTTCCCGCCCAGTACGTGAACTCCTTCTGGTAGCACACGGCGTCGAGGTCGGCGGTGCGTTCCGCGAAGAAGTGTTTGGCATCGGCGATGGCCTGGTTGTAGATCGTCGGGCCGATCTCGCGGAGCACGTAGTCGAGCAGCAGGTCGGCCTTCAGATCGCCGATCTCCTGGTCGAGGTTCTCGGCGACGTACCGCTTGAGCGACACGATGGCCTGCTTCTTCGCGGTATCGGGAATGGTGATGGCGGTGTTCTGGCGCATGGCGTGCGGGTCTGGGTCAGCTGTCGAGGCCTTCGCGCTCCTGCTCCCGGTGCAGGTCGTCGATGATCCGACCGATGGCCTCCCAGGTTTCGGAGCTGTCGGGCCGGTCGCCGGTGCGGAGATATTCCAGCCGGTCGTGGAGCTGCCGGCGCAGCTCGATCTCACTAGGCGTCAGCGGACCGAGCCACTCGGCCCGTTCCTCCGGCGTGAGCGCGGAACCCGTGGTGCGGTATCGCGCCCGCGCCTCGTCGAGCAGATCGTCGGGGTTCGGCGGCACCGGCAGATCGTCGTCGAGGACGGGCTCCGGCGGCTCCTCCCAATCGCACAGCGAGCAGCGGCGGGCGGGGGTGTAGTCGGTGGCGTAGCCGCAGCACGGACAGAGACGCCGCCCCTCGGCCCAGTCCGGGGACCAGGAAGGCGTCCGGGCGGCGGCGGCGTCCGGGGCGTCCCCGGCATCAGGCGCGGCCACGGCCGGCATCTCGGCGACGTCGTCGTCTTCTGCCGCCCGGTCCGGCGGCACGGCCGACCGTGGGCCGGGTTCCGCCACCGAACGGAGATCGCCCCCCGGCTTGGCGGCGGGTGCCGGCGCGGGCGCCGGTTCGCTCGGGGCGGGGTCATGCCGCCCCTCATGCCCGAAGGTCTCATCGTCCGGAATCACGTACACCGTGTGCTCCCGGTTGCGCCACCGCGCCCGGAGCGAGGTCCACACCCAGAGCACGACGGCGCCCGCGCCGACTGCGACCAGCACGCGGTTGGCGGGCGAGAGTGTGCGCAGCGCTTCCTGGATCGGATTCATGGGACTTGGAGGAAAGGAGCCTGCATCGACGGCAGCCCGCGGCGATCAGTGAACACCAAACACGAACGGCATCCGGACGGTGGCGGCCACGGCGCAGCCCTCGACCATCAGGGGACGGAAACGATACGCGCGGAGTGCCGCCAGCGCGGGCTCGACGAATTCAACGACGTCCGCGCGCACGACCTGGAGCGTCCGCGTGTCGAGCACGCCTGCCGCATCGACGACGAACTGCACGTCGACCTCGCCCTGGATCCCCGCCTTCCGAAGTTCCGCCGGATAGACCGGGTCCGGATGGGGAGACACGATGTCCAGGGGGCGCGTCACCCGCCGCGTGGGGACGCGCAGCCGGACCAGGCGGGTGACCCCCGGTTCGGGCGGCAGGTCGCCGCGCGGGTGTTTCGCCGACCACACCGCTTCGGGCGTCAGGGCCAGCCGCAGATCGACGGAGTCGGCCCCGGCGAGCGCCGCGGAATCCGGCGGCGGCATCAACTGGCTGCTGTCGAGCGCGGCGAGCGCCGAGAGGATCGCCCGGTCGACGGGCGCATTGCGGGTGCCGCCGACGACCCGCGCGTGGGCGAAGTGTCCGTCGCGGCGCCACGTGACGCGGTACGTGCCGTCCACGGTCGGGAAGCTGGTGACCCCGACCTGTGCGTCGTAGACGTCGAGCTGTACGACGCGCGGCAGCACGAGCATCTGGCGCACACCCTCGCCGAGCAGCGACTGGTCGGTCGGCGACAGCGGGTGCGTCAGGTCGAACGGCGTCACGACCAGACTGAGCTGCACCATGTTGGAGTCGGCGGCCGGCGCGGCCAGCCGCTGCCGGCAGGCGGCCGAATCGGGCGGCGTCTGGGCGGCGGCCGTCGACGCAAGCAGCGCGAGGGCGGCGAGGTAGTGCCGGGGATGCAGTCTCATCATGCCTCGATCATACACCGGAAGGGCGGCGGCGGCGAATAGGTGGCCGCCGGTTGGCGGGGGATACGTCGATCCCGAAATTTCGCCGCCAGCGCAGTATACTTTCCCCCATGTCCGACACCCGAATCCGCATCGACAAGTGGCTCTGGGCCGCCCGCTTCTACAAGACGCGGTCGCTGGCCACCGACGCCGTGCAGGGCGGCAAGGTGGAACTCAACGGCGACCGCGCCAAACCGGCGAAGACGGTGGGCCCGGGCGACGAGATCCGCGTGCGCCTCGGTCCGTACGAGCACACGGTCATCGTGCGCGGCGTGGCCCCCCGGCGCGGCTCGGCCCGCGACGCGCAGGCGCTCTACGAGGAGACCCCGGAGTCGCTCGCCGCGCGACAGAAGCTCGCCGAGCAACTGCGCATGGCGCCGGCCGCGTTCGTCTGGGAAGACAAGGGACGCCCGACCAAGAAGGACCGCCGCCAGATCACGCGCCTTCGCGACCGCAAGGGACACTAGCCCGCGCGCGCTACTCGGCCGGCGCCCCCGCCACGCGCGCCAGCGTGGCGTCGTCGATGGTGTGGACTCCCGAAAAGGGCACGTACTCGAAGGGCACGCCCGCCGCGCGCAACGCGTCGGTCTGTTGCGCGATGCGCGCGGCATCGAAGAACTGATCGCGGTCGCCGAAGACGCAGGTGACGGGAACGGATCCCAGCCGGTCGCGCGCCGCCGCGAGGTCCAGGTCGTGCGGCACCGAGCCGCACCAGGCGATGAACCGGTCCGCGCGCGTCTGGCCGAGCGCGAGCCATCGCATGACCGTCGCCACGCCCTGCGAGAATCCGAACGCCACCAGCCGGGTGTGGCTCCGGTCGCGCCCCTGCAACAGCAGCGCGGCGAGCGCATCGAGGTACTCCACGTAGTCGGCGATCTCGCTGTCGCGATCCTCGCGCGTCATCCACGTGGCGCCGATGCGCGCGTCGGGCCCGTGCGGCAGGCTGTTCCCGAGGTAGAACCGCGACAGCGCCTCGGGCGCCACGATGAGCCGCGCGGGGTGCTCGATGGCCCGGAAGTGCCGCACGAAGCGGCCGGCCAACTGGCCATACCCGTGACACGCGATCCAGATCTCGCGGACCTGCGACCCGCCGTCTCCCAGCGTGTGATAGCGCGCGGTGCGCGTGACCCGCAGGTGGTGTTCGGGCACCGCGTGGGCGGCTACTTGCCGCGGGCGGCCACGGCGAACAATTGCTGCTGGCTCGAGGCCTGCCTGAGCAGGTCCACCGCCCGCACCAGCTGATTGTCCTCGCTCAGCGTGAGTTGCTTGGCCACGCCGTCGCCGAATGCCTTGCTCACGGTGCGCACCGCCAGTTGCTCGGCGAGAATCGAATCGGCCACCGACACGAACTTGGGCTCGATCTTCACGTCCTTGGCCCGCAGGGTCGCCATCAGATGCTGCGTCCACGCCGGCTTGAGCTGGAGCGTGGGCGTCTTCAGGCTGTCCTTGAGCTGCCGCGAGTACTGGTCCAGCTCGGTGCTGATGATGCCCGCCCTGGGCGCCACCGACCGGAAGAACTGCTGCTCGAGGGTGGTGATCGTGTCGCCACGCACCACGACGTCCGGCGTGATCCCGCCGCCGCCGTACACGATGCGCCCGTCATCGGACTTGTACTTGGGCCGCGCGAGCCGCTCGGAGTCGGTCTCCATGGAATCGGGGCGCACTTCCACGAGCTGGCCCGCATCGTTGAGCTTGCGTTCGCGGTGGATGGACCGGCCGCTGGGCGTGTACCACTTGCCGGTGGTGAGCTTGAGCGCGTAGCCCCCGTCGAGTCCGTACACCGACTGCACGAGTCCCTTGCCGAACGAGGTGGTCCCGACCACCAGGGCCCGGTCGTGGTCCTGCAGCGCGCCGGCCACGATCTCCGAGGCCGAGGCCGTGCCGCCGTCCGTCATCACGACCAGCGGGATACCCGTCAGCATGTGCTGCTTGCCGGCCCGCGAGATCTCGTCCGGCTGACCGCGCGAGCGGACGCTGACGATTTCCTGGGAATCCTTGAGGAACAGGCTGCTCAACTGGAGCGCCTGATCGACGATGCCGCCGCCGTTGCCGCGCAGATCGATCACGTACCCCTTGGCGCCCTGCGCCGAGAGCTTCTTGACCGCAGCGGTCACCTCTTCCACGACGTTCTCGTTGAACGTCTGGATGGGGATGTAGCCCACGCTGCCGTCGAGCATCGTGGCGTACTGCACCGCGGGAATGTGGACCTCGCGGCGCACGAACGAGATGTCGATGGGCTGGGGTACGCCGCTGCGGTGGTAGCCCACCTCCACCTTGGTGCCGACCTCGCCCCGCAGCTTCGTGGCGATGTCCACGCTCGAGACGCCGATCACGCTCTTGCCGTTCACGGCGATGATGTGGTCGCCTTCCTGCACGCCCGCCTCTTCGGCCGGCGTGTGCGGGAACACCTGCGCCACGTACGTGCCCGCCGAGTCCTCGCCCAGGAGCATGCCGGTGCCGCCATAGCGTCCGCCGGTGCCGCGCGCGAAATCCTCACTCGCCTTGGGAGTGAACAGCTGCGAATACGGATCGCGCAGCTGCTCCACCAACCCGGTTGCCGCCTTGGCGTAGATGTCGCTGGCCGGCAGCGAATCGACGTACCGCCGCGAAACGAGCGTCAGCACCTGGTCGAACAGCTGGACGTTCGCGCGGGCGGGCGGTTCCTGGAGCAGGAAGCCGCCGGCCACGATGGGCAGGAACAGCAGAGCGGTAACGGCAGCGGTGCGGAAACGCGGCTTCATGCGGGGGGTCCGGTGCGGTGGCGGTGAGTGGTTCCTCGGAAGAAGTCCAGCCCGGCCCCGTTTGTCAACGAGAATGGGTCAGTCCCGTACAAGATTCCTGCAAACGGCGGCGTGGCAGGGCGTTGCCTCACTGGTGAGATTACGGGACACCCGCTCTCTCCCCCTCGCCCATGCCAGTGATCCGGCGCACGTCCGTCATCCACCTGTTCAGCACCGAGTTCCGCGCGCTCATGGCGCTGGCCCTCCCGGTGGTGGTAGTCCAGCTGGGCCTCATGGGCATGGGCGTCATCGATTCGATCATGGTGGGGCACGTCTCGGCGCGCGCCCTCGCCGCGGTGGCGCTGGGGAACATCTATTTCTTCAACGTCATCGTGTTCGCGATGGGCACCCTGTTCGCGCTCGATCCGATCGTGGCCCAGGCGGTGGGCGCGCGCGACGAGCCGGCGGTATCGCGAGGCATCCAGCGCGGGCTCGCGCTCTGCGTGGCGTTGAGCGTATTGTGCGCGCTCATGATGGCGCCGGCGGCACCCGTATTCACGCTGGCCCGACAGCCCGCCGAGATCATTCCCGATGCGGCGGCGTACGTGCGCATCTCGATGGCCGGCATCCTGCCCTTTCTCGCGTTCGTGGTGCTTCGCCAGAGCCTGCAGGCCATGGGTCGTCTGGCGCCGATCGTGATCACGATCTTCGCGTCCAACGTCCTCAACGCGGGACTCAACTGGGTGTTCATCTACGGGCACCTGGGCTCGCCCCCACTCGGCGTGGTGGGGAGTGCAACGGCGACCGTGGTCAGCCGGTGGCTCATGTTTCTGGGATTGCTGGCGCTGGCCTGGCCGGCGCTCCGGCCGCATCTGTCGGCGGTGCGCCCCGATTCCCTGCGGGCCAGACCGCTGGCGCGGATGCTCGCCATCGGCGTGCCGATCGGATTCCAGCAGGTGCTCGAAGTGGGTGCCTTCGGTTCGATCGGGCTCCTCATGGGACTGTTCGGCACGGCGCAGGTGGCGGCGCACCAGATCGCCATCCTGCTCGCGTCGCTCACCTTCATGGTGCCGGTGGGCATCTCCACGGCGGCGGCGGTGCGCGTGGGGCACGCCATCGGGGCGCGCGATTCCGACCGCGCCAGGAGCGCGGCGCGGGTGGCATTCGTCTGCGGCGCGGGGTTCATGTCGCTGACGGCGCTGCTGTTCCTCACCGTGCCCGAATGGCTGGCCCAACTCTTCACCGGCGACGCCGCGGTGATCGCCATCGCCTCGCTGCTCATCCCGGTGGCGGGGGTGTTCCAGGTGTTCGACGGCATCCAGGCCGTGGCGGCCGGCGTACTGCGCGGCATCGGCGATACGCGGGCGCCGCTGGTGGCAATGCTCATCGGGTACTGGCTGCTGGGCCTCCCGGTGAGCCTTTACTTCGGATTCCGCACCAGCGCCGGGCCCACGGGGCTCTGGTGGGGATTCGTGGTCGGGCTGTCGTCGGTGGCGTTGTTCCTCTCGCTCCGGGTGGCGGCGCTGTTCCGGGGCGAACTGCGCCGCCTGCACGTGGACGACGAGCAGGCGGCAGTGGCCTAACCGGCGGCCCGCCGCGCCAGCAGGGCGTCCACCGCCCGCACGGCGGCGGCGAAGCG
Organism: uncultured Gemmatimonadaceae bacterium; assembly: GCA_963822945.1. Taxonomy (GTDB): domain Bacteria; phylum Gemmatimonadota; class Gemmatimonadetes; order Gemmatimonadales; family Gemmatimonadaceae; genus JAGWRI01. Next base: position 27,417 of record CAWGJO010000038.1, on the reverse strand, counting down.
CTGGTCCCAGTCGCCGCCGATCTCCACATACGGCAGCTCGAGCGCGTCGAGCCGGTCGCGGAAGAGCGCGTGCATTTCGGGCCGCCGGTCGCCGCGGTCGCGGGCCGGGTCGGGCACCCAGGGCACGTCGATGTTCATCAGCAGGTAGAGATCGCCGGCGCGGGCCACGGCCGCTTCCGCAATCCACGCCGGGCAGCGCCCGTAGTAGTGCTCGCAATACACCACGGTGCTCACGAGGTCGGTATCGATGAACGCCACGCCGTGCGCCCGCGCCACCGCCTCGTCCTCGGCGGCCATCTGTCCGCGGGCAATCGGGCCGTGATCCTCGAAGCCGAGTTGATTGCCGCGCGCGATGGCGTATTCGCGCACGAACTCGCGCGACGCCACCGTGCCGTAGTGCCGGGCCAGCCGGTGCGCCAGCGTGGTCTTGCCGGTGGACTCCGACCCGGTCAGGACGACGCGGGCGACCGATGGCGTTGAAAGCTCCGCTTCCATTCGACGAGTCCCATGATCGCCAGCACGAGGAACACCAGGTACAGCCCCGATGTGACGTAGAGGTGCTTGTAGATGTACATGGGGACGTACACGATGTCGGCGATGATCCAGAGTATCCAGTTCTCGAGGATCTTGCGGGTCATCATCCACTGGGCCACCAGGCTCGTGGCGGTGAGCCCCGCGTCGATGGACGGAATGGAGACGCCGTGCAGCCGCCGCGTGATGGACCAGATGACGACCCAGCCGAGTACGCCGGCCACGCCCGAGATGAGCCAGACGCGTCCCGACGCCTTGGAAACCTCGAGCTTGGTCTTGTTCGCGCCCCCGTGCAGCCACTCGTACCACCCGTAGATCGAGAGAACGAGGTAGACCACCTGCAGGCCCATGTCCGAATACAGCCCGCTCTCGCGGAAGATGAAGATGTAGAGCCCCACGTTCACGATCGCCGTGGGCCAGCTCCAGATGTTCTCGCGCGCACTGAGGTACACGCTGATCGCTCCCGCGATCGCGGCGATCCACTCGATGCCGCTCACTGCGCGATCTGGGCGATGAGGCGGTCGGCGTAGGCGCCGATGTCGTGCGACGCGTCGTCGATGGCGGTCAGGGTTTGGGGCGAGGAACCGCCCACCTCGATGTCGCGCATGGTGCCGATGGCGCCCACGTACCAGTGCTTCCACGCGGTGAGGATCTCGACCTCATGCGCGGCCGGCTTTCCCTCGCGCACCGCCGCCGCGCTCAACGCGTACTCGCGATCGAGCCGCGCCCGTCCGTCGGCGTCGATCTGGGTCACGAGCGCGCGCGCCGTGGGGCCGTCGGCGCTGGTGAGCGTGAGCGCCGAGGCGAGCGCCGAAACGCCCACGTTCTTCATCTCGTCGGGCGACACCATGGGCAGGCGATCGCCGTCGGTGTGGTAGTAGACGTCGGTGAAGTGCCAGAACAGCAGCCCCGGCTTGTGGTACTGGATGTACGGCGTGTGGTCGCTGCCGCCCTCGTAGGGGTTGGTCTTCACCACCCATCCGGTGGCCGCGGCCTGGTCGAGGCAGCGGTCGAGGATGAAGTCGTTGAAGTAGTGCGGCCGCAGCATCGAGAGCGGCACCGGGCTTCCGCCCCATTCCGTATGATGGTCATCGCCGCGGGTCCACACCGCCGACGGGTCGGGCATCTTCTCGATGAGGAAGGTGCCTCCGGTCTTTCGGGTGTCCTCGCCGGTCATATCGAGGCTCACGCCCCAGTGAATGTTGCGCGTGCGCACCGAGTCGCCGGCCAGGTAGTTCTGCGTCTGTTCGATCTCATTGCCCCAGATCATGGTGATCGTGCGGCCGGGGTCGATCTCCCCGCGCGTCAGCAGCGCGGCAAGCGTGCGCGCCATCTCCGCCTGCGTGCCCACACCGCTGGCATTGTCGTTGGCGCCGGGCTCCTGCACGTGGGCGCTGAACACGAATCGCTCGTCGGGTGAGATGCGGCCCAGCACCTCGGCGATCAGCGTGCGCTCCACCGAGGGATAGATGCGCGTGTCGGTCTCCACGTGCACGCGCACGGGCCCGCGGCCGAGCGCGGAGCGGAGCGAATCGTACGCCGCCTTGGAGAGCGGCATCGCCCAGCGCTTGTGCACGGAGTCGAGCGGGATCTGCGTGAACTGGATGGAGTGGGGATGCACGTCGGGCTGGGTGTACGCCGGCATCGAGTAGCCGAGCACGCCCACGGCCCCCCGATTCGTGACTGCCTCCGTGAAGACGCGGCGCACCGGCGCCTCCACCAGCACCACCTTTCCCTCCACGTGCGCCGAGTCGAGTTCGGCCGGGCTGCCCCGCCCCGCGAACACCAGCGGCGCGGTCGTGCCGCCGGCCGGCGTGGAGTACGAGTCGATGGCGAGCATGTTCCGGTTGGTGGCGTATCGGAGCAGCGGGGCGGGCTGGCCGACGATGGTGAGCGAGGCATCCACCGGCTCCCACGTCGGACCGCGCAGCGGCCGCGTCTCGATGCGATAGGTCAACCGCGCACCCGGCGACGCCTTTGATTCGTCCTGGTAGCCCGCGCTGCTCCAGAATGTCGCGCACGCGGTCGAGGCTGGCGTTGAATCCGGTGTTGCCCGGGACGCGGAAGTAGTGGTCCATGAACGCGACGACGTCCAGCGCGTTCTGCCCGGAATATTCGTTGCGGACCAGCGAGAAGTCGCGCGCGATGGCCGGCGGCGGCGCCGGACGCGGCGTTTGCGCGGCCGCCGGAAGGGCGGCGACGAGCGAGGCGATCAGCAGTCGGCGAGCGTGCATGCGGATGCGGGGGTGAACGGAGGGCGCCCCGGAGGTCGGCGCGCCGCGGTTGGTAACATACGCTGCGCCGCGACGACGCCGCCACGGACGCATTAGCTTCCCTACCCCATGGAGCTGCTGCGTGTGGACCCGTCCAACCCAGACCGCGCCACGTTGCGCGTGGCCGCCGAGGCGCTGCGCCATGGCGGGCTCGTGGCCTTCCCCACCGAGACCGTCTACGGGCTCGGCGCGCATGCGCTGGACGAGGCGGCCGTGGCGCGGATCTATGCCGCCAAGGGGCGGCCGTCGTACAACCCGCTCATCGTGCACGTGACCGACGCCGAAGGCGCCAAGGCGTTGGTGTCGGACTGGCCGCGGAGCGCCGAGCTGCTGGCCCGCGCGTTCTGGCCGGGGCCGCTCACCCTGGTGCTCCCCAAGCGCGACGTGGTGCCCCACGCGATCACGGCCGGACTGGGCACCGTGGCCGTGCGGGTGCCGGCCCACCCGGTGGCGCTCGCGCTGCTGCGCGAGGCGCGCATTCCCGTGGCGGCGCCGAGCGCCAACCGGTTCACGGAGCTGTCGCCGACCACGGCCGCCCACGTCACGGAATCCCTGGGCGACGTCGTGGACCTCGTGGTCGACGGCGGCCCCACCACGGTGGGCATCGAATCGACGGTGGTCGATCTCACGGGGCCGACGCCGCGCGTGCTGCGCCCGGGAATGATCAGCGCCGCGCAGATCGCGGACGTCGTGGGTTCGGTGAACGAGACTCCGGTGCCGGTGGAGGAGGGCGCGGCGCGCTCGTCACCGGGAATGGTGGACCGCCACTATGCGCCGCGGGCCCGCCTGCTGCTGTTCGACGATGACACGCGCGCGGCCGCGATCGCCGAAGCGACGGCCGCGGCCGTGGACGGCGCCCGCGTGGGCAGTCTGGCCTTCGACCCGCTTCCGGTGAGCGATGCCCGCGTGATGCCACGCATCGCCGGCGCCTACGCGAGCCGGCTGTACGCCGAACTGCACGCGTTGGACGAACTCGAGTGCGACCTCGTGCTCGTGGAGCGCGTCCCGGCGGCCGCGGAGTGGGCCGGCGTGCGCGACCGCCTGGAGCGCGCCGCGCGCTGATCAGGCCCGCAGCGGCGCCGCGCCGCCGCGCCGCTCCATCTCCACTTCGAACTCCAGGCTCGCGTGGTCCCGATAGATGGTGGCCACCGCGGCATCGCGCCCCCCGACGACATAGCGCACCGTGCAGTCGCGCGCCGACGGGTCGCCGTCGACCACGATCTCGTCCCATCGTTCCGCGTGGCCCACGTAGTTGATGGCCACGTCGTAGTGCTGGCTCCAGAAAAAGGGCACGGCGTCGAACCGTTCGCCCGCTCCGAGGACGTTGCGCGCCGCGGTCTGGCCCTGCCGCTCCGCCACCACCCAGTGCTCCACGCGGATGGCGTCGCCCGTGTGCGGATCGGGCCACCGCGCGATGTCGCCGACGGCATAGCAGTCGGGGGCGCTCGTCATCAGGCGCTCGTCGACCACGACCCCCCGATCCATGGCGAGCCCCGCCGCCTCGGCCAGGCGCACGGACGGCCGCACGCCCACACCGGCCACCACGAAATCGGCGGGAAGCGTGGCGCCGTCGTCGAGCACGACGGTGTTGGCGCCGAACCCGGAGGCCGAACGCCCCAGATGGAACCGCACGCCGTGCTCCTCGTGCAGCGCCCGGATGAAGTCTCCGAGCTGCGGACCGAGCACGCGTTCCAGCGGCCGCGCCTCCGGCGCCACGACGTGCACCTCCAGCTCGCGGGCACGCAGTGACGCCGCGGCCTCGAGGCCGATGAAGCTCGCCCCCAGCACCACGACACGCCTGGCGCTGCCGGCGGCGGCGATGATCGCGTCGCTGTCGGCCAGCGTGCGCAGCGTGAAGACCGGAGTCCCGGCGTTCGGAATCGGCAGCCGGATGGGATCGGCGCCGGTAGCCAGGATCAGCGCGCCGTAGGGGAGGGCCTCCCCGTCGTTCAGCGTCACCGTATGCGCCGCGGTGTCGATGGCGGCCGCCCGCGCGCGCCGGATCTCGATGCGCTTTTCCTCGTAGAACTCGGGCCCGTGCAGCGGGATCCACTCGGGCTGGGCCGTGCCGGCGAGATAGTCCTTGGACAGATTCGGCCGGTCGCAGGGGGCGCCGGGGTCGGGATCCACCAGCGTCACCGGGCCATCGTACCCCTCGCGACGCAGCGTCTCGGCCGCCGCATTGCCGGCCGCGCCGGCCCCCACGATCACCACCGAGGTGGGGCGCGCGGACGTTCGGCGCTGTGGCACGAACGGCTCGACGCGCTCGTGGACGGAGACCATTCCTCCACGCTCTTCCACGCGGTAGCGCGGGAGATCGAACAGCGCCGGCGGCCGGAGGCTGGCGCCCGTCCGCAGCGAGAAGCAGGCGTGGTGCCACGGGCAGCGCACCGTCCCCGACTCGGCGCGTCCCTCGGCCAGCGGCCCGCCGTAGTGCGAACACACCGCGCCCACGGCGAACGCGATGCCGTCGATCCGGGTCACCAGCACCGGTTCCCCGTTGGCGTGGCCGAGCGTGGGCGCTTCTCGGACCGTGTCGCCCGGAACGCCGGCGCCGAAATCGGGACCGGACAGCGGTGCGGATTGATCGCTCATCGAGATCTCCATGTGGCCGGGAGGCGCGCGACGCCCGCGCCGGATGCGTTTCCCGGCGACCTGGCTCGCGCCGCCGGGGCTCGGGTACTCGAATCGTGGGCGATGTGATACGGCGGCGCAACCGTGACCCGCTGGCGGCCCGCTTCCCCGCCGATAACTTGAAGCTTCATCGCTTCGAGACCGCATACCATGGTGCACATGCGACGCCACCTTTCGGGCGCTTCGACCGCCCTGCTCACCCTGCTCGCGCTGGCCGCGTGCCAGGCCACGCCCCCGCAATCGCCGCAGGACGGCCATGTCCTGGGCACCACCATCGGCCGCCTGCCCACCGGCGTCCACCTCGATCCTGCCGCCCCGCAGCACCCCGTGCTGTCGTTCCCGCTCGGCATGGCCGTGGCCCCCGACAGCGCGCATGTCGCTATGTCGATGGACGGTTGGACGACGCAGGGTGTGCAGATCGTCGACCGCGCGACGGGCGCGGTGACGCAGACGCTCGAACAGCCGGCCGCGTTCATCGGCATTGCGTTCGCCCCGGACGGCCACATGCTGTATGCCTCGGGGGGCAACCAGGACGTGATCTATCGCTATGACTGGGCGGCGGGCCACGCGACGCTCCGCGACAGCATCGTGCTGGCCGTGAAGCGAAATCCCAGATGGTCGGGCACGCGCTACCCGGCCGGCATCGCATTCTCGCCCGACGGACGGCGCCTGTACGTGGCCGAGAATCTGGCCGATTCGCTGGCCGTGATAGACGTTGCCACGGGGCAGGTGCTGCACCGCTACGCCACCGGCTCGTATCCGTACGGCGTGGTCGTCGATCCAGCCGGCAACGTGTACGTGTCGGCGTGGGGAGGCTTCACGGTTTCGGAGTTCACGCCGGCCGGTGACGGCTACACCGCCCGGGAGATCCGGGTGGGCCGCCACCCATCGGCGCTCCTGCTGAACCGCACGGGGACGCGGCTGTTCGTCGCGTCCGGGAGCACGGACCGCGTGATCGTGGTGGGCACGCACGACCACCGCGTGATCGAGACGCTGCTCGATCCGCCGCCGGCCGGCCCCGGCGAGGGAAGCACACCGAACGCGCTCGCGCTCTCGCCGGACGGCACGCGCCTGTACGTGGCCGAGGCCGACGCGAACGCGATCGCGGTGTTCGACCTGGCGCCCGACGACGTCGGGAATTCCGACCGCCACGGGCAGCGACCTGCTGGCGGGGCGGATCCCCACGGCGTGGTATCCGTCACTCGTCGCGGCGTTTCACGACACGCTGTTCGTGGCCACGTCCAAGGGCATGGGGACGCGCGCCAACCCCGCGGGGCCGTGGCCGATCCTCAGCGCGGCTCACAGCAGGGGGCGCAACTACACGCTGGGCCAGCTCGACGGCTCGGTAATGATGGCGCCGGTGGCGGCCGCGACGGGTGCGGAGCTCGCCGGGCTCAGCGCGCGGGTCACCCGGGCCAACGGGTGGGACGGCGCGACGGACCGCGCGGGAACCTACCCGCCCTTCAAGCACGTCATCTACATCATCAAGGAGAACCGGACGTACGACGAGGTGTTCGGCGACATGGCGTCGGGTGACGGCGATTCGTCACTCGTGTTCTTCCCGCGCAAGGACTCGCCGAACCACCACGCCATCGCCGACCGGTTCGGGCTGTTCGACCGCTTCTTCGTGAACGCCGAGGTGAGCGCCGACGGGCACAACTGGTCCACGGCGGCGTACGCCACCGACTATCTGGAGAAGACGGTGCAGTCGCAGTATTCCGACCGCGGGCGTCCGTACGAGTACGAGGGCGCCATTTTCGGCGCCGGAGGAACGCGCATTCCGGAGGAGGACGCCAACGCGCCGGCCAACGGCTACCTGTGGGACCTGGCGCACCGGAAGGGGATCACCTTCCGCAATTACGGCGAGTTCGTGGTGCCGGGCTCCGTGGACCCCGACGACGCGCTGCCGGCGGGCTACCGCGGCGATAAGCCATTTCTCAAGGCGCACACCGATCCCGACTATCCGGGCTTCGACCTGAAGATCCGCGACCAGCATCGCGTGGACATGTGGGAGAAGGAGTTCGACGCGTACGTGCGCAACGACTCGCTGCCGGCGCTGGAGATCGTGCGGCTGCCCAACGATCACACGTCGGGCGCGGCAGCCGGTATGCCGACGCCGTGGGCGGCGATGGCCGACAACGATCTGGCGCTGGGGCGCCTCGTGCAGGCGGTATCGCACTCCCCGTACTGGAAGAACACGGTGATCTTCGTGCTCGAGGACGACGCCCAGAACGGGCCCGACCACGTGGATTCGCACCGCTCGCCGATGGAAGTGATTTCGGCGTACAACCGGCCGGGGACGATTCACCGGTGGACGAACACCACCGACGTGCTGCGCACCATCGAGGAGATACTCGGGCTGAAGTCGATGTCGCAGTTCGACTACTACGGACGCCCGCTTCGGCACATCTGGGCCAGCACGCCGGACCTCACGCCCTACACGGCCCTCACGCCGGCCACGTCACTGGACGCGTTGAATCCGAGCACGGGGCGCGGCGCCCGCGAATCGCGGCGGCTCGACCTGAAGGTCGAGGACATGTCGAACATGGCGCTGTTCAATCACATCCTCTGGCGGCAGATGAAGGGGGATTCGGTGCCGTATCCGGAAACGCACCGGATCTCGGCGCAGGACGTCAAGACGGGGAGCTGAGACCGGCGGCGGTGACCGCCGGCCGCTCAGTTCTTGTGCCGGAAGGTGATGCGGCCCCGGCTCAGGTCGTAGGGCGATACCTCGATGGTCACGCGGTCGCCGGCGAGGACGCGGATGCGGAAGCGCCGCATATTGCCGCCGAGGGTCGCCAGCACGGTGTGACCGTTGCTGAGCAACACCCGGAACGTGGCGTTGGGCAGCACTTCGGTCACCTGACCTTCGAGTTGTATCGCTTCTTCCTTCGCCATCCAGCCTCTCCGAGGGGGTCCGCGACGGGCTAAGGGAAAGTCCGGGCACAACGTCGCAGCGGGAAGTCTAGGACACCCCCCGCCCCCGTCAACGCAGCGCCGAGGCACGGTCCGCGGCCGACCGGGGTGCCCCGCGCGTCCGTTGACCGCTAGTTTTCGCCCTTGACCGGGGTGCCCGTGCACACATCCGCGCACGCGCTGAGATCACACCCGTCGAACCTGAACCGGCTCATACCGGCGTAGGGAGTCACCCATGGACAATCGACTTTCCATCCCGGCGCGCCGTCAGGCGTGCCTTCGCGCGCCCTCCACGCACCCGCGGAGGGCCGTCGCATGATCATCGCCTCCCTGGTGGCCGTGCTGCTCGCCGTGTCCGGCGTGTCGGGCACCGTCCGCGACGGCCGGACGCATTCGCCGCTGGCCGGCGTGCGTGTCGAGGCGAGCGGCGGAGGGGCCGCCACCACCACCGGCGCCGACGGCCGGTTCACGCTCGACGTTGCGCTGCCCGCCCACCTGCGGTTCACGCGCGACGGGTACACGCCGCGCGAACTCGACGTCAGCGGCGATACGGCGTTGGTGGTGGATCTCGCGCCGGTGGTGCAGACGCTGGAGCGCGTCACCGTGTCCGCGCTGCGGGCCGGCAACGCGGCGCCGATCTCGGCGGACGTCGTGAGCCGCCGGCAGATCCAGGAGCGCTCGTTCGGTCAGGAACCACCTCTGCTGCTGGCCAACACCCCGTCATTCACGTCGTACGCCGAGCAGGGCGGGTATTCGGGGTACAGCTACATCCGGCTCCGCGGCATCGACCAGACCCGAATCAACCTCACGCTCGACGGCATCCCGCTGAACGACCCCGAGGACGAGGTGTTCTACTTCGCCGACCTCCCCGGGATCATGGGCGACGTCCAGTCGGTGCAGATCCAGCGTGGCGTGGGCACGAGCACCAACGGTACGGCGTCGTACGGCGGGTCGATCAACTTCGAGACCCTCTCGCTCACCGGCACGCCTGCCGGCGGCCACGTGGAGTTGGGCACGGGGGCGTGGAACACGCGCCGGGGCGCGGTGGACTACGCCTCGGGGCTGCTGCCCAACCGGCTGGCGTTCTACGCGCGGGCCTTCGACCAGACCACGGACAGCTACCGCGAGCACGCCGGCGACATGTCCCATTCCGGCTTTTTCAGCGGCGGCTACTTCGGCGACCACGACATTCTGAAGGTGACGGCGCTCGCGGGCCGGGAGCACAGCCAGCTCGCCTACTACGCGTCGGCGGAATCGACGCTCGTGCGCGATCGCCGCGACAACCCGCTGTCGCCCAACGAGCGGGACGACTTCGGCGAGCAACTGGGGAGCATCGTGTACACACACCTGCTCGACCCGCGCTCGTCGATCTCGACCACCGTGTACGGCGTGTCGGCCACGGGGTACTACGACGTCATCTACGGGCAGACCGACCGTTACCACCTGGACTTCTGGTGGAACGGGCTGATGAGCACGTACAGCTACCGCGGCGACCGCGGCCGGCTGGACGTCGGCGTGCACGCGGCCAACTACCACCGCGACCACTACGACTACACGCTCCCCGACCTGGCCACCCGGGTGTACTCGAATCGCGGCATCAAGCGTGAGGCGAGCGGCTACGTGAAGGGCAGCTACGACGTGGGCCCCGTGACGCTGTTCGGCGACGTGCAGGCACGCTACGCGTGGTGGCGTTACGTGCCCGACGCGAACGCCGGGATCGCCGCGCAGAGCATCAGTTGGCGATTCCTGAACCCCAAGGCCGGACTCACCTGGCACCTGTCGCCGGCGTTCAGCGCCTACGCCTCCTACGGCGTGAACGGGCGCGAGCCGGCGCGCAACGACATTCTGGCCGGATTCGACAATCTGGACACGTCCAACGTGGCGTTCGTGGGCAGCTTCGACCGGGTGCGGCCGGAGACGGCGCACGATCTGGAGGCCGGCGTCCGCTACGGCACGCCGCGCCTGGCGATCGACGCCAACGTGTACGACATGGAATTCCGCAACGAGATCGCCGCCATCGGGCAGCTCAGCTACCTGGGGCTCCCGCTGCGCCAGAACGTGCCGGCGAGCACCCGCCGCGGTGTGGAGGGCACCCTCACGTGGCGGCCCCGGCCCGCCCTCACGGCGTCGGTGAACGGCGCCGTGAGCCGCAACTGGATCGCCGCCTACACCGACGCCTCCACCGGCCTCACCTACCACGACGTGCCGCCGCTGCTCACCCCGCGGTTCTCGTCCAACCAGCGCCTGGGCTACGCGCCGGCGCACGGGCTCCATGCGGCCCTGGAGGGGCGATACACGGCGCGGTCGTTCCTCGACAACACGGGAAATCCCCGATTCGTGCTGCCGGCCGCGTACATCACCGACGCCCAGATCGGGTGGCGGGCCCCCGGCGGTGGCCTGGACGTGACGCTGTTCGTCAACAATCTGGCCGACGTGAACCGGTATGGGAGTGGCTATACGGATGGATCAATATCCTACTACTATCCCTTACCGCCACGAAATCTGTATCTTCAGGTGCGAGCCGGGTTCTGATCCCGCCGGAGGGATGGGAGCGAGTGCTCTAGAGAAACAGCGCCGGGACGAGGATGGTCCCGGTTCACCGACTCCGTAATGCCGCAATCGCCCATATCCCAAGAACAACTCAAGGACGCCTGTTTGCTCCTCGTCGACGATGAGCAGACAAATTTGACGCTGCTCCGTCTCATTCTCGGGCGCGCCGGGTATACGCGTGTGCACACGCTGGCCGACGCCCGTGACGTGCTGCCATTGGCGCGCGCCCTGAGTCCCGATCTCGTCGTGCTCGACCTGCGCATGCCGACGATGAGCGGATTCACGGTGCTGGAAGGGCTGGTGGAACAGACGGCCGCCGACGAGTTCCTGCCGATCCTCGTCGTCACGGGCGATGCGAGTCAGACGGCGCGCCAGCGCGCGCTCAAGCTCGGTGCCAAGGACTTCCTCACCAAGCCGTTCGAGGCAACCGAGGTGCTGCTCCGCATTCACAACCTGCTCGTGACGCGCATGCTGCACGAGTCGCTGCGGGCGCAGAACGAGCTGCTCGAGGCCAAGGTCAAGGAACGCACGCAGCAACTGGAGCGCGCCGCCCGCCAGGCGGAGGAGGCGAATCGCGCCAAGAGCGTGTTCCTGGCCACGATGAGCCACGAACTGCTGACCCCGCTCAACGCGGTGATCGGGTTCGCCAACGAATTGCAGAAGAACAGTGCGGGCAATCTGCTGCCGCAGGACATCACCTATGTCCAGCGGATCAGTGGCAACGGCATGCATCTGCTGCGCGTGATCAACGACGTGCTCGATCTGTCCAAGGTCGAAGCGGGCCGCATGGAGGTGGAGCTCGCCCCGGTGGCCCTGGACCGCGTGGTGAAGGAGACGTTGGCGGAACTCGAGCGGCGGTCCGTGGGCACGGCGGTGGTGCCGCGCGTGTCGCTCCCGGCGGCGCTGGCCCCCATCCAGAGCGACGAGCCCAAGCTCCGGCGCGTGCTGGTGAACCTGGTGGACAACGCGGTGAAGTTCACCGATTCGGGAAGCTTCCGCGTGGGGATCATCACCGAGCCGGGCACCGGGCGCCCATTGCGGCTCGACGTCATCGATACGGGAATCGGCATCCCGCCCGATCAGATCGAGAAGATCTTCGATGCGTTCGAGCAGGTGGAGTCGGGCACGCGGCGGCGGCACGAGGGCACGGGGCTCGGCCTGTCGATCTCGCGGGCTCTGTGCGAGGCGTTGGACTACCGGCTCACCGCGGTCAGCGAGCCCGGCCGCGGCTCGGCGTTCAGCGTACTCTTCTCACCCGACGCCGAGCCTCCCCGCACTTACGACGACGCGCTCCGCGCGTACGCCCCGACGCCGAACGGTCCGGCGACTCATGGCGCATAGCGCGCTGCGCGTCATGGCGGCGGGGCTCGGCCTGGTGGCCCTGCTCGCGCCCGGCGCCGCCGCCCAATCGGCGACGGCAGGCGCCACGCCTCCCGATCGTCCGGCCCAGCCAGCGGTGACGAAGCCGAAGCCCAAACCCAGGGCACCGGCGGCGCCACCGCCGATATGGCCGGTGGACGGCCCCGATCCGCTGCCCGGCGCCATCCTGCCGGCGCACCGCATCGTGGCGTTCTACGGCAACCCGTTCTCGTCCCGCATGGGCATCCTGGGCGCGCTGCCGCCCGACCAGATGCTGGCCAAGCTCGACACCGAGGTGGCGGCCTGGAATGCGGCCGACCCCGCCACGCCGGCGATCCCGGCGCTCCAGTTGATCGTGAGCGTGGCGCAGGACAAGCCGGGACGCGACAGCATGTATCGCGCCCGCATGCCCGACTCGCTGATCTCCCGCGTTGCAGGGTGGGCCGACCAGAAGCAGGCGCTGTTCTTCCTCGACGTGCAGGTGGGGCACAGCAGCGTGGCGTCGGAGTTGCAGCGGCTGCTTCCGTATCTGGCGCGCCCCAACGTGCATCTGGCGCTCGACCCGGAGTTCGCCATGAAGGACGGCACGGCGCCGGGACAGAAGATCGGCACGCTCGACGCCAGCGACGTGAACTATGCCATCGGCGTGCTCGACAGCCTCGTGACGGCCAACCATCTGCCGCCCAAGGTGCTCGTCGTCCATCGGTTCACCCGGCGCATGCTCACCAATGCCCGGCGGATCAAGCTCGACCCGCGCGTGCAGGTGGTGGTGGACATGGATGGGTGGGGGCCGCGTCCGCTGAAGGAAGACAGCTATCGCGCGTACGTGTACGCCGATCCGGTGCAGTACACGGGGTTCAAGCTCTTCTATCACAACGACACGAAGGGCGGGAAAACGCTGATGACCCCCGCCGAAGTGCTCTCGCTCTTCCCCGCCCCGCTCTACATCCAGTACCAGTAGACCGGGGGGAAGGCCGCCCGCCGCGGCCCCCATCGGCCGGGCGCTAGTTCCCGCCGAGCGCCTCGATCAGCACCGAGTCGGAGTAGGAGAGCTGCGACGACTTGGGCGTGAAGCTCCCGATGACCCACGTGGAGCCCGGGGCGATCGTCGTGACGAGCCCATGGGTATCCACCGTGGCCACCGTCGTATCACGCGAGGTCCAGGTCGTGTCGCCCACGAGGGCGAGCGGGTTGAGGCCGGCGTCGAAGGCCGCGCCCTGAAGCTGGACCGGATTTCCCGCCAACACGCTCGCCGTGTCGTGATTGGCCGTCGTGCGCACCACGAAATAGGCAATCGAGCCGCTGATGATCGTGATCCCGTTGCCCGCGCTCGCGCCGCCGCAGGCAGAGATCCACACAGCGCTCCCCAGAGCCAGCAGAAGCGCGGTCATGCGTCGCATACACATCCTCCGAACGATCAGGGGGTTCCGGGGACTGTCCCCATCCGCTCACGAAAAATTAGCACCGGCCGGGAGCGGTTGGAACCGCGCCCGACCTCTCCCTCCTACTACGCCGCCCCCGCGCGCCCGTTCCCGGGGCACGGGTCGGCGGACAAACACATGGCGGGAAGCGGCAGACGGATCACGCCGCTTCCCGTTCCATGCTCCCGCGCCGCTATGGAGACGACGACGGCGGGGCCGTCCAGGTGTTGTTCGAGCGATCGACGTCGATGAGCCGGTGGTCCGGATCGAGTTCGACCTTGGTCAACGTCTTGCCGACGAAGTCGTACCGGCGCTGGAAGCGAACGCTGTTCATGTACCAGGACTCCGCGGGATAGTCGATGTTCTGCGTGCTCCCGTCGGAGAAGGTGAACCGCGCGATGATCGGCAGTACCCCGCGCTTCCGGTTGCCGTACACCACGATGACCTGCTCGGTGTCGCCCGCGACGCGCGTCGCGACCGTGTCGACGGCCTGATCGAACTCGTCGTTGGTCTCGAAGAACTCCCGCCAGAACCAGTCCAGGCGGCGGCCACCCGCGTCCTCCATGGTGCGGAAGAAGTCGGCGGGCGTGGGGTGCTTGTAGGCCCAGCGGTGGATGTACTCGCGGAAGCCGTCGTCGAACGCGCTGTCGCCGAGCACTTCGCTGCGCAGCAGGTGAAGCGCCATCGACGTCTTGGTGTACTGGTTCTCCCCCAGCAACATCGGATTGATGCGGTCGGGGCCCACGTCGATCGGGCGATCGAGCCCGATCTTCATGAACTGCTCCACCTGCTGGCGCTCCTCGGCTTCACGCTGCGCTTCGGTGCCCTTCTGCGGATACCGCCGCGCCTCGGAGAAGGTGTTGATGAACGTGTTGAACCCCTCGTCCTGCCAGAAGTGCATGCGTTCGTTGGAGCCGACGATCATCGGGAACCAGTTATGGCCGATCTCGTGGGTGATGACGTTGTACAGGCCGTACACGTCGCGGCTGCGCGCTTCCATGGCGAGCATCGGGTATTCCATGCCGCTGATCGGGCCCTCGGCCACGGTGATCTGCGGATAGGGATACGGGAACCAGCGCGTGGAGTACTCGAGGATCGACATGCGCGCCTGGTCGGCGGCGTCGGACCACGGGTTGACCGCCGATGGGCGGTAGTACGACTGCGCGAGGATGCCCTTCCAGCTCGAGGCATCCCACAGGTACTCCGGCGAGGTAGCCCAGGCGACGTCGCGCACGTTGTGCGCCGCGAACTTCCACGTCTGCGTGCCCGACTTCGTCGGGCGCGCCGCCCCGCTCTCCAGGTCGGCCTGGGTCACGATATGGATCGTCGTGTCCGACTTCGCGGCCAGGCGCAGCCGGGCGATCTCGGTCTTGGTGAGCACCGTGGCCTCGTTCTGCAGCATGCCGGTGGCGGCCACGATGTAGCCCGCCGGGACGGTGACGGCGAGGTTGAAGTCGCCGTACTCGCGGTAGAACTCGCCCTGGCCCAGATAGGGCTCGATGTTCCAGCCCTTCACGTCGTCGTAGACCACCATGCTCGGGTACCACTGGCCGAACTCGAACAGCGACCCGTCATACCCCATGCGGTCGGCCCCGTGTTCGGGAATGGCGAAGTGCCAGGCGATGTCGAGCGTGGTGCTCTTTCCGGGCTTCAGCGGCTCGGCGAGGTTGATGCGCATCACGGTGGTCGACACGCGGGTGGTGAGGGGCACGTTCTTCTTGCCCGGGATCACCTGCTCCACCTTGTCGATCACGTCCCCACCCTGGAAGCCGCGGGCGCCGAACCGGGTGTTCGGCCCGTAGACGTACGAGTTGAGCGAGCCCTTCTTGAAGGCGTCCTGCTCCACCTGGACCCACACGTAGTCCAGGGTGACGGGCGCGTTGTTGGTGTACTTGAGCGTCTCGCTCCCGTGCAGCACGCGGGCGCCGGTGTCGAGCGTCGCCTTGATGTTGTAGTCGGCGCGGTTCTGGAAGTAGAGCGGTCCCGGCGCGCCGGAGCCGAGTCGGAATCCGTTCGGCGTGGGGAGCGCGAGTGGCGCGAAGATGGACGTGTCGCCGACGCCGCTGCCGGCGGCGCGTTCGGGACGCTGGGCGGCGGCGCTGGCGGTCAGGCCGCCCACGGCCGCGATGGACAGAAGCACGCGAAGAGTGTTACGCACGGAAATCGTCACCCCGGTAAGGGAGAATGGAAGGGCGGGACAGTAATGCACGATACACGGACGCCCCCCGCCGGGGCCAGCGTACCGGACGTAAAGAGTCTGTTCGCACGCGGCGGCCGCGCCGAGCGGGCCGGCGCCGCCGTCAGGACTCGACGCGTTCCGCGGCCGCGTCGCCCATCGATCCGCGCCGCCGGTACCAGTACGCGATGCCGAGCAGGAATCCGCTCACCACCAGATAGGACGCGATGCGCATACTCACCGACGCCACCGCGTTGACGGCCGTGAGCGCGCGGACGGCCGCCACGACGGCAAGCAGCAATCCGGCGTGGCGCATGAAGCGGGCGTCGCGCGTGCGTCCCACCCAGACGAGCACCACGGCCACGCCGGCCTCCAGACTCACCACCGCGAAGGTGGCGATGGAGGGACTCCATGCGCGGCCCAGTTCGCCGTGTGCCCACAGGAAGGCCCAGATCCAGGGCGCGGCGAGCGCCCACCGCCGCACCGCCTGCACCTGATCGTCGGGCACCGCGGCGGCCAGCCCACGCGCCATCGGCCCGGACCGCCACGCGGCCACGGCACACGCGCCGAGGAGCAGCACGGCCGCCAGCGAGGCCCGCGTCCCGAAGGGCGTGTAGGCGAAGGCCGGCCGCCCATCCATGAGTATCCACGTATGAACCCCGGCGGCCACGAGGGCCGTGGCGCATGCGGCGAGCCAGGAAGCGCTCGGCCGCCATTCCATCGCGGCCACCAGCAGGACGGCGACCGCCGCATCGGCCGCCGGGTGGCCGATGGACCAGGTCCAGGGAGCAACCGCGGCCGCCGCCAGCGCGCTCGCCGCGGCCGAAAGCGCCAGGGCGTCGCGCGAGGCGCCCGGCACACGTGGCCACACGGCGACCGTGAGCGCCATCGCCGCTGCCGAGAGTACGCCGGCGCGGGACCAGCCCGCGGCGGGCCACGCGTAGGCCGCGGCCGCCGCAAGCAGCACCGGAATCAGGGCCCCGTCGATCCACGCCGGCCCGATCGGTTCCGCCGGGCCGCCCGCATCCGAGCCGTCTGCCGGCGCGCCGCGCCGCACGTGGGCGACCAGCAGCCAGAGCATGGCCGCGCCCAGGAGCGCCGCCCCGGTGCGCCGTGCATCGGGGGCGCCCACCTGCGCCGCCGCGGCGAGTGCCGCGAGGCCCGCAATCGCCCCCTGCGCCCGCAACCGGGGCCGCGCCAGCTCCGGCATCGTGAACGGCAACACGCCCGCCACCAGGATCGCCAATGGCACGACGACCGAGAGCAGCGGACCCCATCGGGGCGGCGTGGCGGCAAGCTGGAGCGCCACGGCGTAGAGCACCGCGATCGCGGCCAGCGTGCGCTGGGCATAGCGCCAGCGCTTGGCGCCCATGCCCGCCGACGCCAGGATGCCCACCACGCCGCCGTACAGCGCCAGGCCGAACACGCTCCCCGCGTGCTCGGTGGCGACGAACGGGGCGACCGCGGCCCCGGCAACGCCGATGCACCAGAGCGGCTCTTCCGTCTCGAACCGCGCGAACGCCGCCAGCGCGGCCGAGGCGACGGCGGCGAGCGCGAACGCCGCGTTGCCGGGCACGAGGTGCAACCCCGGCCCCGCCGCCCAAGCGCAGACCTGCACCACGACCAGGGCGAGCGCAAGCAGCGCCGACCCGAACGATGGCTCGCGCTTCCGGATGCGCAGCCCGGCGGCGGCCAGGGCCGCGGCGAGCAGGAGTCCGAGCACCACGCGCGTGGTGGGCCCGAGCAGCCCGTGCATCGCCGCCCAACTCACGAAGGTGCCCACGGCTGCAACCGTCGTGAGCGTGGCGAGCGCCAACACCCCGTAGCGACCCACCAGGTCTTCGAGCCGCGACGCCCGGTCGGCACCCGTTTCGCGCGCGCGCGCGGTGCCGGTGGGCTCGGCGGCAGCCGGCGCGCCGCCGGGCCGGGGGCGCCGCGATGAGGGGCACTCGCGCCGGCGCGGACGCCGACGCGAGGCGCGCTACGTCGTCGCGGAGCGCGGCGACGGCGCGCTCCAGCGCAGCTACGCGGAGCCGGAGATCGTCATCCGGCGCCGACACGCCCAACGTCTCCGTTCGGGGAAACCGGGGGTATGGCGTCGCCCGGACGGTTCACCACCGTCAGCGCCCGCGGCGGCCGAAACCGCTGTCCATCAGCAGTTGCTGCAATTTGTCCCGCTGGTCGTTCACGATCTTGAGGGCCCGGCTCGCCGTCTTACCCGAGAGCAGATTCAGCGCCTGCTGGGCTGCCGTATCGTTGTTCTTCGAGATCTGCCCGATGAGCAGGTCGAGCGACACGGTGCCGGGCGGCCGGCGATCCTCCGACGGATCGGGCGCCGCCACCGGCGGGCCCTCCCGGTTGGCGGCGAGCGAATCGATCTGGTGCAGGGCCCGCGTGTTCATCGCATCGAGCCGCGACAGGATGGCTCCGAGCTTGCCGATCAGCGAATCGGGGATCCCGAGCTCACGGCGCCGGGCGATGAGCGGCGAGATGGGGTTGAGCCGTTCCACGGAGTCGGAGGTGACGATGTGCGCCTTGTCGGCCCGCGTATTGGCGTTGTCGCGGTCGCCGCGGCGCTGCGCCAGAGCGGGAACGGCCGAGGTGAGGGCCAGGGTAGCCGCAATGGCCCAGGTGCGGAATTTCATGAGTGCTGGTCCGGTGAGGAGGTCTGCCGGGGGGATGCGGGAGCGGCGGAGACCGGATGGCCCCCGCCTCACTCCCATCATCCTCAACTTACGGTACCCCGGCCCGCCACGTCAGCCTCCCGCCGGCAGGAGCGCGATCCGGGCGGGGCCCGGGGGCTACGCTCCGGCGGCCTCGGGTTCCCGGGCGGCCCCGCTGTCGCGGAAGATCGTCTCCGCCCCCACCGGCTCGAACCGCGCCTGGAAGAAGCGCAGCAGTTCGGGCTCGTACGTGAACTGCAGTCCCGCCACACGCTCCCGCTTCTCGTACACGGCGATCACGCTCTCGGCGGTAACGTCCATGTGCGCCTGCGTGTAGACGCGGCGCGGAATGGTGAGGCGCACGAGTTCGAGCTTCGGCACGCGGTTGGCCCCGGTCTGCGGATCGCGGCCCGACGACACCGTCCCCCGCTCCATGGCGCGCACCCCGGACTCCACGTAGAGGGCGGCCGCCAGCGCCTGCGCCGGGAACTCCTCGCGCGGGATCTGCGGCAGGATGGCCGCGGCGTCGAGGAACACCGCGTGGCCGCCGATGGGACGCACCACGGGAATGCCGGCGTCCATCAGCCGCGTCCCGAGATACAGCACCTGGCCGATGCGGCTGCGAACGTGGTCCTCCTGCACCGATTCCTCGATGCCGATGGCCATCGCTTCCATGTCGCGTCCGGCCAGCCCGCCGTAGGTGTGGAGTCCCTCGAACATCACCACGAGGTTCCGCGCCTTCGCGGCCAGGTCGTCGTCGCGCAGCCCCAGCCATCCGCCGATGTTCACGAGGCTGTCCTTCTTGCCCGACATCGTCGCGCCGTCGGAGTACCGGCACAGATCGAGCAGGATCTCGGCCACCGTGCGGTCGCGCTGGCCCGGCTCGCGCTGCTGAATGAACCACGCGTTCTCCACGGCCCGCGTGGCATCGAGGATCACCTTGATGCCGCGCGCGTGCGCGAATTCATACACCGCCTTCATGTTGGCCAGGCTGATCGGCTGGCCGCCGGCCATGTTCACCGTGGCCGCCACCGAGATGTAGGGCATGCGCTCGGCGCCCACCTCGTTCACCAGCGCGGCGAGCTTGGCCAGGTCCACGTCGCCCTTGAACGGATGCTCCGAGCGCGGGTCGTGCGCTTCGGCGATGATCACGTCGTGAAACGTCGCGCCGGCCAGCTCCTGGTGCGCCCGCGTGGTGGTGAAGTACATGTTGCCCGCCACGTGGTCGCCCGGCTTGATGAGGATGCGCGACAGGATGTGCTCGGCGCCCCGCCCCTGGTGGGTCGGGATCAGATGCTCGTAGCCGTAGTGATCGCGAACCGCGCGTTCCAGACGGTAGAAGTTCCGCGAGCCGGCATATGCTTCGTCGCCCAGCATCATGCCCGCCCACTGGCGGTCCGACATCGCGCTCGTGCCCGAGTCGGTGAGCAGATCGATGTAGACGTCTTCGGAGCGGAGGAGGAAGGTGTTGTAGCCGGCATCGCGGATAGCGTGCTCGCGCTGGCGGCGGTCGGTCATCTTGATGGGCTCGACGACCTTGATCTTCCAGGGTTCGGCCCAGCTACGGTTGGTCATGAACGGGTCTCCGGCAATAGTGGCACGGGCCGCGCGCGTCGACGCGCGCGCGGCCGCTGCGCTCAGTCTTGGCCGGAAACCGCTCCCCGTCAGTCAGGGAAGCGGAACACTGCTGTCGGGCGCTGCCCGACACGGGCACGGCCCGCGCGTCCCCTCGACGCGCGGGTGCCGTACCGGAGCGGCCCCACGATCTCAGCGATTGCGGCCGCGGGCGGTGAGCCGGGCCAACTGATCGTGGGAATCCTTCAACACGTCGTCTGCCTTGTGTTTCTGGTCGTCGGTCATCAGCGCCCCGGCGGCCTTCTCCACCGAGTCGTACTGCTCGCGCACGTGCGTGGCGATCATCCGCACGAACGTGTTCGCCGTCTGCATCTGCCGCTGCTCGTCCGACGTGGGATGGTCCCCGATGTTCGACAATTCCTGGTCGAGCGAATCGAGCACGTGGTACGCGGGTTTCTGGACGGCGCCAAGCTGGTCGTCCATGGTCCGGAGCGCGGTCACCTGGGAATCGGTGAGCGCCAGATCCTTGTGCTTGCCGACCAGGATCGCGAGGGGATCGAGATCCCGCAGCTTGCTGCTGGTCACCGTCGTGGCGCGGCTGCGCATCTGGTCGGTGGGAAACATGTTCGTGCGCGAGGTGGCGCCGCTGCGGGTCCGGCCGCCGCGCTGGGCCAGGGACAACGTGGGCACGACCATCAGGAGTGAGAGCAAGAAGGCAATGCGTCGCATGAATTCCTCCTCTATGGTTCGGACGGCGGGGAGGCCGCCCGCCTATTCTACCCCTGAGGCCGCTGGATCGTTGGAACCACCCCGCCCGCCGGTCCGGGCCAGGCGCGAACCGGCTGGGATCTTCCGCCCCGGCTGTTAGCTTGGACGGAGAACCAGCCACGGGAGCGCACGATGCAGCATCGGAAGCTGGGCCCGCTCGAGGTATCGGCGATCGGGCTGGGCTGTATGGGAATGAGCGACTTCTACGGTCCGCGCAACGGAGCCGAGTCGGTGGCCACGCTGGAGCGGGCCCTGGCACTCGGCATCACGTTCTACGACACGGCGGACATGTACGGCTCGGGCACCAACGAGGAACTGCTCGGCAGCGTGCTCGGCGCGCGCCGCCAATCGGTGGTGGTGGCAACCAAGTTCGGCATCGTGCGCGACCCGAACAATCCGGCCTACCGCGGATTCAACGCCTCCCCCGACTACTGCCTCCAGGCGTGCGAGGCCAGCCTCAAGCGTCTCAAGACGGATTACATCGACCTCTACTACCTGCACCGGGTGGACGCCAAGACTCCTATCGAGGACACGGTGGGCGCCATGCAGCGTCTGGTCGAGGCGGGAAAGGTGCGCTACATCGGGTTGTCCGAAGTATCGGCGGAGACGCTGCGGCGGGCCCACGCCGTCCACCCCATCACGGCGCTGCAGAGCGAGTACAGTCTGTGGACGCGCGATCCGGAGGACGGGATGCTCGACGTGTGCCGCGAATTGGGGATCGGCTTCGTGGCCTACAGCCCGCTGGGCCGCGGATTCCTGAGCGGAGAGATCACCAACCCCGAGGACTTCGCGCCCGACGACTTCCGACGCATCCAGCCGCGCTTCCAGGGCGAGAATTTCCGGCGCAATCTGGCGCTCGTGGACGCAGTGCGGCGGTTGGCCGCCGCCAAGGGGGTGACAGCCGCGCAACTCGCGCTGGCGTGGGTGCTGTCGCAGGGCGACGACATCGTGCCCATTCCCGGCACCAAACGCGTGAAGTACCTGGAGCAGAACGTGACCGCGGTGGACCTGACCCTCACACCGGCCGACCGAGCGGCGCTGGAAGCGGCGTTCCCGCGAGACGCAGTGGCCGGCGAGCGCTACCAGACCAAAGCCATGGCGGCACTCGACCGGTAGCCGCCGGGTCGCCGGGTGGCGCCGCTAGTCGAATTCGACGCGCGGCGCCGCCTGCTCGGCGCCCACACGTCCCGTGCTGATCTCGGCCTTGGCGTAGTTCTCGGCGCGCACGGGAGAGCCCGCGAGGCGGCGCAGCATGGTCAGTTGGCCGATGTGGGCAAGCGAATCGGCCACCGGTCCCTGGAACAGCATCTCGGCCGGCCGGCCCAGCGGTTCGCTGCCGGCCAGGTAGGCGTCGAACGCGGCGAGCGCGGCGAAGAAACGCGCCACCTCGTCGTCCCACGGCAACGGCGTTGAGTCATGCCATTCGTGCCGGCCGCGCGCCATCCAGAGCGCCCAATCGTAGAGATCGCCCATGTGCGCCAGGATCTGCACCGGGGTGCGTGGACGTCGGCCCGCAGCGGTACCCGGCGAACGCGGCGGGCGCATGGCGCACCGCCTTCCCTGCCCGGTACGCCACCGTGGCCACCGTATGGCGCAGCAGTTCGCGGGCGGCGGGGGCGGGGGGCGCTCGCTCACCCGTCGATCCCCCCGCGCACGCGCACGGCCTCGGCGAACGCCGCCGGCTCGTCGAGCGTGATCGAGATGGTGCGCGCCTGCCGGTTCCGCCCGTAGATGCCGGCGGCCGTTGCCGGCTCGCGCAGGTGGATCACGGCCGTCGGCCGTCCCGAGCCGCCAACGCGCAGGTGGCCGGGCACGCGCCCCGCCGGGGCGGACACTCGCCCGGTTTCCAATCGCGCGATGTCCGCGAACGGCACGTCGACCGTCCACTGCACTCCGCTGCGCACCAGAACGCCGCGCGCCGTCACGAGAACGGGGCGCAGCACGATGGCGCGCGTGAAGCCGATGAGCCAGACCACGCCGACGGCGCTCACGAACGTGAGGCCCCAGGCCACGCGCGCGCTGAACGCGTGCACGGCCAGGTGCACGACGAACAGTTCGACCACGGCCGCGCCCGTGGCCGCCGACAGGAGCGCGATCAACCCGCTCCGGCGGTGGAAGGTGAAGGCGTCGCTTCCCGTTGGCACATGCGGCGCACGCCGCCATGAGAGCAGCGCGTAGTAGAGCACGGTGAGTTCGGTGCTCAGCAGCCGGCCCACCACACGATACGGGAAGGCGTTGGCGAGCGCCGCGCCGATGCGCTCCGGCACGTCGGCCGTGGGGGCGGCCCCGCGGAAGCCGCGGGCGGCGCGGCGCACCTTGACCACCACGTAGGCGATGAGCGCCAACTCGGCGGGCGCGCCGAGGAAGCGCACGTACATGAGGTACTCGCGCTGCCCGGGCAGCAGCACGAATCGCGCGCCGATGAAGCTGAGCACGAACGCGGCCACCACGCGCGTGGCCGACGCGCCGGCGGGCCGGATGACGAGCAGCCAGTAGAGTGCGGGCACGAACAGCGTCAGGTCGAGCGTCACGGCGAGCGGGATCATCGGCCTCGTGCCGGCCATGGGCGAGCGCGCGATGGCGAACTCGATGGCGTAGATGAGCACGGCGAGGAGGGCGAACATCCGGGGGAAGCCCCGGACGGGGGAGCGCGACGCGGCGGGCACAGCGGGCGTGTCGGTCATGGCAGCTCGTCGGCGGAGGTCGTCCCGAAAGGTAGCGCATGCGGGGCTCCTTTCCATCGCCGGGTGAGCGCGTAATTTCAGCCAGACCTTCACTCCGAGACCCATGCAGCTATCTCGACGCCTTCTCTCGATTCGTCTCGCCGGCGCGACGTGCGCGCTGGCCATGCTCCTGCCCCTGCAGCCGGCGGCCGCGCAGCGCGGTTCCGGCGGCGCCGACTCCGGCCATGCCGGCGGGCCCTCGCTCGCCGGCCTCCATCTCCGATCCATCGGGCCGGCCATGATCTCCGGCCGCATCACCGACATCGCGGTCAACCCGCGCGACGAGTCGCAGTGGTACGTGGGCGCGGCGTCGGGCGGGCTGTGGAAGACCGACAACGCGGGCACCACCTGGACGCCCGTCTTCGATCACGAACCCGTGTATTCGATCGGCGTGGTGACGCTCGACCCGAACAACCCGAACGTGGTGTGGGTGGGCACGGGCGAGTACAACGCGCAGCGGTCGGTGGCATACGGCGACGGCGTGTACAAGTCGGAGGACGGCGGCAAGTCGTGGAAGAACATGGGGCTCGCGCACTCCGAGCACATCGGGCGCATCGTCGTCGATCCGCGCAATTCCAACGTGGTGTACGTCGCCGCGCAGGGTCCGCTGTTCAGCGCGGGCGGCGACCGCGGGCTGTACAAGACCACCGACGGCGGCAAGACGTGGACGAAGATCCTCGGCAACGGCGAGTGGGCGGGCGTGGCCGACGTGGTGATGGATCCCCGGAACCCCGATCGGCTGCTGGCCGCGACCTGGCAGCGCTACCGCCGCGAATGGGGGTACATCGCCGGCGGTCCCGAGTCGGCGCTCTGGCGCAGCACCGACGCCGGCGCCACGTGGACCAAGGTCACCGAGGGGCTGCCGTCGGGCAACGCCGTGGGCCGCTACGGGCTGGCCGCTGGCGCCCCAGGATCCCGACGTGGCATACGCGATCGTCGAAGCCGGCAAGGGCGGCGGGTTCTACCGCTCCACCGACGACGGCGCGAGCTGGACGAAGATGAACGACTACACGAGCGTGGGCCTGTACTACAACCGCATCTACGCCGATCCGCACGACGTGGACCGCGTGTACGCCGGCGACTTCCTGGCCCAGGTGACGGACGACGGTGGGCACACCTTCCGGAACGTGGGCGACAGGAACAAGCACGTGGACACGCACGTCTTCTGGATCGACCCGAAGAATTCGGAGCATCTGCTGGTGGGCTGCGACGGCGGCCTCTACGAGAGTTTCGACCGCGGCAAGACGTACAAGTTCTTCGGCAACCTGCCGCTGGCGCAGTTCTACCGCGTGGAGACGGACAACGCGCTGCCCTTCTACCATCTGTACGGCGGCACGCAGGACAACTCGTCGGTGGGTGGCCCGTCGCAGACGCGCGCGGACTACGGCATCGTCAACTCCGACTGGTACTTCACGCAGGGCGGCGACGGCTTCCAGTCGCGCGTCGATCCCGAAGACCCGAATACGGTGTACGCGCAGGCCCAGAACGGCTACCTGGCGCGGTTCAACATCAAGACGGGCGAGAACGTGGACATCATTCCCCAGCCCGAGCCCGGCCAGCCGGCGCTCCGCTGGTTCTGGGACGCGCCGCTCATCATCAGCCCGCATTCGCACACGCGGCTCTATTTCGGATCGCAGATTCTGTGGCAGAGCGACGACCGCGGCGACACCTGGCGCGCGGTGAGCCCCGACCTGTCGCGGCAGATCGACCGCAACAAGCTCAAGATGATGGGACGCGTGTGGGGCGTGGATGCCCTCGGCAAGAACACCTCGACGTCCTTCTACGGCGAGATCGTCACCATCGGCGAGTCGCCGCTCAAGGCGGGGCTGCTGTGGGTGGGCACGGACGACGGATTGATTCAGGTGACCGAGGACGACGGGCAGCACTGGCGGAAGATCGACCACTTCCCCGGCGTCCCCGACACCACCTTCGTCTCCCGCGTCACGCCGAGCGCGTTCGACACGAACACCGTGTACGTGGCGTTCGACAACCACAAGTCGGGCGACTTCAAGCCGTACCTGCTCAAGAGCACCGATCTCGGAAAGAGCTGGACCTCGATCGTGGGCGACCTGCCGCAGAACGGCACGGCGTACACGATCATCGAGGACCCCAAGGATCCGCAGTTGCTGTTCGTGGGCACCGAATTCGGGCTCTACTACACCGCGAACGGCGGCAAGCACTGGACGCAGCTCAAGAACGGGCTGCCCACCATCGCGGTGCGCGACCTGGAAATCCAGAAGCGCGAGGACGACCTGGCCGTGGCGACGTTCGGCCGCGGCTACTACATCCTGGACAACATCGCGCCGCTGCGCGAACTGACGCCGGCAGTGCTGGCCTCCGACGCGGCGCTGCTGCCCGTGAAGCGCGCGGCGCTGTACATGCAGGACAGCCCGCTGGGCAATACGCACGGCGGTGACTTCTATACGGCCCCGAACCCGCCCTTCGGCGCCACGTTCACCTACTACCTCAAGACGGCCATCAAGACCAGGAAGCAGGTACGCGAAGCCGCGGACGCGGCGGCTGCGAAGAAGGGCAGCGACGTGTTCTATCCACCCTGGGACTCGCTCAAGGTGGAGAACGAAGAGCGGCCACCGCAGTTGATCTTCACCGTCACGGATCCCGAGGGCCGCGTGGTCCGGCGCCTGTACGAGACGCCCAAGGCCGGCGTGCAGCGCGTGACCTGGAACCTCCGCTATCCCGCCATGACGCCGATCACGGGCAACGGCCGGGGCGGACGGAGGCGACGCCGGCGGTGGGCCGTTCGTGGCCCCGGGCACCTATCACGTGGCGATGTCGAAGCTCGTGGACGGCGTCGAGTCGACGCTGGGCCAGCCGCAGAGCTTCGACGTGTACATGCTCGACGGATCGGCCACGCCGCGCTCGGCGGCCGTCGTCGCCTTCCAGCAGAAGACGGCCAAGCTGCAGCGCGCCGTGCTCGGCGCGAATGCGGCCGCCGGTGAGGCCGCGTCCCGCCTCGCCGCCCTGCAACAGGCGCTGGCGCGGACCGCAACGCCCACCGACTCCCTGGCCCGGCGGGCCATGGCGCTCGAAGACACGCTGCGCGCGGTGCAGGAACTGCTCAGCGGCGACGACACCAAGGCCCGCCACAGCGAGCCCACGCCGCCGTCGCTCCTCGAGCGCCTGGGCAACATCACCGGAGGCCTCTGGTTCTCGACCCTCGAAGACGCCACGAACACGCAGAAGCGTCAGTACGACGTGGTGGCGTCGCAGTTCGGCGCCATCCTCGCCCGGCTGCGCCAGTTCATCAACGTCGATCTCAAACATTTGGAGGACGCCGCCGAAGCGGCGGGCGCGCCCTGGACACCGGGCCGCCTGCCAACCTGGGATTCGAACGGCTAACCGCTCCGTTTACACGCATGGCGCCCGGCCGTCTGCATTTTGCAGGCGGCCGGGCGTTTTTTCGGTATTGCGGGGCGGCGGGGCCTGACGACAGAATGGGGAGGGCGCCCTGCCTTACGAGCACTCTCAACTCCCACCCCTCCGATGCGACCGTCGACCCTCCTCCTGCCCCTCCTGATCGGTACGGCGTGGCCCGTCCACGCGCAGGCGCCGATCATCACCCCCGCCGGCGATCCGTCGGTGGTGAGCGACACGATCTACCGTCTGGCCGTCAACCCGGCCGACCACCCCGAGGAGTCGTGGGTCTACCTGCTCGATGACGGCGTCGTGCGGCTGGAAGCGGACGGCCGGTATACGGAAACGTTCCGCGAGGTGGTGCAGATCATGCGCGACGACGCCGTCCAGCAGTGGCAGGAGCACAGCTTCGGCTACGAGCCCGGCCACCAGAAGCTGACCATCAACTGGATG
>CAWGJO010000037.1:0-81532 GCA_963822945.1 uncultured Gemmatimonadaceae bacterium | reverse complement strand
GTGACCCGCGAAAGCTGAACCGCTACTCAGAGAAGGGGGCCGGCGGTCGCCCAACTGATGAACCATGGTGGACCACATCACTCCTAGCCCGGGAAGGGGCCGAAGGTGTGCCGAGCCCGGAGGCCGCCCCCACTGGGCGGCATCACCACCGCCGCACTGAGTCACAGACACACAGCCAAGGATCTGTCTCTCTGAGACTTCGCCGTCCCGTTGCCAATACAATTTCAATACAGTTTTGTCGGCACACCTCCCAGGAGGTGTGCCGGTAGAATCTGGCGTCGCGCGGGAGGTGAGGGAGCCGAGGTTCGAGCGCGGGAGACGGTCGCACGGAAGAATGCGGTGGTGACGCGCTACTACGGGTGGTATGCCACCGCGCGCGGGCACGTCAACCGGTACCGCGCGGCTTCACGCAGGAGCACTGGGCTTAGTATCCATACGTCAACTGTAGCATCTCCTTTGGTGTCTTGCCCGAAGCGAGGATCTTCGGCGGCAGTCCATTGATTTTCTCGAAGAACTTCAGGTATTCAAGTTCCGCCTGGTCGGCGTTGAGCTTCCCAATCCCGGCCTTGTGGCCGTTGTACCAGCCCGCGAACTCCTGGCGACTCCCTCCTGCGCGGCCTTCTGGCGCCAGCTCATCCTTGCCTGCCGCCTCGGCGATGAAGCGCTTCACCCTGCTGTGCGTGGGCGCTCCCAGCGCCTTGGCGCTCGCCGCATACGTCCTCCACTCGTGGTGGAAGCCGGTCGCGAGCGACGGTGGGTGCCCACCGCCCCACGCGGACTTGAAGTGCACGGCGTGCAGCGACTCGTGCGCCACCGTTGCCCAGCTCGGCCTGCTGCGCCGAGCCGACACCGACCGACAGGTTGTTATCCCATAGCGCATCGAAAAGGTAGATGTCGGTGGCCGTGTTGGTCCAGGCGGCGAAGCCGCAGTCCACGAGGCCGGGGTCCGGCGGCAGGCCGGTCCGCGGATGAGGGCGCTTGGAGGCCGACACCGAGAACCAGTACACGGATGTCGAGTTGAGGCCGAGATCCTTGTGTACCACCTCGTTGGCCCATGCGAGCGCGGCCGCCTTGTCCTTGAAGGCCGGGATCGCCGGCGGCGGAGGCGGCTGCTTCCCCGCCGCCGGCGCGCCCGCCTTGCCGAGCACCGGCGCTGTGTTCGCGACGCCCGTGCCGGTGACCTTCGATGTCCCGGCCACCTTGGAGGTGTCGGTGATCGTGTCGCCCATAGGCCGTCTCCTTCACCGGCCCGTATAACGCCGCGGCGGCTTTGGCGCGCTCGGCCGGATCCGCGATGGCGTTCAGCGTGGACTGCAGCAGCGTCTCGCGCTGGTTGGCGAGTGTCTGCGCGGTCGCGGCTGCCTGCTGCACCTCCATTGCGAACTCGTCGAGCGCGTCGGACTCGCCCAGCAGCGCCTCGACGAGCACGGAATCCGTCCGCATGACGATGGTCTGCTGGCTCATGCGCACGCCGTCCACCTCCGTCTGCGACCCGAGCGGGCCCGGCTTGAATCGGTAGTAGTCGGATTCGGTGGGCGGGGCGGGCATGCCCTGCACGTCCATCGTCACCGGACCCACGGTCATGACGTCGTTGACCACGTCGTAGTGGAGCGCGTCGAGCGTGCGGACCGACGCGCTCTGGTCGTCGATCACGGTTCCGGCGAGTTTGAGGATTAGCGACGCGATCTCGCCGCGGCGCTTGGGCGCGGCCTTGAGCAGTGTCTCGAGCAGGCCGCGCAGTCCCGAGATCGGGACGATGCGCCAGGAGTTGGTGCGCCGGTTCGTAAACGCCACCTGGATGTCCGTGAGGTGCAGAACGGTCGAGTACTCCTGGTTGAGCCCGCGGAACACGAAGTTGAGCACGCGCCTCACGTTGACGTTCTCGATCGTCCGCTCGATCACAGACTCCTCGCCGGTGGTGGACTTTGACTCGGACTCGCTCGTGACGGACAGCTGGCGCTTGGAAGACGCCTTGGCCGCATGCTCGCCCACGGCCGACGACGCCTGCTTCGCGAACTGCTCGCGGCCCGACTGGTAGTCGCCCGACGCCGATCCGCTTACCTTGGCGCTACCCCACCCCCACTGGCCGATGCCTCGGCTTCCACCGACCACTTCTCCTCCGAGCTGCGCGTCTGCTTGTCGGTGGTCTCGGACTGCACCTCGCTCTGGAACCGCGTCTGCGCCTCTTGCTCGTGGGAGTCGATGATCGATGACGCCTGCTTGCGCGACTCCTCGGTGGACTGCCACGTCTTGATCCGGATGGACGTCGTTTCCCCTGGCAGTAGCGTGAATGTCCGCACGGTGCGGCCCATGCCGTAATCGCCAAGGAACGACGAGATCGCCACCTTCTCCACCAGGAACAGTGTCGGCTCCTCCACCACAGTCACCGGCGAGGTCTGCAGCACCGTCTCGCCCGTGGAGTCGAGAAGGATCGACGTGACGAGCCCCCGGTTCGCGTTCGCGACGAACACGTCGACGATCTCGTCGAGGCGATCCGACGCCGTGGGTGGCGGGGCAGGCGCGGGTGCCGGCGCCGGGGCTGGCTCGGCGGTGGAGATCGAGTCCACCGCGCCGACCGCGGCCGTGGTGGCCATGAGCGTGGCGCGAGACACGGCCGCGGCTCGCAGTGCAGTCCCGACGCTGGCGTCGGCGTGGCGTCTCGGCGTCACCGGTGATCACTCCTGGCAGTCGCGTCAGCGCGAGATCGACGTCGTCGCGCGGAAGCCCACGGCGGTGAGCTTGCCCCGCAGGTATTCACGGGCGCGCGCCACGTCGATCGTATAGCCTTGGCCGGACGGCCCGATGCCAGCCGCCTCGCCCGGCTGTTCGCCGAAGGCCTTGGCGTCGTCGCTCCACTCGGAGCCCTTGATTCCCAGGTCGAGCCGCACAAGGCGTCGGCCGTGATGGCTGCCCGGCATGGGTAGCTGGTAGTTGATCTTGGCGACCTTCGTGGCGCCGCCGTTGAACGCGATCGATCCAGTCATGAGCTAATACCTCCTCTTCGGAACGGCCGGAATCGTTCGGGCACACACATCGCTAAACGTGGTTCCGGTGCCTCGCCCGCAGCGAATTGTCTGACTTCCATCGAGTGTGCACCGCCAGGGGGCCGCCGCAAGGAGGCCGAGGCCTGGGGGGCTGGACTGCTTCAAGCGCCTGTTAGACCGGCCGTCTCCAATCAAAAGGCGTCGGCAACGCCATAGTAGGTCACTGAACCGAGCCCAATCAACAGGTGCTCTACGTAGTCGTACTTTGCTTCAGAATCACCAATCAATGCTGCCGCATCTTTAAACAGTGGATCGATCAGACGGATGTAACCCGACCCATCGGTAGCAGCATAAGTAATGAAGGCGCCCGATTCGTGTCTGATTAGCTCCTTGTTCTCTCGACTTGCCCAGTAATATGTCCCGGAAATCTCGCTAACCACGGCGCTTAGATTTTCGGCGCGTGGACGCGAGAGCGAGTCTACCACACGGCTGGACCCGGCTTCGCTGATCTTAACAAAGGGACTGCCCTTGAAAACGGTTCTCGACTGAGCGTTGGCTTGCGTTCCAGCGAGGAGCATGGCCAAAGCAAGTGCTGCACATCGCATAGGATCCTCGATGGCGGTCTGACGGTTTGCGTTCGAGCGGCAATCCGCGCTCACAATATGTCAGCCATCCAACTGGTACGCCGGCGCGGTTGACCGCTCCAAGCGCGTGTTATACGGCAGCAAACAATTATGGTCGTGATTCTAGGCGGTGTCAGGTCGCTTCTCGTGCGCTAAACCACCGCCAGCTAACTACAAACGGTACGGACGCCCCAACAAGTGTCACAAGAAAGAGTAGCCATCGTGCGCCACATCTATGAAGTGGACCCGCTCGCCTGCCCGGCGTGCGGCGGCGCGATGCGCATCCTCGCCATCATCACCGAGGGAGCGGTGATCGATCGGATCCTCGCCCACCTCCGCCGGGCCACGCGGGGGCGGGGGCCCCCACCCGAGCGCCGACTCGCGGCCCCGCCCCCGCGGCGCGCCGCCTCCCGCGTCTCATCCTGATCGCCCGCCGATCGGCCCCTGGGCTCGCCCCGGGGGACCTTCGGCGTGCCCGTCGGGGCGCGCAACGCCCGCCGGGGACCCGCCACGCCCCGGTACAGCAGCCGCCCTCCCCAAGCGCGCGGCCCAACGCCCCGCTGCGGGCCGCGCCCCCGCCGGCTCCCAGTTGCACACCGGTTCCCAGCGCGCCCCCGTCTGACCATACGGGGATTGAAATTCCTATCCCTTGGGGCCGCGAGGATTCTCGTGTGACTTCGCTATCCTGTGCAGGTGGCCGACGATGCATCATCGATATAGAACGTGGTGGTTTCCAGACCGAAGTCATCAAGCACACCATCCAAGAAGACGTCCGCATGGATCGTGTGTGCGCCGATCGAGAACGTACCAGGAGGTACCGGATTGCCGACCTGGTAGCCAAAGGCGTTCGCATCGCCAAAGGCTCGCTGCGCGTTGGCTGGCTTTACGGGGGTGCGCCGGGTTGGGAACGCCTGGCCGTCAATCGACAGGAGTACCGAACTGCTTGCAAGCTCCGCTCGGATCTCATGGGGAGAGCGCGGCCCCGTACTGGCATCGTCCCAATCAAATACCGCGAACATCGGCACGAGCCAGTCGAGCGTGCAATAGTGATGCCCGTCAAGGTAGGGCAGGGGCCGGATGGCTCCCTTGTCGCCGTAGAAGTCGCCGGGCGCGGCCGATACCGGGACAAATCCCTTCTTGGCCGTGATCAGGTAGCCGGCGGTTCCGAACGCGTTGAGCACCGCTTCAGCGTCTCCCCGTGTGAGCCTCTGGTGCGGCGCTCCCGAGTTGTCCTTGGCTGCCAATATCCGTGATGGTCCGAGATTCGTCTGGTCGGGTGCGGCAGGGGCCGTGGGTTGTACGCCGTCACACGCGGTGACTATGAGGAGTGTGACGGCCAGAGAGAGAGGTCGCATTGGACGCCTCCAGATTGGGGGAGCGGAAGTTCATCGCCTTGTCGCCAGCGGCAGCGACGGCGATCTCGGTATTGGGGAGTCGAGGAAGGCGGTTGGCATCCCCCTCCCAATCTCCGAAATACAGTAGGGTCAGAGGGGTTAACCATGGGTCATTGGCTGGTTAACCGAGGTTAACTCAGCGACCGACCGGCCGATGCTGGTGGCTCCGGAGACCGACAGACTCTGTCACGTGAACCCCAACGCTATCCCAGTTCTTATGTCCCAGCGTTCGGGTTGGGCCTGGGTCCCCAAAACTGATCCGCTCCAGAGCGTCAGTTTCTGAGTGTGGGCCTGGGTCCCCAAAACTGATCCGCGCCAGAGCGTCAGTTTCTGAGAGTTCTGATGCGAGGTAGGTAGTGGCCGGCGCCCGCGTACGCCGCCGGTGGTTGCAGCCCCAAGCTCGTATGGGGCCGGTGGTTGTTGTAGTCCTCGCGCCACGAAGCTAGCGTGACGCGCGCCTCCGCGAGAGAGGCAAACCAATGACACGTGAGACACTCACGTCGTACGCTGCCGTTGAAGGCCTCGCACACGCTGTTGTCGACGGGCTTCCCCGGGCGGCTGAAGTCGAGCTTGACGCGATTCCAGTACGCCCAGTGATCCAGCGCAGTGGAGGTGAACTCCGTCCCATTGTCGCACTGGATGATGGCGGGTAAGCCGCCGCGGCGCTCGCCGGCATCGCTGAGGAGCCGCGCCACGTCGCTCCCCCGGAACGAGCGCGCGACCTCGAGCGCCACGCACTCGCGCGTGTAGACGTCCACGAGCGTGAACACGCGCACTGTCTGCCCGGTGGCCAACACGTCGTGCATGAAGTCCATCGCCCACCGCTCATTCGCGTGGCTCACCACGGCCCGCGGCTGTCGAACGGTCGCGGAGCGGCGACGCCGGCGACGTGGCTTGAGTTGCAGCCCTTCCTCGATGTACAGCCGATGCACCTTCTTGTGATTGATCCGGAGCCCGTCCCGGCGCAGCAGCACGTGCAGGCGCTTCGCGCCGAAGCTGGGGCGATCCCGGGCCAGCTCGTGGAGGCGGCGGCGCACCGGCGCATCGTCCGGCCGCCGGGCCCGGTAGCGCATCGACGAGCGCTGGATCACCAAGCCGCGGCACGCGCGCCGCTCGCTCACGCCATAGGCGCCCCGCGCCCAAGCCAACATCCGGCGTCGCTGGCTTGGGCTCACCATTTTTTTCCGAGCGCCTCGCGCAGCATCGTCTTGTCGAGCGTCAGATCGGCGACGACCTGTTTCAGCCGCCGATTCTCATCCCGCAGCTGCTTCAGCTCCCGCAACTCGCTCACGTCGAGCCCCGTGTACTGCTTCTTCCAGCGATAGAACGTCGTCTCCGTGACCCCGAGCTTCCGGCAGATGTCAACCACCGCCGTCCCGCCCTCGGCTTGCCGCAGCGCCTGGAGGATCTGCTCCGGCGTGAACTTGCTCTTCCGCATCCCTGGCCTCCTCTCTCCCGAGAGTCTGGCCTCGCTTCAGCTCCCTGTCAAAACGGGACCCCGGCTGGACCACTTTTCAGGGACCCAGGCCGTTGGGCTCTTGGCCACATCCACGGACCAGTATTGAAGTCAGGAATGCTGGACGACTCGGTCTGCGTGGTTCGCTCCCGCGGCTCGGAAGTGAGCGGGTGGGAGGTCGTGCAAGCTGCTGTGCGGGCGCTCGTTGTTGTACTCGTCCCGCCACGTGTCCAGAATCTGCTGCGCGTCCTCGAGCGACAAAAAGTGGTGTTGCGATAGGCACTCACGCCGCATTGGAGCTTGTTCACCTCGCTGACGCTCCTCCCGTCTCATGCTCGGCCCGCTCTGGACCCGGCGTGGACCCTCGTCTTCGAGATGACGTTCTACGGGTTCTTCCTGCTCTTCTTCGCCACGTGGTCACCGCGGTGGTCGCCGGCCTCGCCTATCACGTGCTGTACGAGCGGCCCGTGGTCCGGCCGCTTTCGCCGCGTACGCGGACGACGCCGATTACCAGATCACGAGGGCGATGGGGAGCCAACGAGGCGCCGCGCGCCGGGCGTGAACCGCAGCACGAGGTACCCCAACAGCCCGGCCGCCAACGACCCGATCAGGATTCCGAGTCGCTCCAGTCCCAGATAGGCCGAGTTGCCGGACTCGAAGGCCAGGGATGCGATGAACAGGCTCATGGTGAACCCGATGCCGCACAGCAGGGCAGTCCCGTAGAGTTGCCACCAGCTGACGCCTTCTGGTAGCGCCGCGAGTCGCACGCGTATGGCAATCCAGCACAGCGCCAGTACCCCGATCTGCTTCCCGAAGAACAGGCCGGCCGCGATGCCCAATGGCACGGGATGAAAGATGTCGCCGATCGAGAACCCACCGATCGCGATGCCGGCGTTGGCAAACGCAAACACGGGCAGAATCCCGAACGCCACCCACGGATGCAGCGTGTGCTCGAGTTGTCGCAGCGGTGACGCGGGTACCGACGACGCGTCGCCCTCCGGCCCGCGCAGCGGAATGAACATCGCCACCACGACGCCCGCGAGCGTGGCGTGCACCCCCGATTTCAAGACCGCCACCCACAGGGCGATGCCGATCAGGATGTAGGCGACCGGCCGCATCACGCGCATGCGATTGAGGACCGCAAGCGCCACCGTCAGACCTGCCGCGATCGCCAGTGCCAGCAAGGAAAGCTTGGCCGTGTAGAACAGGGCGATCACGACGATCGCGCCAAAGTCGTCGAAGATGGCGATGCTCAGCAGCAGAACCTTCAACGCGACCGGCACCCGCTTGCCGAGCAGGGCGAGCACGCCCAACGCAAAGGCGATGTCGGTCGCGGTCGGGATCGCCCACCCCTGCATCGCGACGGCGTCAGCCCGATTCAATGACACGTACACGGCGGCGGGAACGAGCATGCCCCCGGCCGCGGCAAACGCCGGCAGCGCCGCCTGGCGCAGGCTCGACAGGTGCCCTTCCAGCACCTCGCGCTTCAGCTCCATGCCGACGAGGAAGAAGAACACCGCCATGAGGCCGTCATTGATCCACAACAGCAAGGGCTTGGCGAGGCCGAACGCCCCGACGCTGACCGCAAGCGGTGTATCCAGCAGCGCCGCATAGTGAACCGCGAGCGGCGAGTTGGCGACGATCAGCGCCAACGCGGCGGACGCCATCAGCACCAGGCCGCCGGCCGCTTCAAGGCGTAGGAACGCGATCAGCGGCTGGAGCAGTGCGTTGCCTGAGTACGGGGCGTTCGTGTGCATGAGAAGCCAGGCGGTCCTCGAGTCGGTCGCATAGCGCCGCGGCGCTCTCCTGCGACGTTTTCTAATAGTCGCGGCCGGCGCCGCAGGGCGCCAGGCGCGACGTTGGCGCCGGCAGCGCCCCGTAGCGAGCCCGCGTCAGATCATTCCGGGTCCGGGCGAGCCGGCGCGGCCTGATCGACCCCCAACCGGTCTGCGCGCACCTCGGCAAAAATGAAATTCTCCCCGCGAACGGCGCTGTCGGCGAGGCGCCGCATCAGGGCCAGCTGTCCCACGTGGGTCATCGTGTCGGCCAACGGGCCCTGCAGCAACTGCTCCGTGGAGATGTCTCGCAACGACGCCCCCGACCTCAGCAGCGCTCCCACACCGTTCAACTCGTCGTGGAACCGCGCCACCTCGTCGTCAAACGTGGGCAGTGCGTCGGGGACCATCGGGTATTCACCACCCAGGAACAGCGTCTGAGTGTAGCCCATGAGACTGGTCATGTGCCGGAGAATCTCGACGGGCGTTCGCGAGCCGTGACCGACCGCGAGGTCCGGATAGCGCGCTGGGGCGCCGCGCAGTGCCTTCTGCGTCCGGTAGGCGATGGCCGCCAGGAAGTGCAGGAGCAGCTCATTATCACGATTCACGACTGATCCGACCTCCCGAGGCAATCCGGCGCCGTCTCACGATGGGTGGTGTTGTTCGCTCAGCGCGCATCCCTACTCTGGCTTCGCCGGCGCCGAACAACTGCTTGGAATCTCGGCGGACACCTTCAGTATGGTATCGATGCGAAACAGCCCATCATACGCCCGGGAGAACTCGCCTGCAACGCCATCCGTCCGGGCGCCGCGCACCTCGATGTAGATGGCCTGATACGGGCGTGAGGTGAGTTGCCCATGCAGCGTGCGCAGACGAATCCGATTCGAGTCTGACGTGACGACCCAGTACTCGTTCGCGTCGCCACACGGCTGGAACGACCGCACTTCCCCACCGAACACGTAGCGGCCGCGCGCCGTCGGACTCAGCTCATGCGTGCACGCCGCAACCAGCGCGAACACGATCAATGGTGCGAATCGTCGCGCGATCACGCGGGCCCGTAGGTCAGCCTGATCACATCCTCGCCAATCCGGTCGCTGGTCAGCAAGCGGAGTGGCGGCCGAGGACCGGCGAAATACGGTTTGCCGCTGCCGAGCACCACGGGGTGCAGGTAGATGCGGTACTCATCGATCAGG
Source organism: uncultured Gemmatimonadaceae bacterium (assembly GCA_963822945.1). Classification (GTDB taxonomy): domain Bacteria; phylum Gemmatimonadota; class Gemmatimonadetes; order Gemmatimonadales; family Gemmatimonadaceae; genus JAGWRI01. The sequence continues at coordinate 72,107 of CAWGJO010000037.1, read as the reverse complement.
CCGAGTTCGGTGAGACTCCGAGCCAGGTTCGGGCCGGCGACTTCGACCTCGCCGTCGTGCTCGGCCTTCACCTTTCGGATCGCGTCCTCGAGATCATGTTCGATGAGTCTGGCGTTGGGACCCGCCGAGTTGAGCGAGCGCGAGACCACCCATTTCGGAACGTTCCGCCAGGCCGCCGCGAAGGCGCGTTCCTCGGCATCCCATTCAGGATGCTCGTCGTCCCAGTACCGCATGACCTCATACATCTGGCGGCCGTAGACAGCGCCCGTCTGCCCTTCCACCTGCTCGATGAAGTGGCGAAAGAGTGTGGGGCCCGGCCCGAACGCCGTATGGTCAACGTAGCCGTCCAGGGACTGGTTCATGCCGAACACGAGCTTCGCCATACCGGTTCCTCTCCTCGCGCGGCACAGCCGCGCGGCGTTTGAGCCGTGTTCCCGTCTGCCGGTCGAGCGCCTCGCGCATGCCGCCCGTGAAGAAGTGGAACGCCGTGTCGCCTTCCATCGGGAGCGGTGGCCGCGCGTGATGGGTCAGGACGAAGACCGGAACCTGGAAGGTGCGTGTCGAGAGGAGCCACGGGTGCAGATCCTGTCCGCCAACGCCCATGGGATGGTCGAGGTCCTGATTCGGGCCGGCTCCGTATCCGTCAAGCGAAATGGTGAAGCTCGCAACTATGCCAACCGCGCGCGGGGCATGCGGCGCCAGGCCGCGGCGGCCGGCCGCTTGGCGCGCCCCCCGCGTCTCATCCTGCCCAACCCCCGGCGGCGGGCCGGTACGCGAAGCATGCAGTGGCGACGAGGGCGAGCGCGACGAGCACCGTTCGGACGGACGCATGCATTGTGACTGCCTCGGTCGGGGGTGGGGCCCGCACGTACGGCGTTCAACCAATCCATCTGCAATTCGATATGCGCCGCGCGAGGGCCGGGCGCAATGCGGCCCCCGAAGCTCCGGTCCCCGCCCCCTACGGCACGTCCATCGTGCGCAGCCGCCGCGTGGACAGCACCAGGAATCCGGCACACACGACGACGGTCACCACCGCGGCCGCCGTCAGCCCGACGTGGGGCTCGCCCACGAACCGCCGCGGGTCGAGCCCATGCATCAGCGCCACCGAGTAGTGGCGGATGCTGAAGAAGCGGATTCCCGATACGTATCCGGAGAAGAACCCTTCCCAGAGCACGATGTACAGCAGCCCCACGCCGATGGACTGCCGCGTGACCAGCCCCAGCCAGACGAACGCCGAGGCGTACATCACGAGGCCGGCCAACGCACCCAAGGTCACCGCCGTCACCGCTCGCAGGTCGTGGTTGTAGGCGATCCAGCTGGTGACGAACGCACTGCCGAGAATGAACGGGGCCGCGACGGTGACCGAGGCCGCGAGCTTGGGAAGCACGATCTGCCACCGCGGGATGGGGGCCAGCGTCAGGTTCGCGAGGGTGTTGTCCTCCACCTCGTTGCCGAACGCGACGCTGGCGATGGCGACGATGATGAGCGGCGAGATGGAGCCCGCGAGCATCGTGCTGAGCACGATAGTCTCGAACTCGTCGACGAAGGGCGCCGAGCCAGAGCGTACCACCAGCGCCGTGAACACCACCGGCAGCAGCGCCAGCACGGTCATGATGGCCAGGCGCCACCGTCCCGAGAGCTGCCGGAGCGTGAGCGCGTAGACGGAGCCCATCGTCAGCCCTCCACCAGGTAGCCGAACACGCTCTCGAGCGAATCGTCCAACGGCTCGACGCGCCGCAGGCTGATGCCCGCCTGCTGCGCCAGCCTCGGCAGTTCCATCTGCAGCGCCCGCACCTTCCGGCTGAGCACGATGAGCGCGCCGTCCGGATCGACGTTCACGGCATCCACGGCGTCGAGCCGCACTACGGCCGCGGCCAGATCCCGCGGACGGTCGGCCACCACGCGCACGTGATAGGGCCGCTCGTCCAGCGCCGCCCGAATGGCCCGGAAGCCGCCCGACGCCGCCAGCTTTCCATTGATGATCAGGAGCACGGTCTCGGCGAGCAGCTCCACTTCCTCGAGGATGTGCGACGAGAGCACGATGGTGCGGCCCGCGGCCGCCAGCTTCCGCAACAACGCCTGGAAGTGCACGCGCTGGCGAGGGTCGGCGCCGTTGAGCGGTTCGTCGAGAATGAGCACGTCGGGATCGTGCACGAGCGTGCCCGCCAGCCGCATGCGCTGGCGCATGCCGCGGGAGTAGGTGCCCATGGGCAGGTGCGCGGCGTGCTCCAGTTCCACGAGCGCGATGGCACGGTCGGTGGCCGCGTCGGCGTCGGCCACCCCCCGCAGCTTCGCCATCATGCGCACGAACTCCCGCCCCTTCATGAACGGGTACACGGTCTCGTGCTCGGACATGACGCCGATGCGCCGGTAGAGCGGCGGGTTGTCGCGCACGGGTTCGCCGAACATGGTCACCGTGCCGTCGGACACTTCGGCGAGCCCGGTGATCATGCGCAGCAGCGTGGTCTTCCCCGCTCCGTTGGGGCCGAGCAGGCCCGTGATGCCGGGACCGATGTCGAAGGTCACGTCGCTCACGGCCACCACGCTGCCGAACCAGCGCGATACCTGGTCCACCCGAATCACCGCGCCGTTTCCCGCACCGTCGGCGCTCACGGCGACAACCGCCGGTACCGTCCCCACAACACGCCACCGGGAACGATCACCCACAGGAAGTACCAGGCCACCCGCAGCCACGCGGGCAGATCCCGGGCCGGCGCGCCGCGGGTAATGCCGCTCACGTCGTTGAAGATGAGGTCGTTCACGTGGACGGGGATGTTGGTGAGGTTGAACATCGAGATCCACTGTCCCGCCGTGCCGCCGATCTCCCGCGCCAGCCCCGTGGTGAAGGGGGTGGTGATGACGAACAAGCCCACCAGGAAGACCGACGCATAGGCGCGCCGCGTGGTGAACGACGCGACGACCATTCCCAACGTGGTGGTGTACACGGCGAACGCCGCGCCCGACGCCAGGATACGGGGGATGTCGAGCCAGTTGGACTTCAGGTAGCCGCCGGGGTCGGGATTGCCCATCACCCGCCCCACCAGGAGCACGAATTGCGGAAGCCAGGCCACCCCGAGCGAGACCGCCAGGAAGGCCAGCCAGCGCGCCGCGATGTAATCCGACCCGGTGAGCGGCCGCACGAGGTACAGGTTGATGACCCCGTCGCGCCGGTCGGGGCAGAGCAGCTCGGGAGCGACCACGGCCGAGAAGACGAACAGGAAGATGGAGGTGATGCCGTAGAAGTCGGAGTGGGACGGGATGCGCGCCGCGGCCTCGGGCCCACCGATTCGAAGCGCCGCTCCGGTGACGAGGGCGATGATGAACGCGACCGTCACGAGCAGGATGATGAACGTCCACGGGAGCACCTTCGCCCGGCCGCCGCGGCCGAGCCCGAGGGCGGTGCGCACCCCGTCCTTGAAGACGCCGAGCCGCGCGCGGCGCCTCCCCTCGCGGGGGCCGTCGTAGCTCCGGTAGCCGATGTCGAAGACGGTGCCGGCGCGTCCGGCCGCGCCGGAGGCATCGGGCCCGGCTGCCGAGTCGCCGGCGGCCGGGGGGATCACGGCGCCACCTCCTCGCCCTCGTGCATGAACAGCTCCGCCAGCGCGCGTCGCTGCGGCGCCATCCGCCGCAGCGGCGCGTTGGCGGCCACCACCGCGTCGCGCACCAGATCGTAGATCGACGCGTCGGCGCCATCGATGTGCAGCCCGCTCCGGTCCGCGCGCACCGTCACCCCGCGGGCTTCGAGTTCGGCCACCACCGCCTCGCGTCCCTCGTCGACCTCGATGAACACGCGCTCGGTCTCGGCGATGAACCCGCTGACCTCGCCGGACTGGGCGAGGCGCCCGCCCTGAAGCACGAGGATCCGGTCGCAGGTGCGCTCGACGTCGGCCATCAGGTGCGACGAGAGCAGAATGCTGATGCCGAACTCGCGGTGCGTCTTGCGCACGAGGTCGAGCATCTCCTCGCGGCCCGCCGGGTCGAGGCCGGCGGTGGGCTCGTCCAGGAAGACCATGCGTGGGTCGTGCACCAGTGCCTGGGCGAGCTTCACCCGCTGCTTCATGCCGGTGGAGTAGCCGCCGATGGGGCGGTAGCGCTCCTCGAAAAGCCCGGCGTGGCGCAGTGTGTCGGCGGCACGCGTGCGGGCCCGCGAGGGTGGGAGCCCGCTGACCTCCGCCAGGTGCGTCAGCAGCTCCGCCGCCGATACGTTGCGCGGCAGACAATCGTGTTCGGGCATGTATCCCAGCCGCGCGCGCACCATCACGCTGTGGCTGGCATCTTCTCCGAGCACCACGGCCCGGCCGGACGTGGGGCGGAGCAGCCCGAGGAAGATCTTGATGGTGGTGCTCTTGCCGGCACCGTTCTCGCCGAGGATGCCGGTGATCCCGTCCGAGATTCCGAACGAAACGCCGTCGAGGGCGATGACGTCGCCGTAGTGTTTCGTCAGATTGTCGGCGGTGACGAGGGGATCCACTGGGTCAGCCTCCGCGGCAGGAGCGACTGGGAAACATGGGCATCAGGACCGCTTCCTGCACGCTTCCGTATATCCGAGCGCGCAGGCCCGGTAGAAGAACGCCGACGCCCGGCCGAGATTTCGCTCCACGCCCGTGGCGTTGGCGTACATGTTGCCAAGGCGGTAGCAGCTCTCGGCGACGGGGTCCGAACCTCCGTTCCGGGTGCGCGTACCGGAGCACGCCTTCCGGTACAGCTTCACGGCGCGGTCGTAGTCCTGGATCACCCCGGTGCCGTGCTCGAGCAGTCCCGCGAGGTCGAAACAGCCGGTCATCTCGGTTTCGCAGGCTTTCTCGAAGAGTGCGGAGGCCCGGGTCGGGTCGGCGCGGACGCCGGCGCCGGCGACGTAGGCCTCGCCGAGGTGGGCGCACCCGAGCTGAGAACCCGAGTCGCAGGCGCGTTCGTAGAATCGCGCCGCGCGAATCGGGTCTGCCGGCATGCCGGTGCCGTTCCGGCTGGCGTCTCCCAGGCGGTCGCAGCCGTCCCTGCCATCGCCGTCGCAGGCTCGGCGATAGAGGGCAATGGCGCGCGGGATATCCTGCAGTGGGCCGGTGACCTTCGCGTTCTTCACCACCGTGTCCTTCTGCAGGTACATATCGCCCAGCGTGACGCATCCCGGCATGCTGCCGAGGTCGCATCCCCGGTTGAGGAGGCCCACTGCCAGCGTGGAGTCCAGCGCGATGCCGTGATCCCCGGCGTCGTCGCGGAGGTGCAGCACGGCGAGCCGGACGCAGGCGCTGCCATCGTTTCCGTCGCAGGCCTGCTGGTACAGCGAGTCGGCGCGCCGCCAGTCGCGCAGTACGTGGTCTCCACGAGCCACCTGCTGCGCCAGAGTGTCGCAGGCGGCCGCCGAGCCGGCGGCGCACGACGCTTGCAGGCGTCTGGCGGCCGCGGCTCCGGGATTGCAGGCGGAGGCGAACAGGGTGAGCGCGACGAGTGCGATCGAAGTCGTGAGGCCTCCCGGCAGGGTATCCTCCTTGTGCTTGGGTGGCGTCGCGGTGGGGTCGGGACCCTTACGGCGGTTGGCGCCGGGAAGATTCCGCCGGGCGGATTTCTGCGGGGAACGGGGGGGAAGGCGGGACGGGTCGACCGCGCATCTGCGCCCATCGTGCCGGTCCCGGTGGCCGCCTCGGAGCCGCCCCCGCTCCGCGAGGCGCGGCGGCGCTGGGCCGAGCTCTTGCGCCACATCTATAGAAGTGGACCCGCTCCCTGCCCGGCGTGCGGCGGCGCGATGCGCATCCTCGCCTTCATCACCGAGGCTGCGGAGATCGATCGGATCCTGGCGCACCTGCGCCGTTCCGCGCGGCGGCGGGGGCCCCCGCCGGACCACCAGCCCGCGGCCCGGCCCGGTGAGGCCCGACCCGCCGCCGACAGCCTGCTTTCGTCAGGCCAGACCGGGATTCAAGTTCCTATCCGTTCTCCAATCGCATCGCAATACAGTTTTGTCGGCGCACCTCCCAGGAAGTGTGCCCGTTCAACCGTAAGTTCTCCCGGGCGGCGCTCTTGCACCGCGAGGCGCGGACCTTGGCGGCCGAGCGCCGACTGCAAGGCGCGCGCGCGGTCAGCGCGCCGGCGCAGCGGCGAGACGCAGCGCGCGAGCCTTGGCCTCCAACCCACGCGCCGTGCTCGTATCGCCCACATGCCGCAGCGCGCGCGCGTACTTCTCGTAGAAGACGGCCAGTGCCGGATCGTCGTGGCTGTAGCGCGGCCCGTCGGCGAGCGGCAGTTCGCGTCCGTACAGTTGGACCGCCTCCGCGTAGCGGCCGTGGCGCACGTCGAGGTCGGCCAGGTCTTCCACCGGATAACAGGTGAGCGGGTCGCTGGGACCGACGGTCGCATCCATCGTCCGGATGGCGCGCCGGAAGTACGGCTCCGCGTCCCCGTCGCGCCCCATGTGCATCAGGTCCTCGCCGATCTCGCTCAGCGCCATGCCCACCTGCGGATGGTTGGGGCCGGTGGCCTTCTCCTCGATTGCCAGCGCGCGCCGGTTGAGCGGCAGCGCGTCGGCGTAGTGTCCGATCATCTCCAGGGCGGCGGCGAGATTGGCGAGCGGGTAGGCGAGGTTCTGGTTGTCCGGCGGCAGCACCTTCTCGGAGAGCGCGAGCGACCGCCGGAGCCACACGACGGCGCTGGCTCCGTCGCCCGCGCGCCCGTAGTCGTTGCCAATGCTCATGAGCGCCCGGGCAACCCGTTGGTTCACCGGACCGAAGGTGCGCTGGTCGCTCGCGAGCACGCGCATGTGCAGCGCGATGGCGCTGTCCTTCAGACCCGCCTCCGACAGGACGTCGCCGAGGTTCCCCTCCAGGGAGACCACGTCCGGATGGTCGGGGCCGTACGCATGCAGGTAGATCGCCAGCGCCTGCTCGTCCAGGACGCGCGCCGAGTCCCCCTGCCCCAGCTTTTCGTACACCGTCGCGAGGTTTCGCAGGCTCTCGGCGATCAGGGGGTCGCGCGGATCGAGCGCGGCCCGGCGGATGGCCAGCGCCCGCCGGTGGACGGCAAGCGCGCTGTCGTAGTGGGCCTCGAACATCAGCAGGTTGCCGTAGGCGTTCAGCGTGGCGGCCCACGGGATGGTGTCGGCGCTGACGTCCGCCTGCAACAGGGCGAGGGCCCGCGTGAAGAGCGGGCCTGCCGACGGAAAGTCGTGCTTACTGACGTAGGCGCCGGCCAGAAGCCGCAGGCTCTTCGCGAGCGCCGCCGTGTCACCGGCCGACTCGCGGATGGCGACCGCACGCCGGCCGCTCCGGATGGCGTCGTCCCAGCGTTCCAGCCCCACCTGGCTGAGTTCGCGCGACTCCAGGAGCGCCGCCACGCGCGGCGTGGCCGGGCCTTCGGTCCGCTCCGTGAGCCGCGCGCCCTCCGTCAGCAGCGAGTCGGCCTGTGCATACCGGCCGAGGCCGAGGTACACCTCGCCCAGCGTACCGAGCAGCCGGGCACGCACGCGCGGCTGGCCAGTGAGCGCGGAGTCCAGGCGTTGCCGCGCCCCGGCCAGGAGCTGCCGCGCGGTGATGGTGTCACCCAGCGCATGCGAGGGGTCGGCCGATCGGAAGATGTCGGTGAGGAATGCGGTCACCTGCTCCGCCGAGGCCCGTTCGCGATTGGCCACGTCGCGCTCCCGCGAGAGCTGCACGATGTGCAGCGCCCCTCCGCCCGCGAACAGCGCCGCGGCCACCGCGGTGGCCGCGACGCCCGCCCGGTGGCGCCCCACGAATTTGCGCAGGCGGTAGGCGGTGGTCGTGCGGCGCGCGACGACCGGCCGCCCGGCGAGGTGACGCTCCACGTCCTCCGACAACTCGAGCACGGAGCCGTAGCGCCGTTCGGGCTCCTTGCGCAGCGCCTTCGCGACGATGTTGTCCAGGTCGCCCGCCAGCTCCCGTGCCCCGACTCCCGGCGGCAGGTTCGCGCCGCGTCGCCGCGCCACGTCGCTCGGTGCCCGCGGCTCGACCTCCAGCACGCGACGCTGCACTTCCGCCGACGACGTGCCGTCGGCCGCGAAGGGATGCGTGCCGGTGAGGAGTTCGTACAGCAGCACGCCCAGCGAGTAGACGTCCGTGGCGACGGTGAGTCGATCGCCGCGCACCTGCTCCGGGCTGGCGTACGACGGGGTCATGAGGCGCACCGCCGCCGTCGTCTCCTGCCCAACGCCGGGGGCCAGCGGCCTGGCGATGCCGAAGTCCAGCAGCTTCGGCACGCCGTCGGCCTGTACCAGGATGTTGGACGGCTTGATGTCCCGGTGCACCACCAGGGAGTTGTGCGCGTGCTGGACCGCCTCGCACGCCAGGCGGAAGATCCGCAGCCGGTCTCCGATCGACAGCGCGTGGCGCGTCGCGTAGCTCGGTGATCGGCTCACCGTCCACGTACTCCATGACCAGATACGGCGAACCGTCCGGTGCGTCGCCGCCGTCCAGCAGGCGCGCGATGTTCGGATGGTCCAGCACATCGGCCAGAATCTGCCGCTCGGCGAGGAATCGCCGCTCGAGTTCGGGGTGCGCGAATCCGCCGCGCACGAACTTGATGGCAACGCGCGCCCGGTATGCCTCGTCCGCGCGTTCGGCCAGCCACACCGTGCCCATGCCCCCGCGTCCCAATTCGTGCAGCAACCGGTAGGCGCCCACGGTCTGCGCCGGGGCGACCGGCGCGGACGCGAATTCCTTCGCGGCCTCGTCCACCGCAGCGCTGATGAAGGTGCCGCCGTGGACGGCGTCATCGGCGCGTAGCAGCCGCTCGACGGCGGCGCGGGTGGCCGCGTCGGACGCGCAGGTGCGATCGAGGAATTCGGCGCGTTGATCCGGCGGAAGTTCGATTGCGGCGTCGAACACGGCCTGGACCCGTCGCAGTTCGTCAGCGTTCATGCCCGAACGATTCGGTGGGAGTTGTTCGGCACCACCCGACGCGCGCCCGGCGGCCGGCGCGCGTGGTGTCCTCACGCTAGCATGCTTCGCCGGAAAGGTCCACACCACGTGCCGGAGGTCGGCGGCGCCGCCGATTCCGGTCCGCGTTCAAAGGCTCGGCGATGAAGCGGGCGAAGGTAAAGGGCCTCCGGCGCAACGGTGCCCTTGTGACACAAACCGTCGGCCGCTGAACGCACCCGCCGCCGGCCTCTTGCCGCCCACGGGGGCGATTCGTACGTTCCTATTGCTTTCCAATAGGACATCTCATGCCCGCCCAACTCGACGTCTGGCAGGGTACGCTCGCCCTCATGGTGCTGCGCACGCTCGACGTACTCGGACCGCTTCACGGCTACGGCATCGCGCGCCGCATCGAGGAGACGAGCCGCGACCGGCTCTCGCTCAACTACGGCACGCTCTATCCCGCCCTGCTCAAGCTGGAACAGCAGGGATTCGTCACGTCCTCCTGGGGACAGTCGGAAAACAACCGGCGCGCCAAATTCTACACGCTCACCGCCGCCGGGCGGCGACACCTCGCACACGAGGCCCGCCAGTGGCACGCCACGACGGAGATTCTGGCCTGGTTCCTCGGCCCCCGGACCGCCGCCCCGTGAGCAAAGTTCGGGAAATCATTGTCCGGGTCGGCGGATTCTTCCGCCGGGCGCATCGCGACGGCGACATGAACGAAGAGTTCGCCGCGCACCTCGCCCTGGAGACCGACGAGCTTGTGCGCCGCGGAATGGCGCCATCCGAAGCCCGCCGTCTCGCGATGGTACACGCGGGCGGCCTCGAGGCAGCACGCGACGCCTACCGCGACCAGCGCGGACTCCCGTGGATCGAGCGGTCACTCACCGAGGCGGCGAGCGCGGCGCGGCGCTTGCGGCGGCACCCGGGAGCGGTGGGTGGCGCATCGCTTTCGCTCGCGCTTGGCATGGCGCTCGCCACCGCCGTGTTCAGCATGGTGGTCGCGCTGTTTCTGCGTCCGCTACCCTTTCCCAGCCAGGCAGAGCTGGTCATCGTCCGCGAGCGCGACCCGCAGATGAATTCGCTCTTCTCCGTGCTTCCCGCGCGTGATGCGCTGGCCGCGCAGCGAGTGCGCTCCTTCTCCGGCGTCGCGGTCGCGCAGGAGTACGGACCCGGCTCGGACCTCGGCCCCAGCGGCTACGCGATCCGCGTATCGTCCGTTCCGGTGACGTCGAACTATTTCGACGTTCTCGGTGTGCGCCCGCTTCTCGGGCGCGCGTTTACGGAAGACGATGCGCATGAAACCGTGCCGCCCGTCATTCTTTCCTACGACATCTGGCATTCCGAGTTCGGTGGACGATCGGACGTGATTGGCACCACGGTGCCTGTCGATGGACAGCACGCGACGATCGTTGGGGTAATGCCGCAGGGGTTCAGCCTGCCACTCGGCACCGACATTTGGCTCCCGTTGGGTCACGACAGCCTTCGGCGGCTGGCCACGCCACCCGCCGACAGGAAATGGCAGAATAACGTTGTGATCGCCCGGCTCCGGCCGGGCGTCCCGATGGCCCGCGCCCAGGCCGACGTGTCGGTCGCATTCCATCAGGCGGGCATCGTCGCCGGGTTGGCCAAAACCCCGGTGGCGGATCTCTTGCCGCTGGCCCGGGATGTCACGTCCCCTTACCGCAACCTGATTCGCCTCTGGATTGCGGCGGCAATCGTAATCATCCTGCTCGGTGCCGTGAACTTCACGACGATGCTGCTCGCGCGTGGCATGCGGCGCCGAGAGGAGATCGCGGTACGCGTAGCCCTGGGCGCGTCCCGGCGACGCATCGTAGGCATGCTCACCATCGAGGCGGCGCTCATGGCGGCCGCCGGCGGCGCCGCTGCCATCGTCATCGCAAAGTGGCTCCTCGACGCGCGCCGTCTCTGGTTCGGACGGGATTTCATGCTGGTGGTGCCGCGGATGAACTGGCCAACGGTGGCGTTCGGCGTTGCCGGAACCGTCCTCGTCGGCCTGCTGTTTGGCCTTGCGCCCGCCATCGATCTCGCGCGCGCCGACCTTCGAGCCGTGCTGTCCGGCGCATCTTCATCAACGGGCGGTTCGCGAGAGATCCGCAACCGACGCGGTCTCGTCGCGCTTCAGCTCGGACTGTCGCTGGCGTGTATGGCCATGCTGGCGGCCCTGGTGGTCGCCAATCGGGATGCACAGGGCGCCGGACCGGGATTCGACTATTCACAAGTCCTCACGGCCCGGCTGAGCGTCCCCGACACCGTCGCATCGCAGGAGACCGCCATGTCGCTCGTCCAGGCGGTTGAAGGCATCCCCGGCATTCAGTCCGCGGCTGTGGTGCGGACGCCCATACCGGGCGCTGCTCGCTTCTACCCGGATTGGCGGCCACACCTGTACGCCGCCGAGGCCTGGAAGGACGTTTCGCTGAGCTACTTCAAGACGCTGGGCCTCAAACCGATCCTGGGCCGGCTTCCAACGGCGGCGGAGGCCGAAGCGCACGCCCCTGTGATCGTGCTCTCCAAGACGACGGCCCACTGGACCTTTGGCGATCGGGCTCCCATCGGCCGGCGAGTCGGACTCGCGCTCGACGGCTCCGCCCGCGTCACCTGGTTCACCGTGGTCGGTGTCGTACCCGATGTGCGCGACATGCCGAACTTCGACCCCCTGACGCCGCCGATCTACACCGTACAGAGTCTACCGCTCGGCCACACGACGACTGAAGTCCGCATTCGAACGGTCGGAGACCCGGCAACCGGGCTCCGCGCCGTGAAAGAAGCCGTAGGGCGCATCGACCCGCGCATCGTCGTGAGCGATCTGGAGCCCGTCGCCGCCGTCGTCGACCGCTGGAGCGCGCAGGCACGGTCTCGGACCTACTTCTTCGCGTTCATGGCGGCGCTCTCGTTCGTGCTCGCCGTGGCAGGCGTGTATGGGCTTACGTCCTACTCGGTGGCGCTCCGGGCGCGGGAGTTCGGCATCCGCGTTGCTCTCGGCGCCACTCCGCGCCGCCTGGTCCGTGCGCTCGTCGCCGACCTTGGCACTGTCGCCTTGTTGGCGACGCTTGGAGGGCTGCTCCTCGGCTCGCGCGCCGTTTACATCGCTGACACTTACCTGCGGAACCCGTTCGCGGGAAAGCCGATGTTCGCCATGCAGCTCGTGCCGGTGGGAGTGGTCGCGGTCACTCTGCTGGTCGTGATGGGGTTCGGAATGGCGCTCCCGATCCGCCGCATGCTGCGCCAGGACGTGGTACGGAGCATTCAGGGCGACGCGGGGTAACGCGCGGCCGGGAATGTTGCCGTGTTACGGGCGATTGGTCGATTCAGTTCATGTGGCGGAGGTGGCTCGGCGTCCGGTGCTCGGTTCGATTTCGATGTGGTTTGTCGGCACACCTCCCCGGACGCGTGCCGGTAGAATCCTGGAGTCGCAAGGGATGTGAGGGAGCCGAGGGTCGAGGCGCGGGCGGCACTCGGCGAGAAGGACGCGGTGAGACACCGGCGACGGAGACCCTCGCCATGAGAGAAGCCGACTTTCGCGCCGCGTTCAAAGGCTCGGCGATGAAGCGGGCGAAGCCGATAGCCCTGGTACCGGCGCCATCACGCCTTTACGTCGCTCGCAGGAGTTCCACGGGATCCGCCCGCGTGGCCCGGTACGCCGGCCCGATGACGGCGGCGAGCGAGATCACGATGAGCACGGCTTCGGCCGCCACGAGGGTGAGTGCGTCGAGCGGGTTCACCGTGAACAGCAGGTGCTCCATCACTCGGCCGGTCCACATGGCGCCGAACGCACCGACGGCAGTACCCCCCAGGATCAGCAGCATCGCATCGCGAACGACCACCCGCACCAGGTCGCGCGAGCGGGCGCCGAGCGCGGCTCGCATGGCGAATTCGCGCCCGCGCCGCGCCACGATGTAGCTCAGCAGACTGTACAACCCGACCGTCGAGAGAAGGAGGGCAAAGCCGGCGAGCGCCCCGAACAGCGACGCGAGAAATTGGCTGAGCTGCATCTCCTGGTCGAATTGCTCGAGGATGGGCCGGTACACGGGTCGGTTCCACGGCTCGATGGTCTGCAGATACCGCGACACGCCGGCGAGGGCGCTGGCCTCGTCTGCTCGGGTACGGATGAACAGCTTCCGTCCGTCGTACTCGCCGTGCGCGCTCCCGGCCCTGGCTACCCAGACGTTCGGATGCACTGCCATTGCCTGGTCGGGGTCGCGGCCGGGCGTGAACGAGAAGCGTATGGGCGGGACGACGCCGACCACGCGGACCCAGGGCCCGTTGGAACGCGGCCCACCGAGCTTGACCAGATGTTGCAGCGGCGATTCGTGTGGCCAGAGCATCCGGGCGAGTGTCTCGTCCACGATCGCCGCGCCGGCGCTGTCCACGTCGCCGGGCTCGAAGTCACGCCCCTGTTTGATCGCAATCCCGACGAGATGGAAAAACTCGGAGAGACCACCGAGTAGGTGGGGATGCGCGCCACGCGCGGCGATGCACCGCCCACGTCCGAGGTCACGGCGCTGGCCGGCACCGTTTCCTCGTAGGTCGTGGCCACGCCCCGCACGCCGGGGAGTGCGCGGATCCCGTTGCGCACGTCGGCATAGAATTCCTCGCCGAGACTCGTGGTCGAATCCCGTCGCGGCCGCGCCACCGTCGTCGAGACTATGTGCCGCGGGTCGTAGCCGAAGTCGAAATGCCGGATGGCCTGACTCGCGCGCAACAAGAGGCCGGCCCCCATCAGTACCACCAGGGACAGGGCGACCTCGGTGACCGCGAGCAATCCGTGCGAGCGATGAGCCGGCTGCGTCGTCGTGCCGGCGCCGTCCTTCATCGCCTCGTTCACGTTCGTGGCGCGTGCGCGGACCGTCGCGCCCCAGGCGATGAGCACCACCACGAGCGCGCTGGCCAGCGCAGATGCCGCTGCCACCCGCCAGTCGAAATGCGGCTGCAGGAGGCCGATCTGGCTCACATCCATCGTGAACCGGTACTCGATCAGATGGATGCTCCACGCCGCGAGCAGCAGCCCGAGTGCACCACCCGCGACGGCGAGCACGATGGCTTCGCCGAACACGAACCGCCCCACGTCACGCCGCGACGCGCCGAGCGCCATTCGCACGGCAATTTCACGCTCCGCGTGACGACGCGGACGATGAGCAGGTTGGCGACGTTGGCGCACGCGATCAGGAGAATGATCAGCGCGGCGCCGGAGAGTGCGAATTGGAAGGGTTGCAATTGCCGCGGGGCGCCGGCCAGTGAGCGCACCTCATAGCGAATCACGTGCTGGGGACCGTACTTCCGGCTCAGGTTGGCGCGCAGCCAGGCGGAGGGCCGCGGTCAGCTGCGCTTCGGTCACGCCGGACCGCACCCTGAGGACGGGCCCGGCGCCGAAGAACCATCCCTCTTCGGTGGCGCGCGGCATGGCGAGGAACACGTCGCCGCGCCGCACATCGGGCCCGAGCACCCCGATCACGGTGTAGGCCTGGCCGTCCACCATCACGGGCACCGAACTCAGCGGCATGGCGCCGTGCAGGTACCGTCGCCAGAACCGGTAGCTCACCACCACCCCCGCGCGGTCGGGCGCGTCGCGATCTTCCGGCCGGAACCCGCGGCCAGCGAACATGCGAACACCCAACACGTCGAAGAAGTTGACGCTGGCTTCCTGGGGAAAGACGTCGAGCGTCTGTCCGGCAACGCCGATCGTCGGATGCGCCCGCGCCGCCAGGGCCATCGCGAAGTCCGAGTAGAGCTGACGCTGGGCACGCAGTGACCGCGCCATGTCGGCCAGGAGGTCATCCGAAACGTCGAAGGCATCGGTCTGCACCGCATACAACTGCTCGGGAGCACGGTACGGCACGTACGGATGCATCACGGCGTCAACGATTCCGTAGGTGGTGGTCGTGAGGCCCACGGCCAGCGCCAGCGACACGATGACCATGATCGTGAAGCCCGGTGTGCGGGCGAGCGCGCGCAACGTGGAACGGTCCACCAGGGCCTTCACGGCGATTCCCCCAGGCTGCGGCCTTCGCGCCAATCGCGATCCGACGGCGCACGAACTCCGGCGGAGTTCATCGTGCCCTGCTCCGCGGCACCGGATTCCATTTTGCTAAAGCCATCGGGGACCGTCAAGCCGTTCCTTCGGGTCGGCATCGCCTTGATTCCGCGCCAACAGCTTGTCCTCGCAGGAGTTCCCGCCCGCTCGCCAACGAGATCTCAATACAGTGTGTCGGCACACCTCCCGGGAGGTGTGCCGGCACGACTTCAGCGGAACCGCGACGGCCGTCCGGCGCTGTTCATTTACCGCCCCACGGCTGCTGTTGGTAGTACTTGGACCAGATCAGGATGAGTTGCACGCACTTTCCGGCCTTGGTATCCGGGGGTAGGAACGGCTCGTGGATGAAGTCGGGCGAATTGAACACCTCGATGGCCCCGATCTCATCCTTGCTGATGTAGAATTGGATCGGCGCTCGGGCCGAGTCGCCGTCCACATAGATCGCCTTTTGGCACCCTCTGGATGACATCAGCTTGAGCGCCACAGCGCGATCCCAGGGCAGCAGTTCCCCGACGGTCATGCCCTCGTGGCGGTGCAACAGGCTGTCCAGGCGCGGCCCATAGAGCTGCACACCCAGGTGTTCCTCTTCGCGCTGTATCACGCGAGGCAGGCGTCCTGAAAGCGCGTTGGTCACGATCGTCTGCAGCGTTACGGGAGCGGCGGCAGTTCGACGACCAGGGCACTGTTCAGCGGCGCAATGAACGGGACGAATGCCGGGGCGAACCCCAAACGCCGCACGCGCAGAATGTGCTTGCCGGCGGCCAGCGGCCCGAACGAGAAACGGCCGGTGCCATCGGTTGTGGTGTGGAGGCTGTCGGGCAGCAGAATGACATCGGCCTGCGACACCGCAGTGCCCGCGGAGTCGACGACGCGACCTCGCACGGGAGCTTGCTGCGCGGCGACGCTGGGAGCGCCCAGGCACAGCACCGCGGCGACCACGACCGCCGCGCGCCGAACCAGATTGTACGCGAAGTTGCGCATGCCCCAAGCGTACCCATGGGGTTCGCCATATGGCAAGCCTCATTCGCTCCCTTCGAACCGTGGGAGCGAAGCACGTGGACCCACTGTCCAGCATTGATCGCCCCTCCTCACTCCCCCGGTACACGGGCGCCCGTCGCGATCCGCTCAGGCAGGGCAGCGCTGCGAGCCCCAGCGTGGCCGTCATGACCGTCACCAGCGACGCGGTGACGCTCACGGGATCGATCGACCCCTTTGCTCGGGCGAGGAACTAAGCGACCAGTCGTGCCGTACGACCCCAGAGTAATGCGCCGAGCACAGCTCCGGCGAGCACTGAGCGCGCGGCATCGCGCAGCAGCAGCCAGAAAATCGAGCGCCGCTTGGTGCCGAGCGTCAGGCGGATGGCAGTCTCGCGCAGTCGCTGGCCGACGAGACAGGCCATGAGCCCGGCCAGGCCAAGCGCTGCCAACAGCGTCTCCACGATCGCGATCGACGCCACGAGATCGCGAGCGCATCGAGCGCGCCGAACTGATCGTCGCGGATCGACCCCACGTCCGCAGCTCGACGCGTGCGGGGCCCGGGGCGATGCGCTGGATCGTGCGCGCGATCCGGCCGCGTCCGCCGACCGCGAACCCGAATGAACAGCTTCTGGTGCGGCGGTGCGAAGCCCTGGGCCTGGAGTCGCGAAGTAGACTCGCGGCACGTGAGGCGCGTCCAGTCTTGCGCGGCGGCGTCGCCGACGACACCGACGACTGCAAAGCGCTGGCCGGCATGGAGGACCACCTGACCGAGCGCGCTTGCGCCTGACCAGAGTTCCGTGCGGCCGCCCGATCGACGACGATTGCCCTGGCGCTCCGACCGTGTCCCGCAGGTCGAATCCCGCCCCTCGAGAATCGGAACGCCCAGCGTGGCGAGTATTGGGATGCCGACAGTGGCCGAGGCGACGACGCTGTCCTGTCCCGAATCCGCGCACGCCCCGGTACGCTCATCGCCGTTCGGTTTTCATAGCCCGAAGGACTTGCGCGCAGCCGAGGAGGCGTCCACCACCTGGGAATCCAGACGCAGTCGCCGCACTACTCCGTCGTACCGAGCGATCGAGCCCGCGTCGAACCCCGCCCGGTTCCAGAGGTAGACGCGGCCCGTAGGACGTCTGCGACGTCGATCCCGGATCACCGATGCGAGCGCGTGGGCGCTCCGTTGCAGGAACGCCGCGACGAGTACGACCACGAACGCCAGGGCCACCTGCGCGATCATGAAGCTGTGACGCACCTGCCGGCCGCGCGACCCGTGCTCCCATCCGGCCGCGCGCCAGGCCGTGAGCGGGGCGGCGCACGCCACGCTAAGGCGATGCCATCTACGCCGCGCTCACCAGCCCGGTCGCGGCCGCCCGGCGGCCAGCGGTGCCGACAACCGACTGGCCGGGGAAGCCATGAGGAAGAGCGCGGCCACACCGCGGAGAGCCTCAGGGCGACGACGATCCCGGCGCCCACGGCGGGGAACGTGAGGACTAGTGTCTCGATCGCCGCTGTCGCACTAGTTGCTCGTGTGTCGCCGCAAGTGCCGAGTTGGATGCGATCTGCTGGTGCTGTGCGAAGCGCCGGGCGAGAAGCATGGCCAGGTTCGCTGTCACGATGAGAATGAGAAGCATGGCGACGGCGCCGACAAGCCAGCTGACCCGGTCGACGAGTGGGCGCAGCCGGTCGAAGGCGCCAAGCGAGGTCGAGGCCTGATCGCACCGTGGCGACGCGCTGGTCATACCAGTCGTCGCCCGCGCGTGGAGCCCCCGCTTCAGCGATTGCAGTGCCCGTCCGCGCGCACGGGTGTGACCCCCGGTTGGAGCAGCGCGAAGGTATCGAACATCCAGGCATCGGGATAATCGACCACCCAGGGCGAGCCGTACGCCTCCGACTGCGCGGCAATGGGGACCCAGAACCCGGGCGTGTAGTCGAACGCCGTCCCGCGGAAGTCCGGCGCCGCCACGCCGACCACGGTGAACGGGTATCCGTTCACCCGCAGTACGGCGCCGACCGCGCTGCGGCGTCCTCCGAAATAGGCGTGCCAGAACGCATCGCTCAGCACCACGACGGTGGCGCGCCCGCGCGCCGCATCGTCGTCGGGGTCGATCAGGCGGCCGAGCTGCGCGCGCTGGCCGAGCACGGAGAAGTGGTTGCCGCTCACCAGGGAGCCCGTAGCGGCCAGCCGCCGTTCGCCGACGCCCACCGTCGCCGAGAAGTTGTTCGTGGCGATGACCGCACGGAACACGGCGCTGTCCTCGGCGTACGCGCGAATCTCCGGCATCGAGCTACGGCCGAATCGCTCCGGGCTGGCGGCAGGTGCGCCGGCATTCCCGGTGTAGATCCGGACCAGCGTCAACGCGCCGGTGCCGGCAGCCGCTCGCCATAGATCGCCCGGGTGGCAGCGACCACGGCGGTACCGGCGCCGAGCCCGATGGCGAACACCGCGACGAACGTTACGGCGAAGGTCAGATTGCGCCGGAGCGACCGAAGCGTCCAGACCGCCTCTCCAAAGAGGGTCATCGGTGATCGCGAATGGGTGTCGTCGCCGGATTCATGCGGCTGCGTGAAGCCACGGAGCGAGTCTATCAGCGGCTGGCTCCCGACGTCAAGTTGTCTGGCGGCGCGAGGCAATACCCACGTCGCATCAGCAATCTCACACACTGCCGCCCTGCGGACGCAAGGCTTCTGCAGCGATGCCGCACTAGCTCCCTCTCCTGGCGATGGTTCGCCCACCCGTCTCCAACGCGATCGCAATGCAGGTCTGTCGACACACGTCCCAGGAGGTGTGCCGGTAGAACCTGGAGTCGCGCGGGACGCGGGACCTGCGGGACGCTACGATTCAGGCGCGGCCGGTGATCACGGAGAAGTACGCGAAGGCGCTCGCGACTGAGATCCTCGCAATGAACGAAAACGAGTTCCGCGCCGCGTTCAAAGCCTCGGCGATGAAGCGGGCGATGCTGGCGGGCCTCATGCGAAACGCCTCGATCGGGTACGCATGGCGCCGCGCACGCGGGACCATTCGCTCGCGAGTCCCCCCAGCGGCCAATGCTTCAGAACCGCCCCAGTTGAAGCTCGATCATCACCGCGGGCCCGCTGAGCGCGGCATCGCTTGCCACCGATGGTCCCGCGCCCACCGCTTGGCGATCACGGTTCCCCCCATCCCTCGGCGTCGGCGCTGGCGTCCGTGCCCGGTGCACCGCTCGTTCCTTCGAATTCCCGGAGCTCGGCCAGCACGGTGAGGGCCGACCGCAGGCTCGGTGCCGCTCAGCGCGGCCACCAGCCACCCGTTCATCGTCGCTCCCCTTGCCGCTCGGCGCCGGGCCCACCATAGAACCGCCACGATCGCTCCGGCTGCGAAGGCAAAGTTCGCCGCCAGCCAAGCCGGCGAGACGCGGGCATAGAGGTCCACCCCGGCAACCGCCGCCACCACGACCGCGACGGCCGGAATCCAGAGGAGGGTTCCCACCAGCACGGCCGCCAACGCGGTTCTGGCCCGTTCCAGCCGCAACGACTCCAGCCTGGTCTGTATGGCGGTCACGGGCCGCGACCAGTCGAGCCTGCGGATGGCGAAGATCTGCCGCGCCGCGAGTGCGCCGAGTGCGAGCACGTAGAGGTCCACCACCATCGAGGAGGCGAATACGCGGAGCGGGGCGACGTGGCTCGCCGCAAAGGACCCGAGCGCGACGGCGAACAGCGTCGCGAGCGCGACTTCGAATTCGAGCCCGAGTGTCAGACGCCCCATCGCCGCCTCGGCCCGGCCGAGTTCGCGCAGACTCAGTCGCTGAATTCTCAGCGACGCCTGCAGCTTCCGGTCCTGTTCCTCCCACCTTCGCTTCAAGTCGTCCAGTTCCATGTCGTCTCCCATTCAAGTTGCCGCGGAGAACTCGCCGCGAAGTCTCTGTTTGATGCGCCCGAAGCGTGTGCCAACGTTGCTCACGGAAATCCCGAGCACCTCGGCGATCTCGTCATACCGATGGCCGTCGAGATACAGGAGAATGAGCGCCCGGTCGAGTGGTGGCAGCGTGGCTATGAACCCGTGCAATGCCCGCACCCGACCGTCGTCTGCAGAGACTCGGGGATCATCCCCCACGATTTCGAGCACCGAGTCGCCGGCCTCGACGTAGGTCCGCTCCCTTCGGCGTTCGCGCCGGCAGAACGAGATCCCCACGTTGAGTGCGATGCGGTAGGCCCATGTAGAGAAGCGAAACCGGCGGTCGTAGCGCGGAAACGAGCGCCACCACTGCGCGGCGATCTCCTGCATCAGATCGGCGCGGTCCTCCGCGTTGGTGGCATACGCGTTCCCCACCTTGTAGAGGATCCCCTTGTGGGCGTCCAGCAAGGTGGTGAACTCGCTCTCGGCTCCCGGTGTCTGCACGTGCCTCCGTTCCGCTCACGACGGGTCGTTGCTGGTCTCAACATGTGATTCGCGCGAGCGCACGGAAGATCACACCCCTCGGGCCGGGGACGTGTGCATGTCTGAAGGCCGCGTGGGAAGTGACCGAGCCACGGTTTCAGGCGCGCGGCACGATTGCCGGCAAGGGTGCGCGGCTCGCGCCGTTTCTCCGCACCTCGTGCGCTTGTTCGGGCCCGCGGTAATCCGACAATTTGTTCAACCCGCCCCCCTCCTCACCCTCGACACGGAGCGGCCGATGGCCCGGTTCCCGCGTTCTGCACTCCCGGTGGTTCTCACCCTGATTGCCCTCGCGGCATCCACTCCCGCCATTGCCGGTGCGCAGCAGCCGGCGGACCTTCTGCTCACCGGCGGCCGCGTGTTCACCGCGGACTCCACACATCCCTGGGCCCAGGCCGTGGCGATTCGCGGCGACCGCATCGAAGCGGTCGGCGCGGACTCGACGATCGAACGGCTGGCCGGCCCGCACACCCGCCGGATCGCGCTCGGCGGGCGGTTCGTCGTTCCCGGGCTCACCGACGCACACATGCATCCGGCAATCCCCATTCCGGGCGTACTCACGCTCCCGCCCCAAGGCCCGCCGGACCCCGGACCGAACCCGCAACAACTGGAGGCCGCCCTTCGCGCTGCCGTCGGCCGCGCCGCCCCCGGGCAGTTCATTGCGGCAGAGATCGGCCCCCTCGTGCTGGACGATTCGGCCATCGATCGCAGTTGGCTCGATCGCGTTGCACCGAACAACCCGGTCGAGCTCGCGTACTTCACCGGACACGGCGTGATCATGAACTCGGCGGCGCTGCGCGCAGCAGGGTTCAGCGACCGCTCGGTCGCGCCCGACGGGGGAAGGTTGGGACGGGATCCCGCCACCGGCCGCCTCAACGGCCGCCTGTACGAATACTCAATCTGGAATGCCGCGGCGCACTTGCGGCAGAACCTGCCGCAGGATTCGGCGGTGGCGGCGCTCCGCCGGTACGCCGAGCAGGAGTCGGCGTGGGGCGTCACGAGCGTGCACACCATGGGCGAGCCCCTCGCGTTCGACCGGCTGGTCGCGGCGCTCGACGCCGCCAACGCGCCCCTGCGGTGGACCCTCTACCGCCTGTACCTTCCGAAGAAGGACGTCGCGGAAGCGTGGGCGCATCCCTGGCCGCGGCCCACGTCGCCGCTCGTGCGGGTGGCCGGCATGAAGTGGATCCTCGACGGCACGCAGCCCGATCGAAACGCGGCCCTGCGCGCTCCGTACGCGCAGACCCCGGGCTGGTATGGCACCGTCAACTTTTCGCCCGACGCCATCCGGCGCATCCTGCGCCATGTGCTCGATTCCAACGTGTCGGTGGCGCTGCACGTGGCCGGCGACTCCACCGCCGCGCTGGTGCTGCATACGATGCAGGCGCTGGCCCCCGCCGAACGGTGGCGCGCCAAGCGGGTGCGCATGGAGCATGGCGACGGGCTCATGCCCGACCTCATCCCGATCGCGAAACGGCTGGGGGTGGTCGTGACCCAGAACCCATTGCACACCGCCGACAGCACATTGGAAGTGCGGTTGGGACCCGAACGGCGTGCCGTCTATCAGCCGCTGCGCAACCTGCTGAACGCCGGAGTCCTCCACGCGCTTGGCTCCGACACGAATGGCGGCCCCGAGGCGAGCCCGTGGCTCAACATGATGATCGCCATCCGCGACCCGTTCCGTCCGGATCAGGCGCTCACACGCGAACAGGCGCTCCTCGCCTATACGCGTGGCGGCGCCTATGTGGAGGGACGCGAGGCCGAGCGCGGCATGCTCGCCCCCGGCATGCTGGCCGACCTCGCGGTGCTTTCGGCGGACCCGCTCACTGTCCCGGCCGCCCAGCTCCCCCGCATCACCAGCGTCCTCACCGTGCTCGGCGGCCGCATCGTGCACGATGCGGGGGTGCTCGTGCGCCGCTGAGATATGGTTGGCGCGGTGGGAGTGACGGGTCGGCGAAGCGGAACCACCGGTCGGCCTCGACTTGCGCTGATGACAAACGGAGCCGTGGCGGACCGCTAATGCCGCGTGCGGCAGACGTGCCTTCGCCGCGCCGAGCGCAGTTGGCAGGCTACCGCCCAAGTTCATGATGCACGGTGCCGTGGTCGAGGAGAACGCCCCGGTGCCCGTCAGCCCCGCCCCGGTTCGCCGCTCGTGCCCCGCAGCCATTCCATCAGGTGCGCCCGTTGTTCCTCACCAAACCGTCCCGGCACTACCGGAAGCTGCGTGATCCGCAACCTGAGCTTTCGCGCCTGAACCAACCCCTCGCCGAGCAGCACCCGGACGAAATCCCGGTCCTTTTCCCGAAATGCGACCAGCTTGCTAGCCGCAAGATCATGGGCTTCGACACAGCGCCCGATCAGGTGACGCGTGTTCGCGTTCTGCACTACCACGGCTCGCCGCTCCCAACCAGCGGGAAGTACCGCTGCCTGGATCGGCACGCCGTGCACGTAGAAGCCGAACTGCGCGTGAAATGCGGACTCCATGCCGAGCATCGCATCGATCAGATCGACGTTGCCGGCGGCATGCGCCGGCGCGATGTCCGCCTCCGCGGACTGCCGCAGCGCCTCCGGCGCATCGGGATACTGCCCCAGGATCGCCTGTGAACCGAAGACGAACACTTCGGTGTCTTCGGCGACGTCGCAGGCCGCGCGGATCGCGTGCTCCAACTGATCTCGCGTCATTCCTTGCCCCTCACCTCTCGCGTCAGCTTCGCCAGACTCGCGCGCTCGTCTGCTGCAAGCACGCGCATGAACGGCAGCGTCTGCCGCAGTCGCGTCATGCGTTCCCCCGGATCGATGAGCAGCGCGCGAAGGCGGTGTGGAGACGTGTTACGGAGCAACTGGGACCACTCCTCGAGTTCGTGCCGCTCGCGCGGTGACGCACGCCGCATGCGGCGCTCGACGTCGCGCCGCGCACGATCGACGAGGCCGGGATCGCGCCTGATCAGCTTCGCGAGCGCGGCACCGAGTGCCACGGCCTGCGTGTCGAGGTCACTGTGTGCCCCGACGTGCCGGCGCTTTGCAGGCTGCGATCGGGTCGCGGCGTGAAACGCCGCGGGCGGCGTGCCCGCGAGCAGAATGGCGTCGCTTAGCGCGCGCACACCGCCCCCCGATCGCATTGCCAACTCCGCGCGCGTCGTGCCATGGATGGAGATCGTCACGTCGAAGGCACGCTCGATCGGAGCGAAGGCGTCCCGGAGTCCGGCCGTGAGGCGTGGCAGGGCATCGGACGTTCCGAGCACGGTGCACGTCACCAGTTCATCCGGAGCATCCGTGCCGGTGGTGACCGGCCCTTCGAGCCAGACCGACGTAGCGTCGGGGACCTTCGCCGCGGCCTCACGTAGCGCGGCGAGTAATCCGTCGAACACCGACGCCTCCCCCTCGAACAGCGCATGCAGCACCGGCACCAACGGGTGCTCGTCCCGTATGCGGATCTGACGCTGGGCCCCGGTGCCGACGTGGCTCACGATCCCGGCCTCCTCCAGATGGCGCAATGCCTTGTAGATGGACGTGCGGCCGAGCGCCGCTCGGCGGGCCAACTCACCGGCCCCGAGCGGCTCATCCCCGGCCGCGAACAGCACCCGGAGCAGACGGACGTTCGCTTCAGTGCCGAGCATGGCGTTCAGCGGATAGCGCCGGGCGCTCTGGTGCTTGGCGGGTGGTCGCATGGGTGATGGTTGGACGGAGTGTGTTGTATAAGAGACGAACGTCTTTTATAACATACAGTCGTCTTCTATAACGAACAACTGGGCTCGTTGTAACCCACGCTGCCACTTCCGCGACAATCGAGGGCCGGCCCGCGACTCCAGCCGCACCTGGCGATCGACGCGGCGAACTCGTATGCTGTGCAGCGCATACGATTTTGTGCACAGTCGTCCTTCACGTGGGGATGGCCCATGCCCAAGAATTCCGCTACGCCGCAGAACCGCCCGCGACACTTCGATGCACTGCGCCACGATCTTCTCTTCGGCGTCCGGATACTGCTCAAGAGCCGCGGCCTCACCCTCGTCCTGCTGCTGACGCTGGCCATCGGGATCGGCGCCACGACCGCTGCGTTCGGTGTCATCGATGCGGTCCTCCTACGCCCGCTCCCCATTCGCGATCAGAACCGAGTCGTCGTCCTCTCGGCCACCAACGCCGCCCGGGGCAACACGCCCATCGGCCTGCCGAGTTCCGGAGTGGCCAGCCTCGCCGAATCGAGCCATGCGTTCGCGCGAGTCGCTCCCATCGCCCTGCAGGGAACGGTGCCGTTCGCGGCGCGCTTCGGCGATCGGCTGTTCCCGGTGACGGCGATGTTCGTCGGCGGCGAGTTCTTCCCCGTCCTCGGCGCGCTCCCCGCCGCCGGCCGTCTGCTGAGTTCGGCCGACGATGCGCCGGGGGCAGGCCCATCCGTGGTCCTCAGCTACCGTGCGTGGCAACGCGACTTCGGCGGCGACAGCTCGGTGATCGGAACGTCCATTGCCATGATCAACGGACCGGAGACCATCGTCGGCGTCGCGCCGGCGGGCTTCGACTATCCCGCTGGAACCGACGTCTGGGTGGCCATGGCTCCGGTTGAGCGCATGTTCCCCGGCGCGCCCGGCCCCGACGCCGGGTTCCCCACGCAAGTCGTGGCTCGACTGCGCCCGGGCGTCACACTCGCGCAGGCACGTGCCGCATTCGCGAGCTACCTCGAGCGCTATCCGGCCCGATCGCTCGGTGACTCCACTGCTCGCGTCGCGCACGCCCAGTTGTTCGCGGAACGCGTGGTCGGGAATGTGCGACCCGCGCTCGTGATTCTCTCGCTTGCGGTGGCGCTCGTGCTGTTGATCGCGCTCACCAACGCCGCCGGTTTGCTCGTGACGCGCGGCCTCGCGCGGCGTTCCGAGTTGGCCCTCCGGTCGGCGCTGGGGGCCGGCCGCGGCCGGCTCATCCGCCAATTGCTCACCGAACACGCGCTGCTCGGCGCCAGCGCGGGAGCGCTGGGCGTGTGGATGGCGGTCGCACTACTGCGAATCGCGCCACGCGTAGCACCATCGGGGCTCCTCCCTCCCGCAGGCATCCGCCTCGACTTTCCGGTGCTCGCCTTCGCCGTGGCGCTCACGCTCGCCGCCGTGCTCGCGTTCGGTTTCGCCCCCGCGCTCCTTGCCACGCGGTCGGATCCCGAGGTCGGCCTCCGCACCGGGGGCAGCAGGATCAGCGGCCGCCGCCACGAGGAGCGCGGTCGGCGGCTGATCGTCGCCGCGCAGGTCGCGCTGGCCGTCGTCGTGCTCACGGGCGCCGGCCTCCTGGCGCGAAGCCTCGACCGCCTCCAGCGGGTTGACCTTGGGTTCACGCCGCAGTCGCTGCTCGTTGTCGGGCTCGAGGACATGACGCCCTTCGACGCGCATACGCAGAGCTGGGCGCTGGGCGCAGCCCGGTACGACGCCGTGCTCGACGCCATGTCGTCCCAACTTCCGAAGGTGCACGGGATCGTCGGCGTGACCACACTCCTCGTGCGGCCGCTGTCCGGCACGGCATACGAGCTGCCGGTTGTCGCCAGTGGCGCGACGGCTCGCGACACGTCGCAATTGCCGCGCGTCGCGTGGCAGGCAGGGCTCCCTTCGCACTTCCGCACCATGGGCATTGCCCTGCTCCGAGGGCGGGATTTTGCGGCGGGTGATCGCGCCGGCGCGCCGGCCGTGGCCGTGGTCAACGAGGCATTCGCCCGGAGAGAGTGGCCGGGACGCGACCCGATCGGGCTCCGGGTGCGGCTCAATCCGTCGGACAGCACCCAACCCTGGCGCACCGTGATCGGCATGGCGGCGAACACGCGCTTCCGAGGCGTCACGTCCCCGCCCGAGCCCACGGTCTATGTGCCCGTGCGGCAAACGGCAGCGGCCCCGATGTTCCTCGCCGTACGGACCAGCGGCGACGACCCGAGCGTCGCGCTCGCACCGCTCAAGCGTATTCTCCGCCATAGCAACCCGTCGTTCGGTATCCGCGACGTCACCACCGGCGGTGCGCTGGTCGGCCAACAGCTCTCCAGGCCACGCTTTCTGGCGGACACCCTCGTTGCCCTGGCCGGTGCGGCCCTGTTCCTCTCGGCCGTCGGCCTGTACGGACTGCTCGCCGCGGCGGTCCGCGAGCGTCGGCGAGAGATCGCCATCCGAATCGCGCTCGGCGCGACGCCGGCCGAGGTGCGGGCGCTGATCGTGCGGCAGGCGGCGTATATCCTGGCACTCGGCATCGTTGTCGGGACGGCGCTCTCTTACGCAGGAACGCGGTTACTCGGGTCGGTGCTGTACGAGGTGCGCACGACGGATCCGCTGACGTTCGCCGGCGTGGTCGTGGCGCTGGTCGTTACCGCCGGCGTCGCCGCATATGCGCCTGCGGCCCGAGCCGCTCATGTCGATCCGGCGAGTACGCTCGGCGCTGAGTGAAATTGGGGCGGCCAGGCCCCGGACCAGCCGACGACCACCGCACCGCCCCGGAATCAAACCTTTCGCTCCCGAGTGCTGTCGGACACTCGGGAGCGCCCGCCAGCCCGGCAATCCCGGACCCCGCGATCCGGCACCAGCCCGGCCTGAAACTGCCGCGCGATCGCGCCCGTACTGGGGCCAATTCTCGGAAGAGGGAGCATGCGAATGTTGCGTCGGATTTCTGCGTTTCACGTCCTGGCGGTGGCGATGCTGGCCGTCGGAGTCGGTGCCACCACGGCCATCTTCTCGGTGGTGAACGGCGTGCTGCTTCGCCCGCTGCCGTTCCCCGACCCGCAGCAGCTCGTGCTCGTGGGCGAGAGCGTTCCGAACAGACCGCAGCAGTCCGCGCAGTTCCACTTCTTCGATACCCCCTCGGCATTCACGGCGTGGCAGTCGCAGGCCACGGACTTTCAGGCAATGGCCGCGCTGCAGAGCACGTCGTTCACGCTCGCCGGACACGGCGCGCCACGCGTACTCGATGGCGTGCGGGTCACCGCCGGCTTCTTCGACGTCCTCAAGGCGAAACCGGAGATCGGACGCCTGTTCGCTGCCGCGGATGCCGGCGACAGCAGCCGCCCGATGGTGATCACCGACGCGCTCTGGCGGTCGGCCTTCGACGCCGATCCCACGATCGTCGGGCGCATGGTGGGAGCGCCGGGACACGAAGCGCGCGTGATCGGCGTTCTGCCGGCGAACTTTCGCTTCGCGGGCAGCGTGCTGGGACCGATGACGGCCGGCAAGCCGACCGAATTCTTCCTCCCCTTCGCATTCTCGCCGAACCTCGGCACCGACCTGAAGTCGGTGTGGTCGAACTTCAACTACACCGTCATCGGACGGCTGAAGCAGGGCGTCACCGTCGAACAGGCGCTGGCCCAGATCAACGTGATTCAGCGGAACCTGGCGGCCAATGCACCCGACCCCGCGCCCGGCATGACCCTGGAGGGCGAGGTCATGCCAGTGCTCGTCTACGCCACGCAGAGCTCCCGGCAGGCGCTCTGGCTCCTGCTCGGTGCGGTGGGCGCCGTCCTTCTGATCATCAGCGTCAACCTTGGCGGCCTCTGGGTGAGCCGTGTCGTCGACCGCCGGCGGGACTGGGCCATCAGGATCGCACTCGGCGCGGACCCGACACGGCTGGCGCGGCAGGTGCTGGGCGAGGGGCTCGCGCTCGGGCTGGTGGGCGGCATAGCCGGCATGGCGTTCGCGGCGATCGGCCTCCGGGGGCTGCTGGCGCTCGCACCCGCGGACATTCCGCGGCTGGCCCAGGTGCACGTCGACTGGCGCGTGCTGGCGGTCGGACTGCTCCTCTCGGCCATTTCCGGACTGCTCACCGGATTGCTGCCGGCACTGCGTGTGGGACGCGGCGATCCGCAGGATTCGCTCAAGGCGACGGCCACGGCCACCACCTCGGGCCCGGCGAGCGTGCGCTCGCGTCAGGGACTGATCGCTCTGCAGGCGGCGCTCACGACGCTGCTCATGGCCGCGGCCGGGCTGCTCGGTCTCAGCCTCTACCAGCTGATGACCAGGCCGGTCGGATTCTCGAGCGCGCAGGCGGTCGAGGCGCGCGTGGTGACCTGGAGCTACGACGCCGCGGGGCGCGACCGGATCCTGCAGCAGATCACCGGTGCGGTGGAGGCGATCCCGGGCGTGCAGGCCGCGGGGCTGACCTCGCACCTGCCGCTGCAGGGCGAGACCTGGATCGACTTCGCGGGAGTGCCGGGCAAGCGATATCCCACGGGGCAGCAGCCCGGTGTGAATGTGCGATTCATCGGCGGCCGGTACTTCGCGACGATGAAGATTCCGATGATCGCGGGGCGGGATTTCCGCGAGAGCGACCGACCGGCGGGCTGGCCCCCCAAGTCCGACTCCGCCAGGCAGCGAATGCACCAGACGGTGGTCATATCCGCGGCGACGGCACGGATGCTCTGGCCGGGCCGCGACCCGCGCACCCTGGTGGGGCAGCCCATCGTGGTCAACGATGCGACGGCGGAGATCGTGGGCGTGGCGGCCGACGTCCTGGACGGCACCCTCACCTCGGCCGCGCCTCCGGTGCTGTATGAGCCATACTGGAACTGGGATCCCGGCTCGTTCTCCCTGGTGCTGCGGACCTCCCTCCCGGTGAGCGCGATCGCGGGCCCGCTGCGCGCGGCGGTTTGGAAGCTGGCGCCGAACGCGCCGATTCCCGAGATCGGGCCCCTGGACGCGCTGCGGAACACGGCGACGGCGCCGCAGCGCTATCAGTTCACGCTGCTCCTGACCTTTGCCGGTCTGGCGCTGCTGCTCGCTGCAATCGGGGTGTACGCGCTGGTGGCCCACAACGTGGCGCAGCGCCGCAAGGAATTGGCGATCCGGCTCGCGCTCGGCGCGCCGGCCGGTGCCATTCGCGGGTTGATCGCCCGCCAGGCCCTGGCGCCCGTGGGGCTGGGGACGCTGGTGGGACTGGTCGCTGCGCTGGCCGGCGGTCGCCTGTTGCAGAGCCTGCTCTACGGCATCGGCGCCCACAATGCGCTGCCCCTCGGTACGGCGGCGGGCGCGGTGCTGCTCGCCGCCACGCTGGCCTGTCTGCTGCCGGCGCGCCGGGCGACGCGGGTGAACCCGAACGCCGTGCTGCGGGCGGAATAGCGGCGGCCGGCAAGAGCCCGGCCGTAGCCACGGGGTCGCGTATCATACCTTGATTTTCGACCACACCGCGGCGTTCGGACCATGCCCTGCAGGCGAATCGGGGGGCGCGCTCACCACTCCACGCGATTGCGCCCGCCCTCCTTCGCCCGGTAGAGGGCCTTGTCCGCCGCCTTGAGCACGTCGGAGGGCGCGGCGGTGCCGCGCGAGTGGGCCGCACCGATGCTCACCGTGACCACGACGCGACGGGTCTTCGACGCACGGGCGCGCCCCGACTTCGGCTTGCGGCGGGGGCGTCCGGGCCCACGAACCATGAATGCCGACTCGGCCACCGACTCGCGCAGCTTCTCCAGATACGGTGCGCTCTCGATGACGTTCTTGCCGCGAAACAGCACGGCGAACTCCTCACCTCCGTACCGGTAGGCGCGCCCACCGCCCACGCGGCCGAGACAGGCTGCTACGAGACGCAGCACCTGGTCGCCGGCGGCGTGGCCGTGGTCGTCGTTGAAGCGCTTGAAGTGATCCACGTCGACCATGGCAATCGTGTACGTGCCGTTCATCTGCATCAGCTCGTCGCGCAGCGCGCGGCGGGCCGGCAGGCCGGTGAGTTCGTCGTGGTACGCCATGGTGTAGGCGGCCTCGACGGTGGCGACCACGAGCACGAGCCCCGCGTTGGCCAGGTACAACGTGGTCTGCCCGCCCGCCGCGACCACGCTCGCGGCGATGACGCTCCCCACCGCTGCCCAGAGGAATCCCCGGCTCTCGAAGTCGGGGCGCCACAGCGTGCGCACCACGAGCGCGGCAACGGCCAGCAGCGCGCCCAGGGTCGCGATCTGCCCGAGGGGCAGCCAGGCCACCGACTGCGGCGGGAGGATCGCGAAGTCGACCACGCGCGCGGTACGCTGCGGGTAGGCGTCGGAGGCCACCCACACGCCCACCACCATCGCCGCCGGGAGGGCGAGCATGGCGAGCCGGCGCAGCCCCGGCTTCGTGAACAGCCCGCGTTCCCCGAGAAATGCCAGGATCGCGAACGTGAAGGGGAGCAGGATTGCCACCGCCCGCACCACGGCCGGCGCGGCGTGCACCGCCTCCGGAGCGAGCGGGGTGAGGCGGAGCATGGCGCCATCGGCGAGCACGAGCGCGGCGAGCGCCACCACCAGACGCCCGCGCCGGAAGCGCCAGGCGAGCAGCGTGCCCGCGACGAGGACGACGATGGGGTAGGCCCGGACGATGGGCGCCGCCGAGGGATCCGCCGCACCCCAATGGACCAGCGCCACCACGGCGGCGAGCAGGACGCCCTCGGGGAAGACGAGGGCCCTCAGCTTCTGCTTCAGCATAGACGCGAGGATGACGAGCGAGCGTCGGGCGAGGTGACGCGCGTCCGCCCCGGTGCCCGAAAAGACCGCCCCCGGAACTAGTACCGGCCCGGCGTTTCGTCAGTGAGCTACGGCACGTGCACCTGCGGTTTGTCGGGCAGCGGCCGCACCCAGATGTTGCGGAAGCTGATCGGCGCGCTCGGATCGCCGTGCGCCTGCAGCTTGATTGGTTCCGGCCCGTGCGCCTTGTACGACGGCTTGCCGATGTAGAGCGTGGGTCCCAACAGGGGCACGTGGTCCTGCACCAGCACGCCGTTCTGGAACGCGGTCACGTACGCCGGCGTGTCCAGCGAGCCGTCGGCCTTGAACGTGGGCGCCGTCCAGATGATGTCGTACACGTTCCACTGGCCCGGCTTGCGCATGGCGTTCACCAGCGGCGGGTACTGTTTGTAGATCGCCGCCGCCTGTCCGTTCACGTACGTGGCGTTGTCGTACGAGTCGAGCACCTGGATCTCGTAGCCGTCGTCGCCCGGCCCGGTGGACGCGAGAAAGACACCGCTGTTGCCGCGCGCCTGCCCGGAACCGGTGATCCCCTCGGGCACACGCCACTCGAGGTGCAACTGGTAGTTGGTGAACGAGCGCTTGGTCTCGATGTTCCCGGCGTGCTTGTTCACCGTGAGGATGCCGTCGTGCACGTCCCACTTGGCGGGCGAGTGATCGCGCACATCCACCCACTGGCTCTCGTCGTGGCCGTTGAAGAGGACGACTGCGTCGGATGGCGCATCGAGATCCGTGCGGCCCGGCGTGACGACGCGGGGGACGGGCTTCCAGACCTCGGTGTCTTCGGGACGGGGCTTGGTACCCTGCGCAGTGGCCGGGGCGGCGGCGCAGACGAGCAACAGGACGGCAATGGCGGCGGGCGCCTTCATGACGGGACTCTCCAATGAAATGGCGTGCGGGGGCCGATCGCGTGGATGCTGCATCGGAACGGCGCCGTCCGCAACCGTCCCGCGGCTTGCGTCGGCTCAACAGGCGCGGCTGAATGGGACCCGGCCGCGCGGATCGGCGGCGGAGAACCGCGTGTTGCCTTCGGGTGATCTGGGAGACCGACTTCGCGCGTTACGCGTTCGTCTCGCGAGCCCGGTGGCAGCACTCGCCGGGCATCACCAGGCCCGCGAACTCCTTCTCCGCCATCCAACGCTCGTACCGGGCATTGAGGTCGGCCGCGCGCGCGTCCGTGACCAGGGCGCGCAATGCGTCGAGCACGACTCGCGAGTCCGGTGAGGGTCGGGGGGGTATGCGATAGTGCGCCCAGAAGCCCTCGCCGCGTTCCTCCAGCAATCCGGCGGCGCAGAGCGCATGCAGGTGACGGGTTGCTTCGGATTCCGGCGGCGCCAGAATCGCCTCCACGTCGCACAGACACAACTCGCCGTGGCGGAAGAGGAGGGTCATGATCTCGATGGGAACTTCGTCGGACAGTGCCTTGAACGTCTCGGCGATTTGGCGCATGGGGAGGGACCTCCGGGCATCAAATAGCGGGTCGGCTCGGGGAAGGGACAGAGGCAGCCGCCCTACGGTCCGTAGGCATTTTCCGCACCGGTGCCTGCCCCGCAGCCACACGGGAGCCGCCCAGCGATTCGCGACGTTCGCGGAGTGCCACTCCGGCAACACCTCGACCGGTGGCGCTTGACGCCGTCGGCGGATCGATACTATTTTGGTCTAGGCATTGAGGAACCAAGTGTCATCTGATCTTGCCGCGACCAATTCCCGGACCACGACATGCCCGCTTCCAAATCACGCGATCTGTTTCCCGGCGCGCTGGAGATGATGGTCCTGCGCCTGCTCAAGCAAGAGCCGATGCACGGCTACGCGCTCGTGCAACGCATCCAGCAGGCGTCCAACAACCTGCTCCAGGTGGAAGAGGGATCCCTCTATCCCGCGCTCCAGCGTCTGCTCAAGGAAGGCCTGGTGGACGCGGCGTGGGGCGTATCGGCCAACAACCGGCGCGTGCGCATTTACCGCCTCACGCCTGCCGGCGCCAAACACCTCGGCGCACAGGTGTCGAGCTTCACGCGGATGTTCGAGGGCATCAACCTCGTGCTCGCGCTGGGGGACGCATGACCTGGATCGATCGACTGTTCCGCCGCCGGCGCATCTACGACGATCTGGCGCGCGAGATGCAGGCGCATCTCGAAGAGCGCATCGACGAACTCGTCGCGCAGGGCATGTCGCGCGCCGACGCCACCGCCGCCGCGCATCGCGCGTTCGGCAACGTCACGCGGCTCAAGGAGGAGGCCCGCGACCCCTGGCAGTGGCCCACCTTCGAGTCGTTCCTCATGGACGCCCGGTACGCGCTGCGCCAACTGCGTCGCGCGCCGGCGCTCACCGCGGTCATCGTCGTCACGCTCGCCATCGGCATCGCCGCCACGACCACCGTGTTCAGCTGGACGCGCGCCATCCTGCTCGACCCGCTGCCGGGAGCCGGCAATCCGGGGCGCGTGTGGGCGCTGGAATCGACGACGGCCTCCGGAAGTGCGGTGGGCACCTCATGGCTCGACTACCGCGACTACCGCCGGTACCTCAAGTCGTTCGACGGCCTGGCCGCCGCGTATCCCACCTCGCTCGCCCTGGGCGACGCCGATCATACCGAGCGCCGCTGGGGCGAGCTCGTCTCGGCCAACTTCTTCGACGTGCTCCAGGTGCGGCCGGCCGTGGGCCGGTTCTTCCCGGCCAAGCTGGACGACGCACAGGGCGCGGCGCCCGAGGCCGTCATCAGCTACGACTACTGGAAGACGCGCTGGCACGGCGACCGCTCGGCCATCGGCAGCGTGGTGCAGATCAACCGCTATCCGTTCACCATCATCGGCGTGGCGCCGCCCGCGTTCCACGGGTCGCATGGCGGGCCAGGAGTTCCAGCTCTGGATTCCGGCCACCACGCTCGGCCAGATCGTGCCCACCGGCGGATGGATGCTCCGCGATCGCGGCACGCGCATGTTCCGCGTGCTGGCGCGCATCTCGCCCCGCGTCGCGCCCGCCATCGCCCGCAACGAGGTGCGTCAGTTCGGCGCGTTCATGGCGCGGGCCAACGGCGCCGTGAGCGAGGGCATGGGCGGCCAACTGCTGCCGCTGTGGGAATCGCACTTCGGCATGCAGGACACGCTGCGCGCGCCACTCGTCGTGCTGCTCGGTGCGTGCGGGCTGGTGCTGCTCATCGCCTGCGCCAACATGGCCAACCTGCTGCTGGCCCGCGCCACGGGCCGCCGGCGCGAATTCGGACTCCGGTTGGCCCTTGGCGCGCCGCGACGGCGACTCGTACGGCAGCTGCTCACCGAGGCCTCCATCCTCGCCGTGGCCGGCTCGGCGCTGGGATTGCTGTGCACGGTCTGGCTCGCGCGGTCGCTGCGCTGGCTCGTGCCCGCGTTCTCCGTCCCGTCGCTGCTCGATCCGCACGTGGATCTGGGCGTGCTCGGCTTCACGGCTGCGCTGGCCGCGGCCGTGACGCTCGTGGCCGGGCATCGCGCCGGCGCTGCACGGCTCGCGCGAACGGGTGGGCGACGCGCTCAACGCCGGCGGCCGCGCCGCCGTGGGCGGCGGGGTGCACGCCACGCGCCTTCGCGGCGTGCTCGTGGCCGCCGAGATGGCGTTGGCGGTGGTGTCGCTGGTGGGCGCCGGACTGTTCTACAGCAGCTTCCGCCAGACCCGCGCCGTCTCGCCCGGGTTCTCGGCAGACCACGTGGCCATCGGCTCGGTGAGCCTCACGCTCGCCGGGTACGATTCGGCCGCCGCCGACGCGTTCCTGCGCAACGTATCCGACGACATCCGCCGTCAGCCGGGCATCTCGGCCGTGAGCTACACCGACCACGTACCGCTGAGCGTGGACGAGGGATCGTGGGAGGACCTGCGGGTGGAAGGCTATGCGCCACAGACCGGCGAGAACATGAAGATCCATCGCGCGGCCATCGGGCCCGGCTACTTCGGCGCGATGAAGATTCCGCTCGTCGCCGGCCGCGACTTCCGGCAGGACGACGACTCCACGCACACACCGGTGATGATCGTGAACCGGGCGTTCGTCGACCGCTTCCTGCACGGCCGGGCGCCGCTGGGCGTGAAGGTGCACGGGTGGGGGCGGTGGTTCACCATCGTGGGCGTGGCCGGGGACGTGAAGAACTTCCGTCTCACCGATCCTCCCACCCCGTACTTCTACGTGCCCGTGCGCCAGGTGTATCGGCCCGAGTACGGCTACACCTTCGTGGTGCGGTCGGCCGAACCCGCCGCGCAGGCCACGAGCATCATCGCGTCGGCGGTGAAGTCCGCCGACCCCACGGTGCCGGTATACAACACCATGCCGCTCGCCGACTACATCTCCGGTCCGCTCCGCGGACAGCAGGCCGCGGCGCAGATGCTCGGCATGCTGGCCGGCGTGGCGCTGTTCCTTGCCGCGATCGGCCTCTACGGCGTCATCGCCTACTCCGTGGCGCAACGCACCAAGGAGATCGGCGTGCGCATTGCCCTGGGCGCGCGGCGGTCCGACGTGCTGCGCGTGATCGCCTCGCAGGCCGGCGTACTGCTCCTGGGCGGGCTGGCCGTGGGACTCGTCGGCGCCGCGGCGCTGGGGCGCGTGGTGTCGGCGATGCTGTTCTCGGTCGGGGCCGGCAACCTGACGGTGTTTGCCGCCGCGGCGTGCACCATGGTGGTCGTGGCCGTGGCCGCGACGGGCATTCCGGCCATGCGTGCGGTGAAGGTGGATCCTGTGATCGCGCTGCGCGCCGACTAGGCGTGGGTCGTTGGCGCGAAGGCTTCCAGTCCTTCGCGCCAACGCGCTCGGGCGTCAGGCCGCTTCGGCCTTCACGTCCGCAGACACTGCCTCCGGCACGCGACGCCGGCGCGCGCCGCGCATGGCGCCGATGGCCCCCCCGATTGCCAGGAGCGTCAGCGACCCCGGCAGCGCCGGCTTGACCGTCATCACGAGCACGATCGAAAGCGCCAGCCAGGTATTCATGTCGCCCAGCACCGCGGCTACGCGATCGGGCGCGCCGTCGTTGGGCAGGTTGTGCCCGGCCTGCTGCAGCCGGGCGACGTTCCGCTTCGCCTCGGCGGCACCGCGCTTGCCGATCACTGCCCCGACGACCAGCAGCACGACCGCGCCGCCGATTCCCGCCTGCGCCCAGCCGGCCTGCCAGCTCCAGTGGGCTCCCACCATGTACCCGCCGGTCAGGATGAGCGCGACCACCGCGATCGGGAACACGCGCGACGTGGTGGCGATCAGCCGCCCCCAGTCCATCGCCTCACGCAGCGTCGGTGCGGCGGCGCGCCGGTGCGCCGCAAAATGGACGATGGCGGAGGCAGCGGTGGCCGAGAGCAGCGCCATCAAGTGGACGAACAGCGCGACGTTGTAACCGAGCATGACTGGGGTCCTGGTGAGGGGTGTTGGTGTTCGGGTCGAGTGCCTCGACGGCCTGGTGGATGTGCCGGGACCGCGGAAGTCCTGAGACAGCGGACGCGGCCTCCCGGTTTGAACCGCGGCCGACGATGGGCTCCACGGCGCACGAAGATATGAAAAACGCCGGCACGGAACTGATCCGCGCCGACGTTCTCCCAACGGGCCGTCGTGGGCCGAGGTTTCAGTCTACTCCCCGACCAGGCCGAACACCGCCTCGTACACGTCCTCCACACCGGGCTTGGACCAGTAGTCCCCGTCGCGACCGTAGGCCGGCCGGTGTGCCGCTGCAGTGAGCGTGCGCGGCGTGGCGTCGAGCCAGTAGAAGCCGCCCTGACGCTCCAGCACTTCGCGCATCATGTAGGCACTGGCCCCGCCGGGCACATCCTCGTCCAGGAAGAGCACGCGGTTCGTCTTCTTCAGCGACTCCAGGATCATGCCGTTCACGTCGAACGGGAGCAGCGACTGCACGTCGATCACTTCCGCCTCGATGCCCGCGTTCTCATGCAGCAACCGCGCCGCCTCGAGCGCCACCGGGCAGCAGGCCCCGTAGGTCACGATCGTCGCGTCGGTGCCCTCGCGCAGCACCTCGGGTACGCCGAGCGGCACGGTCATCGTGCCGATGTTGCTCGGCATCCGTTCCTTCACGCGGTACGCGTTCAGCACCTCGACCACGAGCCCGGGATCGCCCGACTGCAGCAGCGTGTTGTAGAACCCCGCCGCCCGCGTCATGTCGCGCGGCACCAGCACGTGCACGCCGCGCAGCGAGTTGATGATCATCCCCATGGGCGAGCCCGAGTGCCAGATGCCCACCAGCCGGTGCCCGCGCGTCCGCACGATCACGGGCGCCTTCTGCCCGCCTGCGGTGCGGTAGCGAAGCGTCGCCAGGTCGTCCGACAGGACCTGCAGCGCATACAGCAGGTAGTCGATGTACTGGATCTCGGCAATCGGCCGCAGCCCCCGCGTCGCCATGCCGATGGCCTGGCCGACGATGGTGGCCTCGCGGATGCCGGTGTCGCCCACCCGCAGCTCGCCGTACTTGGCCTGCAGGTCGGCGAAGCCCTGGTTCACGTCGCCCAACTTGCCCACGTCCTCGCCGAAGGCGATGACGCGCGGGTCGCGCGCGAGCGCCGCGTCGAAGCAGGCGTTCACCACCCTGAACCCGTCCACCTCTGACGCGTCGTCGGCGTACTCGGGCGCTTCCACCGCCACGCGGAGCGCCGAGTCGTCGCCTTCGGCGTAGAGGTGCGTGTGATAGCGATCGTCGTTGAGCGGCTTCTGCTCCTCCATCCACTGCGCCAGCGAACCGGCCACCGCGTCGCCCTCGGCGCGCACCGCGGCCAGTGCCCGGCGGGCCGCCACGGCGACGTCGCGGCGGAGCGGATCCTTCCGGCGCGCCAATTCGTCGCGCAACGCTTCGACGCGCGGCCGCGTTCCCTCACTCGCGGCGGCCGCCGCGGCGTTCAGCAGTTCGATGACACCCTGCGCCTCGGCGCGGATCGGCTCTTCGTACGCGGCCCACGCTTCGTCGCGCCCGGCGAGCACCGCCGCCTTCTCCTCGTCCTGCAGCGCGTCGAGTTCTTCGGCCGTGGCGATCTCGTTGTCGATCATCCACTGGCGCAGCTTCACCAGCCCGTCGTGCTCCTTTTCCCACTGGAGCCGCTTCTTGGACTTGTAGCGCTCGTGGCTGCCCGAGGTGGAGTGGCCCTGCGGCTGCGTGAGTTCGGTAACGTGCACCACCGCCGGCACGTGCTCGTGGCGAACGAGATCGGCCACGCGCTGGTAGGTCTCGACGAGCGCCGCGTAATCCCACCCGCGCACCTTGGCGATCTCGAAGCCGAGCTGCTTCTTGCCGGGGGACCGGCGGAAGCCTTCGAGCAGCGCGCCGATGTCGGACTTGGTGACCTGTAGGTCGTTGGGCACCGAGATGCCGTAGCCGTCGTCCCAGATGGAGAGCAGCATCGGCACCTGCAGCACTCCCGCCGCGTTCACCGTCTCCCAGAACACCCCTTCGGCGCACGACGCGTTGCCGATGGTGCCGAAGGCCACCTCATCGCCGTTGCGCGAGAAATCCGTGAAATCGTGCAGCCCCGGCAGCTCGCGATAGAGCTTGGAGGCGTAGGCCAGCCCCAAGAGCCGCGGCATCTGCGAGCCGGTGGGCGAGCTGTCGGCCGCTGACTGCGCCGATTCCAGCAGGTTCACCCACCGCCCCTCGGCGTCGAGCGTGCGGGTCCCGAAGTGCGCGTTCATCCCCCGGCCGGCCGAGGCGGGATCGGCCTCGACATCGGTATGGGCGTAGAGCTGGGCGAAGAACTCCTGCACCGTGAGCAGGCCCAGCGCCATCATCAGCGTCTGGTCGCGATAGTAGCCGGAGCGGAAGTCCCCATTCCGGAATGCCCGGGCCAGGGCAACCTGCGCGACCTCTTTACCGTCCCCGAAGATGCCGAACATCGCGCGGCCCAACATCACTTCGCCGCGGGCCAGCAGGCTCACCTGACGGCTCCGCCAGGCGATCCGGTAGTCGTTCAGGATGTCTTCGGGGGTGAGCGATCCTGCCAACCCGGTGATCTCTGCGTTGGTGCTTGCCATATGCTCCTCGACCGCAACGCTCCGCGCCGGCGGCGACGGCCAGCCAGGCTTGGAAGCCGGTGTTGTTGCAACGGATACGATAGTCGGCCCGGGCGGGCCCGGGAACGATTAATGAAGATAGGCGGTTGACCCGTCGTTGGTCACCTGAGGCCCCCGAGCCCGGCCGTTTGGCCCGGAAACCGGGGCGGGAGGGGCCTCCGCCCGGCCCGCACCCGAGGCTTGCCCCGATCGATGAAGGCGATAACATTACCATATAACCACTCACGACTATAGTCATGTCGATTCCTCGAATGCTCAAGCGCTTCCGCTGGCAGGCCCTCTTCTGGGTCGCCCTGGCCGCCTTCGTCGGATACCGCATCTGGCCTCAGGCCGCAGCCGCGGTGGGGGTGGCCTCCTCACCCAACGCCAGCGCCGCCGGCCCCGCCTTCCAGCTCACCACCCTCGACGGCAACGTCGTCACCAGCGACCAGCTCAAGGGCAAGGTGGTGCTCCTGAACTTCTGGGCCACCTGGTGCCCGCCCTGCCGGCTCGAGATGCCGGGGTTCGAGTCCGTCTACGAACTCAACAAGAACCGCGGCTTCGTGGTGCTCGGCGTGGCCATGGACGCCGACGGCACCGCCCCCGTGCAGCAGTTCCTGGCCGAGCACCACATCACCTATCCGGTCGCCATGGCGTCGGCGCCGGTGGTGCAGACCTTCGGCAACGTGAACCTGCTGCCCACGTCGTTCCTCATCGACCGGCAGGGACGCGTGCGGAATCAGGTGCAGGGCGTTTTCACGGCCATCGCGCTCGACCAGGCGGTAAAGCATCTACTCGATGAGCCGGCGCCGGTGACCCCGCCGCTGGGCGTTCGATGAGCGACGCCGCCACCGTGTCACTGGGGCTGGCCTTCGCGGCGGGGCTGGTCTCGTTCGCCTCGCCGTGCGTGCTGCCGCTGGTGCCCAGTTACGTCACCTTCATCACCGGCATGACGCTGGATGAACTTGGGGCCAAGGGACGCGACGCCGCCCGCCGGCGCGCGGCACTGCACGCGGCGCTGTTCATCTTCGGATTCACGCTGCTGTTCGTGGCGCTCGGCGCCGGCGCCACTGCCATCGGGGCCACGCTGCGCCGTTCGCTGCCGCTGCTGCAGCAACTCGGCGGCGTGGTGATCGCGCTGTTCGGCCTGTACATGGTGGGCGTTCTCAAGCTGCCGGCGCTCATGCGGGAGCGTCGGGTGCAGCTCTCGTCCAAGCCTGCCGGGCTGGTGGGCTCGGTGCTCGTGGGCGTGGCGTTCGGCGCGGGGTGGACGCCGTGCGTGGGGCCGGTGCTCGCCTCGATCCTGTTGTACGCCGGCACCACGACCACCATGGTGCGCGGCATGCTGCTGCTCGGGGCGTACGCGCTGGGGCTCGGCGTGCCGTTCTTCGTGGCCGCCGTGGCATTCAACTGGTACCTGGCCGGCGCGCAGCGGCTCCGGCGCTGGCTGCGGCCCATCGAACTCACCGCCGGCACGTTGATGGTGGTACTCGGCGTGCTGCTGTTCACCGGCCGCTTCACCATCCTGTCGCACTTCTTCGCGGGATTCGGGCAGTTCGTCAACTTCGGAATCTGACCTGCCTTGACATGGGCACCGCCGGCGGTCCAGCCTAGGGAAGTTCGTCTGGCCGCCGTGCGGGAGCCGCCGCGATAGCTTTCGCGGCGTGACGTCTGCCCGCCAACGCTTCTTCGCCTTTCGCCGCACCATTCCCCGCGCGCCCCATCTGGAACGCCAGACGGTGCGTGCGCGCGGACTGGCGTTCGCGGTGTTCACCTCGCCGCCGGTGGACGGCGCGCCTCCGCTGCTGTGCGTGAACGGCGGGCTGATCGTGGATCACGCCATGCTCTGGCCCGCGCTCTCGCCGCTGGCTCAGCACCGCCAGTTGATTCTCTACGACCAGCGGGGCCGCGGTGAATCGGAGGCTCCGGCCGATCCGTCGGCGTCGCGCATCGAAGACGATGCGGCCGACGTTCCGGCGCTGCGGCGCGCCCTCGGGCTCAGGCAGTGGGACGTGCTGGGGCATTCGTGGGGAGGCGGCGTCGCAATGCTCGCGGCGTCGCAGGATCCGGCCGGGGTACGCCGTCTGGTGCTGGCGGACTCGGTGGGCCCGACGAGTTCATGGATGGCGCCGCTGCGCGCCCAAGCGCTGGCCCGTGCCAACGACGCCGACCGGGCGGTGCTGTCGGGAATCACCGATGCGATGCTCGGCGAGCCCGACCCCGACGTACACCTGGCGCACCTGCGCGCCTCGTACGAGGCGTGGTTCGTGGACCGGGCGTTCGCGGCCACCTTCCCCATGCCGAAGGTGGCGAGCCCCACCGGCACCGCCGCGCTCGCGCGGTTGCGCCGCGACGGGTACGACTGGCGCGAGCGGGTGCGTGCCATCCAGGCGCCGACCCTCGTGCTGCACGGCGACGGCGACGCGCTGTCGCCCGCGGTAGCCGAAGAATTGGCGGTCACGATTCCGCGCGCCCGCCGGGTGCTGCTGCCGCACAGCGGCCACTTTCCGTTCTGGGAGGCGCCGGCGGAGTTCTTCGCAGCCATTTCGGAGTTTCTCGCGTAACTGCAGCGTGACCCGGACCGTCCGTACCTCGCTCGCGCTCGCCCTCCTCGCCCTCGGTGGCGCGGGCCTGGCGCGCGCGGTGAGACCGGGACCCGCACCGGCCCCCCCACCCCCACTCCCCTCGCCAGCGCCGGACCTCGGCGCGATCTACGTCTGGATTCAGCCGCACGCCGATCTCGATGGCTGGCGCCCGGACGACACCACACAGGTGCAGCGCGCCTTCGCCGCGTGGAACGGCATCGTGCCGTCGGTCCACTTCTACTTCACCGACGACTCGGCCGACGCGCCCGTGCACGTGGGTTGGCGCGAGCGCTTCGAGGAGCCGATGACCGGGCGCGCGCGCGTGGTGCGCGACGCCGCCGGCCGGGTGCTCGACGCGTCGGTGACCCTTGCCGTGCGACACCCCGACGGTCGCCCGGTGACGGGCGACGCGATGCGCGCGCTGGCGATGCACGAGGTGGGGCACCTGCTGGGGCTCGCCCACACCGACGACGCCCGCAGCATCATGTCGCCCGTGGTGCACGTGCGCGCGCTGGCGGCCCAAGACAGCGCGGCCCTCCGCGCGCTGTTCGACGTGGAGGGCCGCGAGTAACGCCGCTCAGGCGGCGGTCAGTCGTTCTTGAACTTGATGGTGCGGGTGTGCTTGTCGCGGACCACCTGCAGGTCCACGCTCGCATCGGCGCTGTGTCGCTCGAGGACGCGCCGGAAGTCACGCACCGACCCCACGTCCTGCCCCGCCGCCTGCACGATGATGTCGCCGGCCCTCAGCCCCGAACGGGCCGCCGGCGTACCCTCCGGCGCCTTGAGGACGATCACCCCGTGGTCCACGCCGAGATTGAGATTCCGGGCGAGATCCGAATTGATGGTGCTCAACTCCGCACCCGCCACTCCACCGTCGAAGTTGAAGCTGAAGCCCGACCCCGCGGGTGCCACGGCCGCGGGTGGCGCCGGCGTGCCGTAGAACACGACACGTGGTGCGCGAGCGGGTTCAGGGGTGGCCGGCGCCGCGGGCACGGCGGCCGGCGCCCTGGGCGCCGTGAAGTCGCCCATGCGCGACGCGTAGCTCTGCGGCGCGCGCACGACGACCAGCGAGTAGTCGTGGGGCCGCCCGTTTCGCTCGAGCCGCACCACGATCTTGTGATCGGGACGCAGCAGGCGCGTCATCGAGATCGCGCGCGTGGTCACGTCCTGTCCGTTGAAGGCCAGCAGCAGGTCGCCGTGCAGGATTCCCGCCCGCTCGGCGGGCGACGCCGGCTCCACCGATTCCACCTCGGGGTAGTCGAGAAAGCGCACGTAGTACTCGCCGTCGCGCACCTCTTCCACCGGCGCGCCGACGAACGTGATGCCGATCCATCCCTTGGGCGCGGCATCGTCCGGAATCCGGGGGGCCACCTGGAAGGTGGCGATGCGGGGATCCTGGTCGGCCATCGCCTGGCGCATGCCCTCCTCGGCCTGCTGCAGCCCGAACACCACCGCTTTGCTTTGCAGATCGCTCAGGTGCCGGAGCATGTCCGCGAGTTCCTGCTTCATGCTGTCGCGCTGCTCGGGTGCGATGGGCTGCCCGAGAAAGATGTGCTGCAGGGAATCGATTCGGTCCATCAACCGCGAGACGATCACGCGCGTCGTGTCGTCGAGGCACTGGCTGTTGGCGCACACCTGCGTACGCACCCTGAACCGTGTGCTGGTTCTGCTGGGCGCGCGCCGAGGCGGCCCCCAGCGGCGCCAGGGCGAGGGCAAGCGCCATCGCGCGGCCGGGTTTCTTCATCGAGTAGTACATCGTGTTCAGCATGGCAGGCATCAGAAGCTGTTGACCCGCAGCCCGACGGGCAGCGCGGTGTTCAACTGGCGCAGCGTGGCTTCGCGCTGGCCGAGCGTGGTGAGGTAGTAGTCGTTGATGACCGGATCGTAGGGAGCATCGTTGAGCGCCTGCCGCATCGCGGTCGACACCTGGTCGAGCGCCGCGAGCCGCGTGCGCATTGCCGACGGGCTCTCGGTGCCGGCGGCGGCCGTGTCATACTGCGCCAGGAACGCCGAGGCGTTCTGGTAGATGGACTGGGCGCGCGTACGCGCGGCGCGGGCCTGGTTCACGTCGTGGAAGGTGACGGGGATGCTGGCCATGGTATCGGTGGCCGGCGAGACCTGCGCAACGCCGGCGGTGAACCCCGGGAGCGGGGCGGCGCCGGCCGTGTACCGTCCGAACATCGTGCCGCCGGC
The DNA here is from genome assembly GCA_963822945.1 of uncultured Gemmatimonadaceae bacterium. Lineage (GTDB taxonomy): Bacteria > Gemmatimonadota > Gemmatimonadetes > Gemmatimonadales > Gemmatimonadaceae > JAGWRI01. The sequence goes on along the minus strand of CAWGJO010000037.1, from coordinate 28,615 downwards.
GACGAACAACACCGCCGCCGCCGCCTGCAGCCAGACGCGTCCGCCGCGGCTGCGCGCCGGCCGGCGTGCCCCGGAACCCTGCGTGGTGAGCCCCGCGTCGTACAGCGCCGGCGACAGCGATTCCCAGCGGGTGAGCGGCAGCCCGATGCTGGCGCGCTCTGCCGCCGCCAGCCCGAGCAGCGCGCGCTGGGCCTCGCGTTCGGCGGCGCACGCCGGACACGCGCTCAGGTGCGCGAGTTCGGGGGCCGTGGGCTCTGCATCGGCCAGCGCGGCAAGTCGTTCAGGAGACAGGTGCGACATGTTCCACTTCCATGTGTTCGGGTACCTCGACCAGATGCGCGAGCAGCCTGCGGAGTTTGGCCCGCGCCTTGAACAACTGCGATTTCGATCCGCCGGCCGTGATGCCGAGCTCGGCGGCGATCTCTTCGTGCGTATATCCCTCGACATCGTGCAGCAGGAACACCGTGCGTGCGCCCGGCGACAACTGCGCCGCCGCCTGCTCGATGGACGCCAGGACGAACGACCCGTCCGTGTCGGGCGTCACTGCGATGGTCTCCGTATCCACGTCAACTTCGAGCTTGGCGAGCCGGCGGGTGCGACGCAGCGCGTTGAGTGTGCGATTCACGGCGATGCGGTGCGCCCAGGTGGCGAACTTGGAATCGCCGCGGTACGTGGGCAGGGCGCGGAAGATCTGGATCCAGACCTCCTGCGCGATGTCCTGCGCCGTGTCGGTATCCGGCCCCACCAGGCGGCGGACGACCATGTCGATGTGCGGCGCGTGCCGGCTCCACAACGCCCGCATCGCCGTTTCATCGCCCTGGACGGCCCGTCGGATGGTGAGTTGCTCTTCGCTCATGAGTTCGTGGAATTGGTCAGCCCCCCGTATGAAAAGGGTTTACTGGCCCGGACGCCATCGGGCGGGGTGACCATATGTTTTGACCGGGGGGTTCGCGTGACGCTCACTGCCTCTTGCTCGTTTCGCTACGCCGAGGCACTTTGTGCGGCCGCCCGAACTCCGCATTTCCGGGGTTCGGGTGCGTCTCGCCCGCCTCGCCCCACACTCTTCACCACACTCCCCACCGTCTGGTGCTCCTGACCTCGGTGTTCGCTGCCCTCAGCCTTGCCGCCGGGAATCCCGGGGCGTTGCGCACGCCCGGCGAGGGGCTCCCGCCGGCGCTGCCCAGCGACGTCGGAATGTCGGCCCGGCGGCTCAGCGCGATCGACGAGGTGGTGAACAGCGGCATCCGCGCCGGCGCCTACCCGGGAGCGTCCGTCTTCGTCGGGCGCCAGGGGTACGCGGTGCTCGAGGAGGGGTTCGGCCACCTCTCCTGGGGCCGGAACAGCGCCCCGGTGGAGCCCGACCGCACGATCTACGACCTGGCCTCGCTCACCAAGGTGATCGCCACCACCACGGCGATCATGGTGCTGTACGATCAGGGGAAGATCGGCCTCGACGACCCGGTCCAGAAGTACATCCCGGAGTTCAAGGGCGGCCTCAAGGCGCGCGTCACCATCCGCATGCTGCTCGAACACCGGTCGGGGCTCCCGCCGGGCCGCAACCTCTGGAAGACGGCGCATTCCACGGCCGAGGCACGCGAGCAGGTGATCGCCACGCACCTGTACTACCGCCCGGACGCGCTGTTCGAGTATTCGGACCTCGGCGCCGACATGCTCGGCTTCATCGTCGAGCGCATCAGCGGCGAACCGCTCGACCAGTTCGTGGCCGAGCACGTCTTCGAGCCGCTCGGCATGCACGACACGGAGTTCCGCCCCGACCCATCGCTCGACGGGCGCATCGCGCCCACCGAGTCCTGGTCGCGGCGCGGCCATCCGCTGCAGGGCGAGGTGGACGACGACAACGCCTACGCGCTGGGCGGCGTGGCCGGACACGCCGGGCTGTTCAGCTCGGCGTCCGACCTGGCCATCTTCGCGCAGATGATGCTGAACGGCGGCACCTTCAACGGCGTGCGCATCGTGGCCGACAGCACGGTGAAGCTGTTCACGACCCGCGCGCCGCACGCGGGCACCCGCGCGCTGGGGTGGGACACCTGCAACGGCGACGGCGGGTGCGGACAGTTCATGGGCAGCAGCGCCTACGGCCACACCGGCTTCACCGGCACGTCCATCTGGATCGATCCCGACCGGCAGATGTTCGTCATCCTGCTCACCAACCGGGTGTACGATCCGAAGGTCCGCTACAGCATGACGGCCATCGCCGACGTGCGCGCCGATCTGGCCGACGCGGCGGTGCTCGCGGTCGAGGACGATCCCGACGCGCCGATCGCGATGCCGGCGGGGTGGCGCACCGACCGGCAACTCGGCTGGAACCACGTGCCGCGCCGCACGCGGCACAAGGCAACCCACCGCAAGACGACGGCCAAGCCGCTGTCCACCCGCAAGAAGGGCGGCTGACGGCTCGGGTTTCCACCCCCCGCTTCCCCCTCGCACTCGATTCGATAATGTTGCGACCATGACCGACGAGCCGCGAACCGAAGCGCCAGCACCTTCCAACGATCCCGCCGCACCCGCCACTCCCGCCGCGCCACCAGTACCCGCCGACCCGACCGGCGCCCTGAACACCGAGCAGATCAAGCTCGCCCTTCGCAAGGTGAAGGACCCCGAGTTGAATCTGAACATCATGGATCTGGGGCTGGTCTACGACGTGTTGGTGGAAGACCGCACGGTGGTGATCAACATGACCCTCACCTCGCCGGGATGTCCGGCCGGCCCGCAGATCATGAACGACGTGGAGCGCACGGTGCGCAACATGCCGGGCGTGGAGGACGTGCTGATGAATCTGGTGTGGGAACCGTACTGGACCCCGGAGCGGATCGAGCCGAGAGTCAGGGCGTACATGGGCCTATAAGAAGCGGGAACCGAGTAACGGCGCAGGGCCGAAACTACGCAGGACCGAGACGGCGCAGGGCCGATACTACGCAGGACCGCAACGACGCAACAACGGTGCAGCGGGGATTCGGTGTGGCCTTCGGCCAGAAACCGCGAATGGGTGATGAGGCGTACGGACGCTTCATCACCCATTCGCTGTTTGCGTGCTTCCTTTTTTCCGCCGTATCGGCATTGCGTGGTATCGGCCCTGCGCCGTACCGGTCCTGCGTAGTATCGGTCCTGCGCCGTTGCTCAGTTATCGCCGTTTCTAGTCTTTGTATGGCGACTCCTCTCCCGCCTTCCGGTGCGGCTTCAGCGCCGCCAGATACGCCTCGCCCAGCACTTCGCACTGCCACCGTCGAAGTTCCGTCACCTCTTCCAGCTCCGCCTGCGTGAGCGGATTGCGCCGCGCCACCGCCTCGATGCGATCCTTGGCGCACACCACCCCGGGGTCCATGTCCAGCCGCTGGGCCACGGCGTCGCGTGCCGTCTTGAGCGCCGACACGCGGACGTCGAAGTCGGGGTCGCGCTCCCAGCGGCGGGCCTTGGGGAAGCGCGGCAACTCGGCCTCGGGCACCGCCTGGCCGCGCGCGATCGCTTCGAGGATCTCGCCGCCGCGCTGCTCGATGATGCCGCGGGGCATGCCCTTCACGTGGCTCAACTCCTGGCGCGCGGTGGGCCGGCGGCGGGCGAGTTCGAGCAGGGGCTCGTTGCCGACCACGCGGAACGTGGCGCGATCGAGTTCCGCCGCCACGCCGTCGCGCCAGTGCACGAGTTCCCGGAACACCGCCAGCTCCCGGCGGTTGAGGTCGCGCGTGCCCTTGATACGGAGGAAGGCCAGCCCGGCCTCGTCCGGCGCCCATCGCACGTTCTGCACGATCGCGAATTCCTCCTCGGCCCACGCCAGCCGGCCGGCGCGTTCGAGATCGTCGCGCATCCGGTCGCGCAGGTCGAGCAGGTGCATCGTGTCCTGCGCCGCGTAGTCGAGCATGCCCTGGGTGAGCGGGCGCAGCGACCAGTCGGCCCGCTGGTACTTCTTCTCCAGCTTCACGCCGAAGTAGCGATCGAGCAGCGCCGCCAGTCCGAACGCCCGGATGCCCAGGAGCTGCGCGGCCACGCGCGTGTCGAACACGCGCACCACTTCCCAGCCATAGTCCTGGCGCAGCAGCCGCAGATCGTAGTCGGCGTCGTGGAAGACGACCTCCACGTCCTCGCGCTCCATCAGCGCGCCGAGGCCGTCCAGCTGCGGCACCGCCAGCGGGTCGATGATCGCCGACCGGTCGCGCGTCGAGATCTGCAGGAGGTAGATTCGATCCACGAAGCGGTGGAAGCTCGCACCCTCGGTGTCGACGGCCAGTTCGCGCGCGGTGGAGATCTCGCGCAGGAACCGCGCCGTCGATTCCGGAGTGTCCAGAAAGTGCGGGGTGTGGGGCTCGGGTTGGGCCACGCCAGTCCTGGTTTCGGGTGAACTGCCGACAATCTAGCGCACGGTGCCGCCGCTCACGCGTCCCCCGTTCTCCGAGACCCCGATGACCGAACCGCTGCCCGACGTCGTCTTCCACATCTATCCCACCGACTGCGACATGCTGGGACACCTGAATCACGCCAGCATGCTCGGCTTTCTCGAACGGGCCCGCTGGGCGCTGTTCGACCACCGGATGACCGCGCACGAACTGGTGCGCCAGCCGGTGTTTCCGGTCGTCCGCCATGTGGACATCGGGTACCGCGCCCAGACGCTCCCCGGCGAGGACCTGTCCATCCGGTCGGGAATCCTCAAGGTGGGGAACACCAGCTACACGATCCGGCAGGAGGCGCGAAATCTCGCTTCCGGGCAAGTCGTGGCGGAGGCGAATCTCGTGATCGTCGCCATCGACCGGTCTGGAAAGCCCGTGCCGGTGCCCGACAGTTGGAAGACCGACATGCCGATGTGGCCGCAGCCGGCGTAGGTCACACCGGCCCAGCGCGCGATACTCACGGCCAGTGTAGGCGACGCCCGCCCAGCTTGCGACACTCGGCGCCGGCGCAGGCAACGCCCACCCCAGCGCGCGACACCCGGCGCCCGCCCCGACGCCGCCGCATTTGCCGTAGGGGCGCCGCCGGGAGTTAGATTATCCTCGCTCATGACCCCTGACACGAATCAACCCCCGGCCCCGAGTTCCCTCTCCGCGGCCGAGCGGAGATCCATGGCCCGGATCGGGGCAGTCCTATTTCGCAACCGCGGCTGGTTGCCGGTGCCCTTCGTGCTCGTGCCCTTGCTGGTGCCCGGCAGAGAGAGTGCCAGGCAGTGGCTCGTGGGTGCGCTGCTGCTGGCCGTGGGTGAGGCGATCCGCCTGGCCGGCGTCGCCGCCGCCGGCACCGTCACCCGCCGCCGGTCGCGCGACGTGCAGCGGCTGGTGACCTACGGCATCTTCGGCTGGTCCCGCAATCCGCTCTACAACGGGAACTTCCTGATCTGGATGGGCTTCGTGGTGATCTCGGGCGTGTACTGGTTCCTGCCCGTGGCCGTGGTGCTCTTCGCCGTGGAGTACACGCTCATCGTGCGCTACGAGGAAGGCGTGCTGGAATCGATCTTCGGCGCCGAGTACCTGGCCTACAAGCGAGCCACGCCGCGCTGGATTCCGCGTCCGCCCGCCAAGCCCGAGACGGGGCCGCACCACTGGGGCGAGGCATGGAAAAGCGAGATCAGCACGTTCGCGCAGTATGCGGTGTTGGCAGTGTTGTTCGTGGTGAAGCAGCGGTACTACTGAGCGACGACACGGCGATACAGCGCAGGGCCGATACCACGCAGGGCCGATACTACGCAGGGCCGATACTGCGGGGAAAGGGAAGCACGCAAAAAGCGAATGGATGATGGGGCGGGCGACGCTTCATCATCCATTCGCCGTTTGGGGGCCGAAGGCCCGGATCCGATTCCCCGCCTGACCGGTCCTGCGCCGTTTCGGTCCTGCGCCGTTTCGGTCCTGCGCCGTACCGGCCCTGCGTAGTCTCGGCCCTGCGTCGTAGCGTGGTTACGCTGTACCGGCCCTGCGTCGTATCGGCCCTGCGCTACTTATCGGTTTTCGCCCTTTCGATGCTTGCCCGAATTATCCCATCCAACCTCGGATAATTCCGATCCAGCCATCTATTCCCCTCGGCCTCGATCGGTCCCTGCTTCCCGGCCCTGACCCCGCCCCCGGCCCGCTCGCCGTAGCCCGAATACAGCGAGTCCACCACGTCCATTCCCTCCACCACCCGGCCGACCGGTGAGAATCCCTGCGCGTCCAGCCGCCGGTTGTCCACGAGATTGATGTAGATCTGCGTGGTCCGCGTATTCGGTCCTGTCATCGCGAAGGCGAAGGTGCCGCGCACGTTGCTCGCGCGGACAGAATCGTCGGGAATCGTGGCGTGCTTCCAGGCGGCGATCACCCGCGGGCTGCCGTTGAGCCCGAACTGGGCGATGAAGTGCGGCACCACGCGCGAGATACGGGTGTCGTCGTAGAAGCCGTGGCGCACGAGGTCGTACAGCCGGTCGGCGCCGTGCGGCGACCAAGCGCGCGGGACGTCCACCACGAAATCGCCGCTCGTCGTCTCGAAGCGGACGCGGAAGTGGTCGGGTGCGCGTTCGTGCATCGCCGGGCTCGACGGGTCGAGCAGCGGCACCGTGTCCACCGGATCCGCGATCCGCTCGTAGATGCCGCGGGCGCGCGCGATGCCGGCGCGGAAGCGCGCGCGCTCGTCGGGAGAGCGCCATTGGGCCGTCCGGTCGGTACGCGTCCAGATGTCGCGCACCAGTTCGGCCAGGAAGCGCGCGTCGTCGGGGGAGGTGAATCGATGGCCGCCGCGCACCACGTACACCGGCGTCGTCTGCGCAAATACGTAGCTGTCGCCCACGTACCGCGACACGGGGCCGGTGACGCGCGCGGCCACCCACCCGCCCTCGGGCATCGGCACCGAGCCGTCGAAGACGAGGTGCGCCGAGTCGCCCGCCGCCACCGACTGCACCACTCGGCCGTTGACGATGATGTCCAGCACCGCCATCGGCGCGATGGAGCGCGCATCGGCGTGCACGCGCACGCCGGCAGGCCCGTTGGCCGGCAGGCGGATCTCGTCGCCCATTTCGCGGCCGTTCGCCGTGAACGTCATCAGCGGCGCCGTGGACGAATACGAATGGCCGGCGCGGATGCCCGCGAACCAGTTGGCCAGCGTCAGCGGGCCGCGCACGTGCACGTAGCTGCGGTCGGTGCCCGGCGGCGGATCGCGCCACACGTCGCTGAAGTTGTCGGTGCCGCCGGTGGCGGGCAGGCGGAAGCCGGCGTTGAGGAGGCGGAAGTACATCGCGTCCGACGCCAGTTCGTCGGAGTAGTCCGACGACACGTCGTAGAACTGCCCGCGTCCGAGCGCCACGTCCACGGGGATCAGCGAGTTGGCCCCGGACGCCGGCGTCGTGACCGCGTCGTGGTACGGGTGCGCGTACCCGGCCATTCCGCCCTGCGCCACCGTTGAGTCGATGTACGTGTAATCCAGCACGGGCTGGGCGTACGCCGAATGCGGCAGTCCCGACTCGAAGGGCAGCACGAAGTGGTTGATGCCGAGCATCGCGATGTGCCCCAGCGATCCCCGGAACTCCTCGCCGTACTGCAGGATGTAGTCGCGCGTGGACAGCGGGCTCGGTTTCCCGGTGAGGTCGCTCCACCGCCCCATGATCCGCGTAGCCGTCCATGTGGATCAGCGCGTTGGTCACGTGGATGTCCTCGGCCACGAGTTCGTCGAAGAACTGCCGGTGGCTGAGGCCCCAGCGTCCCTGGTGCAGATCGTGGATGTGCGTGTCGCCCGAATACCAGCCGGCCGCCGGCAGATTCGCCATCCGCCGCAGACGAATGGTCGTGGCGCGCGTGCCGCCGGCCGGCACGTCCACCCACCGCGCGCGGCGGGTTCGTACTCGAAGCCGTGCATCGCCTCGACGGCGGTCTCCCCGCCGGCACCTCGACCGTAGAACGAGGCCCATCGTGTCGAAGTAGTGCGTCTCGGTAGAGCCGAGAGCACCCGATGGAAGCCGCCGTCGGGCGCGTACGAACAGCCGTCGGATGCCTGCAGGTAGATGCGCGCCGGCAGCACGCGGGCCGTCGGCGCCCACCACCGTCACGTGCACGCGGCCCGTGGCCACGCGCGACCGTCGCGATCGGATGGGCCCACGGCGTGCCACGACGGGAACGGACCGCCGCCGGCGTCCAGCCGTTAGAGCACCGTCGGTCCCGTGCGGTCGGACACGAACGCGAACCGCGTGCCGTCGGGACTCGGCGAGGGTGCGAACTCGCGTAATCCAGTGCGTCGGCCGTAGAGCCAGAAGCACCGTGATTTCCACCCGACGACCGGGTGATGTCCACGTCGTTGGAACCCCCGATCTCCCTCGGCACGTACAGGAACGACCCCGCCCGTCTGGCGTCCACGCCGGCTTGGTGTGGTACTCGCTCTCCTCGTAGTGCACGAGCCTCGGCGTGCCGCCGTCCGGGGGCACCTCGTCCAGATGCCGCCGGTGCCGAGGTAGCCGCGTACGGTGCCACGTAGGCGAGCTGCGTTCCATCAGGGGACACCGCCGGTTGGAACTGGTCGCGGCACCGTCGGTGTCATCGAGCCGGGTGCCCAGATCGTGGCGGAACACGTGGAAGCCGGGCCGCCGCGGTCGCTGGCAAAGTAGATCCCGCCGCCGTCGTGGCTCCACGCGGGTTCCACGTCGCTTGTGCGGGTCGCGGGTGAGCCGCTCCACCCGCGCCGCCATCCGCGCTCACGACGCCGATGTCGAGGTTGCCGTCCACGCGGTCCATCGTCAGCGCCAGCCGCTTGCCGTCCGGGCTCCACGCGGGCTCGAAGTAGTAGTGCGGCCCCTGCGTGAGGGCGACGGCCTCGCCGCCGCCGGCGGGGATCTTCCAGATGTCCCCGCGCATGGAGAACGCGATCCACCGGCCGTCGGGACTGAAGGCGGGATCGAGGGGCCCCGTGGTGACCGCGGGCAGCATGTGGCGCTCGACGCGGTCGGACTGTCCGTAGCGGGCGGGACCGGCCCGTCCGCTGGAAACGGAGAGGGCGATGCCGGCGGCGACGACAGCCAGCACCGCCCCTCGTTTGTTCCTGCTCACCACCGACTGCCCATCGCGAACGCCTGGCCGCATGGGATCGGCAGTGGGGGCTGCATCGCCGCTGCGGCCGCCCCGGCGGATCGCTGCCCTCGAAGACGGTCTTGTTCTTCTCGATGTACGACTTGAGGTTCCCGGGCACGTCTTCCTCGGGGAAGATCGCGGTCACCGGACACTCGGGCTCGCAGGCCCCGCAGTCGATGCATTCGTCGGGGTGAATGTACAACTGATCCTCGCCCTCATAGATGCAGTCCACGGGACAGACATCTACGCAGGCGCGGTCCTTGACGCCGATACAAGCTTCAGTGATCACGTAGGGCATGGGGGCCTCGAAAATGGCTGCGAAGCTACCGCGGTTCGACTAAGATAATCGTTGAGGCCGGAGCCAACAGGGCCCGCCGTCCACCGCCCTCCGCCACCCATCGCACATGCGGCTCACGATCAACGGAAACGCGTACGAGGTGGCCGTCTCCGGCCCCGAAACCCTGCTCGGCGTCCTCCGCGGCCGGCTGGCCATGACCGGCACCAAGCTGGTGTGCGGGCGGGGAGAATGTGGGGCCTGCACGGTCCTGCTCGACGGCAAGCCCGCGTACGCGTGCCTCACGCTGGCCGCCGCGTGCGACGGAGTGGCCGTCACCACCATCGAGGGCATGGGACGCCCCGAGCAGCTCCACGCGCTCCAGGAGGCGTTCATCCGGCACGACGCGCTGCAATGCGGCTTCTGCACGCCGGGCCAGATCATGGCGGCGGCGGCGCTCCTGGCCGAGAATCCGCATCCCACCGAAGCCGAGGTGCGGCACGGGATGAGCGGCAACCTCTGCCGCTGCGGCGCCTACCCCAAGATCGTGAAGGCCGTGCTCGACGCGGCCCGTGTACTGGAGGCGGCCCATGGCGCCTGACAAGCGTGCGCCGGCCCCGCGTGACGCGGCACCGGTGGAAGCGCCGCGTGCCCGGCGCTTCGTGGCCACCAAGGTCGAGATCGAGGGCCGGGAGGAGACCAAGATCGTCGAACTCCCGGACCGCAATCCGGAACCCTGGAAAGCCGGCGCCGATCTGCACGTCGTCGGCACGCGCGTTCCACGCATGGACGCCCTGGAGAAGGTTACCGGCGCGGCGCGATTCACCGCCGACCTGCACCGCCCGGGCATGACCTTCGCGGTGATCGTCCGCTCGCCCGCGCCGGCGGGGCACCTGGCCGCCATCGACGCCTCGGCGGCCCTCGCCATGCCGGGCGTGCGCGCACTGCTCACCCTGGACGACGTGCGCGGCATCCGCGCCGATGCCGGCCAACTGCTCGACGATACCATTCGCTACGCCGGCCAGCCGCTGTGCGTGGTGTGTGCGGACACGTTCGGCGCCGCCCGCGCCGCCGCCGCCGCGGTGAAGCTCTCCATCGAGCCCGCCCCGCACGTGGTCACCGCCGACCAGGCACTCGCCGAAGACGCGCCCAAGGTCCGGTCGCGGGGCAACGTGTCGCCGCGCTCGCCGCGCATCATCCAGCGCGGCGACGTGGACGCCGGGCTGCGCGCCGCCGACGTGACGATCACCCGCGAGTACCGGACCCCGGTGGCGCTGCACACCGCCCTGGAACCGCACGGCGCGGTGGCCGAGTGGGAGGGCGACCGGCTGACCGTGTGGGAGTCCACGCAGGGCATCTTCATGACGCGCCGCGACCTGGCGGCGGCGTTCGAGCTCAAGCTCACGAACGTGCGCGTGATGAAGGACTACATGGGCGGCGGCTTCGGGGCCAAGAACGGCGCGTCGGCCGCGGCCTACATCGCCGCCGCGCTGTCGCGGAAGATCGGCCGCCCGGTCCGCTGCGTGTTCGACCGCTACGGCGAGCAGGTCGACGCCGGCAACCGCAGTGCCACGGTGCAGCGCGTCACGCTGGGCGCCCGGCGCGACGGTACGCTCACCGCCATCCGCATGGACGCCACCATTCCGATGGGCGTGGGCGGCTGGGAAGCCGGGCCCGGCCGCATCTACCACGAGCTGCACGCGTGCGAGCACGTCCGCACCAGCGAGACCTTCGTGTACACGAACGCCGGGGCGATGGCGTCGTTCCGCGCGCCGGGACACACCGAGGGCGCGTTCGGCCTCGAGAGCGCCATGAACGCGCTGGCCCGCGAGCTGAACATCGATCCCCTCGAACTGCGCCGCCGGAACTACGCCACCGCCGATCAGTCGCGCTCGCGCCCCTACTCCGCCAAGCACCTGGACGAATGCTACCGGCAGGGCGCGGAGCGATTCGGGTGGAGCGAGCGCGAAGGGCGGCGGGCGCACGCGTCCGCGCCCCGCTTCCGTCGCGGATTCGGCATGGCGGCCGGCACCTGGGGCGCCGGCGGCGGTCCGCCGGCCTACGCCACGGTGCGCCTCAATCGCGACGGCACGGTGGAGGTGCTCACCGGCGCCCAGGACCTGGGCACCGGATCACGCACCGTGATGGCGCAGATCGCCGCCGAGACGCTCGGCGCCCGCGTGGACGACGTGCGCACGGTGCTCGGCGACACGGAGCGGCTGCCCTTTGCGTCGAACTCCTGGGGCTCGATCACCACGGCGTCGGTGGGGCCTGCAGTGCGCGCGGCCGCCGAAGAGGCGCGCGACCGCCTGTTCGAGGCCGCCGCGGCGATGCTCGACGCCGGCGTCAACGAACTCTCCGCGCAGGACGGCGTGATCGCCGTGCGGGCCACCGGGCGGTCGATGACCTTTGCCGAGGTGTGCGGCAAGCTGGGCGACGTGATGATCATCGGCCAGGGCAGCCGCGGTCCGAACCCCGACGGGACCGCCGTCTCGGCGTTCGGCGCGCACTTTGCCGAAGTCGAGGTGGACGTGGAGACCGGCCGCGTGCGGGTGGTGCGCATCGTCGCCGCGCACGACAGCGGGCGGATCATCAATCCGACGCTCGCCGAGAGCCAGCTCGAGGGCGCCGTGCTGCAGGGCATGGGCTACGCCCTGTTCGAGGAGCGGGTGATGGACGCCATGCTCGGTCTGCAGATGAATCCGTCCATGCACGACTACAAGATTCCGACCATGGCCGACCTGCCGCACATCGAGGGCTTCTTTCTCGACGCGGCGGACGTGGTGGCGAACCACACCGGCGCCAAGGGGCTGGCCGAGCCCCCGATCATTCCCGTAGCGCCGGCCATCGCGGCCGCCGTGGCCGATGCCATCGGAGCGGAGTGCCCGGAGATTCCGCTGACGCCGTGGCGGGTGTTGGAAGCGGTGGGACGCTGACCGCGTCTACCGCCGCCACACCGGCAGCTCGCCTTCCTTCTTCTTGATCTCCGGGTTCTCGCGGTAGAGCGTGGCCGTTCGCCCGATGACCTGCACCACGTCCGCCTTCACCGCCTGAGCGAGTTGATTGGCCACGTCCTTGGGCGTCGCCTCGGCCGTGCGGTTCAGTTGGACCTTCACCAGCTCGTGCGTGCGCAGCGCGTCGTCCACGGATTTCACCACCGCCGGCGTCGCGCCCTGGTGGCCCAGGTGCACGGACGCCGACAGGTGATGCGCTTCGGCGCGCAGTTCGGCGCGCTGCTTCGAGTTCAGAGCCATGAGGCGGAGAGAGTGAGAGTCACCGAACGTTCACCGCGCGTCGGGGAGCCGCGCGAGAAAGGCCTTCAACTGCACGGGGTCCACGGGATAGGTGTGCTCGGTCGCGGGATAGCGGCGCGCCCGCACGTCGTCGGCGAACGCGCGCATGGCATTCACCATCGGATCGAACAGCTGCGCGTACCGCTTGGCGAAGCGGGCCGTTCGCCCCTTGCTGAGCCCCATGAGGTCGTGGAACACGAGCACCTGCCCGCTGGTGTCGCCGCCGGCGCCAATGCCGATGGTGGGCACGGTGAGGGTAGCGGCGATCGCTCTGGCCACATCGGCGGGTACCGCTTCGAAGACGATCGAGAAACAGCCGGCGTCCTCGAGTTCGCGTGCCGAACGCGCGATCTCCAGCGCTTCGTCCACGCCGCGGCCCTGCGCCTTGGGCGGCGTGCCCGGTTCCAGGTGCTGCGGCAGCAGGCCCACATGCCCCATCACCGGAATCCCGGCCTCGATCACCGCCCGCGCGCGTTCGGCGATCACGCCGCCCCCTTCGATCTTCACGGCCTCGCACCCTACCTCGTCGCGGAAGCGCCGCGAGGTGGCCACCGCCAGTTCGTTGGACGCCTCGTAGCTGCCGAAGGGCAGGTCGCACACGAGCAACGGCGTCTGCAGGCCGCGCCGCACCGCGCGACCCAGCACGATCAGTTCGTCCACGCTCACCTCGCGCGTCGACTCGTAGCCGAGCACGACGTTGGCGCCCGAGTCTCCCACCAGCACGATGTCCACGCCGGCGGCCTCGGCCACGCGCGCCGAAACGATGTCGTACGCCGTGACCATCACGATGGGGGTGCGCTCACGCGCGAGCGCGGCCAGTGCTTCGAAGCGGGAGTCGCTCATGCGTCGGGAATTTCCACGATGACGTTGTCGATGAGCCGCACCGGGCCGACGCGGGCGGCAACGGCCACGAGAATGCGGCCGGCAAGGGGAGTCACGGGTCGCAGCGTCTCGGCGGACACCGCCGCAAGATACTCGGGCTCCACGCCGCGGTCGCGCATCGCCGCCACGGCCGCCCCTTCTACACGCGCACCGTCGCGTTCGCCGGCCGCGATGGCCGCCTCGGCCACGGCGAGCCCGTGCCGGAGCGCCAGCGCATTCCGCCGGTCGGCGCCGGTGAGCCGCACGTTGCGGCTCGACATGGCCAGACCGTCCGGTTCGCGCACCGTCGGACACACCTCCACGCGCAACGGGAACGCCAGATCGCGGCTCATGCGCCGGACGATCAGCGCCTGCTGCGCGTCCTTCTGGCCGAAGAAGGCGACGTCGGGCTGCACGATGTTGAACAGGCGGGCCACCACGGTGGTCACGCCGCGGAAGTGGCCGGCGCCGCGCGACGCGCCTTCGAGCATCTCGGTGAGGCCGTGCACCGCCACCGTCGTGCTGTCACCGGCAGGGTAGATCTCCTCCACGGCGGGCGCGAAGAGCAGATCCACACCCTCGGCGGCGGCCATATCGGCGTCGCCGGCTTCATCGCGCGGATAGGCGGCGAGGTCCGACGCTTCGTTGAACTGCGTGGGGTTCACGAACAGCGACACGACCACGAATCCGCACGCTTGGCGCGCGCGCCGCATGAGCGACAGGTGGCCGTCGTGAAAGGCGCCCATGGTGGGCACGAACCCGACGGTTCGCCCCTGCGCGCGCGCGTCGCGAACCGCGGCGCGGACCTCCGCCACCGTGCGGACGGTCTTCATGCCTTCGGCGTGTCGGATCGGACGAGCGCGCCCGTGCGTTCCACGAAGGCGTCCCAGAGGGGGAGCAACTCCGGCGCGCGTTCGGCGATTGCCGCGCGCTGGCGGGCCACCGTCTCCCGGTCCCCGCGTGCGATGGGCCCGGTGAGCGCCCCCGCCCCGCCCGCGGCCCAGTTCTCCACCGCCGCCCGTACCAGCGGCACCAGCAACTCGCGCGGCACGCCCGCGCCGGCGGCGAGCCGCTCGGCGGTGCTCTCCAGCGTCACCAGATAGTTGGAAGCCATGGAGGCGGCGGCATGGTACAGCGCACGATCGGCATCGGCGACGACCACGGCATGCATGCGGAGCGCCGAGGCGAGGCCGCGGGCCACGTCCAGTGCCCGGTGGCTGGAGCCCGCGATCGCGCACCCCGCGCCGGCAAAGGCCGCCGGACGCCCCGACGCGACCGTCATCAGCGGGTGCAGGGAGAAGGCTTCATGCGGGCGAAGCGGCTCGAGCGTGGCGGCGCCGCTGCAGTGCCCCACCAGGCACCCGGCCCCCACGGCAGCCGCCGCCGCGGCAATCTCGCGGTCGGGCACGCAGAGCAACACGACCGTGTCGGCCCGGCACCGCTCGCCACGGCCCAGCGGACCGCGCACCGGAACGCCGGCCGCCGGAAGCGCGGAGGCGAGCGCGCGGCCCATGCGCCCGCGCCCCACGACCGCGATGCCCCGGCTCAGGAGTTCAGCGATTGCCGACGATGCGTGTGCCACGCTCGGAAAGTAACGGGAAGGGATCGATGGGATCGCCTTCCCAGTACTTGCCATTGGGCGGCATACGGAGGATCTGGAAGTGCAGGTGGGGGGCGTTGTCGGGCGCGTCGCCGGTGGTGCCCACGAAGCCGAGGGTGTCGCCCTTGAACACGATCCGGCCGGCCTTGAGGCCGCGGGCGTACCCCTCGAGGTGCGCGTAGTAGTACACGAACTGCCCGCTGCGGTCGATGGTGTAGACCGTGAGTCCGCCCAGGGTGTTGCTCGACACCCGGAGCACCCGCCCGTCGTCGGCCGCCAGCACCGGCGTCCCGCGCGGCGCCATGATGTCGATGGCGTGGTGGAACCGGTTGCCCTCGCGCGGGGAGTTGAACGAGTCCTGGAGCTGGTCCGGAGACACGCCGGCCACGGGGAGCTGCAGGTCGTGGGACGCGAGGATCGCTTCCGCGGTCGTCCCGAGGGCGTAGTTCGCGGGCGCATCGTTCGCCGCCGGACGGGCGGCAGCCGCGTCCGGCGAGGGGTTCGCATCGGCGGCGGCGGGGGCGCGGGACGCCACCGGCGCGGCCTCGGGCCCGGGGATCACGATCGGTGCGGGGCTCTGGAGGCACCCCGTGGCCAGAAGCGCGCCGGCCAGCACCGCGGGAATTCGAGAGGGACGGGACATATCTGCGAGAGCGACGCACCGCCCCCCGGCAAGGCAACGAGCGTCGGGTGGCACGCGACGCCGGTTTGCCGCTCGCGCCGCGCGACCGGCAACGTTATCTTTGGGTCGTCTCACGCATAAGGGATGAAGAAGAACCATGGCACATCAGGACCGGCACATCGAAGTCAACAAGAATCAGGGATGGGGAGCCGCGTTGCTGACCATCCTGCTGGTTGCGGCGCTCGTCACGATGGCGACGTACATCCACAAGACCACGTACAAGTCGCCCAACGATTTGACCTTTCACGCCAAGGGCGGACAGGTCGATTAGGCCGGACGCAGTTCCGGCGTGAAGCATGCGCGAGCGGCGGGCCCTGAGCCCGCCGCTCTTTCGTTCTCTGCCTCCGGCGGTCCGAGAGCAGCGTCAGACGTCGGCCGCGGCCGCTCCCCGTTCCAGCATCGAGATCACTTCATCGAGCGTCGTGCGTCCATGGTCCCGCGCGTACCAGCGGCGGGTCTCGCGATATCGGTCGTCGCTCGCCATGGCCCGCCCGGGCCCCAGGACCCACGCCTGCAACTCGCTGGGACGCGGCCCCCACCATCCCAACTCCCTGAACTGCGCGTTGAATGCCATCACCACGGGAATCGAACGCGACTTCCCGGTGAGGTGCGCGTCCATGATGTCGGGGTTGGCGTCGCGGTCGAGGATCCGGAGATCGATTCCGAGCACCCGCTCCACGAGCCGCTGCACCACCGGCACGGTGTTCACGGCATCGCCGCACCAGTCGGCGCTCAACACCAGCAGGTGCCAGGGCCCGCCGAGCAGCCTGGCCCGCGCCACGAACTCATCGGGAATCGTGGCGTGTTTGTAGACGGCCTGCCACAGCTCGGCGTTCTTCTGCGCCGTGGGCAGCCATTCGGTGAACGTCGGCGCCGCTTCCCAACGCGCCACGTCCAACTCAAACGTCGTTGTCTGCATCGGTACCTCTTCACTTGCTCGGGCGAGCGAACGCCCGCCATCTTCTATCTAGCGACTCGCGCAAGCGGCGTGCAGCGCTGCCATCCCTCGATACCCTCAGTTCGCGCCCCATGACGCCATTCACGTATCATCGCGCCGCATCACTCGCCGACGCCGCGGACCGGCTCGCCGGCGAGCGCTCGATGCCGCTGGGCGGCGGCACCGACCTGCTGGTCTCGATCGAGGAGGGCATCGCGGCGCCCGCGGAGCTGGTGGACCTGCGCGGCATCGCGGGCGCGGCCGACGTCACCGAACAGCCCGACGGCTCGTTGCGCATCGGCGGCGCGGCCCGGCTGCACGACGTGGCCGCGCACCCGGTGGTTCGCGAACGCTGGCCCGCCCTGGCACAGGCGTGCGACGCCGTCGGTTCGCCCACCCTGCGGCAGATGGGCACCCTGGGCGGCAACCTCTGCCAGCGTCCGCGGTGCTGGTACTTCCGGCAGGGCATCGCCTGCCACAAGAACGGGGGAGACAGCTGCCCCGCCCTGGAAGGGGAGAATCAGTACCTCGCGGTCGTGAACGGGGGCCCATGCCATGCCGTGCACCCCAGCGATCCCGCGGTGGCGCTGGCCGCACTGGCCGCCACGGTGGAGATCGCCCGCCGCGGTGCGACCCGCGTGGTGCCGGTGGACGAGTTCTTCGTCCTGCCGGGCGAGCGGGTGGACCGGGAGACCGTGGTGGAGCCGGGCGAGTTCGTGAGCGCGGTGCTCGTGCCGGCGGAGTCGGCGGGCGGGACGCAGTTCTACTACAAACTGATGCAGCGCGAGGCGTGGGACTTCGCCCTGGTCAGCATCGCGGGGGCGAGACGAGAGTCGGGGGAGGTCCGGCTGGTGATGGGCGGCATGGCGCCGGCGCCCTGGCGCGTGAACTCCTCCGTGGAGGAAGACGTGTCGTCGGGGGGCCTGGACGACGACTCGATCGCCTCGCTGGCCGAGCGGGCGCTGTACGACGTGACGCCGCTGTCGAAGAACGGCTACAAGGTCCAGATGGCGGGCGCGCTGCTCCGCCAGGCGATGCGGGAGTTGACGGGCTGATCGCCACTCCGCCGGCGATTCGCCCGGCGGCAAGAGGGCCGATTGGCGGACGTCCAGGACCCGGCGTTGCCCATCCACCCGACAATCCGTTTGATTTCCGGCTGGCCGCGCGGCGCAATTGGACCGCCTGGGGCGACACTCGCTTTGACCAGCGCCCAAAACCGAGTAATTTTGTCAGCATCGTGAAGCGGCGCGGAACGCGCTAACTTCCCAGTCGCGGACCACGGCCGGCACGACCCGGTCCGTGACGACTCAAGACTATTCGACACAACGGCTTGCGCATCGCGCCGTTTTCGGAGTTGGCATGAGTAGTTCCATCGATACCCTGGTCAGCAAGGAGTACCAGTACGGCTTCGTGACGGACGTCGAGGCGGACACCATCCCGCCCGGTCTCAACGAGGACGTGATCCGCCTGATCTCCCAGAAGAAGAACGAGCCGGAGTTCATGCTGAACTGGCGGCTGAAGGCCTTCCGCCGGTGGGAGACCATGAAGGAGCCGCATTGGCCGAACGTCCACTACGACACGATCGACTACCAGAAGGCGAGCTACTACTCGGCGCCCCGGTCGGTGAAGCCCAAGCAGTCGCTGGACGAGGTGGACCCGGAGCTGCTCAAGACGTACGCGAAGCTCGGGATTCCGCTGCAGGAGCAGAAGCTGCTGGCCGGCGTGGCGGTGGACGCCATCTTCGACTCCGTGTCGGTGGGCACGACGATGCGCGCCCAGCTTTCCGAATACGGGATCATCTTCTGCTCCCTGGGGGACGCCGTCCAGAATCATCCCGACCTGGTGGAGAAGTATCTCGGGTCGGTGGTGCCCTATAGCGACAACTTCTTCGCGGCACTCAACTCCGCGGTGTTCAGCGACGGATCGTTCGTGTACGTGCCCAAGGGGGTGCGCTGCCCGATCGAGCTGTCCACGTACTTCCGCATCAACTCGGCCGACACCGGGCAGTTCGAGCGCACGCTGATCGTGGCCGACGAGGGGGCGTACGTGAGCTACCTCGAGGGGTGCACGGCGCCCAAGCGCGACACCAACCAGCTGCACGCGGCGGTGGTGGAACTGGTGGCGCTCAAGGGCGCGACCATCAAGTACTCCACGGTGCAGAACTGGTTCGCCGGTGACAGCGAGGGCAAGGGCGGCATCTACAACTTCGTCACCAAGCGGGGTAAGGCGTTCGAGAACGCCAAGATCTCGTGGACCCAGGTGGAGACCGGCTCGGCCATCACCTGGAAGTACCCGAGCGTGATCCTGCAGGGCGACAACTCGGTGGGCGAGTTCTACTCGGTGGCCGTGGTGAACAACCACCAGCAGGCCGACACCGGCACCAAGATGCTGCACCTGGGCAAGAACACGAAGAGCAACATCGTGTCCAAGGGCATCAGCGCCGGCCAGGGCAACAACTCGTACCGCGGGCGCGTGTACGTGGCACCCAAGGCCACCGGCGCGCGCAACTACACGCAGTGCGACTCGATGCTGGTGGGCAACCGCTGCGGCGCGCACACCTTCCCGTACATCGAGGTCAAGAACAACACGGCCCAGGTGGAGCACGAGGCCAGCACGTCGAAGATCGGGGAAGACCAGATCTTCTACCTCAAGCAGCGCGGGCTCAGCGCCGAGCAGGCGGTGAGCATGATCGTGAGCGGCTTCTGCAAGGAAGTGTTCAAGGAGCTGCCGATGGAGTTCGCGTTGGAAGCGCAACAGCTCCTGGGGATCACGTTGGAAGGGAGCGTCGGGTAACCAACAACGCCGTGACTGTCAGACTGTCCGACTGTCGGACTGTCAGACAGTCGGACAGTCAACACTCGGACGACCATGCTAGAAATCCACGGCCTCAAGGCCAACGTTGGCGATAAAGAGATTCTCAAGGGCATCGACCTCGCGGTGAACGCGGGCGAGGTGCACGCGGTGATGGGCCCCAACGGGTCGGGCAAGAGCACACTCGCCCAGGTGCTGGCCGGGAACCCGGCGTACGAGGTCACCGCCGGCACCGTGCAGTACGACGGGCGCGACCTGCTGGAGATGGAGCCCGAAGCGCGGGCCCAGGCCGGGATCTTCCTCGCCTTCCAGTACCCGGTGGAGATTCCGGGCGTGTCGAACGCGTACTTCTTCCGCGCGGCGTACAACGAGATCCGCAAGGCGCGCGGCGAGGACGAGGTGGATCCGCTCGAGTTCGCCGGCATCATGGACGAGAAGCTCAAACTGGTGGAGATGGACCCGAGCATGCTCAACCGCTCGGTGAACGCCGGGTTCTCGGGGGGCGAGAAGAAGCGCAACGAGATCCTGCAGATGGCGGTGCTCGAGCCCAAGCTGGCGATCCTCGACGAGACCGACTCGGGGCTCGACATCGACGCGCTGCGCATCGTGGCCGATGGCGTGAACAAGCTCAAGCGGCCCGACAACGCCACGATCGTCGTGACGCACTACCAGCGGCTGCTCAACTACATCGTGCCCGACTTCGTGCACGTGCTGGCCAATGGCCGCATCGTGAAGTCCGGGGGCAAGGAACTGGCCCTGGAGCTCGAGGAGAAGGGGTACGATTGGATCACGGGCGCGGCGCCCGCCGGGGCCGGCGCGTGACGGACGCGGTGCAGTACGTGGAGCAGTTCCAGAAGTTCGCGGCGAACGGTGGCGGCGAGGCGCCGGAGTGGGTGCGCGCCCTGCGCAGTTCGGCACTGGAGCGGTTCACCCAGCTCGGGTTCCCGACCACCAAGAACGAGGACTGGCACTTCACGAGCGTGGCACCGATCGCCGAGCGGCAGTTCGTGCCGTTCACGGCGGTCAGCGGCGATGTGCGGCGCACCGACCTCGAGCCCTATCTGTTCGCGGACACCGACGACTGGCATCTGGCGGTGTTCGTCAACGGCCGGTTCGCGCCCGAACTGTCGCACCTCGAAAAGCTGCCCGAGGGCGTGCGCGTGCTGCCGCTCGCGCGCGCGTGGGCCGAAGCGCCGGAGCTGGCCGAGCGGATGGGCACCATCGCCCGCACCGACAGCCAGTCGTTCACGGCGCTCAACACGGCCTTCGTGCACGACGGCATCGTGATCCACGTGCCCGCGGATCAGGTCCTGGAGCACCCCATCCACCTGGTGTTCGTCACCGACCGCCACGGCGTCAACGGCGTCTCGTACCCACGCAACCTGATCGTCGCCGGGCGGCATTCGCGCGCGACCGTGATCGAGAGCTACGTGGGACTTGGCGACGTGCCGTACTTCACCAACGCGGTGAGCGAGGTGGTGGTGGAGGCGGGCGCGACGCTCTCCCACTACAAGCTGCAGCGCGAGGGACGCCAGGCGTACCACGTCGGCACGGCCGAGGTCGCGCAGGCGCGGGACAGCCACTACGTCTCGTTCTCGCTCGCCATCGGCGGCGCCCTGTCGCGCACGAACATCAGCACCGTGCTCGGCGGCGAGGGGTGCGGCGCCACGCTCAACGGCCTCTACATGCTCGACGGCACGCAGCACGGCGACCACCAGACCCGGATCGAGCACGCGCAGCCCAACTGCTTCAGCCGCGAGCTGTACAAGGGCGTGCTGGACGGCGAGTCGCACGGCGTGTTCAACGGCAAGGTGTACGTGCATCCGATCGCGCAGAAGACCGACGGCAAGCAGACCAACAACAACCTGCTGCTCTCGGAGCGTGCGCAGATCGATACCAAGCCGCAGCTCGAGATCTTCGCCGACGACGTGAAGTGCACGCACGGCGCCACGGTGGGCCGGCTGGACGATGTGTCGCTGTTCTATATGAAGAGCCGCGGCGTGGGGGCCGAGGAAGCCCGCAAGCTCCTGACCTACGCCTTCGCGGCGGACGTGCTCGAGACCATCGAGAACGACGTCGTACGGGAGGGGCTGGAAGCGATGAGTCTGGCTAGGTTTACCGGGGCCGTGTAGCGCTGCCGCCAACTGCTGACTGCCAACCGTCGTCCCCATGTCCCTCGACGCGCTCTACCAGGAAATCATCCTCGAGCACAACCGGAAGCCGCGGAACTTCCGCGTCATGCCGGATGCGAATCGCAAAGTCGAGGGCAACAACCCGCTCTGCGGCGACCAGATCACGCTGTGGGTCCGGCTCGACGGCGACCGCGTGGCCGACGTGAGCTTCCAGGGCATCGGGTGCGCGATCTCCAAGGCCTCGGCCTCCATGATGACCGCCGCCGTCAAGAACAAGACGGTGGCCGAGGCCCGCGCGCTGGCCGAACACATGCACGACCTGGTGACGGGTAAACTCGACATCGAGCAGGAACGCGAGGCGCTGGGTTCGCTGGCGGCACTGAGCGGCGTGTCCAAGTTTCCGATTCGCGTGAAGTGCGCCAGCCT
Source organism: uncultured Gemmatimonadaceae bacterium (assembly GCA_963822945.1). GTDB lineage: Bacteria > Gemmatimonadota > Gemmatimonadetes > Gemmatimonadales > Gemmatimonadaceae > JAGWRI01. The sequence continues at coordinate 6,579 of CAWGJO010000037.1, read as the reverse complement.
GCCCTGGCATGCGCTCCGGTCGGCGCTGGACGAGCACAACGCCGCGGCCGTGGTGACCACGGAGCAGGCGTGAGCGAGTTCGAGCCGCTGGCCGACGTGGAAGACCTCCCGGAAGGCGGGCTGCTCGGCGTCACCACGTCGTCCGGCGATCCGGTGTGCCTGATGAACGTGGGCGGGCGCATTGCCGCCATGCACGACTGCTGCACGCACGCCGAGTTCCTGCTGTCGGACGGCGTGATCCACCGCGACGGCACCGTGGAGTGCGTCTGGCACGGCGCGCGGTTCGAGTGCCTGACGGGCGCCGTCCGGAAGGGACCGGCCGTGGACCCGGTGCCGATGTACGACGTGCGCGTGGAGGCGGGAAAGATCCTCGTCGGGCCGCGCCGGTCCGCAAGCGAGGAGGCGGTGACGTGACCACGCTCCGCGCGGCGGCCGCGCTGGCCGGCAAGGCCTTCGCCTCGCGGCGGGCGGATTTTCCCTTGCTGGCGCGGAATCCCGGGCTGCACTACCTGGACTCCGCGGCCACGGCGCAGAAGCCGGCCGCCGTGCTCGACGCGATCCGCGAGTACTACGAGACCGACTACGCCAACCCGCACCGCGGGGCCTACGACCTGTCGGCGCGCTCCACCGACCGGTACGACCGGGCGCGCCGCCGCGTGGCGCAGTTCGTGGGCGTGCAGGATGCCGACACGCTGATCTTCACCCGCGGCACCACCGAGTCGCTGAACCTGGTGGCGACAGCGTGGGGGCGGGCCAACGTGAAGGCGGGCGACGAGATCCTGATCACGGGGCTCGAGCACCACGCGAACTTCGTGCCCTGGCAGCAGCTGGCCATCGAGCAGGGCGCCACCCTGATCATCTGCGAGCTGACCGACGACGGGCGGATCGACGTCGCCCAGCTCCGCCGGCTGGTGAACGCGAAGACCCGCGTCGTGGCGTTCAGCCACGTGTCGAACGCGCTGGGGACGATCAATCCGGTAACGGAAATCGCGGCGCTCGCCCGGAGCGTGGGCGCGCTGGTGGTGTGCGACGGCGCGCAGGCGGCGCCGCATCTGGCGTTGAACATCGATGCGCTCGACGTGGACTTCTACGCCTTCAGCGGGCACAAGATGTGCGGCCCGATGGGGATCGGCGTGCTCGCCGGCCGCCGCGAGATCCTGGAGGCCATGCCGCCCTACCAGATGGGCGGCGACATGATCGAGTTCGTGTACGACGACCGGACGACGTGGAACGTGCTCCCGCACAAGTTCGAGGCCGGCACGCCGAACGTGGCCGGCGCGGTGGGCCTCGCGGCGGCGTGCGACTACCTGGACGGAATCGGCATGGCCGCCGTCCGAACGCACGAGCAGGCGCTGCTGTCGCTGGCGCAGAAGACGCTCGGCGGCATCCCGGGCGTCAGGATCTACGGGCCGGCGGCGATCGAGGATCGGAGCGGCGTCGTGAGTTTCACGCTCGCAGGGCGTGCATCCGCACGACCTGGCGACCATTCTCGACCAGGACGGCGTCTGCGTACGCGCGGGTCACCATTGCGCGCAGCCTCTCATGCGGCGGCTCAAGGTGCCGGCCACGGCACGGGCCAGCGTGTACGTGTACAACGATGCCGCCGATATCGAGGCACTCGGGGCGGGCGTGGAGCGGGCGCGAACGCTGTTCGGCTAGGCCGACGGCAGCTCCGTCAGCCGCTCAACACAGATGCACGGCGGTCGCCTTGAGCGCCGCCACCACCTCGCGGCCGGGCTCGAGCCCGAGGTCCTCCGCCGACCGGGTGGTGATCGCGGCCACCAGCTCCACGCCGCCGGAATCCACCGTCACGCGGGTGAGCACGCCGCTCGGCGCGACTTCGAGGACCCGCGCGTCCAGCTGATTGCGCATCGACGATTCGCGGCGCTCGGGCGAGAGCGCGATCTCGTCGGCGCGGATCACGGCGTGTCCCTCGCCGTCGGGCAGGTCGCTCACGGCGTGCAGCGTCAGCCCGCCGCTGCTGAACTCCACCACGCGTTCGTCCCCACTCGCCCGCTCCACGCCGCGCACGCGGCCCGGAATCACGTTCTCGGCGCCGATGAATTCGGCCACCGCCGGAGACACCGGCCGCCGGAACACGTCGTCGGGACTCCCCACCTGGAGCACGCGGCCGCGCTCGAGCAGCACCACCTGGTGTCCCAACCGCCCTGCTTCGTTGAAGTCGTGCGTCACGTGGAGCACCGTCATGCCGCGCTCGGCGTGCAGCGCGCGCACCTGCCGCCGCACGATGATCCGGGTGCGCGGATCGAGCGCCGCGAACGGCTCGTCGAGCAGGAGGATGTCGGGGCGCGTGGCCAGCGCGCGGGCCAGCGCCACGAGCTGCCGCTCGCCGCCGCTCAGCGACTTCACGTCGCGGTCCAGCAATGCCTCCAGGCGGAAGCGCTCGACCATCTCGCGCGCCATCGCGCGATCGTCGGTGCCGTACCCCACGTTCCGGGCCACCGACAGATGCGGGAACAGATACGCGTGCTGGTACACGATCCCGATCCGCCGCAGCTCCGGCGCCTGCCGCGTGACGTCGGCGCCTCGCAGCCGCACCGCGCCCGACCGCACCGGCACGATGCCGCCGATGGTCTCGAGCAGCGTCGTCTTGCCGGAGCCCGCGGGACCGATCACCACGCCGTACGTGCCCTGGTCGACGGCGAAGGACACGTCGCGCAGGGAGAAGTCGCCGACGGTGGCGGTGACGCGGTCCAACTGGATCATCCTCGGCGCTCCGGGAGAGAGTCGGGCGAGTGCACCGTGCGCAGCACGGTGATGGGCACGAGGGCGAGCAACACGAGCACGGCCGCCACGGGGAGGGCGCTCTTGAGGCCGAACGCGGTGAACCGCTCGTAGCTGAGCACGCTCGCCACCTTCGGATTGTAAGTCAGCACGACGATTGCGCCAAACTCGCTGATCGCGCGCGCCCACATCACGACGCCGGCGGCCACCAGGCCGCGCGCCGCCAGCGGGAGCGTCACGCGGCGCGCTGCACGCCACGGCGTGTCGCCCAGCGTGCGCGCCACCGCCTCGAGCCGCGGATCGACGCGGTCGAACGCCTCGCGCGCCGCGCTCACCAGCAGCGGCGCCGACACGAACATCATCGCGCAGACGATGCCGGTGGTCGAGCCGGTGATTTCCAGCCCCGCCTTCAGCATCGCGTGGCCCATGGGCGTGTCGCGCGCCGAGCACGAGCAACAACGCGATGCCGGCCACCGGGTGCGGCACGACGAGCGGCAGATCGAGCAGCGCCGCCACGAGGCCGCGGCCGCGGAATCGCTTCCGCGACAGCAGGTAGGCCAGCGGCACGCCGCCGGCCGCGCCCAGCACGGTCGCGAGCGTGGCCGACACCAGGGTGAGCCAGAGCGAGGCGCGCAGTTCGGCGTCGGTGCCCAGGGCACGAATGCCCGCCACGCCCCACCCGCCGACGATGCCGGCCAGCGGCGCCACGAGGAAGAGCAGGAGCAGCGACGCCGCAGCCGCCGTGAGCACGGTGAAGGCGCGCTGCAGCCCGCGCCGGCGCGCCGCGTCAGTGGACGACACGCGCGGTGACCTCTGGGGGAGCGCCGGTGCCGGTGAGCCGCGGCGTGGCGAGCACGTCCACGAACGCGTTGCGCAGATCGCGCGTGCCGGCGGGGCCGAGCAAGGCCGCCACCCATCGGCGCGCCGCGGCGGGATGCGGCGCGCTGTCGGGAATGGCCAGGGCGTACAGAATCGGCTGGCCGCGCATCGTCACCGTGTCGCCGGTGGCCCCGCGGACGCGCACCGACGGCCCGCGCGTACGTGGCCGTCGCTGTCGGGATCGCTGAGATCGATCGAGGCGGGGAGGGTCACGAACCGGAAGTGGTGGGCGCGCGCCACCGATTCGTAGTCCAGGATGTAGTCCACCTCGCCGGCGTCGAGCAATGCCGCGAGCTCCGACGCGTTGGGGCGGATGAACCGCGACGGGGCGTTGGCCAGCACGCGCGCGGCGAGCCCCGGTTCGCCGAAGTCGCGCTCGGCGAGCTGGAGCATGATGCAGCGCCCGGTAGCCGGCCGGCGCGGTGGACGGGTCGGGCCGGCCGATGCGCACCCCGGGTTCGGAGAGCACGCCGCTCCAATTGGTACTGTCGATCCGGCGCGCGCCGTGCGACTGGGCGGTGTACGCGATGACCATCCGGTTGTTGGCGAACTCAGATACCAGTGCAGGTATCTGGGCATCAGCGAGGCGAGCACCTCGTAGTCGGCCAGGACCAGCACGTCGGGAATCCGATGCAGCTCGGTGAGCTTGCGGGCGTGCTCCAGCGAACCCCCGATCTCGATCTGCGAAACCGTGCCGGTACGCACGGCGTAGGAATCGGCGAGGGCGCGCAGCGGCGCCGCCAGGCTGGCGGCCGCGTACACCACCACGGTGTCGCGGCCGGCGGCCGTGCGTGCCGTTTCACGGGTGGTGCACGCCGTCACGGCGAATGCGGCGAGGCCGATCTGGAGACCGAAGCGTAGTCTGCGCATGACTGATAAGTATGGCTGGGCCCCGGTGCGTTGCGCTATAATGAACGATCCCCTTCCCATTTCCCTCCGGACATGACTGACTTCGCGATCGACATCCGCAATGTCGTGAAGCGGTACGAGGAGCACGTCGCGGTCAGCGATTTCTCGCTCCAGGTGCCGCGCGGAACGGTGTACGGCCTGCTCGGCCCCAACGGCGCCGGCAAGACGACCACCATCCGTATGGTGCTCGACATTCTCGAACCCGACGAGGGTTCCATCTCCATCCTCGGCCAGTCGGCGCGCGGCAGCAAGGTGCTCGACCGGGTGGGCTACCTGCCCGAGGAACGCGGGCTCTACAAGAAGATGCAGGTGCGCCGCGCGCTGCGGTTCCTGGCCCAGCTCAAGGGCGTGAAGGCGAAGACCGCCGACCAGCGCATCGACGAGTGGCTCGACCGGCTGCAGCTCCGCACCGCGGAGCGCGACTGGGGCGCGGCCAAGATCGACGAGCTGTCGCGCGGCATGCAGCAGAAGGTCCAGTTCATCGGCACCCTGCTGCACGAGCCCGACCTCGTGATCCTCGACGAGCCGTTCAGCGGCCTCGATCCGGTCAACGCCCAGGCGCTGAAGGACACCGTGATCGCGCTCCGCGACGCGGGCAAGACCGTCATCTTCAGCACGCACATGATGGACAACGCCGAACGCATCTGCGATTCGGTGTGCATCATCGCCAAGGGCAAGAAGGTGCTGGACGGCCGGGTGGCGGACGTGAAGGCGGAGCACGGCATCCGGAACGTGGCACTGGCCCTCGACGGCGACGGGCGCGGAATCGTAATGCCGGTGCTCGAGGACCCGGCCCTGGTGGCCAAATTCGACGACCAGAATCAGTACTTCGAGATCGAGCTGGCGCCGGGCGCCGACGCGCAGGAGTTGTTGCATCGCGTGGTGGGCGGCGGCGCGCGGCTGAGCCGCTTCGAGCTGATCCAGCCGTCACTGCACCAGATCTTCCTCGATCGGGTTGGCGCCAAGGGCGTCGAGCCGGGGATGAGTGGCAATGGGTAAAGTCTTCGTCGTCTTCAAGCGCGAATACCTGGAGCGCGTGCGCTCGCGCTGGTTCATCGTCGCCACGGTACTCGGACCGATCTTCCTGGCGGCGATCGCCATCGGCCCGAGTCTGCTGGCGAGCCGGACCAGGGCATCGTCGAACCTGGCCAACGTGCTCGTGCTCGACGCCACGGGCGCGGACCTCGGCCAGCGGGTGGCCCAGGCCCTCGTCAAGGCCGATTCCACCGGCCCCAGGCCGCAGGTGGAGCAGGTGGCGCCGGCGCACTTGCAGGCCGCCGTCGACAGCGCCACCACGGTCGTGATGCACCACGGCATCCAGGGCTATCTCGTGCTCGACGACAGCTCCCTGGCCGGGACCAGCGTGCGCTATGCGGGGCGCAACGCGACCTCGCTCACCGACATCGCGACGCTGAAGAGCACCCTGCAGCGGACGCTGCTCGACATGCGGCTGGAACGCGCGGGCATGAACGCCGACAGCGTCGCCAAACTCACCGGGGTCAGGTTCGACCTCAGAACCGACAAGATCACCGACAAGGGACTCGAGTCGGGTGGCGGCATCTCCGGCATCATCTTCGGATACGCCGTCGCCTTCCTGCTCTACATGATGATCGCGCTCTACGGGCAGAACATGCTGCGCGGGGTGCTCGAGGAGAAGACGACCCGTGTGGCCGAAGTGGTCGTGTCGAGCGTGAAACCCGACGCCCTGCTGGCCGGAAAGATTCTGGGCATCGGCGCCGTGGCGCTCACGCAGGTAGCGGTGTGGGTGCTCTCGGCCGTCTACCTCGCGTCGTTCGGCGTGCAGATCGTGCACGCCGTGGCCGGCCCGACGGCCGACGCCTCCGGCATCCACATGCCCAGCGTCTTCCTGGGCGTGGGCGTGGCGCTGCTCCTCTTCTTCGTGCTCGGCTTCATGTTCTACACGTCGCTGTTCGCGGCCGTGGGTTTTATGGTGAGCGATCGGCGAAAACATTTCCAGCAGGCACAGTCGCCGGTGATGATGCCGCTCATCGCGTCGATCGTGTTCATGCCCACCAACGGAGTGCG
>CAWGJO010000036.1:0-124896 GCA_963822945.1 uncultured Gemmatimonadaceae bacterium | reverse complement strand
GCCGCGCCCGTTGACGCGGCCGCATTCGCGGGCCGGTTCGGGCTGCTGCTGGACGAAGACCTCATCACCCCGCCCGAGACGGACTTCGGCGTGGCGGTGGGCGAAGCGCTGTCGCTCGGCTGGCGGGCGTTCGACCACGTATTCGTGATCGGCCTCGCGGCCGGGGAGTTTCCCCAACGCTCGGTGGCCGGCGGCATTCTGGATGCGGACGACCGGCGCGCGCTGATCGCCGCCGGCCTCCCGCTCGATGCCCCCGACGCCTGGCGCGGCCGCGAAAGCGAGCTGTTCCGCGTGGTGTGCGCAGGGGCGCGAGAGGTGCTCACGCTGAGCTGGCCGGTGATGGACGCCGGTGGCCGCGACGTGGCCCGGTCGGCATTCGCCGACGAAGCCGCGGCAGCTCTGGCGCGCGCGCATGGCGTCGAAGACGATGACGACGAACTCGTCACGGCCGGCGTGCTCGAACGCATGCCGACGAACCAGGCGCTCGTGCCCGGATTTCCCGTGGCACGCGACGCGGCGGCCGTGTCGCATGCGCGGCAGGTGGCCGAACGCGAGAAGCAGCGCACACTGGAGCCGAGCCCGTGGAACGGCGAGATCGAGGACCCCGCGCTGCAGGAATGGCTCGCCGAGCGCTACGGCGAGAGCTTCGTCTGGTCGGCCACGCAGTTGGAGCTGGTGGCCAAGTGCCGGTGGCACTGGTTCGCGCAGCGGCTGCTGCATCTCGATCCGCAGGCCGACGCCGATGACCTGATGGAGCCGACGGTGCGCGGGTCGTTGGTGCACGACGTGCTCGATCGCTTCTTCTCGGCGGCGCGCGACAGGATGGGAGGGCCGGCGTTCCTGCGGGAAACGGATCTCGCGTGGGCACGCGAACTCATGTCCGCGTCGCTGCGTGCCGCATGGGAGGCGGCCGTGGCCGACCAGCAGTGGCTGGGCCCGGTTGCCCTGTACGATGTGGCGCTCGGGGAGCTGGCCACGGAACTCCAGGGGTACCTGGACTTCGAGGTGGAGTGGAACGAGAAGTCGTTCAACAATCGGACCAACGCGTCGAAGCAGATCCGCACCGGCGCCGTGGAGGGCGAGTACGCCTTCAACGACGTCCGCCTGACTGGCGACGGCGTCGATTTCCGTTTGCGGGGCTCCATTGACCGTGTGGACCGCGGCGTCGACGAGCGGGTGGAGGGCGCCGAGCGGTACATCGCGGCCATCGACTACAAGAGCACCAAGTACTCCACGCCCGCCGCGGGCAGCAAGAAGGGGTGGGACGACGGCGTGGTGCTGCAGGTGCCGCTGTACGCCGCCGCGCTGCAGCAACTGCGTCCCGACGACCTGCTGGCGCGCATGGAGTACCGCACCATTCGCAAGCCGGAATCGGTCCATTCGCTCTCGCTCGCGCCGCTGAAGAAGGGCGAGGTGCAGGATGCGCCCGACGCCGAGGAGAAGTTGGCGGCGGCGCTCGACGCGGCCGGCCGGCGCATAGCCCAGGTGCGAGCCGGCACGCTGCCCGCCGATCCCGCGCCGTCGTGCGGCTGCTCGCCCTACTGTCCGGCGCGCGACGTATGCCGCATACCCGGCGGTCCGGTGGAGGTGGGCCGATGACTCGGCTTACCGATGCCCAGGTGGCGGTGGTCACCGACCAGGGCAACCATCTGCTGGTACACGCCGGCGCCGGTTCGGGAAAGACGACCACCGTGGTGCAGGCACTCTGCCACTATCTCGGCGTTCCCGTGATCGTCGACGGGGTTGCGCTGTCTCCCGTGCCCGCGCCGCTGTCGTTCGATCAGGTTGCGGCCATCACCTTCACCAACCAGGCGGCGGCCGATCTCAAGCGCAAGCTGCGAGCCGCGCTGCGTGCGGGCGAGCGCCGTGAACTCGCCGCCGAGGTGGACTCGGCGCGCATCGGCACCATCCACGGATTCTGCGGCGACCTGCTGCGCGACTTCGCGCTGCGCGCGGGAACGGCGCCGGGACGCCGGGTGGTGGAAGAGGGCGAGGGCGCGGAGTTGGCCGTCGAGAGCGCGCACGAAGCACTGCGCAACGCCATCGACGCCGGCGACGTGCCCGGGTTGGACGAACTGCTGAGCGGGCGCAGGCTCAAAGACATCACCCAGTGGGTGGCGAGCGCGTCGGAAGACACCGACCGGCTGGCGCGGTTGGCGGCCGGCTCAGGCGCGCTGCGCCCCCACGAGCTGGCGCTGCTGACCGTCGCCACGCGGGCCGCGGCGCTGCGGCGCGAACGGCTGGACCGCGAGGGCGTGCTCGACTTCGATCTCATGATCGCGGCAACGCGCGAGCTGTTGCGCAACGACGCGGTTCGCAGGGCCGTGCAGCACCGCGTGCGCCTGCTGGTGCTCGACGAGTTTCAGGATGTGGATCCGGTGCAGCGGGATATCGCCTATCTGTTGGCCGGCATCGGGGCGTCCGACCCCGAGCCCACCCGCATCATACTCGTGGGCGATCCCAAGCAGAGCATCTATGGGTTCCGCCGAGCCGACGTCACGCTGTGGAACGAGGTGGCCGGGCAGTTCGACGACGGGCAGGGCAAGGTGCTGCCGCTCGGGGAGAACTTCCGCAGCAAGGCCGCGATTCTGGGAATGGTGGACGCGACCGTGGGCAGGAAGCTCGACGAGCCGGTAGCGGACGACGGCCAGCGGCGTCCCTTCGAGGTGGGCTATGCGCCTCTCGATGCGCGAGCCGATGGCGCCGAGGGCGACCACGCCGTGGAGTTCCTGGTGGTCCCCGCTGCGGACGACGGAAAGACGCGCAAGGCGGAGGAAGTGCGGGATCTGGAAGCGGCGGGCGTGGCCCGGCGGATGACCGAATTGCATGACGAGGGCGTGGCGTACGGCGACATGGCGATCCTGCTCGCCGGTTGGGGCGCGGTTGCCAAGTACGAAGCCGCGCTCAAGCAGGCGGGGATTCCGAGTTACGTGCTGCGCTCCGAGGGGTTCTGGCAGGCCCGTGAGGTGCTCGACTGCGTGCTCGCGTTGCGCGCCATTCGCGATCCGCGGGACGACGTGGCGATGGCCGGGTTCCTGAAGAGTCCGTTCGTCGGCGTGCGCGACGACACGCTGCTGGCCCTGGCCCTCGAGAGCCATGGCGCCGGCCTCGCGGACGGGCTCGGACGGGTCCAGCGCGAGCGGGATCTGCTGGACCGCGCGCAGCAGTTGCTGACGACACTCGGCGCGCTGCGCGATCGCGTGAGCGTGCACGAACTGCTCGGCCGCCTGCTTCACGAGTCGGGGTTCGTGGCGGCCATCGCGCTCGACGGTGACGACGGGCAGCAGCACGTGGCCAATGTGCGCAAGCTCGTGCGCATGGCTGCTGCGGCGCCCGATCAGTCGTTGGGCGAGTTCCTGCGGGAGATTGCCGCCCAGCGCGACCGGGAGGACCGTGTGGCGCCCGAGCGCCTGTATCGGGAGCGTTCGGATGTCGTGACCATCACCTCCATTCACAGTGCCAAGGGGCTGGAGTGGTCCACCGTGTTCTGGTGTGACCTGGTGCGTGATGTCACGTTCACCAGCGGCAAGTACCTGGTTGGCCGCGACCGGTTCTCTGTGCAGGACGAGTCACTGGTCGACGAGGATGGAAAGCCGGCCGACGCCGGCCACAGGGAGTTGGCGGATGCATTGGCGCTGGAGCAGCGCGCCGAGTCGTACCGGCTCTGGTACGTGGCGGCCACGCGGGCCAAGCATCGCCTGGTGCTCAGCGGTATTCCGCTGGGCACGCAGGGCCGCGGCAACCGGTCGCCCGCGACGATGTTGCGCGAGGCGTTCCCGAGCATCGAGGCAGGCGCCGACGTGGAGTACCAGAGTCATGCGGGCACCGTGTACCACGCCGCGGTCACCCTCTGTGATGGGCGCGCGGCCCAGGCGGACGCGGGCCAGGTGGCCGAACTGGAACTTCCGTTGCCGCCGACGCCGGTCGATGTGCCCACCGGGAGTCTGCGGCTGTCGGCGTCGCAGTTGATGGCGTTCGACCACGACCCCGCGCGGTGGTGGGACCAGTACGTCCTTCGGTTCGACGGCGCGGCTCCCGGCGGGTTGAGCCGCGCGGGGGCCAACGCGATCGCCACCGGCCTCATCGTGCACGAGGTGCTGGAGCGGCTCGAAGCCGAGGGGGTGGATCTCGCGCAATTGATAGAGGATGCCATTGCCGACCACGACAGCGACGCGCCAGAGCCGGATGATCCCGCGGGCATCGCGTATCGCGCCTATGTGCGGGCGCGGATCGACGCGGCCACCGCGTCGCCTGTATGGCAGTCCGTCGCCAACCTGCCGTCGGCGCGGCGGGAGCTGCCGTTCACGCGCCTGTTCGCGGATGGCACCACCATCAACGGCGCGCTGGACCTGGTGGCGAGGGATGGCGACGCCGTGCGGGTGTTGGACGTGAAGACCAGCGGGGCCGATGCCGACGTGCTTGCGGAGCGCTATGCGGTGCAGGCGGCGACGTACACGGATGCCGTGCGGGCGATTGGGGGCGGGGGGGAGGTGTCGTTCACGTTGCTGACGGTGCCGGCGGGGGTGGGGGTTGAGGTGGGGGCCGAGGGGGATGTCGAGGCGTTGGTGGGGAGGTTGCGGGGGTGGCGTGCGTATGTGGCCGCGCGTTACTTCGCGCGTACTTAACCGCTGTTGGAACTGGTCGACACACGCACTCGACAAGTGCGCGCTCGAAAGAGTGTGCGGGTTCAATTCCCGCTCCGGGCACGGCCTCCATACCGCTTGACTCGGCGCCGAGTTCGAAATAGCGTCTTCTTACTTGTCGAGTGCGCTGTAACCCAGAACGCCCGCCGCCTACCGCGGCGGGCGTTCTGGGTTTCGGCCATGGAGTCTGGCTGGACCTCCATCAGGCCGGCCGCGCCGCCCCTCCATTGCGCCCCCCTGGCCCCGGCTCCACGTTAGTCGCGATTCCGCGCGACCATCCCGCCTTCAGGAGCGCCCCTGATGCAACACCTGGCCATCGACACCGGCAATACCGGGTTCATGCTGTTGTGCTCCAGCCTCGTCATGCTCATGACCCCCGGCCTCGCCTTCTTCTACGGCGGATTGGTGGGTCGCAAGAACGTGCTCGCCATCATGATGCAGAGCTTCGTGTCCATGGGGTGGACCACGGTGCTCTGGTGGGCCTTCGGCTTCTCCATGTGCTTCAGCGGTACGATGCGCCGCGGCACCGACTTCGCCGGGATCATCGGCAACTTCCACTGGGCGTTCCTCCGCGGCGTGTCGCTCGACATGGCGTCGCCGGCCAACCCGACGATTCCGCTCATCGTCTTCTTCGGCTACCAGATGATGTTCGCCATCATCACGCCGGCGCTGATCACGGGCGCGTTCGCCAACCGCGTGCGCTTTCCCGCGTACATGCTCTTTCTCACCGCCTGGCTCACCCTGGTCTACTTCCCGTTCGTCCACATGGTCTGGGGCGGCGGGATCATGGCGCACTGGGGCGTGCTCGATTTCGCGGGCGGCATCGTGGTGCACAACATCGCCGGCATCGCGGCGCTGGCGTCGGTGCTCTACGTGGGACGCCGCAAGGTGGTCGACCGGGGGCCGCACTCCATTCCCCTGGTCGCGCTGGGCACGGGACTGCTCTGGTTCGGCTGGTACGGCTTCAACGCGGGCAGTGAGTTCCGCGTCGATGCGGTGACGGCGGTGGCGTTCGTCAACACCGACCTCGCGGCCAGCTTTGCCGGCATCGCCTGGCTGGCCATGGACTGGATGACCACGCGGAAGCCCAAGTTCCTGGGCCTGCTCACGGGCGCCGTGGCGGGGCTGGCCACGATCACGCCGGCGGCGGGCTACGTGTCACCCAAGTCGGCCGTGGTCATCGGGCTGGTGGCCGGCGTGGTGTGCTTCTACGCCGTGGCCCTGAAGAACCGGCTGCGCTGGGACGACGCGCTCGACGTGTGGGGCGTGCACGGCGTGGGCGGATTCATCGGCATTCTCCTGTGCGGCGTGTTCGCCTCGCTCGCCATCAATCCGTCGGGCACCAACGGCCTCATCCACGGGAATGCGCACTTCTTCCTCGTCCAACTCGGCGCCGTCTGCCTGTCGTCGGTCTGGGCGTTCGTGTTCACATATGGCATGCTCTGGGTCATCGACCGGGTCACGACCGTCAAGGTGGACGAGGCCGGGGAGACGGAGGGGCTGGACAGCGCGCTCCACGGAGAGGTGGCCTACGTGGAGGCGTTCTAGGGGCCCGATCCTCGAGGTGGCGGTCGACGCCGGCCGCTATTCCCAGCCCGAAACCGCTGCTTGAGCTTCTCCGCCATCCCGCTCCGGCAACACTCTCCACCAGCTTCGCCGGCCCCGCGGTGTGGCTCGGTTGCATGCCGGTCTCGCCGCAGCGCGCGTTGTCGAGCACTACGATCGCCAGATTCCGCGGACGTCGCAGGGCGATCGTCGCCAACGAACCCAGCCCCGCGTGGTTGGCCGGCGCCTCCAATCTGGATCAGCCTTCGGGGGTCACGTCACGTGGACTGGAGCGTCCGCAGGCATTACCTTGCCGCCGCGCGTGCGCCGAGCGCGGTTAAGGACCTGAACCCACCCATCGCCCGAGGGGAGTAACCATGCGCGGTTGTCGGCAGACGGTCGCCGCGTTCGTTGCGGCACTTTCCCTTCCCGTCGCTCTGGGCGCCCAACGCGCCGCGGCCGCCACCGGGCGGCCCAACGACCCGCGGACGATCATCGCGCGCGCGCTCGCGCTTCCGCCGGGCGGCATCGACACGCTGATGGCGCTGGAGATCGGCGGAATCAAGCAGTGGATCAGCGTTCGCGGAGCGAACCCGTCCAATCCGATTCTCCTGTTCATCCACGGTGGGCCGGGGTCTCCGATGATGCCCGAGAGTTGGACCTTCGAGCGGCCGTGGGAGGACTTCTTCACCGTGGTGCAGTGGGACCAGCGCAACGCCGGCAAGACCTTCTCGGCCGCCGGTCGCAAGCCCGACCCGCATCTGACCATCGATCGGATGCAGGCCGACGCCGAAGCCCTGGTGGACTCGCTCCGGCACCGGTACGGCAAGCAGAAGATCTTCCTGATGGGTCATTCGTGGGGGAGCATCCTGGGGCTCCGCGTGGCGCAGGCCCGCCCCGAATGGTTGTACGCCTACATCGGCGTGGGCCAGGTGGTCAACGGAATGCGCAACGAGGTCGTCGGCTACCGGCAGACGCTGGCCGAGGCCCGGCGCGTGGGGAACGACTCGGCCGTGCGGGCGCTCGAGGCGCTCGCGCCCTATCCGGACCCCGGCCGGCCGCTCTCGATGGACAAGATCATCATCGAGCGGCGGTGGGACGTGGCGCTCGGCGGCATGCTCTACGGCAAGTCGCGGGACCAGAGTTCGGACGCCTGGCAGTTGAGTCCCGACTACACCGCGTATGACGACACGTCGGCGATTCTCGGCATTGGGATTTCGGTCAAGGCACTGCTGCCGGCGATGGCCGCCACCGACTTCGACGCGGATACGGTATTTCGCACGCCGGTGTTCATCTTCGCGGGCAAGGAAGATCGCACCACGCCCGAGAGCGAGGCGAAGGCCTATTTCGACCGCATCCACGCCCCGGCCAAGACCTTTTTCGAGATCGACCACGCGGCGCACTACGTGGTGAACGAAGCGCCAGGCGTGGTGCTGCTCGATCTGGTGCAGCACGTGCGCCCGCTGGCGCGTCCGACCTCGGGCGATCGCCGCTAGGGAGCATTCCGGGCCGGGATATGATCCCGTGAGCCCACGGCGCGCTGTCGCCGAGGTACTTCGGGGCGTGGCGCTCGGGCCGGAGTAGAATCGCCTTCTGGCCGCTTCCACCATCCTCGTTCACGTGCCCGGATGGTGGAACTGGTAGACACGTGCACCTGGTAAGTGCATGCTCGGAAGAGCGTGCGGGTTCGAATCCCGCTCCGGGCACGGCCTCATCAATTCGTTGACTCGGCGTCTTGGTCGCCGTATCCTTCATTTACTTACCAGGTGCACCCGTAGTACGAACGCCCGCCGCTTCTCGCGGCGGGCGTTCTCTTATTCAGCAGCGGCTCGCCCGGCTCCTCTATCTCGGCTCGAGATCCATCGCCTTCGCGTGATCGGAGTTGGCGATGAAGTCCGCACGTCGCTCTCCAGCGCTTTGCGCGCGATGTCGTCCTGGTAGATCATGTGCCCCACCTCGTAATGCGTCACCGTGATGTTCTTCTGGAGATCCGGCGGCAGGAAGAGATGGTGCATGCTGTATTCCGCCTCGAAGAACGGACAGGCGAAGTCGTAGTAGCCCGTGGCCAGCAGCAGCTTCATGTACGGGTTCTTGGCGAAGGCGCTCTCCAGCAACTGGCTCATGTTGTTGCCGTAGCCGTCGAAGTTCCACCCCGCGATGCCGCCCCCGTACACGTCGTCGGTCTTGTAGCCCAGGTCGTCGCGCACGTACTGCGTGAACATCTGCGTGTACACCGGGCGCTGCACCCAACTGGGGTCGAAGTCGTTGCGCTGCGTGCCGGGCGTGCGGTTGAAGCTCACCATGCGGCCGTCCAGCCGCCCGACGGATTCCTTCTGCCCCTGCAGCAGCGTCGCGTCGAACAGCGACGAGCTGACGCGCAGGTTGTAGTCGTCGATCAGCTTGGCCGGCAGGCCGGTATAGCGCGCCATCTGGGCAACGGCCTGCTGCCGCTCGGCGCCCTGCAGCGCGTCACCCTCATAGAGGTCGTGCATGTACTCCGTGGTCGCCCAGTGCTCCGACTGCGCCACCGCCTCCTTGAGCGAGAGCTTCTGCAGGTCGGGCGGCAGCTTTTTGTGGTACCAGGCGGTGGCCGTGTACGTGGGCAGGAACAGCACGTTCGGCAGGTCGTTGTCGGTGGACTCGCTGAGCGTCTGCATGTCGAGCACGCTCGACAGCAGCATCACGCCGTTCAGCGCGATGCCGCGCTGCGCCAGGTATCCCGCCAGCCCCGCCGACCGGAACGTGCCGTAGCTCTCGCCCGCCAGATAGAGCGGCGAGCTGTACCGATCGTACTTGGTGAGGTACAGGCGGATGAACTCGCCCAGCGACTGCAGGTCGCCCGCCACCCCAGAGGTTGCGGAGAGCGCCTTCTCCGACACGGCGCGGCTGTAGCCGGTGCCGTCGGGGTCGATGAACACCATGTCGGTGAACGGCAGCCAGGTCTCCTGGTTGTCCACCATCTTGTAGGGCGGCGGGGGCAGCGCGCCGTTGCTCTGCAGTACGATGCGCTTGGGACCGAACCCGCCCACGTGCACCCAGATGGCCGGCTCGCCCGGCCCGCCATTGTAGATGAACGACAGCGGACGCTGGCTCGCGTCCTTCTGCCCGTCCAGCGTGTACGCCACGAAGAAGATGTGGGCCTCGGTCTTGCCCGTCGCATCGGGCACCGGCAGTCGTCCCGCCGTGGCCGTGTAGGCGTAGGTCTTGCCGCCCACCTGAATGGTATGATGGGTGACCACCGGCGGTGCGTCGGTGGTGCTCGAATCGTAGGGGTGCCCTTGCGGGCCCGGGCCGCCGCGACCGCGCCCCTGCGCGGCCAACGGCATCGCCGCCAGCAACAGCATCGCAAGCGAAGCCGAGGGCAGGCGCATCCAGTGGCGAATGTTGGAATTCATGGCCCCGATTATGGATGCCGGTCGCCCGAGCGGCAAGGTGGGCGTCGAAGAGAAACCGCCCGCGGCCAGGAAGGCTGCGGGCGGTTTGGCGGAACTGGTGTGTCTGGCAAGCATCTGATTGATAGCCGGCCAGCCTCGCCGAGTCAACAGATTGGTGAGGCCGTGCCCGGAGCGGGATTCGAACCCGCACGCTCTTGCGAGCATGTGCTTACCAGACACACGCGTCTACCAGTTCCGCCACCCGGGCACGTGCGCAGATGTGCCGGAACTGGATCGACAGCCTGACAAGACGCTCTCCGCTACCTCGCGGGGAAGCGTACGCTCAGTGAATTGAAGTCCCGGGACCGATTCCCCGCTGGCCGGATCATCTCCTCCCGCCTTGACATCCCTCGCTCCCATCGGCACCGTCGTCACGGCCCCCCGCCCGCGCGCCGATCCAGGAGACATCCGCATGAGCACGCCGCAGTCGCGATTCGCGTCGAGGGGCACCGCGCTGGTCCTCGCGCCGTTCATCCTTGCATCGCTGGCGCTGGCGCCGGCCCCTGCACGCGCCCAGCGCGGCATTGGACGCGGAGCAGCCGCCGCGTCACTCGGACCGCTCGGTGAGATGAGCTGGCGCTTCGTGGGCCCGTACGGCAACCGCGCTGCCGCGGCGGCGGGCGTGGCGGGCGACCCGGCCGTGATGTACGTCGGCGCCGCCTCGGGCGGCATCTGGAAAACCGAGAACGGCGGCGTCGACTGGCGGCCCGTGTTCGATCACGAAGACGTCTCGGCCGTGGGCGCGCTCGCGGTGTCGCAGTCCAGCCCCAACGTGGTGTGGGCCGGCACGGGCGAGACCTGGCTCATCCGTCCCTACTATCCCATGGGCGACGGCGTCTACAAGTCCATGGACGGCGGCGAGCACTGGGAGCACATGGGCCTCGACGCCACCGGCCACATCGGCCACATCGTGATCGACCCGCACGACCCGCAGCGCGTGTTCGTCTGCGCGCTGGGCCAGCTCTTCAAGGCACAGCCCGAGCGCGGCGTCTACCGCACGCTCGACGGCGGCAAGACGTGGAAGCTGGTGCTCGGCCCCAACGGCGACACCGGCTGCAACGACCTGGCCATGGACCCGGCCGACCCCAACACGCTGTTCGCCGGCATGTGGCAGGTGCGCGTGTATCCCTGGAATCTCGACAGCGGCGGGCCCGACGGCGGCATGTACGTGAGCCGCGACGGCGGCGACACGTGGACGCAGCTCTCGGGGCACGGGCTGCCCGCGGCCCCGCACGTGGTGGGCAAGGTCGCGGTCGCCATCGCGCACAGCCTCCCCACGCGCTGGTACGCCCTGGTGCAGGACAGCCAGCCCACGCTCTACCGCTCCGACGACGCGGGCGCCAGTTGGACGATGGTCAGCCACGACCACATGATGCTGCAGCGCGACTCGTACTACACGAACTTCGGCGTCTCCACCACGGATCCCGACCGCCTGTACTTCGTGAGCCCTAACTACACCATCTCGCTCGACGGCGGCAAGACCTTCCTGCGCCCCGGCCGAGGGAACGGCTTCGGCTCCGCCGGCGGCGACAACCACGACATCTGGATCGATCCCGACAATGCGAACCGCATTCTCGTGGCCAACGACGCCGGGCTCTCGGTGAGTCTCGACGGCAGCCGCACCTTCGAGCACATCCGGCTGCCCATCGCGCAGGTCTATCACGTCAGCACCGACGACCGGATTCCCTACGACATCTACGGCAACCTGCAGGACGCGTCGAGTTTCGTGGGTCCCAGCAACAACCTCGCGGGGCGCGGCGGCTTTGGCGGCGGCATCACCGCCGGCGACTTCAAGGCGGTGGGCGGGTGCGAGAGCGGGTTCGCGACGCCCGACCCCACCGATCCCGACATCGTCTGGTCGGGGTGCTACGAGGGTGTGATCAGCCGCATGAACATGAAGGACGGGCAGGCGCGCGACGTGAGCGTGTGGCCCGACGTGGACGATGGCTGGGCGCCGCGCGACGTGAAGTACCGGTGGGACTGGACGATCCCGCTCGCCATCTCCCCCTTCGACCACAACCGCGTGTACGTGGGCAGCCAGTACGTGCACGAGACCACCGACGGCGGGCAGAGCTGGAAGACGATCAGCCCCGACCTCACGCTCGACGACAAGGCGCACGAGGGGAACTCCGGCGGCATCACGCACGACAACCTCTACACCTACGACGCGGCACTGATCTTCTCCATCGCCGAGTCGCCGGTGAAGCAGGGCGTCATCTGGGCGGGCACCAACGACGGGCAGGTGAGCCTCACCCGCGACGGCGGCGCGCACTGGACCAACGTCACGAAGAACATTCCCGGACCTCAAGCCCATGGGCACGATCTGGAACATCGATCCGTCGCCCTTCGACGCCGGCACCGCCTACATCACGGTGAACCTGGAGCAGATGGGCGACTACGACGCCTACGTCTACAAGACCGCCGACTACGGCCGGAGTTGGACGATGATCAGCGCGGGCGTGCCCAAGGGGTACAACAGCTCGGCGCACTGCATCGTCGAAGATCCCGTGCGCAAGGGGATGCTCTACCTGGGCACCGACAACGCGATATACGTGAGCTGGAACGACGGCGGCAACTGGACAAAGCTCAACCAGAACCTGCCACCGGCGCCGGTCTACTGGATCACCGTCCAGCCGCGCTTCAACGATCTGGTGATCGCCACCTACGGGCGCGGCGACTGGATCATGGACGACATCACCGCCCTGCGGCACTACGACCCCGGCGCGAAGGCGGCGGCGCTCTATCCCGCTGCGGGCGGCGTACCGCTTCCGGCAGAAGAGCGACCGGCGGCTCGCCGAGCCCGGCGCGCGCGTGGTGGGGCAGGACCCGCCGTACGGCGCCGACATCAACTTCTATCTCGCGCACGCCGGCCCGGCCACCATCACCATCGCCGGTGCCGACGGCAGGACCATCAACACGTTGCACGTGCGCGGCGCGGAGGGGCTCAACCGCGCGTGGTGGGACCTGCGCTATCCCAACGGCGCCATGCCGCACATGCTGGTGCCGCCCCCCGACGCGCCCTGGGTGCCCAACGGTCCCGGGGGCTACCACATCCTCACCGGCATCATGATTCCCGGCACCGTGACCGGTCCCCGCGTGACGCCCGGCAGTTACACGGTGAAGCTCGACGCCGGCGGCGCGACCGAGTCGCAGCCGCTCCGGGTGCTGGCCGACCCTGCGTCGCTCGGCACCGCGGCCAGCATGCGGGCGCAGCTGCAGTTCAAGCTGGGGCTGGAGCGCGAGATCGACAGCGTGTCGAACATGATCGAGCAGCTGGAGTGGGTGCGGAAGCAGCTCGCCGACCTCGAGCATGCGCTACCGCGGCGACGCGGCGCACCGCGGCGTGGTGGCCGAGTCGCGCAAGCTGGCCGACGAGGCCATCGCCATCGAGGGCAAGCTGATCGACGTGCATCTCACCGACGGCAACGAGGATCTGAACCGCTTTCCCAGCCAGCTCTACCAGAAGCTGACCGCGCTCTACGACAAGGACGAGGCCGACCTGGGACCCACGGCCGGCGAGGTCGCGGTCAACGACTATTTCAAGACGTGGATGGCGTCGTCGCGGAAGTCGCTCGATGAGTTCACGAGCAAGACCGTGCCCGCGTTCAACGCGCGGCTCAAGGCGCAGGGGGTGGAGGTGGCGATCCAGCCGTAGGGGGTGGGTTCGATCCGCTCCGGACACGGCACCGCAGCGCCTTCCCATTGACTCGGCCGCCTAGCCGAGCATATGCTCGGCTGTCTCCCGCGATGCGACGGGATGACGCGGAGCGCAACACAACGGTGAGGGCGTTCCGCTCGCGGCGTGTATGCTCGGCGCATGCTCGCGAGACACCCTTTGCCGAGGAAGGACCGGCCATGCCGATGGCGCCAACCACCAAACAGTGGACGCTCGAGGAGCTCCACAGCCTGCCGGACGACGGCAACAAGTACGAGCTCATCGACGGCGAACTGTTCGTGACGCCGCCGCCGAACGTGGATCACGAGACGGTTCTCGCCCGGCTCACTCGACTGCTCGAACCGTTCGTCGCCGCCCAGGGGCTCGGCTTCGTCTACCATCCGCGCGCGGTGCTGCGGATTGCCGGGTCCGAGGTGGAGCCCGACCTGATGGTGCGCCGGCCTCCGCCACAGAAGGGCACGGAATGGAGCGACATGCCGCTCCCCAGCCTGATCGTCGAAGTGCTGTCTCCGTCCACCCGACGTCGCGATCGCCAGCACAAGCGCGACTTCTACCTGGCGCAGGCAGTTCCGGAATACTGGATCGTGGATCCGGAACGCGAGGCCGTCACCGTGGTGCGGCCGGGCCACGAGGACCGGACGGTGGACGACGCGGTGGTGTGGCACCCGGCGGGCGCACGCGAAGCGCTGACGATCGCGGTGCGCGAGATCTTCGGCTGAATGCCGAGCCGGATTGCATTCGTCGTGCCGTTCACCATCGCCGTGGGCGCAACTGCCGGCGGATTGATCGGCCTCGGAGTCAGTTTCATCTTCTACCCGCACCACTCCGCCGGGCCTTGAGGTCGCGGTGGAGTGGAATGCGACATTCTGCTCCCCCTGGGGTTCTTACGGCGACGATGTCACTCCTCTTACGCGGTAAGGTTCCGCCGGGTAGCGAGGAGTGACTTGCCGGGTGGTCGACCCTCTTCCGCCATCCTCGTTCACGTGCCCGGATGGTGGAAATGGTAGACACGCGCACCCAGCAAGTGTGTGCCCGAAAGGGCGTGCGGGTTCAAATCCCGCTCCGGGCACGGCCGCCAAAGTCATTGACTCGGCACCGTGGACGCGATACTCTCCAAGTACTTGCTGGGTGCATGCTCTACTGCGAACGCCCGCCGCGAAACTGCGGCGGGCGTTTCGTTTGTCAGTGCCCCTGTCGCGCAGCCGGCATCCCCTCCGCCACCACCCACACCGCCCCCGCCAGCGCCGCCGTGACGACACCCTCCACCCAGTTGGAGGTCACCCCCGGCTTGCTGACCACCGCCGGCACCCATACGAGAACGGTGAACAGGCTCAACATCGCCGCTTCGGTGGCCGCCGCGAGACGCGGATACACCCCGAACACCAGGCCGAGTCCGCACGCCACCTGTCCGGCGCCGGCCAGGTAGGCCCACTCCGCGCGGAAGGGCAGCCACGCGGGCACAAGCGAAATGGTCCGGAGTCTGAACTCGAAGAAGTGCGAGAGACCGTAGGTCACGAGCGAGAGGCCCAGCAGAACGCATGCGGTGCGCAGGCCGTGCTTCGCCATCGCCACCTGCAGCCCCGACCCCTCCCGCAGCCCCGCGAACTGCACGAAGATCACCAGCGCCCCGGCGGCGAGCACCGCCACCTCACCGATGGCGAACCAGCTGATCTCGCGCAGCGGCTGCGCGAACACCGCCGGCACCCGGGTGAGCGTCCAGAGCAGCAGGAAGGGGAGCAGCACGCGAACGGACACGCGCACCGTTCGCTCGAACAGCAACCCGGCGCCCGTGGCGATCATCAGGACGCCGGCAACGAGCCCGAGCGTCTGCGGCGACGGAACCCACGCCGGCACCGGCTGGAACAGGAGCACCTTGTATCCGTACACGAGCGGCAGGACGCCGGTGCCCATCATCCCCACCGCGAACGTCGATCGCGCGAGCTGCCGGTACCGAGTCACGAGTGCGCCTCCGGTGCATTCCGTCGAGTGGATGGGCGAGAACCTACGGCTCGGCTCCGAAGCCGGGAACCATCAACCCGGGGTTCGCCTCGCAGCCAAACACATTCCTTACGCTCCCGCGAACGAAGGGGTCGCTCGAGGAATGCCCGAGCCCCAGTACCGAGGCCGAGATCGCTCTGCCATGGTGTCCAGGCAGCAGTACCTGAACGACGAGGGCAAGCACTGGCGTCCGCACGTGATATACTCCGCACGCTCACCTCGGGAATGCCGCCGGGATGCTGACTCGTAGCTGGTAGCTTCCTTTCCTAGGGCGTCCGCTGCCGGTATCTTCTCTCGCGCGGTTCCCCCTCCCACCTGCGAGTCCCACATGTCCCGCACCTCGCTCACCGTCAACGGCAAGTCGCACACCGTCGACGTCGCCCCCGACACCCCGCTCCTCTGGGTGCTCCGCGACGACCTCGGGCTCACCGGCACCAAGTTCGGCTGCGGCATCGGCGAGTGCGGCGCCTGCACGGTCCACCTCGACGGCCATCCCACCAGGTCGTGCTCGCTGCCGGTGAGCGCCGTGGCCGGCAAGAAGATCACCACCATCGAGGGCCTGTCGCCCGATCGCACGCACGCCGTGCAGAAGGCCTGGATCGCCGAGGACGTGCCGCAGTGCGGCTACTGCCAGTCGGGGCAGATCATGGCTGCCGTCGCGCTGCTCGACAAGCGAAACGAGCCCACCGACGACGAGATCGACGCCGCGATGACGAACATCTGCCGCTGCGGCACCTACCAGCGCATCCGCGCCGCGATCCACCGCGTGGCCGCCGCCGGGGAGGTGTGACATGACCACTCCCCGTTCGCGCGAGGTCTCGCGCCGCGATTTCGTCAAAGCCTCGGCCGTGGTCAGCGCCGGCCTGCTCATCGGATTCTCGTTCAGCGCCACCGGGTGCGAACCGACGATCATCGGCCACTCCGGTCCGTCCGTACCGCTCGACGCCTGGATCCGCATCGGCACCGACGACAGCATCACGCTGCTCGTGGACCGCAGTGAGATGGGACAGGGCGTGGCCACCGCGCTTCCCATGCTCCTGGCCGAGGAACTCGAGGCCGACTGGAACGACATCGGCATCGAGTTTGCCCCCGCCGCCGAGGTGTACTACAACCCGGACTTCGGCGCGCAGGGCACGGGGGGCAGCAGCAGCGTGCGCGTCGCCTTCACGCCGCTGCGCCAGGCCGGCGCCGCGGCCCGCGAGGTGCTCATTGCGGCAGCCGCCGCGCGCTGGAAGGTGGACGCCTCCGAATGCCGCGCCGAGTTGGGCGCGGTGATCCACACGCCGACCAACCGGAAGGTCAGCTACGGCAACCTGGCGGCAGCCGCTTCGAAGCTGCCGCTTCCAACAGCCGTGCCGCTCAAGCCCGCCAAGGACTGGAAGATCGTCGGCACGCCGGCCAAGCGGCTCGACACGCCGGCCAAGGTGGACGGGAGCGCGGAGTTCGGCATCGACGTCAAGGTGCCGGGCATGCTCGTGGCGCTGGTCGCGCGGCCGGCGGTGTTCGGCGGCAAGGTGAAGAGCTTCGACGCCGCGAAGGCCAGGGCGGTGCCCGGCGTGCGCGACGTGGTGCAGATCTCCAACGGGGTGGCCGTGGTGGCCGACGGCTACTGGCCCGCCCACAAGGGCCGCGCCGCGCTGAGCGTCGAGTTCGACGACGGCCCCAACGCCCACGCCAGCACCGAGAGCATCTGGGCGCTGTACGCCGAGCGGTCCAAGAAGCCGGGGCACACGGCGCTGAAGAAGGGACATCCCGAATCGGCGCGCGCCGCGAAGACGGTGGAGGCGGTGTACGAGCTTCCGTTGCTCGCGCACTCCACCATGGAGCCGATGAACTGCACGGCCCACGTGCGCGCCGACGGTGTGGACATCTGGGCGCCCACGCAGCTCCAGACCTGGGTGCAGCAGCTCGGCGCAAGGATCGGCGGCGTGCCGCAGAGCAAGGTGAACGTGCACACCACCTACCTGGGCGGCGGCTTCGGGCGGCGCGTGGAACTCGACTTCGTCACCGACGCGCTGGAGGCGAGCAAGGCGATGAAGGCGCCGGTGAAGGTGATCTACTCGCGCGAGGACGACACGCAGCACGACTTCTATAGATGCGCCTCGCGCCACCAGTTCCGGGGTGGAATCGAGGCCGGCGGCAAGCCGGTGCTCTGGACGCATCGCGTGACGGCGCAGAGTTCGATGGTGCGCTTCTGGCCAGAGACGCTGGACCACGGCTACGACCCGGAATTGGTGGAGGGCGCGATGGCGATGCCGTACGCCATTCCCAACGTGCTCGTCGATTCGCACAACGTGGACACGGGAATCCCCGTGGGCTTCTGGCGCTCCGTGAACAATTCGTACAACGGCTTCGCGGTGGAGACGTTCGTGGACGAGCTGGCGCACGCCGCGGAAAGGATCCCTACGAGTTCCGCCGCGGCCTGCTGGGCGACTCGCCGCGGCACAAGCGCGTGCTGGAACTGGCCGCCGAGAAGGCGGGGTGGGGCACGCCGCTCCCCACGGGCCACGCGCGGGGGATCGCCGTGCACCTGAGCTTCCAGAGTTACGTGGCCGAGGTGGCCGAGGTGAGTGTGGCGGGCGACGGCAGCGTGCGCGTGCACAAGGTGGTGTGCGCCATCGACTGCGGGCCGGTGGTGAATCCGGCCATCGTCGAGTCGCAGATGCAGAGCGCCATCGTGTACGGACTGACGGCGGCGCTTTGGGGCGAGGTGCACGTGGAGAACGGGCGGATCGTCGAGGGGAACTTCGACAAGTACCGCATGCTGCGCATGGCCGAGATGCCGGTGGTGGAGGTGCACATCGTGCCGAGCACCGATGCGCAGGGCGGGGCAGGTGAGCCGGCCACGCCGCCCATCGCGCCGGCGGTGGGGAATGCGATCTTCGCGCTTACGGGGAAGCGGGTGCGGAAGCTGCCGATTGGGAAGCTCGTGTAACTCCCAACGCAATCGTCCGCGCCGTTGCGGTCGCAGGCGCCCATTTCCTACCGGTTCGGTCACTGTGCGAGGTATGCTTCGGCCGGCGTTCGAATGGTGACATGACGCCGGAGGCGAGGGGCCAAGGTGGCCTGCATGGCACAGAACGCTCTGGCTTGCACAATTCCCAGAATGGGTGTAATCATTCCCATTATGGGAACGCCAAAGGCGAGTCGCCCCTCAGGCTTATCGACGGCGCTCTTCACCCCGGTTCAGGCCAGGGTGTTGGCGCTTCTGTTCGGCCAGCCGGATCGGCGCTACCAGAGTTCCGAGTTGATTCGCATGGTCGAGGGTGGCACAGGCGCGGTCCACCGCCAGCTCGCGCGTCTTGCCGATGCCGGGTTGGTCACGGTTACCCGCATCGGCAACCAGAAGCACTATCAGGCGAACGCCGATTCGCCGGTATTCCACGAGTTGCACGGATTGGTGGTCAAGAGCGTCGGCCTCGTGGAGCCGCTGCGCGGGGCGCTCGCTCCGCTTGCCAATCGCATTCGCGCAGCGTTCGTGTACGGCTCGGTGGCGAAGGGGACCGATCGCGCGGGAAGCGACATCGATCTGCTCATTCTCTCGGACACCGTCCGCCACGACGAGGTGTTCGAAGCGCTGGCTGAGGTTGAATCGACGCTCGGCCGAGCGGTGAACCCGACCCTGCTATCCGTCAAGAGCTGGCGCGCCAAGAAGACGGCCAAGGGATCCTTCGTGGCCCGGGTGGCCGCAGGCGGCCACCTGTTCGTCATCGGGGCGGAGCGTGACCTCGACTGAGCTTGATAATCTGGTGCGCTCGGGGCAGCTCAAACCGGAGCCGCCGTCCCCAGCGGAGATCGACGGGCTGCGCCGGTCGGGTGAGGCGCGTCTGGCCGACGCCGCTAACGCGGATCTGACGCTGGAGAGTCGCTTCGATCTGGCGTACAACGGCGCGCACGCGCTCTCGCTCGCCGCGCTCCGAATCGCGGGGTATCGTGCGGAGAAGCGGTACATCGTATTCCAGTGCTTGCCGCACACGCTTGGCCTGGCGCCGCGGACCTGGCGCGTCCTCGCCAAATGTCACGGGTTGCGTAATCAGGCAGAATACGAGGGCGTGATGGAGGTCGATCAGCGTGTGGTGGACGACCTGGTTGCCGCGGCTAGGGAGGTTCGGGACGCGTTGAGGTTGCGGAGGACACTGGATTCCTGAAGTACCTGGACGACCCGTCCATCGGGCCGGTGGAATGGAATCCGACGTCGCCCGTCGGGCTTGAATTCCCGCGGGCCGCCGGCGAGAGTTCGGGACTTCGCGCCGCGATCTCGCGATCACGACGCCTGACGAGGTTCCCCCCAACCGCCGTCACGTGAAACTCCATACCAAGATCGTCCTCGGGCTCGTGCTCGGGGCCGCGGCCGGCATCGCCGCCGACACCTTTGCGCCGGGCGCCAGTTGGGTGCGCTGGATCGGCGACAACGTGGCCGGCCCCGTCGGCCAGATATTCCTCCGCATGCTGCTCATGACGGTGGTGCCGCTGGTGTTCGCCTCGATCACGCTCGGCGTGGCCGGCATCGGCGACATCCGCAAAGTGGGAAAGCTCGGTGGCAAGACGCTCGGCTACTTCGTGCTCTCCAGCGGCATCTCCGTGGTCATCGGATTGACGCTGGTGAACGTGTTCCATCCGGGCGGCGGGCTCGATCCCGCCATGCGGCAGCAGCTCCTCGACACGTACGGCTCGCAGATGGCCGGTGTGCAGTCCGCGGGAGCGGCCGGCACGTTCGGCGTGAACACGTTCGTGAACATCGTGCCGCGCAACCCGGTGGACGCGGCGGCCCGCATGGACATGCTCGGCGTGATCTTCTTTGCGCTGGTGTTCGGGGCCGCGCTGACGATGATTCCCCGCGAGCGCGCCGAGCCCATGACCAAGGTGCTGGAAGCGCTGGGCGACGTGATCATCAAGATCATCGACATGGCGATGAAGCTCGCGCCGTATGGCGTCTTCGCGCTCATCTTCGTGGTCACGTCGCGATTCGGGTGGGCGCTGCTGGGCCAGCTCGGGGTCTACGTGGCGGTCGTGGTCGGCGGACTCCTGATCCACGCCGTGTTCAGTCTCTCGATCCTCGTGCGCACGCTGGGCGGCATGAGCCCCGCCAAGTTCTGGCGCGGCGCGGTGGACAGCCTGGTCACGGCGTTCTCCACGAGTTCCAGCAACGCCACGCTGCCCACCAACATCGCGGTCGCCGAGCAGCAGCTGGGCGTGCCGCCCAAGATCGCCGGATTCGTGCTGCCGCTCGGCGCCACCATGAACATGAACGGCACGGCGCTCTACGAGGGCGTGACCGTGCTCTTCCTGGCCCAGGTGTTCGGGCTGCACCTGGGGCTCGGCCAGCAGTTGGTGGTGATCATGCTGTCGGTGATCACGGCCATCGGAGCGGCCGGTGTGCCGGGCGGCTCGCTGCCGCTGATCATGGTGGTGCTCGCCTCCGTGGGCGCGCCGCCCGAGTCCATCGCCATCATCCTGGGTGTGGACCGGCTGCTCGACATGTGCCGCACCACGCTCAACGTGGCGGGCGACCTGACGGCGGCCGTGTTCGTGGCGCGATCGGAGCGGCTGGGAGGAGCGTAGGGCGGGCGATCACTTCATCGTATTCCCACACCCGTCTGCCACCGGCGTCGCCGTTCCGTAGCGCGCCTTGATCACGCTCGCGCTCCCGTCTGCCCGTACGGTCACCACGAACATCGCGTCGTACTCGGCGTCGCACAGCTCTGCAGGTTTGGGAGCGCCGAGCGCGGCGACGATGGCGGCCACGGTGTTGCTGTGCCCCACCACGAGCACCGTGCCGCCCGCGTGGCGCATCACGGCCGCGGCCACGGCGCGCGCATGGTCCGAAATGGGCGAGGTGGCCGGCACGACGGTCGGCGTCAGGTGGAATTCGTCGGCGGTCGGTGCCGCGGTCGCCTTGGTGCGCGCGAACTGCGTCGTGACGACGGCGGTCACGTCCGCCGACTTCAGGGCGGCGGCCAGCGCCCGCGCGCGTGAGCGGCCCTGGGCGGTGAGCGGGGGATCGTTCGCCGGCTGCGCGGCCTTCTCGGCGTGCCGGACCACGATCACGGTGGTGGCCCGCGTCTGGGCGAGCAGGGGACGGGGGCCGACGCCCAGCACGAGGGCGGCGGAGCAGAGCAGGGCATGCACGAACGGCCGGCGCTTCATCGGATTCTCCGGGTGACTCGGTGCCCTACTATAGGGCCTGGGCGGGGCCGGTGGCGAATCGTGCAGATTCGAAGGGGAACAACGTCTCTGACACCGGGCGCCCACAGTTCGGTTCTCCGTCCTGGTCAGAACCGCCGGGCCCGGTTCCGTCGCACGTGTGCAGCGTTGCAGGTTCGCGACGTCACTAGACCAGAATTGTCCATTGACGGAGCCGGGGCCGGCATGTATTAGAGAGTGTTCATTTTCCTTCCATCTCCCGCGGCGACGAGGCCGCGCCCCCCGATGGACACGACGCTTGGCATTACCGTATTGGTCCCCCTGATCGGCATGGGGCTTCTGGCTGCGCCGGACGTGCTCGCGGCTCGCCGGAAACCCATCGCTCGCCCAGGGTGCATCCACCTCGATGACGGGGCGACCATCGACTTCGAGTCGCTGGACGGGCTCTGGGGGGTGATCGATCCGCGCGTGGCCGGCAACCTGGGGCTCCACGGCGCCGGCAAACCAGGCTCATTGCCGCTGGACGCGCGGAAGGTCCTGCGGTACGGCAGGCTCGAACGGATCAGTGTGGAGGGGTGGGAGTACACCGATGTGATGGGCCGCCCCGGCCTGCGCTACGCCGACATCGCGATCACCGCGCGGGGAAGTCACCGTACGGACGTCCGGCTCTCCTATCTCTTCAACGTTCGCATCTGGCGCAGCGGCGCTGGAGCGGGCGGACAGCGAGAGCAGTACGTGCCGTGGGCCGTTCGCACTGCTACCGGATACCGGTTGCATATCCGAGCCATCGAGTTTCGCTAGGCGAGGTCTCCCGTCCCGGGCATCGAGCGCCGTAATGCCCGCGTAAGGTCCCGCCGGTATGTTCAGGCTGCGCTCACCCCCCGGCACGCGCCCCGACATCCGAGGGTCCCCTCATGCGTCATCTCGCCCTGGCATCCGCGCTCGCGGCAGCGCTCGTCGTCCCCGGCGCCGCTCTCTCCGCCCAACAGGCCGCCGCGAGCGGCCCGTACAAAGTCCTCCAGCGCGCCAACGTGGGCGGCGAGGGAGGCTGGGACTACATCTACGCCGGCCCCGACGGCCGGCTGTATATCCCGCGCGGCGCCACGCGCGCCGAGCCGGCCACCGACTCCACCAAAGCCGTGCCGGCAGCCGCCGAGCGCGTGATGGTCTACGATCTGCACACGCTCAAGCAGGTGGGCGAGATCCCGAACGTGGGCGGGCACGGCGTGGCAATCGACCCGAAGTCCAATCACGGGTTCGTGAGCGGTCCCAAGGTCACGATGTTCGACACCAGGACACTCAAGGTGCTCAAGGAGATCGACGTGGGTGACGCCCGGCCGGACGGCATCCACTTCGATTCGTACAACGAGCGCGTCTACGTCTTCAGCCATCCCACGAAGAACGCCACGGTGATCGACGCCAAGACCGGCGACGTCGTGGGCACGATCGATCTGGGCGGCGTGCCCGAAGAGGGCGTGGCCGACGGACACGGCACGCTGTACGACATCATGCAGGACGCGCAGGGGAGCGTGGCGGTGGTGAACGTCAACGCGATGAAGACGGTGAAGCACTACCCGCTGGGCGGCCCCGGCCGGTGTAACGGACTGGCGCTGGACGACGCGCACCACGTGCTGTTCGCGGCGTGCGCCAGCTCGGGTGAGGGCGCCGACGCGCGGCAGGCGGTGATGGTGATCCTCAAGCGCCACCGACGGAAAGATCCTCGCCAAGCTGCCGCTGCCCGGCGGCTCGGACGGCGCGGAGTTCAACCCGAATACGCAGGAGGCGTTCGCCACCCTCGGCAACGGCTACCTGGCCGTGGTGAAAGAGCACAGCCCTACGAGCTTCACCATGGAGCAGACGCTCCAGACGATGAACGGCGCGCGCACCATCGCGCTGGACGAATCCACCGGGCACATTTATACCATGAGCCAGGAGTTCGAGCCGATGCCGCAACGGCCGGCGGGTGCCGCTGCAGGGCAGGGGAGAGGTGGAGAGCGCGGCCGCGGCCGCGGGTACTTCCGCCGCCGCGCGGTGCCGGGGTCGTTCACGATTCTCGAGATCGGGAAATAGCCGGGCCGTCCATCGACCCAGGAGCGGGCGCCATGACCGTCGTGACATCGGAGTGCGTCGCGGGATATCGCGTCGAGGAATCCACGGGGCGGCCCTTCGGCCCCGTGGTCCTCGATCGGGTCACCTGACGTGCTCAAGCGATTGGTCGTGGCGCTCGGCGTCGGCCTGTTGTTGGCGGGGGGCGTGGCCGTGGCGTTGCACGCCTACGGCGCGGCCTTCTACCTGTTCATCACCGGGGGGGCCTACTCGGCCGGCGTGCTGTTCGAGCGCTGGCGGTACACGCCGCCACCCCCGCGCATCGGCAACTGGCGCGCCACGGGCGAGCGGTTCCTCGATCCGGCGAGCGGCAAGATGGTCGAGGTGTACTTCAATCGCGAGACCGGCGAGCGGCACTACCGCGAGGAGAGCGACCGCGAGTAGACGCGTGGCGCGTGGTGACTCGGTAATCCCTGCGAAAGGTTCGTACACGATCCTCGACATCGGGTAGCAGACCGAAAGCGATCGTATGGGGTACCACTCCGTGTAACCGAAACGGAGTCGTACAGCCATGTCATCCCGAATTGTCATGCGAACCGGCGCCCTCTGGGCGCTGTCGCTCGCCGGCCTTCTCGCCGCGACGACCGCCTTCCGCCCGGCGCCGCCGCCGGCCCACCATACCGTACGCCACGATACCGTGACCCTCAAAGTCGAGAACGACGGCTTCACGGATCGCATCATCTACCTCGTGACCGAGGGCGGCATGCGCGAGCGCATCGGCACCGCGACCGCTGCCTCGACCACCACGTTCACCATCCCGCCGACGTTCGTGCAGGCGAACTCGTATGTGTGGTTCCAGGCCCGCCGGTTCGCCGGCTTCTACTACGACTGGAGCCCGCAAACGTACGTGGCGCCCGGCGACACCGTGGACATGATGATCCAATCCGGACTGGGCGCGCTGGAGATCACCGGCGTCAGCGGCAACGGCTGATCGTTGGGTCCGGACATCGTGGCCCCGGCCCCGATGCCCGGATCTTTCACAATTCTTGAGGTGGGGAGGCCGATCAAAGGCTGCGGCGGGGTGTACGAACTCGTGTAGAATCACAACGGAGTTCGTACACTCATGCTGAATCGCATCACCTCGCGCGGCGCCGCGTTGTCGACGCTCGCCATCACCGTCGCGCTTCTCACGGCGGCCAGCCGCCCCGCCTTCGCGCCACGCAACACCGTCGCGCCGCCCTCGGCCCGCGACACCGCGACCGTCAAGACGGCCACGCTCCAGGTGCAGAACAACGCGCTCTCCGGTCGCACGGTCTACGTGACGATGGGCGGCGTGACCCAGCGGCTCGGGACCGCCACCGCCGCGTCCACCACGGACTTCACGATTCCGCGGGTCTACGTGAACGGTTCGACCTCCATCCGGTTCATCACCAACCGGTTCGCCAGCTCCATCCGCGAGGAGAGCCAGCGGATGCAGGCATTCCCGGGCGACACGCTGGACCTGGTGATCCAGGGGTTGTAACGCCGGGCGCTTCGGGGAACGACGGCGCCCGCGGCGCGCCGGGTGCCCACGTGGACGAACCACGCGGGCATCCGGGTGCCGGGCTTGCTACTTCTCCGATGGTCCGCCGCGCTTGGGCGGCGTCGGGTCGTCCCAGTTGATGATCGCGTTGAACACCATGTTGAACTCGCCGTGGTTCTGCCATCGGTAGATCGGGTTGTTGGCGAACATGATCACGCGACCGTTCCCATCGTGCGCCTTCGGGATGTCGACCACGAACGGCTGGTGCTCCAGGTGGTCGGCGCCGGTCATCAACCCGCTCAGCACCGACGAGTCGCCGCCCACGTACTCGGCGAGTACGTTGGCCGAATCGGCCGCGCCGATGTGGAACACCTGCGACCCCTGGCCGAACTTCACCGGAATCGTATCGGCGGCATAGCCGTAGAAGATCGGGCTGTCGGTGCGGGTGATCCGGGCCATGACCAGCGGCTTCTGCGCCACCACGCCCCTGGGGTTCTCGGTCTCCACGGAGCGCGCCAGCCCGAACTCGATGGGATAGTGCACCGCCTGGTCGGCAGCGATCAGCGTGCCGCCGGCATCGAGGAACGCATTGATCGCGTCGACGCCCTGCTGCCCGAATCCGCCGCTCATGTCCGGCGTCGAGCCGTACATGCCGAGGAACCGGTACTTGGCGCTCTGCTCGTACGGCTGCGGGTGCTTGGCCTTGGGGGCGAACACCGCCGACCGGCTGACGTTCTGCGCCGCCATCACGATCACGTCGTAGTCGCGCTTCAGGTTCCCCTGCTCGACGCGGTCCTTGAAGATCAGGTCGTACGGGACGTGGAACTTGTCGAAGGTGAACCGATACCAGCCGAGGTTCTGCGTGCCGTTCCACTGGGAGTAGATGGCCACGCGCGGCACGTTGGCGTCGTGTGACGCGACCTTCGGCAGCGACGAGAGCGCGGCCGCGGTGAGACCCAGCGAATCGACGGCGCGCTGGGCCGCGGCGAGTTCGGCCGCCGAGCCGGTGACGAGGAACGAACCGGCCGGGAAGCGCACGCCATCGGCGGTGAACGCCGAGTCGGCCACCCGCATGGGCACCTGCTTCAGCAGGTACCGGAAGGTGATCATGTTGTTGGAGCCGTAGTGCGCCACGGCGAGCGCGGCCGTGCCGCTGCCGGCCACCGTGCCCGCCACCTCGGCCTTCTTCACCGGCGTGACCGCCGCGTCGAGGATCGACGCGTCGTCGATCTCCTTCACCGTGACGTCGAACGCCCAGCCCATCGACCAGCCGCTGTCGTCGTACGTGGTGAGCCGCGCGTCGGGGAAGATCTGCTTCTGCAACAGGTTCTTGGCCAGGCGGCCGTACGGCTGGTCGAGCTTCACCACGTACGAGCCGGCGGGGAAGGTGTCCTTGCCGGCCACGGTACGCTGGCGGAGCATGCCGACCTCGATGCCCTGGGCGCGCAGGATGTTGACGAGCGCCGCCGGCTTGGTCATGTCGGGCGCCACCGGAATGACGTAGGCGTAGGGGGCCTGCGTGCGGCCGTCGTTGAGCGAGTGCTCGGTCATCACGAAGAAGTTCTCGAGTACCATCTGCGGGAACATCGACGTGAGTTGCAGCGCCGACAGGACGCCGGTTTCCATGTAGTTGGTGTTGTCGCGCCGGGTGAACGTCGCGACGCCGTTGGCCGGAACGGGCAGGCCGCGATACCACTCGCGCGGCTGGCCGTCACCCTTGCCGGTGGGCAGGCTCTCGCCGCGGCCGCCGAAGCCGCCGCGCCCCCGGGCCCCGCCGCGCGCCGGCGGCGGCGTGTTGGCAATGCTGTCGGACATCGAATCGGCCGGAATGTCGTGGCCCGATTCGGTCTCGTACATCTCCATCATGCCGTTGTGGTTGTAGGCCACCGATCCCAGGTAGCCCGGCGACCAGCCGTCCATGAAGGCGTGCGTGTACACGCCCGGCATGCCGTACTTGGTGAGCTGCTCGAGCTGGTAGTTGGCGAAGAAGGGCAGTTCGGTGAAGAGAATCGGATCGAGCGTCGGATTCTGCGGCGGACCGCCGCTGTAGATGTACATCAGCGCCTCCGCCTCGTGCATGTCGTGCACGATGGGCGGGTGCGCCGTGAAGTACCAATCGGTGATCGCGCGCATCTCGACCTGCGAGAGGTTGATGTCGCGGTTGTTGTCGTGGAAGACGTACTTGCCCCAGTAGGGGAGTCCGCCCTCCAGGCTGCCGCCCCTGCCGCCGCGTCCCCCACGCCCGGGGGCACCGGCTGCCGGCGTGGCGCCGCCGCGGCCACCGCGTCCACCCCGGCGTCCGCGTTCTCCGCCGGACGCGGCGCTGTCGGCCTTCAGGCTGTCGGCGCGCAGGCTGTCGGCCAGCGCCGCGGAATCGGCCGGTCCGTACTTGGCCTTCATGTCGAGCCCGTGATAGAACCAGTCGACGTTGCGGTCGCGCCCGTCGGGCTCGGCGGCCGGCGTCACCGAGACGATCACGTTGTCGCGGATCTTCGTGACCAGCGGCGACGTCTCGGTGGCCAGACGATAGACGAGCTCCATCAGCATTTCCGGCGGTCCCGTCTCGCCCGAGTGCAGCCCGCCCATCAGGTGGTAGTCCGGCTTCGTGTTCGCGATCAGCTCGTGGATCTGCCCGGAGGTGAGCCCGCGCGGGTCGGCGAGCTTGGCCAGGTTCGCGCGGTTCTGCGCCAGATGCTGAAGGTTCGCCTCGGACGACACCCACACGACCACCAGTTCGCGTCCCTCGTCCGAACGGCCGATGGTCTCCACCTTCACCCGCGGCGTCGCCTTGGCGAGGGCGCGGTAGTACTTCACCATCTCGTCGTAGTACGTGAGCTTCTTCGGCGCGCCGATGTAATAGCCCAGGAACTGCTTGGGCGTCGGCACGCCTTTGACGAGCGGCAGGTGGTCCACCAGCGGGCTCCCGTGGTGCGTCCACGTCTTGTAGAACGTGGTGAACCCGGGGTCCTGCTGCTGGTGCGGGTCGCGCGTTTGGAGGACGGATTGCTGGGCGGCCACGGTGGACGCGGCGAGGGCGAGGGCGGCCG
This sequence comes from uncultured Gemmatimonadaceae bacterium, assembly GCA_963822945.1. Lineage (GTDB taxonomy): Bacteria > Gemmatimonadota > Gemmatimonadetes > Gemmatimonadales > Gemmatimonadaceae > JAGWRI01. The sequence continues at coordinate 96,841 of CAWGJO010000036.1, read as the reverse complement.
CGGCACACATGACGGCCTGCGCGAAACGGTGTCTCATGTCGGTCGGAATCAGGGGCGGCGCATCCGAGGGGGACGGGTGGTCGCGCGGTTGGGAAGGGGAGAGGGAAGGAGACGGCGGCTGCGGGCCCCGGGGGGCTCGGCAGCACCTAAAGTACGCGCCGGACCGGGCCGCCGCTGGACCGGTCCGGTGAAGACCTGAAGCGGCGGCCCGCACGGTTCGGAGCGCGTGTCGGTCGTCAGCGGATCGACTTCGCCACGGTCACCGAACCGTCGATGGTGTTGCTCTCGAAATTGCTGAGCGAGTCGACGTTCTGGCCGATCACGCCGTAGTGCTCGTTGCGCACCCGGTTGCCGGTGATCACGGTTCCCCGGATCGGGACCACGGCGCTGAACAGACTGATCCCGGCGGGGTGCTTGTCGGCCGGGTTGAGGACGTCGGTGCCGTTGTCGGCCAGCGTGTTGTTCCGGAACACGTTCCCGTCCACGTTCTGGTGTGGAGCGTGGGCGTGGATCATGAGACCGGCGAACAGGTTCTTCGTCGACGTGTTGCCCTCGACCACGTTCTCCCACGCGGCCCCACCGGGCCCGGCGGCGAAGATCCCGATGCCGGCCCCGCCGCTCCCCGACACCGTATTGTTCGTGACGGTGTTGTGGTAGATGCCCGCCACCCCCGGCGCGGCCGCGGCCGTGGTGTCGATCCAGTGCGAGGCCAGCGTGATGCCGCAGTCCTTCGGGTTGTCGGCGAGCGTGTTGCCGTCGATGGTGTTGTCGTGCGTGGGGCCCGTCTCGTCGGTGAGCAGAATGCCGCCGTAGTTGTTGCGGATGGTGTTGCCGCGAACCGTCGACCCGTGCACCGCCTGCAGGTGGATGGCCTCGCCGCAGTCGCTCTGGTGCTTGGAGCACACCGGATTCTCCGGGCCGTACGTGTCGTTGTGCAGGAGGGTGTTGTGCTCGATGGTCACGTTCGATGTGCCGAGGACGTAGATGCCCTCCAGCCCTGCGTTTTGAATCGTGAACCCCGCCACGCGCGTGCCGGCCGCGCTGTCGCCCGAGATCATGACGCCGTTGGGCGGCGATGTCTGGCCCGCGACGTCGATCGTGGCCTGGTGCCCGAGGAGCGTCACCCGCTTGGTGATCAGCACCGCTTCGTGATACGTGCCGCTGTCCACGGAGATGGTGTCGCCCGGGTGCGCCTGGTGGACCGCGAACGCGATGGTCGCGCACGGACTGCGGAGACAGGAGCCGGCGTCCTCGCCGGTGGGTGACACGTGCCGGCCCGGTGGGCGATGGGCGCAGGCGGTGGCGATGGGGAGCGCGAGGAGCGCGGCGAACCGTGCGAGGGGGCGGGAACCGTGCATGGAGGGATTCCGGCGTCGGAGGTCCGCCCATACTGGCCCATCCCGAACGCGGGGTCAAGCGTTCTCTTATCGCGGCCCCTCCTGGCCCCCGGCCGCTCGGGAGATAGTTTCGGAGGGGTCGTCGATCGCCGGCTCGTTCACCATCCGGTCCTGCGGGAGGAAATGTCGCTCATGATAGTCGTCACGTCGGAATACGTCGCGGGATACCGCGTCAGGGAATCCAAGGGACAGGCGTTCGGGGTCGTGGTTCGCAGCCGCGGACTGGGCGGCAACATCATGGCCGGACTGCGCTCCATCGTGGGTGGTGAGATCACCGAGTACACGCAGCTGCTCGAGGAAGCGCGGCGCCATGCGGTGGACCGGATGGTGCAGAACGCCACGGCTATGGGCGCCAACGCCATCGTCATGATGCGCTTCGATTCCTCGGAAATCGGGCAGACGATGAGCGAGATCGTGGCCTACGGCACCGCTGTGGTGATCGAGCCGGCCGCCTGACGTGCGGCATCGGTCGACGCTCTTCATCGGTGCGCTGCTGCTGGCGCTCGTCACCGCGGCCGCTGCGCCGCCCACCGGTCACCCGCCGGCACCGGCCCACGTGGCCGTCACCGGGCTCCGCGCCGAGTACCTGCGCAACCCGGTGGGCATCGACGCGCAGCACCCGAGGCTGAGCTGGCGACTGGAGAGCGACGTCCGCAACACGATGCAGGCGGCGTACCAGGTGCAGGTGGCCGGGAGCGCGGCGGATCTCGCGCGCGGCGCGCATCTGCTCTGGGACTCGAAACGCGTCGCATCGAGCGCCTCGGTGTTCGCCGCCGATGCGCTTCCCGCGCCGGCGTCGGCCACGCGGTACTTCTGGCGCGTGCGCGTCTGGACCGCCGCGGGCGACGCATCGGCGTGGAGTGCGCCCGCCTACTGGGAGACGGGATTGCTGAAGCCGGGCGACTGGACGGCGCGGTGGATCGGCACCGCGCCCGTGCCGGGCGACAGCGGCGCCACGCCTTCCCCATTGCTGCGGCGCGAGTTCCGGCTCCACGGGCGCGTGCGCTCGGCCCGCCTCTACGTGACCAGTCTGGGGCTCGACCAGGTGTACCTCAACGGCCGGCGTGTGACCGACGCCGAGTTCACGCCCGGTTGGACCTCGTACCACCACCGGCTGCAGTACGAGACGTACGACGTCACCACGATGCTCCGCGACGGCGACAACGCCGTGGGCGCGATGCTCGGCGACGGCTGGTACCGCGGGTACCTGGGCTTCGATCACGATCGCAACCTGTACGGCGAGCACCGGGCGCTGCTGCTGCAGCTCGACGTGCGCTACGCCGACGGCCACAGGCAGCGCATCGTGTCGGATGGTTCGTGGAAGACCATCGACGGCCCGGTGCGCTACTCCGACATCTACAACGGCGAGACGTACGACGCGCGGCTCGATCGCGCGGGCTGGATGTCGCCGGGCTTCGACGATGCCGGCTGGACGCCGGTGGCGCTGCTCCCGGCGCCGTCCGCAACGCTCGTGGCCCCGGTAGCGCCGCCCGTGCGCCCCGTGCGTGAGCTGAAACCCGTGTCGATCACCCGCGCGCCGAACGGCGAGACGCTGTTCGATCTCGGCCAGAACTTCACCGGGTGGGCGCGGCTGCGCGTGAACGCACCGGCGGGCACGGAGATCCGGATGCGCTTCGCCGAGGTGTTGGACCACGACGGGAACATCTACACCGGCAACCTCCGGCTGGCCAAACAGACCGACCGCTACATAGCCAGGGGCGGTGGGCCGGAGACGTACGAGCCCCACTTCACCTACCATGGCTTCCGCTACGTCGCGGTGTCGGGGCTGCCGGACGCGCCGGACAGCACTACGATCACCGGCATCGCGCTCTCGTCCGACCTGGAGCAGACGGGCACCTTCGTCACGTCCGACACGATGCTGAACGCGCTCCAGCACAACATCGTGTGGGGACAGCGCAGCAACTTCCTGGGCGTGCCCACCGACTGCCCGCAGCGCGACGAGCGGCTGGGGTGGACGGGCGACGCGCAGGTGTTCGCGCGCACGGCAGCGTTCAACATGGGTGTGGATGGCTTCTTCGCCAACTGGCTCGCCGACCTCGCCATCGATCAGCATCCCGACGGCAGCGTGCCGTGGGTGATTCCCAACCCGATGGGCGGCGACAGCACCGACAAGGCGGGCACCGCGGGGTGGGGCGACGCCTCGGTGATCGTTCCGTGGACCATGTATCTCGCGTACGGCGATAGCGCACTGCTGGCGCGCCAGTTCGCGAGCATGCGCGGCTGGGTGGACTTCGAGCAGCGGCAGACGGGCGGCGACGGCGTGTGGCGGCCCGGGTGGCGGTTCGGCGACTGGCTGGCCTACCACAGCACCGACGCCGGCTATCCGGGCGCGACCACGGGCACCGATCTCATCGGTACGGCGTACCTGGCGCATTCGGCCCATCTGGTGGCGCGCGCGGCGCGGGTGCTGGGCCGCTCGGCGGATGCCGCGAAGTACGATGCGCTCTTCCGCCGCGAACGCGCGGCGTTCGACCACGAGTTCGTGACGCCGGCCGGTCGGGTGGGCTCGAGCACACAGACCGCGTACGCGCTGGCCCTGCAGTTCGATCTGCTTCCCGACTCGCTGCTGGCCACCGCTGGCGCGCGGCTGGCCGCCGACGTGCACGCGCACGGGATGCACCTCACCACGGGGTTCCTGGGCACGCCCAACCTGCTCGACGCGTTGACCAACACCGGACACCTCGACGTGGCGTACGCGCTGCTGCTGCAGCGCACCTATCCGTCGTGGCTCTATCCCATCACGCGCGGCGCGACCACGATGTGGGAACGGTGGGACGGAATCGAGCCCGATGGCACGTTCGAGGACCCGAGCATGAATTCCTTCAACCACTACGCCTTCGGCGCGGTGGGCGACTGGATGTACCGGACCATCGGCGGCATCGACGTGGACCCGGCCGCGCCGGGGTACGCGCATTCGATCATCGCGCCCAGGCCCGGCGGTGGGCTCACCAGTGCGCGCACGTCGATCGTCACCCGGTACGGCACGCTGGCTTCGTCGTGGAAGCTGGACGGCGGCACCTTCACACTCGACGCGACGGTGCCGCCGAACACGTGGTCCACGGTTACGCTGCGCGGGACGACCGCGGACCGCGTGCGCGAGAGCGGCCGGCCGTTGGCGGGCGACGCCGGCGTGCGCTCGGTCCGCCAGCGCGGGGCGGACGTCGTGGTGGACGTGGGGTCGGGGAGCTACCGGTTCACGTCCCCGGCTCCCGGGTAGGCCCGATAGCCGGCCGCCGCTCCCCTCAGGCCTGCACGGCTTCCACCTCTTCGTACAACTCGAATCGCGGCGGCCCGGCCACGCCGGCGTCCCTCGTCGTCGTCACGAGCCGGTGACGGCCGGGTCGATCCCGCCGGAACGGGGACGGGGCCGGGCACTGGCGCCCCATCCGGGCTGGACTTCCGTGGGGGGCAGGTTAAATTAGTTCGGCATGGGATAGTACGATAGTGAACTATTCGTCATCGTAATAAAATGGGCAAGCGCGCGCAACCACCGAATTCGTCCCGCCCCCGCGGCCCCACGATTCAGGGCCGGGCCTGGCGGCTGCTCGTCGAGACCCCGCGGGACCTCTTCCCGTATCTCGACCGGGAGTTCCGGGAGCACACCGAGGTCGACTTCCAGCGGTACGACGTGATGCTCCACGTCTCCGAAGCCCCGGGCGGGTGCCGCATGACCGATCTCGCCGACGCCGTGGTGCAGAGCAAGAGCGGGCTCACCTCGCTGGTGGACCGCATGGAAGCCAACGGCCTCCTCGAACGTCGGCCCGACCCGGACGACCGGCGCGTCACGCGCATCGTGCTCACGCCGCTCGGCGAGCAACGGTTTGCCGAAGCCACCAAGCACCACCGGGGCGTGGTGCGCCGTGTCTTCACCAGCCGCGTGAGCGACGAGGAGGCAACCGTCCTCGTGGCCGTGCTGGAACGGCTGCGGGGCGACCTGTCCCCGCCGCCCAAGACGTAACCGCCCATTTCCGCCGGTCTTCTTCCGCGACGGACCGACGTTCACTCGCATCCAACTCCAGGGAGAGTCCCGATGTCCGACAAGAAGATCATCGCCGTATTCGGCGCCACCGGCGCCCAGGGGGGCGGGCTCGCCCGCGCCATTGCCGCCGACAGGAGCGGCCCCTTCGCGGCGCGCGCCATCACTCGCAAGCCCGACTCCGAGAAGGCCAGGGCACTGGCCGCGCTCGGCATCGAGGTCGTCGCCGCCGATCTGGACGACGCGTCCACGCTGCCGGCCGCGCTGGCCGGCGCCTACGGCGCGTACTGCGTGACCAACTATTGGGAGATCCTGGACGCCGATCGCGAAGGCAGGCAGGCGGCGGGCATGGCGCGCGCCACGCGCCAGGCGGGCCTGCAGCACGTCGTCTGGTCCACGCTCGAGGATACTCGCAAGTGGGTGCCGCTTTCCGACGATCGCCTGCCGACGCTCTTCGGCAAGTACAAGGTGCCGCACTTCGATTCCAAGGGATCGATGGACGACGTGTTTGCCAAGGAGGCCGCGCCCACCACGTATCTGCTGGCCGCGTTCTACTGGGACAACTTCATCCACTTCGGCATGGGGCCGCGCAAGGCCGAGGACGGCAAGCTCGTACTCGCGCTTCCGCTGGGCGGCGCCAAGCTCCCCGGCATCGGCACCGAGGACATCGGCCGCTGCGCGTACGGCATCTTCAAGGAAGGCGTGAAGACGGTGGGCCAGCGCATCGGCGTGGCCGGCGAGTCGCTCACCGGGCCGGAGATGGCGGCGAAAATGGGCAAGGCAATGGGCAAGACGATCAACTTCTACGACATGCCGTTCGACGCCTATCGCAAGTTGGGCTTCCCGGGCGCCGAGGACCTGGGCAACATGTTCCAGTTCCAGCAGCTGCTCGGCGACGAGTTCCTGCGCTACCGCGACCCCAAGCGCTCGCGCGAGCTGAACCCGGCGCTGCAGGACTTCGACGCCTGGCTGGCCGCCAACGTGGCGAAGATTGCCATCGGGTAGCGCGCCCGGTTAAGAAGGCACAAATCCCGGACGCACGCCCCTCGTCAGCAGGCGTGCGTCCGGGATATTTCCATGTGTGCCCACCACGCGTGCCCGGAGTCTCGCAGTCCTGGCGGCGGCGCTGGTTGCGACCACCCTGCCGCTCCGCCACGCGAGCGCCCAGCGTCCCGGGCGCGGGTTCTTCCGCCGGCGCGAGCGCCCCGACACCACGGTGCACAACCCGCCCTACGACGGGCGCTTCACCTTCGCGCGTATCGCGTTCACCACCAACTCGCTGGCCGGCTACTACTACATGGGCCTGCCGGCGTGGGCGCACGGCTACCCGCACGCCGAGCACAACCTGATGCACATCATGCAGACGGTGTCGTTGCTCGATACGCATCCCGAGAGCACGGTGGTGGTCCGGCTGGGCAGCCCACTGTTGTTCAAGTACCCCGTCAGCTACATGACCGAGGCGGACTTCTGGGGGATGACCGACGCCGAGGCGGCGAATCTCCGCGCGTATCTGCTCAAGGGCGGGTTCGTGATCTTCGACGACTTCCGCGACGACTTCCGGGACGACTACCAGGGGTGGGCGAACTTCGCCATGCAGATGCACCGCGTGCTGCCCGAGGCGCAGATCGTCGATCTCCAGCCCAGCGATCCGATCTTCCACTCCTTCTTCGACATCAATTCGTTCGGGATCGTGCCGCAGTACTACGATCGCGGGCCGCCGCTGTTCCGCGGGATCTACGAGGACAACGATCCCGCCAAGCGCCTCATGGTGATGATCAACTTCAACACCGACGTCTCGAACTTCTGGGAGTTCTCGGCGGAGGGCTGGTACCCGATGGCGGAGTCGAACGAGGCGTACGAGCTGGGCGTCAACTATCTGATCTACGCGTTGACGCACTGACCGGGCCGACCGAGCGGCTCAGGTCCGTGTGCCGATGACGCGCACCGCGGCGAGGTAGACCGGGGGCGCGGGGCGCCAGAAGCCGGGTTCCCAATCGTACTTCTGCTTCTCGGCATGCCAGACCCAACGGCCCTCGACCCACACGTAGTTGGGTCCGGGTGGTGGGGGCACCGTGTCGCGCGGCGCGGCGCGCGTATCGGGTGGTTCCGGAACGGAGGCGGTGGTGTCGGTGCGCGGCCGTGCACTGTCGGCGGACTGGGCCGGCGTACGCGCGGACCGCACGACGGGAGCAGATGCCGAGACGCCCCCGGAGCGTCCGAACGCGGTGCGCTCGCGCAACGGCCCGTTCGCGCCCGCCATGACTCCGAGGCTCAACCCCGCGATGGCGCCGGTGAGCCACACCCTTCGATTCATTCCGCCTCCTGCGTGCTGCTGCCGCGTTTGCTGCCGACCACCGTACTCGAAGGGAGACGGACGCGCACGGGCGCGCGTCACGTCGGTCGTTCGCGTGTGATGCCGCGCACAGGAGAAATGACGGCTCGGCGGGTTTACCGGCGGCCGTCGGTGCCGTCATGTCGTGGGCACGGGCTGCAGAAAGGTCCGCTCCTCCCGCAGGATGAAACGCTTCTCCCGCGCGAATGCGAAGTTCGCCCTGCCCTCCGGGTCGTCCTTCAACATGACGCGGTAGACTTCGTACGCGGCGAGCGATTTGAACCCGATGAGCGCCCACGCCACGTCGTTCGTCCCTTCGAGCGGCAGGAAGTAGCCGAGCAATTCGCCGCCGCACCGGGGGATGATGCGTGTCCACGCGGCGGCGTACTCCGCAAAGGCGTTTCGCTGATACGGGTCGATCCGATACCGGATGAGGCAGGTGACGGGCGTGGAGGTTTCCGCTGGTGAAGGGCAGGGTGTCGGAGCATCGGACGCACGATAGCGCCTCGCCGGCCAGACATGGTTCGTCCGGCCAGCGCGCACCTGGCCAAGTTGCTCGACGCGCGGCTACTGGTGGCCGAGCGTGCCGGCCGGTCGAGGTCCTGATGCACAACGGCTCGACTGGTTTCCCAGCCGAGCCGTCGTGTCAGCGGTACTCCGTCGTCCCCATCGGCGCCCTAACGCCAATGCCCCTCGACGTAGTACCACCCCCTCGCTTCATGCGCCCAGTGTCCGGGGGCCCAGCTGTGGAACCCGGCCTGCGGCTTGTTCCAACTGCCGGCAATCCACACGTACTTGCTGTTCTGCCACGCCCAATGCCCGCCGATCCAGACGAAGTCCGGCGCGGGGCGCTGCGGCATCTTCTCGAGCCGGTCGTGCGGCGGCTGCCGGGTGGCGTACACCACCACGTTGCCACGCGCGTTGGGCGGATGCTTGGCAATCGGCGTCGGATCGCCGTTGTCGATCACCGGCTTGGTCCCTCGAACCGACGGGTTCACCGGAGGCGTCTCCACCGGATGCACCGGACGGATCATCGGGTGCGTGTCCACCGCGTGGCCCTGCGGCTCCGTCGGGTGGTTCTGCGCACCACGGCCGTTGCCGTTGTTGTCGCCCTGATGCCCCTGAGCGCCGCGACCGTTGCTGTCGCCCGGCTGTCCCTGCGCACCACGGCCGTTGCCGTTGTTGTCGCCCTGATGTCCCTGCGCGCCGCGGCCGTTGCCGTTGTTATCGCCCTGATGTCCCTGAGCGCCGCGGCCATTGCCGTTGTTGTCGCCCTGGTGCCCCTGAGCACCGCGGCCGTTGCTGTCGCCCGGCTGCCCTTGCGCACCGCGGCCATTGCCGTTGTTGTCGCCCTCGTGCCCCTGCGCGCCGCGACCGTTGTTGTCGCCCGGCTGGCCTTGCGCACCGCGGCCGTTGCCGTTGTGTTCGCTCTCGTGGTCGTTGGCGCCACGGCCGGGCTCATTGGCCGGGCGTTCGTGTGCTGTGCGTCCCGGCTCGTCGGTGCGACCGACGCGCGCGGGCCGCTCCCAACGCCCGCGCTCCCACTCGTATTCGCGCACGTTCTGGTGCCACACCCAGCGGCCCTTGACCCACTCGTAGTCGCGGCCGGGGGCGGGCGGAACGCGCTCCGCACGATCGCGGGGCGGACGCCCGTAGACATGGACGTTCTCCATGTCGTGGTCGCGGTCGCCACGGCGCGCGTCATCGTCGTCGTCGCGGGCATGCTCGTGCCGTGCATACTCATCCTGGCCGGTGTACTGCCAGTGGCCCGGCGCCCACTCGTACTCCTGCACGGGGGCCCGCCATGTCCAGTGGCCCTTGATCCAGACGTAGTGCACGCCCGGCCGCGGAGGAATCACTTCCACCGGTGCCGGCGGCGGATCGCCCACCGCGTAGCCGCTCGGCTGCGGTTCAGGCTGTGAGGCCACCACCCAGTGCGCCGTGCACGCCGAGCTGAACATGATCAGCCCCGCTGCCGTGGCGCTCTGAAGCCAGGATTTCCAAGTCATCGCTCCCCCGAAATGTGTGTCCGTCATCTGGTGAAGTGACGGACGGGAGCGCGCGCCGGTCACGCATTTACGAACGCGAATTGCGGTCTGTGATCTGGCGCACATTGCGCGGCGTGATCGTCGTATGGCGAGATTTGGACCTAACGAATGGCCGGTGAGGTACGTCATACAAGCACACGGGTACCAGCCCGGGTACGGCACTGAACGGGAGGTCGATATGCGAAAGACATCGTTGATGATCGCGGCCCTGGTCGGGATGCTGGCCGTTCTGCCGGCGAACGCGCCGGCGCAGGTGAACGTCAGCGTCGCAATCGGCACGCGGCTCGGACCGGAGATCGGGTTGTTCGCCTACTCCTCGAGCCGCTACGGCGGATGGCGGACCGCGTACGTGAGGTGGACGCCGGTGATCGTGTATGAGTACCGGGGCCGCTACTATCCCCGCCGCGTCCGCGGCGCCCGTGCGGTGGCCGTCTACCGCTACCACGACGAGTACTTCCTGCCGCCGCACGTCTCTGCGTGGGTGGGCTTCGATCGGCGCTTCGACTACAGGCATGAGCCCGACCGCGACGACTGGAAGCGCGGGCGCAAGCACCACGACGACGCCAGGGCGGACCACCGCCAGGCGCACGAGCGGGGGCGCGGCCACGGCGGTGGCGGGCGGTGACGCCCTATTCGTATCGCAGCGCGGTCAGCGGATCCACGCGGCTCGCCCGTCGCGCCGGCCACCACACGGCGGCCAGCGCGACGCCGGCGAGCACCAGCGGCACGGTCACGAACACCAGCGGGTCGTAGGGATTCACTCCGAACAGGAAACTCGCGATCAGCCGCGTCAGTCCGAACGACGCGGCCAGGCCCACCAACACACCGACCACCGCCAACCGCATGCCCTGGGCGACGACCATGTTCTTCACGCGTCCCCCCTCGGCTCCCAGCGCGAGGCGGATGCCGATCTCCGGCGTGCGCTGCTCCACGGTGTACGCCATGAGCCCGTAGATCCCGATGGCGGCGAGCACCAACGCGCTCGCGCCGAACACCGTCATCAGCCACATGTTGAATCGCTGGCGCGACGTGGAACTGCGCACCACCTGATCCATGGGCTCGATTCTCGACACGGGGAGTCCGGTGGCGGCGCGCAGGGCCGCCTCGATCTTGCTGCTCAGCGCCATCGGCGGTGTCCGCGTGCGCACCACCCAGGCCAGCGGCGCCAGTCCGGAATTGAGCGCATTCACGGCGTCGGGGCTCTGCGCCTGCGGCGAGAACATCCGTGGCGCGGGGTCGCTGTTGAGCCCGTTGTCGCGACTGTCGCCCACCACGCCGATCACCTGGCGTTCGGGCTCGTCGGCGAACTCCTTCATCACGCCCCTGCCGATGGTGATGTGCGCGCCGATGGGATTCTCCTTGGGCCAGAACTGCTTGGCCATCGCTTCGTTGATCACCACTACCGGCGTGCCGTGGGCGTCGTCGCGGTCGGTGAACGTGCGGCCCCGCTTGACGGGGATCTTGAACACCTCGAAGTAGCCGGGTGATACGGTGACCCACGCGGCGCCGCCGGTGTACGGCCCATTGGTGAGTGGGCGGCCGGCGATCGTGAACGGCAACCCGTAGCCGCCCTGCAGCGGCACGCAGCAGGTGGTGCCGGCGACCTCCACCCCGGGAATCGCCTGCACGCGCTGCACGCCGTCGCGGATGGCCTGCGCCACCGATGCCGTGCTGGCCCACCGCTGGCCGGTGAGCGACATGCGCATGGTGAGCACGTTGTGCGCGTCGAAGCCGGGGTCCACGCCGGCCAGCGCCAGATCGGTACGGATGAGCAGCGCCGATCCCACGAGGAGGATCAGTGCGAGGGCGATCTCCGTGACGATGAATACCGACCGCGCCTTGTTCTGCCGGAACCCGGACCCGCTGCGCGATGCGCCTTCCTTGAACGTGGCCGCGAGGTCGGTGCGCGAGCTCGTGAGCGCCGGAATGAGGCCGAAGATGATCCCGGTGCCGAGCGCCACGGCGAGCGTGAACACGAGCACCCGCCAGTCCATGTGCACGCCGGCGCCGTTGGGTCCGATGCGCGGCAGTCCCGCCGTGTTCACGGAGAGCAGGGCCCTGATGCCGACGGCGCCGAGCACGAGGCCGAGCACACCGCCGGTCATCGACAGGAGCACGCTCTCGGTGAGGAGCTGGCGCACGATTCGCGCACGCGAGCCGCCCAGCGCGGCGCGGATGGCGATCTCCCGCTTCCGGCCCGTGGCCTGGGCGAGCAGCAGGTTGGCCACGTTGGCGCAGGCAATGAGCAACACGAATCCCACCGCGCCCAGCAGCACGTACAGCGAGGTGCGCGCGTTCGCCACCAGCGCGTCGCCCAACGGCACCGCGAAGAACGCGCCATCCTTCGGGATCGCATTCGGAAACGCCGACGCGTAGGCATCGGTGGAATGGGCCAGCTCGGCGTTCGCGCCGGCCAGCGTCACGCCGGGCTTGAGCCGCGCGGCCACGTTGAAGTAGTGCCCCTGGTCGGTGGTCGTGGGGTCGAACTGGAAGGGCACGAGCACGTCGGGCGTGGCGCCGAAGTCGCTGAAGTCGAAGTCATCGAGTACGCCGACCACGGTGTACGGATCGCCGCCCAGCGAGATGGACTTGCCCACCATCTGCGGGTCGCTGTTGAACCGCTCCTTCCAGAACGCGTTGCTGATGACCACGAAGTGACCGGCGTGCGGAGTGTCCTCCTGGCTCGTAATGGGGCCGCCGAGCCGCGTTCGCGCACCGAACAGGCGGAAGAAATCCGACGAGACCTGCGCCGACCGTACCTGCTCGGGCAGTTCGCCGCCGGTGTAGTTCATGTACCCGATGGTGAACGCCGCCACGTCCTGCAGCACCGAGGTCTGTCGGCGCCAGTGCTCGAACTTGGCCGGCGACCCGGACAGATTGCGCCCCTGCGGTGACTTCACACCCACCACCACCATGCGGTCTGGCGCCGGAAAGGGCAGGGGGCGCAGGAGCACGGCGTCGACCACGGAGAAGATCGCGGTGTTGGCGCCGATGCCGAGCGCGAGCGCGGCCACGGCGGCGAACACGAAGCCGCGGCTCTTGTTGAACATCCGGGCGGCGTGTCTGAGGTCCTGCGCGAAGGTTTCTAGCATGGGGGTGATACGGGTCGAGGGGCGGTGGAGTTTCCGCGGATCGAAACTCGGTCGACGGATCACGGGCGACCGATGACTCTCGGCTGGTAGTTGGGTGCTGTCGGCAACTACATTGTCGAGAGTCGTCAGTGACCAGTCGCCGGTCTTCCGTTAGAGGCGGGTTCGGGCCCAATGGTTGCCCCAACGCGCCACTCCATCTTCACCAGCGCCATGACCACCGCACCCGAATCGACGCGCCTGGAACCGATCGGATATCTCGCCTCGCCGCTGCGCAACCGGACGGACGCTCCCCGGCAGGGCTACCGCGGCGCCCCCGATGCGTGGCTGGAGATCCTGCCCCGGTTCGCCGAGGCGCTGCACGGACTCACCGTGGGCGACGAGATCTTCGTCTTCACCTGGCTCCACCTCGCGGACCGCGCCGTGCTGCAGGTCCACCCGGGACGCGATGCGTCGAAGCCTCTGCGCGGAGTCTTCGCCACCCGCTCACCCGACCGGCCGAATCCGATCGGGCTGCATCCGGTGACGATCCGGGAGATTTCGGGGACGCGCCTGCTGGTGGGGCCCATCGAGGCGGTGGATGGCACGCCGGTGCTGGATGTGAAGCCGGTGCTCCGGCGCGACGGCAAGCCGCACGAACCCGGCCGCTAGAGATCCCGCCGTTTGAACTGCGGCCTCGTGCGCAGAGACTGTTGCGCTGTACGTCATTCTGCTACGAAGGCACCACGCGCGAGAACCATCAGTTGATCGCGGCGGTGCTGGCGCCATAGCGAGTCAGGCGATATCGGGTGGCGGTGCGGGGGGCGCGAGCACCCCGTACCGCCGGCCGGCGGCGTAGCCGAACCCCGCCGCGCCGAGACAGACCACCCCACCCAGCGCCAGCGGTGCCCGCCCGCCGGCCAGATCGGCGAACCGGCCGAGCAGCGGGCCGCCCGCCAGCGAGGTCCCACCCATGAGCACGGTCTGCAGCGCCAGCACGCGGCCGTGCATGTCGCGGCGCGTGTCCACCTGCGCAATGCGCGGCGGTGGGGGTCATGTACAGCACGCTCGCAATTCCCACGAGAAACACCGCCGCCACGGCGCTCGCCAGATTCGGCACCGCCGAGAGCAGCAGCATGGCAATGCCCATCGACGCCGCGCCGAGCACGACGTGGCGGAGCTGCACGAGCTTCCGGTGCGCCACGATCAACGCGCTCACCACCGCGCCGACGCTGAACACCGAATAGAGAATGGTGAACACCGCGTCGGAGCGGTGCAGCGAATCGGACACGAACAGGGGGAGGGTGACCCGGAAGTTGAAGGAGAAGAGCCCGACCGCGGCGAACATCGCGAAGCTGATCCAGAGGTAGGGCACGGAGGCCACGTACTCCAGTCCCTCGCGCACCTCGCGCCCGGTGCGCGCCGGGTGCGGCACACGGTGCAGCTCGGCGGCGCGCATCATCACGATGCAGGCCAGGACGGCGAGATACGATGCCGCGTCGAGCGTGAAGCACCAGCCGAAGCCGAGCGTGACCGCGAGCAGTCCGGCAAGGGCCGGCCCGAACACCCGGGAGATGTTCACGATCGCGCTGTACAGCACCACGGCATTCGGGATGTCGTCCGCGTCCACCATCTCGGGACGAAGGAGCGGCGCAGGGGGTTGTCGAACGCCAGCAGGATCCCCCCGCCGAGCGCGATGAGATACAGCGCGACGAGCGACGGGTGCGGGCGGAAGGCGAGCACGGCGAGCCCCACCGACTGCGCCATCTCGAGACTCTGCGTCCAGAGCAGCAGATGCGCGCTTGTCGGATCGGTCGGCCACGGCGCCTGCCCAGGCGCCGAGGAAGAACATCGGGCCGAACTGACAGGCCGCGAGCAGCCCCACGGCGAGTCCGCTCCGGGTGAGCTGCAGGACGAGCAGGATGAGCGCGACGTTGGTGAGCCAGTTGCCCGTGTTCGAGATCAACTGGCCGATGAAGAAGAGCCGGAAGTTGCGCGTGCGGAGGGACTGGAAGGTGCGCGCCAGCGCACGTCCCAGGTGGCCGCGGGAGCGCGGGGGCGCGGATGTGGTCACCGGGGGACGCCCACCGGATCCGGGCGAATGGCGAATAGCACGGGCCACCTCTTCCCGGTCACCAGCAGGTCGCCGGTGGCGGCGTCGTACGCAATGCCGTTGAGCACGTCGTCCGCGAGGTCGGGGTCGTGCGCGGGCACCAGCGCGCCGAGGTCGAGCCACCGCGTCACGTCGCCGCTCGCGGGGTCGATGCGGACGATGAAGTTACTCTGATACACGTTGGCGTAGAGCGCGCCGTCCACGTACTCCAACTCGTTCAGCGCCTTCAGGGGCAGTCCGCCGCTCCGTACATGGAGTTCGCGCAGCGTTGCGAACGTGTGGGGATCGAAGAAGCGCAGGCTGTCCGAACCGTCGCTCATGATGAGCGCAGTCCCGTCGGTGGTCATCCCCCACCCCTGGCCGGGAAAGGCGAACGAATCGACGCGGGCGAGCGTGGCGGCGTCGTACACGTACCCCACGTGGCTCTTCCAGGTGAGTTGATACAGGCGCCCGCCGAGCAGCGCCAGCCCCTCGCCGAAGCGATCCGGTGCCAGCGGAGTGGAAGCGAGCACGCGCCCTGTGGCCAGTGCTTCGCGGCGCACCTCCGACCGGCCGTACAGTCCGACGCTCTCGTACAGCACGCCGCCGCTGTAGAGCAGCCCTTCTGTGAACGCCGAGGTGTCGTGAGGGTAGCGATGCACCACCGTGTAGCCCGTTGCGTCGCGGCGCCCGCAGGCGGTCGCAGCGGCAGCGAGCCCCGCCGCGAGCAGTATGGCGGCGATCCGAATGCGCCCTCCCGGGGCGTGTCTTTGCATGGCATCAGGTATACCACGAAACACGGCCGATGTGCGAACCGGGGCGCCCGACCGCGCGATCGGAACCGGGGGCCGGCCCGCAAGGTTGCCGGGTTCAACCGCCGCGCGTGGAACTCCGGGTGGTGTAGCCGACGCCGCGGGGCCCGCCGGCCCCGTCACACCCACACGAGCGCCACGAGCCCCACCGCGGCGAGCGCCACGAGCAGCGCCGCGCTGCGCCGTCCCGTCTCACGGTCGGAGAACGTGTGCGCGTAGATCGCCTTCACCACGTTGTTGCTCGACGCCGCGATCACGATCGCCGTGGCGGCCACGGCCAGCGGCAGCGCGGCGCCGCGCGACTGCGAAACACCGAGGATGAAGGGATCGACGTCGGTCACCCCCATGATCCCGGCCAGCGTGTAGAGACCGGCGTGGCCGAGGTACTCGCGCACCAGAGTGGTGGCGACGAGCACGGCCACGAACACGGCGGCAAACAGGAACGCGGCCTTGAGCTCCAGCGGATTGACGGCGGGCTGCTCGGCGTCGGTGGCCGCGGCGGGCCCGTCGGCGCGGCGCGATACGTACCAGCCGCCGCCGATGCCGGCCAGGGCCGCGATCGCGAAGCCGGGCAGCAGCGGGCGGCCACCGACGCGTTGAAGAACGCGATGAGCACGAGCAGCCGCACGTACATCACGCCGGACGCGGCCGAGATGCTGCCCGCGAACAGGTTCGGCTGCTGCCGGGCCTTGGCGTGCCGCGCGAGCAGCACCACGGTGGCCACGGTCGACGAGTAGGCGCCGCCGAGCAGCGCCGAGACGAGCACGCCGCCGCGGCCCTTGAGCAGGCGCTGCACGACGTAGCTGCCGAACGACACGCCGCTCACCGCCACCACCACGAGCCAGGTGCGGAACGGATTGAGGTCGAAGTGCGTGAAGTCGCGGTTGGGAACGATGGGCAGGATGACGACGGTGAGCACCAGGAACTGGGCGACCGTGGCGATCTCGCCCGAGGCGACGTGGCGCGTGAGTCCCTCGAGCCACTTCTTCAACTCGAGCAGCAGCACGCTGAGCACCGCGATCGTCGCCGCCATCCAGTACAACTCGCGATAGACGAGCCCGGCCACGAGATAGGTGGCCAGGCCGCTCATCTCGGTGGTGATGCCGGCGGACTCGGCGGACGCCAGCTTCCGGTTGTACGAGAGCAGCATGAACCCGCCCACCACGGCGAAGCCGAGCGTCCACGGGAGCAGGTCGGCGCCCGAGAGGAGGGCGAGCGAGTAGCTCACCAGCCCGATGAGCGGGAAGGTGCGTACGCCCCCGAACATCCACTTGCCCTCCGCCTGCTTGCGCTCCTCGCGCTCGAGCCCGATGAGGAACGAGAGCAGGAGGACGAGCGCGACCTGCAGGGCGGAGGCGGGTACGAGGGTGTTCATCCGCGCTCCGACCCGGCATGCCGGCCGAGCGCGGCGCGCGCCCCGCCGGTGAGGAAATAGATGACGCTACTGGACGGCTGCATGGTCCCTCTGCGCTGGGCGTGGAAACGCTCGATTCCGTTCCGCGTTGTACATTATAGGCTCCCCCAGCCCATTGCAGGCCCGGTCGCGCCGTCCCCCGGCAGTCTCTGGCTTGTGCCAGGTGTATCCACTTCATCCGTTCGCGGGCCCGCAATTCCCGGCGTCCGCACACTGGAGGATCCGTCATGCGTCTTCGGCTGCTGCTGCTCGGCATTGCCGCCACGTCTCTCGCCGTCGTCCCGAACGCGCAGGCCCAGGGCCGCGGGCGCGGCGGCCCACCCTCCGCCTCGCGCTCCGACTCCGCGGGCATCCCCGCGGTCGAGAAGGTCTCGACCACGCACCATACGGTGACGGTGGACGGCGAGAAAATCGCCTACACGGCGCGCGCCGGCACCATGGTGCTGCACGACGCCAACGGGAAGGCGAACGGGACGGTGTTCTACATCTCGTACACCAAGGACGGCGTCGATTCCACCACGCGCCCGGTGACTTTCTTCTTCAACGGCGGGCCGGGCTCTTCGTCCATCTGGCTGGACATGGGCATCATGAGCCCGATGCACCCGAACATGGGCCCCAACGGCTCGCAGCCGGCGCCCCCGTACGATCTCGTGCCCAATCCGTACACGCCGCTCGCCACCACCGACCTGGTGCAGATCGACGCCATGAACACCGGGTATTCGCGGCCGGCACCGGGCGTGCCCGTGTCCGACTTCACCGGCACGCGCAACGACATCTCGATGTTCGGCCAGTTCATTCGCGACTACCTGGACAAGTACCAGCGCTGGGCGAGCCCCAAGTACCTGTTCGGCGAGAGCTACGGCACCTTCCGGTCGGCGGGGCTGGCCAATGAGCTGCAGGAAAACGAGGGCATCTACCTCAACGGCGTCATGCTGCTGGGCACCGTGCTCGACCTCGGCAACATCGCGCCCAACCCGACCAACGACAACGCGTACGCGATGTTCCTGCCCACCTACACGGCCACGGCGTGGTACCACAAGAAGCTGCCCGCCGACCTGCAGAAGATGACGCTGGAGCAGGTGGTGCAGCAGTCGCGCGACTACGCGTTCGGCGACTACCTGACCACCCTCGCCAAGGGCAATGAACTGACCACGGCCGAGAAGACCGCGGCCGCCGAGAAGCTGGCCCGGCTCACCGGCCTTTCGCAGAAGTTCATTCTCAACACCAACCTGCGCATCAGCGCGGGCGATTTCCGCACCGAGCTGCTGCGCGACCAGCGCGAGATGCTCGGCCGCTACGATACCCGCCTCATCGGCATCAACGGCAACGCCGCCAACCAGTACCAGGACTACGACCCGAGCGACGTGGCGCCGTCGGGGGCCTTCATGTCGGCGTTCATGCGCTACCTGCACAACGACCTCGACTACCACACCGACCTGCAGTACTACATGGGCGGACACGCCGGTCGTTGGGACTGGGGCCCGGGCGGCTACGCCGGCTACCCGAGCACGAGCGAGGACCTGCGCCTGGCCATGGCCAAGGATCCGTACCTGCACGTGCTGGTGGGCGCCGGCTACTACGACTCGGCCACGCCGTTCGCGAACGCCGAGTACACCTTCCGGCATCTGGGCTTCGACCAGACGTACAGGAACCGGGTGAAGTTCGACTACTACGAGAGCGGCCACATGGCCTACCTCAACCAGGCTTCGGCCAAGCAACTCCAGCAGAACATCGAGAAGTTCATCAATTCCACCAAGACCGCCGCGTCGCAGATGCACTAGGCGGCGGCGGGGCCGGGCCACCGGCCAACGCCAGTGGCAATGCGAACGCCGGGGGGCCGAATGGTCCCCCGGCGTTTCCCGTTTCCCCACCGCCCGCCCGACGTACCGATCTGGACTCCAACCACGCGTCCGTATACCCGACCGCCTCCGCGACGCCGGCATTGACCGCGGCCGAGCCACGCGACATCATCACGCGTCCTGCCACACCGACCGACGGGATGGATGCCGCCCGATGAACCTCGATGCCTTCGCCACCCCCCGCCTGCACGCCGAGCGGCTGCGTCCCGATCACCTGGACGAGATCCGGCGGATGCATGCCGACGAGCGCGTGATGGCCACGCTGGGCGGTGTGCGCAGCGAGGAGCAGACGCAGGCGTACCTGCGGACCAATCTCGAGCACTGGGACCGCTACGGCTTCGGGCTGTGGATCGTGCGCGCCGCCTCGGGCGACGAGGTCATCGGGCGCGCGGTGGTGCGGCACCTGGACATCGAAGGGGTCGCCGAGGTGGAGATCGGCTATGCGCTCTACGCGCCGTGGTGGGGGCAGGGGTTGGCAACGGAGATCGCCAACGAGTGCCTGGCCATCGGGCAGGGCGAGTTGGGGCTCGAGTCACTGGTGGCGATCACGCTGCCCACCAACGCCGGATCGCGGCATGTGATGGAGAAGGTGGGGATGAGATACGAGCGCGAGGTGAGGCATGCGGGGATGAAGCATGTGATGTACCGAACGAAACGACGGAACTGAGAGACGGCGCAGGGCCGAAACTACGCAGGGCCGAAACTACGCAGGGCCGAGACCACGCAGGACCGAAACCACGCAGGGCCGATACAGCGGGGAACCGGAGGGGGCCTCCGGCCCTCGAAACGGCGAACCGGGGGGCGCGGGCGCGGCGGAGTCACCCCATTCGCTGTTGAAGATCTACCGTTTCCCCGCCGTATCGGCCCTGCGCCTCTCATGCCCTGCGCCGTTTCGGCCCTGCGCCGTACCGGCCCTGCGCGGTTTCGGTCCTGCGCCCCTTCTCGGTCACGTCGTTACGGGAGGTTTTGGTTGCGCCTACGCCACATTTTACCCATCGTGTGGTGTCACCAATCCACATCCGACGCCGGATTTTTATGTCCACCTCGCTTCGCGACGAACTCCAGGCCGCCCTCGGCGCCACCTACACGATCGAGCGTGAACTGCCCAAGGGCGGGATGTCCCGCGTGTTCGCGGCGCGGGAATTAGCCCTCGGGCGTACCGTCGTGATCAAGGTCCTCTCCCCCGAGTTGGTGGCGGGGTTGTCGGCGGAGCGGTTCAAGCGCGAGATCGCGCTCGCGGCGCGGCTGCAGCACCCGAACATCGTTCCGCTGCTCACGTCGGGTCCGGCGGCCAATTCGGTGTACTACACCATGCCGCTGGTGGACGGCGAATCGCTGCGCGAGCGGATGAGCCGCGAGCGGCCGATGAGCATCGAGAACGTGGCTCGGATTCTCGAAGAAGTGGCGAGCGCGCTCGACTACGCGCACGAACTCGGGATCGTGCACCGCGACATCAAGCCCGAGAACGTGATGTTCTTTCACGATCACGCGGTGGTGCTGGATTTCGGCATCGGCAAGGCGATCTCGGTGGCGAGCGTGGAGACCGAGGATCCGGCCGCGGCCCGCATCACCCGCAGCGGCACGACTCTGGGCACGCCGACGTACATCCCGCCCGAGCAGGCGGCGGGCGACCCGAATCTGGATCACCGCGCCGACCTGTATTCGCTGGGTGTGGTGGCATACGAAATGCTGACCGGGCATCCGCCGTTCGCGGGGCGGAACGCCGCGGTGGTGATGGCGGCGCATGCGCACCAGGCGCCCGACCCGATCGCGCAGCGCCGGCCGGGGGTGCCGGCCCCGCTGGCCCGGATCGTGATGCAGTGCCTGGAGAAGCAACCCGAGCAGCGGCCTCAACGGGCGAGCGAGATCGTGCAGGCGCTGCGAGGGGCGCCGGCCGCTGGCGTCACCGGGACGCGCGGAGCCGGTCCGATGTCGGCGATCCCGGGCTGGGTGCCGTGGGTGGTCGCCCTCGTGGCCACGGGCGTCGCAATCTTCTTTGCCGTGCACCGCTGACCTTGTGCCGGCCCCGGGGGCTCATGCAAGTTCACGGATCAGATTTCGCGGATGATGTCCGATGGGGAATCCGGCGGACCCCCAGATCATCGGGTATGTGGCGAGTCAGAAGGAGCGTGCCCGGATCACGGGGGCTCTGCGCGGGTGGGCGCTGGTGCTGTGGGTGAGTTCGCTCGGGGACCTTCCGGACTTCGTGCGGGACGCCGAAGCGCCGCCAGCGGCGGCGATCGTCGCGCCCCGCGATCCCCTTGGCAACGACGGCGCGGCCGTGGTGCGGCAACTCGAAGCGCTGGTGCCCGACATGCCGGTGATTGCGCACTGCCACACCGGCGTGGAGCAGGCGGCGGACATCCGGCACATGGCGGAAGCGGGCGTCCACGAATTCCTGTTCGTCGGAGTGGACGACACCGGGATCGGCGTGCGATCGGTGATCGCCTCGGCGCAGCGCGTCTGTTCGGCCGAACGCGTGGTCCAGGTGGTGCGGCCCCTGCTGCCCGAACGCCTGGGCGAGATCGCGACGGCGTGCCTCCAACATCCGGTGCGGGCGCGAACGGTTTCGGGCCTGGCCGACCTGCTCGGCATCCATCGGAGAACGCTGCTGAACCACTGCGCGCGCGACGGCGGTCCGACGCCGGCCGAGTTGATTGGCTGGTCCCGGCTGATGCTCGCCGCGCACCTGTTGGCGACCACGGGTCAGACGGTGGAATGGGTGGCCCTGGAGTTGGAGTACCCGTCGGCCACGGCCCTGCGCAACGCGATGAAGCGCTACACGGGGCTTCGGGCCGGCGAAGTGACGCGCCACGGCGGGCTCTCGCGCGTGGTGCGGGCGTTCAAGCGGCGGCTCAAGACGGGCGCCTGAGGGTTCGCCAAGCCCCTGGGCCCCGAGGGGCGGGCCAGCCTCGGACGATTGCCCATGGTGTAACCCCGACCCCCGGCGCCACCCCTAGATTCGGACTAATTATCGCATTCCCACCCACGCGATCCCCCGTTCGCTACGGGGCCAGGTCCGATCCCCGCAGATGAGTCGCAAGCGCAAACCCTCTCCCGCCCAGATCCAGGCTCCGACCGTCCTGGTGCTCGGGCGCGTGCGTACACGGGTGACGGCGCTGACGCGGGCCCTGGAGCGGTACGGGATTACGACGCGCACGCTGGGATGGCGCGCCTCGTCGTCGGGACTGTGGCGGATGGCGGCCCACCCGCCGAACGCGGTGGTGCTCGACGCCCCGCCGCCGGTGACCGCCGAATACATCGAGGTCCTGCACCGCGTGCGTGATCGATGGGAACACGCGCCCCAGATCGTCATCGCCCCCGGCGCCAGCCCCTCGGTGCTCACCAGCCTGTTGGCGGTGGGGGTGGACGACTTCGTGGCCACCGACGACGCGGGCCCGGAGGTGATCATCCGGCTCCGCCGGCAGCTCCGTCGTGTGTCTCCGTTGGCGATGCCGATGACCATGGGGCCCGACGGGATGCAGCTCGACGCGGCGCGGCGCACGGTCACCGCCAATGGCCGGAGCGTGACGCTCACGACGACGGAGTTCAACGTGTTTCGCTGCCTCACCGAGAGTGGCGGAACGACGTTGTCGCGCGAGGAGATCCTGCGGCGGGTGTGGGGAAATACCGAGGACGGCCCGTCCACGCCCGGTATCGTGGGCGTATACGTGCTCTACCTCCGGCGCAAGCTCATCAAGGTTGGGCTCGCGCACGCACTCCGGACCGTGAAGGGTGCGGGCTACAGCTTCCAGGCGCCCGGAGAATACTGGGCGCCTGCTCGCCCGCTATCGCCGACGGGCGGTGCTGCCGCGGGGGGCCGCCCCGGTACCGGTGATCTTCACGCGTCCGCCACGGCGCGGCACGCCGGCACGGCGAATGATGATCTCCACGTCGCGACCGAGCCGAAGAAGAATGCGAATCAGCCGGTTCGCCGAAAAGCCCTGTAGGTGACCCGACATCACGAGTGACATCTGGGACTGGGCTTCCCGGGCGACCGCGGCGGCCGCGGTCTGGGTGAGCCCCTTCTCGGCGATCACCTTCTTGATCTCGTCCGCCAGGCGGGCCTTGGAGACGACTTCGTTCTCCGAGTGCGCGCGGGCTTTCTTGGACGTACTCCGTTTGCGTGGTGGCACGTTTCGGTGGGCGATGACTCGGGGTGAGGATACGAGAAAGGTGCTGGCCGGCGCCGGACGATGTGCCCTCGTGGGCGGACTCGCCGACGGTCGGCAGCGTTCATCGAGCCTCGAAGTTAGAATTTTTTAATCCCGAGGGCAACTGTCCGCCCGATTTTTTTTTTGAGGCGCGCTATTCCTGCCGCAGTGCCGATACCGGATCGAGGCCCGCCGCCCGACGCGCCGGAATCCAGATCGCGCCCATTGCCACCATGACCAGCACCACCGGCACCGCCACGAAGGTGATGGGGTCGAGCCCGTGGCCGCCGTACAACTGCCCCTGAATCAGGCGCGCGGCCACCACCGCGCCGGCCAGGCCCACCCCCGTACCCACCAGTACAAGCGTAAGTCCCTGACGCATGAGAAGTCGGATAACCGCCGCGCTCCCGGCGCCGATGGCCATCCGGATCCCGATTTCCCGGGTCCGCTGCGATACGGAATACGCCATAACCCCATAGATCCCCAGCGACGCCAGCAGCAACCCCAGCAGCCCGAAGACGCCAAGTGCCCAGCCGGTCACCCGCGCCGGCAGCAGGGCGATGCCGAGGTGGTTCTCCATCGTCCGCACGTCGCTGAGTGGCATGTTGGGGTCCAGCGCCGCCACCGCGCTCCGGAGGGCACCCACCTCGGCCAGCGGATCGCCGCGCGTCCGGATGGCGAGTTGCAGTCCGTACGACCACTGCTGGGCCTCCGGCGTGTAATAAAACGCGGTCGGCTCCTCCCCGAGGCTGAAGTACTTGCCGGTGGGCACGACTCCGACCACGGTCCAGTCCCGTCCGTGCGTGTGGACCGTCTTCCCGAGCGCATCCTGGCCCGGCCAGAACCGGTGTACGAACTGCTCGTTGACGATGAGCACGTGCACGGCGCCGCTGTCGTCCTGCGTCCGGAAGGCGCGGCCCTCGCGGAGCGGGATCCCCATGGCCTTGAAATAGCCGGGCGTCACCGACGAGTTCTGGATCGACATGTTCTCGTTCTTCCCCGGCGTGTACCCGGGAATCTGCACGCCGCTGTCGTTCTCGTTCAGGGAGAGCGGCAGGGTGGTCGTGTAGCCGACGGCCACCACGTCGGGGTTCGCCGTGAGCCGTTCGGTCGAGCTGGCGGTAGAAGGCATCGGCGCGGGCGCGGGTATATCCCTGCAATCCCGGATCGAGCGTGGCAATCAACAGATTGTCGGCGTTGAATCCCTTGTCGATCTGCGTGGCCGCCGAGAGGTTGCGAAGGAACAGCCCGGCCGAGACGAGGAGCACGATCGACAGGGCCACCTGCGCGACGACGAGCGTGCGCGTGAGCCGCGACCGCGATTCGCCTGCCGCTTCCTCGCCCTTGAGCGCCGGGACCAGCGACGGGCGCGTGGCCTGCAGCGCCGGCGCCAGCCCGAACAGGAAGCCGGTGACCACGGTGACGCCGAGACTGAACGCCAGCACGGCGGGACTCACCGAGAGCCCGGGCCGGAAGGTGACGTCCATCGGAATCGAGACGCGGTTCGCGATGCCGATGGTCCACCACGCGACGGCGAGTCCGGCGACGCCCGACACGAGGGCGAACAGGAAGCTCTCCACCAGCAGCTGTCGGATGAGCGCGCGCCGCTTGGCGCCGAGGCTCAAACGGATGGCCATCTCGCGGGCGCGGTCGCGTGCCCGGGCCAGGAAGAGGTTGGCCACATTGACGCACGCGATGAGCAGGAGAATGGCCACGACACCCATGACCACCGACGACAGGCCGACCTCGGCGTTCTTGAGCATGGGATGAATGCCGGCCTCGGTCTGAGGAATGACCGTGATGCCGTTGTCCTTGTACTGGTCGGGAAATTCCTGACGCAGTGCCGTCACGAGGGCCGTCATCCGGTCCTTGGCCTGCGCCACCGTGATGCCGGGCTTCAACCGCGCCACGACGTTGAACGAATTCGAGCCGCGGGCCTTCAGGATATCGCCCTCGCCGGGCCGCAGTTGGTTGATCTGCATCAGCGGAACGAACAGTTCCGGGGTGACGATCGGCATCGGCCCGCGGAAGTCCCTGGGCGTGACCCCGACGATGGTGTAGTCGCGCCCGTCGAGGATCACCGACCGGCCGATCACGGACGAGTCCCCGCCGAACAACTGGTTCCACCCATCGTAGCTCAGGACGACCACCGGGTGGGCATTCGGACCCTGGGCCTCCGCGGGCACGAACGTGCGGCCGCGCAGCGGTGACACGCCGAGCACGTTGAAGAAGTTGGCGGACACCGCCATGCCGAACGCCGTCTGCGCCCGCCCATTCCAGGCGAGGCTGGTCTGCACGAAGCCCCAGGCCGCGACGCCCGAGTAGACGTCCGACGACCGGTCGCGGAGATCCTGATAGTGGGGAATCGAGTTCGATCCGTAGTTCATGCCGCCGGGCCAGCTCCGATAGAGCTGCACGAGCTGCTTGGGGGCGCGTACGCCGGGCAGCGGCTTGAGCAGCAGAGTATCGATGGCGGAGAAGACTGCCGTATTGAGCCCGATGCCGATGGCCAGCGTGACGACCACGACGGCGGTGAAGAGGGGACTCTTGGTGAGGATTCGGCGCGCGTAGCGCAGGTCCTGCAGCAGTGCGGTCATCGGCGGTAGTCGGCGCAGGCGGTGGGGTGGCGTAACGGGCGATCGGAACGGCAGCGAGTGAACCGGTGCCATTGCGTACGGACGGTGGCGGCCGGTGTTTCAGCGGGGCGGCAGCGCGTGGGATCCGGCATCGTCGGACCGGGTCGCCTCCGGCCTCGCCAACGGAATCCCTCCCTATTGGCTTGTTACAAAGATCGGCCGCGTTTGCTTGCGTCGAAATTCCGAACTCGGCATATGATCCCGCCGATGGGTCGAGTGACCCCCCCACCTGTGGAGGAGAAATGAACGCGAAGCGCGCTATGGCAGCGGGAGCGATCGCCACGGCCTCGATGACCGCGCTCCTGCTGGTCGAACCTTCCATCGGGCTGCCGCAGATCGCGATCGGGCAGATCGTGAGCAGCACGATGTCGGCCGTGTCGTCGCGGACGGCCGTCGGACCCGCGGGCGGTTGGGTCATCGATCTCATCGTCGGCATCGTGTTCGCGATGGTGTATGCCGGCTACTTCGATCGCCGCCTGCCGGGCGGCGGGTTCACGCGGGGGCTGCTGTTCGGGTGCCTGCTCTTCGTGTTCGCGCAGTTGACCTTCGCGCCGATTACGGGGAGCGGTTTCTTCTCGCGCGGCGACTTCCAGTTGCTGATCGGCGGCTTGCTGGGCCACCTCGTCTACGGCGGCGTGGTCGGATACGTCTACGCGTCGGCGCCGGTGGAAGCAGGCGACTGACGGCGGCGCGCACGATCGTCGGTGACTGAGCACTGCTGACCGTCCAAAGACGACTCCGGACTGCCGTTCGGAGTCGTCGTTGTTTCGTGGACGGTCGCCGGTGGCGCCCCGTTCAGGGGCGGCTATCTTGATGAGCGTCCACCGCCCGCGCTCATGGTTCAACTCCTCCAATTCGGCCTCATTACCGTCACGTCGGTCCTCTTCATCGTGGATCCGATTGCGGCCGTGCCGTCGTATCTGGTGGTCACGCAGAACGAGACGGCGGCCGAGCGGAGGCGCACCGCGCTCCGCGCGTGCACGGCCATGGGCCTCATGCTCGTCGTCTTCGCGGCGGCGGGGCGGTTCATCTTCCAGGCGTTCGGCATCACGTTGCCGGCCTTCCGCATCGCGGGCGGACTGATCCTCTGGCTGGTGGCCCTCGACATGGTGCGCGCCAAGCGCAGCACGCAGGAAGGCAGCGAGGAATTGAGCGAGGGCCAGGCCAAGGAGGACGTCGCCGTCACTCCGCTGGCGATTCCGATCCTGGCCGGTCCCGGCGCCATCTCCACCGTGATGGTGCTTGCCGGCGAGATCCGCTCGGTGAGCCACGGCGTCGTGGTCTACGGCGCGATACTCGTCACCGCGGTCATCTCGTACATCACGCTGCGCCTGGGCGAGCGGCTCGTGGAAATCATGGGGCAGACGGGAATCAAGGTCATGACCCGTATCATGGGGCTGCTGCTCGCCGCGGTGGCGACGCAGTTCATTCTGACGGGCATCCGGGACGCGTTCATCAAGTAGAGCGTCGGCGGTGGACGGTCCGCAGACGACTACCGGCTGTCGACTGACGGCTGAAGACTGACGACTGGCGATGCCCGACTGCAGTTCCGAAGGTTCGGCGGCCGGCACTCAGCGGCCGGTCAACGTCCCCCCGCGCCGCGATGTTCCGCCACCAGATACACCGCCATCGGGTCGTCAACCGGCACCACGACCCAGCCGGTGCCGTCCGGGCCGCCGTAGTTCCTGACCCACGCCGCCGCGTGCCCCTCGTCGTCCAGCGCGAGCACGCGTGAGACGCCGGCGGTGCCCACCGCCCAGGCACTGCGCCAGCGCTCGGGCAGCCCCCAGCGACGCCCTTCGGCCGTGGCCCGCACACCGTGCCGGTCGAAGAGCGCCGAGTCGAAGGGAACGCCCGTGAGTTGCGCCGGCGCGTCCCAGTTGAAGGCGAGCTTCCCGGCGGGCATTCGATCGGGAATGATCATGGGCGGAAGCCCCGTCCAGACGACCTTCCCGCCCGCGCGCAGATAGCGCCGCAGCACCGACCGGTCCAACGGCACGGCGGCCACCGACGCGGGCACGTAATCCATGGCGAACACCACCACGCTCGGTGTCCGGTCTTCCGTCCGATCGGCGAGGAACCGATCGAGCGCCGCCGAGTCGAGCGGCGTGTAGCCGCGGTCGGCCAGATATCCCACGAGCGCCGGGTTGGCCACGTGCGCGCGCTTGCGGAGTGTGGAGTCGTAGAACACGGCGCGGCGGACGGCCGGATCGTTCCCGGCGCGCAGTGCATAGACGGCGCCGTCGGTGCTCCCGACCACGACGTACCGGCCGGAGACGGCGGGTGAGGAATAGATCTGCGAGCCGGTGCGGAAGCTCCAGCGCACGGCGCCCGTGCGGCGATCGACAGCCGTGAGCGCGCCCGCGCCGTCGCCGAAGTACACCACCGAATCGGCGACCGCCGGCGAACTCCAGACCACGCTCGAGACCTTGGCGCGCCATTGCTCCCGACCGCCGGCGTCGAGGGCCTGCACGAAGTGACCGTCGGAGCTGCCCGCGTAGATCGTCCCGTCCACCACGGCGGGTGAGGTGATCACCCACGAGACGTCGTGATCGAAGCGCCAGCGCCGCGCGCCGGTGGCGGCGTCGAGCGCGTACAGGAACCCGTCGCGCGCCCCCACGTAGACCGTGCCGCCCACCACCGCGGGCGACGACTGAATGCTGCGTCGGTCGAATCCCCAGTCGCCGGAATTGAACGTCGTGCCCTGGGTTTCGTACACCCACCGCTGCCGCCCGGTGGCGAGTGCGAAGGCGTAGACGCGTCCGTCGTAGGCGCCCACGAACACGGTGCCGTCGGCCACGGCGGGCGTACCGCGAACGCGCCCGCCCGTCTCGGCGCGCCACCGCCGCGTGCCGGTGGCGCCGTCGAGTGCGTAGACACCGCCGTCGCCGGCACCGAAGATCACCATCCCGCCCGCGATCACCGGTGACGACGTGTAGTAGTCGCCGCTCTCGTGTCCCCAGGGGAGCGGCAGAATCCGGCCCGTCGGTACGCGCCATTCGACGACCCCGGTGGCCGCGCTCACGGCGCAGAGCACGCCGGCGCGCGTCTGCACGAAGACGCGGCCGTCGGCGACGGCCGGAGACGCATTCACGGGCGCGCCGAGGTCACGGCTCCAGCGGGTGGCTCCGGTGGCCAGATCGAACGACCAGAGCCGGCCGTCGTTGCTGCCGACGTAGACCGCGTTGCCGGCAATCACCGGCGACGAATCCACGTCGCCTCCGGTTTCGGCGCGCCACGCGAGGCCCACGAGGGTCGCCCCGCCGCCGTGGTAGACGCCGGTATGCGCCGCGTCGCCGCGAAACATCGCCGTCTGCGCGACGGCGGGGATGGGGGCGAGGGCGAGCAGAGCAGTGCAGGCAGCGCAGAGCGGAAGGCGGACCGGAAGCATGCTGGCCTCGTGGGGGGAACCTGCCAGCAAATCGACAGCATGCGGCCCGCAAGGGGAACACGGGGAATACCGGACTTACAGAGTCCGTGCATTCGATGACATTTTCAAAACAGTGGCAGACGGTGAACTACCGGCTGCCGACCGCTAATTGCCGACTGCTGACTGGCGCTGTGAGTGTTCAGTGCTCAGCCGTCAGCGGGCACTGGAACCGACACCAATTGCCGGGACGATCATGACCTCCCTTGCTATCCAGGATTTCTACCCCGCCGACTTCGCCCACTGCTACGGTTGCGGCCGGTTGAACGCGCACGGCATGCAGATCAAGTCGCGATGGGACGGCGACGGGCCGGACATGGTGGCGTTCTACACGCCGCGAGAGGACCAGGTCGGTGTGCCCGGGTTTACGTACGGTGGGCTGATTGCCTCACTCATCGACTGCCACGCCATGGGGACGGCGGCGGCGGCGGCCGAACGCTCGGCCGGGCGTGCCATCGGCGACGGGCCGGCGCCACGGTTCGTGACCGCCTCGCTCAAGGTGGATTACCTGAAGCCGACCCCTGCCGACGCGCAGCTCGAAGTCCGCGCCCGGGCGCGCGAGGTCGGCGACCGCAAAGTGATCGTCGACGCGACGGTGTCCGCGCGCGGTGTGGTCACGGCGAAGGGGGAGGTGGTGGCGGTGCGGATTCCGGACACGATGGCCAATACTGCGGTAGGTCGGTAGGACGGTAGGTCGGTAGGTCGGGAAACCGCGAGCGCCGTTCTCCGACCTACCGACCTACTGGATGTTGTTGTTGATATACACGACGAGCGCGAAGGCGGCGGCGACCGCGAGCACGGCCAGGGTGATCTTGATCCAGCTCCACGGGCGCTCGCCCTGCACCTCGCCGGTGCGCGCGTTGACCACGAACCGGTAGACCTTGTCGCGGAACCGGTACGAGCACACCCACATCGGCAGCAGTAGGTGCTTGAAGGTGACGTCCGCGTACGCCGTGTCTTTCTGGCCGATGCGCTGGTGATCGCCGCCGATATCGGCGCGGATCGTCGCGTCGATGGTCGGCTGCATGGCTTCCTTGGCGAGGCCGAACCCGGCCACGAGGTCGATGCGGTAGCTCTCGCTCTCGAAGCCGGCCAGGTAGCCGTCGGCAAAGGGGACGAGGTCGTTCAGATCCCACGGCTGCAGGCGATCGACGATGGTGCGCGGCATCGCCCCGCCCGCGGGGATCAGCACGTCGTCGAACCGGTCGGAGACCCGTCCAGCCGCCGATCGCCATCGCGTGTGCGTCACCGTGCGCGTGCGCGTCACGGTGCGTCCGTTCTCCCGCGTCGTGTAGGTCTCGGTGGTGGTGTAGTCGTCGCCGCGCTGGCCGGTGTAGTCGGTGGTGGTGTCGGCGTCGTAGGTCCAGAATGGGAGGTAGACGCCGCGCAGCCGCTGCGCGTCGGGCTTGGCCATGTGCTTCAGCGCGTTCGGCGCGAACCAGAGCTTCCGGATCCACTGGCTGAACAGCTCGAGCGACCGCGTGCGGGGCACCCGGAAGGGAAGCAGGGCCTGCGGCTTGATGAGCTTCTTCGATTCGCCCTCCGCCGAGATGGCGGCACCGCAGAAAGCGCAGTGTCCCGCCGTGACGTTGGGCCCGAAGGTCGTCTCGGCGCCGCACCGGCCGCAGTGCACCACGAGTTGCTCGGTGAGATCACCGTCCTCGGATACACCGCGCGACCACTTCTGGTAGTCCAGCTCCCGGATGGCCGACGTGGCGGCCGGCGGTGCGATCGTGGCGCCGCAGTTCGTGCAGCGTTGTGCGCCGGCGGCGGGATCCCAGGTGACGTCGGCGCCGCAGTGGGGGCAGGGGAATTGCGTGACGGGGGTGGTCATCGGGGCGGGAAGTGGAACGGTGGGGCGGTGGGGCAGTCGGACAGTCGGACAGTCGGACAGTCGGACAGTCAAACTACGAAACCCGCCCCGTCTCCGCGACGATCTCGCCCGTGCCCCGACCTACCGCTACCGACTTACCGACCTACCGACCTACCGACCTACCGACTTCCCGACCTACCGGCCTACCGCCCGCCGCCTTTCTTCTTGCTCGCCGCCTTCTCCTCGGCAGCTTCCTTTCGCTCGTCCGCGCCCGACTCGTGCTGCACCTTGCCGACCTGCTTGCCGGTGATGGCGTTGATGTTGATCTCGTCGATGCCGTCTTTGCCCGGCGTCTTCATATCGAACGAGTAGATCAGCTTCCCGCCCTCGCGTTCCAACTCGGCCGAGGCGATGTCGGCTTTGGGAAGAATCCGGCGCGCCATGGCGACGGCGTCGGCTTCCTTGACCTTGGCTTCCTTCACGAGTCTGGCCGGCATGTCGCGCTTGTAGGTGGGCTTCTGCGCGCCGGCAGTCCCGAATGCCGTGACGAACAGGGCGAACAGTGTGGCGGTGGTGGTGCGGGTCATCTGGTTCTCCTCATGAAACGGTGAATCGCTGCGTGGCCCATCCACGACGCTCCGCGAAAGCTAGAGTGGCAAGCTGTCGGAGCGGTGACAGCCGGCGCGTCATGCTACTGACAGCTACGCGAACGCCCGCGGATTTCACATCGTCGTCGGTCGCGGCCGCCTGCGACGGCGCGATCGGCCTTGCCCCCGCGGAGCGGGAATGTCAGCATTGGAAACGTCGTTCGCGGTCCGACTGTCCGACTGTCCGACTGTCCGACTGTCCGACTGTCCGACTGTCCGACTGTCCGACTGTCCGACTGTCCGACCTTCGGCCAGCTTCACGCCCTTCCCGGCCCCTGATCCCATGCCCCGCGACTCCCGCCACTCCCGCCGCGAGTTCCTCCGCTCCGCCCTCGCCGGCGGCGCCGCGCTTGCCCTGCCTCGCTTCACGCCGATGGCCGGTCTGTTCGGCGGGGGTGCCCGATCGCTCCTCGCCGACTCGCATATCGAGGTTCGCCTCGATGAGCCCATCGGCGTCATCGCGCCCGAGATATACGGGCAGTTCACCGAACACCTGGGCGGGGTGATCTACGACGGGGTGTGGGTGGGGGAGGATTCGAAGATCCCGAACGTCGGCGGTATCCGGAAAGCATTGGTGGACGCACTGCGCGTCATCAAGCCGAGTGTCATCCGCTGGCCGGGGGGATGCTTTGCCGACTCGTACGACTGGCGCGATGGGATCGGTCCGCGCGGCAAGCGGCCCACCCGGACGAACTTCTGGGCCGACGACCCGGGATTGAAGAACGTGGCGGGCGGGCCCGCCAAGTACGACCCCAACGCTTTCGGGACCACGGAGTTCATGCACTTCTGCCGCCTGGTGGGCGCGCAGCCGTACCTCGCCGCGAACGTGCGTTCGCTGCCTGCACGCGCCTTCGACGAGTGGGTGGAGTACTGCAATGCCCCGGCCGATGCGACCACGTATTCCACCATGCGCGCCGCGGCGGGCGATCGCGATCCGTACGACGTGCGGTACTGGGGCGTGGGAAACGAAGCGTGGGGGTGCGGCGGGAACTTCACTCCCGAGGAGTACGCCGAGGAGTTCCGCCGGTTCACGGCCGGCGGAGTGCCGCGCTACGGCCTCGACCTGCGCTACGTGGCGTCGGGCCCCAGCGGCACCGACCGCGAGTGGACCTGGAACATGTTCGAGGCGCTGCGCAAGCGCGGCGCCGTGGACAGCGTCTGGGGGCTCTCGGTGCACCACTACTCGGGCGCGCCCGACGCCGGCGCCGATGCGGTGAATTTCGACGAGCGCGGGTGGTACGACCTGCTGGCGCGGGCGAACTACATGGAGACGGTGATCGACACCACGTGGGACATCCTGGCCGACACCGACCGCCGGCACCACGTGAAGCTGGTGATCGACGAATGGGGGGCGTGGCACGCCAGCGCACCGATCGCCGATGCGAGCCACCTGTTCGAGTCGCAGTCCACCATTCGGGACGCCGTGCTGGCCGGGCTCACGCTCGACATCTTCCAGCGGCACGCCGACAAGGTGGCGATGGCCAACGTCGCCCAGCTCATCAACTGCATCCAGTCGGTGTTTCTGGCGCACGACGATCAGTTCGTGGTGACGCCGGTGTACCACGTGTTCGCGATGTACGCGGCGCACCAGGGCGCGCAGTCGCTGCGCACCGAGGTCTCGGCGCCCCCGGTGGCCTGGACGGAGAAGGACGGGACGCGGTCCACGCTCTGGGGACTCAACGGGTCGGCGTCGGTGCGGGGCAACATGGTGACCCTGACGGTCACGAACAGTTCGATGACCGAGCCGCGCGAGACGGAGATCGCCGTGCGCGGCGGCGCGAACGTGCGCTCGGTGCGCGCGACGACGCTCGCGGCGCACAGCGTGCACGACGTGAACAGCTTCGCCCACCCCGACACGGTGCGGCCGTCGGCCCCGCGCGACGTTCAGGTGGGCGCCTCGCCGCTGGTGTACAGCTTTGCACCTGCCTCGGTGACCAGGCTCGAGATCACGCTGGGGTAGGGGGCGTTCCTTCTCTTCAGCTTCTATCCGTGCCAGTCCGTTCCAATCCGTTGGGTCCGCGTCCAGCAGCGTAGAAGCCCGACAGATTGAGTTCCGCGCGCAGCACATGGAACTCGATCGCACGGGCATCCACGAATTGGATACGGAGTTGAACGGATGGCAACGGACTGGAACGGAATGGAATTGGGGGCTGCGATGGACTGGGGTGGGCTCACGGGGCGCCCTAGCGGGAGCAGTGTCCCCGGTGGCATGATAGGGGCCGGACTCCGTATACAATATCCGCCTGCCCGCCTCGCCCGGAACCCGTCCCATGCGACGCCCGTTCGCCCGCCGATCCCTCTCCATCGCCATCGCCGCCGCCGCCGCCCTCATCCTTACGGCCTCCGGCGCCCGCGCGCAGGGCACCGCGGCCGACTACGCCCGGGCCGCCGCGCTCGACAAGCACTACGAGGGACTCGCCACCGACCTCATGGATCCCCCGCAGTGGATCGAGGGCACCCACCGCCTGTTCTATAGAAAGACCGTGAAGGGCGGGTACGAATTCGAACTCGTGGACGCCGACACCAGAACCAGGCGCCCCGCCTTCGACCACGCACGCCTTGCCGCCACGCTCTCCGTGTCGCTCGACACCGCCGTCACCGCAGTGACGCTTCCCTTCAGTCGCTTCGTGTTCGTGGACGGCCAGCAGGGCATCGAGTTCTACCGCGCCGGCCACACCTGGCGGTGCAGCCTCGACGACTACTCCTGCCGCGACACGGGGCCGGCGCGGTTCGGACGCGGCGGGCGCGGCCGGGGTCGCGGACCCGCGCCGTACGTGTCTCCCTGGGTCAGCGACGACGCCGGTCTCGCCGCCGCCGACTCGACCCCGAACGAGGGGCCCTGGCCCACCGAGTGGGACGCCGAGGAGCACGCCGCCGCCCTGCAGGCGCCGACGATCCGCGAGTCGCCCACCGCCAAGCGCGCGCCCGACGGAAAGTCCGAGGCCTACATCTGGAACTACAACGTGTACGTCCGCCCGGTGGGCGCGTCGTCGGGCACCGAACTCAGCTACGACGGATCCGAGGGCAACTACTACTCGTTCGCCTCCATCGCGTGGTCGCCCGACTCGAAGCACCTCGTCGCCTATCGCGTCGTGCCCGGCTACATGCGCTACGTGCACTACGTCGTCTCCACACCGCCCGACCGGCTGCAACCGCGCGATTCGGTGCGTTTCTATCGCAAGCCGGGCGACGTGCTCGATACGCGGCGCCCGGTGCTCTTCAACCTCGCGACGCAGCCAGCAGATTCAGGTGGACGACGCGCTCTTTCCCAACGCCTACGCGCATCACCGGCGCCGAGTGGTGGAAGGACAGCCGGGCGTTCACCTTCGAGTACAACCAGCGCGGACACCAGGTCTACCGCGTGATCGAGGTGGACGCCGCCACGGGCAGGGCGCGCGCCCTCGTGGACGAACACTCCGACACCTTCATCGACTACCGGCGCATGAGCGGCAACATCACCGACTCGGGCCGGCAGTTCCGCTACGACCTCGACGACGGCCGGCAGATGATCTGGGCCTCGGAGCGCGACGGGTGGGACCACCTGTATCTCTACGACGACGCCACGGGGCAGGTGATCCGCCAGATCACCAAGGGGCCCTGGCTGGTGCGCAACGTCGAGTACGTGGACACCGCCGCCAAGCAGATCTACTTCAGCGCCGGCGGCATGAACCCGGGTGAGGACCCGTACTTCCTCCACTACTACCGCATCGACTTCGACGGCACCGGACTGGTGAAGTACACGCCGGCCCTCGCCAACCACGTGGTGTCCTGGTCGGACGACCACCAGTACTACACCGACGTCTACTCGCGCGTGGACCTGCCGCCGGTGGGCGAACTGCGCCGCACCAGCGACCAGTCGCTGGTCATGCCGCTGGAGAAGGGGGACATCTCGGCGCTGGCGAAGGCCGGCTGGAAGCCCCCCGAGGTGTTCGTGGCCAGGGGGCGCGACGATTCGACCGAGATCTACGGCCTCATCTTCAAGCCGACCAACTTCGATCCCCGCAAGAAGTACCCGGTGGTCGAGAACATCTACGCCGGGCCGCAGGGCTCGTTCGTGCCCAAGAGCTTCCAGGTGCTGAACGGCATGCGCAACATCGCCGAGCTGGGGTTCATCGTGGTGCAGATCGACGGCATGGGCACGGCGAACCGGTCGAAGGCCTTCCACAACACCGCGTGGCACGATCTGAAGGACGCCGGCTTCCCCGACCGCATACTCTGGCACAAGGCCGTGGCGAAGAAGTACCCGTGGTACGACATCTCGCGCGTCGGCATCTACGGCACCTCGGCGGGCGGGCAGAATGCGATGGCGGCGCTGCTCTTCCACGGCGACTTCTACCAGGTGGCCTACTCGGCGTCGGGCTGCCACGACAACCGGATGGACAAGATCTGGTGGAACGAACTGTGGATGGGGTGGCCGCTGGGGCCGCAGTACATCGCCAGTCTCGAACATGGAGAACGCCTGGCGGCTCAGGGGCAAGCTGATGCTCGTGTTCGGTGAGTTGGACACCAACGTCGATCCATCCTCGACCGTTCAGGTAGTAAACGCGTTGATCAAGGCGAACAAGACCTTCGATCTGCTCGAGATTCCGAACTCCGACCACACGTCGGGGGGCGCCTACGGCGCCATGAAGCGCAACGACTTCTTTGTGCACAACCTGTTGGGGGTTGAACCTCCCGACCGCAACGCGGAAGTTCTGACGGCCAATCCCATCAAGCACTGACCCCGGGGTCCACTCATGATCTCCCTTCGTACTCGCGCCATCCTCGCCGGTCTGCTGGCCCTGCCGCTCGTCGCCGCTCCGTCGCTCGCGCAGCGGCGCGGTCGCGGCGGACCGCCGCCGGCCCCGCAGCCACTCCACTTCCAATTCGTCGGCCCGGCCAGCGGCGGGCGCATCGCCTCGATCTCCGGCGTGCCCGGCGACACCGCCATCTGGTACCTCGGCTCGGCGTCGGGCGGCGTGTGGAAGTCCGTGGACGGCGGGCACAGCTTCGGCCCCGTGTTCGACGACGAGCCGGTGCAGGCCATCGGTGCGCTGGCCGTCGCGCCCTCCGACCACAACGTGGTATGGGCGGGCACGGGCGAGGCGTGGGCCATCCGCGACGCCGACGTCATGGGCGACGGCGTGTACAAATCCACCGACGGCGGGATGCACTGGACCCACATGGGGCTCACGCAGACCGGGCGCATCGGGCGCATCATCGTCAACCCGACCAACGCAGACATCGTGTACGTGTGCGCGCTGGGCCGCACCACGGGACCGCAGCAGGAGCGCGGCGTGTACCGCACGATGGACGGCGGCAAGACCTGGAACCGGGTGCTGTTCGTGAACGAGAACACCGGCTGTTCCGGGCTGAGCCTCGACCTGCACGATCCGGCGGTGCTGTTCGCCGGCATGTGGCAGGTGGAGATGCACACGTACGCCGAACTCGGCGGCGGCCCGAGCAGCGGCATCTACGTGTCGCGCGACAGCGGCGCCACCTGGACGCACGTCGAGGACGCCGGACTGCCGCACTCCCCGCTCGGCAAGATCGACGTCGCGGTGGCGCCCTCGGCGTCGAACCGCGTGTACGCGCTCATCCAGACCAAGGACCAGGGGTCCGTCTGGCGTTCGGATGACGGCGGACACACCTGGCACGTGGTGAGCTGGAACCGCCTGCTGATCGGTCGCGCCGGCTACTACATCCACCTCGCAGTGAACAGCGGCAATGCCGACGAGGTGCTGCTCGCCAACAGCGGCTTCTACAAGTCCACCGACGGCGGCAGGACCTGGCAGAGCGAGCCGTGGGGCGGCGACAACCACGATATCTGGATCGATCCGATCAGTCCGGACCACTTCGGGCTGACCTACGACGGCGGCGCCAGCGTGACCGCCGACCACGGCAAGACCCTGACGCGCATCGCGATTCCGAACGCGCAGATGTATCACGTGGCGGTGGACAATCAGGTGCCGTACTGGGTGTACGGCAACCGGCAGGACGACGGCACCATGCGCGGGCCGAGCGACGCGGTGGAGGCGCCGACCAGCGCCACGCGGATCATCGCCTTCGACAGCGCCGGCAACGTCGAGCAGCAGGGTGGCGGCCGCGGTGGGCGCGGCGGCTTTGGCGGACGGGGCGGCCGCGGCGGATTCGGCGGCACCCGCACCGCGACGTGGGATCACAACCTCGGCGGCTGCGAGTCTGGCTTCACGATTCCCGATCCCACGGATCCCGACATCGTCTGGGCCACCTGCTACGCGAACGAGGTCTCACGCTACGACGCGAAGACCGGGTTGGCGCGCGCCGTCAGCCCGTGGATCCACCTGCTCGACTACGCGCCCACCGAAGCGAAGTACCGGTGCCACTGGACGCCGCCGCTGGCCATCGACCCGTTCGATCACAACACCGTGTACTACGGCTGTCAGGTGATCTTCAAGACGAGCAACGGCGGGCAGAGCTGGAGCGTGATCAGTCCCGACCTCTCGACCCGTGACAGCAGCCGCATCATGTCGTCCGGCGGGCTCGTGGGCGACAACCTCGGCCAGTTCGCGGGCGAGGTGGTGTTTGCCATCGCGCCGTCGCCCATCCAGCGCGGCCTCATCTGGGCCGGCACCAACGACGGCAAGGTCTGGTACACGCGCGACGGCGGGGCGCACTGGGAGGACGTGAGCAAGAACGTGGGCATGGCCCCCTGGGGCACGGTGCGCGAGATCTCCCCGTCGGTGTTCGATCCGGGCACGGCGTACATGGCCGTGGACTACCACATGATGGACAACCGCAAGCCGTACATCTACAAGACCACCAACTACGGGAAGAGCTGGACGCGCATCAGCGACGCGCTGCCGCAGGATCATCCGCTGGACTACGTGATGACCGTGGCCGAGAATCCGAACCGCAAGGGCATGCTCTTCGCCGGCACGGGACACGCGTTCTACTACTCCATGGACGACGGCGCCCACTGGACGCACTTCCAGACCGGCCTGCCGGCCGCGCCGGTCACCTGGATCCAGGTGCCGAAACTCTGGCACGACGTGGTGGTGTCGACGTACGGTCGCGGCGTCTACATCATGCACGACATCACGACGCTCGAGCAGAAGGATCAGGTGCCGGCGAACGCCGAGGCGTACTTCTACGTACCGCGCCCGGGCTTCCGGCAGGCGCGCAGCGGCGAAGCGCAGTTCCGGTTCATGAGCCGGGAGGCGCCGAAGGATTCGGTGGAGCTGCAGATCGCCGATTCGCACGGTACGGTGGTGCGGACGATGCGGCAGGCCGGCCGCCGCGGGCAGAACCTGATCACCT
This sequence comes from uncultured Gemmatimonadaceae bacterium, assembly GCA_963822945.1. Classification (GTDB taxonomy): domain Bacteria; phylum Gemmatimonadota; class Gemmatimonadetes; order Gemmatimonadales; family Gemmatimonadaceae; genus JAGWRI01. Next base: position 57,867 of record CAWGJO010000036.1, on the reverse strand, counting down.
GGGACCTGCAGTACGACGGGCCCGACCAGCCGGAACTGCGCACCGCGGCGCCCGACAACCCGAACATCTGGGACGAGGCCCGGTTCAAGGACAAGGACACGCGTCCGGTGACCCACTGGGGCATTGCGGGCACGCAGCGCCAGGGCCCGCTCGCCGTCCCGGGCAAGTACACGGCCAAGCTCACCGTGGACGGGAAGACGTTCACACGTCCCTTCGAGGTGGTGACCGATCCCAAGCTCACGACGTCGCAGGCCGATCTCGAAGCGTCGCTGCAGATGCAGATCCGCATTCGCGACGACCTCAACAGCACGGTGAAGATGATCAACCGGCTGGAGGTGATGCGGCACGCGCTGGAGGTGGAGACCAAGAAGGCGGCGGGCAACGACGCGCGCCTCAAGGAACTCGCGGCGATGAACGACAAGCTCATGAAGGTGGAGCTGATGCTGATCTCGCGCGAGAACCTGAACAGCGACGACAAGTACTTCGTCAACGCCGACAAGGTCTATCTCAACCTCATCTGGCTGTACGCCGAGACGGGGCTGGGCGGCGGCGACGTGGCGGGCGGCGCGAACTACAAGCCGACCAACACGACGCACGAGGTGCTGCAGATGATCGAGACCAATCTGAACGCGGGAAAGGCGGCGTACGACGCGCTGATGAAGAACGATCTGTCGGCGTACAACCGGCTGACGGGAGCGAAGATCATTCCCTGATGACGGTTGACAGCTAACGGCTAACAGCTAGCAGCGAACTACGAGTTCAGCGTGTTCAGTGCACAGTGGCCAGTTGCCCGAAACCATACGGGCGACTGGCCACTGTGCACTGACGACTCTCGGCTTGTAGTTCGCGCCGCCCGTCGCTCAGAGCCGACGCGCTATCGGTGTTCGATGACGGCCCGCAATTCGGCCGCCTTCTCGGCCGTTGGCCGTCCGCGGGTCTTCCAGATCACCGTGCCGTCGCGGTGCGCGAGCACGACGGCGATGGAGTCCTCGTCGGAAATGCCGAGCGGGCGCTCGAACGGGGTCTTGTCGATGTAGAGGGTGATCGTGTGGGCCCGGGTGGTGCTGTCGGGGATCCCGCGTCGCATCCCGCCGTCGATGACGCCGCGAATCAGCCGGTAGCGGCGGCCCAGCGTGGGCAGTTCGTACCACTGGAGCCCCGAATCGGCGGCCGTCAACGAATCGCGCAGCGGCTTCCAGGCGTCGATATCCGCCTGCTGGCCACGACTGAAGGCGATGAAGACGAGGTTGCGTTTCCCCGCAAAGTCGTCGGGGACCACGAAGCGCTGGCCGGTGAGCGTCTCGCCCTCGGCGCGCACGAAGTGCAGGGTGTCGGGTTGCTGGGCCATGAGCGGGGCGGCGGCGAGCACGGTCAGCAGGAGGATGCGGAGCATGCGATCAATCTACTCGGGCCACCGCGGGCGACTGCGGACTGCGGACAGCGGACTCCTGCCCGGTATGTGCTGGTGAGGGACGGTTGACTACCGGTTACGTGTGTTCAGTGCACAGTGGCCAGTCACCCGAACCCACACGGGCGACTGGCCACTGTGCACTGATGACGCTGAACGCGTAGTTCGCCGTCAGCCGTCAATTGCCGGCTGACGGCCGACGAGCTATTCCTACCGTCCCCGCCGTCCGGCCGAATCCTCCGGCGGCCCCATGTGGTATTCCTTCGGCGGCGTCGCGCCCATCAGATACCGCACGAAGTAGTCCCACCGCCGACGCTGCATGTACAACGACGCCGCGCCGTATCCATGGTGGACGTTCGGGATCAGCAGCAGATCGAAATCCTTGTTGTACTTGATCAGGCTGTCGACCACGAGGAGCGTGTTGTACGGCGGCACGTTGTCGTCGATCGTGCCGTGCGCGAGCAGCAGGTGGCCCTTGAGGTTCTTGGCCACCGATTCGTTCGACTCCTTGTAGTAGCTCCAGGTGCCGTCGGGCAGCGGTACGTCGAGTCCCTGCCACTTCTCGCCCCAGTCGTCCTCGTACTCGGCCTGGTCGTGATTACCCGACTCGGAGATGCCGACCTTGAAGAAGTCGGGGTAGCGGAACATCGCGTCGGCGGTGGCGAACCCGCCCCCGGAGTGGCCGTAGATCCCGGCCTTGTCGATGTCGATGTACGGATAGCGCTGCGCGAGCTGCTTCATGCCCGCGATCTGATCGGGCAGCCCGTTGTCGGTGCCCATGTGGCCGTAGTAGGCAGCCTGGAAGGAATGCGACCGACCCGGCGAGCCCATGGCGTCGAGTTCGAGCACCACGAAGCCCAGTTGGGCCAGCGCCTGCGCGTCGCCGCGGCCCGCCGAGAAGCTCCACCCGCCCACGCTCCCGGACTGGGGGCCCGGGTAGATGTGGTTGACGATCGGGTACTTCGCGTCGGGATCGAGGTTCGTGGGCGTGTACATCAGCCCGTAGAGATCGGTCTTCCCGTCGCGCGCCTTGACCACCACCGTCTTCGGCGGCCGCCACCCGGTGGCCAGCAGCTTGGAGATGTCCTGCTTGTCGAGCTGCGCGATCACCTTGCCGTGGTCGTCGCGAAGGACCGTGACCGCCGGCGTCTGCGGCGTGGAGTAGGTATCCACGAAGTACCGCCCGTCGGGGGCGAGCTGCACGCTGTGGTTGGCGCTGTCCGGCGTGAGCGAGCGGAAATCCGACCCGTCGAACTTCACACTGTAGAAGTGCGAGAAGTACGGGTTGCCCGGCTCCCGGCCGCCGGCGGTGAAGTAGATGCGCCGGTTGGCCGCATCGACCTTGAGCACCTGCCAGACTTTCCAGTTGCCGGTCGTGATGGCGTTCTTGAGTTTGCCGGTGGCGAGGTCGTACAGGTAGAGCTGCCCCCAGTTGGTGCGCTCGGAATACCAGATGAACTCGTTCGACTCCGGCAGGTAGTGCCAGTTGACCATGTTGTAGCCCGACTCGAAGAAGTCGGGGCTCTTCTCCTCGTACACCTCGTGCACGTCGCCCGTGGCGGCATCGGCCACCCGCAGGTTCTCGTCGCGGTGGTCGCGCGAGCGTGGACAGGAACATCAGGGTCCGCGAGTCGGGGCTCCACTCGGCGTCGCTGAGCGTGTTGCCGCGGCAGGCGATGTCGTCGCAGATCGACGTCCGGTGCTGGTCGGGCGGCATCTTGAGCCGCACCACGCTGCCGTTGTCCACGTTGACGATCACGCGCTGGATCATCGTGATGTTGGTGTCGCCGGGCAGTGGATACTTCCACGCCTGCAGCGTCGGATGGCCGACGTTGGTGACCACCAGGTACATGTCACCGGTCTTGCGCTGGTCCTGCTGGTACGTCGCGAACTCCTTCGAATCGGGCGACCAGAGCCCGATGGCCTGGTCGCTGTGCTTCCAGCCGGCGTTGTCGGTGGCGTAGCCGAAGTTCTCGACGCCGTCGTGCGTGAGCTGGCGTTCCTGGCCGGTGGCCACGTCGCGCACCCAGAGGTTCCAGTCACGGATGAACACGCCATGCTTGCCGTCGGGCGACATGTTCTCGGGTGGGCGGCCGTTGGCGGCCTGCCCGCCGCGTCCGAACCCGCGTCCGCCGCGGCCCATGCCGCGTCCCGTCGCCGCGCCCTCGTCGGTGCATTTGCTGCCGCCGACGTCGCAGCTGTAGTGGCGGCGGCCGGCGTCGAACGACACCGTGCGACCGTCGTTCGACAGCTCGATGGAATAGAAGGGCAGGGAGTCGGCGGTATAGTGCTCGCCCGACACCGCCGAGAGGGCGGCGGCGAGCTTCGCGTGGTTGAAGGCGGGCGCCTTGGTGCCGCGCGCCGGATTGACGAGCAGGAACTCGGCGCCCCCGGGGGTCGCTTCGCGATACCAGAAGCGGTCGCCGGTCATCCAGTTGGGGCTCACGAAGCCGCCGGTGACCAATGGACTCGTGTAGTACCCCATGGACTGCTCGGCGCGCGCGTAGTCGGCGGCCGTGATGGTCTTGGGTTGTTGGGCGGCGAGCAGGGCGGGCGTGAACGCGGCCAGCGTCGCCAGGAGAGCAACTCGGTGTCGCATGGTGGTCCTCGATGAACGTCGACGGAGTGCGCTTGGAATTGAGGGGAGCACGGGCCTGAACATGAGCGCGGCGCAGGGGTTGGGCAACCGGCGACAATCGGGGCTTGCGGAATCGACAAGAACTTTGCATTGTAAAGTCGCCCGACCTACCGACCTACCGACCTACCGACCTACCGACCTACCGACCTACCGACCTACCGACCTACCGACCTACCGACCTACCGACCTACCGACTCGAGCCTACCACCTCCGACCTACCGACCTACCGACTCATGAAACGCACCTGGTTCAAACCGTGGGGCTGGGTCTATCGCCCCGTGTCATGGCAGGGACTCGTTGTCGTCGTGATGGCGGCAGCTTTCTGCGTGAACGTATTCGTGGCCGTCGACCGACACTCGCACTCGGTGAGCGATACGCTGTACGGCATCTTCCCCTTCTGGGTGCCGACGCTGATCGTGCTCAACTGGTTGGCGTCGAAGACCAGCGGAGGGCGCAACCGGGTCGCTTGAATTCGCGTCATCCGCCGGGCACATTCCGCCGAATGACCCGACGGGTGCTGCTTCTCGGACACGGCGCGCAGGGGCGCGCCGCCTTGCACGACCTCGTGTCCGGCGACGGCGATCTGCGGGTGACCGTGGTGGACGCCGATCCGTCGCTCGCCGAGCAACTGTCGGGCTACCCGTCGTCGCGCGTGACGGCGGTTCGGCTCGACGCGGATGACCACACCGCGATCGAAGCGCTGATGCGCGATGCCGACGTGGTGGTCGAGGCGCTGCCCGGACCCTTCGCCCTGCCCATGGGCCAGCTCGCGGTGCGGGCCGGCGTGAACCTCGTGAGCAGCATGTACTACCGCGATCCGCAGGAGCGGGACCCCGCGCGGATCGAGGCCACGGACCGGACGATCGCGCAGCTCGCCGCGGCCGCGGAGCGAAGGGGCTCACGCTTCTCACCGAATTCGGGCTCGATCCCGGACTCGACCTGATCCTCGGGGTTCGTGCGGTGGGAGAACTGGACGACGTCCACGAGTTCCACGCCTACGGTGCCGGCATCCCGGCGCCCGGCGCGCGGGACAACCCGCTGCACTACAAGTTCTCCTGGTCGCCCATCGGGGTGATGCGCTCCTACAATCGGCCGGCGCGGATCATTCACGACGGCCGCATCGAGGACATCGCGCCCGACACGCTGTTCGAGCCGCACCGCTACCACATGCTCGATGTGCCGGCGGTCGGCGCGTCGCTGGAGTGCTATCCCAACGGCGATGCGGCGCACTATGCCGAGCTGTTCGGGTTGCAGGGCCGTGTGCGCGAGATGGCGCGCTACACGGGGCGGCTCCCCGGGCATTGCGCCTTCTGGGACGTGATGGTGAAGTGCGGGTTCCTGAGCGCCGACCCGGTGTCCGCCCGGGGCGCCCACGCGACGCCGCTCGAGTTCACCGCGGCGCTGCTCGCAGCGCAGCCGCAGTTCCAGTATGCGGATGACGAGGCCGACATGACCTTCGTGCGTGTGGACGTGCGCGGGGTGCGCGGCGGCGAGCGCCGCCGTGTGGTGTACGATCTCATCGACACGCGCGACTTCGCCACCGGCTTCACCTCGATGCAGCGCACGGTGGGCTATACGCTCGCGCTCGGCGCGCGGCTCATTCTCGACGAATCGCTGCCGCGGCGTGGGCTGCTCACGCCGCTCGAAGTGCCGTACGAATTGGTGTTTCCGGCACTGGCACGACACGGAATCCAGGTGACGCGCGAGGAGACGGCCTGGAGCTGAAGCGGGCGCGCCCTTGCCGGGGGCGCGCGGCAGGCGGAGATTCCGTCCGTGTTCGCCGCCCCTGAGCGGCGCACTCCCCTCGCCCCATCCTACCCTCCTGCCCCCCGTCCCGTGCGCAAGCTTTCTGCCTCGCTGATCGCGGCCGCCGCCCTCGGCGCCGTCGCCTGTTCTCCCTCGCCGAGCGCGAACCCGGCGGGTAACGACCCCGCCACCCTGCAGGCGGCCCAGGCGATCGATGCCGCCGACCTGCTGCAGCACATCAAGGACCTGTCGGACGATTCCACCGAGGGCCGCGCCCCCGGAACGCCTGGTGAGGAGAAGGCCACCGCCTACATGCAGCGCCAGTTCGCGGCCCTGGGCCTCAAACCCGGGAATCCCGACGGGAGCTGGTTCCAGCCGGTCGATCTCATCGGCTACACCGCAACGCCGACGGCGACGATCATCGCCGGCGGCAAGCGCGTGGCCCTCCGGTACCCCGACGACTACGTGGCCACGTCGCGCCACAATCGGGCCGAGACGAAGATCGACAACTCGGACGTCGTATTCGTGGGCTACGGTGTGGTCGCGCCCGAATACGGGTGGGACGACTACAAGGGAACCGACGTGAAGGGCAAGACGATCCTCATGCTCGTGAACGATCCGCCGGTCACGCTGCCCAACGATACCACGCAGTTGGATACGGCGATGTTCAAGGGCAAGGCGATGACGTATTACGGCCGGTATACCTACAAGTACGAGATCGCGACGGCGAAGGGCGCCGCGGCGGCGATCGTGATCCACGAAACGGGACCGGCGGGCTATCCCTGGGCCGTGGTGAAGGGCAGCTTCTCCGTCGAGCAGTTCGATGTGCCATCGGCCAACGCCGAGCAGCGCGTGCCGGTAGAGGGCTGGATGACGGTGGACAAGGTCCGCGAGCTGTTCCGGGACGCCGGCCTCAACTTCGACTCGCTTCACGCGGCGGCGCGCACCAAGGCGTTCAAGCCGGTGACGCTGAACGCGAAGGCCAGTTGGGATGTGAAGCTCAAGGTGCGGCAGATCCAGTCCAAGAACGTCGTGGCCAAACTCGAAGGCACCAGCAAGAAGGACGAGTACGTGGTGTACACGGCGCACTGGGACCACCTGGGGCGTGATACGACCCTCAAGGGCGACCAGATCTACAACGGCGCTCTGGACAACGCGAGCGGGTCGTCAGGGCTCATCGAGATCGCCAAGGCGTACACCAAGCTCGCCACGCCGCCCGAGCGCTCGATTCTCTTCCTCTCCGTGACCGGCGAGGAGAAGGGGCTCCTCGGCTCGAAGTTCTACGCCGAGCATCCGTTGTATCCGCTCGCCAAAACCGTCGCCGACATCAACATGGACGGACTCAACCAGTGGGGCCGCACCAAGGACATGACGGTGATCGGCTACGGCAACTCCAGTCTCGACGACGTGCTGACCAGCGTACTGGCCGCCGACGGTCGTGTGGTGCGGCCCGACGCCGAGCCCGAGAAGGGCTTCTACTATCGCTCCGACCACTTCGAGTTCGCGGCGCAGGGCGTGCCGGCGCTCGATCCCGATGCCGGCATCGACTACATCGGGAAGCCCGAAGGCTACGGCATGCAGAAGCGCAACGAGTACACGACCAACGACTACCACAAGGTGAGCGATGAGGTGAAGCCCGACTGGGATCTCTCCGGTGCAGTGGAGGATCTGCGCGTGCTCTTCCGCGTTGGTGACGTGGTCGCCAACGCCGCCGGTATTCCGCAGTGGAAGCCGGGTACGGAGTTCAAAGCCAAGCGCGACTCGATGATGGCCGCGGCCAAGCAGTAGTCCCTCACCGCCTCATGGTTTCAACCCCCCACACCATCCGCCTCATGAATCTCTCCCGAACCTCCCTTCTCGTCGCCGCGCTCGCCATTCCCGCCACCGCCTTCGCCCAGCGCGGCGGCGCGCGTCCCGAGGCGACACCTCCCGCGGCCCGCGACACCACCGCGCCTGCCCAGGTCCACGTCGTCACCCAGCACTCAGCCAGCATCGGCGGCCAGCGGGTGGACTACGACGCGACCGTGGGCACGATCATCATCCGCAACAACCAGAACGAGCCCACGGGTGAGATCTACTACACCGCCTATACCAAGCGCGGCGTGACCGACGAGTCGCGCCGGCCGATCATGTTCGCGTACAACGGCGGACCGGGCTCGTCGTCCATCTGGGTGCACATGGGCCTGCTCGGCCCCAAGCGCGTGGACATCCCCGACGGCGTCCACGCCCCGCCGCCGCCGTACAAGCTGGTGGACAACGAATACAGCATGCTCGACAAGGCCGATCTCGTGTTCATCGACCCCGTCGGCACCGGCTACAGCAAACCAATCGGCAAGGGTAAGGGGTCGGACTTCTGGGGCGTGGATCAGGATGCGAACTCGCTGGCGCAGTTCGTGAGCCGCTACCTGAGCGAGACCGACCGTTGGAACTCCCCGCGCTATCTGATGGGCGAGAGCTACGGCACCACACGGTCGGCGGCCCTCTCGGCGGTGCTCCAGCGGCGCAGCGTGGACCTCAACGGCGTGATCCTGCTATCGGCGGTGCTGGACTTCCAGACCATCACCTTCGATCCCGGCAACGACGAGCCCTTCGTGCTCTATCTGCCGTCGTACGCCGCGGTGGCGTGGTATCACAACGCCCTGCCCAACAAGCCGGCGCAGCTCCGTCCCTTCCTCAAGGAAGTGGAGCACTACGCCACGCACGAATACGCCACGGCGCTCATGCAGGGCGACAACCTGTCGGCCGCCGAGCGGAATGCGGTGCTCGACAAGCTGCATCAGTACACGGGGCTCAGCCGCGACTATCTCGACAAGGCCGACCTTCGCGTGGACGCCAGCCAGTTCGAGAAGGAACTGTTGCGCGAGAAGGGGCAGGTCGTGGGCCGGCTCGACGCGCGATTCGTGGGCGAGACGGGCGATCTGCTGGCCGAGGATGCGCCGTACGATCCGCAGTCGGCCGCCATCAGCTCCGCGTACCAGTCGTTGTTCAACAACTACATGCACCAGGACCTGAACTACGGACGGAACATGCTCTACGCCACCAGCGGCAACGTGAATCCGTGGGACTGGACGCACGGGCAGAGCCGTGGGTGGCCGGGGCATACGAACGTGGCCGTCGATTTGGCGCAGGAACTGAGCGTGAACCCGAAGCTCCACGTGCTGCTGAACAGCGGGCTGTACGATCTCGCCACGCCGTACTACGCCGCCGAGTGGACGATGGACCACCTCGGCGTGCCGAAGCAGGTCCGCAGCCAGATCACGTTCGCCGAGTACGAGTCGGGACACATGGTGTACGTGCACGAGCCGTCGCTCGCGAACTTCAAGAAGAACGTGGCGGCGTTCATTGATAAGACGTCGCGGAATTGAAGCCGGTCGGACAGTCGGACAGTCGGACAGTTAGACAGTCGGACAGTTAGACAGTCGGACAGTCGGACAGTCGGGAATCGGAAGGCGGGGTGGACGGCGTTGCCGTCCACCCCGCCTTTTGTCCCTTGGCCTTAACCCTTCACCCCTTCTCTCCCCCTCGCTCCCACTCTTCCACTCCGCCCGGCACCGCCTCGAACAACGGGTGCGGCACGATGGAGCGCCCGCTCGGCATCTCCTTCAGCCATGCGCGGCGGCGTGCCCGCACCTTTCGCGTCAGGTGTCCCAGTTCGAATTCGAGCTGCCCACGACGCACGGCCAGCCTGGTTCTGGTACGGCCGCGGCCGAGCTTGCCACGGTCGAAGTGGTAGCCGCGCCGGTCGGCCTCGTCGCAGATGGCGGCGAGATACGTGTCGATGGCGGACAGCGGCGCTCGGGCCTCTCTGAACCGCGCCAGCTGCGGGTGGTGCGTGTATCCCTTGGTCTGGCCGGCGAGCACCGCCCGCGCCAACAGCCCTTCACGCCACACGGCCACCAGGCCGGCGGGATCGAGATATCGGGGATGGAGACTCCAGAGTCGCATGCAACGCCGCGCGGGAACCGGGGAGGGGTAGGGGTCGCTTCTTGACTGTCCGACTGTCCGACTGTCTAACTGGAGTAATACGCCGCGTTCTCGTCGATATACCCCTGCGTCAGATCGCAGCCGAACGCCGTGGCACTCGCGTCGCCCACGCCCAGCGACACCTCGAGGTTCACCACCTCCTCCTTCAAGGTCGCGCGGAGCTTCGCTTCGTCGAAGTCCGCGCGCGTGCCGGCGCGCACCACGGCGTGGTCGTTGATCGCCACATCCGTGGCTTCCGGGCGGATGGTGCAGTCGAAGCACTTGCCCACGGCCATCAGCAGCCGCCCGACGTTCGGATCGGCGCCGGCGACCATCGTCTTCACCAGCGGCGAATTGACCAGCGACTTGGCCACGGTGCGGGCATCCCGCTCGCTCGCCGCGCCTCGCACGATGACGCGTACCAGGTGCTTGGCACCCTCGCCGTCGCGGGCCAGTGTCTCGGCCATGCGGATGCAGCCGGCGGTGAGCGCCTCCTGAAAGTCGGATTCCGCCACCGCGCCGGCGATCCCGTTGGCCAGCAGGGCGCACGTGTCCGACGTGCTCGTGTCGCTGTCCACGCTCAGCATATTGAACGACACATGCACCGCGCGCCGCAGCATGCGGTCCAGCGTCGGCGCATCGAACGTGGCGTCGGTGAAGATGTAGACCAGCATCGTCGCCATGTTGGGTTCGATCATCCCCGAGCCCTTGGCCACCCAGGTGATGGTCGCATCCCCCACGGACAGCGAGAGCGCTTTGGGGTGCGTGTCGGTGGTCATCATGCCGTGGACCCCGACGATCGGATCTTGCTGCAACTCGGCCGCCATGCCGCGCAGCCCCCGCTCGATCTTCTCGATGGGCAGCGGCACCCCGATCACGCCGGTGGAACTCACGAGCACGCGCCCGGCGTCGGTCCCCACTTCGGCGGCCGCCGCCGCGGCCATGCGGCGCGCGTTCTCCACGCCCGCGGCGCCCGTGGCCACGTTGCTCACCTTGCTGTTGACCACGATGGCGCGAAGCAGGCCGCCCCTGATGGTGGCGCGGCCGAGGACCACGGGCGCGCCGGGGAATTGGTTGCGCGTGAACATGGCCGCCGCCGCGGCGTCGGTGTCGCTCACGAAGAGCGCGAGATCCTTCGCCTTGGGCTTGAGCCCGATGTTGCGGCTGGCGCAGCGGAAGCCGCCAGGCAGGACAGGAATGTCGTGAAAAGTCATGGTCGCTCGACGGGCCGGTGGCGCGGGGTGGCGAAGGACGAGGAAGATACCGCGCCTCCGGCGGGCCGCGCTACCGAATGCGATCTTGGCTCCGCCGGCCGGGGACGAATGCTATCTTGAGGACGCCTTCAGCCCGCCAATCCACGTGACTAGAGACCGCCGACCCGCCATCACCTTCATCTTCATCACGGTTGTGCTCGACGTGCTGGCGTTGGGCGTGATGTTGCCCGTGCTCCCCGAGCTCATCAAGCAGTTCATGGGGGGCAACACTGCCAACGCCGCCGAGATCTTCGGCGTGTTCGGCACCGTGTGGGCGGCCATGCAGTTCGTGTTCTCGCCCGTGATGGGCGTCCTGTCCGACCGCTACGGCCGCCGCCCCGTGATCCTCATCTCCAACTTCGCGCTCGGCTTCGACTACCTGCTGATGGCGGTGTCGCCGACGCTGGCCTGGCTGTTCCTGGGGAGAATCGTTTCCGGGATCGCCGGGGCGAGCTTCACGCCGGCCGGCGCGTACATCGCCGACGTGCTGCCGGCCGAGAAGCGCGCGCACGGATTCGGCATCATCGGAGCGGCCTGGGGATTGGGATTCGTGCTCGGTCCGGCCATGGGGGGCGTGCTCGGATCGGTCAATCTGCGTCTGCCCTTCTATGTGGCGGCGGCGCTCACCCTGCTGAACGCCATGTACGGAATCTTCGTGCTCCCGGAATCGCTGGCCCCCGAGAACCGGCGTCCGCTCGACTTCCGTCGCGCGAGCCCGGTGGGGTCGCTCAAGCTGCTCCGGTCGCACCGCGAGCTGCTCGGCCTGGCCACCGTGAACTTCATGTACTACATGGCGCACCAGGTGCTGCCCAGCGTGTACGTGCTGTACGTGGGGTACCGCTACGGATGGGGCGAGCGGACCATCGGCCTCACGCTGGCCGGCGTCGGGCTCGCCACCGCCATCGTGCAGGGCGGCCTGGTGCGCCCCGTCGTCGCACGGTTGGGCCATCGCCGCTCGCTGCTGCTCGGACTCATCGGCGGCACCGTGGGCTTGGTGCTCTTCGGGGTGGCGAGCACGCCATGGGTGTTCTGGGTCGGCATCGCCGTCTCGGCCACCATGGGTTTCTACGGACCGTCGGTGCAGGGGTTGATGACGCGCCGCGTGAGCGCGTCGGAGCAGGGCCAGCTCCAGGGGGCGAACAGCAGCATTACCGGCATCACCGGCATGGTGGGACCGGCGTTGTTCGCCTTCACCTTCGCGCAATTCATCGGGCCCGAGCGCGCGTGGCATCTGCCCGGGGCCCCCTTCCTGCTGGCCGCGGCATTCCTGGTCGTGGGGATCGGCGTGGCCTGGCGTACCACGCGCCCGGAGCGCGAAGCCGTAGCGCCGGCGAGCGCCGCCTGAGCAGATGGCCGATATCCACTCCGTGTACTGGCTCGATGCCGACGATCGTGTGGAGTGGGTCGACGACCGGTGGCGCGCCTTCGCGAACGAGAACGACGCGCCGAATCTTCCCGGCCGCGTCGTCGGGACGTCGCTCTGGCCCTATATCGCGGGCAACGAGATCGCGCAGATCTACCGGGCGCTCTTCGCCCGGGTGCGGGAGGGCCGCACGCTGCATGTACCGTATCGGTGCGACGCGCCCCGGCGGATCCGCGAGTTCGAGTTGGAGTTGGCGCCGCGAGGCGCGGCGGGAATTGCCTGTACCACGCGGGTGATCGCCGAGCGTGACCGGACGCCCATGTGGCTCATCGACGCGCACGCGCCGCGCGGGAACGAGTTGCTCGCCATGTGCAGCTGGTGCAAGCGCGTGCATCTGGACGAGTGGGTGGAGCCGGAGGACGCCGTCCGGCGGCTCGGTCTGTTCGCCGGCGGCTCGGTGCCGCGGATCACCCATGGGGCATGTCCTGTCTGCGTCGAACTCCTTTTGGCGGAGTCGGCGTAGGGGGATCCGGGGACGGCGCGCGCCTGGCCCCGGTCCTTTCGCCCTCGCGCGCCGGTCGCGCTAGATTTCGGGGGACCGGCGGGAAGCCCGGTCCCCGGATTGGAGAAACCCGTACGCGCCCGGCCGGTGGGCGCAGAGGACACCATGGACGACAAGCAGTTGGAGGCGCTGGCCCGTAAGAACGCCGCACGGGTGGCGGCGCCCAAGGGCAAGCGGCGGACGTACGATCCGACCCTCGACGCTACGCGCAGTCCCGACGAGGACGACAGCGAAGAGCGGACGCGCTTCTTCAAAGAGATGAAGCGCCGGGAATTCTGAACCGGCCGGCCGTGACCGGCTAGCGGTTCGCGGTCGGCAGCCGGCTGGATACGGCGGGCTGTCGTCCCGTGACATCGGTGGAAATTCCGGGTATGCTCCCCCGCATGCCCCTCCGCCCGATCACTCCACACACCAAGCTCCGCCTCGGCGCCGCCGACGCGCGCCCGCCGCGCGACGCGCCTTCCAACGACGCCCTCGACCGCGAGATCCACAAGCAGACGGAGCGCATCGCGCGGCTGCAGCGGGTATTCTATGCCGACGCCCGGCACGCGCTGCTCATCGTGCTCCAGGGGCGCGACGCCGCCGGCAAGGACGGTACCATCCGCCACGTGTTCGGGGCCGTCAATCCGCAGGGCTGCGAGGTCACCAGCTTCAAGGAGCCCACCCATCTCGAGCTGCGACACGACTACCTCTGGCGCGTGCACGAGCGGGTGCCGGCGCGGGGCATGATCGGGATCTTCAACCGGTCGCACTACGAGGACGTGCTCGTGGAACGCGTGCGCGGACTCGTCCCGCGCAAGGTGTGGCACGATCGTTACCGGCAGATCAACGACTTCGAGCGGATGCTCACCGAGAATGGAGTGGTGATCCTCAAGTTCTTCCTCCACGTCTCGCGGGCCGAGCAACGGCGCCGGCTCACCGACCGGCTCACCGATCCCACCAAGAACTGGAAGTTCAACGTGGGCGATCTGGAAGATCGCCGGCGTTGGGGGGCGTTCACGTCCGCGTATCGCGATGCCCTGCGCAAGTGCAGCACCAAGCGGGCACCCTGGTACTTCGTGCCGGCCGACGACAAGAAGGTCCGCAACTGGCTCGTGGCGGAGGTGATTCTCGAGGCGCTCGACGGGCTCAACCTCCGCTATCCCAAGGGCGACCCGTCCATTCTCCGGCTGAAGATCCGGTGACGCGATGTCGACGCCGCAACTGACCCCCGATCTGCTCACCGAGCCGGCCCAGCGCGCCGCGCGGGAGATCGCACGGATGCGGCTCGAGGCCGTGAGGGCCGCGCAGCTTCGGCTGGGCAGCGACGACCCGCAGGCACTGCACGACGTGCGGGTCGCCCTGCGCCGTCTGCGAAGTTGGCTCAAGGCGTACCGGCCGGCGCTCGACGACACCGTCACCCGCAAGTCGCGCCGGGCATTCGCCAAGCTGGCACACGCCACCAACGCGGCGCGCGACGCCGAGGTGTCGCTGGCCTGGCTCGAGGCGCAGCGGGAGGTGCCCCTCGCCGCGGCGCGTGGGCATCGCGAACTGGTCGACCGGATGACGGACGAGCGCATGCAGAGCGCGCACGCCGTCGACGAGTTCCTGGCCGCCCGGCTGCCGCGGGCCATGCGCCGGCTGGAACGCCAGTTGGGCAGCTACTGGCTGCGTGTGCCCGTGGATGGTGCGCCTTCCGAGCCGCCCATGCATGAACTCACCGCCAGGCTGCTCCGCTCGCACACCAAGCGCTTCGCGCGCGCGGTGAAGCGCGCCCGCGCGGTGCACGACGTCGGCGCGGCGCATCGCGCGCGCATTGCCGCCAAGCGGCTGCGCTACCTGCTCGAACCGCTCGATGCCGATGCGCGGGCGGCCGACCTGATCGCGCGGCTCACGGAGTTGCAGGATCGCCTTGGCGAGTTCCACGACGCGCAACTGCTCGCCGAGCGCATCCTGCACGAAGTCGAGGAGATCGCGAGCACCAATGCGCGGCGCCGCGCGATGGCGGCGGTGGAGCCGGATCTCGTGACGTCCGTTGCGGCACGCGGTGGCTCGCGTCGCGGACAGCGGGCCGGGTTGCTGGAAGTCGCGCGCCGCGCGCATCGCGACGCGAACAGGGCGTTCACGGCCTATCGGAAAGCGTGGCCCAAGCGGGCGCTGGATGCCGCGATGCGCGATGCCGGGGCCATCGCGGATGGGCTGGCAGATACCTCCGACCCGGTGTAGTCCTACGCCGGCGGGCTACAGCCTTCCCGTCCGGCTCGTATCGGCCGGCCCGTCCTTCAGCCGGAACACGAACGGCTGCTGCACGAGCTGCTTCACTGGGTGTCCCTGAATTTCGGCGGGAACGAATCTCCAGTGGGGCAGCGCCTGCCTCACGGCTTGCGTGAACAGTGCATGCGTGGACTTGATGACCGTGAATGTCGCCGTATCCGCGCGGCCGTCCGGGTCGACGACGAACGATGCGACCACGTCGCCCTCTACCTTCGCCTGACGTAGCAGCACGGGGTATTGCGGGCCCGCATCGCTTGGCAAGAGCGCCACCTGCTTGTCGACCTGGTACGAGTAGAACACGTGGTTCGGGTCGGCCGCCATCGCCGCTCTGTCGGCGGGCGATTGCGCGGGACCAGACACCTGATCGGGGGTATGCACCGCGCAGGCGGCGGCCACGGCTGCCGCGCCCACCAGTGCAAGACTCGCGGCGCGCAGGTGCGCGAATGGCCTCGGCATGCTCATCATGGCTCGGATCCTCCGTTCGAGATGCGTCACCGGCTCGGAGAGAGTCGGCGCCAGCGCTGGCGGTAGATTGCTCTGCCGCTGCGCAATAGTGATCAGCAATCGTCCGTACCGGTCGTGCTCTGCGTGCCGCGCCAGCACCCGGTCATCGCAATCCATTTCCACGGCCAGCCGCAACCGCCGCGCCTGATACCAGAGCGTCAGATTCCACGGGGCGAGCACCAGACAGGCGGCCGCCGCGAACAGCAGCCGCGGATCGCCGGCATCGCGATGTTCAACCTCGTGCCGGAGCATGAGCGTCCGGAACGGGGCGTCGAGCGAGAGCGTCCACTCGGGAAGCACGATTTCGGGTTGGAGCACACCCACCACTGCCGGCCCCAGGTCGGGCGAGACTCGAATGCGCTCGCCATCCAGCGTCTCGCGCGGCCAGCTCGATCGGCGGCGGGCGACACCGGCCACGGCGAGTGCCATGCGTACGAGAAGAACGCCTGACCAGATTGCCCAGATGGAGAGGAGTGCCACGTTCAGTGCGCGAAGCGGCGTGAACGCCGCCGCCGACACTGACGGCGCCGGAACCATGCGCGCCACATCGATGGAGAAGGGGAGCGCCAACGCCGCCGGACCAACTCCGTTCGCCGCCAAGCGCCGCACCCAGACGAACGCCACCAGCGGCCAGATCGTCGTCGCAGCGATCGTCGCGAACCAGACCATCCGTCCGGGCAGTCGCAGGGTGCGTCCGGCGCGCTCCACGGCCAGCGCGGCCAGCGTGAGCGCCAACCCGACGGCGAGCGCGAACACCATCCACTCGGCGGTCACGGCTTTCCTTCCTTCTTCTCACGCGCCTTGAGCTGCGCGTTCAGCCGCTTCAGGTCGCTTGCGGTGAGCGCACGCTCTTCCACCAGATGCGCCAACAACTGCTCCGGTGATCCATGGAAGAGTTTGTCGATTACCTGCGACAGCGCGTTGCGCCGCGCCGCCCGGCGCGCCACCCGCGGACTGTAGCGGTGCGCCTTTCCTTCGGCGGCGTGCGACACCAGCCCCTTGGCTTCGAGGTTGCGCAGAATGGTGAGCACCGTGGTATAAGCCAGATCCGCGGGCAGTTGCTTGCGCACCTCGGCCACGGTGCCGGAGCCGAGATCCCACAGCACGCTCATCACGTCCAGTTCGCGATCGCCCAGTACGAAGTCGCCCATGTCCATCCTCTACTCTCAGGGTAGTAGGAATGTAGGGGGCGGGGTCAATTTGTCAACTATGAGCTTAGTAGGTGGTTCCGGGCCTCAATCCCCGCGCCGCTTCGTCCGCCGCGTCGGCTCCGCCTCCAGCGGATTGTCCGGCCAGTAGTGCTTCGGATACCGCCCGCGCAGGTCCTTCCGTACGTCGAAATAACTGTCGCGCCAGAACCCGGCCAGATCGCGCGTCACCTGCACGGGGCGCCGAGCCGGCGATAGCAGATGCAGCGTGAGCGGTACCCGGCCCCCGCCGATCCGCGGTGTCTCGGCCAGGCCGAACATCTCCTGCAATCGCACCGCGAGCACCGGCGCCTCAGGCGCCGAGTAGTCGACCGCGATGCGCGAGCCCGTCGGCACCACCACGTGCGTGGGCGCCAGTGCGTCGAGCGAGGCACGCTGCTCCCACGTGAGCATTCCCCGCAGGGCACCGGCCAGGTCGAGCCGGCGCACGTCATCCAGCTTCCGCACGCCCACGAGCAGCGGCGCCAGCCAGCCGTCCGCCGCCGCAGTCAACGCCTGATCCGAGAGATCCGGCCACGCGCCGTCGAGCGTGCGCAGGAAGGCCACGCGCTGCCGCAGCAATCGCGCGTCGTCGCTCCACGGAAGGTCCGCCATGCCCCGACGGAGCAGTTGCCCGGCCAGAACCTCCGCCACGCGCGCCGCGTCGGGCTCGGCAATCCGCCGCTCACCGAGCGTGATCGCGCCCAGCCGCGTCACGCGCCGCGCCGTCACCGCCGAACGCTGGTCCTCCCAGACGTACTCGTCGTCGGTGATGATCTGATCGCCGAACTGCGCTTCGATGTCCGACAGCTCCACCGGCGCCGCCAGATAGATGCGGCTTTCCGGCTGTCGTCCGTCGGTCTCGGGAATCACCAGGTACTCGGCGTCGCCGAACGCCCCGGCGTCGCCCAGCACGACGCCCTGCCCGTTGCGCATCAGGTAGCGCGTGCGCTGGCCCGGGCGGCGTTGCGCGATGCGGTCGGGGTAGGCCAGGGCGAGCAGCAAACCGACGCTCGGCGGCTCGGCTCCCGTGCCGGAAGCAACCGATCCCGGGAGCGCCGCCCGCCACCGGGCGGCCAACTCCCGCACTCTGCGCGCGCCCCCGCCGTCCACGCGTGCGCCCGTGACATTGGCCATGCCGCTTCGCCCGCGCATCGCGTCCACGCGCAGTGCAAAATCGGCGGGCGGCGGTCCGCCTTCGCCGCGCAGGATGTCCCGCTCCTCCAGCAGCGCCGCGACGAGCGGGGCGAGTTCGGCCGCACCGAGTTCGCTCCCGCGGATCACCAGGTGCGCCAGGCGCGGGTGGGTGCCGAGCTCGCTCAACTGGCCGCCGTGCTCGGTCAGCCTGAGGTCGTCGCCAAGAGCGCCGAGCTCGCGCAAAAGTTCGCACGCCTGGCGAAACGCGGCCGCAGGCGGCGGATCCAGCCACTTCAACTCCGCGGGATCGGCCACCCCGGCCGCGGCCAATTCGAGTGCCACCGGCGCCGGATCGGCGGTGAGGATCTCCGGCTGGTCGTGAGGCACCAGGTGGTGGTCTTCGTGTTCGTCCCACAGCCGGTAGCACACCCCGGGGGCCAGCCGTCCGGCCCGCCCGCGGCGCTGATCCGCCGAGGCCCGCGACACGCGCACCGTCTCCAGACGGGTCATCCCGGTGCGCGGCGAGAAGCGGGGCACGCGTGACAGGCCGGCGTCGATCACCACGCGGACGCCCTCGATGGTGAGGCTGGTCTGCGCGATGTTTGTGGCGAGCACGATCTTGCGCTGGCCGGGGGGACTGGGCGCGATCGCGCGGTCCTGATCGGCGGACGGCAGGTCTCCGAACAGTGGGAGCACATCGGCCGGGGAGTCGGCCAGCCGAGCCGCCAGCACCTCGGCCACCCGGCGGATCTCGGCGGCACCGGGAAGGAAGACGAGGATGTCACCTTCCTCCTCCGAAACAGCGCGGGCCACGGCGGCGGTGACGTCGCGCTCGAGCCGGCCTTCCGGGCGCGGCGGCAGGTACCGGGTGTCGACCGGGAACGCCCGCCCCTCGCTGCTCACGATGGGGGCGCCGCCGAGCAAGGTCGAGATCGCGTCGCCGTCGAGCGTGGCCGACATGACCAGGATGCGGAGATCCTCGCGCAACAGCTCCTGCGATTGCAGGGCGAGCGCCAGGCCGAGGTCGGCGTGGACGCTGCGCTCGTGAAACTCGTCGAAGATCAGGAGACCGACGCCGTCGAGCCCCGGGTCGTGGCGGATCCGGCGGGTGAGGATTCCCTCGGTCACCACCTCGACGCGCGTGGTCCGGCCGACGCGCGCCTCGCCGCGCACGCGAAAGCCCACCGTGCCGCCGGGTGATTCACCCAGCGACCGCGCCATGAATCGGGCGGCGGCTCGAGTGGCAAGCCGGCGCGGCTCCAGCATCACGATCCCCCGGCCGGCGAGCCACGGCTCATCGAGCAGGGCGAGGGGGATGCGCGTGGTCTTGCCGGCGCCCGGAGGCGCCTGGAGGACCGCCGCCGCGTGCGTCCGCAGGGCAGTCCGGAGGGCCGGGAGGGCCTCGTCGATGGGGAGGGGGTTCACTGGGAGATGCAGTTGCCCTTCAAAATCTTTGCGCGGAGAGGGATGTTTAGAACCGGACACAGCGAAGAGCAGCACCGGAAGGCTCTGAGCTGCCAGCCGTCCGCTGACGGCAACGGTGCCGGGACAGATCGGGAACGGGATGCGCGAGATGACCGAGCGGCTCTACTACAATGATGCCTACCTGACCGACTTCGCCGCTACGATCGTCGAAGTCGCCGACGGCGGGCGTCGTGTCTACCTCGATCGAACGGCGCTGTATCCCACGTCGGGCGGACAGCCGTTCGACACCGGCACGCTGGGCGGACGCCGCATCGTCGACGTGATCGACGAGGAATCGCGCATCGCCCACGTGGTGGACGCGCCGCTGGCGCGGACGGCGGGCGCCGTGGAGGGCCACGTCGACTGGGAACGCCGGTTCGACCACATGCAGCAGCACACGGGGCAGCATCTCCTCAGCGCCGTGCTGGAGGATCTGTTCGGCTGGAAGACGGTGAGCGTGCACTTCGGCGACCGGACCTCGACGCTCGACGTGAGTGCCGACGTCACTCCGCCGGCGAAGCTGGAGGCCGCCGAGGAACGCGCGAACCGGGTGATCGCCGAGAACCGGGTGGTGACCGTCTCGTTCGAGGACGCGGCGTCGGCCATCGGGTTGCGGAAGCCGTCCGATCGGTCCGGGGAGATTCGCGTGGTGACCATCGCCGACGTGGACCGCAGCGCGTGCGGCGGCACACATGTGCGCGCCACCGGCGAGATCGGCGGCATGTTGCTGCGCCGCACCGAGAAGGTGAAGCAGGGCACGCGCATCGAGTTCGTGTGCGGGCTGCGCGCCGTGGCCCGCGCCCGCGCCGACTATGCGGCGCTCTCGACGATCGCCAACGCGCTGTCGTGCGGCGTGGACGAGGCGCCGGGCATCGTGCCGGCCCGTCTCGAAGCGGCGCAACAGGCGGAGTCGGCGCGTCGCAAGCTGGCCAGGGAACTGGACGCGTATCACGCCCGCGAGCGGTACGACGCCACGGAGCCCGACGTTCGCGGTGTGCGGCGCGTAGTGGAAGTGGTGGCCGGCGGGACGCTGGACGACATCCGCGGGCTGGCCCACGCCGTGTGCGCACTGCCCAAGTCGGCCTTCGTGGGCGCCGTGGCGGGGGCCGGCCAGGTGATGGTTGGTACTTCCGAAGACTCCGGGCTCGTGGCCGGCAGTGTGTTGAAGCAGGCGCTCGCCGACGCCGGCGGCCGCGGGGGCGGATCGCCGCGCATGGCCCAGGGCGCGGTGGCCGGCGACAAAGTGGATTCCGTGGTGCAGGCGGTCCTCGCAGCGTGGGATCGCGAACCGTGAACGTCGATCGATACCGAGGAGTGACGATGAGCAGACAGACCCTGCGTGGCGCCGCCGGCGCCGCCCTGTTGCTGCTGGCCCTGCCGCTGGCGGCGGGCGCTCAGCACGCGACCTACGACTCGACGCTCTGGTCGGGGATGCACTACCGGCTGATCGGTCCCTTCCGGGGCGGCCGCGTAACCACGGTGACCGGCGTGGCGTCGCAGCCGCGCACGTTCTACATGGGCTCTACGGGCGGCGGCGTCTGGAAGACCACGGACGCCGGTGTCACGTGGAACAACGTGTCGGATGGCTACTTCGCCGTCGCGTCGATGGGCGCGGTGGACGTCGCCAGCTCCGACCCCAACGTGGTCTACGCGGGCACCGGGTCGTCGAAGATCCGCAGCAACGTCTCCATCGGACGGGGCATCTACAAGTCCACCGATGCCGGGCGGACCTGGCGCTTCATCGGGCTCGAGAAGGTGGGGCAGATCTCGACCATCCGCATCGACCCGACCAACCCCGACGTCGTCTACGTGGCCGCGCTCGGCAACCCCTTCGTACCCAACGTCGATCGCGGGGTCTTCAAGACCACCGACGGCGGGGCCACCTGGAAGAAGGTGCTGTACGTGTCCGACAGCACCGGCGCCGCCGATCTGGAACTGCAGCCCGGCAACCCGAGCGTGGTGTTCGCCACCATGTGGCACGGGCAGCGGAAACCCTGGACGATCATCAGCGGCGCGTACGAGGGCGGCATCTACAAGAGCACCGACGGTGGCGCCACCTGGATCAAGCTGGCCGGGGGGCTGCCGCATCAGCTGTTCGGGCGGGCCAACGTCGCGATCTCGAACGCGATGCCGAATCGGATCTACGCGCTCATCGAGGCGAAGCCGGGCGGTGGGCTCTACCGCTCCGAAGACGCCGGTGCCACGTGGAATCTCGTCAACGGCGCGCAGAACCTCTGGACGCGTCCCTTCTACTACAACACCCTCGGCGTCGATCCGAGCAACGCCGACGTGGTGTACGTGGGCGACGAGGGATGGTACAAGAGCACCGATGGCGGCAAGACGTTCCGCACCGAACGCACGCCGCACGGTGACAACCACGACATCTGGATCAACCCGACCAACTCCAACTACATGATCCAGTCGAACGACGGTGGCGCGAACGTGTCCACCGACGGCGGCCAGACCTGGAGCACGCAGCTCAACCAGCCTACCGCCGAGATCTATCAGGTGGCGGTGGACAGCCAGTACCCGTATCGCGTGTACGGCGCCCAGCAGGACGACAACACGCTCATCGTGCCCAGCCTGCCGCTTGGCAACGGACAGGACTGGCGCAGCGGTCCCGGATGCGAAACGGGCCCGATCATTCCGAACATCGCGAGTCCCGACACCGTCTACGGCGGGTGCAAGGGACAGTTCAGCCGCCTGAATCTGAAGACGGCCAACGAGCAGCAGTACTGGGTGGGCGGGCAGTCGCTGTATGGCAACGGCGGGGCGACGCTGATCTATCGCTTCCAGCGCGTGTCGCCCATGGAGGTCTCGCCCTTCGATCAGAACACCGTCTACTACGGCTCACAGTACGTGCACCGCTCGCGCGACGAGGGCGCCAACTGGCAGACCATCAGTCCCGACCTCACGTGGGATCCCCCGGGCGCGCCGCAGGAGGCGAGCGGCATCCCGATCACGCGCGACGCGACGGGCGAGGAAGTCTACAGCACGCTCTATGCGATCCGGGAGTCGCCGGTGCAGAAGGGCGTCATCTGGACGGGCTCCAACGACGGCATCGTTGCCGTAACGCGCAACGACGGCAAGACCTGGACCCGGATCACGCCGCCGGGGCTCGAGCCGGGCGGCCGCGTCCAGAACATCGACCCCGATCCGCACCATGCGGGCGGCGCCTACGTCGCCATCTACCGCTACCTGCTCGGCGATTTCGCGCCGTACATCTATCACACCACGGATTTCGGCAAGACCTGGACGCGGCTCACCGACGGCACCAACGGCATCCCCGCCAACACGCCCACGCGCGTCGTGCGCGTGGATCCCGATCGCGCCGGCCTGCTCTACGCCGGCACCGAGTTCGGGATCTACGTCTCGTTCGACGATGGCGGCCACTGGCAGCCGTTCCAGATGAATCTGCCCGTCACGCCCGTCACCGACATCAAGGTGGCTCACAACTCGCTCGTGATCTCCACCCAGGGGCGTTCGTTCTGGGTGCTCGACAACCTGTCGCCGCTGCATCAGCTGAGCGATAAGGTCGCGGCGTCGGCGGCCTACCTGTTCAAGCCCGAGACGGCCATCCGGCACGGTGGGCGCGGCGGATTCGGTGGGTTCGGGCGCGGCGCGGGGCCGGAGTATCCGGCGCCGGGTGCGCAGATCGACTACTACCTCGGCCAGGCGCCGGCGGGCGACGTCACGCTCACGGTGCTCGACGCGGCCGGCAACGTCGTCAAGAGCTTCACGAGTGAGGCGCCGGCTGAAGGGCGTGCCGGGCGCGGTGGCCGAGGCGGCGGCTTCCGCGGACGGGGAGCGCCGGCTCGCCTCGACAAGTCGGTAGGCATGCATCGCTTCACCTGGGACCTGCGCTATCCCGGTCCCTGGGAGAGTGCGTCGCGCCCCGACGGCGGCAACGGCCCGATGGCCGTGCCGGGCCGCTACACGGTGAAGCTCACCGTCGGGTCGAGCACCAGCACGCAGCCGCTCACCGTGGTCGAGGATCCGCGCATCACGAAGGACGGCATCACCACCGCGATCCTGCGCACGCAGTTCGATCACAACATGCGTGTGCGCACGCTGGTGAGCGACGTCAATCACCTCGTAGCGCGGGTGGAGGCGGCCCAGCGCCGGCTCCACGGCGCGACGGGCGCGGCGGCGGACACGCTGGCCAAGGTCAACGCCCTGGCCGAGCAGCTGATCACGTCGAGCATCCGCTACAGCGAACCGAAGCTGCAGACGCACATCACGTACCTGTATGGCATGACCAACGATGCCGACCAGAAGATCAGCAACGATGCCGTGTCGCGGTACGCAACGCTCCGGAAGGATCTGGATGCACGGCTGAAGGAGGCGGACGCGATTCTCGGGAAGAACTGAGGACTGGAAGACGCGGGAGCTGCAACTGAAGGCTTTGAGTTGTCGGCTCACAGCCTTCAGTCAACAGCGACTATACCAAGACAGATCTCGGCGCGGTGCCGGGATCTGTTTTGGCGTTGTTGCGGCCAGCTCACGGCTGGCGGCTGGAGTCTCACCGCCTGCTTTTTGGGAGGGTCCGTTCAGCGCTGCTTGATCCGCACGCCACCGTTCACCGTCGTCGCCCGGATCATCGGGCCGCCCGTGCCCAGCGTGGTCGTGATGCGCCGCCCCAACGATCCCTGCACCGTGATCGGGAAGTCGATGCTGAATCCGCCGTTCGTGGTCCCCGTCTCGAGCCGCGCGTTGTAGCCCTTCGGGATCTCCAGCGTCACCGAGCCGTTGGTGGTGCGAAGGTCGAGCCCATTCCCGTTCCAGGTGGTTCCGCTCAGGCTGGCGCTCACGCCTCCATTGGTCGTCTCGGCGCGCACGTCGCCGGCCACGTCCGTGAGATGAATGCCGCCGTTCGTAGTGCCCAGGTCGAGCCGCCCGTTCACCTTTTCCACGTTCACCCCGCCGTTTCGGGTGCTCACGTCGAGACCCGTCTTCGTGGGGACGTACACGTCATAGCTCACCGACCACCCCTGATGCCGGTGCGTGGACGGACCGTCGGACTCCACGTGAGACGGCTCGGCGGTGATCTTGATCCGGCTGGCGACGTCCTTCGCGTCGGCGTCATCGTCGCCGTTGGCCTGGATCTTCGCCACCACCAGCATCGTCGGCTTGTCCCAGCCGAAGACGCTCACGCCGCCGTTGGGGCCCGCATCCACACGAATCGAACTCGCCGGGTCCTTGATCGTGAACTGCTTCACGTCGCAGAATCGGCCGCGGTCGCCCCAGTCGTTGTGGCGGCAGTTGTCGAGCCAGCGGTCGGCCCGGTCCTGCTGCGCATGGACCGCGGCGGGAAGGGCGAGGGCCGCGCTCAGGGCGAGCGCCGAAAGGACGGGAAGGGTCTTCATGCCGGTCTCCAGAGTCGGGTTGGGAAGTGCACCGACGCTGAGACAGCCGCCGGCTGTCCACGGTTTGAATGGCGGCCCCGGGGCGGGTAAGTTGATCCTTCGGATCCGGCGGCGGGTGGCTCCCCATCGGCAGCAGACAGGCCCCTGTCGACTGCCGGCTGTTGACCGTCCACGCCCGACTGCTGCGCCCGGACTGCCCGCCAGTTCCTACCCCATCACCCCGAAGGCTCGATGCGTCCCTCCCTGACTTCCCGAATCGCCGCCACCCTCGCGGCGGCTTCCCTCCTGCTCGGCGTTGCGACCTCGGCGTTCGCCCAGGCGGCCGCCTCCCCGCTCGCGCGCCGCTACCGCTCGGCCGCGGACCGGATCATCGCGGCCGCCATGGCCGACACCATGGCCTACAGCCGGCTGGCGACGATGACCGATACCTACGGAAGTCGTCTGAGCGGGTCACCGGGGCTGGAACGCGCCATCAATTGGGTGCTGGCCCGGATGGACGAGGACAGCCTGGCCAACGTGCACGGCGAACCGGTCATGGTGCCCCACTGGGTACGCGGCGACGAGAGCGCCACGCTCGTCTCACCGCGCGAGTGGAAGCTGCACATGATCGGACTCGGCGGCAGCGTCGGCACGCCGCCCGAGGGCATCACGGCGCCGGTGCTCGTGGTGAACAGTTTCGACGATCTCACGGCGCACGCCGCCGAAGCCAAGGGCAAGATCGTGCTCTTCGACTCGCCCTTTCCCACCGACGTGCCGCCCATGCAGGGCTACGAACAGAACGTCGCCTATCGCGGTGGCGCCGCCTCGGCTGCGGCCAGGGTGGGCGCGGTGGCGGCGCTCATTCGATCGGTGACGCCCCACTCGCAGCAGACGCCGCACACCGGGGCGCTCCGTTACCAGCCCGGCGTGCCCAGGATTCCGTCTGCCGCGCTCACCGTGGAAGACGCTGAGATGCTCCACCGCATGCAGAATCGCGGGCAGCCCATCGAGGTCACGCTCAAGATGCAGGCCCGCATGCTGCCCGACGCCCCGTCGCGCAACGTCGTCGCCGAACTCCGCGGGTCCGAGAAGCCCGACGAGGTGGTCGTGCTCGGCGGCCACATCGATTCGTGGGACGTGGGCGAGGGCGCCATGGACGACGCCGGCGGGGCCTTCGCCGCCTGGGAGGCCGTGCGGCTGATCAAGGCGCTCGGACTCAAGCCGCGGCGCACGCTGCGCGTGGTCATGTGGGTGAATGAAGAGAACGGCGGCCGCGGCGGGCGCGCGTACCACGACCAGCATCTGGCCGAATTGCCGAACACCATCGCGGCCATGGAATCGGACAACGGCGTGTTCAAGCCGAACGGCTTCCGCTTCCAGGGCACGCCGGAGGGGCTCGCCATGGCCAAGCAGATCGGCTCGCTGCTCGACCGAATCGGCGCGGGCAGTGTAGAACTCGGCGACGGCGAAGCCGACGTCGGGCCGACCATTCGCACCGGCGTCCCCGGCTTCGCGCTCAACGTCGACGACTCGACGTATTTCTGGTACCACCACACCGACGCCGACATGATGACGGTGATCAACCCCGACGACTTCCGGCGCTGCATCGCGACGATGGCGGTGATGGCGTACGTGCTGGCCGATATGCCGGAACGGCTGCCTCGGGCCGCGGCTCGGTAGGTCCGTGATTCCGCAGTTCGCGTAGTTGCAGCTGTCCGACTGTCTGACTGTCCGACTGTCTGACCATCTCGCCAACGCCACAGATACACTCCACGCTCCACCAGGACTCCCATGCGAACCTCGCTCCTCACCGCCGCGCTCCTCGCCACCGCGATCTCGGGCACCGCGAGCGCCCAGCAGTGCGCGCACGACACCGGGCTCGTCCTCCCGTCCGGCTTCTGCGCCACCCTGTTCGCCGACAGCGTACCGCGCGCGCGGCACATCGCCGTGGCGGCCAACGGCGACGTCTTCGTGGCCACGATGGCGCGGCCGTCCCGGCATCGAGCGCGGCATCGTCGCCCTGCGCGACACCAACCACGACGGGGTGGCCGACGTGCGGCACGCGTGGGGCGCATTCAGCTCCAGCGAGGTGCGGCTGTTCGACGGCTACCTGTACGCCGAGAACGGCACCGGTATCGTGCGCTACAAGCTCGCCGCCGGCAGTCTGGAGCCCTCGGGCGCGGCGGACACCGTCGTGAAGGGACTCCCGCCCGGCGGCAATCACTTCCTCAAGACGTTCGTCATCGCCCCCAATGGCGTGATGTACGTGAACGTCGGCACCGCCACCAACGCCTGCCAGTCGAAGGACCGCCAGAAGGGTGTGCCGGGCATCGATCCCTGCGTGGAGCGCGAGACGCGCGGTGGCATCTGGAAGTTCGACGCCCGCAAGCACGACCAGACGCAGCCCATGGGCGAGCACTATGCCTTCGGCATCCGCAATTCGGTGGGCATGGACCTCAATCCGGCCGACCACTCGCTGTGGGTCATGCAGCACGGGCGCGATCAGCTCAACCTCTGGCCCGAGTACTCGGACAAGGCGAGCGCCGAGTCGCCCGCCGAGGAACTCATCCACGTGAAGGAGGGTGGGGACTACGGCTGGCCCTACTGCTACTACGACGTGCCGAAGCAGCAGATGCTGCTGGCGCCGGAATACGGCGGGCACGACGATCGGCAGGGACGTTGCGCGTCGGTGCTCGGCCCCGTGGCGACCTTCCCCGCGCACTGGGCACCCGACGGGCTGCTCTTCTACCACGGCGGCAACTTCCCGGCGCGGTACCGCCGGGGCGTGTTCATCGCGTTCCACGGATCGTGGAACCGCGCGCCCGAGCCGCAGGCGGGGTATCGCGTGGTCTTCCAGCCGCTCGATGGGAATGCGGCGGGCGGAGCATACGAAAACTTTGTGACCGGGTTCTTCGAGAACGGCAAGCCCACGGCGATCGGCGGCCGGCCCGTTGGGCTCGCCGAGGGACCGGACGGCGCGCTATACATTGCCGACGATCAGCACGGCCGCATCTGGAAAGTGGAGTACGTCGGCGGCCGGTGATGGACCACGCGGGCGGGCGCGAAGACGCGTCACGCTCGCGCAACATCCACGCGCGGCCCGGACGGTCCGGTGACGGGCCCGCCCCGTGCGTGGTATGTTCAGAAAGGTGGCCGTCGGTCGCACGGCCCGATCCTCAGCGCAGAGTACCACTATGACCGAGAATAGACTGCAGCGTCTCCACGACGCCGGCCAATCCATTTGGCTCGACTTCATCGAACGCGGCATGCTCCATGACGGAGGCCTCGAGCGCCGCATCGCCGACGACGTCCTGACCGGGATGACGTCCAACCCTACGATCTTCGAGAAGGCCCTCGCCGAAGGCAGCGCGTACGACGCGCAGATCAACGGCGCCGAAGGCGATCTGTCGGCACGGCAGCTGTTCGAATTGATCGCCACCACCGACGTCCGGGATGCGTGCGATGCCTTCGCCGGCATCTACCGCGACACCAAGGGCGGCGACGGCTACGTCTCCATCGAGGTCTCGCCCGCTGCCGCCAACGATTCGGCGGCCACCATCGCCGAGGCGCGCCGTCTGTGGAAGACCGTCGACCGTCCCAACGTGATGATCAAGGTGCCCGGGACCGTCGAGGGCGCGAAGGCCGTGCGACAGCTGATCTCCGAAGGCATCAACGTCAACATCACGCTGCTGTTCGCCATCTCGGCGCACGCACGGGTGATCGAGGCGTACATGGCGGGCCTCGAAGACCGGCTGGCCGCCGGCAAGCCCATCGACGGCATCGCCTCGGTGGCGAGTTTCTTCGTGAGCCGCGTGGATACCGAGGTCGACAAGCGGCTCGACGCCCTCGCGCAGCAATCCGGCAAGGCGGGCAGCGAGTCGGGCGCCCTGCACGGGCGCGCGGCCGTGGCGAATGCCAAGCTCGCCTACGCACTCTTCCAGCAACGCTTCAATTCCGATCGGTGGAGCGCCCTGCACGCCAAGGGCGGGCGGCTGCAGCGTCCGCTGTGGGCAAGCACCAGCACCAAGAATCCCGCCTATCGCGACGTGCTCTACGTGGAGGAACTCATCGGCCCCGACACGGTGAACACCATGCCGCCCAACACCATCGAGGCGTTCCGCGACCACGGCAACGTGAAGCGCACCGTGGATGCCGAGCTCGATCGGGCCCGCGCCGAGATTGCGGCCGTCGAGAAGGCCGGTGTCTCCATGGAGCAGGTCACCGAGAAGCTGCTCGTCGATGGGCTCGCAAGCTTCCAGAAGTCGTTCAACTCCCTCATCGCCGGCCTCGCGAAGAAGTCGCAGCAGTTGGGGCGCCAACTCGTTGCCGGTTGAGGCGCACCGACACGTGACAACGCCTACGTCCAACAACGCACAGACGCGCCCGGCCTCGTTCAGCAGTACCAAGATCGTGTGCACCCTCGGCCCCGCCACGGCCACCGAAGCCGCCGTCCGCGGGCTGCTCGAAGCGGGCATGAACGTCGCCCGCATCAACTTCTCGCACGGCACGCACGAACAGCATGTCGAAACCATCGCCCGGGTCCGCGCCGTGGCCGACGCGATGCATCGCCCCATCGCCATTCTCGGCGACTTGCAGGGGCCGCGCATCCGCATCGGGGAGTTGTCCCAGCCGTTCGAGTTGGCCGAGGGCGCGGAGATCGTGCTCGCTCCCGAGGCCGATGCCCACGGCGGCGACATCCCGGTGACGTACGACGCGCTGGCGGCCGATGTCACCGACGGCGACCGCATTCTCATCGACGATGGCTTGCTGGACCTGGTGGTGATGGACGTGCGCGGCACCAAGGTGCAGGCACGTGTGCTTCACGGCGGCATGCTCAAGAGCCATAAGGGCATGAATCTGCCCGGCGTGCAGGTGTCGGCGCCGTCGATCACGGAGAAGGACCGCGAGGACGTCATGTTCGCGGTGGAGCAGGGGCTCGAGTACCTCGCCCTGAGTTTCGTGCGGCGCGCGGAGGACGTGGGCGCGCTGCGGAAGCTGATCCCCCGCGAGATGCTCGTCGTGGCGAAGATCGAGAAGGACTCGGCGCTCGAGAACATCGAGAGCATCGTCCGCGAGTCGGACGGGGTGATGGTGGCCCGCGGCGACCTCGGCGTGGAACTGCCCTTCGAGGAAGTGCCGTTCGCGCAGAAGCGGATCATCGCCATCGCCAACAAGCTCGGCCGGCCGGTGATCACCGCCACGCAGATGCTGGAGTCGATGATCACGCACCCGCGGCCCACGCGCGCCGAGGCGAGTGACGTGGCCAATGCCATTCTCGACGGCACCGACGCCGTCATGCTCTCCGCCGAGACCGCGGCCGGCGAATATCCGCGGTTGGCCGTGGAGGCGATGGCCCGCATCATCCGCGAGATCGAACGCCGGCGCGGGGCCCAGCCCCGCGAGGCGTGGCGCGAGTTGGAAGGTACCGTGTCCAACGAATTCGCCATCGCCGCGGCCAGTGCGGCGGCCGTGAACATGCTGCACGCGCCGGTGCTCATCGTGTTCACCAAGAGCGGGTTCAGCGCCCGCATCGTGGCCTCCCAGCGGCCGCCGGTGCCGATCCTCGTGCTCACCGACATCCCGCGCACCTACCGCCAACTGGCGCTGGTCTGGGGCGTGATCCCCGAACTCGTGCCGCACTGCAACACCTACGAAGCCATGGTGCGCGTGGCCCTGGACGTGGTTCAGCGGCGCCAGCTCGCGCGCGCCGGCGACCGCGTGGTCGTCACCGCCGGCGTTCCGTTCGACGTCCCCGGGTCCACCAACACGCTCAAGGTGGAGACGGTGTGAAACTGACGTTCCTCGGGACGGGCACGAGCTTCGGCGTTCCCCAGTTGGGATGCCATTGCAGGGTGTGCAACTCGGCCGACCCGCGGGACAAGCGCACGCGCGTTGGCGCAGTGATCGAAGTGCAGGGCGGGGCGCGCCTGCTCATCGACACCCCGCCCGAGTTGCGGCTGCAGCTCGTGGCCGCCGGCGTCGATCGCGTGGATGCCGTGCTGTTCACGCACGACCACGCCGATCACACCCACGGCATCGACGACATCCGCGCCATCTCGGTGCGCCGCGACGGACCGCTGCCGTTCTACGGATCCGAGCAGACCCTCGCGAGCCTGCGCGCCAAGTTCGGCTACATCTTCGACGAGAGCATCCGCCCGCTGCCCGGCACGTCCAAGCCGGAAGGGCGCGCGGTCACCTTCACCCACGGCCAGCCGTTCGCCGTGGCCGGCATCGACGTGCTGCCCTTCGCGGTGCCCCACGGCCGCCTGACCGTGACCGGGTTCCGCATCGGCGACCTTGCCTACATCACCGACGCCAAGAGCATCCCCGACGATGTGATGGGCATGATTGCCGGCGCCAAGGTGCTCGTCCTCAATGCCCTGTTTCGCACCGAACACCCCACGCACCTGAGCATTCCCGAGGCCCTGCGCGTCGCCGCCCGGGTGGGCGCCGAGCGCACGTATCTCATCCATCTCACCCACGACAACTTCCACGCCGATCTCGAGGCTGAGTTGCCACGCGGCGTCAGCCCCGCGTTCGACGGACTTACGGTGAGGATCGACTGACCATGACCATTCGCATCGATTACACGAACATGCTCGCCGGCGCGGTGTCGGGCGGGATTCCCACGGAGGCCTGGGAGGCGGCGCAGCATGGCTTCCGCGCCGCCCACTCGGCGGTGAAGGAGCTGCGCGGCACCGGGGTCCTCGGCTTTCTCGACCTGCCGCGCGACCGCGCCCTCCACGATCAGTCGCGCGACTTCGCCAAGCAGGCGCGCGGCAAGTTCGACGATGTCGTGCTGCTCGGCATCGGCGGATCGGCGCTCGGCCCGATCGCGCTCCACACCGCGCTCAACAAGCGCGACTGGAACACGCTCACCAAGAAGGCCCGCAGCAACAAGCCGCGCTTCCACGTGCTCGACAACGTGGATCCCGGCACCATCGCCGACCTCCTCGGCCGCATCGCGCTCGAACGCACCCTCTTCATCGTCATCTCCAAGTCCGGCGGAACCGCCGAGACGATGGCGCAGTATCTGATCGTCCGCGGCGTGCTGAACGAGCGGTTCGGCGACGCGGCGCGCGAGCACCTGGTGTTCGTGACCGATCCCGAGAAGGGGGCGTTGCGCGACATCGCGCGCCGCGAAGGCGTACCGGCGCTGGACATTCCGCCCAACGTCGGCGGGCGGTTCAGCGTGCTCACCCCGGTGGGCATCCTCCCCGCCGCCCTGCTCGGCATGAAGACCACGCAGCTCCTGGCCGGCGCCGCCGACATGGAGAAGCGCTGTCGCTCGGCCACGCTTCGCGAGAATCCGGGCGCCGTGTTCGGAACACTGCAGTGGCTGGCCGACACGCAGTTGGGGCGGGGTACGCACGTGTTGATGCCGTATTCGGATACGCTCCGCGACATCGCCAACTGGTTCGTCCAGCTCTGGGCGGAGAGCCTCGGCAAACATCGCGAACCCGGCGATCCCGGCTTCGGCCCCACGCCGCTCGCCGCCCACGGCGCCACCGACCAGCACAGCCAGGTGCAGCTGTTCATGGAGGGCACGCCGAACAAGACGGTGAGTTTCATCCAGCTGGGCGAGCACCCGGTGGACGTCCCCATCCCGAAGCTCCACCAGGACGTTCCGGAGTTGGCCTACCTGGGCGGCCACCACCTGGGCGAGCTCATCGACATCGAGCGACGGGCGACAGCCGGGGCGCTCGCGAAGAGGGGCCGGCCCAATCTCACCATTCACGCCGACCAGGCCGACGAATGGCATGTGGGCGCGCTGCTCATGCTGCTCGAGGTGGCGACCATCTACGCCGGCCAGCACTACCGCGTGAACCCGCTCAACCAGCCGGGAGTGGAACTGGGCAAGCAGTTCACCTACGCCATGCTCGGCCGCGCTGATGCCGAGGCCGCCCGCCGGGAGTGGGAGACCCTCCCCAAGCCGGATCCGAGCGCATCAGTGTAATCGCCGCTTGATCCCGATCGGGACTTCGGCCAAGTTGAATAGACAGACAGACTTCCGGGCCCCGGAGGCGCGAGGGCGCCTCGCCGGTCCGGTCATGAGGATGCCATGCCCGATACCATTAAGTCTTTGAACGGCCTGTTCGGCGCTGCCGTTGCGGTGGCCGACGACCGTGTCAGGGTGAACGACCCCAAGCCCCTCGCCGGCGCCGCGATGGACCAGCTGGTCCGCGCCGCGGTGTTCGGGGAAGGCGACGTGCAGGCCCACGCGCGATGGCTCATCTGGGAAATCGGGCAGGCGGTGGGCGTCCAGCCGGCCTCGATCCAGGATCTCTACATGGCGCGCGGGCGCGGCGAGGTCCACGGGTTCACCGTGCCCGCCATCAACGTCCGCGGCATGGCGTACGACACTGCGCGGGCCATCTTCCGGACCGCCATTCGCATGAAGGCCGGTGCCTTCCTGCTCGAGATTGCGCGCTCCGAGATCGCCTACACCGACCAGCGGCCGGCCGAATACGTCGCCGTCATGCTCGCAGCGGCACTGCGCGAGGGGTACCGGGGCCCGGTGTTCATCCAGGGCGATCACTTCCAGGTGAACGCCAAGAAGTACGCCGCCGACCCGGCGGGCGAGGTGAACGGCGTCAAGCAGCTGGCCACCGAAGCGGTGCATGCCGGCTTCTACAACATCGACATCGACACGTCGACGTTGGTGGACATCGGGAAGGACACGCTCGACGAACAGCAGCGGCTGAACTACGAGGTGGGCACCGACATCCTGAAGCACGTGCGGTCGCTCGAACCGGAGGCAGTGACAATCTCGGTGGGCGGAGAGATCGGCGAGGTCGGAACCGCCAACAGCACGGTGGAGGAGCTGCGGGCCTACATGGACGGGTTCATCCGCACGGCGCCCAAGGGGATGGTGGGCGTATCGAAGATCAGCGTGCAGTCCGGCACGTCGCACGGCGGGGTCGTGCTGCCCGATGGTTCGATTGCCGATGTGAAGCTCGATCTCGACACGCTGGAACGGCTGTCCAAGGTGGCGCGCGACGAGTACGGGCTGTCGGGCGCCGTGCAGCACGGGGCGTCGACGCTGCCCGACACGGCGTTCCACCACTTCCCCAAGCGGGAGACGGCGGAGATCCACCTCGCCACGAACTTCCAGAACATGCTCTACGACCACATGCCGTCGGCGTTGCGCGACGAGATCTACGCGTGGTTGTCGGAGAACGCGAAGGGCGAGCGGAAACCGAATGATTCCGACGAGCAGTTCTTCTACAAGACGCGGAAGAAGGCGTTGGGGCCATTCAAGCGGAAACTCTGGGACCTGGACGACGCCACCAAGGCGACTCTCGCCAAGGTGTACGACGAGAAGTTCGGATTCCTCTTCGAACAGTTGGCCATCGGCAACACGGCGTCGATGGTCGCCAAGTACATCACGCCGCCGCCCATGCACCGTCCGGCCCCGGACGGCGCGACGGTGCCGGTGGCGGCGGCGCCTGATGACCCCGACGCGGGCGAGTGACGCGGCGGGGGTCATACTCAGCAGGGAGGTACCATGACGGACAACACCCGCGAAGATGATCGTACGATCGTGATCGAGAAGTCCGGGGCCGGGATCGTCCCGTTCCTGGTCGGGCTCACCGTCGGCGCCGGAGTGGCGTTGCTCTTCGCCCCGCAGTCGGGAGAACAGACGCGCCGCGACATCGTGCGCAGCGGGCGCCGCGCCCGCGTGCGGGCCCGCGAGATGGCGGAGGACATTCGCGACCGCGCGGAGGACACGTTCCATGATGCGCGGAGCCGGGTCGAGGATCGCCTGGACTCGGCGCGTGACGCCGTCGGACGTGGAAAGCGGAAAGTGAACCGCGCCGTCGGCAGCGGCCGTGCAGCGGCCAGCCACGCCCGCGAAGACCTGGAGCGGCGCCTGTCGGCGGCCAAGTCGGCGTACAAGGCCGGCCTCGCGTCGCCCGAGAACGGCGACGGCGAAGAGTAGCCGGCGGGCCGCCCGCCCACCGTCGATCGAGGCATGACCACGCGGCCACGCTTCTCCGACCTGCGGTGGGCGGCGCGGGATTACCTCGTGCGTATGTGGGACAATGCGTACGAGGACAATGTCCTCTTTCTGGCGAGCGGGATTTCGTTCGACGTCCTGCTCGCCTCGATCCCGTTCGTGATCACGCTCGTCTCGGGCGTGACGTTCGTGCTCAACCTCTCGCCGGCCACCTCCACCGCGCAGATCACCGACGTGATCGATCGCATGCTGCCGCCGCACAGCGACGCGATGGGGTTCCCGGTCCACCATATCGTCGACGAAGCGCTCAAGGCGCACCATGCGCTGGGACTGTGGAGCGCGTTGATCTTCCTGTTCCTGTCCACGCGCCTGTTTGCATCGCTGCGCACCGTGCTCGCCGAGGTCTTCGACATCGAGGCCACCAGGGGCATCATCGCCGGCAAGCTGTTCGACGTGAGGATGACCGTGCTCGCCACGCTGCTCTTCGTCGCGAATACGGTCCTGTCGGCGTATCTCGTCATCGCCCGATCGCGCGGTGTCGAGATTCTGGTCGATATCGGCCTGCGCCGGGACGTCATGGGTTCGCTGGAGTACGCGGTCGGGCGGCTCGTCGCCTTCGTCTTCCTGTTCCTGATGTTCTTCGCCATCTACCGGTATCTTCCGGCACGCCGGGTGCGGTGGCAGACGGCCGTCGTGGCGTCGCTGTTCACCAGCGTACTGTTCGAGGTGGCCAAGCAGGTATTTTCGCTCGTCGCGCGGCACCTCGACACCGCCTCCGTCTACACCGGCGCGCTGGCCGCCATCGTGATCGTCGTCGTCTGGGTGTACTACTCGGCCATCGTGTTCATCCTCGGCGGCGAAGTGGGGCAGGTGTTCGAACTGCGGCGCACACGGCGCCGGCAGCGGGAAGTCTTCACCGAATGACCCTGGAATTCACGGCATGACTTCGATCGATATGCGCAGCGACACCGTCACCCGCCCCTCGCGCGAGATGCGCCGAGCCATGGCCGACGCCGAGGTGGGGGACGATGAGCGCGACGGTGACCCGACCACGATCCGGCTGGAGCGGCGCGTGGCCGAACTGCTCGGCAAGGAGCGCGCGCTCTTCTTCCCCAGTGGCGTCATGGCCAACCAGGCCGCGGTGAACCTGCACACCCGGCCGGGCACCGAAGTCATTCTCGACTACGATTCGCACATCATCCACTGGGAAATGGCGGGGGTGGCGGGTCTGAGCGGGGCGCAGATCCGGCCCGTGCTGCCCACGGGTATCGTCGCCACGGCCGACGACATGCGACGGTACGTTCGCCCCAAGGCCCGCCACATGACGAGTCCGAGCCTCGTGTGCGTGGAGAACACGCATAACGGGGCCGGCGGGAAGATCGTGCCGCTGAGCGATATGCGGGCCATCCGCACCTTCGCCACCGAACTCGGCCTTCCCGTGCACCTCGACGGCGCTCGCCTCTGGAATGCCTCGGTGGCGGCAGGCGTCCCGCTCGAGGACTTCGCGGCCGCCGCCGACACGGTCATGGTGGCCTTCTCCAAGGGGCTCGGGGCGCCGATCGGCGCCGCCGTGGCCACCTCGGCGGAGATGGGTGATGCCCTCTGGCGCATTCGCAAGCGGTTCGGCGGCGCGATGCGGCAGTCCGGGATCATCGCGGCCGGCGCCCTGTACGGGCTGGAACACAACATGGCCCGCCTGGCCGAAGATCACGCCAACGCGCGCACCTTCGCCGGGCTCGTGAACGGCGCCGGCGGCGCGACGGTGGTGGCGCCCGATACCAACATCATCATGGTCGACCTGCCGTCGGGTCGCACGGCCGCCCCGGTGGTCAAGGCGTGCGCGGCCGAGGGCGTGCTGCTGTCGGGCTGGTCGGTGTCGCGGATCCGGGCGGTCACGCATTTGGACGTGAGCGCAGACCAGGTGAAGCGGGCGGGCGAGGTACTGGCGGCTGCGCTGGAAGCGGCATAGCCCAGTTCCGCAGGGCGGAACGGTCGTTCCCTTGAGTAGCCTCGACGCCGCGGCTACCTTTCAGTCGTTCCAGGCCCCGGAGGGCGACAGCCTTCTAACTCCGTCAGGGCCCCGCAGGCAGCAGCGGCATGAGGTGTCTGACGTCGCTTCGTCAGGCCTGGGACACTGCGCGGGCGGTTGATCTCCTGTTCGGGAGGTGCCGCCCGCGCTGCTTTTTCCGGTGGCCCGTCCGTCACTTACGGCACCGGTGCGCACCTGTAGATTGACCGTAGTACTCGGCCCCCTTCACCGACCTACCGACCTACCGACCTACCGACCTACCGGCCGTAATGTCCATCGCCCTCGCCCGCCAGTACCGCCCCAAGACCTTCGCCGACGTGGCCGTGCAGTCCCACGTCGCGAACACGCTCAAGGGTGCCATCGCGCGCGGGCGCGTGGCCCACGGCTATCTGCTCTGCGGGCCCCGCGGCGTCGGCAAGACCACGCTGGCCCGCGTGCTCGCCATGGCCCTGAACTGTGAGAACAAGCAGCCGGACGGCGAACCCTGCGGCACGTGCACCAGCTGCCGGCGCATCTGGAGCGGGGGGGCGTCGCTCGACGTGGTCGAGATCGATGCGGCGAGCAACCGCGGCGTGGACGATGCCCGGGAACTCCGGGAGCGCGCCATGTATGCCCCGTCGGGCGAACACGGCTACAAGGTGTACATCGTGGACGAGGCGCACATGCTCACCCGCGAGGCGTGGAACGCGCTCCTGAAGATTCTCGAGGAGCCGCCGCCGCGCGTGGTCTTCGTGTTTGCCACCACAGAACCCCAGAAGATCGCCCAGGCCGCGGCGCCGGTGCTGAGCCGGCTGCAGCGCTTCGACTTCAAGCGCATGGGGGCCGGCGACATCCGGCAGCGCCTGGAGACGATTCTGGCTTCGGAGCAGGTGACGGCCGAGCCGGAGGCGCTGCTCATGATCGCGCGCGCCGCCGATGGGTCGATGCGCGATGCGCTCAGCCTCACCGACCAGGTGCTCTCGATGGACGAGGGCGCGCTCACCGCCGCCCGCGTGCGCGAGGCGCTGGGGCTCGTGGCGGAGGACGAATTCATCACCCTGCTCGACATCGTCGCCGACCGGCGGGCCGGCGACGTGTTCGCCTTCGTCGGCCGCATGGCCGACGCCGGTGTCGATTTCGGAATCTTCCTCACCGGGCTCGCGGACATCCTCCGCGCGCAACTGGCGCTCACCCTGCGCGGCGTCGCGCCCGAAGTGTCGGAGGCGGCGCGGCGGGCGCTCTCCGAACGCATCAACAAGCTCTCGGCGGGCGATCTGCTGCGCATGCTCAACGCCGTGGCCGATCTCGAACCCCAGTTCCGGAAGAGCGGTCAGCAGCAGGTGCTGGTGGAGATGCTCCTGGTGCGGTTCGCACTCATGGATCGGACGGTGGAATTGGAAGAGGTGTTGCGAGCGATGGGCGGGGCGGGGGCGGGGGCGCACCGGCAGCGCGGGCTACGGCCTCGCCGTCGCCCGCCCCGCGCCCGTCGCCGAAGCGTGAGGCTGCCCCGCCGCCGGCACCCCCGTCCGCGGCGATGGCCGTCGAGTTGGAGGCGCCCCGCGCCCCGGACCACCCGCCCGCTCTCGTCGCCCCGGGCCGCCAGCCGCGTCGTGACCGACGCTCAGGCGCCCCTGGCCGCCCCCGCCCGCGTCCTGGCCGATTCCGCCCCTACCGAGGCGCCCAAGCCGGTGCCCCTGGAGCTCCACATCGTGGCGGAGCGTTGGGACGAACTCATTCAGCGTATGCGTGACCAGGGGAAGGCCGTGCTGGCCGACGCGCTGCAGAACGGGGTGCCCGTGGCGGTCTCGGCGAAGGGTGGAGGGGAGGTGACCATCCAGCAGGATGCGCCGAACCCCTTCCAGGCCGAGGTCATCGAGGAGAAACATGCAGAGATCGTCGCCGCGTTGCGGCAG
Organism: uncultured Gemmatimonadaceae bacterium; assembly: GCA_963822945.1. Lineage (GTDB taxonomy): Bacteria > Gemmatimonadota > Gemmatimonadetes > Gemmatimonadales > Gemmatimonadaceae > JAGWRI01. Next base: position 19,162 of record CAWGJO010000036.1, on the reverse strand, counting down.
TGGTTCACCGGCGTGAGCCGGGTCACGGTCTCGTCGGGGGCGCCCGGCAAGGCTCCGGAACGGCTCACCGACGCGATGATCCGGAGCGAGCGGCTGGCCCGCCTGCGTCAGCAGAATCCACTGCTGGGCGCGGCGATCGACGTCCTCGATCTGGACGTGGTGGACTGACCGTCTTTGTGCTTGCTTCGCCCCCTCGCCGCGGGGTAGTTTAACTCTTCACCCCGTTTGTGGATTCGATGCCAGATTTCATGAAGATCCTGCAGCAGGCGCAGGAGATGCAGGGCAAGATGCAGCAGGTTCAGGCCGAGTTGGAGCAGATGATCGTCACGGGGGCCGCCGGAGGTGGCCTGGTCACCGTGGAGGTCAACGGCGCCGGCGTCGTCCGCCGTGTGAAGATCGACCCCTCGGTGGTCAATCCCGCCGACGTCGAGATGCTGGAAGACCTTGTCGTGGTGGCCATTACGGAAGCACAGAAGAAGGCGCAGGCGCAGGCCCAGGAGCACATGGGGGCCCTGACTGGCGGACTTCAACTCCCGTTCAAGCTGCCCTTCTAGCGTGTCGGCGATCGACGAACTGGCCACCGAGTTTGCGAAGCTGCCGGGGATAGGACGCAAGACCGCTCTCCGGTTGACCTACCATCTGCTCAAGCAGCCGACGGACCAGAGCCGCCGGTTGGCCCAGTCGCTGTTGACCCTGGGCGAACGGGTGCGGCCGTGCGAGCGCTGCTTCAATCTGACCGAAGAGGCGTTGTGTGATGTGTGCCGCGACCCGCGGCGCGATCAGTCGGTGGTGTGCGTGGTGGAGGAGGCGTCGGACATCGGCGCCATCGAGCGGGCAGGAGAGTATCGCGGTGTGTACCATGTGCTGGGCGGGCGGTTGTCTCCGCTCGAAGGGGTGGGGCCCGACGATCTCACGGTGGCCCGGCTCGTGGAGCGCGTGGCGTCGGGCGGCGCCGTGCGCGAAGTGATCGTGGCGACGAATCCGAGCCTCGAAGGCGAGGCCACGGCCCTGTTGGTGCGGCGCGAGCTGGCGACAGCGGGCGCTGCGGAGGTGACGGTGACGCGCATTGCGTTGGGACTGCCGGTCGGCGGCGATCTCGAATACGCGGACGGCGTGACGATTGCCCGGGCGCTGTCGGCGCGGAGGGCGATGTAGTGGGACGGCGCGACCGGACGGCCATGATGGCGGGCTTCGTCGGGGGGGTGGCGGTGGGCCTGCTGGCGTGGAGCGCGCAGATCGAGCGGTCCCGGCGCGACCTGTTCAGTGAGAGTGCGGTTCGGCGGGTGGCGGCTCTCGGGTATCTGGGGGGCCGGCCCGGGCTGCAGACGGCCCGGTTGCTCGCCGAATACGTGGAATGGGAGCCGATGCCCCTTCTCCGGCGGCGCGGTCGGCGGATGTTGCAGCGGATGCAGGCGTACCTCGAATAGGCAGGCGACAACCCATGCCCGTCGGTTCAGCGAGTTGGTCCTTCACGGAAGACGACTTCAACGCCATCACCGAGGCGTTGCAGCACTTTCTCGTGGACAGCAGTGCGCGATGCGCCCTGCTCGTCGATCGAACCGGACAGTTGGTGGCCACCGTCGGTGAGCAGCCGCGGTTCGACGCCACGACGTTCGCGACGCTCACGGCCGCCGACTTCAGTGCCAACGACCAGTTGGCCCGGCTGATCGGCGAGTCGGACTTCAACACCCTGTTCCATCAGGGCGACAAGGAGTCGATGTACCTGGCGGACGTGGCGCGGCGGGTGATTCTCGTCGTGCTGTTCGACAACCGCACTACTCTTGGCCTGGTCCGTCTCAAGATGAAACAGACAGTCGAGGAACTCACGCGGCTCTTCGATGCGGTGTTCTCGCGCGGCGCCTCCGGGCAGCCCGCCACTCCCAATATTCTCGCCGGCGCGGACGACGAGATCGACAAGCTGTTCCAGTAAGGGAGACTGACGGCATGTCGATGATCAACTACGCGTCCCGCGAAATCAACTGCAAGATCGTCTACTACGGCCCGGGCCTGGGCGGCAAGACGACAACCTCGAGCACGTGTACGGCAAGGTGCAGCCCGACACGCGAGGCAAGCTGATCTCGCTGGCCACCGAAACCGAACGCACGCTGTTCTTCGACTTCCTGCCGGTGGACCTGGGACGATTCGCGGGTTCAAGACCCGCTTCCACCTCTACACGGTGCCGGGCCAGGTCTACTACAACGCCAGCCGCAAGCTCATCCTCAAGGGCGTGGACGGCATCGTCTTCGTGGGCGACTCGCAGATCGAGCGCATGGAGGCGAACCTGGAGGCATGCAGAACCTGTACGACAACATGGCCGAGTACGGGTACGACCTCACGAAGATGCCGTTCGTGATGCAGTACAACAAACGGGATCTCCCCAACGCGGCCCCGGTGGCCGACCTCCAGGCCGCGCTCAATCCCGGATGGGAGGTCGCCGACGCGGCCCACCAGCGCGTGACCCCGGATCCGTACCACGCCGGCGAGAACCTCATCGAGCAGCTGCCCACCGGCGAGTGGATCGAGCGCGCCCAGTATTTCGAAGCGGTGGCCATCACCGGCGACGGCGTCTTCGAGACGCTGCGCGCCGTGAGTAAGCTCGTGCTCAAGTCACTGGCCTGAGTCGCCCAGGTACCCGGTGAATCTTCCGAACTGGTTGACCGCGGGACGCATCGTCGCGGCGCCGTTCATTGCCTGGCTGCCCTTCTCCGGATCGTCCACGTACCGGTTCATCGCCTGGGCGCTCTTCGCGCTCGCCGCCATCACCGACTACGTGGACGGCTACCTGGCGCGCTCGCGCGCCCAGGAGACCGATCTCGGACGCCTGCTCGACCCGTTCGCCGACAAACTGCTGATCGTCGCCACCCTGATCCCCATGTTCGTGCTCACCGGATCGGGCACCTCGGCGTCGCTCTTCTCACCGCTGCACACCGCGATGGTCGCCGGCACGGTGGGGCCCGTAATGAAGACCAGCGGGCTCGCCGCGTTTCCGTTCGTGACCCCCTTCGGGCTCATCGGACTGCCATGGTGGATCCCCACGCTGATCCTCGGCCGCGAAGTGTACATGTCGGTCTTCCGACAGATCGCGCGCGGCCGCGGCGTGGTGATCAGTGCCATCGGTCCCGCCAAGTGGAAGACCGCCATGCAACTCGTCTGGGTGGGATCGGCGTTCTTCTGGTTCTTCGTCGCGACCGTGGCGATGAACCGCGGTTGGGCCAGTGCCGGGTGGCGGTACTTCGCCTACTTCAATGGGATCGTCGGGGTGTTCATGATGGTCGGCGCCACGGCGCTCACCATCTATTCGCTCTGGCTCTACATGAGCCGGTACGGCCGCCTCCTCCGTGCGGCACGATAGCCCGGCCGGCCGTGCAGTGCCGGCCTGTGGGCATCAGGAACGGAGGGTATGAACAAGATGATTCAGGATGGGACGGACACGGCCTGATGGGATGCATTGGGGACGCCGCAGAGAGATCCCGCCGGCGAGCGACGGCGATCTCGGCGCGAAGCCCCCTCCAGTTCATCCGGCGTGTTCAGTTCCATCCAGAATCATCTGCAGTTCGAGTCTCCGTTCCTGATGCCCACCCGCGACTAAGTCTCCAACGTTACCTGGTACTCGAACGGATCTCCGGATATGAAGATCGAACTGGTCACGATCGGCGACGAACTCCTGCTCGGCTTCACCATCGACACGAACGCCGCCCACATCGCTCGGCAACTTGCCGAGATCGGGGTCGAGGTCGATCGCCGGACGACGGTCGGCGATGATGCGGTGAGTATCGCCGCCGCCGTGCGTGACGGGCTCGACCGCGCCGGCGCTGTGATCACCACCGGTGGGCTCGGCCCCACCAGCGACGATCTCACAAAGCCTTCCATCGCCGCGCTGTTCGGACGTGAGATGCGCTTCGACGAGGCACACTTTGCCTGGATGGCGGAGCGATGGCGCTCACGGTTCGGCCGAGAGATTCCCGAGGCCAACCGGCAACAGGCCATGATTCCGGATCGCGCCGTCAAACTCCGCAACAACCACGGGTCGGCTCCCGGCATCTGGCTGGAAGACGATCGCGGCCGCTGGGTGGCCATGCTGCCCGGCGTGCCGCGCGAGATGCGCGGGATGCTGGCCGACACGCTCCTGCCGATGATCCGCGAGCGCGTGACTGGCGACCGCGTCGTTCGCTCGCGGACGCTGCGGACCACCGGGCTTGCCGAATCGCTGATCGCGGAACGGGTAGGCGGTATCGAGGGCGGGGTGCCGGAAGCCGCGCTCGCCTACCTGCCCAACGTGGACGGTGTCGATCTGCGCGTCACCGTCCGCGGCCTGCCGGCTGCCGAGGCGGACCGGCGGCTCGAAGCGGCCGCGGACCGGCTGCGCCGCGTGTTCGCGCGTGACATCTACGGTGAGGGAAACGCAGACCTCGCCGCCGTGGTACTCGAGAGCTGCCGCGAGCGCGGGTTGAAGATCGCCGTCGGTGAGAGCTGCACCGGAGGACTGCTCGGCGAACGGCTCACGCGCATTCCGGGGGCGAGTGACGTGTTCGTGGGCGGCGTGATCGCCTACGCCAACGAGATCAAGACCTCGTTGCTCGACGTGCCGGCGTCGACGATCGACGCGCACGGCGCCGTGAGCGAGGAGGTGGCGCGCGCGATGGCCGCTGGCGCGCGCGAGCGCACGGGCGCCGAGATCGGGGTCGGCATCACCGGCATTGCAGGGCCCGACGGCGGTACGCCCGAGAAACCGGTTGGGACGGTGTGGCTGGCCGTCGACTTCGCCGGCGAGGTGCGCGCGGCGCTCATGCACTCGTGGGGCGACCGGCAGGAGGTCCGCCAACGCGCGGCGCAGGCCGCGCTCAACCTCGTGCGGAAGGTGCTCGGCCACGAGTCCTGAGTTGGCGCCGGAGCCGCCTCAGCGCGTCCAGATCACGATCTCCGCGCAGTAGTCGCCATTCGCCGCCTCGATCGGGAGTGAGCCGATGGTCTTGTAGACCTCGATGGCCTCGATGTTCTGGAGGTGCAGCGACCCGATGACCTCGAAGGGATCGGCCTGCGGATCGCTCTTCTGTGCGCTGCCCAGGCCTGGGACGGAACCCATTGCGCTGCTCCCGCCGGCCTCCGGCCATACGCGTTGCTGATTCTGCATGATCAGGATGTGGTCCGTGCCGCACCCGGGGAAGAAGAGTTGTGTGCCGTCCAGCGTCTGACGAACGGTCAGTCCCGGAACCCGCCGCAGCATGGCGGGGAGATCCGCCGTCTTCATCGCGGCGAGATCTTCGTGGGTGTAGAACAGACCGGCCGTCGATTGGGCGCGCCGGCGGTAGAACTCGTCGTATTTCATGGTGTACGCCAGCCGTTCCGGCTTGCCGAACTGACCCACGGCCAGCGTTCGGACGGTAGGGAGCACGACGCCGGCGCCGGCGATCCTGGCCAGCACGACCTTCGTACGGTTCGCGAGGACGGTGACGTGGAAGGCCTCGGGCGCGATGCCGATTTTCCGGACCCACAGCAAGTGCGTGCCGGCGGCCACTCCGCCCAGGCGAAAGGCGCCGGTGCTGTCCGTGGTCACCGTTGACGGCAGACTGTCGATGGACACCGTTGCGCCGGCCAGCGGCTTCGACAGGGAATCGACCACGCGGCCCGAGACGATACCCGTTTCCGTCGCCGGGCGCTGAGCCGCGGCGGGTGTTCCCGCTGCGATCAGGCCGACGACGGCCGCGAGCACCGACCCCCGCAACCCTACCGGCTCCAGACGAAGATCGCCGCGCAGGCGTTCCCCACCGCTTCAACGGGCAGCGACGACGACGACGGGTAAACCTCGATGGCCTCGACGTCGGTGGCCTTCATGGTGCGAAACGCTTCCAGGGGGTCGGTTGCCGTGGGGTCCGGGCCGGAGTTGCCGTCCATCTGCCCGGCGGGTAGCTGGGAGAGCTGGGCCACGGGGGTGCTCCCGAACTCCGGATGGGGCCAGACCTGCATGCCGTTCAACTTGATCATGATGCCGGCGGTGGCGCAGGTGGGGAAGCGCAGCACCGTGTTGCCCCCGTCATCCCACATCTGGAGATGCGGCACCCGGCGCAGGACGTCCTTGAAATCCTGCACGTCCATGCGATCGATATCTTCCCGCGTATAGAAGCGTCCCGATCCCGCCGAGTACGCCCGGCGTTCGTAGAATCCATCGTATTTGCCGGTGTACGCCAGGCGCGCCGGCTTGCCGAACATGCCCACCGTGCGCGTGACGACGGTGCGCAGCACGACCGCGCCCGGAACCATGATCACCGGCGCGAGCGACGTATCCCGCGGCGTCCGGATCGCGATATCTACCGGTCCGTATCCCAGCTTCCGCACCGATACCACATGGGCGCCCGCCGGCACACCGGCAAGGCGGTACCGGCCGTACGCATCCGTGGAAGTGGAGAGCTTCAGCGCCGAGATGCCCACCTCGGCGCCCGCGATCGGTTGGGAAAGCGAATCGACCGCCCTCCCCACGATGGTGACGGTTTGCGTGGGCCGCTGGGCGCGGCTCGGCGCCGCCGCGAGTGTTCCCAGGACGGCGATCCCGATCGCGTACCGCGCGACATACGAGAACGTTGAGCGCATCCGTTCCTCCTCCGGCCCCTTGGCCGCCTCGGGCGGCGGTGGCCACCCAAGAATTACTATACTGTGGGCCGCGCGGAGACGGGGCGCAAGTGGGAATTGCGAGCCCCTTACAGATCGCTTGCGATCCGATGCCGGGCCGCGCTCAGTCCAACGCCGCCTCGACGGCCTCCGGCCGGAACCCGCTGCGCGGGAGAAGCCAGACCAGCGGCGCCACGATCACGAACACGGCGGCGACGACCAGGAAGATGTGGTTGTAGGAGAGCACCTCCGCCTGCTGACTCACGCGTACGCCGAGCAGCGCCAGCGCCCGGCGCTCCGCTTCGTACAGGCTCGTCCCCATGCTCTGCATGGCATGCGTCACCGACTGCAGCCACTGGCGTGCGATGGGGCTCGACGAATCCTCGGCCAGCACCGAGTAGTATCGCGACTGGCCGTGCGTGAGCATCGTCGCCACGACCGCGATGCCGATGCTTCCCATCACCTGCCGCACCACGTTGTAGAGGCCCGTCGCGGCCGTCATCTGCGACTTGGCGATCTCCGACAGCGCCGCCGTGCTCAGCGCCGCGAACAGGAAGCTGAATCCGGTGCCGGTGCACACCTGGGGGAGTACGAGGCTCCACAGCCCCGTCTGCATGGACATGTGTCCCAATTGCCAGTAACCGGCAACGATGAAGCCGAGGCCCGTCAACACCATAAGCCGCGGTCCCACGGAGTTGTACAGCCGGCCGGCGATCGGCATCACCACGAGCATCGCCAGGCTCCGCGGCATGAGCGCGATGCCGGAGTCCATGGCGTTGTAGCCCAATAGGCGTTCGAGAAAGAGCGGCAGAATGAAGAGACTCCCGCTCAGGCCCGCACCCATCACGCCGCCCAGCAGCGTGGCGGCTCCGAACGTCGGGTTGCGCAGGATGCGCAGATTCACTGCCGGCAGGTCGATGGTCAATTCGCGCCACAGGAAGAGCACCATCCCGATGGCGGCGATGATCGCCAGTCGGACGATGAACGCCGACTGGAACCAGTCGTTGCGCTGCCCCTCCTCGAGCATGAGTTGGAACGCGCCGAGGCCGACCACCATGAGTCCCAGCCCTGGGAAATCGATCTTCGCCTTGGTGCGCTCCAGATACGGCGGGTCTTCGAGCACGCGTTGCACCATGAGCAGATTCAGCAGACCGATGGGCACGTTGATGAAGAACACCCACGGCCACGAGTAGCTGTCCGTGAGCCAGCCGCCGAGCGTGGGCCCGATGGCCGGCGCGAGCACCACACCCATCCCGTAGACGCCCATGGCCACACCCTGCTGTTCGTACGGGAAGCTCTCGCGGAGCACGGCCTGTGGCACCGTGATCAGAATGCCGCCGGCAAGCCCTTGCAGCACGCGGTACGCCACGAGCATGGTGAGCGACGTAGAGAGACCGCAGGCCATCGACGCGCCGGTGAACACGGCGATCGACAGCATGTAGATGCGCTTCCGGCCGTAGCGCGCGCTCAACATGCCGACGATCGGCATGACGAGCACGTTCGCCAGGATGTAGCCGGTGACCACCCACGTGATCTCCTCGACCGTGGCCCCGAGATTCCCGCCGATGTCGGGGAGCGCGACGTTGACGATGCTCGAGTCGAGCACCGCCATGATGTTCCCGATCATCACGGTGCCGGCAATCACCCACTTGTTGTGGCGACCTGCCATCGCTAGCCGTCCCCGACGGCCGGTTCCGTGGGTGCGCCCGCCACCACCGGCAGCACGAGTTGCATGGCGTGGCGCACGGCTGCCCGATCGTCCGGCTGCAGGCGGGCCAGCCGGTCGGCGATGATCGCGCGTGCTCTGACGAAGTACCTGTCGAGGCGATCGCGCCCCGCTCCCGTCACGGCCAGTTGCAGCCGGCGTCGGTCGTCGGGATGCGCGCGCCGCGTTACCAGCTGGTGCTCCACCAGACTGTCGATGAGGCGGGTGACTGCCGGACGGCTGAGCATCAGGTACTCGGCCAGCTGCGACGGCGAACAGGCGGGATCGGCGCTCACGAAGGCAAGCGCCCGGATTTGGGGCAGGGTGAGGCCTCCTGGTGCATCGCGCCGCAACTGGGCCCTGACGAGCCGTGAGACGGCCAGGCCCACGTCCACGACGTCGGCCGCGCAGTCTCCTGCGTCGCCCATAATGTTAGCACCTGAGAACTGTTGCATAGTGTGAACTATATGGGCGCGCGGACGCTCATTCAAGAGGCGGTCGGGGCGGATCAGAGGCGAGAGGTCAGGCTGGCATCTGCACGAGGTCTGCCTCGACCTTGTGCAGGTCCGACTGGGCGCCCACCGACTCGAACAGTTCGCGAGCGTGGTCGAAGTGCGCGTGGGCCTCGGCGGGGCGTCCGACGCGCTTCATGAACGTGCCGTAATCGTGGTACAGCCGGGCTTCGAGCACCGGGGACCGTCCGACCATCGGCAAGAGCTGGATTGCCTGCTCGAAGAACACGAATCCGCTGTCGTCGTCCTGGAGGCCGCGGACCGTACCCATCGCGCCGTAGACCCCGACGAGATGACCGATGAGCGTGTGCTGGACGGCCAGCCCCTCGCTGTGGCGGAGTTCGTCTTCTGCCTGGAGCAGATGGTCCTCCTCCATCCGCAGTCTGGCGAGATGGAGCCGGATATCGACTTCGAGGGCAGGGTCCGCCGTGCCCGCCCGCAGCCACGCCAGGGCTTCACGGAAGGTACCGGCCGCCCGACGCAAGTTGCCGTGGTCGGAGAACAGCAGTGCTTCCGTGAGCAGCACGCGCGCCAGATCTCTGGCCTGGCCAAGCGTCTCGAAGGTCTCGCGGGCCAGCGACAGTTCCGTCGTGGCGCGGGCGATGTCTCCCTTGCGGCGGAAGAACTCGCCGAACGCATGGTGGATATGGGCGGTCCGTGACGCGTCGCCCTCCGCTTCGGCAAGGCCCAGGGCACGCTCGAACCAGGCCTGGGCGCCACGCCAGTCGCCCGCCGCCGTGGCGACGGTGCCGAGTCCGGCACTCGCCGACGCGGCGGCGCTCGGATAGAACGCGGCTTCGGCCAGGGCGAGCGCCCGCTGGTGGACGCGCCCCGATTGCCGGTACAGCCCGACGCGGGCACTCAGGTCGCCAAGCGTCAGCAGGGCGTTGATCTCGGGACGGTGATCCTGGAGCGGCTCCGCGATCTGGAGGGCAGCCCGATACCAGGCCTGGGCCTGGTCGATCCGGCCGACGCCTTCCTCACGGCGGCCGGCATCGAGGATGCGTTCCACCGCTGCCGATGGTTCGCCGCTATCGATGAGATCGACGGCGTCCGCGAACGCGTTGTACAGGTCGCTGAGGTGCGTGGTCAGCGCACGGAAGCTGACCGCGAATTGACGCCGCAGCTCCGTGGAGTCCACGTCATGCTTGCCGATGGTGAGGTATGGGCCGCCGCTCCCCCACGCGTCTTGCGGCGCGCTGTGTGCGCTGGCCAGCAGCAGCGAGCGCAGGGGGAATACCGCCTCCAGCGAGGGGAGGATCCGCAGGGCGTGCCCAACTTTCACAAGCCGTACTCCCGCATCTTGCGAGCGAGTGTGTTTCGGTGGATACCCAGGATCGAGGCCGTCGTTCCGATGACGCCACCCGTGTCCGCCAATACGCGAGAAATGTGCCGCGCCTCCACTTCGGCGATCGTGCCCAGCGCGGCGCCCTCGCCTCCGCCCTCGCCATTGCCCGCGCCCACGGCCTCGAGCGGGCGGGGGCTGTTGCGCAGTTCGTCGGGAAGATGCTCCGCCCGCAGCACACCGTCGGACGCGATGACCACGGCGCGCTCGATTACGTTGCGGAGCTCCCGCACGTTGCCCACCCAGGTGTGGCGTCGCAGCAACTCCAGCGCCGTCTCCGAGATTGCCAGCGATCCCTTGCCGTATCGCGTCGCGAATTCCTGGATGTAGTACGACGTGAGCAGCTCGAGGTCGTTTCCACGTTCGATGAGCCGCGGCAGGTTCACGACGACCACCGACAGCCGGTAGTACAGGTCCTCACGGAACTTGCCCTCCGCGATCGCCTCTCGCAGGTCGCGGTTGGTGGCGGCGATGAGCCGCACGTCCACGGGGATCGATTCGCCGCCGCCCACGCGCTCGATCTCGCGCTCCTGCACCGCGCGCAGGATCTTCGCCTGCAGGGCGAGGCTCATGTCGGCGATCTCGTCGAGGAACAGGGTGCCGCCCACGGCCATCTCGAACCGGCCGGCGCGCCGCGCCACGGCACCGGTGAACGAGCCCTTCTCGTGGCCGAACAGTTCACTCTCCAGCAGGTTCTCCGGGATCGCGGCGCAGTTCACCGTGACGAACGGGCCGGAGGCGCGCGCGCCCGCCGCGTGAATGGCCCGCGCGACGACCTCCTTCCCCGTGCCCGATTCACCGAGGACGAGCACGGTGGCAGTGCTCGGCGCCACGCGCGCGATCATGCGATAGACGTCGAGCATCGCGGGGCTCTGCCCGACGAGGACGGTGTCGCCCACCGCATGCACGTCCACCGTGGGCAGCGTGACGCCCCGATCGGCGACCGACGCGCGCAGCCGCGGGAGCAGCAGGTCAACGTCATCGCGCCGCACGGGCAGCGGCAGGACGTCGACGACGCCGAGCCGTTCGGCCTGGAGGATGAGCCGCATCGAGGGACTCCGCGAGAAGGCCACGAGCCGTGGCGCGCCTTCTACACCGCGCACGGCTTCCGCCCACCACTGGAGTTCGTCGGGCATCCGATCATTGATCACTACCGCCACCACATCCCAGCGTTCGGCGGACAGTCGACGTGTGGCGCGCGGGAGATCGGGGGCGGTCTCTACCGCGTCACCGAACTCCAGTGCCCAGGTCTGCAGCGACTCGAAGGCCTCCTGGTCTTCATCCGAGGCCACGGCGAGAATCCGCAGCGAGACGCGGGGCGCGCTCCTGTCGGTCGGGGCAGGAGCGGCGGCGCTCCCATCCGGGCGGTCCGTCATCGCGTGATCCCCCCGGCTTCGGCGGGACGCCACGCACGAACTCTCGACGCATCAATCATGCCCGTTCCCTCGGCTTCTGGTTTCGTCTCGGTAGGTTCTCGGACCGGGTGGCGCGGTCCCGCCACACGCGCGCGGCTCCTCGCCGTACCGCAGGTGCGGACCACACCAGCGCCGGGGCGCCCCGATCGCGTACGATCGGGCACCCCGGGTGCGTACTGTCGTCTCGGCGGCCGGACAGCTAGCCGAGCACTCCGCGCCACTTCTTCATTGTGACGGTGGTGCCCGTTCCCGGGACGGAGTCGATCTTGAATTCGTCCATGAGGCGGCTCGCGCCGGGCAGTCCGAGCCCCAGGGCGCCGGTTGTGGAATAGCCGTCCTGCATGGCCAGCTCCACGTCGGCGATGCCCGGTCCTTCGTCGCGGGCGATCACCGTGAGAGCGCTCTGACCACCGTTCTCGACCACCTGGAATTCCATCTCGCCGCGGTCGGCGTACCGGATGATGTTGCGCCCGATCTCGGCGATGGCGGCGGCGATCACGGTCTGATCGCCTGCCGGGAAGGCGAGGTGGCCGGCCAGTTCTCGGCCACGCTGCCGGGCGCCCATGACGTCGGCGTCGCACGCGATGGGCACAGTAAGGCAATCACGCATGGCAGGCGCCCTCCTGACCGGGGTGGCCGGCATGCCCGTCCCGGTATTCGGGTGCGATCCTGCGGCCGCTGCCGTCGGTGGACGCCTGTAGCCAGGCAGACCGTCGGGTGGCGCACACCCCGGGCTGCACTGACGAGCGGAGACACTGCTCCTGAGTGCGGATTTCGGTTTGCACAGGAGCCTCACGCGAGCCGGAGGGTGGTGGTCGCTTCGGCGGTGTGCTCCTGCTCTCGCATCGCAGCCGGGCAAGCCGGCGCGAAAGCGCCTCGTCCCCGGTAGTCGCGCCAGCGGGCGCGACGTCTCTGCTGATGCGCCATCCCGTCGGACTGCGGAGGGATGGAGGCCTGTCGCCATGATGGCGCAGGCGCGGATGCGTAGGTAAAGGCTGAGTTCGTCATGGAGCTGCTCCGTCGCAATGGGCGGTAGTTCGGCTCATGATGTGGCGACCGTGCAACATGCGATACCGGTGCCACACTTTTGCCGTCCTCCGCCCCTCCATTGTGGGGTTCCTTCAACGTCGTGGCCAACGATACGGGTTGTGATGGCCTCTGGCAAGGGGCAGACACACAGTTTTTGTGTATCAAGAACCCCGCCGGTGCTACAATATCGAGCACCGACGGGGTCACGGGTACAGGCAATTCCTGAAATCTGTTGGGGTTACGCCCTACATGGCCATTTCACCGTTGCACAGTAGCGACACAATGCGCTCGCCGGCGCGGCCGTCCCAGCGTTCGATAACCGGTGGGGCGGGGCGCCGGGCCCTGAGGGCCTCGTGCGTGGCGTTGACGACGGTCTGGCGGTCCGCCGCCACCAGGCGGTTGGTGCCTTCCGTACAGGTGATCGGCCGTTCCGTGGTGGTCCGGACTGTGAGGCAGGGGACGCCGAGGTACGTGGTCTCTTCCTGGAGGCCACCCGAGTCGGTGATCACCGCCTGGGCGCCGGCGACCAGCCTTGCCATGGCCGGGTAGCTCAGCGGCTCCACGAGCTGCAGGCGACCGGCATTGGCAAGCGGGTGTCGTGCGGCGAGGGCCTGCAGTCGCTCCCTCGTACGTGGATGCACCGGGAAGACCACAGGCATCTCGGTGCCCAGCTCGACGAGCGCCGACATCAGTTCGGCGATCGTGGCCGGATCGTCGACGTTCGCCGGGCGGTGGAGCGTCGCGACCAGGTAGGGTTCGCTCGGCGCGGGGTCGGGTACCGGCGCGTTCCCGTTCTGTGGCTTCGCCAGCGCGTGAACGAGCGTGTCGATCATGATATTGCCGACGAAGTGGATCTGTTCGTCGGTATGCCCTTCGGCGCGCAGATTCTCCACCGCGTCCGGGGACGGTGCCAGGAGCAGATCCGCGATGGCGTCGGTAACCATTCGGTTGATTTCTTCGGGCATTGTTCGGTCGCGGCTCCGCAGACCCGCTTCGACGTGGGCGATGCGGAGGTTCAGCTTGGCGGCCGTGAGCGCTGCGGCGGCCGTCGAATTCACGTCGCCGTAGACGATCACCACGTCGGGACGTTCGTTCTGGAGCACGGGCTCGATGCGCTCCATGACGGCGGCGGTCTGGGCGGCGTGCGTTCCCGATCCGACGGCGAGGTGGTAGCGGGGTTCCGGGATCTCGAGGTCGCGGAAGAAATCGTCCGACATCGCCGCGTCGTAGTGCTGTCCCGTGTGCACGATGAAGTGTTCGACGTCGGCCCGTGGCGCGAAGGCGCGGGCGATCGGCGCCAGCTTCATGAAGTTGGGGCGGGCGCCGACGATGGAGGCGAATTTCATCGGAACGCGCGAATGGCGAATACGAGCGCGGGTACGGCGACGATGATGCTGATGATGCGGCCCCACTTCCTGCCCGTTGTCGACCTGCGGCATGAAGAGCTGATCGCCGGAACGCGTCCCGAGCTGGGCGAGCGTCAGATTCTGGGCGAGCGCGGTTTGCAGCGAATCCGGCTTCACCGTCGTCCGATCGACACGCGTCATCTTCAGCTTCGCCATGTCCGCCGCCTGCGTTGGGCCGCCGGCGGCCATCAGCACGTCGGTCAATGACGATGTGGCCGGGAGGTCGTAGAATCCCGGGCGGACGACCTGGCCGATGACACCGATTCGAATGGTGGACTGGGCCCTGACGTGCGGATTGCGGACGTACCGGCCGATCGCCGCGGTGAGATACGTTTCCAGATCGGCCCGCCGGACGCCGGCGAGTGACACGGTGCCGATCTCGGGGAGATCAAGCGTCGGTCCGGGCAGGACCGTGAAGGTCCCACTCAGTTTGTCCTGTCCGTCGACGGTGAGCAGGATGTGGTCTCCGGCGCGGAAGTCGCCTGGATCCACCGCGCTCTGGGCTGTCGTGGCGCTCTGGGCGGCGAGTCCGGGTGCCGAGAGCAGCAGCAGGCCGGTCAGCAAGAGTACGATACGACGCATGGGTCAGTCTGCTCCCGTGGGGATCTTGCCGATACCCGGTCCGAGCCGTTCGGTCGCCGTCTCGTAGCCTGGCAGGTAGTGAGAGTAGTACACGTACGGTGCCGTGTCCGGTACGGCGTTGAGTACCGCGCCAAGCAACCGGATCGGCATGCGATCGAGAACCTCAAGTTTGGTCTGCAACACCTGGCGGAGGCTCACGCCCGGCCGGATCACCAGCATCAGATTGCCGGTCACGGCGCCGAGGAGGAACGGGTCGATCCCGGCACTGAGGGGCGCGCTGTCGCAGATGATGACGTCGAAGCGCGTCCGCAGCTCGGCGATCATCCGCTGCAGGGCAGGCGATCCCAACAGTTCCGGGGCCTCATCTACCCGCGTTCCCGACGGGACCACGAAGCAGTTCGGGAATTGCGTGGCGTGGATGATGTCGTCGAGCGGGACGTCGCCGTTTAGATGGTCGATGAGGCCGGGTCGCCGATCGATGTGGAGCCGGCGATGGAGAACGCCGCGGCGCACGTCGCCATCGATGACGAGGGTGCGTTGCCCCATCTCGGCGAATACGCGGGCCAGGTGCAGAGCGATGAATGACTTGCCGTCCGACCCACCGGGGCTCGTGATCGTGAACGTGATGGGCCCCGCGGCCCCGTACGCGTATCCCAGGTTCATGCGAACACCGCGGATCGAATCCCGGAAGGCCGGATCGGTCAGTGGCCCGTCAGCGGTCACGCGCGTGTGGGGCAGGGAGCCGAGGATCGTCACGCCCAGCTCGCGGGAAACCTGCTCTGGATACCGGAATTTTGGATCGAGACGATCGAGGAGAATGACTCCCACTGATGCGAACCCGAAGCCGGCGGCCAGAGCAAGCAGGAGCACACGCGAGCGTGTGTTCTTGGTCGGATAGGGTGGGGGCACCGCTCGGTCGAGGATCCGGACGTCGGACACGGCCGTGTTTAGCGAGATAAGTGCTTCGTCGTACTTCTGCTGCAACGTATTGTATAGACTCGTGGTCATCGAAACGTTTCGCAGCAGCCGCGCCTCCTCCGTGGCCCGTCGCGGAACCGCGCGCAGGCTATCGGCTGTACCGGCGACTTCGTTGCTGAGCGTGCGCACATTCCGCGAGAGTTCACTGAGCAAGCCAAGCGCCAGCTGAGGGATCGTCCCGCGTCGGAGTTGAGAAATCTCCTGCTCCAGTTGGATGACCGGTGGGTAGGCGTCCGTGTAGCGGTTGCGGAGTGCACGGAGTTGCGCAGCCTTACTGTCCAACTCCTTGAACGCACCCATCAAGCTGGGCGACCTGCTGATCACCGGCTGCTCCTCGAATCCGGTAAGCGCGCCGGAACTGTCGGTGGCAAAATTGATCAGGCGCTCGACAGTAGCGAGGTCGGAGCGAGTTGTGGCGAGCTGATTCTGGGCTGCGTTGAAACGGGACCGCGTCGGGTCGTTTCCACCCATGTCGGATGCCGCTGGCATCCCGCCCCCGGCCGGACGATCGCTGGGGAGTGTGATGGTCCTCTCGCGGAACGCCTCGAGAGCTTGCTCCGCTACAGCCAAGGACTGGGAGGCCGCGCCAACTTGTTGAGACAGAACACTCGTGAGTTGGGTGAGGCGCTCATGCTGCAACGCTGTCGCGAGTTGCACGTACCGGTCCGCAATTGCGTTAAGAACCGTAGCCGTCTGGGTGGGGCTGGTGCCGGTCATCCCGACTGTCAGGAAGCTGGCTTGCTGATTGATGCCCACCTGTAGGGCACCACCCAGCGATTGGGCGACGGCATGGGGCAGTCTAAGTGAGAATGCGTACGTGCTCCCACGGATCGCCAACACCGCGGGCGGTTGCCAAGCGAGGCCTATGGCCTGACCCACGGAGTCGCCAACCGGCACGGTCTCGAGCAGTTGCCCGTCGAGCGTGCTGAGCACAAAGTGTGTGGCGGTGGAGTCGGTGGCGAGCACGTACCGCCCTGGTCGGATGCGCGGTGTCGCCAACACGCCGGCAAACAAGCGAGGGTCGAGCGGACCTCGCAGGCTCCCGACGAACAGGTGCTGTTGGGCTACAACCGTGTCGAGCACCGCGTTGGAGGTGAGCAACTGAACCCACCCCTGGGCGTCGAACAGATCGCTTGGTGCTAGCGGACTCCTGTCGGCGCCTCGACTACCCTCGTCGATCCAGATTGTGGTTCGAGCGTCGTACAGCGGCTGGATGAGCCTCGAGGCATACCATCCGGCGGCGCCGGCCAACGCCGTGAATGCCACAACGAGCCAAGCCCGCCTCCGGAGCGCTGCGATCGCCCGACGCCAATCCGGCCCCTCATCCAAGTCCCCGATCGGCGCGTCGATACGGCCGCGTGGCGGCTCTGCTGGTACCGGAAGGCGCCTCTTGGCGCCGGTGGACGTCAGGTCGAACATGACTGCTCCTCGAGCACGGTGCGCACGAATCTCTCGGGCTGCTCCAATGCAAGTCCGATACCGTGGCTGCCGCGATGGCGCATCAGTCTCTCTACCCCGTCCGGTCCCTCAGGGGCCGCAAATCGGTGCAGGGGCCTGCCGCGCGGCCGCCACACCATGGTGCATGGGGGCGCGCGTCAGCGCCAGGGCGCGAAACCGGTCTTGTGGCCCGATCCCTGCAGTAGCAGCGGGTGCATCGGAATTTGTGTCAACTCGATCCCTGAGATTCGGTATGACTGGATCCTCCAACTTCATGGCGCGCCATGCAAGCGCCCCGGACGCACGGCACACGACGCCCACCCAGGCGCTCTCGCTCGAGCGTCGGGAGTCGGATGCCGATGCGCGGTCGACCATTCAGGTGCTGGTGGCGGAACCGGAAGCTGGGCTGCGCGAGAGTTGTGCGACGGTACTGCGGCGGGACGGCTATCAGGTGACGGCTTGCGGAGACCGCGACGAGGCGCAGGCACTGCTGGCGCGGCAGGCGTTCGACATCGTCGTAACGGCGGCCGACTTTCCGGGCGCTCCTGGAATGGAAGTGCTGGAGGCCGCCCACGGCTGGCACCCGGCCACGCTGGTGGTGGTCATGGCAGCGAATCCCAGCGTGGAGGCAAGCATCGAGGCCCTGAGAGCTGGTGCATGGGACTATCTCCCGAAGCCATTCTCGGCCGCGCATCTCCAAGTGCTCATCGGCCGCGCCGCTCCCGTCGTGCTGGCCGGACGCGAGCGCCGAATGACGCCGCCGAAGGGCATGCCGGGGGTGATGGCGCTGGTGCGTCCCGCGCCAGCGGATTGGAGATCGTCGGCACGGCCCCGGCCTTCCGACGGGCCATCGAGTTGGCCGCCCGGGTGGCCGCTTCCGACGCCGCCGTTCTGATCTGTGGAGAGAGCGGGACGGGCAAGGAACTCGTCGCCCGGTTCATCCATGCCAACAGCCATCGCGCAACGGTCCGTTCGTGACCGTGAACTGCTCGGTGACGCCCGACAGCGTGCTGGAATCGGAGCTGTTCGGCCAGCGCAGCGGCGGATTCCCAGCCACCGGCCGACATGCGAACGGCATGCTGGAGGCGGCAGAAGGGGGCACGCTCTTCCTCGACGAGCTCCTCGCCATGCCCAACTCCGTACAGAACAAGCTTCTGCGGTTGCTGCAGGATGGGGCCACGCGACGGGCCGGCGGTGAGATTCCCGACGCCGCGACCAACATCCGCTTCATCTCGGCCACAAACGGTAGTCCGGAAGTGGCGCTGGAAGAGGGGCGCCTCCGCGAAGATCTCTACTATCGACTCCGCGTCGTCCCGATCGAACTGCCGCCGCTGCGCGAGCGCAAGGAGGATATCCCGCTGCTGGCGGACTTCTTCCTCGCCAAGTTCTGGCGGAGGCGGGGCGGCCACGCCGAGGAACGGCCCGAGCTGACTGGTTCGGCCATACAGGCGCTTGTCGCGCATTCCTGGCGTGGGAACGTGCGCGAGTTGCAAAACGTCATCGAGCACGCCACCGTGCTCGCTCCGCCGGGGAAAGCGATTGCGGCGGACGACCTGTCGCTGCGCAGATGGCACGGAACCTCCTCTCGGCAGCGGCTCCCACACGCTGATCGCAACGGAGCTGGACGAGAGCTACCACGCGGCGCGCGAGCGGGTCATCGCGCAGTTCGAAACTCAATATCTCGACTGGCTCGTGAAACGCGCGGCGGAAATCTGTCCAAGGCAGCTCGCGTCGCGGGCGTGGATCGGACGACCCTGTACCGCGTCATGGAGCGGCATGGGTTGCAGCGGCGGTACTCCGTTCGTCAAGCAATACGATGAGTCGAAGCAGATGTAAAACAACATTACCAATTGCTACCGCCGAGCGGCAATCCGCCTCTCCATGCGACGTGCCCCCGCTGCGGCACCGGTACGCTCACCCGCCTTCCTCTCTCGCTCCACGATACGTCCTGACGCCCCCCTTCCATCCCTTCATTCCACCCACCCTCCGGCCCCTGCCGCCGGCTCACCTCCGTCTGTCTCGTTCCATCGCCACGACGGTCTCCGCCTCTGGTCGCTCCCTCCACCTTTGCCAACGTACAGCTTCGCAACGTCTTCCCAGCCCACGCCCCCGCGCAACCCCGTTCCGCCCGCTCTCCCCTTTCCTTGCAC
>CAWGJO010000035.1:0-99007 GCA_963822945.1 uncultured Gemmatimonadaceae bacterium | reverse complement strand
GTCGCTGGCGCCAACCGAGGCGCAACAGCGCACGCTCGAACATCTCACCGCCGAACTCACCACGGCCGTGGGCGCACTCAACGTTTTCATCGCGGAGGGAATGCCCGCACTGCGCGCCAAACTGAACGCCGCGGGCGCAGCCGAGGTGGCGCCGGTGAGGCCGCCGGTGGGGGAGAGCAGTAGAACTGCGAGCGCGATGCCCGGCGTCGCTCGCGGTGCCGACTTCGAAACCGTCAGCGCCACGCGCGCCACCAGGGTACTCGCTGGCGCGATCGAGCCGGGGTCGGCCGAAGATCCTGTCGGCTGCTTCAGCAGGACCGGGTGGTCTCACCGGATACTAAGGTCGATGCCCACGGCGGTATGGAAGGCCTCGGGCACTGCGTCTCGCGGTACGCCCGTGGTCAACCCGCTAACGAGCATACTCGTATCAGGGAGCGAGAGCGCGTACCTCACCAGCCGCCAAGGAACGGCTTCTCAATCTTGAGCCCGCTCGACACGCTCGATCGGTCGTAACGCACGAGAGGTCCACGCGTGCACTGATGGGCACTTCGGCTCGCGCGCGTCGGATCCGGGATCGATGGCGGCGAACCGGCAGTGGTCCCGGGCGATCCGGCCGTGATCGGTGCGCCGACACCGGGGGCATAGAGGTCCCGATGGGCCGGAATGTCGGTGAACGCGGCGACGAGCGATGGTCCGTGTGCGACCCCGGACCAGTAGCGGGCAATTCCGCACATGGCGAGGAACTGGCGTTCGGTGTGAGGCGGGATCACGGGGTGTGGCGGTCGCGCCTCAAAGAAGACCCAACAGTGACCCGGACCCGCGATTCGGCAGGAGCGCCTCCAGATTCCTCAGTCTGGGCGGACGGGAGGTCATTGTTACGTCGACGCAACCTTGTTCGTGCATACCGTATCGGTGGCGTAAAGCTCGCGCTAGAATTGCAGGTCTCCCCGATAGTCGGTGGCGCTGCGGCCGCCGTCGACCCCCTCACCTCGCCGCCCTGAACGCTCCCCCCCGGGAGCATAGGACAGGTCCAATGTTGGGTGCGTTGATCCGCCCCCCGGCAGAAGAACGGCTCTTGGAGACCGAGACGCTCGTCGAACGATCGTCGGTGGGCGGCCTGTGACCCGCCGCCTTGCGCCCGCCAAGAACCGGATCAAGACAATGCTCGGTTGGCTCGTGTTCCACCTCGGGCTTCACCGGTGGCTGTCCGCCGACCGCGCGGTCATCGTCCTCTTCCATCGGGTGGACGACCGTTATCCCGGCACGCCCATCAACAGCACGCGCTCCGAGTTTTGGAAATTCCTGAAGTTCTTCAAGCGCTTTTACACGGTCATCTCGCTGCGCGAGCTCCTCGATCGGCTTCTCCGCGGCGACGATGTGAGCAACTGTCTCGCGATCACCTTCGACGACGGGTATCTGGACAACTATAGTGACGCCGCGCCCATGCTGGCGCGCCTCGGCCTCCCAGCGTGCTTTTTCGTCGTCACCGGTTACATCGGTTCCGACTGCGTGCCCTGGTGGGACGAGGAGTTGGGCATCCCGTCCGAATGGATGAACTGGGACCAGGTAAGGTCGCTGCATGCGCAGGGATTCGAGATCGGCGCGCACACGATGAGCCATCTGGACCTCGGGGTGTCGGTCGGGGACGTATCGTTCGCCGAGATCGCGGGTTCGAAGGCGCGGCTGGAACAGGAACTCGGCGCGCCGGTGGACTTCTTCAGCTATCCCTACGGCCGCCGGCACCAGATCGCCGAAGAGAACCGCGAGGCGGTCCGCCGCGCGGGCTTCACCTGCTGTCTCTCCGCGTTCGGTGGGGCCGTGAAGCCGGGGGACAGCCCCTACCACCTCAATCGTACCCCGATTTCGCCGTGGTACGCATCGCCCTACCAGTTCGGATTCGCATCCGTGTTCCGTCGCACGTGAGTCAGTTGCCGGCGCTCGTGTTTGGGAGCGGCGTGACGCAACTCGGCGTCCTCCGTGCCCTGCGACGGTCGGGGATTCCGCGCCCTTGCCGTGTCCGACCGCGAGGACTTCGTGCGCTGGTCGCGGTGGTATCGAGCGGCGCCGCCGCGAGCCGAGGGCGTGAGTCTTGCCGAGTACCTGTCGGCGCTCCCGATTCCGCGGGCTCTGCTGGTACCGTGCTCGGACAACTGGGTCACCGCGATCGCCGAGCTCGAGCCGGGCCTGCGCGATCGATTCCCCGCCTGCGTTCCCCCGGTGGCCGTCGTCGAAACGCTGGTGGACAAGCTGCGGTTCGCGGAGGCGATGCAGGCCGCGGGCGTTCCGCACCCGCACACCGAGGCGATTGGCTCGGTTGCCGACCTCGAGCGGGTCCCGGCCTTGGTGCTCTCCGGCACGACGTTTCTGAAGCCGCGTGATTCACAGCGGTTCTTCGCGCGGTTCAACGTCAAGGGATTTCGCGTCGCCTCGCGTGATGACGCCGTTGCCCGGTTGCGCGAGATCGAGGCCGCCGGGTTCTCCGTGGTCCTCCAGGAGTACGTTCCGGGGCCGGCGAGCCGCCACTACTACGTCGAGGGCTTTGTGGACGTCCACGGCGTCGCGCGCATCTGGTTCGCGCGCAGGCGTCTGCGCATGTACCCGGCGGACTTCGGCAACAGCACGTACTTTGCGAGCGTCCGGCTGGAAGAGGTCTCGGGGGCGACGGCATCGATGGAGGCGTTGCTGGCGCATCTGCACTACCGGGGGATCTTCAGCGCCGAATTCAAGCGCGACGACCGCGACGGCGAATTCAAGCTCCTGGAGGTGAATGCGCGTCCGTGGTGGTATGTGGACTTCGCCGTTCGCGCAGGCGCAGATGTGGTGGGCGCCTACTGCCGCGACGCGCTCGGGCTCCCGGTGGAGGCGGTGACGCGTTACCGCGTGGGGGCCACGTGCATGTATCCATACTACGACTACTATGCATCCCGGGGCGACGGATGGAGCGTGGCGCGGTTCGGCGGCATGGGTGGGCGACCTCCTGGGTACCCAGCAGCCTGTATTCCGGTGGAGCGACCCGTGGCCGGCTGTGAGCCTCGTCGGCGGCATGGGGCGCGCCAGGCTCGGAAGCTCGGCCGGGGAGGCGTCCGTTGGACCCGGCATCGCATTCGCCGTGTGGCGCGGGGTGGAGGGCGGATGAGCGCGGTCGACCGCCCGGGGCTCGAAATTCTCTGCTCGGCGCTGGAAGCAACTCGGTGTGCGGCACGTGTTCGGCCTGCCGGGCGCGCAGAACGTGCCACTGTTCGAGGCGCTCCGCCGCTCCCAACTGGCGGCCGTAGTGCCCACGCACGAACTGGCGGCGAGCTTCATGGCCGGTGCGTACTTCCGCGTCTCTGGGCGCGTCGGCGTGCTGGTCGACGATCCGGTCCCGGGTTCACGTACGCACTCACCGGGCTCGCCGAGGCGCGGCTCGACTCGGCGGCGGTGGTCCATGTCGTGGGAGCGCCGGCCGTCGGGCCCGGTCGGACGTTCAACCTTCAGGCCATAGACCAGCGCGCCATCGTCGCCCCGCTCGCGAAGCGGGTGATCGAGGTGCGGAGCGCCGGTGAGATGGCCGGTGCCGTCGCTCAGGCGCACGCGCTGGCCCTGGATGGCGAGCCGGGACCGGTGGTGGTGGAACTTCATCCCGAGGCGCTGGCGGGGCGTGCACCGGACGTCGTGTCGTCGGTGGCGCCGACTGCTGCCGCGCCTCCCGACCCTACTGCGGTACGCCGCGTGGCGATGCGAATCCGCGACGCGCACCGGGTTGTCCTCTTCGTCGGCCAGGGCGCGCGATCGGCCGCCGGCGCGGTCGCTCAGCTCGCCGAGCGCATCGGCGCGCCGGTGGCGACCACGCCGTCCGGCCGGGGGACGCTGCCCGAAGACCACCGTCTGGCGCTGGGCTACGACAGCCCGCGTGCCGGTCCCGATGCGCTGAACGCTTTGATGCTGGAAGCCGACGCGGTGCTGGTTCTGGGGGCGAAGCTCGGCCACAACGGGACGGCGGGCTTCGCGCTGCGATTCCCAGCCGATCGCACGGTGCACGTGGATGCCGACCGGGCGGTGCTCGGTGCCAACTATGAGATGGCCGACGTGATCAGCGCGTCCACCGGGCCGTTTCTGGCCGCATTGCTCGCGGAGGACCTCGGCCCGCAGGCGCCGCGGGGCTGGTCGCCGGAGGTCCTGGCCGGATGGTGCGAGCGGATGCGAGGGCAGGGAGTCCAGCGTACGGAGCCCCGGGTCGGCGGCACGGAGCAGGGCACGGCGGCGGCACTCGTCGGAGACCTTCGGTCGCGATTGCCGCGCGAGGCGATCCTGGTCACGGACACGGGGCGGCATCAGGGGCTCGTGCGCCGGTATTACGACGTCCTGGCGCCCGGTGGGTTGCTGATGCCAAGTGATCTGCAGTCGATGGGCTTCGGCCTGCCAGCGGCGATTGCCGCGAAGCTCGCGGCGCCGCAGCGACCCGTTGTCGCGGTGATTGGCGACGGCGGATTTCTCATGTCGGGTCTGGAGCTGGCGACGGCAGTGCGGGAGGGCCTCGCGTTGACCGTTGTCGTATTCGCCGATGGCGCGTATGGGCAGATCCGGGATCACCAACTGCTCGACTACGGCCACGCGCACGGGGTGTCTGTGGGGCGGGTGCCGGTGGAGGGTCTGGCGCGGGCCCTCGGCTGCGACTTCTTCCCCTTCGAGTCTATGCCGGCCGAGCGGTGGGCAGAACCCCGGGGTGTCACGGTGGTGGAGGTGCCGGTGGGCGATTCATTCGGCATGCAACGCGCGCGCGCAGTGGCGGTCGCCCGCGAGGCGACACGTGGGGTGCTCGGGCCGGCGGTAATGCAACAGGTGAAGCGGTGGTTGGGCCGCGGGTAGCGCGTGCACTTGCGACGGGCAACCGGCATGGGATTCAATCTCGAGACGGGCGCATCCTGATGCGCCCCCACGAACCAGGACTGCGGGTTCACGCATTTCGTCGCGGCCGAGCTTCCCCGCGGGCGTCAGCGCGGTGCGGAGCCCTGCTCCTCGTCCAGCGGAGAGAGGTCGAACAAGGGCACGATGCGGGAGAGCTTCTGGTCATTTCCCCCGCCCAACGCATTGCCGGGCCAGAGCGCCGATTCCTCGGTGAACGGCACGGCGGCGCAGACCGTCTGTCCCCCTTTCAGGGTCCGGGCTTCGATTCCGTGCTCCAGGGTGCACAGGCGGAACCAGAGGTCGTCGGCGTTCGGCGCCAACTCCCGGAAGGCCAGGCCCTTGTCGCGAATGGCCTCCAGAGCCTCGCGGCGATAGAGCACGCCGTACGCTCCATTCGGCAACACGTCGTGTCGTGACTTGCCGTCGCGACGAACTCCCAATCCTGATATGGTGCGAACCCGCCGTCGTTGCCGAACGTGATGCGGCGGGCGCGGTAGCACGACACATCGCTCGTGCTGTCGGCGGCTTCTGCCCTGAATCGCTCCAGCCTGTCTGACGGATACAGCACGTCGTCGTCCATCGTGATCACCGGCATGTGGGCGGCCGAAGGACACCAGCTCGTGAACAGTGGCAGCTTCTTGTGGGACCCGAAGTCCTCCTCGAGTCACACGACGTTCACCCAGCGCCTGGTCCGCACCGCGAGCGGAAACGGCAGCCGACGGCAGTCGCAACTTGTGCCAGCGAGGAAGTGGATCAGACGCCATGACCGAAGCCTTCTGCGTGCCAGCGAATCGACCACCAACATCGCGGCCCGCTGGCGAGGGCCGTACGTCGTGAGCGTCACGGTCGCGAATCCGCCTCGCTGCGGGATCGCGCTACGGGAGAGTTTCGCTTGAGCCGACAGCCAGCATCACCGCAGCACAGTGCGCGCACGTTGGTGGAAAGGCCGCGAGCCAGCTCTGTCACGTCGGATCCTCGCTACGTTGGTCCGGCCGAGTCACCCCCGCTCGGATTCTGGATCCGAGGCAGGGAAGCCATCGCCCGAGGCCTACGCGGCGGCTCTTGGCGTCAAACACACGCAGCCTCGACCGGCCACGTCGTTGGGGGGAACGGTCTCTTCGGGGTCGTCGCTCTTTCCGTCCCCCGCGCAGCCATCGCCAGACGACGGTGGACGAATTACCGTCAAGCTACGTCGCCAGGGGGTGAAATTCAATTAGAATCGGGTTGCTGCGGGGTAACTCGAGGTCGACCGGGGTGATGCGAGCCGCCGATCAATTTCCTGCGCCAATTGTCGCACGAACCCATCGTCCCGCATGCTCCTGTAGTGAGCTTCGATGGCGCCGAACCGTTCGGTGATTACCTGCGTCCTGGCTGAAGGAGCGCTCAATGGTATCGAGCGAACCTGTAGATTCCGGAGGTAGGGGCGCAGATGCGCCGCTGCAACGCCGCGATAGCGCGTCGCCGGCTCCGCGAGGAACACCCGTCCGTCATATGGTTGAAGCTGATAGGCGTGCTGGGCCCGCACCTGGAACGTGTACTGGATCACGATTCGTTCGATGCTCGCTGCATCCACCTCAGGCATCAGCCTCGCGATGCGCCCCTGCAGGACGGACAGGTAACGATCGGGGGGCACGCTGGCAAAGTCCGCATCGGTGAGGGCGAAGGGAAGCCCGGTGTTCAACTCGAGGAGCGCGGCGAAATTCTGCAGGTGATGCCGGTCACGGGTCGCCTGTCCGGCGAGTCGCTGCACTTCGTCGGCGGATGGGGTGGCGTCGTTCACGATGGCCGATTGCCGGGCCCAGAGCGTACGGTACAGGGGGACGCGCAGCCACCCGGCCAGCTTCACTGCCGCCCGCACCGGAGACCGGTCCCAGGTGGCCCGGAGGGCCCACCACCCGAACCGCCCGCGGTTGCGACGATCCAGGGCCAACGGGTCGATGAGCACGAGGAGCGCCACCTCCTCACCCTGCGCGCGCAGGCGACGCGCGATCTCGTACCCGAACGAGCCGGCCGACGAGTACGCACCCACGTAGTACGGTCCATGGGGCTGCCGTTCGCGGATCGCGTCGACGTAGCGGGTCACCCAGCGGTGGAACCCCTCATCGAGTTCCCGCTCGCCCCAGATGAACGGGTCCCGCACCCCGACGATTTCCCGCGGCGTCGTCATCATGGCGGCCAGTTTCTCGTATGCGCCCAGCGTGCCGCCCGCCGAGGCAACCAGGAAAAAGGGCGCGAGGCCTGCGTCCGTGCCCTGACGCATCGTGACCAGGATCGGGGCCGCGCCGGCTGGTCCCGGCGCTCCTCCGCGCTCGATGCGGTCCAGATACCCAGCCAGCGCCTCGACGGTGGAAAAGCGGTACACGATCTGTTCGGGGAGTCGGGTGCGATCGAGCCCGAAGGCGGCACGAAGGCGGTGCACGAGCGCGAACACCGTGAGCGACGTCCCCCCCGCTTCGAAGAAGCTGCTGTCGAGTGCATACGCGGCGTGACCCAGCACGCCCGTAAACACCGCCGCGACACGGCGCTCGGTTTCGGACCGCGGCCGACTTGCCTCGTCTGCTGGGGTTGCCCGGCGAGGCGTGAATCTCGAGCAGGCGCGCGCGATCCAGCTTGCCGCGCGCCGTCAGCGGAAAGGCGTCCAGGCCGGTCAGCGACGAGGGAATCATGTAGCTCGGCAGGCGGTCGCGGAGCGTGCGCGTAGATCGCGCCCCGATCGAGCCCAGCCGGCGTCACGAACGCGAGTAGCGTGTCCCCGCCCGGCGCGCCAGTTCCGACAAGCGCCGCCGCCGCGCTCACGCCGGGCTGGCCGAGGAGTGCGCGCTCCACCTCCTGCAGGTCGACGCGGAACCCGCGAATCTTCACCGTGTCGTCAACCCGACCGATGAATTCCAGGTTGCCGTCCTGCGAGAGCCGCACCTGGTCGTGGGTATCGTAGAGCGGACCGTCGTGCCCTGGACGGCTGCGGAGCACCGCCGACGTCTGCTCGGGATTCCGGAAGTACCCCGAGAACAGGGCCGAGCCCGCGATGAAGAGCCGCCCCGCGGTACCCGGCGCGACCGGGGTGAGGTCGGGGTTGAGAACCGGCGTCTGGACGGCAGGCGAGATCGGCTTCCCGAGCGGGAGTTCTCGTCCGGGCGCAACCGACTCCCGCAGATCGCAAACGAGGGTGGAACTCGCCTCGGTGCTGCCGTAGATCGAGTAGAGGTGCGTGGCCGGCGGAAAGGCCCTCACGGCGCGAGCGGCGAGTCGTGGGTTCAGGTACTCGCCCATGAGCACCAAGACGCGAAGCGGTGGAGGTTTGAAGCCCGGCATCTCGAGACTGGACTGCAGCGCCGAAGGGACAATGAGCAGACGCGAAATTCCCCGTGTCCGGATGGTGTCCCAGAAACCCTCCAGATCCCGGGCCTCCTCGTCGGAGAGGAGCACCACCGGCACGCCACGCAACAACGGTTCAAAGAGCTCGTAGATCCCGTGGGTGGTGGTGGCATGCGCCTTCTGACAACACAACTCGTCGCTGGCGTAGGGATGTTGTTCCCAAGTCCAGTGTAGGCGGTGCTGGAAGGACGCGTGACTGCGCACGATCATCTTCGGTGTACCGGTCGATCCCGAAGAGCAGAGGATGAGTGCCGGCTGTCCCGGATTGCCGGAGGGCGCATCCGTCGGGCCACTGGAATGCGAGCGCAACTCGGCGAATTCCACCACCTGCGCGGTCAGCGATCGATCCAGGGGTGACGCGGCGTCGTCAATGACCGCGTCGAGTTCGGCATGGACGAGGATGTCGCGCAGGCGCCCCGGGGGGTAGGAGGGCGGCAGCGGCATCACGGCGGCATTGGTCTTCAGGATGCCCAACAGGCTGACGACCCATGCGATGGAACGTTCCACGTGGATCCCCACGGCGCACCCGAAGCCGATCCCGCGGGCGCGAAGCGGCCGGGCCACTTCCGTGGCGCGGGCGTCGAGCTCCGCGAATGTGACCGCGCGGTCCCCCTCGTACAGCGCGATGCCGCCGGGGGTCTTCCGGGCTTGCTCCTCGAATTGCCGGTGCAGGAGTTGCTCGGTCTCAGACTGGGCCATGAGGGGACGCTGTCTCCCGGGGCGCTCCGGAGTCGTTGCGCCGCCTTTCATTCCGCATTGGGGGTGTTTCGGTCAACTTACGGGTGCGCTTCACCGTCGGCCACACGCGCCCTTCGATGCCGCCCTCATGCTGGGTGGCGCCAGTCGCACGGGAGTCCGAGCATGAGTCTTCCATATCTTCACAGCGTTTCGCATGGCCTGCCGGCGGCGGTTCGTCTCTGGTGGGTGGACCTCGATACCTATGCAAACCTGGTGCCGCTGCAGGGCCTGGAAGCCGCGGATGTCGAGCGGGCGGGGCGAATGTCGAGTCGCCGGCAGGGCCTCCGGTTTCTCGCCGCGCGGCACGCCTTGAACGGGCTGCTCGTGCGGGCCCTCGGCGCTTCGGACAAACATCTGCGGTTGCACGTGAACGAGTTTGGGAAGCCGGAACTCCCTGGGGGCGGACTGGAGTTCAACCTGAGCCACAGCGAGGGCGAGGCGCTAGTTGCCGTCAGCGAACGACAGCCCGTCGGCGTGGACATCGAGCAGGTCCGTCCGGTTGTGGACGCCGAGGCGCTGGTGCACGACCACTTCACGGAAGCCGAGAGGGGGTACTGGTCCGGTGGTGGAACCGACGCCACGCGGGACCGTCGATTTCTGGAATGCTGGACCGGAAAGGAGGCCTGTCTCAAAGCATTGGGGGTGGGACTGTCGATTCCCCCGGCGACGATCGACGCCGGCCAAGGAGACACCGTTCGTGCCGTCAGCCTGTCACTGGGGGCCGATCGCGTCGACGTGTCGGTCTGCTCCGTGCACGCATCGCCGACCACCGTGGCAGCCGTCGCTCTTGCAACCGCGGAGGTCGTGGCGCTGGCAAGGCGGCGAATGGGAGCGGAAGCGGAGGAACGGTAGGGCGGTTCAGATCGGACCAGTCGGTCAGCTATTCAGTAACGCCGCCATCTGCCCGGAGATGGCATCGTATCCGATCGACGCAGTCGCCGGGGCCCCGGCATCGCGGTCCAGCCACAACCGCTCGATGAGGCTCTGGATGCCGGATACGTCCGCCGGATCGCAGGCGATCGCGCCGATGCGCTGTCCTTCGCGCGCTGCCGCACTAGACGGTTCCGCAATCACCAGGGTCGGGATCCCCATCGCCACGCACTCGTAGAGCTTGGCCGGCACCTGAACGCGCTGGTCCTGGGCAAGGACGAGTGACAGGTGAGAGCGATTGATGAGGTCCATCGCATCCGCGCGTGGCAGCTGCCCCAGCAGCTCGACGTTGCCGTGCAGACTTGCGGCTTCCACTTCACTCCAGAACCGCGTTACGTGTTCGGGTTCCATGTTGCCGGCCAGCCGCAGCTTGACGGCATCCCGTGCGTCGGGGTGGGCGGCGAAGAACGCCTCGAGCGCGTTGATGACGGGCGTGAGGTTCCGATTGAAATACAGCGATCCGGCGTATGCGATCGACAGCCCGTCGAATTTGGAATCCGCCGCGGGCGGCAGCCCCTCCACGTCGATTCCGTTGCTGACCACGGCGATGGGCGCGGCGGGATACTTGTCGCGCATGTGGGCGCCGAACTCGGGCGTGTTGACCACGATGCGGCTCGCTCGCCGGACGACGAGCCGCTCCAGGGTCCGTATGAGGTGGATCGTCCCATCGAACCGGTCCAACGCGTGCGCCGCCCGCGTGAATGCCGGTTCCGACCACGGGTCGCGCATGTCGACCCACATCTTTCCGGGGAGCCCCGCGCAGGCGATCAGGTTGGCCAGGTGGGCGGAATGCGGGGGGCCGCTGCTGATCACCGCGGCGAACTCCCGTTGGCGAAGTTGAGCGCGCGCGGCCATGCCGGCGCGCACGATCCAGCCGCGTCCGACGTCCGGAAAGGCCAGCGCGGTGCCCATGCTCTTGCGGAGCCACGTCAGCGGCTGGCGGAAGGGGTGAGGCGCGGCGGCAGGCGATGGCGCCGGATCGTGGGTCGTCGGAGCCGCGGCATTTCGCGCACGCCGGCGCCGCACCACGGTGGCTTGGTAGTGGTCGTTGAGGGTTCGCCGTCGTGGAATGTGGTGTACGACGACCCCGGCCTGCGCGGTCGCGGCGTCTGGAGTCGCGGAGGTAATCACGTGGACCTCCCATCCACGCCGAGCGAGATACTTCGACAGTCCCGCCCAGCGGAGCCCCCCCACCGACCCGTCGGGTGGGAAGTGATACGTAATCACCAGAAGGCGGCGATCGCCGGCACGCACAGGATGCGGCGGTTGCACTCCGGGAGTGCCCTTCACGTGTTGCGGCGCAGGCATGAACAGGGCTGCCGTTCGGGCACGGGAAGGGAATCGGCGATGGCCCGCACGCTCTCGTTCATCGGTCCGGCCTGAGGCCGCGGCTAGAGGCAGTGAATCAGACGGTCGTGGCAGTCGAACCAGTCCGCGAGACGTTCGTGTCGATGCGTCGACTCGTCGAAGATCGCGAGGGGAGCGACGCCGGCGACAGCGAGTGCGAATTGGGAGCAAATTTCAACGGGCTGGAAAGGAAATGCAACCATGTCACTCTAGTTGGTCGCGAGAGGAGTCCTGCCCCTCGCTCAGAAAGCCGAACCACTCAGGGGACGCCGTCGGTGGCGGCGTCGTGCACCGGCGTCCTGCGGATGCCGGTGCAGATCGTCGCGACGCTTGCCCAACGGGCGAAGTGTACCGTGCGGCTGCAATCAGCGTAGAGGTTGCTCGCGGAACCGTAGCGGTGCCAAGTTGGCATTGTCAAACCCGTCTACCGGCAACTGCCAGAGGGCTCAGAGAAAACCCACAAGGCAGTATCGCTGACTCCGACCACGCGACAGATGGTCATCCGCCGGATCCGGCAGGGCGAGTTAGCCCCGGGGTGGCGCAAGCACACGCCCGCCTCGGAAGAGGCTAATATTGCGCCGGGGCCGGGGCAGGAGGCTCCCTTTCGAAGACGGTCCGCCACGCGCAAGTGGTCATTAGCAGGGCCTGCAACTCCGCCGTGGCGAGCCCGGGGCCACGTCGCCTCCTTCGCGTCAACCTCGACGACGCGTACCACACGACCGCGTGTTGCGGCCGTCAAGCCCAACGGTCGGAGGATTCCCGGTGACGGCTGGAAGCGCGAGTTCGGCCCCGGATCGCCGGGGGGAGCGATTCGGACAGATACTCCGCGAGTTCGGGCATGTCCCGCGCACCAGGCACAGCGTCTAGATGGGCGTCAAGGGGGCCGATCAAGAGCGAGGGCGCGGAGTTGCTGCCACTCACACCTTCGCCTCAAGGCCGACGTCTACCGGTCGGGGCCGGTGAGACCGCTTTAAACTTTGTGGATTGAGGTGTTCGACCGCGTTCGCAGCCAATGGCACTTTCTGCACCAAAGTCGGTCCGTTTGGTGGATCCTCGGATCACAAGTCCACGGGCTACTGATGGGGAGCTGGCATTCTGGCGGGACGTTTGCTGCGGTTTGCTGCGGCCACGCGTCAGCCAGTCCTGATGGCGGGTCAAAATTGGCACATATGTTGCAGTCGGGAGGCACATCCGCTGGCGCATGTTCGCTGCGCGTTCTGATCTCCCCGTCCGAACCCCGCATGCCCCTTTCCGATCGTACCCGAGCACTCCAAGAGAGAGCGCATCAGCTCATCCCCGCTGGCTGCCATACCTATGCCAAGGGTGATGACCAGTATCCGATCACGGCTCCTCCATTCATTCAGCGAGGTGCTGGCTCGCACGTCTGGGACATGGACGGGCGGGAATACATCGAGTACGGCATGGGGCTACGTGCTGTTGTCCTGGGCCACGCGTATCCCAGTGTCGTCGAGGCGGCGTACGGGGCAATGCGAAACGGGACCAACTTCACCCGTCCGTCTCCGCTGGAGGTCGAGTGTGCGGAATCCCTCCTCGATCTGGTGCCTGGTGCCGACATGGTGAAGTTCGCGAAGAACGGATCGGACGTGACCACGGCGGCGGTCAAGCTCGCCCGGGCATGGACGGGTCGGGATCTGGTAGCG
The DNA here is from genome assembly GCA_963822945.1 of uncultured Gemmatimonadaceae bacterium. Taxonomy (GTDB): domain Bacteria; phylum Gemmatimonadota; class Gemmatimonadetes; order Gemmatimonadales; family Gemmatimonadaceae; genus JAGWRI01. The sequence goes on along the minus strand of CAWGJO010000035.1, from coordinate 86,069 downwards.
ATCTGTTCCGATCAGCCGTTCTTCTCAGTGGACGACTGGTTCATCGGCGTAACCTCGATGGCCGCAGGGATCCCGAGGGCGATTCCCGAACTCACGGTTGGTTTTCGTTTCAACGATCTTGAGAGCCTGGAGGCTCTCTTCGATGGCCATCCGGACGGCATCGCGTGCGTGATCATGGAGGCGGCAACGTCGGTGGAGCCCGAGCAGGGGTTCTTGGAGGGGGTTCGCGCGGCCTGCACCGCTCACGGGGCAGTCCTCATCTTCGATGAGATGATCACCGGATTGCGTTGGGGCCTTGGCGGTGCGCAAGCGGTCTACGGCGTTACCCCCGATCTCTCCGCGTTCGGCAAGGGCATCGGAAACGGGTTCGCGATCTCGGCGTTGGTTGGGAAGCGCGAGATCATGGAGCTCGGATCCCTCGATCGCGAGCCGCGCGACCGGGTGTTCTTGCTCTCGACGACGCATGGCGCAGAAACGCATGCTCTGGCAGCTTGCATCGCTACCCTCGACGTTTGTCGTCGGGAAGGCGTGTCGGAAGTCCTCCGCGACCGGGGCCTGCACCTGCAACGGTCAGTGCGAGAGGTGATCGCCGCCCAGGGCCTCGACGCCTACGTCGAGGTGACCGGGCACCCAGCGAACCTCGTCTACGTCACGCGCGGGCCCGACGGAGCGCCGTCACAGGAATTTCGTGCGCTTTTCATGCAAGAGCTCATTCGGGGAGGTGTGCTCGGTCCGTCGTTCGTCCTGAGCTATTCGCATAGTGAGCAGGATGTCGACCGGACGGTGGAGGTGGTGGGCGCCGCTCTTGAGGTCTATCGCCATGCCATCGACGAAGGCAGTGTCGCCGCCTACCTGAACGGACGCCCGACTCGACGGGTCTTCGGGTGATCTCAACAAAACGGAGAGTATTCACGTGAGAATCTTGATGACTGGCCACGACGGATACATCGGCTCCGTCATGGCGCCGGTGCTCGAAGAGGCGGGGCACGACGGTGGTGGGATTGGATACGGGGCTCTTCTCGGAATGCGGGTTCGCGGACTACGCGGGGCCGTCTGTCGAGAGCAGGAAGGCCGACGTTCGCGACGTGCATCCGGGCGACCTGGCCGGATTCGATGCGGTCGTCCACCTCGCGGCATTGTCCAACGATCCCCTGGGAAATCTGGATCCCGATCTGACCTTCCAGATCAACCATCGGGGGTCCGTCGCGCTTGGCACGCATGGCGAAGCAGGCCGGCGTCGAGCGCTTCGTGTTCGCATCATCCTGCTCGCTGTACGGCGCCCAGGGAGACGCCTTCCTCAACGAGAGGCCGGCTTCAACCCACTCACGCCGTACGGCAAGTCGAAGATCCTGACTGAGCAAGACGTCGCGGAGCTCGCGAGTGATGACTTCAGTCCCACGTTCATGCGCAATGCCACCGCGTACGGCCTGTCGCCTCGACTCCGGGCCGATATCGTGGTCAACAACCTCGTGGGGTTATGCGTTCACCACGGGCGAGGTGTTGATCCAGAGTGACGGCACCCCGTGGCGCCCACTCGTCCACGTGCGGGACTTTCTCGAATGCGTTCCTGGCGGCGCTCGAAGCTCCTCGCGAAGTCGTCCACAACGAGGCCTTCAACGTGGGGCGTACGAAGGAGAACTACCAGGTGCGAGATCTGGCCGAGATCGTGGACGCGGCGGTTCCGGGGGCCCGAATTCGAGTACGCGGAAGGTGGCGGCCCCGACCCTCGGAGCTATCGGGTGGACTGCTCGAAGATCGAGACGCAACTCCCCGGATACGAGCCTCGAGTGGACTGTGGAGAAGGGCGTGAAGGAGTTGGTCGACGCGTTCTCGGAACGGGATCTCGATTCGATGAGTTCCTGAGCGAGCGCTACTTCCGCATCAAGCGGATTCGTGCGCTGCTGGAGGCTGAACGTCTGGACGAGCAACTCCGGTGGCGCGAGAGGGCGTCGGCGGGGGAGGGTCGCACGATGAAGGTCGTCCTGTTTTGCGGCGGGCTCGGGATGCGCCTCCGGGAGTATTCGGGAAACGTGCCCAAGCCGATGGTGCTGATCGGCGAGCGTCCCGATTATCTGGTACCTCATGAAGTACTATGCCCACTTCGGGCATAAGGACTTCATCCTCTGTCTCGGCACGGGGCCACGGCGATCAAGCAGTATTTCCTGAACTACGAGGAGTATACGACCAACGACTTCGTGCTGACCGACGGCGGACGCACGCGGCAGTTGCTGGCCCAGGATATCCACGACTGGCGCATCACCTTCGTGGACACCGGGACTGAAGGCGAGCATCGGCGAACGGCTGGTGGCGGTTCGCAAGCACCTCGCAGGGCGAAGACATGTTCCTGGCCAACTATGCCGACGGATTGACCGATCTCGACTTACCGAAGCAGATCGAGGATTTCGAGCGAAGGGAGGCGGTCGCCAGCTTCCTGTCCGTGCCACCCAACCTCAGCTACCACTTCGTGCAGAGCCGACCGCGAGGGAGGGGCCGGCTTTCACGACATCGCGGAGTCGGGCATCCGGGTCAACGGAGGATTCTTCGTCTTCCGCCAAGAGGTCTTCGACTACATCCGAACCCGGCGAGGACCTCGTGTTCGAGCCGTTTCAACGGATCATCGCGGCCGGCAAGCTCGTCGCCTACCCGTACGACGGCTACTGGCAGGCCGTGGACACGGCCAAGGACAAGGCACGGGTCGACGCGCTACACGCTGAAGGCAATCCGCCTTGGCACGTGTGGACGAACGGCGTGGAGCCGGTCGAGCCATGATAGCTCTCGACCTGGCGGATCGGGACGGCGGCCTCGAGGTCCTCTGCCTCGGCGCGCACTCCGACGACATCGAGATCGGGTGCGGTGGAACGATCCTGCAACTGATGAAGCACCGAAAGGCGCGAGTCCGGTGGGTCGTCTTCGCCGCACACGGAGCACGGGCTGACGAAGCCAAGAACAGCGCCAATGCCTTTCTGAGCGAAGCGGCCTCGCACGAGATCCAAGTGCACGAGTTCCCGGATGGGCTTTTTCCCGTCCGTCCGCGCCGATGTCAAAGCCGTCTTCGAAGCGTTGAAGGAAGGCCCGACTCCGGACTTGATCTTCACGCACGAAGAGGCCGACCTCCATCAGGACCACAATCTGCTCGGCAGTCTGACGCGGGAGACGTTCCGGGACCATATGGTGCTGGGCTACGAGATCCCCAAGTTCGACGGTGGCTTGGGCTCACCCAACGTCTTCTCACCGTTGGATGCAGCGACCGTGGATCGAAAGATCGATCTCGCGTTGCGGCATTTCCCGACGCAGACGCGGAAAGCACTGGTTCGATCGGGAGACGCTTGCTGGCTTGATGCGACTTGCGGGGAGTGGAATCGGCTGCACCGACCCGATACGCCGAGGGATTCCACTGCAGGAAGCTGCGGCTGGAGCTGTGAGCTCGACTCATTCATGAGCCTGGCCTTCGGGCGACATTCTCTCGCGCCATTTGAAGCTGTGTAGACGCACTTCATCAGCCGGCCTCGTACGAGGCCTAGACCAGGTGAACGCCAACTATGACCGACCATTCCACGGGCACTGCCCGCACAACATGGCCTTCGGCGACTGACGGGCCGCCGCGACCCGGGCACGTGCCGATTCTGCGGCGCTCCGCTGCAACAGAGCTTCGTCGATCTTGGGATGTCCCCCCTCTGCGAGAGCTACGTCAGCCCGGACAAGGCCAACGCCATGGAGCCGTTCTATCCGCTCCACGTGTGGGTCTGCGACCGATGCTTCCTGGTCCAGCTCGAAGAGTACGTGAGCGGCGAAGACATCTTCACCGAGTACGCCTACTTCTCCTCGTACTCGGATTCGTGGTTGGACCACTCCCGGCGATACGTGGAGCAGGTCGATCGGCCGAGTTGGGCCTGGATGAGTCCAGCAGCGTGGTGGAGGTGGCCAGCAACGATGGGTACCTCCTCCAGTACTTCGTGGAGCGGGGAATCCCGGTGCTGGGAATCGAGCCGGCCGCCAACGTCGCGAAGGTCGCCGTCGAAAGGGGTGTTCCGACGCTCGTCGAGTTCTTTGGACGGGAGAGTGCGCGCGCAGCTGGCGGATGCAGCGCGGCAAGGCGGATCTCGTATTGGGCAACAACGTCCTGGCCCAGGTCAACGACGTCAACGACTTCGTGGCAGGGCTGAAGGAGCTGTTGGCCCCAGGCGGCACGGTGACCATCGAGTTCCCGCACCTTGAACGGTTGGTCGCCGAGAACCAATTCGACACGATCTACCACGAGCACTTCTCCTACTTCTCGCTCTACTCGGCCGAGCGGATCTTCGCCGCCCACGGCCTCACGCTCTTCGACGTCGAGGAGCTGCCGACGCACGGCGGGTCGTTGAGAATCTGGGCGCGGCACGACGACGAAGCCGGCCGGCCGCTCACCGACCGGTTGCTGGAGCTGCGGGCGCGCGAGCTCGAGGCCGGCGTGGACGACGAGGCCTACTACCGATCGTTCGAGGAGCAGGTGCGGGAGACCAAGCGCAAGCTTCTGGAGTTCCTCATCGAAGCCAAGCGCGCGGGCAAGCGGATCGTGGGGTACGGGGCGCCCGGCAAGGGAAACACCCTGCTGAACTACTGCGGTATCCGCGGCGACTTCCTGGACTTCACCGTGGACCGGAGCCCCTACAAGCAGGGCAAGCTGCTCCCGGGCACCCACATTCCCATTCGCGAGCCCGAACGACTCGCGGAGGCCAGAGCCGGACTACGTGCTGATCCTGCCGTGGAATCTCCGAGAGGAGATCATGGCGCAGCTCGCGTACATTCGGGACTGGGGTGGGCAGTTCGTCGTGCCCATACCCGAACTGACGGTGGTGCCGTGATCTTCACGCCGACTCCGCTGGAGGGGGCCTGGCTGGTGGACCTCGAGCGGCACGAGGACGACCGGGGCTACTTCGCGCGCACCTGGTGCGCTCGGGAATTCGCGGACCAGGGGCTCGAGCCGAGCGTGGTGCAGTGTTCGCTCTCCTACAACCGGACAAGCGGAACGCTGCGTGGCATGCACTGGCAGGCCGCGCCCCACGAGGAGGCCAAGCTGGTGCGGTGCGTCCGCGGGGCCATTTGGGACGTGATCATCGACATGCGGCCCGGCTCGCCGAGCTACACCCGGCACTACGGGGTGGAGTTGAGCGCCGCCACCGGGCAGGGCGCTGTACGTCCCCCGTGGGTTCGCCCACGGCTTCGTGACGTTGGAGGACGACACCGAGGTCTTCTATCAGATGACGCGAGTTCTACGCTCCCGACTCGGCGCGGGGAGTTCGCTGGAACGATCCAGCCTTCGGCATCGAGTGGCCCGTGGCCGACCCCATGATCAACGAGCGGGACGCCACGTACCCCGACTTCGTGCCCGGACGCATGCCCATGACGGGCCTACGAGGTGTCAGGCCCGGAAGCGGTGGCGAGCTATGCACAGTCTCGTTCGAGGAGCTGTATCCCATCTGCAGGAGCATCACCGGCGAGGGTCTCCGGGCGACGCTACGGCGTCTCGGTGAGATCGTCCCGCTCGAACTTCGGGAGGTGCCGACCGGCACCCAGGTGCTCGACTGGACGGTTCCCAAGGAGTGGAATATCCGGGACGCGTGGATCGCGGACTCCGGACGGGCGATCGGGTCGTCGATTTCCAGGCGCATTCGCTGCACGTCGTGAACTACAGCACGCCCGTACGTGCGCGCATGACGCTGGAGGAGCTCCGGCCCCACCTGCACACGCTTCCGGACCACCCGGACTGGATTCCCTACCGGACATCGTACTACGAGGAGTCGTGGGGCTTCTGTCTGCGGCATCGGACTCTGGAGGCGCTGGAGCGTGACCCGAACGTCGAGTACGAGGTCTGCATCGACTCGACGCTGGAGCCGGGACACCTGACGTACGGGGAAGCTGTACCTTCCCGCCAACCGAGGCGGGCGACGCAGGCGACATTCTCTTCTCGGCCCACAGCTGCCATCCGTCGTTGGCCAACGACAACCTGTCGGGAATGGCCGTGGCCGTCTGGCTCGCCCGCTACCTGAGCGACGTCCCCCGGCGCCACGGCATGCGTTTCCTGTTCATTCCGGGCACCATCGGCTCCCTGACCTGGCTCGCGCTGAATCCCGAGGCGGTCGGACGGGTCCGGCACGGACTGGTGCTGAGCTGCCTGGGGATCCGGGGCCCTCGACGTACAAACGCAGTCGACGGGGCGATGCGCCGATAGACCGGGCAGCCGCCCTGGTGCTCGAGACAGGCCGGGGCCGTACGAGCTGCGGGACTTCGTACCCTACGGCTACGACGAGCGGCAGTACTGCTCGCCTGGCTTCAACCTGGCAGTGGGCTGTCTCATGCGTACCCCCAACGGCAGTTTCCCGGAATACCACACGTCCGCCGACGACGTCGACTTCGTGCGGCCCGAAGCGCTGCGAAGACTCGCTCGCCAAGGCCTTGAGAATCGTGGAGATCCTCGAGCACGACCGGGCGTACGTGAACCTCAGTCCCCGGGGCGAGCCTCAACTCGGCCGACGGGGTCTGTACGGCAACGTGGGCGGCACGACACCTCGGGGGTTCGAGATGGCGCTCCTCTGGGTGCTGAACTTCTCCGACGGGAACCATACACTACTCGACATCGCCGAGCGCTCCGGCATGCAATTTGCATTGCTCAGGGATGCATCGCGAGCGCTCCTGGAGCACGACTTGCTGCAGCCCGTGGATTGACACGCCCGGAACCCAGATCCGTGGGGCAACTCCGGGAGTGGATCGCCTGGCTGGAACACGGGTGAATGACGTCCGCGAAGGCGTCCCTTCCGCGTGAGGCCCAACACGGCAAGCGGTGCTTGTAGCTGCGATCGTGAACCTGTACGATGAACGATTCGCCGTCTTGAGTCGTTTGTTGCCGACCGATCTGGGAGAAGGTCCGAGATGGCGGCCGTCCACTCTGTGCCATCCACGGACAGTCGCCGTTTGACGGTGAGTGTCCGATCCAATGCCTCCGCGCCGGCGTTTCCGCGCGGTGCGACTGCCGACGAGGTCCGACAGTGTGTCGACAATAGGTCAAGAACAGCCCGTTGCGGTGGCGGAAGCGGCCCGTGCGGGCGTCGCCAGAGCGGCATGGACGCCGGGCCGATGGTGGGGTCACTTCCGTCTGCACCGCGATCTCCTTGTGGCGCTCGTCCAGCGCGAGATCAAAGTTCGATACAAGCAATCCGTCATGGGATTCCTGTGGGCGATCCTGATGCCGGCGCTGATTGTCGGGGCGGGCGTGATCGTGAAGGTCGCGATGGCGAATCTGTCTGGGTCGAGTGTGACGCGGCAGAGCCTCGCGCTCGTAACCGTCAAAGCGCTGCCGTGGGCCTTCTTCGCAGCGGCGGTGAAGCTGTCGTCCACAAGCCTGATTTCCAACAGCAACCTCGTCACGAAGATATACACGCCCCGGGAGGTCTTTCCCCTTTCGTCGGTCATCGCGCAGTTCTTTGACTTCCTTGTTGGCGCCGCGGTGCTGGCCGTCGTGCTTCCGTTGGTCGTGGGCGTGAGCATTGGCCCGCAGATTCTGTTCCTGCCGATCTTCGTCGTGGAATTGTTCTTCCTCGCGTCGGCACTTGCATTGGTGCTCTCCGCGAGCAGCCTGTTCTTCCGGGACGTGAAGTACCTGGTCGAGGTGTTCGTCACCTTCGGGATCTTCTTCACCCCCGTGTTCTACGAGGCGGCGATGTTCAAGCGCTGGTCTTCGCTGATCCTCCTGAATCCGGTCGCACCGATTATCGAGGGTATGGGTGCCGCGGTGGTGGGGACCCCCTTCATCAGTACGGGCTGGTTCGTCTATAGCGGCGTGTTCGCCACCGTAGGCTTCGTCCTGGCATTCATCGCCTTCAAGCGCATGGAGCCCTATTTCGCAGAGAGCATATGAGTTCGACGGCGACGCCGGTCCTTCGGGTCGAGAACGTATCGAAGAAATTCCGGAAGGGGGAAATCTACGACTCGCTCCGGGACCTCATCCCGGCGTTGACCGGGCGGCTCTTCAAGCCAGGCCGGTTGAGCCAGCTCTCGGACGGCGATTTCTGGGCGCTTCGCGAGGTGTCGTTCGAAGTCCAGCGCGGGGAGGCGTTCGGGATCATCGGATCGAACGGCGCCGGCAAGAGCACGATTCTGAAACTGCTGAGCGGGATCATGAAGCCGACGCACGGATCCGTACACGTGAACGGTCGCCTGTCCGCGCTGATCGAGGTCGGGGCCGGATTTCATCAGGACCTCACAGGCCGGGAGAACGTCTACCTGAACGGCACGATTCTCGGAATGCGTCGAGAGGAGATCCGCCGCCGGTTCGACGAAATCGTCGCCTTCTCCGGGCTGGACGACTTCATCGATACCCCCGTGAAACGGTACTCCTCGGGGATGTACGCGCGGCTCGGCTTCGCCGTGGCCGCACATGTGGAGCCCGAGCTCCTGATCGTGGACGAGGTGCTGAGCGTCGGCGACTATGTCTTTCAACTCAAATGCGCCGAGAAGATGGCCAGCATCATCAAGGGTGGGGCCACGGTGGTATTCGTATCGCACAACCTCCGGGCCGTAGCCGCGCTTTGCGAGCGCAGTCTCCTGCTTGAGAAGGGGCGGGTTCAAACGATGGGGCCGACGCGCGAAGTGCTGAAGACATACCTCGGCAGGGCCTACGCGACGCGTGACGAGGGGAATGCTTCCAAGGACGTTCGCATCGCACAGATCGATATCCTCCAGCAGGACGGCACTCCTGCGGTCGAGGTGACGCCCGGGGCGAGAGTCCGGGTCGAGATCCGCGTCGAGGCCAGCGCGAAGGTCGAGAAGCTTGCGGTCGTCTTGCTGCTGACCGACGACGGGCAATACGAGGTCTTCAACACGTCCACGGAACGGCTGGGTGCCGGGACCTTCTCGCTCGAGGCGGGCGGCGTATTCCACTGTACCTTCGACCTCGATCTGCATCTGCCGCGGGGCACGTTTCACGTCGGCTGCCTCCTCTACCGGTACGACATCCAACGGGAATACGACCGTTGGTCGCCGGCCGGCACGTTCTTCGTAAACAGCCCCTTGGATGTACGTGGATCGGCGAACCTCTATCCGCGCATCACGCGTCACGAGATTGAGACGGTCGCGGGAAGCGACGTGGGGTCGAAGTGACGATCGGTCCGGAGGCAGCGTGCGGGAGGCACGAGGACGATCCGCCGATCGGCACTCAGCGCGCCGGCTTGGGTCGCGTCACCCGGCGAGGCGCTCCCGCGTGACCTGCGCACGCTGCTCGACTCCCAGCGGAGCCATCGGATGGCACCGCCCATGAACGTCGTTGGGTCGCGGCGTCCGGTTGCTGGCGCGGGTCCAAAGATCGCGCTCTTGACACCGCACACGGGGGGCAACCTGGGAGACGCGGCGATCCAGGAGTCCGCGCTTCGCGCGATCAGGCGGCGAATTCCGAACGCGGACATCGTGATGATCACGCTGTCGCCGGCCACGACGTCGACTTTGCACGGCGTCCGTTGTTTCCCGATCGGCATCACGACGTTCCTCCCGGGGTTCGAAGCCACGTCCGAGGGCCGAGTGGGTGGAGAAGAGACGCCGGAGGGCGGCATCGGCGGTTCTCTGCGACGGACCGTTCGCAAGACGCCGCTCGTGCGTCCAGTGGCTCGCTATGCATTGCGGGTGCTTCACACGACGCGAATCGGTGCTGGTGTGCGTGAATTCGGCCATATCATCCGTGCCGTCGCTGTCATGCGTGGCGCCTCGATGCTGGTCGTCTCAGGCGGTGGCCAGATCGATGACTATTGGGGCGGCGCCTTTCGCCATCCCTACGCGCTGTTCAAGTGGACGATGATCGGCAGAGCCGTCGGCGCAGAATGCGAATTCCTCAGCGTTGGCGTGGGTACCTTGCGGTCGAAGGTCAGCCGCCTCTTCGTGAGGCTTGCGTTGCGGCTCGCCCACTACAGGTCGTACCGGGATGCTGAATCGAAGCGCCGCCTCGAACGGTGGCCTTTTGTGCGCCGGGACCCGGTGTGTCCGGATCTTGCGTTCGGCTACCGGGCGCCATTGGCGGGATGCCGCTCGTCTGCCGATGGGCATCGCCCCGTGGTGGGCATCAGCCCAATCGCCTATCTGTCGAAATACCGATGGCCGGAGGAGAACACCGCCGTCGCCGGAACGTACAGGACCTTGCTGGTGCAATTCATCGCGCAGCTCCTCGACCACGGTCGTGAGGTCGTGCTGTTCGCCACGGAGCCTGTCGATCGACGAATCATCGCGGAGATTCTCGCGTCACCGTGCGGCAACGAAGGGCTCCTCGGGGACCATCCGCTGGTGAGCGCTCCCTACACCGAAACGCTCGATCAGCTGGCCCCCGTGATGCGCCGCCTCGATTTCGTCGTCGCCAGTCGGCTGCACGGTGTCATTCTGTCGCACGTGGCATGGAAGCCCGTGCTGGCGATTTCGTATGACCGGAAGGTGCGCACACACATGGAGGAGACGGGTTTTGGCGACTACTGCCTGGATATCCATGCGCTCGAGGTGGATGCTCTCCCACGGACCTTCGAGCGCCTCGAAATGAGCGCAGGCCTCGTGGTCTCTCGGCTCCAATCGGTAACTGCCGAGTACCGGCGCCTGGTGGATGACCAGTTCACGCGTGTGTTTGGCCTCCAGCCTGCTGAGGTCGCAGGATGAGCACGCCCAACCGCCCGGAACCTCTGGTCAGTGTGGTGACCCCGTTCTACAACACTGCCGCGTACCTGGCCGAGTGCATTGAGAGCGTGCTGAGTCAAAGCTACGGGAACTGGGAGTACGTGCTCGTCGACAACTGTAGCACGGACGGGTCATTCGAGATCGCCCACGCATACGCCGAACGCGACGATCGTATTCGACTGACCAAGGCCAGCGTCTTTCTCCCGCAAGTGGAGAATTACAATCGCGCTCTTAGTCTCATCGCCCAAGACAGCGTGTTCTGTAAGGTCGTCCAAGCCGACGACTTCATGTTTCCGGAGTGCCTGTCCTTGATGGTGGCGGCCGCTCAGCGGGATGCCGACGTCGCCCTCGTGAGTTCGTACACGTACCACGAGCCGCTTGCTGCATTTGGCAAGACTTTGCCATACATCGGAAATGAGGGGCTGCCGTACGACTGTGACGTGCTTCCGGGAGCCGATGTGCTCCGCCGGTATCTTCGGGACCGCCTTGCCGTGTTCGGCTCCCCGACCTGTGTCATGTTCCGCAGCAGCGACGTGCGCGCGGCGGGCGAATTCTACCGGATCGACAGTCCGAACGAGGATATCGAAGCGTGCTTCGACGTCCTGTTGCCGGGCAACGCCTTCGCGTTCGTTCACCAGGTGCTCACGTTCAATCGTCGCCAGGAGGGGTCCATCTGGTGGACGATTGCGGACTGGAACGCCGACGCGATGAATAAGGTAATTCTGAATCGCCGCTACGGGCCGCGGCTGTTTGCTCCGGAGACGGCGGCGGGCCTCCTCCAGCGAGCACGTGCCGTTCATTATGAGTGCCTTGCCGACGGCGCGCTCTCCCTCCGCGGTCGGGACTATTGGCGGTTCCACGCGGAGGGCTTGGCCACCGTTGGTCTGCGCATCGAAGCTGGACGCCTGGCCCTGACCCTGTTTCTGCGGATCCTCAAGGGGTTGGTGTGCCCCAAGGTTCTCGTGGGGCGGCTGTGGAGGGGGCTGCAAGCCAGGATGGGCAAGGAGGTCTGAACACGATCTCAGCAGCCACCGTCGCAAGGCGTTATAGCGGTCCAGTACGCCCCTCGCGGGTCGATCAATCCGGTTCAAGTTCGCTTCCGGATTTGGAATCTGCTACGTTGGAATCTGTTTCCAGGTATGAGACTCTGGCCTTGGATGCATATGGCTCCCTCATTCAGGCGATACACCAAATCCGTTGCGATCAGCGTCGCCGTTGCTTGTTTGTCCTCGTTGGTGGCTGCGGACTGCAACTCCCCGACAGAGCGCCCGCCCGTTGAGGTCTCCATTGCACTGTCGCCAGACGCCGTGACTCTGCGGCCAGGCCAGACCCAACAATTCAGCGTCACGCGCACCCTGAGCGACGGCTCGACCCAGACCGGGAATGCGATCACGTGGACGGCCACCGGCGGTACCATCAGTCCCAATGGGCTTTACGTGGCCGGCGACACCGGGGGCGAGTACCGGACCAAGGCGACTTCCGCGGGGGGCCATTCGGATAGCAGCAGCGTGACCATCACCAAACCCGTCGAGGTCTCCATTGCCCTGTCGCCCGGCGCCGTGACGTTGCGGCCCGGTCAGACCCAACAATTCAGCGTCACGCGCACCATGAGCGACAGCTCCACCCAGGCAGGGGACTCGATCACCTGGACGGCCACGGGGGGGACCATCGGTTCCAACGGGCTGTACGTGGCCGGCGCCACGTCGGGCACCTACTGGGCCAAGGCCACCTCGGCGGCAGGCCATTCGGATAGCAGCAAGGTGGCGATCACCAAGGCCGTTGAGGTCTCCATTGCGCTGTCGCCCGACTCGGTGACGTTGAATGCCGGCAACTCCCAGCAATTCAGCGTCACGCGCACTCTGAGCGACAGCTCCACCCAGCCTGGGGACTCGATCACCTGGACGGCCACGGGTGGCGCCGTCAGCTCCAGCGGGCTGTATGTAGCCGGCTCCACGGCGGGCACCTACCGGGTCAAGGCCACCTCGGCGGCGGGACATTCGGATAGCAGCAAGGTGACGATTGTCGCCGCCGTGCTGGACGGGCTCGCCCTCACCCCCGACAGCGTGAGTCTGGCCCCCAACGGCACGGTTCAGTTCACGGCAACCGGGCATTTCAGCGACGGCTCCAGCGGTTCCGTGAGCGCGGCGTTCTCCGCGACCGGGGGTACAGTGACCACCACGGGTTTCTACACTGCTCCGGCGACCGCGGGCACATACCGGGTGATCGCCACCGTGGCCGCCTTTGCGGATACCTCGGTCGTGACCGTCACGAGCGGGAGCGGGGGATCGGTCGGCTACCTCTACCCGCTGAAGGCCGGGCCGACCGGACGCTACTTGGTGGATCAGAACGGCAAACCGTTCTTCCTCGTGGGCGACGCGCCCTGGTCTTTGATCGCGCAATTGTCCGATGCGGATGCCGACACGTATCTGGCCAATAGACAACAACTAGGCTTCGACGCGATCATCGTGAACTTGATCGAGCACGAATTCGCCACCAACGCACCGGCTGACTACTACAATCTCGCTCCCTTCACTGGCGCGGCATTTACCTCGGCGGAAAATGAGGCCTATTTCGCCCATGCGGACCACATCATTCAGTCGGCCGCCGCCAAGGGAATCGTGGTGCTCCTGGACCCGGTGTATCTGGGTTACGACTGTGGAAACCAGGGGTGGTGCGCCGACATGCTGAATGCGTCGGTTAGCGACATGACGGCCTGGGGCGCGTACGTCGGAAATCGATACAAGAACTACGACAACATTATCTGGCTGATCGGGGGCGATACCTCACCGGATCAGACCACGGCAGTCAAGAACCGGGTCCAGGCGGTGGTGACCGGGATTCTCTCCCAGGATACCCGTCATCTCTTCACGGCCCATAACGGGCCCGAGTCCATGGGGGTCACGCCCTGGGCCGGGGCATCTTGGCTCACGATCAACAACGTGTACAGCTACAGTAGCACGCTCTACGACCAGGCCCTCACGGCCTATAACTATTCTCCCACGCTGCCGTTCTTCCTTATCGAATCGACGTATGAGAACGAGGGAGCGACGGCGCGGCAATTGCGGATGCAGTCCTACTGGACGGTGCTTTCCGGCGGCTTCGGTCATGTCTTCGGCAATTGTCCGATCTGGGAACTCGGCGCCAACGTCACGATCTGCACCGGTACCAACTGGCAGGGCCAACTGAATCACCAGGGCTCGCTGAACATGAGCTACCTGGGGAAGCTGTTCAATTCGCGGCACTGGGAGAAGCTGATCCCGGATGTGAATCACCAGGTCGTGACCGCCGGCTACAGTTCCAGCACGGACTACGCCACCACGGCCTACGCGAGCGACAGTTCCTCAATCATCGTCTACATGCCGAGCAGCCGCGCCGTCACCCTCAGCCTGACCAAGTTGGCCGGCACGACCATGACCGCTTGGTGGTACAACCCTTCACTTGGGACCAGCCAGTCGGCGGGTACCTTCTCGGCGTCGGATACGCCGTCGCTCACGCCCCCGTCGAGTGGGGATTGGGTCCTCGTGGTGGACAGCGGTCGTTTCGGGTTCGGGCCACCGGGCCAGTAGGAGGCGTCCTTCGTTCCTCCGAACCATCTCCGGGCCAATCCGGCGACGCGCTCCAGATGGCCAATAGGTGCGACCTGAATTGCATGGCGATTGGCGCCAGGCATCACGCGTGGCTCGATCTACTTGTTCCCTCGGTCAGCTCGCCCCCACCTCCCGCTCCAACCGCCCCGCCATCGCCAGATACCTGGCGTGCGCCCCCATCCCGGTGTCGTTGTCCTCCACCTCCGCGAACCAGGCCATCATCCGGTCGTGCTCGGTTTCCGGAATCAGCCGCGCCGCCATCGGGAACACGCCCTCGTCCTCCTTCTCGATGTGCTCGCGGAGCAACGCCGCGTAGCCGCGCGCTGCCTTGACGATCCGCTTGGCGGCCGCATCGTCGCCGCGCTCCAGGGCGGTGGCCGCGCTCCGCAGCTCGCAGGAGAGGGCGCGCCCCTCCACGTGCTCCTGCATCAGCGCCTCGATGGGCCCGCCACGCGCCGGCCCGCCGTGCTCCTCCATGATGTGGAAGAGAACCCCCTCCTCCTTCCGGTGGTGGCAACCATCCGCAAAGCCCGTGGCGAATTCCGCCACTTCGAGAAAGAATCCCGCACGCACGGGCTCGCCCCGATGCAGCCTGCCGGCCGCCACTTCCAGCGCGTCGAGCACACGCTCGATGACGCGGTGCTCCTCCATGAGAATGTCGATGGCTTCCATTTGACTCTCCCTGTTCACTCGGGCGTCAGCACCGCCCGCCTGGTCAACTGCCCATGATGCGCTCTGTCGAACACGGCGTTGATCTCCGCCAACGGGTGCCACTCGACGTACGGCTTCACCGCAATCCGTCCGTCGGTGATCCACTCCAGTAATTCCGGGTAGATCACGGGGTCCGCACCCCAGTTGCCCCGCGCCTCCGCGTCGTAGGCCATCAGATTGGACAGACAGATCTCGATCCTGTCGGGGGTGTAGCCCACCACGGAGATTACGGCGCCGAAGCCGAACAGGGAGTAGGCAGTTTCCTGACCTGATCGGGTGCCGGAAGTCTCGAAGATCTTCCAGCAGTGGCGCGGGGCGCCCAGTTGGCCGGCCAGACCGGTGTTCGTGCACCGGTGCGGCCGCTGAGGCCGACGCCGGCCTCGGCGCAGCTGCTCGACCGCGCGTGGCAAGAGTTCGCAGGGTTCGTGGCCGCCTCTTCCGTTTCACGGTCGTGATACGTTCATTCCAGTCCGGCCGCGGGCGGTTCCACTCCGCGGCCGGACTTCTTCTCCATCCAGCCCACCGCACCCATGCACGACATCATCTCCGCCGTCATCCTCGGCCTGGTCGAGGGCGCCACGGAGTTCCTCCCCGTCTCGTCCACGGGGCACCTGATTCTCGCCGGCCACGCGCTGGGGTTCGTCGGGCCCACGGCGGACGCGTTCGAGATCATCATTCAACTCGGCGCCATCCTGGCCGTGGTGTGGCTCTATCGCGACCTGCTCTGGCGCACGGCCAAGCAGGGCTTCGCGGTCGAGGAATCGCGGCGGTTCATCATTGCGCTGTTCATCGCGTTCCTGCCGGCGGCCATCGTCGGACTCGCCACGCACCACTGGATCACCGCCCACCTGTTCGTGCCGCCGGTGGTGCTGGGGGCGCTGATCATCGGTGGCGTCGGCATCCTCGCCATCGAGCACTGGCGTCCGTCTCCGCGCTTCGAGACGGTGATGCAGATCGGCTACCGCACGGCGTTCTGGATCGGCATCGCCCAGGTGTTCGCGCTCATCCCGGGCGTCTCGCGCTCGGGGGCCACGATCATGGGCGCCCTGCTGGTAGGCGTCGATCGGGCCGCGGCGGCGGAGTTCTCGTTCCTGCTCGCGATTCCGGTGATGTTCGCCGCCACCGGTCTGGAGCTGTGGGAGAACCGGCACCTGCTGGCGGGCTCCGACGCGCTCGTCTTCGCCATCGGATTCGTGGTCGCGTTCCTGAGCGCCATCGTCGTCGTGAAGTGGCTGGTGCGCTTCGTTTCCCACCGGACGTTCGACGTCTTCGCCTGGTACCGGATCGTGTTCGGACTCGCGCTGCTGGCGTTGATGGCGACGGGCCGGAGCTGGATTACGAAGTAGCGACGGCCGGCCGGCGGCGCGCGGCGGCCGCCACGAGCGCCAGCACCACGAAGTTCACGGCGAGCGCCACGATCCCCACGTTCAGGTCCTTCACCACCTGCGGCGCCCAGGGCACGAGCGTTGCCACCGACGCGCCGCTCAGCGTCAGATAGGCCACGGTCGCCTCGCCGGCCACGATCCCCGCGGCGGCCGCGCCCGTGCTCACCATCGGACGCTCGGGGAGCGAGAACAACAGCGCCGGAAAGAGCTGCGTCACCAGGTTGTAGCCCATGAGCAGCAGCGGCACGATCGCTTCTCCTCCGCGGAGCGTGATCCACACGGAGAACAGGGCGATCACGCCCACGAGTCCGCGCGCCAGCCGCGTAACGGCGCGGTCGGTGGCCGACGGTACGGCCACCCGATACACGTTCTGCGACAGGATCGTGGCCGCGGTGAGCAGGATCATCGAACCGGGAACGAGCGCGGTGAGCAGGCCGGCGGCGCCGATCACGCCCACGGCGCCCGGCGAGAATGCCTGCTTGGAGATGCGGAACAGCGAGAGGTCGCCGTCGGCGCCCTTGAGCCCCGGCACCTGGAGAATCGCCGCGAACCCGACGAAGAACACGAACAGGATCACGAGCTGGTAGAGCGGCAGCAGCACGGCGTTCTTGCGGAACACGTCCTCGCGCTTGGCGGTGTACGATCCGGCAAAGAACTGCGGCCACATGTAGAAGCCGGTGGCGGTGAGCAGCACGGTGCTGATGAACCAGCTCGGGCTCATGCCGCTGGACGGCAGGGTGAGGAATCCCGGTTTCGCCTTGTCGATGGCCTCGAACATCGGGCCGTAGCCGCCGTAGTAGTGATACGGCAGATAGATGCCGAGCACGATGGCGACGCTCAGGATCATGACGTCCTTGAATGCCGCGGTCCACGCCGAGCCGCGCACGCCCGACACCACGACGTACAGCGTGAGCGCCGCGGCGCCCGCCCAAACCGCCGCGGTGGACGACACGTGGCCGTACGACGCTTCCGACACGATGATGCCCAGCCCCTTGAGTTGGAGCACCAGATAGGGCACCAGCGCGGCCACGCTCACCAGCGCCACCAGCACGCCCAGCGCGTTGCTGTCGTACTTGGCCACGAAGAAGTCGGCCTGTGACACGAGCTTCTTCTCGCGCGCGTAGCGCCAGACGATGGGGAGCAGGAAGTACGACCACGAATACGCGATGGCGCCGTAGCAGAGGATGTACAGCGCCGGACCGCCCTTGCCGTAGGCCCAGCCGCTGCCGCCGAGGAAGGTGAAGGTCGTGTAGATCTCCCCGGCCATGAGCAGGAACACGAAGATCGTGCCGAACGACCGGCCACCCACGCTCCATTGCTCGAGATTCATCTCGTGCCCGCGGCGGGCCCACAAGCCCAGGCCGATGGCGGCGGCAAAGGTGAGCGCGAGGATGGCGAGCGCGGTGGTCATCGCTCGCCCCGCTCGCGTGCGCGGTCCAGATACAGCACCAGCCCCATCACGCCCGATGTGATCACGACCCAGATCACGATCCAGGCCATGAGCAGGGGGAGTCCGAACACCATCGGGTGCACGCGGTTCACGAACGGGATGCCGCCCAGCAGGATGACGGTGGGGAGGGCGGTGAGCCAGTGATACGGGCGCATTCCGGTGGGCCTGGGCGCATCGGGCACGGGCGGGTCCTCGGCGGTTCGCGTGGTCGGGGGCGGCAGGAAGGGGCGGCGGGCCTCGTCCCCTGGGCAGGGACGGAACGTTGCCAGCTTACCGCGCAGGGACCCCGAAGGTAAGGGCGGCGGTCGCGGACTGCGGCGTCAGCCCTCGTTCCGCAGCCGGTCCAGCACCGCCATCGTGCTGAAGCCATGAAACCGGCGGTCGCTCTCGCTGCGCGCGACCCAGGCGTGCGCTTCGATGCCGGGTCTGCCGTCGGTGCCGCGCTTCACCCCGATGCACACCGCGGCCGGCACCCCCGACCGCCGCAGCACCAGACACTCGGCCACGCTCTCGTAGAGACAACTGGTGCGCCAGCGACGACCGGGAATCCGCGCCAGCACGCGGAGCGCGCGGCGTGCCGCCCGCAAGGCCGCGTCCGGTTCGGGACGCGGCACCGCGGGCGCGTCGCCGGGCAGGATCAGCAACTCCGAGAACCGCGGCGACTCGATCCACGCGGGCGTCCGGAACGCCGCCAGCACACCACCCCAGCCGGAGCGAGGATTCATCCGTACCAATCTGCGCGGTTTCGTGCGGTTCGGCACCCTTGTTGCAGTTGAACGAAGGGTTGGGTAGGGTACGAAAGCTGGTCTGACCCGGGAGGCAAGATGCGACTCACGCGAACATTATCGGTCACCGCAATCGGCATGGCGCTCGCCGCCGCGCCGGCGTTGGCGCAGGGACGGCCGTTGCCGCCCCAGAAGCCGCCGACCCACGCCCAGACCGGCGTCGGTCAGGCCTCGGCGCCGCGGGCCGCCGAGCGCGGACCGGGCGAACGGGGAGCGCGCCGCGAGCACGGCGGCTCGTACTACCGCGACGGTTCGGGTTACGGCTCGGGCTACGGCTACGTCCCCGTGATGATCGGACAGGACGGCAACGTGTACGCGAACTTCGGCTATGGGTACGAGCGGGTGCTGCGCCAGTGCACGTCGGCGCAGCGGGTGCAGCAGCCCCGGGTTCAGCAACCGACCCCGCAGGCCTACTCGCAGCCGGAGTTGACGCAGCCGGTACCGAGGCCGCAGACGGCGTCGCCGGCCACCGGCGCACAACCCAGTCTCTCCGGGCTCACGTCCGGCAACACGAAGGCCATGCACGTCGGACCGCCCACGCAACTGGCGGTGGCTGCCTGCTGGTCCCGGATGGCCAACGGCAACGTGTCGGTGCGGCGCTAGCGAATCCCGAGTGTCTTGTGCGTCTGGAGACTCAGGCGCCACTGCGGGTGCTCCAGGCAGTACGCCAACGCCGCCTCCGTGTTGTGAACCAGGTCCGGGCCGTCCATCGGCTGCAGTGAGAAGTGCGTGAAGTCGAGGTGCGCGTAGCGCTCGGGCTCACCGCCCTCCTGTGGATACACGAGCTTCAGTTCGTCGCCTTTCGTGAGCACCAGGGGGGCGTTCGCCTTGGGGCTCACACACACCCAGTCGAGCCCGGCCGGTGCCGGCTGCGTGCCGTTGGTCTCCACGGCCACCTCGAACCCCCGCGCGTGCAGCGCGTCCACCAGCGGTCCGTCCAGCTGGAGCAGTGGCTCGCCCCCGGTGCACACCACGTACCGGCGTCCGCCCCCCGCACCCGGCCACCGCGAGGCCACCGCATCTGCCAGCGCGTCGGCATCGGCGAACTTGCCGCCATCGGGCCCGACGCCGAAGAAATCCGTATCGCAGAAGCGGCAGACCGCGTCCGCACGATCCTCTTCGCGCCCCGTCCAGAGGTTGCACCCGCTGAACCGGCAGAACACGGCCGGACGACCGGCGTGAACGCCCTCGCCCTGCAGTGTGTAGAAGATTTCCTTGACGGTGTACATGGTTGCTGATGAGTGGCGCCAGGCAATCACTTCTGATAACGGATCGGATCCTTCAACCCCGCTTCCGCGAATCCCTTCAGCCGCAGGGCGCAGGCGTCGCAGTGTCCGCACGCGGCGCCCGATGCATCGGGATCGTAGCAGCTCGTGGTGAGCGAGTAGTCCACGCCGAGCGAGACGCCCAGCCGGATGATGTCGGCTTTGGAGAGATTGATGAGCGGCGCGTTGATGCGCACCGGCGCCGTGCCCTCCACGCCGCCGCGCGTGGCAAGGTTGGCCATCCGCTCGAATGCTTCGATGTACTCCGGCCGGCAGTCGGGATAACCCGAGTAATCGAGCGCGTTGACCCCGATGAAGATGTTGCGCGCCTCGAGCACGTCGGCCCAGGCGAGCGCGAAGGAAAGAAAGATCGTGTTGCGCGCCGGCACGTAGGTGATCGGAATCCCGTGCCCCATCTCGTCGGAGGTCCGATCCTTTGGCACCGGCAGGTCGGTGGTCAGCGCCGATCCGCCGAACGCCCGCAGGTCGATGTCGAGCGTGACGTGCCGCGCCACACCGAACGCCGCCGCCACGCGCGCCGCCGCCTCGAGTTCGTGCTTGTGGCGCTGCCCGTAGCGAAACGAGAGGGCATGGATCTCGTGCCCCTCGGCCTTCGCCACGGCCAGCGTGGTGGTGGAGTCGAGTCCTCCGCTCAGCAGCAGTACGGCCTTCGTCGGTTCGGTCATGGTCGAAAGCTACCGCGACCCGCCGCCGGAGAGGGCGTCGCGCAGGTCGGCGATCAGGTCGTCCGGGTGCTCCAGCCCAACGGACAGCCGGAGCAGCGACGGCGGCGTGTTGCTCTCGGGCGGCTCCACCGTGGCGCGATGCTCGATGAGCGACTCCGTGCCGCCGAGGCTCGTGGCGCGCGTGATCACCCGTAGCCGGGCGATCGCGGCGAGCGCGGCGTCGCGGCCCCCCTTCACCTCGAACGACAGCATGGCACCGGCCCCGCGCATCTGCCGTTCGGCGAGCGCGTGTCCCGCGTGCGACTCGAGTCCCGGATAGTGCACCACCGAGACCGCCGGGTGCTCCTCCAGCGCCCGCGCGATGCGCCCCGCGCTGTCGGCCTGCGCCCTCACGCGCCAGGGCAGGGTGCGCACGCCGCGCAACGTGAGCCAGCAGTCGAAGGGCGAGGGCACCGCGCCCCCCGCGGCCTGGATTCCACGCACGCGCTCCCAGATCGCATCGGCGTCAGCGGTCACGAGCGCGCCGCCGAGCACGTCGCTGTGCCCGCCCAGGTACTTGGTGGTGGAATGGAGCGCCAGATGGGCGCCGAGTTCCAGCGGACGCTGCAGTACCGGCGTTGCCCACGTGTTGTCCACCACCACGTGGGCGCCGGCCTCGCGTCCGATGGCCGCGAGCGCGGCGACGTCCACCACCCGCACCAGCGGGTTGGACGGTGACTCGATCCAGAGCAGCCGCGTGGAGGGCTCGACCGCGGCACGCACGGCGTCCAGGTCGGCCATGTTCACCAGGGTCAGACGCAGCCCCCACCGGCCGAACAGCTCGCGCATCAGCTTCACCGTGCCGTAGTACGCATCGTGGGGGACGAGCATGTGCGCCCCCGGCTTCCAGCGCCTGGCACACCGCCATCGTCGCGGCGGATCCCGACGAGAAGCATGCGGCATCGGCTCCCCCTTCGAGCGCCGTCAGGCACTGCTCCAGGGCGTGCCGGTTGGGGTTGTCGTTCCTCGTGTAGAGGAACCCGCCCGGCAGCGTGCCGTCTTCCGCGCGCTCGAAGGTGGTGGACAGGTGGATGGCCGGTGTCACGGCGCCGGTAACCGGGTCGGGGGCGTGGCCCGCGTGGACGGCGATGGTCTCGAGATGCATGGCTGCCTGCTGGGAAGGCGGTAAGTCGGTAGGTCGGTGACGGTAGGTCGGTAGGACGGTAGGTCGGTAGGTCGGTGGCGCGGCCACGTCCCAAACATACCGACATACCGACCTACCGACCTACCGACCCACTGTTGTTCAGCATCCCGCGCGCCCCACGCGTAGACCAGATGAGTCTGGACCCCACCTCTTCAACGGAACCCCCCGTGACCTCCCATTCCATGATCCGGCGCGGCTGTGCGCTTCTGCTGGCGCTCCCGGCCGCCCTCGCGGCGCAGCAGCTGCCGCTCAAGCACAAGGCACAGCCCACTACGGCGGCGATTTCGGCCTCCGACCTCATGACCCGCCTGTACATCTTCGCGGACGACTCCATGCAGGGGCGCGAGACGGGCACCATCGGCCACCTGAAGAGCACGGCGTACATCGCCGCGCAGGTGAAGGCCATGGGGCTCGAACCGGCGGGCGACAACGGCACCTACTTCCAGAATCTGCCTGTCTTCCAGCGCTCGCTCGATCCCAACTCGGCGCTCTCGGTGGGCGGCGTGAGGCTGGCGGCGTTCAGCGACTTCGTCGCCACGCCGGGCCGGGGCGGCGATCCGCGGAGCATCGACGGCGCGCAGGTGATCTTCGGCGGCGAACAGGGCGATACGGTCCACGAGCTCACCGCCGACCAGGTGCGCGGCAAGCTGGTGATCCTGACGGCGCGGCCGGGCCAGCGTGGCCGGGGCCGCGGGTTCGGCTTCCGGGGCCGTGGGCGCGGTGGCGCCAACCCCCTGGCCGAGGCGGCCGGCATCGCCACGGTGGAAACCGGCGAAGCGTGGACGGCGGCAGTTCGCGCGGCGCGCCCGCGCCCGGGCAACGTGATCTTCAAGAACCCGGATACGGCGCCGGCGCCCGAGACCGCAGCCAACCTGACCATCAGCGCGCACGCGGCGCAGGTGCTGCTCGGCGTGCCGGTGGCGCGGGCCACCAAGGGCATGGTCGGCAAGACGGTGAGCGGCAATCCACGCTACGTGGAGAAGCCGGCGCCGGCCCGCAACGTCGTGGCCATCCTGCGAGGCTCCGATCCGGCGCTGCGCGGCGAGTATGTGGCCATCGGCGCCCACAACGATCATATCGGCATCCGCCAGGGACCGCCGGTGGATCACGACTCGCTCCACCTCTACAACGCCGCCCGCTACGCGATCACCGGCATGCTGGCCCGCGGCGAACGCCCGACGGCCGAGCAGGAGCAGGCGCTCGCGAACATCCACATCAATCTCGACAGCGTCCGCCAGCTGCGCCCCGTGCGTCGCGACTCGATCAGCAACGGCGCCGACGACGACGGGTCGGGCTCGGTGAGCGTGCTCGAGATTGCCGAGGCGTTCGCCAAGGGCCCGGTGAAGCCCAAGCGGTCGATCATCTTCGTCTGGCACGTGGGTGAGGAGAAGGGACTCTGGGGATCGTCGTGGTTCACCGACCATCCCACCGTGCCGCGTGACTCGATCGTCGCGCAGCTCAACATCGACATGGACGGCCGCGGCGACGCGAGCGATCTGCCGGTGGGCAGTCCGACGTATCTGCAGCTCGTCGGCTCGCACCGCCTGTCCACCGAACTGGGCGACATGGTCGAATCGGTGAACAAGACGGAGAAGATGCCCTTCACCTTCGACTACCGGTACGACGCGCCCGGGCAGGCCGACAACATCTATTGCCGCAGCGATCACTACAACTATGCGCGCTACGGCATCCCCATCACCTTCTTCACCACGGGGCTCCACGGCGACTACCACCAGGTGACCGACGAGCCCGAGTACATCGACTATCCGCACATGGCCCGCGTCAGTCAGCTGGTGTTCGACGTGGCAGTGGACGTGGCGGACCTCGACCACCGCGTGAAGGTGGACGGCGTCGTGCCCGCCGATCCGCACCAGCGCTGCGTGAACAACGGGGCGCCGCTCACGGGGGGCACCGGCGGCTTCTGATCGTCCGCCGTCCCAACGCAGCATCGAAAGGAGCCGCGGGCCGTGCGAGGCCCGCGGCTCCTGCTGCGTTCACCCGTGCCGCGGCCGCAGCACCAGCCACTCCTGCGGCAGGCGCAGTTCGTTGACGGCCAATCGCTGGCCGTCGGCATCGAGGAACGACAGGTCCACGGGCGCGGGCGGCAGCACCGGATCGGAGGCGATGCGCTGCACGTCGTGCGTGGGGGCGAACCGCGCGACGATCGCCTCGCCGACGCCGGGCGACTCGGTCTCGTGGGTCTCGATCACCATCGTCGCCGAACGCAGCGCGGGGATCTCCCGCCCGCCGAAGAGCACGCGTTCGTATCCCTCGCAATCGCTCACCACGAGGGCATCTTCGGGCAGCATCGACGCCAGCCGTTCGGGGGTCAGGCGGCGGATCGTGTGTACCTGGGGCGTGTTGTTCACGGCCGCCATCTGGCGCGTGGCAGCGCGCGCCCAGCGATCGGGATCGACGGCGATCACCGGCGTGCGTGGGTGGCGGCGGGCGAGCCCCACGGCATAGAACCCGAAGCGCGAACCGACGTCGACGATCGTCGAGAACCGAACGTGCTCGAGCGCCCGCCAGGTGGCGTGCAGCTCGTGCTCGTACGTGCCGAGGAGATACGGGCCGATGTGATCGCGGAAGGCGAGCGGCGGCAGCCGCAGCCCCGCGAACGGGCCGTCGACCACCTCGCGGCCGAGATGCGCGACCAGCGCGTCGTTGAGGGCGGGGCATCCCCAGCCGGCGAACATGCGGTGGGTGTGTCGGCGCGCGCGGGCCGACGAGAGTGCGAGATATGTGGCGGGCGCGCACCGCTGGAAGATGCGCCGCACGACCCCGGCCACACGGCGCGCTGCCACGCCTAGGCCCCCGTCTTGAGTCCCCCGACCAGATCCTTCAACTGCGTGCTCTCCTGCAGGAGCACGTTGCTGGCCGAGGTCATCTCCTCGCACGCCGCACTCTGTTCCTCGGTGGAGGCATTGACCTCCTCGGCGGCGGCGGCGTGGTTCTCGGCGGTCTTGGCGATGGCGTCGAGCCCGGCGCTGGCGCTGGCCACGGCGCCCGCGTTCTGCTGGGCCGCCTTCGACACGCCGCTCGCCGCACTGCGCGTACGGCCCGCGGCGTCGGTGATGATCTGCAGGGCGTCGTCGATCTCCCGCGACACCCGTTCGATCTCCACCACGCGCAGGGCGCCCGATTCCATGGCCCTGGCGCTGGTGGCCACGCGCGTGGTCACGTGGCCGGTGATCTGCACCACGTCCTGCGCGGCCTTCTGCGACTGCTCGGCGAGCTTGCGGACCTCGTCGGCCACGACGGCGAACCCGCGGCCGGCCTCGCCGGCGCGGGCGGCCTCGATGGCCGCGTTCAACGCCAGCAGGTTGGTCTGCTCGGCGATCTGGCTCACCGAGTGCACGAACCGCGTGATGTCGGCGGCGGCGGTGGTGAGGGCCGCCACCTCGGCGGCCGCCTGCTCCACGCTCGTCTTCACGTCGGCCAGGATGCCCAGCGCCCGTTCGATCTCGACGCGCTTCTCGCCGGCCGAGCGCTCGATGTTGGCCGCCAGCTCCTGGACCTCGTCGGCGCGGGCCTTCACCTCGCCCGACGTGTTGCGCACGGCGGTCAGCGTCTCGTCCACCTCGTGGAGCTGGTGCACCTGTGTCTCGGCGCCGTGCGACACTTCGGCCATCGCGTTCGCCATGTGGCCCGCCGACACGGCGATCTCCTCGGACACCGACGACAGCTGGTGCGCCGAACTGGAGACGCTCTCCGAGGTACGGGCCGCGGCGGCCACCACGCGCGACAGGGAATCGCCGGTGCGGTTCATGGCGTCGGCCAGGATCTGGAACTCGCCCGGCATCGCGGCCGTGGTGCGCGCCGTCAGGTCGCCGTGGCTCAGCCGGTCGGCGTGCGCGAGCAGGGCGTTGAGCGGGCGGCTCACCGACGACACGGTGAGCACCACGACCGTCACGCCGATCACCAGGGCCAGCCCGATGAGCCCGAGCATGAGGGTGGCGCGGCGTCTCGTCTCGGCGGCCAGGTGCGTCGATGCCGCCGCGACCTTCCGCGCCTTGAGCTGCGCCAGGCGGTTGATGCTGGTGAGCAGCGGATCGACCACGGCGTATGCGCGCGCGGCGGCGGCGCGCGCCTCCGGCATGCGGCCGAGGTCGGCCAGCCGGTGGGCGAGCGTGTACTTCACCTCGAGATCGGAGAGTTGCGCGTCGATGGCCGCCAGCACGCCGATCTCCTCGGCGGTCTGGCCGGGCCGGTCGTTCATCTCGCGCTGGATGGTGTGCGCCGTCCAGCCCTGGTCGCGGAAGATGCGTTCGGCGGTGGAGTCGCGCGTCTGGACGTACTGGGCGCCGGCCTCGAGTGTCTGCGCCACGGCGCCGGAGAGCTGCGAGGCGAGGTGCGACTCCTCCTGCACCGAGGTGAGCGTCGACGTCATCGTGTCGGCCAGCGTACCCATGGAACTGCGCGCCACGGCGCCGGCGATCACGAGCAGCGTGACGAGAAAGCCGAACCCGACCCAGAGGCGTCCGCGGATGGTGCCGAGTGGCCCCACGGCGACGTTCATGGCGTGCCCTCTACGACCTGGAGCGCCCCGTGGTGAATCATCGTCATCACCACGCTCTTGCCGACGGGGTCGCCGTTGGCGCCGAAGTAGATGTTCCCCGTGACGCCCTTCCAGGCCGTGGACCGGTTGAGCTTGGCCAGGAAATCGCGGATCTTCTCGCGGTCGGGCCCCACCCTGGTGAGTGCATAGTACAGCAGGTTGGTGGCATCGTAGCCGAGCGCCGCGTTGCCGTCGGGGGTGAGGTTGTACTTGGCCCGGAACTCCTGGACGAACTTCTGCACGGCCGGCGCCGGATTCTCGGCGCTGAACGGCGCGCCCACATAGACCCCCTCGGCCAGCGCGGTGTCGGCCGAGAGAGTGGTCCAGCCGTCGCCGCCGAGCAACGTGGCGGTGAGCTTCTGACGCCGGAACTCCTTCAGGAAATCGAGGCCTGAGGCGTCGGTGCCGGCCACGAATACGAGGTCCGGGTCGAGCGTTTTCAGATAGGCCACGTACGGCTCGAAGTTCTGCGGTCCTTCGGCGATCGGGTCGAACGCCACCACCGTGCCGCTGAAGTTGCGACGGAAAGCGTCGGCCAGCCCGCGCCCGTACGCGTCGTTCTCATAGAGCACCGCGGCCCGCCGCTTGCCCAGCCGGCTGCTCGCGAACTGCGCCATGTGGAGGCCGTTCATCGAATCGCTGGAGATGACACGAAACACCCACGGCGAGATGCCGGTGAGGGCCGGCGAGGTGGCCGTGGTGGCCATCGAGACCAGATGGCCCGCGTCGTATACCTTGGCGGCCGCCACCTCGGTGCCGGAATTCACATGGCCGATGACCGCCACCACGGACGGGTTTGCCACGAACTGGCCGGCGATCGTCGTCGCCTTCTGCCCGTCCGCCGCGTCGTCTTCCCAGTCGATTTCGATGGGGTGCTGAGCGTAGTCGCTGCGGGCCTTGATCTGGTCGTAGGCGAGTTCCATGCCGCGCCGGTTCATGGCGCCGTATGCCTGCTTCCATGGTCCCGCTGCCCCGAACTGGACGGCGGTGCCGGAGGAGGGCCCGCCGCAAGCCAACAGGAACAGACCAGCCAGAGTGAAGAACTGTTTCACGAGAGGTGGGGAGACGACGAAAGGAGAGCGTGAAGCATGGCGTCGTCGCCATCGACGGACGGGCGGACCAGAAGGCAACGCCGGAACGCGCCCAAATGTAACGAAGTTGCCGCGCCACGGCACGGGCGAATTCGCCGGCTGGTGATGCGCCGCACACCGGCGTCACCTCACTGCGCGCGCGTCTCCTGCTGCGTGAGGCAGTGCAGGGTGCCGAGTCCCCACACCAGGTCCACGGCGTGGATGCCGACCACCTGGTGATTGGGGAATACTTCGCCGAGGACGTTCAGCGCCACGCGATCGTTGACGTCGTTGAATGTCGGGACGATCACGACGCCGTTGGCGATGTAGAAGTTCGCATAACTCGCCGGCAGGCGCTCGCCGTTCATCATCACCGCCCGCGGGTAGGGCAACCGGACGACGGTGAAGTCGCCCTTCCGGCCGCCGGCCGCCTGCAGGCGCTTGAAGTTGTCCTTCGACCGGCGGTGGTTCTCGTCGGCGGGATCCTCTTCGTACGCCAGGACCACCACGTCGTGCGCCGCGAAGCGCGCGATGTCGTCCACGTGGCCGTGCGTATCGTCGCCCACGCATCCCTCGCCCAGCCAGATGGTCTTGTGGATGCCGAGCCATTCGCCGAACGCCCGCTCGTAGTCGGCCCGCGTCATGCCGGGATTGCGCGCCTGAACGTCGGACAGCAGGCACTCCTCGGTCACCAGCAGCGTGCCCTGTCCGTCGGTGTCGATGGCGCCGCCCTCGAGCACCATCGGCGTGCCGTCGGGACGGAGCGCGTGGGCCCGCGGGAGTCCCGTGAGCCGCGCGATGGCGGCGCCCACCTCGCGGTCGAGCGCGTAGTTGTCGTACTTGGCCCACGCGTTGAATTGCCAGGACACCAGTTCGACGTTGCCGTCGGGGTGCAGCACCGTCGTCGGCGCCGAATCACGGAGCCAGACCCGGTCGGTGGGGACGACGTGCAGCTGAACGTTCGCGGTCACGCCGTGCGCGGCGAGGCAGGATTGCGCGCGCGCGCGCACGTCGTCGTCGTGGCAGAGGATCTGCAGGGGCTCGTGCGCGGCGAGCACGCGGCCGATCTCGGCGTACACCCAGTGAATCGCGTCGAGCTTGCCCGGCCAGTCGGGCTCGTGATGCGGCCACGCGATCCACGTGGCCGCGTGCGGCTCCCACTCGGCGGGGAACCGGCGCGGGGGGGGCGACGCGGCGCGCTTACGCGCCGAGGTAGCGTTGGAGGATCGGGGCGTAGGCATCGATGCGGCGGTCGCGGAAGAAGGGCCAGTTCCGCCGGGTGTCCTCGATGACGCCGGGATCGCAGGTCGCGATCAGGACGTCGGGGTCGGTGCCGGCGTCGGCGATGAGGCGACCGAAGGGATCGCTGATGAACGAGTGGCCGAAGAATTCCAGTCCGTCGGTGCCCGGTTCGGCCTCGAACCCGACGCGGTTGGGCGACGCCACGTAGACGCCGTTGGCGATGGCGTGCGCGCGCTGCGCCGTGCGCCATGCGTCCACCTGAGCCTGGCCGAACTCGGCCTTCTCGGCGGGGTGCCAGCCGATGGCGGTCGGGTAGAAGAGCACGTCGGCGCCGAGCAGCGCCGTGATGCGCGCGGCTTCGGGATACCACTGGTCCCAGCAGATGAGGACGCCGATGTTGGCGTAGCGGGTCTTCCAGACCTTGAAGCCGGTGGCCTGCGCCACGCGGTCGGCGGCGAGCGCCGGGTCGGGCGTGCCGTCGCCTGGTGCGAAGTAGTACTTCTCCAGGAAGAGCGGATCGTCGGGGATGTGCATCTTGCGGTACACGCCGAGCAGTGCGCCGTCGGCGTCGATGACCGCGGCCGAGTTGCGGTACACCCCCGGTCCCTGCCGTTCGAACAGCGGCACGACGAGCACGATCTCGAGTTCCCGGGCCAGCGCCTGCATGGCGTCGGTGGTGGGTCCTGGAATCGGTTCGGCCAGGTCGAACCGTTCGGCGTGCTCCACCTTGCAGAAGTACGGCGCGTTGAACAGCTCCTTGAGGCACACGATCTGCGCACCGCGGCGGGCCGCTTCGCGCACGCGCGCGACGGTGGCCGCCGTCGAGGCCGCGGCATCCGCGGTGGCGGCGTCCTGCACGATGCCGATGGTGAATGGCTGGGCGCTCATGCGCGAAAGTTGTACCCGGAGGAGACCGGCTGGAAGGGCGCCGGCGAAATCATCGCCCGGCGCCGCGCGGCACGACCACGCGCAACGCACCCGGCCGGCTCTCCACGCGCACCTCGGCCGCGGCCGCGCGCCGGAGCTCGCCGTCGGCCTCGTACACCGGCGGCGCGTCGAAGCGCAGCGTGAACGCCGGCGCTCGCCGGCTGGTGACGCGCGGGTGGCGCAGGTGCGTGCCACGCGCGGCCCGCGCGAGCAGCCCAGGCCGGCCGGCGCGTCCGATGTCCGGAATCGCGATCGCGTCGAGCATCCCGTCGTCGATGCGGGCGCCCGGCGCCACGTGGAAGGCGCCGCCGAAGTGCGCGCCGTTGGCGAACGCCAGCAGCAGGTAGCGGCCGGGAGCGCCGCCGTCCACCGACACCTGCAGGCCGCGATAGGCGAGCAGTTCGCGGAGCGCGGCCACGGCGTAGAGCGCCGTGCCGGCCAGCCACGACATCCGCTCGGTGCGCAGCAGCACTGCCACGTCGAACGCGAATCCCGCCACGTTGAGAAACCACTGATCGTCCACCACCGCCATGTCGACCAGGCGCTCCTCGCCCTCGCCTGCCACCAGTCGCGCCATCGCCTCGGCGTCGTCCGATGGCTCGGGCAGATTCTTGACGAAGTCGTTGCCGGTTCCGGCGGCGAGGAGCGCCAGCCGGGCGGGTGCGCCGAGGCGGGCGAGCTCGGCGGCCGCCTTGCTCCAGGTGCCGTCGCCACCGAGCACGGCGATCGTCTGCACGCCGTCGTCCACGGCGGCGCGTACCTGCCGCGCCTCGTCGCCGGGCGCCGTGGTGGGGCGCACGTCGGTGATGCCGTGCGCCGCGAAGGCGCGCGCTACGTTCGGCAGCAGCTTCGCGCCTCGGCCCCGTCCCGCGGCCGGATTCACGATGAGACAGGCGTGGGGCAATGGGGGGTGAAACGTGAAGCGTGGAAGGGGAAACGCGGCGTGAACCGTCTACGGTGCCGCGGAGATCAGACCGATGATGATGTCGGCCACGTTCGTGCCCGTGGGGCCGGTGCGCAACAGGGCGCCGGCCGCGTCGAGCGCGGCGTACGATTCGTGCGCCCGCAGGGCCGCCACCGGGTCGCGTCCGGCCTCCCGGATGGCGTCCCAGGTATGCGCGTCCACGCAGGCGCCCGCCGCATCGGTGGGCCCGTCGCGTCCGTCGGTGCCGGCGGCCAGCAGCGTGATGCCGTGCGCCGCCTCGCCCGCTTCGGAGAGCACCTGGGCGGCGGCGAGCGCGAGTTCCTGACACCGGCCGCCGCGCGGCTGTGGGATGGGCGGCAGGGCGCCCGATTCGCTTCGCGCGCGCATGGCCGGCGTCAGCATCGGCTGCGGAACGGCCACCGTGGTCTCGCCGCCGCAGATGAGCACCGACGCCTTGCCGCCCGCCTGGGTGCGGCGGGCGATGAGGGCGCGCGCCATGGCGGCGCCGACCTCGGCGGCCGCGCCTTCCAGTGGCACGTCGGCCACGGTCACCTGCTCGATGCCGAGCTCCGCCGCCCTGGCCTGCGCGGCGTCCAGGGCCACGCGGTTGTTGACGATCACGCGTGCGGTCACGTGGGCGAACGCCGGGTGCGTGGATTTCGGCGTCTCCGGCACCAGCCCGCGCTGCGTACTGGTCAGGTGCTCGCGGAACGACGGCGCGATGCGCTGGAACAGCCGCGCTTGCTGCAGGATGTCGATTACTTCCTTCACCCGGTACGGATCGGGCACGCATGGCCCCGAGCCGATGGACGAGATGTCGTCGCCCACCACGTCGGACACGGCCAGGCAGAACGTCGCCGCCGGTGCCAGCGCCAGCGCGAGCCGCCCGCCGCTCCACCGCGAGAAGCGCTTGCGCACGGCGTTCATCGCATGGATGTCGAGCCCGCTGTTGAGCAGCATCTCGTACAGGTGCGAGAAGTCGGCCTCGCTCATGCCGCGCATCGGTGCGCCGATGAGGCTGGACGCTCCGCCCGAGATCAGCACGATGGCGAGGTCGTTGCTCCGCATGCCGGTGGCCGCGTCGGCCAGGCGTGCGGCGGCCGCGAACGAATGCCGGCCCGGCACCGGATGGTCGCCGCGCAGCGAGACGACGCTGGCCGTGGGCGAGGGCGCGTCCTCCGGCGCCACGATCAGTCCGCCGGCCACGGTGAGCAGCGACCGTTGAAGGGCGGCCACCGCCGCCGTCGCCATCGGATGCGCGGCCTTGCCGAAGGAGAACAGCCAGAGCCGCTGATGGCGCGCCGTGGGAATGGTCGCCAGGGCCTGGGCCGTCGCGACGCCGGGATCCGCGCCCTCGATCGCGGCGCGGAACAACGTGTCCAGCAGCTCTCGCGGCGTGGATTCCGTCATCGGGCCACCGGCATCAGCCCGCCGATGGCCCGCGGCGCCTGCGTCGTTCCCGGCGCCCGTCCGGCACACCGATCACGGTGCGCCGGCGCCTCCCACTCCCGCGGCGCTGTCCACCGCGGCCTGCAGCTCCTTGTAGTCGCCCGCCGAGAGGACGTTGAATGGCACCATGCGGTGCGTGATCCGGCCGTCGGGGCCGACCACGAACAGATAGCGGAGATCGATCTTGTACTTGGCATTGGCGGCTCCGTACAGCTTGCCCACCGCCATGTCGGTGTCGCTACCGAACAGCATGGGGAACGACGCATCCCGGGCCCAGGAATACTGAGCCGTGTCGGGGTCGGTGCTGATTGCCAGCACCACCACTTTCTTCCCGTTGTTGAAGAGCTTGGCGTACTGATCACGGTACGCCTCCATTTGCACCGTTCAACCCTTGGTTCGCGCCCTGATGAAGAAGGCGATCACCACCGTCTGCCCCCGGAAATCCGAGAGCCGGATCGGGTCGCGCAGCAGCCCGTACCGGGTGGCGCCCGGCACCGTGAAGTCGGGCGCCATCTGTCCGACCGCCGGAACACCCGCGGGGACGGCCGCGGCCTGCTGGGCCCGCACCGTCGCAGCCGCGAACAGGAGCCCCAACGCGAGGCCCACGGTCCTGACCTTTGCACCGTTCATGGAACCCTCAACGGGATAAGCACCGCGGGAAATTGGGGATCGGTGGTGGATAACGCAATGCGGGCCAGCAAGTTTGGCGTGTCGGCGCCCTCCGGTGCCGCCACCGGCCGTCCCGGGCCCGAATGGGCGGTACGAAACCTTTGCCGGGGTGGCGCGGTCTTCAGGAAGTACGATGGTCGACGACGACCCAGAGGACCTCAGGCATGAGCCAGATAGAAACGGAGCTCGATCAGATCCTGGAGACGCTGGTGCGCGACGTGGTCGCGGCGGTTCACGCCATGTACCGCGGAGAGGTGCGCCAGCAGACGGCCAAGCTGAAGACCGCGGAGCAGCGCTCGGCGGCCAGATCCGCCCTGCTGCAATTGGTGGGGGTGCAGCCGCCTCCGCCCGCCGGAACGGAGCCCCCGTCGGTGGCCGCGTCGGCGCTCAGCCCCGACGAGGTGGCCGCGATCACACGCTGCATCATGGGGTGGCTGCCCATGGTCCCGAACCAGGCGGTACCCGAGTCGCGGTGCATTCCCGCGGCGCGCGAGATCGCGCCCACGTGGGGCGAGCGGGAAAAGGCGCGGCTGGCCATCCGCCGCGCCGCCGAAGACTGAGGCCCCCCCAAAGCGGACGTGGGGCGCGGCGCCACCAACGGCGCCGCGCCCCACGAACCGTTCCGGCCCCGCCGGCCGCTACCGGGCGCTCACCAGCGAGCGCAGCACGTACGACAGGATGCCGCCGTGCCGGTAGTAGCGCATCTCCTCCGGCGTATCGATGCGGGCCACGACGGCGAACTCCTTCTTCGACCCGTCGGGCGCCGTGGCGCGCACGGTGAGTGACGCCTTGGGCTTGAGCGAGTCGTCGAGCCCGAGTACCTCGTAGCTCTCGAACCCGGTGAGCCCCAGCGACTGGCGCGTCTGGCCGCCGGTCATCTCGAGCGGCAACACGCCCATCCCCACGAGGTTCGACCGGTGGATCCGCTCGAACGACTCGGCGATCACTGCCTTCACGCCGAGGAGGATGGTGCCCTTGGCCGCCCAGTCGCGCGACGACCCGGTGCCGTATTCCTTGCCGGCGATCACGACCAGCGGCGTCCCCTGCTTCTGGTACGCCATCGCCGCGTCATAGATGAACTGTGGCTTGCCACCGGGCTCGGTGGCGGTCCAGCCGCCCTCGGTGCCCGGCGCCAGCTCGTTGCGCAGCCGGATGTTGCCGAAGGTGCCGCGCATCATCACTTCGTGGTTGCCGCGCCGGGAGCCGAACGAGTTGAAGTCCTTCCGTTCCACGCCCTGGGCGATGAGCCACTCGCCCGCCGGGCTCTTGAGCGGAATCGCGCCCGCCGGGGAGATGTGGTCGGTGGTGATGGAGTCGCCGAGCATGGCCAGGGCGCGCGCGCCGGCAATCGGCTGCACACCCGGCGGCGTCATGGTCATCCCGTCGAAGTACGGCGGATTCTTCACGTACGTCGAATCGTCCTGCCACGCATAGGTCTCGCCGTGCGGCACGTCGAGCCCGCGCCACTCGTCGTCGCCCTTAAATACGTCGGCGTACTCACGGTTGAAGAATTCCTGCTTCACGCTGCGCAGGATCTCGTCCTGGACGTCCTTCGGGTTGGGCCAGATGTCCTTGAGGTACACCGGCCCATCCTTGCCCTCGCCCAGCGGCTCGGTGTTCAGGTCGATGTCCATGCGGCCGGCCAGCGCGTACGCCACCACCAGCGGCGGCGACGCGAGATAGTTGAACCGCGTGAGCGGGTTCACCCGGCCTTCGAAGTTCCGGTTGCCGCTCAGCACCGACGCCACGAGCAGCTTCTTCTGCTCGATGGCGGCGGCGATCGACTCCGCCAGGGGGCCGGAATTGCCGATACAGGTGGTGCAGCCGTAGCCCACCAGGTTGAAGCCCAGCGCGTCGAGATACTCGGTGAGCCCGGCCTGGTCGTAATAGTCGGTGACCACCTTGGAGCCCGGCGCCAGCGAGGTCTTCACCCACGGCTTCGTCTTGAGCCCCTTCTTCACCGCGTTCCGCGCCAGCATGCCGGCGGCCATCATCACGCTCGGATTCGAGGTGTTCGTGCAGCTCGTGATCGCGGCGATCACCACCGCGCCGTCGCGCAGCTTGAAGCTCGCCCCGTTGTGCGTGCAGTCCACCTCGTTGTGTTCCTGCGCCGCGCCCTCGGCGTCCATGCGCGCCTTGGCCGCCGCGGTGTCGCCGTTGCCGGTGGCCTGCGTCGAGGACGCGAGGCGCGCCGCCTCGGCCCGGTACACCTCGGCGTACATCGTCTTGGCCTTCGCCAACGGCACCCGGTCCTGCGGGCGCTTGGGGCCGGCCAGGCTCGGTTCCACCGTGGCCAGATCCAACTCCAGCGTGTCGGTGAACACCGGGTCCGGCATGTCGTCGGTGCGGAAGAGGCCCTGCTGCTTGGTGTAGGCCTCCACCAGCTTCACGTGGTGTTCCGGGCGTCCCGTGAGGCGCAGATACTTGAGCGTCTCGGCGTCGCAGGGGAAGAAGCCCATGGTCGCGCCGTATTCGGGCGACATGTTGGCGATCGTCGCCCGGTCGGCGAGCGACAGCGACGAGAGCCCGGCGCCGTAGAACTCGACGAACTTGCCCACCACCTTCTTCTTGCGGAGCATCTCGGTGCAGGTGAGCACCAGATCGGTGGCCGTGGCGCCCGGCGGCAGCTTGCCGTGCAGCTTGAACCCGATGACTTCGGGAATCAGCATCGTCACCGGCTGGCCGAGCATGGCCGCCTCCGCTTCGATGCCGCCCACGCCCCAGCCGAGCACGCCGAGGCCGTTGATCATCGTGGTGTGCGAGTCGGTGCCGACCAGCGAATCGGGGTACGCCTCGCCCGTCTCGTCGTTCACGAACACCGTCTTGCCCAGGTACTCGAGGTTCACCTGGTGGCAGATGCCCGTGCCCGGCGGCACGACGCGGAAGTTCTTGAACGCGTCCTGGCCCCACCGCAGGAACGACGTAGCGTTCCTTGTTGCGCTCGAACTCCTTCTCGGTGTTGAGCAGGAACGCCGCGGCGCTGCCGTATTCGTCCACCTGCACCGAGTGGTCGATCACCAGATCCACGGGCTGCAGCGGATTGATCTTCTGCGGGTCGCCGCCGAGCTTGGTGATCGCGTCGCGCATCGCCGCCAGGTCGACCACGGCGGGTACGCCGGTGAAGTCCTGCAGGAGCACGCGCGAGGTGCGGAAGGCGATCTCCTTCTCGATCTTCGCCTTCACGTCCCAGTGGATCATCGCCTCGATGTCGCTGCGCTTCACGAAGGCGTCGTCCTCGTTCCGCAGCAGGTTCTCGAGCAGGATCTTGAGACTGAAGGGGAGCCGGGCGGTGTTGCCGCCGAGATCTCCCAGGCGATAGACGGTGTACGACTTGCCGTCGACGGCGAGCGCCGCGCGGCTGCCAAAAGAATTCGTGCTTGTCATGGGCTTGCCTCTCGATCACGGCCGCTCAGTGGGGCCGAGGCGAGGGTTCTCAGTGGAGCCACTGCCGGGTAACCGGCAGGCTGACACGGAATCTAGCCGAACGTCACGTCGCGGCGAACCCGGGTATCCACCCGCAGCTGAAACACGTCGGGGCGCGCATAGTGGCCCGCCGAGTCCATCACGAGGTGGCCGCGCGTCACCAGCGCCGGGTCCAGATCGGCGTGCAGGATGCATGGCTCCCCGAATACCGGACCGGCCAGGTAGCTGGTGTCTGGCGCGATGATGGCGCTGCCGCCGCGGAGCATCAGCGTCGCGTCGTCGCCCCGCACCGCATTCATGAGACGCGTGGCCTCGGGCGCCTCGAGGCCGATGGAGGCGAGTCCGTCGAACACGTCCCTGCGGGTGAGCACGGTGCCCGCGGCGAGGACGAAGCACTGCCCCTCGAAGGCGTAGTGCCGGCTGGCGATCTGGTGCAGGTCGCGGGCCGTGGGCCACTGCGCCACGTGAATGGACTCGTGCATGGCGTGCATCGCGGCGCGCGCCAAAGGCATCCAGTGCTCCCAGCAGACGAGCCCGCCGAGCGCGCCGTACGGCGTGTCCATGGTGACGAGCGTGCTCCCGTCGCCCTGGCCCCAGAGCAGACGCTCGGTGTAGGTCGGCATCAGCTTGCGGTGCACGCGCCAGGTCTCGCCGTCCGGCGCAATGAAGACCATGGCATTGTACAGCGTGCCCCCGAGCCGTTCGTGCGCGCCCATCACCAGGTGGGCGCCGGCCTTGGCGGCGGCGGCCAGCAGCCGGTCCAGGTGGGGTCCCGGCAGCTCGATGGAGTTGTCGGCCAGCGCCTGGTACATCCGCTGCGCGCCGGGCTCCCCCCAGAGCCCCGCCCCGGGCGCTTCGTCCAGCCAGACCGGATATCCGGGCAGCCAGGTCTCGGGGAACACGATCAACTCCGCTCCGCCTCCGGCCGCCTCGGCAATCAGCGCCTCGGCGCGCTCGAGACTCGCGTCGAGATTGAGGAACACCGGGGGGTGCTGGACGATGGCGGCACGGCAGGTGGATGGCATGCGGACGGGTGAGATGGAGGGGCGCCGGAGCAGCGGCCCCATAGAATACTCGGCGGTCACGGAGCAGCGCCAACCGATCAGGATGTCCGGCGCGTCCCGCTTGCCCTCGCCTCGGCATAGGCCTAGACTGCCGACCCACCGTCGTTCCGGCCCCCCCGGCACGCGGGTGCAGGGTTTCGATCCCGGAGTTCCGATGACAGAGTGCCTCACGCGCCTCATGCCGCCGCCGGTTTCGCGCGCCGTCGTGCTGGCGCTTGCCCTGGCGGTCTCGGCCGGATCCGCGCCGGCGCAGCGCGGGACGACGGCGGCGGCGGTGCCGAGCGACACCGTGGCCGGCGCCCCCGTGGTGTTCGGGACCGACACGCTGTTCCGGCTGTACGGAAACCTCGGCCCGTTTTCCGCCGCGGCGCGCGCGGCCGCCATTCCCGGCCAATTGGGGCGGGTGGCCCCGGCGCTCGAGGGCGGCGACTCGGTGGTCGTCACCAACGGCGATTCGTACAGCGAATTGGCCGTCGGGGACGTGGTGGTGATGACGGTCGTGGACGCGGATGCGCAGCCGTTGGGAGCCACACGCCCCGCGGTCGCCGACCGGTATGCCCGACAACTCCGGACGGCGGTGATGGCGGCCCAGGCGCGCGTGACGGCTCGCGCGATCGTCATGGATGCCGCGTACGCCGTGCTCGCGACCGCGCTTCTGGTGCTGCTGCTGTGGCTGCTGTCGGTCGGATTTCCGAAGCTCTACGTCAAGATCGACACCCTGCGCCGGGTGCGACTGCCGGCCATCCGCATCCAGAGTTACGAACTGCTCTCCGCCGGGCGGCTCTCGGCGCTGCTGGTCGGGGCCGCGCGCGTCCTGCGCGTGATCCTGACGCTGGTGCTGTTCTACATCTACATCCCGCTGGTCCTGAGTTTCTTTCCGTGGACGGCGCCGCTCTCGCAGCGCATCGTGGGCTACGCGCTTCACCCGTTCGGTGTGGCCGGGATGGCGTTCGTGGCCTATGTGCCCAACCTGTTCTATCTCGCCGCGGGCGTCGTCATCGTCCGCTACGTCCTGAAGCTGCTCAGAGCGTTGGCCGGCGCGGTCGAGACGGGCGCGATTGCGTTCTCCAATTTCTATCCCGAGTGGGCCGATCCGACGTACAAGATCGCGCGCGTGATGGTCTTCGCGTTTGCGGCCGTCGTCCTCTACCCGTACCTCCCCGGCGCCAGTTCCGACGCGTTCAAGGGGGTCTCGATCTTCGTCGGCGTGCTCTTCTCGCTCGGCTCGTCGGCGGCGATCGGCAACATGGTGGCCGGCGTCGTGCTCACGTACACGCGCGCCTTTCAGATCGGCGACCGCGTGAAGATCGGTGAAACGGTCGGCGACGTCACCGAGAAGACGCTGCTCGTCACGCGTGTGCGCACGATCAAGAACGTGGCGGTGACGATTCCCAACGGCACGGTGTTGAGCAGCCAGGTCGTGAACTACACGACGCTGGCCGCGAGCCGCGGGCTGATCCTGCATACGGCGGTCACCATCGGCTACGACGCGCCGTGGGAGAAGGTCCACGCGCTGCTGATCGAGGCCGCGCGTCGCACCGAGCACATTCTGCCGGAACCGGCGCCGTTCGTCTTCCAGACGAGCCTCGACGACTTCTACGTCGCGTACGAGATCAATGCGACGACCGACCGCGCGGACCTCATGGCGGCCACGTATTCGGAATTGCACCAGAACATCCAGAACGCATTCAACGAGGGAGGCGTCGAGATCCTGTCGCCGCACTATGCGCAGTTGCGTGACGGCAACGGCATGGCCGTGCCGGCCAACTATCTGCCCAAGAACTACCGGCCGCCGGCGTTCCAGGTGGAAACCACGTCCCGCGGTGACGGCGGCACGGCCGCGGCCCCGATGCCTGCGCCGCGCCCATGAACGACACGCTCAAGCGGTGGCTGTTCGACCCGACGGTCGGCCGCCTCGTGGCCGTCATCGTCGGCGTGGCGATCATCATGGCCGTGGTCCGCGTCCTGTCGCGATCCGCGGGTCGCCGCATCAAGGACACCGACACCCGCTACCGGGTGCGGAAGTTCATCGCGTTCGGCGGGTACGTGGCGGCCGTGCTCGTGGTGGCCAGCGTCTACAGCAGCCGGCTGAGCGGGCTCACCGTGGCCTTCGGTGTCACCGGTGCCGGTATCGCGTTCGCGCTCCAGGAGGTGATCGTCAGCGTGGCGGGGTGGATGGCGCTCACCTTCAGCCGGTTCTATTCACCCGGCGACCGGGTTCAGTTGGGCGGAATCAAGGGCGATGTGATCGACATCGGCGTGCTGCGCACGACGCTGATGGAGATCGGCGACTGGGTGAACGGCGACCTGTACAACGGGCGCGTCGTGCGCGTGGCCAACAGCTTCGTGTTCACCGATCCCGTGGTCAACTACTCGGGCGACTTCCCGTTTCTGTGGGACGAGATTCGCGTGCCCATCAAGTACGGCGGCGACCGCGCCCTGGCCCGCAAGATCCTCGAAGACACGGTGCAGGCGGTGGTGGGCGATTACGTCGTCCACGCGCGCGAGGCCTGGGAGACGATGCTCCGGACCTACCGCCTCGAGGAAGCCCGCGTGGACCCGATGGTGACCTTCGTCGGCACCGACAACTGGCTCGAATTCACGGTGCGCTACGTCGTGGACTACCGCCGCCGGCGCATCACGAAGGACGAACTCTTCCGCCAGATGCTCGACGCGATCGACGCCACGAACGGCCGCGTCGCCATCGCGTCGGGCACGTACGATCTGGTCGGCGTGCCGACGCTGCGCGTGGAAATGAACCGCGAACCGGGAACGGAGCACTGAGTCCGCGGGGGTGCGGAGTGTCCGCGTCCGGCGGCGCCAGCCCGCTGCCCCATTGACGAATCCCGGCCCACCCGCGTAGATGCACGGCAACCCAACGCCCACCAGTCTGGTGCCTGAACATCCCTTCGTCCCGCTCCAGTTCCAGCGCCGCTCGATCGACGAATCGCGCGAGCGCGCGCGCCGGTTCTTCGACGAGATGAACCGCCGGCGCACCACCCGGCAGTTCTCCACCGAGCCGGTGCCGCGCGACCTCCTCGAATACGCCATCCGGACGGCCGGGACGGCGCCCAGCGGCGCACACCAGCAGCCGTGGACCTTCGTCGCCGTCTCCGATCCCGGGCTCAAGCAACAGATGCGCGCGGCCGCCGAAGCCGAGGAGTACGAGAACTACCACGGCCGCATGCCCCCCGACTGGCTGCAGGCGCTCGCCCCCCTCGGGACGGACGAACACAAGCCGCACCTGACCGACGCCCCCTGGGTGGTGGTGCTGTTCCGCCAGTCGTACGGACTCGATCCGGACGGCACCCGCCGAACCCACTACTACACGCAGGAGTCGTGTGGAATCGCGGCGGGAATGTTCATCGCCGCCATCCACCACATGGGGCTCGTCACGCTCACCCACACGCCCAATCCCATGGCCTTCCTGAGCGAACTGCTCGGCCGTCCGGCCAACGAGAAAGCCATGCTCGTGATGCCGGTGGGCTATCCGGGGCCCGACGCGCGCGTGCCGGATCTCACCCGAAAACCACTCGAACAGATCGCCGTCTGGCGATAGGAACCGTCATGCCCCCCACCCAGGACGTCGTCGCGCTCGCCCAGCAGTTGATGGCCATCGATTCCACCAGCGGGCGCGAGGGCGAGATGATGGCCCATGTGCATGCGCTGCTCGAACAGCGGGGATGGCAGGTGACGCGCATTCCGGTGAGCGAGGGGCGGTTCGCGGTGTTCGCCCGCATGCGCGACGAGCCCTTCATCACGCTGTCCACGCACCTCGACACCGTGCCGCCGTACATCCCGCCGCGATTGGAGCGTGACGTGCTCTGGGGACGCGGCGCGTGCGACGCCAAGGGAATCGCGGCCGCCATGATCTGCGCGGCCGACGTGCTGCGCGCCGAGGGCGCGCCCGTGGCCCTGCTGTTCGTGGTCGGCGAGGAGGTCACGCACGACGGCGCGCATGCGGCCAACGAATGGATTGCCCGCAGCGGTCTCGTGAGCCGGGCCGTCATCGACGGCGAACCCACCGAGAGCAAGCTCGGGAGCGGGACCAAGGGCGCCGTCCGCGTCACCGTGCGCACCAAGGGACAGCCCGCGCACTCCGCCTATCCGCAACTCGGACACTCCGCCATCGACGATCTCGTGGCGCTCCTTGCGCAGCTCCCCAACCTCGATCTGCCGCACAGCGACCTGTTCGGCGAGACGACGGTGAACATCGGACAGATCAGCGGCGGCGTGGCCGACAACGTCGTGGCGCCCTGGGCCGAGGCGCGGCTCATGGCGCGCATCGTCTCGCCCGCCGAAGAGGTGCTGAGCGTGTTCCAACGCTGGGCCGCCGGCCGTGCGGAACTCGAGGAGGGGCCGATGGTGCCGGCGGTCAAGTTGGGTGTGGTGCCCGGGTTCGAGACCTCCGTGGTGGCCTTCGCCACCGACATCCCGGTGCTGGGCAACTGGGGCACGCCCTACCTGTTCGGGCCGGGGTCCATTCACGTGGCCCATCGCGACGACGAGCACGTGCGGCTGGACGAACTCCGCGCCGCGGTGGACGCCTACGCCCGGATTGCGCGCGCGCTGGCCTGAGGCACGCCGGCGGGCGAGTCCTTCCACTCGTCCGCCCACTGCTGGATGGCGACCAACGCCTGTTCCAGCGCCCGCCCCTTCTGGCTCAGTTCGTACTCCACCCGCACCGGCGTGTCGGGCGTGACGATTCGCACCAGGATCCCCTCCGCTTCCAGCTCTTTGAGCCGCTCGGAGAGCATTCGGTCGCTCACCTCGGGGATGGCGCCCCGGATCTCGCAATAGCGCATCCGCCCACCCATGAGCACCTGAAGCACGGCGCCCGTCCACCGGCGGCCGATGAGTTCGACGGCGCGGTGGTAGTGGCGGCAGACCATCGGGGTTTTTGCTGACATGGCACTAACCTTTGACGACAGGGCGAACTTGACAAGAGGAACTTACTATTTTAGAGTCACATACACAAGATAGGTAACACATCAACCAATTCGAGCAGGAGAAGGCCCCCATGAATGGTCAGACCAAATGGCAAATCGATGCCTCACATAGCGCTGCGGAGTTTGCAGTCAAGCACCTGATGATCTCCACGGTGAAGGGCCACTTCGCCGACGTGTCCGGTGCCGTGACGGTGGACGAGAACACGCCCGGCACCGCCAAGGTCGACGTCTCGATCGGCGTGGCCAGCATCGACACCCGCGACGAGAAGCGCGACGCGCACCTCAAGTCGGCCGACTTCTTCGACGTCGAGCGGTTTCCGAAGATCCTGTTCAGGGGCAAGCGCGTGGAAGGCCCCCTGGACGGCGAGTTCGAGCTGATCGGCGATCTCACGATCCGCGACGTGACGCGCGAGGTCACGCTGAAGGTGGAGTCGTCGGGGCGGGTGACCGATCCCTGGGGTGGCGAGCGAGCCGGGTATGCGGCCACCACGAAGATCAACCGGAAGGACTTCGGGCTCACCTGGAACGTGGGCCTCGAAGCCGGCGGCGTGCTCGTCGGCGACGACGTCAAGATCGCGATCGAAGTGGAGCTGGTGAAGCAGGCGGCGAAGGAAGCACTCGCGTCCGTCTGACGTTGCGCGGCCGGGCGGCCGGGGCGATGTTCGCCCCGGCGCCCGGTTCGCGTGGAGGCCAATCCGATGTCCATTGATGCGGGCGCCGCCATCGGCGGCGTCCATCTTCGTGTGCGCGACCTCGAACAGTCGCTCGCGTTCTATGCCCACGTGCTCGGACTCGACGTGCTGTCGAGCGATGCCGAATCGGCCGCGCTCGGCGCGGGCGGGCGCGCGCTGGTGTCGCTGCGGGCGCAGCCCGGCGCG
The DNA here is from genome assembly GCA_963822945.1 of uncultured Gemmatimonadaceae bacterium. Classification (GTDB taxonomy): domain Bacteria; phylum Gemmatimonadota; class Gemmatimonadetes; order Gemmatimonadales; family Gemmatimonadaceae; genus JAGWRI01. The sequence goes on along the minus strand of CAWGJO010000035.1, from coordinate 43,186 downwards.
GTCCCCCGTCCACGCCGCACCACCGGGCTCTACCACTTCGCGGTGCTCGTGCCCGATCGGGCCAGCCTGGGTCACGCCCTGGCGCGGCTGGTGTCGGCGCGCTGGCCCCTGCAGGGGGCGTCGGACCATGGGGTGAGCGAGGCCATCTACCTCGGCGACCCCGACGGGCTCGGCATCGAGATCTACCGCGACCGGTCGCGTGACGAGTGGCCGCAGGACGGGAACGGCCTGGCGATGGTCTCCGATCCCCTGGACCTTCGCGCCTTGCTCGACGGCGCGGTTGGTGCGGGAGACGTGCCGGCCAAGGCTCCGCCGCAGACACGCATGGGGCACGTGCACCTCCAGGTCCGAGACCTTGCCGAAGCGGAGGAGTTCTACCACGGAGCGCTCGGATTCGATGTGATGCAGCGGATGGCTTCGGGAGCGCTGTTCGTGTCGGCGGGCGGGTACCACCACCACGTGGGGCTCAATACCTGGGGGGTGGCGGGCGCTCCGCCGGCGCCGGAATCCGCGCCCGGCCTCGACCACTTCGAGCTTGTGCTGCCCGACGCGGCGTCCCTCGAGGCCACGCGGAGCGCGCTCGTGCGGCAGGGGGTGCCGCTGCAGGCTCGCGACGGCGGGTGGCTGGCCCGCGATCCGTCGGGGAACGCCGTGCTCGTCAGGGGCGGCTAGGGAACGAGCAGGTCCTCGCGGCCGATGGCCTTCTGGGGGGCGGTGGGCGTCACCAGGTCGAGCCGTGCCGCCTTGATGGCGCCGGTGGGGCAGTGGAGCACGAAGTTGCCGTCGGCGGCGGACCACTCCACCAGTTCCTCGCGCGGGACCGCCGTGCCGTCGGCCGGATCGAACGTCATGCTCTCGGGCGCAAGCGCCACGCACATTCCGCACCGGACGCACGATTCGCGCACCACGTGCAGGCGCATCCGCTTGCGCGGGTAGATCCCCGTCTTCTGCTCCAGGTAGGTATCGATGTGCTCGAGCGCCTTGGTGGTGGCTCGGTAGCCTTCGCGAATGTTCTGCTCGGCGTGGATGAAGCTCAACCAGTGCGAGTCGACCTTGGGCCGGATCAGGAGCATGGGCGGCCCCTTCCAGCGGGTCAGCGGCTGCTCCTGCAGGTGATGCATCATGATCGTGCCCGAGCGCATGTAGATCGCGGCAAATCCCTGCGCCCCGACCCGCGGCGTCGGTCGGACGTCGGAGCTGCCCACGTCCACCGCGATCACGGCGTCCATGCCCAGCCCGGCGGCGGCCACCGGGAGGTTGTCGATGACGCCGCCGTCCACGCACAGGCGGCCGCCCACGTCGGCGGGAGGAAAGAAGCCGGGGAGCGCGCACGAGGCATACACGGCGTCGCGCACCGGCACGTCCCGCAGCCCCGGGAGCCCCCAGACGAGGCGGGTGGCGCGTTCCAGGTCGACGGTGTTGACGAGCAGGGGCGTGCGCAGGTCTTCGAAGGTGCCGTCGGGTGCCACCGCGTCCACCAGGTTGCGGAGCGGCTCGCCCAGGTAGATGGCGGGCGCGCGCATGCGGTCCACGAGCATGCCCAGGTGATTGATGCGGAACAGGTCGCGGCGGCGGAGGCCTTCGGCGCGTTGCGCCAGTTCCTCGGCGCTCATGCCGCTCACCGCCGCCGCCGCGATCAGGGCGCCGATGCTGGTGCCCGCATACACCGCGGGACGGATGCCGCGTTCCTGCAGGGCGCGGAGCACGCCGATGTGCGCGAAGCCCTTCACGCCCCCGCCGCCAAGGACGAGGGCGATCCGGGCCCGCTCCAACGACGTGCCGCCGCTACTCGAGATAGTTGTAGAGCCCAATGAGTCCGACCACGCCGCCGCCGACCATGACGATGGTGCCGGGGGTGCCTCCGATGATGGCGCCGACGATGAGGGCCGCACCGCCCACGATCATCATGGCCCGGGACTGCTGGCGCGTGGTGGCCGCCATTCCACCCGCGGGGTCGAGCGGCACGGCCTGGTGCAGCGATTGAATCCCGACGGCGGACGACCGGAGTACGGGGCCAACGGACGCCGTCTGCTGCACCTGGACCAACGGAGTGACGCTGGGCATCCGCACCGACAGGCTGACCGACGTCGGAGTCTGCGCCCCCGCCGTGGCCGCACAGAGGGCCAGGCCGAGGACCAATGCTTGCACGCGTGCTGTCATGTCGTTCCTCCAAACGGTGTAATGGAATTCCGTCCCGCGCTCGTTTCCCGGTTCGAACGCCTGCAATATGGTGGCGTCCGGAGCGCGTGAGGTCTAGTGTTGTACACGCATCGCCGCCGACGGCTCCCTTCCGGCCATTTCCCACCCGATCCGTCTTCCATGAGTCAGCGCGCTTCCATCGAATCCTCGCTCGTCCGGGCCGTGGGTGTCTGGGGGCTGGCGGCGAGCATCGTGAATCTGATCATCGGCGGCGGGATCTTCCGCATTCCGTCCGACCCCGCGGTGGCCGGGCTGCTGGGGGCCGCCGCGCCTCTCGCGTACCTGATGTGCGCGGTGGCGATGGGATTCGTGGTGCTGTGCATGGCCGAAGCGGGCAGTCGCGTGTCGCTGACCGGCGGACCGTACATGTACGTGGAGACGGCGTTCGGTCCCTATGCCGGCTTCATGGTCGGGGTGCTGATCTGGATGATCGGAGCCACGGCGGTGCCGGCCATCGCGATGATCTTCGCCGACAACTTCGCCCGGCTGGTGCCCGGCTTCGGCTCGCAGGCCGCGAAGGTGGGGCTGCTCGTGGTCACGTACGCCACGGTCGTCTGGATCAACGTGCGCGGGGTGAAGCAGGGCACGCGGCTCATCGGCGCGGCGACGGTCGTCAAGCTCGCGCCGCTGATCCTGCTGATCGTGGTCGGCGTATTCGGCATCCATACCGCCTATCTCAAGCCCGAGGTGATGCCGCCCAAGCGCGACTTCGCGCGGGCGGCGATGGTGCTGGTGTTCGTGTTCGCCGGTTTCGAGAGCGCCCTGGTGCCGAGCGGCGAGGTCACCGACTCCTCACGCACCGTTCCCCGCGCGCTGCTCCTGGCCATGGGCATGGTCACGCTCCTGTTCGTGGCGCTGCAGCTCGTGGTCCAGGGCATCCTCGGTCCGCACCTCGTGGGCTCGCCGACCCCGCTCGCCGACGCCGCGGCCGTGGTCATGGGCCCGTGGGGCGCCAAGCTGTTCGCCGTGGCGGTGGTGCTCTCCACCTTCGGCTTCATGACCGGTATGGCGCTGGCGATGCCGCGCGCCCTGTTCGCCTTCGCTCGCGATGGGTTCGCGCCGCGGGTCTTCGCGTCGGTGCACTCCCGGTATCACACGCCCCACGTGGCGATCATCGCCCAGGCGGTGCTCACGGTGGGACTGGCCGCCACCGGCGCGTTCGACCGGCTGGTGATCATGGCCAACCTCGCGGCGCTGCTCGCCTACCTCGGATGCTGCGCCGCGGCGTTCGAACTCCACCGGCGCGACGTGCGCGGGGCCGGCGAGCCGTTCCGTTTGCCCGGCGGCAACGTGATTCCCGTCGTCGCCGGCCTGCTCGTCATCGCCCTCCTCTCGTCCGTCACGTTGCGCGAGTGGCGCGTGGCCGGCCTCGTCCTGGCGGTGGCGAGTCTGGTGTTCGTCTCCACGCGCCGCGCCCGCGCGGCGCGCATCGTGACCTCCGGAAACCCATGACCGATTCGCTCCTCGCCTATCGCGGCGAATTCCCGATTCTCGAGCACACCACGTACCTCGTGTCCAATTCGCTCGGCGCCATGCCGCGCGCCGTCCCCGAACGGCTGGCGGAGTACGTCGACGAGTGGGCCGAACAGGGAGTGCGCGCTTGGGGCCGCCGCTGGTGGGCGATGCCCGGCGCGGTGGGCGACGAGATCGCGCCCCTCATCGGCGCCGACGCCGGCCAGGTGGTGATGGTGGGCAACGTCACGCTGGGCCAGGCGTCGGTGCTCTCGGCGCTCGACTACCCGCCCGAGCGCAACCGGATCGTCATGACGGAACTCGACTTCCCGTCGGTGCGCTACGTGTACGACCGGCTGGCCACCCGGCTCGGCGCCGAGATCGTGGTCGTGCCGGCGGCCGCTGACGGCATCAGCGTGGACGCCGACGCCGTCATGGCGGCCATCGACGAGCGGACGCGGCTGGTGTGCATCTCGCACGTGCTGTTCCGGTCGGCGTTCGTGATGGATGTGGCGCCCATCGCCAGGCGCGCGCACGAGATGGGCGCGCTGCTCTCCCTCGACGCCTTCCATGCCGTGGGGGTGATCCCGGTGGACGTGAAGGCGCTGGGCGCGGACTTCCTCACCGGGGGCGTGCTCAAATGGCTGTGTGGCGGGCCCGGCGGATGTTTTCTGTACGTGGCCCCCGGCGTGCAGACTGCGCTGGAGCCGGCGCTCACCGGATGGCTGGCGCACGAGCATCCGTTTGCCTTCGAGCCGGAGATGACGCACGCGCCGGGCGTGTACCGGTGGCTCAACGGCACGCCCGCCATTCCCGCGCTGTATGCCGCCATCGAGGGCCCGCGCCTCGTGCGGCGCGCCGGCGTGGCGGCCATCCGGGCCAAGAGCATGCGGCAGACGGCGCGGCTCATCGAACTGGCCGACGCCCGTGGATATCCCGTGCGAGTGCCGCGCGACCCCGCGCGCCGCGGGGGAACGGTGGCGTTCGACGTGCCCCATGCCTACGAGGTTTCCGAGTATCTTCTGTCGCGGGACGTGCTGGTGGACTTCCGGCCGAACGCCGGCATCCGCGTCGCCCCGCACTTCTACACGCGCGACGACGAACTCGAGTCCGTGGTCGCCATGATGGACGAGGCGCTGACCGCGGACCGCTGGCGCGAGTATCAGGCAACCGGTGCTCCCTGACCCCCTCACCGTTCGAACCGTTCGAATCGCCATGAAGAAACCCACCGCCAATCGCCTCCGCCGCCGGTACGTGAACGCCGAGCACCCGCTCGTGGTGCTGCGCTTCGAGGACGGACACGAGATCCGCGTCTCGAAGGGCCAGGGCAAGGAGTTCGACGCGTACGAGGGGGAAACGATCAAGGTCATCGCGATCTACGATCCGACCTCCGGCGAGCGCGACGTGCTCGATTCGCGCAAGGCCGAGGCGTTCGACCCCGCGTGATTCGCCTGCTGCCCGACCTGCGCCGGGCCATCGAAACCGGACAGCCCGTGGTGGCGCTGGAGACGTCGGTCATCGCCCAGGGGCTGCCGGCGCCGGCCAACCGCGAGTGCGTGGATCGCATGAGCGCCGCCGTCCGCGCCGAGGGTGCCCACCCCGCGATGGCGGCGGTGGTGCGCGGCACGCCGGCGCTGGGACTCGAGCCCGATGAATTGGAGCGCTTCCTGGCGGGCCGCGACGTGCGGAAGGTCTCGGCGCGCGATCTCCCGGTGGCGATGGCACAGGAGGCCGATGGCGCGACGACGGTCGCCGCCACGTTGGCGCTCGCGCACCGGGCCGGCGTCTCGGTATTCGCCACCGGCGGTATCGGCGGCGTCCATCGCGAGCCGCCGTTCGACGAATCGGCCGACCTGCTCGAACTCTCGCGCACGCCGATGGTCGTGGTCTGTGCCGGCGCGAAGGCGATCCTGGACCTGGGTGCCACCATGGAGCGCCTGGAAACGTTCGGCGTGACGGTCGTCGGCTATCAAACCTCGGATCTTCCGGGTTTCTACACGGCCGACACTGGCATTCGCCTCACGGCCCGCGCGGAGTCCGCCGAGGACGTGGCGAAGATCTTCCGCGCGCAGCGCGCGCTGGGGCGGGACCAGGCGCTGCTGGTGGTGCAACCGCCGCCTGCGGACGTTGCGCTGCCCCGTGACGAGGTGGAACGGGCGGTGGAGCGTGCCATTGCGGCGGCGCGCGCGGACGGCGTGCGCGGCGCCGCTGCGACACCCTATCTGTTGGCGGCGGTGACCACGGTCACGCACGGACGGTCACTCAAGGTGAACCTTGCATTACTGGAACAGAACGCGCGGCTGGCGGGGGCAATCGCACGCGTACTCCCCACGACCCCGTAACATCACCAAAATCCCGCCGGTCGGTGCAAAAATTACCGTTGAACTTCGCCGTTGGGTGATTGTACTATAGGCATGCCCCCTCGCTTTGGAGGTCTACGTTCTCATGCCCACCCCGTTCCTGAGTTCTGAGGAGTACGACGAACGTGCCCACCAACTCTACAACGAGGGGTTGTACGACGACGCGCTGAATGTGCTTCGGGAGGGCTTGACCCTCTACCCGAATTCGGTCGAACTGCACATCGGGGTGGGGTACGCCCGTCTGGCGCGCGAGGAATTCGCGTGGGCGCGGCGGAGCTTCGAAGAAGCGTTGGTGCTCGAACCCGAGCACGAGGACGCGCTGGCCGGGCTCGGCGAGACGCTGCTGCGCTTCGGGCAGCAGGACGCCGCGGTTCGGTGCTTCACCCGGATCTTCGAACTGGGCTACAGCGACGATCTCGATCTCATGCTGCAGGTGGGTCGGGCGTTGTTCCGCGAGGCGTCCAGCCGCGAGCGGCCCGAGCTGTTCCAGCTGGCGCTCGAGTTCTTCAATCAGGCGGTGGCCCAGGCGCCGGAGATGGCGGAGGCGCGCGCCTGCGTGGGGTACGCGCAGCATCGCCTGGCCGACGACGTCGCGGCGGTCGAGGCGCTGCGCCACGCATTGCAGCTCGATTCCGACCACGCCGAGGCCCGCATCTACCTGGCCAACATTCTCTACGATCAGTCGGAGTACGAGGGCGCGCTCTATCAGTTCGAGCGGACGCGCCCCGAAGATCACTGGGACGAGCTGGGCATCTGGCGGATCATCGAGCTCAAGCGGTCGGTGTACAACCTCGACGAGAACGACGGCGAGTTGACGCCGTGGCATGCGCGGCTCACGGAACTCGGCGAGGATCTGGACGACGTGGACACGCTGCTCGTGGAGTTGGACGCCGACGACGAGTCGGCGGACGATGACGACGGTGGGCCGCGCAACCAGCTCGAGATCTTCGGCGCGCTCCTCACCGGACTCGCCGACCGCGATGAGGCCGCCGGCGTGCCGGCGCACCAGGTGGTGGGCGGCGACGGCACCAGCTACGAGGGGTCGTGGGAAGAGATCGTGATCCGCATGCGGGACGCCGAGCGCGTCGACACGGCGGCCACGCTCGAGGACTATATGCAGGGACGGGCCCGCTCGGTATTCCGGCAGACGGGCATCCGCCTTCCCAGCCACGATGCGGAGAGCTTCCTGCGGGCGAGCGCGCGCGCGGGCCTGCTGCGCATCGTGCGGTGAGCATCCCCGACGGGTCTCCGGCCGCGCCCGCCCTGGCCGGCGCGCGCGCCGCTATTGCTCGCCTCGATGTGTCCCGGCACCCCGAGGATGTCGCCGCCGATCTGCTCGAGGCGTGGACGGCGGTCGAGACGGCGCTCCGCGCACTGCTCGGCGGGAGTTCGGCGACCGGGACCGAACTGGTGCGTGAGGCGCGCCAGCGCCAGTTCCTGACGTTCGACCAGGCGAACGCGCTGGCCACATTCCACGCCGCCCGCGATCGGACGCAGGATGCCGGGTATCGCCCCACCGCCGAGGACGTGGACGCGGCCCGCCACGCCATGGCGGCGTTCGATGTGCCGGTCGGGACCGGACGGGCCGGCAGCCGGACGCCGGCCGCGGGGGCGGGGGCGGGGGCGGTCCTCGATCCCACGCCGCCCGGCGGCACGCGCCGTTCGCCGCTGATGCCCGAGTTCGCGCCCCCCGCCGCGCCGGCGCGCTCACGCGCCCGACTCTGGACGGCGCTCGTGTCGCTCGTGGTGCTCGGGCTGATCGGCGGCGCGGCTTACTACTGGTTCGGCGGCCCGCGCCGCGACGCGGTGGTGAATCGCGCCATCGCCGAATTCGACGCCGGCAATCGCGACTCCGCCGCCGCCGACTTCCGGCGCGCCCTGCTCATCGATCCCGACTACGTGGTGGCGCACGTGTACCTCGCGCGCATCGCGCGCGACGCCGGCAACCTGCCGGCCGCGAACGCGGAACTCCAACTCGCGCTCACCGCCGATCCCACCAATGCCATCGCCCTGCGTGAGATGGGGGCCTACCTGTACCAGGTGGGCAACTACGACCTCGCGCGGAAATTCTACGTGCGCGCCGTTTCCGCCAACCCCGACGATCCGGCGTCCATGGGATACCTGGGGTGCACGCTGATCCGGCTGGGACGGATCGACGAGGGCGAGCGATGGATCACGCGCGCGGGTCCCGGCGTGTGGACCTCGTGCGTGAGTGCGTCCACGCCACCCGACACGCTGCATCACTGATCGCGGCACCCTTCGAACCCCTCGTCGCCTCGCACCCCCCGGCGCGGCCGCGGATCACCTCGACGCTCGATGACTGAACTGCTCGACCCGCGCACCGTGCACCGCCGCGTGCTGCGCAATGGACTCACCGTGCTGGTGCGCCGCGATTCCTCGGCGCCGGTCGCGGCGATCGTGACCTACGTGAAGGCGGGCTACTTCGACGAGACCGACGACGTCGCGGGTATCGCCCACGTGCTGGAGCACATGTACTTCAAGGGTACGGCGCGGCGCGGCGTGGGGGAGATCGCCAAGCAGACCAAGGCGGTGGGCGGCTACCTGAACGCCGGCACCATCTACGACCACACCGTCTACTACACCGTCGTGCCGGCCTCGGGATTCGCCGAGGCGCTCGACATCCAGGCCGATGCCTATGCGAACTCGCTGATCGACGCCGGCGAGCTGTCGCGCGAACTGGAAGTCATCATCCAGGAGGCGAAGCGCAAGGCCGACAACCCCGGCGCCGTGGCCACCGAGACGCTGCACGAACTGCTGTTCGACCGGCATCGCATCCGCCGCTGGCGCATCGGCCGCGAGGAGGGGCTGCGCCGGCTGTCGCGCGGCGACCTCATGGATTTCTACCGGAACTTCTACCGGCCCAGCACCACCATCCTCACGGTGGTCGGCGATGTCGACGTCGACGAGGCCATGCAGCAGATCGAAGCGCGTTACGGCGCCGCGCCGGCCGGGGAACCCGACCGCTCGCCGGGACCGGTGGAGGATGGTGCGGCGGACTTCCGGTATCGCGAACTGACGGGCGACGTCGCGCAGGCACAGCTCGCGTTCGGGTGGCGCACGGTTCCCACCCGGCACCCCGACACGCCGGCCCTCGACCTGCTCGGCACCGTACTCGCCACCGGGCGTGCGTCGCGGCTCTACCGCGCCGTGCGCGAGCGGAAACTCGTGTCGTCCATCACGGCGTACAACTACGCGCCCACCGAAGTGGGCGTGTTCGTGGTGCACGGCGAGGGACAGCCGGAGACGCTCACCGAGGCCGCGCGGGCCACCTGGCGCCAACTGCTCGGCATTCGCGAATACGGGATCAATGCCGCGGAGGTGGAACGTGCCCGGAGCATCGTCGAGGCGCGCGTCATCCGCCGGCTGGAGGATATGGAAGGGCAGGCCAATCATCTGGCGGAATGGGAGGCGTTGGGCGACTGGCGCCTGGGCGACGAGTTCTACGACCGGACGATGGCGTGCACGGCCGACGACCTGACCACGGTGGCGCGCCGGTATCTCGATCCGGACCGCGCGGGCGTGATCACGTATCGTCCGCGCGCGTCGGCCGAGGTGGCGAGCGACGCGGCGGCAATGCGGGCGCTGCTGGCCACGGTGGGCCCGGCCCCCAGGCCGCCGGTGGTCCCGCGGCGGCCGGACGCCTCGACGGCGGGCCGGCCCGGCGCGACGTTCGAGCGCGAGGAAGCAGGGGTCCGGGTGTACCGCACGGCGCGCGGCGTCCCGGTACTCGTGCGGCGCAAGCCGGGCGCGCCGATGACGCGCGTCGGCGTGTTCATGCAGGGCGGCGCGGTCGACGAGCCCGCCGACATGGCCGGACTCACGATGCTGATGACCCGCACGGCGGTCAAAGGCACCGAGACGCGGTCGGCGGAGGAGATTGCCGAGGCCGCCGAACGGCTGGGCGGATCGGTGAGTCCGATCGCCGGCGGGGAGACCTTCGGATGGTCGATCTCGGTGCCGGCGGCGCGGTACGACGAGGCGCTGGCGCTGGTGGCCGACATCGCGCAGCACGCGACCCACCCCGACGAGGCGGTGGGCACCGAACGCGACGCCGCGATCTCCGAGGTCATCTCGATGCGCGACGACATGTATCGCTACCCGATGCGTCTCGCGCTCGGCGCTGCATTCCCGTCGCATCCGTATGGACGCTCGCCCGGCGGTACCGAAGCCTCGCTGCGGGCCATCACCGTCGAGGCCGTGCGCGATTGGCATGCGACGCGCGCGCTGCGCTCCACCGCCGTGGTGGGGATCGTGGGCGACGCCGACCCCGATGCGCTGGCCGACGCGGCGGCCCGCGCGTTCGCCGACCTCACCTACGCCGAATTTCCGCAGCCGGCCGCGCCCACGTGGCCCGAGGGAATCGCCACGGCGGTGGAGGCGCGCGACAAGGCACAGACCGCGCTGCTGATGCTCTTTCCGGGGCCGTCGCGGCGGGACGATGCGCGCTTCGCGGCGGGGCTCATCGCCGGCATCGCCAGCGGGCTGGGCGGGCGGTTCTTCGACGAACTGCGCGAGCGCCAGTCGCTGGCCTATACCGTGCACGCGTTCTCGTCGGAACGGCAGCTCGCCGGCGCGTTCGGCGCCTACATCGCGATGTCGCCGGACAAGGAGGACGTGGCCCGCGCCGGCCTGCTGCACGAGTTCCGGAAGCTGCGCGAGGCGCCGGTGACCGCGGACGAGCTCGCGCACGTGCAGACCTACGCGCTCGGCGCGCACGCCATCCGGCTCCAGCGTGGATCGGCGGTGCTCAACGACGTGATCGCGGCGTGGATGGAGGGCAACCTCTCGGCGCTCACCGAGTTCGAGGATCGCGTGCGCGGCGTGACGCGCGAGCAGATGCAGGCGCTCGCGCAACAGTACTTCGATCCCGAGCGCCGCGTGGAGGGGATCGTGCGGGGGGTGGGCCAGCCGGTGTGAGCGCGGCCGGGTCGGCCGCAGGGTCCTACCCGACGGGGCGGACTTCCGTGCGCACGTCGCGGGGGGACAGCCGCCGCGTGAACACCTCGAGCGCGCGGAGCGGCTGCTGCGTGGCGAGCGTGAGCAGGTCGACGATGAGACGGCTCCGTTCGGGGAAGGCATGCACCACGAGCTGGCCGGGCTCGAGCAGCAGCACGGCCGAGAGTCCGCCCTGCGGGCGCGCGTGCAGCACCGGAGGCGCCAGCGTGGTGAGGCCGGCGCCGCCCGTGGCGGCGATCAGCAGGCCCGTGATCAGCGTGAGGTCGCGCAACTGCTCCTCGCGAACGCCCGAGAGGTCGGCCGTCAGGTGCGTGAACGTGGCCGCCACGCGCGCGCCGGCCCTCAGAACATCGACATCGCCAGGAACGACCGCAGCGAGTCGTTGGTCTGGCGGAGCCGGGTGGAGAGCAGCCGCACCACTGCCCACAGCACCTTCCGGGCGAGTTCGCGGTCGAAGTCGAGCAGCATCTCGAAGTCGGGCCGGCTGATCGTCAGCGCCGTCGTGCCCCCATTCGAGATCGCGTGCGTGGAGCGTTCGGTCCGGTCGAACACCGCCATCTCGCCGAACAGCGCGCCCGGCTTGAGCACGGCCAGAGCCTCCTCGCCGCTGCCCGGCACGTCGCGGCTGATCCGCACCTCGCCGTCGGTGATCAGGTAGAGGCGGTTCCCCGATTCGCCCTCGCGGAAGATGTACGCGCCGGAGACGAACCGCTCTTCCTTGCATATCTCGGCCACCGACTGGAGCTCGGCGTCGTCGAGATCCTTGAAGATGGCCACGCCGCGCAAGAGTTCCATCACTTCCGGCATCCGGACCTCGGCTGTCTGGGCGGAAGTGGCAAGCTAGGACGGCCGTCTGGCGGTGGCAAGCACTGCGAGGGCTCCTTAGGTTTGGGCCATGCACGCACGGCGGGGGCTCCGGCAGGTCCCCAACTGGATCTCGCTCTCACGGCTGCTCATGGCCGGCGCATTCGTCGGCACCGATGCGGTGGAGAGTCGCGTGCTGCTCATCGGCCTGGCGGCGGTGACCGATTTCCTGGACGGGTACATTGCCCGTCGCGCCCGCGTGACGAGCCGCTGGGGCGCGCTGCTCGATCCGATCGCCGACCGCGTGTTCGTGCTCACGGCCGTCTCCACCTTCCTGTTCACCGGTGGCATCGGCACGCTCGGCTATTTCGTGATCATCTTCCGCGATCTGATGACCGCGGTGGGGTTTCTGGTGGCGCGGATCATTCCCTGGCTCCGGCCGGTGGAGTTCCGGGCGCGGTGGTCGGGCAAGGTGGTGACGGTGCTGCAGCTGGCGACGTTCGTGGCCATCATGACGCGCCCGGCGTGGGTACCGGCGCTGCTGGCCGCGGTCTTCGTTGCGTCCTGCTGGTCGGTGGTGGACTACACACTGGCGCTATGGCGCGGCCGGGCGCGATGAGGCACATGGGACGGACGCTGGCAGCCGCGCTGCTGGTTCTGGCGGGGGCCGGGGCACGGCTCGACGCCCAACGCATCGCGCCACGGCCCGAGTTCCGCGCCGACATCCTCGGCGCAGCCCCGTACAGCGTTCAGGTGGGGGGCGGAGTGAATCTGGGCGCCGGCTACTACCAGCGCGTGGAACTGGACGCCGCCGGGGGGCGCTCCGCCGGAATGGGGTACTCCGCGGCACCGGGCGAGCGGACGCGCTGATGCGGCTGCTACTGGACCCGTTCGGGCAGCAGCACTGGGCGCTCTCGCTGGCCGGAGGCGTGAGCCTCCGCTATGAAGCGGGCGACAAAGTACGCCCGTATCTCACGGGCGTACTGGACTTCGAGGGGCCGGTGAACCACGGTGTTCGCGTGGCGTACCAACTGGGGTTCGGCGGCGGGGTGCGATTCGGCGTCGTACTGCGTCGAACGCACACCGTGTGGCGCTGACGACGACCGTCAGGCCGCGCTCGCCGCTCCCGCTTCTTCGGCTGCCGGGTTCGTCTTCGGAGGCTGTGCGAACCGCGATCCGAGCTTCTTGAGCTCTTCGAAATCGCGCTCGGCCAGTTCCGGATACCGGTCGGCCATGTACTTCATGGTATCGTCGAACCATTCCTGCTGGTGCTCCGGAGCAGATCCGATGACATCGCAGCGAATGATGTGTTGGAACAGTTCGTCTCGGGCTTCCTCAAAGGGGCTCGGCATCGCGGAAGCGGCCGGCCCGCTGCGTCTATTCTTGCTCTTAGCCATTTAACCTAGTGAAGGGTGGAAGTAGCTGAACGGTTCTAATCTAATGAAATGGACGCACTTCTGCAGATCTTGGGTCTCGCTCCCGGATCCGAGGCGCGGCGGCTGTTCATCTGGCGCCGCAGGAGCTCCAACACGCCGTGTGGCCGTTGCTTGCGTGGCCCCGCAAGCGCCGCCTAGGTTTGGGAAACCCCGCCGCGACCGCGGCCTCCCCACTGCACGGCGTCATGCCGAGGGCGACGACAAGAAATGGCAAAGAAGAAATCCACCGCGGCCAAATCGAGCAAGAACCCGGCGATGCGCGGGTTCTACATCCTGATCGGGGCCATCGCCGTGGTCGGCATCGGCGCGCTGTCGTATCTGGCGGCCAAGCCCAAGGGGGCGGCCACCCAGTGGGACAGCTCGCTGCCCAAGCTCACCGCCCGGGGGCACCTGGAGGGGAGCGACAGCGCCCAGCTCGAGGTCGTCGAGTTCGCCGATTTCGAGTGCCCGGCGTGCGGGCAGTTCGCCACGCTCATCGAGCCCGACATCCGCACCCACCTCATCGACTCCGGCGTCGTGAGCATCCGGTTCATCGATTTCCCGCTTTCCATGCACCGGAACACCTGGAACGCCCATCGCGCCGCGTGGTGCGCCGGCGACCAGGGCAAGTTCTGGCAGATGCACGATGCGATCTACCAGAACCAGGACCGGTGGAATTCCGAGGCCACCGACCGGCCGGACAACGTGCTCGCCGGCGTCGCCCAGGGGATCGGATTGAACATGGACGAGTACAACCAGTGCGTGAAGGACAAGAAGTACCAGGCCCAGATTCAGGCCAATGAGACGCTGGCCGAGAGCCGGCAGCTGGATCAGACGCCGACGTTCGTGTTCGGGAACAAGGTGATCGGCGGGTACGAGACGTACGACCAGTTCAAGGCCAACGTCGAGGCCGCGATCGCCGCCAAGAAGGCCGCCGGGAAGAAATGACGAAGCGCATGGTGCTGGCGATGCTCGCGCTGTGCGGCGTGCTGCTGGCCACCTACCTCTCCCTGCACGATCTGGGATACATCGGCACGCTCGCGTGCGGCAGCGGGAGCTGCGAGCTGGTCCAGACCAGCCGCTGGTCGCGGCTGCTGGGCATTCACGTCGCGGTGTGGGGCGCGGCGTACTACGTGCTGGTGTTCGCGGTCGCGATGGCCGCCGTCAACGAGCGGTTCGTCGACGATCCGCGCCTCTCGCTCGCTCTGGTGGGACTCACCGGATGGGGCGTGCTGTTCAGCGGCTGGCTCACCTACGTCGAGCTGTTCCGCATCCATGCGATCTGCCGCTGGTGCGTGGGGTCGGCCACGATCGTGGTCGTACTCTTCGCGCTGGCGTTGCTTGACTATCGCGCCCAGGCGCGCACAGTAATAAGCGAGTAGCAGGTCGGACGCCCGTCCCTTCCGGTGGGGCGCGTCTGGAATCCCCGTTCGCGGCGCCGGTCGTCCGGCGCCGCCACTGGAGTGAGTCCCATGCCATCCTTCGTTCTCACCGTGAACGGCACCAAGCATACCGTCACGGCCGACGCCGACTCCCCACTCCTCTGGGTGCTGCGCGACAAGCTGCAACTGACCGGCACGAAATTCGGCTGCGGCGTCGGCGCGTGCGCGGCGTGCAGCGTCCACGTGGACGGCGACTTCGCGCGGTCGTGCCAGTGGTCGATCGCCGACGCCGCGGGGCACGAGGTGACCACCATCGAAGCCCTCGCCGCCTCCGACGTCGGCCGCCGGCTCCAGCAGGCCTGGGTCGATGAGCAGGTGCCCCAGTGCGGCTACTGCCAGTCGGGGCAGCTCATGGCGGCGGCGGCGCTTCTGGCGTCCACCCCGCACCCCACCGACGTCGACATCGACAACGGCATGAGCGACAACATCTGCCGCTGCGCCACGTATCTGCGCATCCGCCGCGCCATCCACCGGGCGGCCGGCAATGGGGAGGCCAAATGAGCAAGAAGACCATCAGTCGCCGCCAGTTCGTGGCCGCCTCGGCCGGAACCGGCGCCGCATTCATGCTCGGCTTCAGCACGCTCGACGCGCTGGCCGCCACGCTCAACCCGGCCACTCCCGGGATCGCTCCCGGCGGATGGACGCCGAACCTCTGGCTGAGCATCGACACGGACGGCACGGTCACCATCCAGTCCGCCAAGTCGGAGATGGGCCAGGGGGTGTGGACCGCGATGCCGATGATCGTGGCCGAGGAACTCGACGCCGACTGGAGCAAGGTGCGGGTGGCGCGGGCGCCGACCAACGGCAAGTACGACACCAGCACCGGCGGCAGCCGGAGCACCCGCAGCTCGTACATGCCGCTGCGCCGGGCGGGTGCCACCGCGCGTGCGATGCTGGTAGGGGCGGCGGCGACGAAGTGGGGCGTGCCGGCGTCGCAGTGCTCGACGATGGCCGGCGTGGTGACCCACGGACCGTCCAAGCGCACCGCGACCTACGGGGAGCTGGCGCCGCTCGCGGCCAGGCAGCCCGTGCCGAGTGGCGAGGTGCCGTTGAAGGACCCCGGCACCTTCCGCATTCTCGGCAAGTCCACTCCCCGGCTCGACATCCCGGACAAGGTGAACGGCACCACGGAATTCGGCATCGACGTCCGGGTGCCGAACATGCTGTACGCCAGCATCGCCCGCTGCCCGGCGTTCGGCGGCTCGCTGCGGAGCGTGGACGACGGCAAGGCGCGCGCGGTGACGGGCGTGCGGCAGGTGGTGAAGCTCGACGCGGTGGAGCGGCTGCTGCCGGCGCGCGTGGCGGTGCTGGCCGACGACACGTGGGCGGCGATGAAGGGTCGCGACGCGCTGGTGATCGACTGGGATCCGGGGCCGAACGGGCAGTACTCCACGGCCGCGGCGAGCGCGAGCTATCACGCGCGGATCAACGACGATGCCAACGCCGGCGTCACGGCGAGCAAGGGCGCCGTGCGCGCCGCCGGCGCGGGCGAGAAGACGGTGGAGGCGGTCTACGAGTATCCGCTGCTCGTGCACGCGCCCATGGAGCCGATGAACTGCACGGCCGACGTCCGTGCCGATGGCGTGGAGGTCTGGGCCGGGTCGCAATCGCCGGACAGCATCCGCACCGCGGTGGCGCGGTTCCTCAACGTGCCGCCCGATACCGTCCACGTGCATATGACCTTCCTCGGCGGCGGCTTCGGACGCCGGTCGCAGACCGACTACGCCATCGAGGCGGTGCAACTCTCCAAGGCCGCCGGCCGGCCGGTGAAGGTCACCTGGTCGCGCGAGGAGGACATCCAGCACGGCTACTACCGCGTGGACGGCGTCCAGCGCATGCGGGCGGTGCTCGACGCCGGCGGGAATCTCGTGAGTTGGGAGGATCGCGTGGTGGGGCCGTCGCTCGAGGCGTACGCCTTTCCGTCGCGGGCGGGCGGCCGCCACTTCGACGCCGCGGAACCGCCGCAGTACGAGATTCCCGAACTACAAGCTCGACATGGTATTCGTGGAGAGTCCGGTGCCGATCTGGTTCTGGCGGTCGGTGGCGAACTCGCAGGACGGCTACTGCAACGAAGCGTTCATGGACGAATGCGTGCGCGCCGCGGGCAAGGACCCGGTGCAGTTCCGGCTCGCCATGCTCAAGAGCAATCCGCGTGCACAGCACGTGATCCAGCTGGCCGCCGACAAGGCGGGGTGGGCCACCAAGCCCGCCGCCGGCCGCGGACGCGGTTTTGCCTACTACGATTACGACGGCACGCTCGTGGCCCAGGTGGTGGAAGCGGAAGTGCCGGCGGACGGCAAGGTCAAGGTGCACCGCGTGGTGTGCGCCTTCGACTGCGGCCAGCTCATCAATCCCGACACCGTGGTGGCCCAGGTGGAGAGCGCCATCGGCTGGGCGCTGAGCATGGTGCTGTACGGAGAGATCACGGTGAAGAACGGCGCCGTGCAGCAGAGCAACTTCACGGACTACAAGGTGGTCCGGATGAACGAGATGCCGCAGGTCGAGGTCCACCTGGTACAGAACCACGAGTCGCCAACCGGCGTGGGTGAACCCGGGGTTCCGGCCTTCGCGCCGGCGCTGCTCAATGCCATCTATGACGCGACGGGCGTGCGGGTGCGCAAGCTGCCCGTGAAGCCGGCGCTGTTGAAGGCCGGGGCGGCGACAGAACAGCAGTAGGTCGGTAGGTCGGTAGGTCGGTAGGTCGGACGGTCGGACAGTCGGACAGTCGGACAGTCGGACAGTCAAAGGGCGGGGCGATCTCTCGAGATCATCCCGCCCTTTCACACCATCCGCTGTTTACCCCCTTCCGATTCCCCGCTGTATCGGCCCTGCGCCGTATCGGTCCTGCGCCGTATCGGCCCTGCGTCGTTTCGGCCCTGCGCCGTACCGGCCCTGCGTCGTTTCGGTCTTGCGCCGTACCGGCCCTGCGCTGGTTCTCAGTTCGCCGTTTCAGCTTTCGGTTGCTTCATACTGCTCTTTCAACCTCGCCACCACCGTCGGATCCGCGAGCGTCGTCGTATCACCCAATGCTCGTCCCTCGGCGATGTCGCGCAGCAGCCGGCGCATGATCTTGCCCGACCGGGTTTTGGGCAGGTCGGCCGAGAACAGCACGTCGTCGGGCTTCGCGATGGCGCCGATCTTGTCGCCCACGAAGTCGCGCAGTTCGTCCTGCAGCGCCGGCGAGGGCTTGAAGCCTTCGCGGAGCGTGACGAACGCCGAGAGCGCCTGTCCCTTGAGTTCGTGCGCCTTGCCCACCACGGCGGCTTCGGCCACAGCGGGGTGCTCCACCAGCGCGGACTCCACTTCCATGGTCCCGATGCGGTGGCCGGCCACGTTCAGCACGTCGTCCACGCGTCCGAGAATCACGTAGTAGCCCTCGGCATCGAGCTTCACGCCGTCGCCGGGGAAGTAGAGGTCGGGGCGCCCGGCCACTTGGAGAAGTAGGTATCCACGTAGCGTTTGTCGTCGCCCCAGATGGTGCGGAGCATCGACGGCCACGGGTGGGTGAGCGACAGCAGGCCGCCGCCCACGGACAACTCCTTCCCCTCCGAGTCGAGCAACTTGGCGACGTAGCCGGGCAGGGGGCGGGTCGCGCTCCCCGGCTGCGTGGCGGTGAGCCCGGGCAGCGGCGAGATCACGATCGCCCCGGTCTCGGTCTGCCACCAGGTATCGACGATCGGACAGCGCTCGTCGCCGATCACCTTGTGGTACCACATCCAGGCCTCGGGATTGATCGGCTCGCCCACCGACCCGAGCAGCCGGAGCTGCGACAGGTCGTGCTTGGCCGGATACTTCTGGCCCCACTTCATGAACGCGCGGATGGCGGTGGGCGCGGTGTAGAGGATGGTCACGCCGTACTTCTCGCAGATCTCCCAGAACCGGTCCTTCTCGGGCCAGTCGGGCGCGCCTTCGTACATGACACAGGTGGCCCCGTTCGAGAGCGGACCGTAGGTGAGATACGAGTGGCCGGTCACCCACCCCACGTCGGCCGTACACCAGAAGACGTCGTCCTCCTTGAGGTCGAACACCTGCCGTGTGGTGGTGGTGGTGCCCACCATGTAGCCGCCCGTGGTGTGGACGATGCCCTTGGGCTTTCCCGTGGTGCCGGAGGTGTACAGGATGTACAGCACGTCTTCGGCGTCCATCGCTTCCGGCTCGCACCACTGCCCGGCCTGTCGCATGAGCCGGTGCCACCAGTGGTCGCGCCCTTCCTTCATTTCGGCGAAGGCCTCGTCGCCGCCGGCGCCGGGACGCCGCTGCACGACCACGACGTTCTGGATGGACGGCGTCTCCTCCAGCGCCTTGTCGCAGTTGCGCTTGAGCGGCACGATGCCACCGCGACGGTAGCCGCCGTCGGCCGTGATCAGCAGCTTGCACTGCGCGTCGTTGATGCGATCGCGCAGCGACTCGGGCGAGAACCCGCCGAACACCACGGAGTGCGGCGCCCCGATGCGCGCGCAGGCAAGCATCGCGATCACCGCTTCGGGGATCATCGGCAGATAGATGGCCACCCGGTCGCCGCGCCGGACGCCCAACGACTTGAGCACGTTGGCGAACTTGTTGACCTTCACGAACAGATCCCAGTACGTATAGGTCCGGCGGTCGCCCGGCTCGCCCTCCCAGATCAGCGCCGCCTTGTTGCGGCGCACGCCGCGCACGTGCCGGTCCACGCAGTTGACCGAGGCGTTGAGTTTGCCGCCCACGAACCACTGGGCATGGGGCGGCTTCCAATCGAGCACGGTCTTGAACGGCTCGATCCACTCGAGTTCCTTCGCCTGCTCCGCCCAGTAGGCCGGAATGTCGCGCGCGGCCTTCTCGTAGATGCCGGGATCGGAAACCACGGCGGTGGCCTTGAACGAGGCCGGCGGGGGGAACTTGCGGTTTTCCTGGAGGAGGACGGAGATATCACTCATAAGAAGAAGCGGAAAGAGTGAGACAGCGCAGGGCCGAAACGGCGCAGGACCGAAACGACGCAGGGCCGAGACTGCGCAGGGCATGAACTGCGCAGGACCGAAACCGCGGGGAATCGGAAGGATGACAGATACTGCGAATTGGATGGTCGCTCGGCAAGGTTTCGGGTCGCGCGCGGGAAGGGGGGCAACTGCGCAACTGGCGACTGGCGACTGCGAACTGCCAACGGCGAACTGCCAACGGCGAACTGCCAACTGCTAACCGCTGACTGCTGACTGCTGACTGCTGACTGCTGACTGCTGACTGCTGACTGCTGACTGCTGACTGCTCACTGCTCACTGCCTGCTGTCCATGGTCGCACTATCTTCCAACAGTTCCCTGTTACGACTTGCCGCCTGGTAGCCGCATGCCCGACCACCCATCACAGCCCGGTTCGAATTCGACGGCGCAGCCGCTGGCCGGCGTGCGCGTGGTGGTGACGCGCTCGGCGGACAAGGCGGACACGCTCACGCAGCCGCTGGCCGCGCTGGGGGCCGAGGTGATCGCGATGCCGGCCACGCGCGTGGAACTGCTCGACACGGGGCCGGTGCTGGACGTGCTCCGGAACCTGTCGCGCTACCAATGGCTGGTATTCACCAGCCAGAACGCCGTCACCTTCTTCTGGCAGCTGCTGGGCCAGGCGGGGCGGGACGCGAGGGCGATCGCCGGCTTGCGGGTCGCGGCGGTGGGGCCCGCCACGGCGAGCGCGCTCCGGGCGCTGGGGGTCGAGGTTGCCGTCACGCCGCGGCGCTTCGTGGCCGAAGGGCTGCTCGACGCGCTGCGCGCACGGGACGACGTGAAGGGAAGCCGCGTGCTGTACCTGGTGGCGCGCGGGGCGCGCGAGGTGCTGCCGGTGGGACTCCGCGAGTTGGGCGCCTCGGTGGACGTCACGCCGCTCTACCGGTCGGTGCCCGATGTGCAGGGGGCAGCGGCGCTGCGGGAGCGGCTCCAGCGGGGCGAGGTCGATCTGGTCACCTTCACCGCCGGTTCGACGGTGCGGGCCTTCGTCGACGCCGTGGGCGCCGACGCGGTGGCGCGGGCCGGCATCGTGAGCATCGGGCCGATCACCAGCGCCGCCGTGCGCGATCTGGGACTCGAAGTGCGGGCCGAGGCCGCGCCGTCCACCATGGCAGGATTGATTCAGGCAACGGTGGCCGCGCGGCGCTGACGGCGGCTACATTTCGGCACCCTCGAAACACTCAAATCCCATGACCACTCAAGGCCCGATTCGCATCGCCACCCGCGCCTCAGATCTCGCGCTCTACCAGGCCAACCTGGTGAAGAGCATGCTGGAGTCGCACGGGCACGCCGCCGAGTTGGTGACCTTCAAGACGGTCGGCGACAAGAAGCTCGACGAACCGCTGAGCGCCATCGGCGCCAAGGGGCTGTTCACCAAGGAGCTCGAAGCCGCGCTGGGCAAGGGCAAGGTGGACTGCTGCGTGCACTCCCTGAAGGACCTGCCCACGGAGTCGCCCGACGGCCTCGCCATCGGCGCCGTGCTCAAGCGCGAGGATCCGCGCGACGTGCTGGTGATCGGCGACGTCGCGTCGGCCGAGTCGCTCGACGAACTGCCGCGCGGATCGCGCGTCGGCACCTCGAGTCTGCGGCGGCGCGCGCAGCTGGCGGCGCACCGTCAGGACCTGGACATCGTCGAGTTGCGCGGCAACGTCCCGACCCGCGTGAAGAAGGTGGATACGGGCGTCGTGCACGCCGCCATCCTGGCCGCCGCGGGGCTTCGCCGGCTGGGGATCTCGCAGCACATCACGGCCACGCTCGATGCGCCCGACTGGCTGCCGGCGCCCGGACAGGGCGCCATCGCCGTCCAGATTCGCAGCGACGATGCGCGGATGCGCGAATTGGCGGCCCTGCTGAACGATGAGCGCACGATGACCGACATCCGCGCCGAGCGGGCCTTTCTGGGCGCGCTGGAGGGCGGCTGCCAGGTGCCCATCGGGGCGCTGGTCATGCCGCGGGACGGGGGCTACGTGCTGCACGGGCTGATTGCCGACCTCGATGGCAAGCGCGTGGTGCGCGGCGAGATTGCGCTGGACGAACTGAAGCCGGAGCTGTGCGGCGTGCGACTGGCCAATCAGCTGCGCGGCGAGGGCGCGACGGAGATTCTCGAGGGGCTGCGCCGGGCGCAGCACCTGCCGTCGCCGCAACCCGAGTAGATTCCACGCTGGACGGCGCCGGGCCGCACTCGGCGGCGGCGCCCGCACTCAGAGCGATCAATGGCCATTTTTCCCGACTATCGTCCGCGCCGGCTCCGCCGTACCGCGCCGCTGCGCCGGCTGGTGCGCGAGACCCATCTCGTGGCCTCGCAGCTCGTCTTCCCGATGTTCGTTCGCCCCGGCAAGAAGGTGCGTGTGCCGGTGGCGTCCATGCCGGGCAACTTCCAGTTGTCGGTGGACGAACTGGTCCGCGACGCCACCGCGGCGGCCGAAGCCGGCGTCGGGGGCGTGCTCCTGTTCGGCATCCCCGAGCACAAGGACGCCACCGGCAGCAGCGCCTGGGACGACGCCGGCCCGGTGCAGGAGGCCGTGCGCGCCCTCAAGCGGGAGGTGCCGGATCTCGTGGTGATTACCGACGTGTGCATGTGCGAATACACCGACCATGGCCACTGCGGCGTGCTGCGCGACGGCGACGTGGACAACGACGCCACGCTCGAGTTGCTGGCCCGCGAGGCCGTGTCGCACGCCGGCGCGGGGGCCGACATCGTCGCGCCGAGCGACATGATGGACGGGCGTGTGGGCGCGATCCGCACCGCGCTCGACGACGCCGGGTTCGTCAACACGCCCATCCTCAGCTACGCCGCGAAGTTCGCCGGGCCGTTCTACGGGCCGTTCCGCGACGCCGCCGAGTCGACGCCCCAGTTCGGCGACCGCCGCAGCTACCAGATGGACTCGGCCAACAGCGACGAGGCCCTGCGCGAAGTGGAGCTCGACATCGCGGAGGGCGCCGACATGCTCATGGTGAAACCGGCCGGTCCCTTCCTCGACATCATCCGCCGCGTGAAGGATGCCACCGGATATCCGCTGGCCGCGTACCAGGTGAGCGGCGAATTCAGCATGATCAAGGCGGCCGCCGAGCGCGGGTGGATCGACGGCGAGCGCGTGATGATGGACTCGCTGCTCGGTATCCGGCGCGCCGGCGCCGACGTGGTGATCACCTACTTCGCGGTCGAGGCGGCCGCCGCGATCGCGCGCGGAGACATTCCGGCATGATGAACCTGTGGCGCGACCTGGCTCCGGGCGCGCATCCGCCCGAGGTGATCACGGCCGTCATCGAGATCCCGCAGGGGAGCCGGAACAAGTACGAGCTGGACAAGACCACCGGGCTCATCAAGCTCGATCGCGTGTTGTACTCGGCGGTCCACTATCCGGCGGAGTACGGGTTCATTCCGCGCACGCTGCACGACGACGGCGATCCGATGGACGTGCTGGTGTTGCTCAAGGAAGAGACCTTTCCCGGGTGCACCATCGACGCGCGGCCCATCGGCGTGCTCCACATGGTGGACAAGGGCGAGCCCGACGACAAGATCCTCGCCGTGCCCACGCACGATCCGTACTCGCAGGAGTACTTCGACATCGCCGACATCCCGCAGCACCTGCTCAAGGAAGTGGCGCAGTTCTTCGTGAGCTACAAGGAGCTGGAAGGGAAGAAGGTGGAGATCGTGGGGTGGGGGAAGAGCGAGGAGGCCATGCGGCTGATCGTGCGCTCCATCGAGCAGTACGACAGGACGTACGTGGCGGTGGGACCGTAAAGCGGTAAGTCGGTAGGTCGGTGAACCCGTAGGTCGGTAGGTCGGTAGGTCGGTAGACGTACGGACCGAGGCAACTTTGCTGTCCGACTGTCCGACTGTCCGACTGTCCGACTGTCCGACTGTCCGACTGTCCGACTGTCCGTTTCAGGACCAATCCCCGGACCTGCGCTTTGCGGCACGAAGTACTTGACAGCACCGCAAATGCCGCGCTATTCTCCCCTTATGGCCGACCTGGTGCAGGTACTCTTTCCCGATCCGTCCCTCGTGCGCACGCCGCTGCGGCTACTGCGGTGGTGGGAATCCAAGCGCCTCACGTACAACCTCGTCGTCGGCGGGGCCGGGCTCGTCACGCTCGGCACCCTGTCGCTGTTGCACGCATTGCCCGGACCCTTCCATACAGGACCGGGCGTCCCCTGGGTGCTGCCCATCCTCTACGGCGTGGCCGCCAACGTCTGCTACTCGTCGGGGTGGGTCGTGGAATCGCTGCTCCAGCGGTGGCTCAATCGCGACACGTACGGGCTCGGGCCGGCGCTCTTCCGCCACGGACTCGTCTTCTCGGTCGGCCTGACGCTGCTCCCCGCCGCGATCGCCAGCTTCGGGTGGGTGATGGGCCTGATATTCCGCTGATTCGACGCCGGGTTCACCGCTCACCTTCGCCGTGAACGGCGCAACCGCCCGTCAGTCGTCGATCGCCCGGCGCCGCACCTTCACTTCCGACATGAAGGCCCACCCGGTGACGCGAACCACGGGCGCTCCATGCGGCGGCGCCGGGCCGCGATCCGTGCGGTCGCTCACCGAGGCCAGAATCGAACTCGTATCGATCACCACGTGCACGTGCGGCGGCACGGTGATGCGCACCGCCGCCATCGTCGCCTTGACGTGGATCTCGGTGACGCCCGCCGTGAACTGCGCCTCGCGCAGATCGAGATGCGTGTCCGACATGACGGCCAGCAGGTCGAGCACCTGCGGCGGGATCCAGACGCCGCGCCGCACGCGGTTGCCCATCAGGGAGACCATGCGCGATCGCACCACCTGCGACGGCGGCGGCGCCGGCCGCACCGCGGCCCCGGCCGTCCCCACCACGGCGTTCTCGGCGTCGGGCAGGTCCGACGCCAGGGCGCGGATCTCGGCGACCGACGAGGCCCGGTAGGCCAGTTCGAGCCGCGTCTCGAGTTCGTCGATCGACAGGTTGTCGTTGGCGAACTGGCGCGAGAGCACGGTGATCACGCGCTCACGCTCGCGCTCGAGTACCTGCAGCGAGGGCGTGGAGGACGGTTGGCCGGGTGAGGTCATCGCGCGTCAGCCGCTGCGCTCGCGGGTTCGGGGCGCAGGAACGCCCATTCGTACAGCAGGCCGGCGACGATCCCGCCCATGATTGGGCCGATCCAGTAGATGAGGTGGCCCTCGAAGTTGGCGCTCACGAGCGCCGGGCCGAACGACCGCGCCGGGTTCATCGAGGCGCCGGTGAGCGGTCCGATGGCGAGGATATCGGCGGTGACGGTCAGGCCTACGGCGAATCCCCCGACCTTGGGACCGCGGGGATCGACGACCGTGCCGAAGAAGACGAAGACCAGGAAGAAGGTGGCGATGGCCTCCAGCGCGATGGCGCCGGTGGTGCTCACGTTGGCAGCCACCCACTGTCCCCCCAGCCGGGCGGCGTGGGCCGCCGCGGGGGGGAAGAGCGCCTTGAGGGCAAGGGCGGCGAGCACCGCGCCCGCGCACTGCGAGACGACGTACACCACGGCGGCGCTCGGACTCAGCCGGCCGGCCACCGCGGTGCCCACCGTGACGGCGGGGTTCAGGTGCCCGGAGATCCGCATCGTGGCCGTGACCAGCAGGGCCATGATCAGCCCATGCGCCGCCGCGATGTCGATGAGCGGCACCGAAGCGTTGGCCACGTACCCGTTCATGATCGTCGCCCCGCCGACGAACACCAGTGCGAACGTGCCGACGAACTCGGCGACGATGGGACGTTTGAGATCTTGCATATCAGGGCTCCGGCCGGAGGCGTAAACCCACGCGGGATGCTCACAACGCTAAGCGTCTCGGCGGGTAGCGTCCAGTAACGACGCCGCACGCCGTCCCGAAGCTCAGTCGGCGCGCCGCATCACGAGGGCCGCGTTGATCCCGCCGAATCCGAACGAATTGCTCAACACGTGTTCGGCCCGCCCCGCGCGCCCGGTGTGCGGGATGTAATCCAGATCGCAGGCGGCGTCGGGGACTTCGAGATTGAGCGTGGGCGGCAGCCACTCACGCTGCAGCGCCAGCGCGCAGATGGCCGTTTCGATGGCCCCGGACGCGCCCAGCGCGTGCCCGTAGTACGCCTTCGTGCTGCTCACCTGCAGCCGCGCGGCGTGATCGCCGAACACCCGCTTGATGGCGGTCGTCTCGGTGGTGTCGTTGAGCGGCGTGGAACTGCCGTGCGCGTTCACGTATGCCACCTCGCCGGCGGCCACGTGCCCGTCGTCGAGCGCCAACCGCATCGAGCGGGCCGCCTGCGACCCGTCGGGTCTCGGCGCCGTCATGTGATGGGCATCGTTCGAGAATCCGAATCCCAACAGCTCGGCATATACCGGCGCCCCGCGCGCCAGGGCGCGCCCGCGCTCCTCGAGCACGAGCACGCATGCGCCCTCACCCATCACGAAGCCGTCGCGATCGCGGTCGAAGGGACGGGACGCGTGCGTGGGGTCGTCGTTGCGTGTGGACATGGCGCGGATGATCGCAAACGCGCCGAAGCAGAGCGGCGCCAGCGGGGCCTCGGCGGCGCCGGCGAACATGACGTCGGCATAGCCGTCGCGGATGGCGCGGAAGGCCTGGCCCAGCGCGATGGTGCCCGACGCGCAGCTCATGGCGTTGGTGCTGTTCGGGCCCTGCACGCCGAATTCGATGGCGATGTTGCAGCTCGCGGCCCCCCCGAACACGGTGAGCGCCAACGACGGATCCACCCCCTTGATCCCCTCGCGCATCGCCACCCGCACCTGCTCCTCGGCGAACGCCACGCCGCCCAGCGCTGAGCCCATCATCGCGCCCACGCGCTCGCGGTCCTCGACGGCGAGGTCGAGATGGGCGTCCTCCATGGCCAGGCGCGCCGCGGCCACGGAGAACTGTCCGAACCGGTCGAGCCGCCGGACGCGCCGGCGGTCGATGAAGTCGGCGGGATCGAAGTCGTCGATCTCGGCGGCGTTGCGGCTCCGGAACGGCTCCGGGTCGAACCGGGTGATGGTGCGCACCGCGCTGTGCTCGCGGCGCAACCCCGCCCACAGCCCGTCGCGCGCAATTCCAATGGGCGTGATGGGGCCGATGCCCGTGATCACCACCCGCCTGCGGTCCGTCATGCGCGACTCCCAGAAGTTGATCCGGCCGACCCCTCGGCGACGCGCGCCAGGCCGGACAGCGTTCGTGAGGCGATCCCGTGGACGAACACCGGGCCGATGACCCGCTGCGCCGCCACGTCACCAATCACCGGCCACGATGGGCCGTTCCACATATGCAGAATGGTAGTCATCGTCCCGCCCGCGTCCTCGCGAAACGCCCACAGGACCTCCATTCGGCGGGTAATCCCCCGGACGTGACGATAGCGGATCCACGGGGCGCCGTCGCCGGCCTGGACCTGCATCTCCGACACCCACCACGTGGGCCAGTCCAGGAGGCCGAACGGCCGCACGGCGGCCATCTCCACCACGCCGCCGCCGTCCGTGGTGCGGCTGATGAACCGGACGTGCCGGTAGTGCGGCAGCAGTTCGGGCCACCGCTCCACGTCGCGCGCCAGGGCGAAGATCGGTATCCATATCGGCCGCCACGAGCTGGCGGTCGAGCGTGATCATGCGCGCCGTGGGCGGCATGGGGCCGAGCTTGAACGGATCCTGCCGCGGATCGTGCGTCACGTGCCGCCGCCGGGCCAGGTGGCGGTGAGGCGGAATCCGGGGTGACGCGCCACGCGGGGCACGCGGCCGGTCGCCTCGCCGACGATCGCGGTCAACTCCCGCGCCGTGAATCCGCGCAGCACCGAGAGCACGCCATCGTGCCGCGTGATGCCGTGAAAGCCGAGGGGAAAGCTCACGAGCCAGAACCCCGCCATGGCCGTCCAACTCCGTCGGAGGTCGCTCACGATCACGGCGCGGCGCGCCACGCGATGCATCTCGCGCACCAGCCGGACCGCGTCGTCGTGCGCGAAGTGGTGGAGCAATTGCGAACAGGTGACGATATCAACACTGCCGGATGCGAAGGGGAGCGCAAGGGCGTCGCCGCAGACGGCGTACGACAGCGCGCGCGCGGCCGCTGCCCAACAGCGACTCCGCAGCATCGTATCCGATGGTGGTGACGGCCACGCGGCGGCGGGCGGCGTCGCGGGCGGCGCGGCGCGGGAGATCGGCGAGCCCGGTACCCACGTCGAGCAGCGTGACGGCGCTGCCCGCGGGGGGCAGCACCTGCCGCAGCGCGGCGAGCAGGGCGTGGGCGCCGCCGAGCAGCGTGTTGGACCGGACGACGTCGCGCTGGGAGCGTTCGCGGACCGCCGGCGGCACGGCGGGATCGTCGAGATACTCGAACCCCCGGCGGCGCGCGGGGGTCAGGATGGTCATCAGCGCTCCAGCTGCGCGTAGCCGCCGCGGTAGTAGAGCAGGGGGCGGTCCTGGCGCGTGGTGGCCCGCTCCACCTCGCACACGATGATCGTGTGGTCGCCGGCGTCGTGCCGGTCGCGCACGCGGCACTCGAGATGGGCCAGCGCATCCTCGAACAGCGCCACGCCGCGTTCGCCGCGCGCGAAACCGAGCTCCTCGAATCGGTCGGATTCGAGTTCCGCGAACCGCCGCGACAGCGCCTCCTGTCCGGCGGCGAGGATGCTGAATCCCACGTAGTCCAGGCTCAGCAGCAGGTCGTGCATCTTCGCGGCGCGGTCCACGCAGGCGAGCACGAGCGGCGGTTCGAGGCTCACCGAACAGAATGCGCTCACGGTCATGCCGTGGTCGTGGCCGTCGGGGGCGCGGGTGGTGAGGATCGTGACGCCGGAGGCGAACCGGCCGAGCACGGCGCGAAAGGTGTCGGAGTCGATGGTCATGGGCGGCTCGCCGCCGGCGCGGCGGGAAGGGGACGCGCGAACAGGCGTAGCAGAAACCCGGGGCGCATGACACGCCGCGGCGGCACGAAGTCGCCCGCCACGCCGACCAGCAGGTCGGCCAGGTCGGGATCCGCGGCGCAGGCACGCGCCGCGCGATTGATGAGTGGAGCGTTGGCGATCACGGCACCGATGGCGCGCTCCACGATCCACTTGCCGCCGAACTCGTGACGCCGCGAGCGGTGGTACGCGGCCAGCGCGACGTCGGCCTCGGCGGGCGACGCGGCGTCGAGGGCGGCACGCGCGTAGTGCGCGGCCAACTCGCCGCCGCGCAACGCCGAGTAGATGCCCTCGCCGGTGAAGGGGTCGAAGAAGTCGGCCGCATCGCCCACGAGCATCGCGCCGGGCGCCCAGGCGCGGCGCGCGTGCGACGCGAAGGGTCCCACGGCGCGCACCTCGTCCACGCGGCGGGCGCGCGCGAATCGCGGCGCCAGCTGCGGCTGCCGGGCCAGCCACGCCTGGAGATATCCGGCCGGATCGCGCGCGATGTCGCGGCCGGCGCTCGCCGGGAAAACCGCTGCCACGGTGGTGAGCCCGTGGCCCACGTCGGCGATGCCCACGTAGCCGTCGCGGGCCACGTGCATCTCGCCGAAGTCGGTGATCTCCTGCACGCCGGCATAGTGGGCCACGAGCGCCAGGCGCCGGGGCCAGGGCAGCCGCCGGGCGACGCCGAGCCGCCGCGCGGTGATGGAGTTGAGCCCGTCGGCGCCCACCACGAGGCGGGCCGGCCGGGTCTCCGTGCGTCCGTCGTCGCCCAGCGTCACCACGCCGCAGACGCGGCCCGTCGCGTCGCGCTCCAGATCCACCACCCGAACGCCCTCCTCCACGCGCGCGCCGGCGGCGCGGGCCCGGTGGAGCAGGATGCGGTCGAGCACCTCGCGCCGCACCGAGAGCCCATGGTCGCGGAAGGCGCGGAAGCCGTGGGCCGCCAGGTAGCGCCCGTGGATGCGGGCGCCGTTGGGGGCGCGGACGATCATCCCGGCCAGGTGCGCCGCGCCCGACGCCTCGACGGCGTCGAGGGCGCCCATGCGGGCCAGGGCGCGCGATGCCTCCGGGCTCAGGAACTCGGCGCAGGGTTTGGCGCGGGGAAAGCGGGCCCGGTCGAGCACGAGCACGCGGGCCCCGGTGGTGGCCAGGGCGTGCGCGGTGGAGGCACCGGCGGGGCCGCCGCCGATGACGATCACATCGGTGGGGGTCACAGGCGCGCCGCGATCAGGTAGGCCACGCCGGCGCCGACCACCGTGCAGGCGGCGTTCACCGCATCGTTGTCCAGCCAGGCGAGTCCGCCGATCTGCCGCGTTGCCGTTCCGCAGTCGTGCACGGCGCGCTCGGTGGGCGCTTGGCAGTGGTCGCACCACCGCTTCTGCTGCAGCACGGCCCCGAGCAGCGAGTCGGCCACCGAGCCGGCGATCCCGCCGGCGAGCACGGCCACGACCACGGTCTGCGGCCACCCGAGGAGCAGGGCCGCCAGTTCGATGAATGCGGCGCCGAGCACGCTGCCGAAGAACCCGAGCAGCGTGACGCCGCCCGAACTCCCCGGGGGGACGAGGCGGAAGGTGACGATGGAGCGCGGCGGCCGCGGGGTGAGCATGCCGATCTCGGTGGCCCAGGTGTCGGAGGTGGCGGCGGCCAGGGCACCGGCGCCCACCGCCTGCCAGGCCATGGCCGGCATGGCGACGTGGGCCAGCGCGGCCAGGGCGAAGGCCCCGCCGTTGGCGAGCACCTGGACGGCGTCGCGCTCGTCGCCCTTGTCCGACGATGGCGCCGCCGGCGGCGTGCTTATGCTCGCGGCGAAGGCGCGAAAGCAGCGACGAGGCGACGAAGAACGCGACGAGGAGGGCTCCCCAATCCCAGCCGGCGGCCACCGCGGCCGTGCCGACGAGCGTGGCTGCCACGGCGCCCGACGCCGAGAGCACTCGCGCGCGCCGCGCCAGCGCCGCGATCACGATCGCGACGACGAGACCACTGCACAGGCGAGCGACATCGGACATGCTTGTGACCGTTGACGGTGACGGGGCGCACGAAGCGCCGATTTGCAATCTGCGAGTGGCGCGGGCGGCCGGGCAAGCGCGTAGATTGATTAAGCGCACGAGGGCCGGCGATGTTCCCGGCTTGTTGCGTGCCACCACGGCCGTTAGCTTCGCACGCTGCCTCCTACCCTGTGCATGCTCTCTACTGTTGACGCCCTGCTCCCGCTGAGTCTGCTCGAGGCGGTCCGCGATGTGGACACGCCCGGCGATCTGGATGCCGAGTTCGTGGACGAACTGCGCAACAAGCGGCTCGGCCTCAGCGACACGGTGTATTCGCAGATCAAGCGGTACAACGAGGCGGTGAAGCGCCATCAGCGCGCCACGCAGGAAGAGTCGATGGCGCTGGCCAAACTCATCGGACGGCGTCCCGACGCCGAGGCGGTGTTCCGGGCGGCGGGCCGCTATCTGGCGCGCGAGGCCTACATGACGCTGTCGCCGGTGACCCGGCGGCTGCTGCGGCTGCTGCCGTCGCTCGTCGCCCGTCCGTGGGCCATGCGGCGGGCCCGCCGCCTCGCCTCGCGGTACCTGAACGGGACGGCGCGCCGGGTGGGCGGCCACATCCTCCTGGAGGTTCCGCGCTCCGTGACGCTGGGATCGGCTCCCGGGAGCATCGGGTGCGCGTACTACGAATCGGCGCTCCGCGAACTGCTCCGGCTGCTGATCGGTAGCATCGGCTCGGTGGATCACATACGATGCGATGGTCGCGGCGAAGGGATCTGCGAATGGCGCGCCGACTGGCGGTCGGTGGCGTGAACCAGTCGGACGGTCGGACAGTCAGACAGTCGGACAGTCAACGAGCGATGACATGATCAACCCAACCAATCTTCCGAAACTCCAGCAGGCACTCGCCGAGCAGAACGTGGACGGGTGGCTGCTGTTCGATTTCCATGGCGCCAATCCGATTGCCGGCGGGATGCTGCGGCTCACGGGGCTGGTTTCGCGCCGGGTGTTCGCGTTCTTCCCCCGCGAGGGGACGCCGGTGGCGATCACGCACGCCATCGAGCAGGGCCCGTGGGTGCACTGGCCCAAGGAATGGAAGCGGGTGGTGTACTCGTCGTGGCGGTCGCTGGACGAGCATCTGCAGGCGGTCGTGAAGGGCAAGCGCGTGGCCATGGAGTACTCGCCGGGCGACGCCGTGCCCTATCTGGACCGCGTGCCGGCGGGCGTGCTCGAGATGGTGCGCTCGGCGGGCGCCGAGGTGGTCTCGTCGGCGGCGCTGGTGACGCGCTTCTATGCGGCGTGGAGTCCGGAGAACGTGGCGTCGCACGAGCGCGCGGCGGCGATCATCGCCAGGATCGCCCAGGACGGGATGAAGCTGGCGGGCCAGCGCGCCCGCACACCCGATCCGATGACCGAGTACGAGCTGATGCAGTGGATCCTGCAGCAGTTCAAGGCGGCCAACGTGGAAACCGACCACGGCCCCAACGCCTCGGTGGGCGCGAACGCGGCGAATCCGCACTACGAACCCACGGCCACGGCGTCCAAGCCGATTCGCGAGGGCGACGTGCTGCTGGTGGACCTGTGGGCGCACGAGCCGAACGGGGGCGTGTGGGCCGATCAGACCTGGATGGCCACCGTGGGTCCGCCGTCCGAGCGCGCCCAGGAGATCTGGACGGCGGTGCGCGACGCGCGGGACGCGGCCATTGCGCTGGTCCAGGAGCGTCAGGCCGCCGGCAAGCCGATCCTGGGCGCCGAAGTGGACGACGCGGCGCGAGCCGTGATCACCGACCGTGGCTTCGGGAAGTACTTCACGCACCGCACCGGACATTCCATGGATCCGCGCGAACTGCACGGCTCGGGTCCGAACATGGACAATCTGGAAACCCACGAGGACCGGCAGTTGCTCGACGGTGTGGGGTTCTCCATCGAGCCGGGGATCTACGTGCCGGATGAGATCGGCGTGCGTAGCGAGGTGAACGTCCATCTGTTGCCGGGCAAGGCCGTGGTCACACCGTCGGTCATCCAGCGGGAGATGTTGATCGTTTGACGCCGCACCGGCACGCGATGCGGGCGCGCGGCCGCACCCTCCGGTTCCGAGTCGTTCCGTTGGTTGCCCTGGCACTGCTGGCCTCGTGCAAGCGCGAAGCCGGCGGCGGCCGTTCGTCGAAGCCGGGCGTGGATTCGACGGCCGCCGCGGCCGCGGCAGCCGCTGATCCGCTCACCGACGTCGCGCGTGCCATCGCGCCGGAGGGCCCGTACCGCGTGGTGGCGGTCTCCAACCCCGGCTCCATCCGCGGGGTGATCACGCTGGACAGCGTACCCGAACGGCACGACACCACGCTGAGCGGCGACGAAGCGAAGGTGTGCGGTACGCAGATGCGCGACCGCTCGGTGATTCACTACGGGCGGGATCTGGAGGGCGCGCTGGTGTGGGTGAGCGACGTGCGCCAGGGGCAGGCGCTCACCCGCGACCGGCGGGCCGACCTGGCCATCGTGCGCTGCCAGTTCGTGCCCCGCATGCTGGCGCTGGTGCAGGGCACCACCATCAACCTGCAGAGCAAGGACGCCACGGTGCACCACACGCGCTTCTACAGCGAGTCGGAAGGGGAGCTGTTGAGCCGCGTGCTCACCGTGGATCGATGGGCGGTGGTGCCGAGTGCGAGGATCGCCGCGCAGACCGGGCTGGTGCGGGTGCGGCTGAGCCGGCATCCGTACGTGCGCGGCTTCGTGGCCGTGTTCGACCATCCGTACTTTGCGGTCACCAACCGCTACGGGCGCTACCGCATCAGCGGGCTCCCCGCGGGCACGTACCACGTGCGGGTCTGGCACGAGCGTGCCGACAGCGTCACGGAGCAGACGGTGACCGTGAAGCCGGGGCGTACGTCGACGCTGGACGCGAAGCTCGAGTTGCACTGAGGGCGCGCGCGGCACTTCGCCGCTTCGCCCCGATGAATCCATCCGTTCGTTTCCGTTCCAATCCGTTGAATCCGTATCCCATTCGTTGATGCCCGACCGGTTGAGCCGCACGGGCACCCGCGCCGCTCTACCACTTGGGGTTTCTACGAATCGAATACGGATTCAACGGATTGGAACGGATCGAACGGAAATGCTCTGGGAGTTCTCCCGTCCGGATCCGTGCGCAGGGCCGGCGCGAGCTTCAGCCCGTCGGCCCGTCAGTCCGTTACTCCGCCGCCGGCGCGAACTGGGTGCGGTAGAGCCGCGCGAACAGGCCGTCCTGCGCGAGCAGTTCGTCGTGTCCCCCCGCCTCCACCACCCGGCCCTTCTCGAGCGCCACCACGCGGTTGGCGCGGCGCACGGTGCTCAGCCGGTGGGCGATGATGAGCGTGGACCGATTGCGGAGCAGATCCTCCATCGCCTCTTCCACCAGCCGCTCGCTCTCGGTGTCCAGACTCGACGTGGCTTCGTCGAGCACCACGATCGCGGGATTCTTCAGGAACACGCGCGCGATGGCGATGCGCTGGCGCTGCCCGCCCGACAGCTTCACGCCGCGCTCGCCGACCAGGGTGTCGAATCCCTGCGGCAGGCGCTCGATGAACTCGAGCGCGTGCGCGGCCTGCGCGGCGGCGCGCACCTCGTCGTCGGTGGCCGGGTGCGCCGACTCGCCGGGACGGGCGTACGCGATGTTCTCGCGTACCGTGCCGCTGAACAGCGCCGGCTCCTGCGGCACCATGCCGATGGCGCCGCGCAGATCGGTGAAGCTCAGCTCGCGCACGTCCACGCCGTCCACCCGGATGGCGCCGCCGGTCACGTCCCAGAAGCGGGGAAGCAGCGAGGCGATGGTCGTCTTGCCCGCCCCCGAGGGGCCGACCAGGGCCACCACCTCGCCCGGCGCGATGTGCAGCGACACGTCGTGCAGCACGTCGGGCAGGTCGTCGGCGTAGCGGAAGAACACGTGGTCGAGCGCCACGTCGCCGCGCACCGGCTGGGCCAGCGGCGTGGGATGCGCCGGCTCGGGCACCGTGGGCGTGGTCTCGAGAATCTCGAACACGCGCTGGGCCGCGCCGATGGCTTCCTGGTAGCTGCCGAACAGCGACGCCAGGCTGCCCACGGCGGCGGCCACGAAGATGGCGTACAGCAGGAACGCCACCAGCGACCCCGCGGTGAGCTGGCCGGCCAGCACCATGCGCCCGCCCTCCCAGAGCACGGCGGTGACGCCGGCGAAGGCGACGAACCCCACCACGCCGAACAGCATGGCCCGGATGCGCGCCCGCACGATCGCGGCCGATACCACTTCGTGCATGAGTCCGGAGTAGCGCGACGCCTCCACGCCCTCGCGGTTGAAGCTCTGCACGGTGCGGATCTGCCCGAACGCCTCCTGGGCCATGCCCATGGCGCGGGCGATGCGGTCCTGCACTCCGGTGCTGGCCCGCCGCAGCCGGCGGCCGAACAGCACCGCCGAGCCCACGATCACCGGCACCACGGCCAGCGTGGTAACCATGAGCTGCGTGTGCGTGAGCGTGAGCAGCACCAGGCCGCCCACCAGGAACAGCACCTGGCGCGCGATCTCGGCCAGCTGGTTGTTGAGCACCGATTGCAGGACGGCCAGGTCGGCCGAGAGGCGGCTCGTGAGGTCGCCGCTGCGCTGGTCGGTGAAGAAGCCCGCCGACAGGTTCACGAGGTGCGAGAACACGCGGTCACGGAGCTTCGCGATCACCCGCTCGGCCGTGGCCGAGAGCAGGTACACCTGCACGAAGTTGAGCACCCCCTGCAGCGCGAACAGCCCCACCAGCACCAGCGCCACCCGGTCGAGCAGCGATCCGTTGTGCTGCTGAAACGCCGCGTCGAGCAGGGAATTGACCACGGCAGGAAAGGCGAGCAGCACGGCCACCGAGCCGATGAGGCACACCGTGGCCACCACCAGCGCGCCGCGATACGGGCGCAGCCAGGGCACCAGGCGGCCCAGCGCCCGGGGCGACTTCAGACGGCGCGACTTCCTGGGTGGCGCGTCCGGCGATTCGAGGATGGGGGTTCCGTCAGCGGCCGCCGCCGCCGCGCCGGTCACGCGAACAGGCCGCGATCAACGGCCATCGCGGCGAACAGCAATGCAAGATAGAGGAGCGAGAACTTGTACACGCTCCATGCGGGTTTGGTGAAGTTGGCAGCACGCATCACGCGAACGATCCCTCTCAACAGCCAGGCGTCGAGCGCCACGGCGATGACGAAGTAGAAGAGGCCCAGCGCGCCGAAGGCCACCGGCAGCAGGGTCAACGAGATCAGGATGAGCGTATACCAGAACATCTGGCGTTTGGTTTCGCGCTCACCCCAGACGAGGGGGGCCATGGGGACGCCGGCGAGGCCGTAATCCTTCTGCTTGTTCAGGGCCAGGGCCCAGAAGTGCGGCGGCGTCCAGTAGAAGATGATCAGGAACAGGAACACGGCCATGAGGTCGAGTCCGTTCGTCACCGCCGCCCAACCCACGAGCGGCGGAATGGCGCCGGCGGCGCCTCCGATCACGATGTTCTGCGGCGTGCTCCGCTTGAGCCACCGCGTATAGAGCAGGATGTAGGCGTAGAACCCGAGCAGCGCGAGCGCGGCCGTGAGCAGATTGGCGTAGCGGGCGAGCAGGAAGGTCGACCCCGTGGCCAGAATCAGCCCGAACAGCAGCACCTCGCGCGGATGCATGCGCCCGCTGGGGATCGGACGCAGCCGGGTGCGCGCCATGCGGTCGTCGATGTCGCTGTCGAGATACATGTTCACGGCGTTGGCGCCGCCGGCCATCAGGTAGCCGCCCACGAGCAGCACCAGCACGAGCCAGAGGCTCGGATGGCCGGCCACGTACATCGGCGCCACCGTGGTCACCAGGAGCAGCGAGATGATCCGCGGCTTGGTGAGCGACAGGAAGTCGCGCGTGAGGGTGCCGGCCGTCGAGGGTTTCGTCGTCGCGTCGCTCACGATCCCACCTCGGCCAACGGCCGGTGGGCGCCGCCGGCGCGCGGTGGCGGCGGTGGCGACATGGCGGGACGCCCCTCGCCCAACGGGCCGAGTCCGGCGGCGATGCGCGCCAGGTAGGCGAGCGTGAACGTGGCCAGCCAGATCGCCACGCCCGTGGCCTCGTGCAGCGACCGCAACTCGGGCGGCATGTGCAGCAGCACCATCGACGCGGCAATGACGATCTGCAGGAGCACCAGCGCCAGGGCCACGTACAGGGCCCGCTTCACCGTCGGCCCGACGGTGCCCGGCCGGCGGTCACCGCCATCCCGATCAGGTAGAGCGCCAGGAGAACGGCGATGGTGCGATGCGTGAGCTGGATGTGCACGGCGCTCGCCGGCGCGTCGGGGTTGGGGCCGCAGAAGGGAAAGGTGGTGCACCCCACGGCGGCAAAGGGGAAGTTGGCGGTGAGCCCGCCCATGGCGACCGTGAGGAACGCCAGGCCCGCCGTGGCGTACGCGTTCATCACGAAGCGGCGCGGGGCCTGCTGCGTGCGGACGCCGGCGCCCCCCATGCCGCCCGTGCGCACCACGGCAGCGGCGAGCATCCCGAGCAGCGCCATGGCCAGCGTCCAGTGGGCGACCACGGTCCACGGGGCGTTGCCGAGCTTCACCGTCACCCCGCCAAGGAGAGCGACCGCGAACACCGTGATCACGGCCGCGGTGGCCGTGCGCAGCACGCCGCCGCGTCCACCCACGCCCGGTTCGGAGCGCCGGCGCCAGGCGGCCACCCAGAGCACCACCAGCGCCAGGCTGACGATCGACGCCAGGTAGCGGTGCATCACCTCGATGATCAGGTCGGGGCGGGAGAACGGGGGGAACCAGTAGCCGTAGCACTTGGGCCAGGTGGTGCCGCACCCCAGTCCCGACCCGCTGATCCGCACGATGGCGCCGAACACCAGGTGCAGGCAGGCGACGCCCAGGGCGAAGTACGCGTACTTGCGGAGCGCCTTCACAGCAGGGCCTTCGCGGCGCGGATCAGGTCGGAGAGCCGGAACGCGGCCGGCACCGTGGGCTGATGCATGGCGCGCCAGGTGAGCGCGAAGACGCCGATCAGCACGAGCGCCGGCAGGAGCGTCCAGACCACCTCGATCCCGGTACGGGGGCGGGGCACCTGATCGCTGCCGGGAGTGGGCTCGTGGGGGCTGAGGGCGGACCGGATGATGGCCACCTGGGCCACCAGACAACAAACGGCGGCGATCCAGAAGATCGCTTCGCCAAGCAGAAGGCGCATGACTGTTCGGGTCTCGGAGAGCGGAAAATCCGCTCCGGAAAGGTCGCGGACCGGGACCGGTGGGTCAACCGTACGCGGGCAGATGGCGATCGCATCGGCGGATGGGTGATGACAACCACGAAGGCGGTGGGGCCGTCCGGCCCCACCGCCTCGCTGTCCGCCTGTTCGACTGTTCCGCTGCCGTTCCTGCCTGTTCGCCTGTTCGCCTGTCTGACTGTCTGACTGTCGACTGTCCGACTCTCTGACCGTCCGCCTGTCCGAACTCTAGAAGATGTGCACGCTGATGTACCGCCCCGGGTTCAGCTTGATGTCGGCGAGGAGCGAATCGGCACTCGCCAGCGAGTTGCGCAGGTTCCGGTACAGCGTGCTGTCGCTGAACAACAGGCCCAGCGCTCCGTTCGGTCGTTGGCCCGGGCCAGCATCTCGTTCAACCGCGAGGCCGCCGTGTCGAGCTTCGCCGCCGTGCTCGACACGTACTGGCTCGACGCGCGGAAGTTGTGCACCGTCGAATCGATCTGCCGCCGTGTCGATGGACTGGGCCACGTTCCGATACGCGGTCAGTGTCTGCGTCAGGTTGTCGTTCTGCTGGGCGGCCATCTGCTGCAACTGCGCGGCCAGCGCCGAGGTCGGCGGCGATCGTCCTGCGCAGGTCGCGCAGGCCGCCGGCATCGACCACCTGCACCTGGAGGGAGTGCGTGATCTGACTCAACGCGCCGCTGATCGAGTCGGCCTTGCTCATGATCTCGGCCACGCCCGCTTCGGGCGCGCCGGCAGGAACCGTGTCGCCGGCGGCGAACGTATGGTGAGGTTGGCGCCCAGCTTCGGCGTGAGCGCCACGGCCACGTCGCCGAAGAAGCCCACGGCGCGCACGGTGGCCTTGGCCGTCTTGGGCACGTGGTACTGGTTGTTGACCCGCATCACGACGTCGAGATAGCCGTCGGGCCGCAGCTCCACGTCGTCCACGTAGCCGATGTTCACGCCGGCCAGCAGCACGGGCTGTCCCTGCTTGAGGTTCTGGCCCCAGGCGAAGCGGGTGTACAGCGGGTAGCCCGACGACAGGCCGCCACGCGCGAGCCAGAGCACGCCGGCGAGCAGGACCACCACGGCGACCGTAATCATTATGCCAACCGAGACTTCGTCGCGTCGTTTCATGATTGTAGGTACGGGGCGAGGAGGACTGCGGTCAACGCGTCCAACACGAGAATTGCCACCGACGTGATGACCACCGCGGTTGCGGTGGACCGGCCAACGCCCTCGGCGCCGGCCTCTGCAATGTAGCCCTCATAGGCGGAGAAGAACGAGATGGCGCCCCCGAACATCGTCGCCTTGAGCAGGCTGTACACTACCTGAAATGTCCCGAATCCCAGCTTCAACCCGTCCCTGAAATCGCTGGGACTGATGCCGGTCGCATAGACTCCCATGAGGTAGCCGCTGCCCACGCCCACCGAGTCGGCGAACACCGTCAGCACGGGGAGCATGATGATCGCCGCCAGCAGCCGCGGCAGGACGAGGAAGGCCACCGGATCGTAGGCCAGCGTTTCCAGGGCATCGATCTGCTCGGTGACGCGCATCGTGCCGATCTCGGCGGTCATCCGGGCGCCCACCCGTCCGGCGAGCACGAGCCCGGTGAGCAGGGGGCCCAGCTCGAGGATCACCATCTGCCGGGTGGCCAGGCCGACCAGCGAGAGCTGCACGCCCGGGGAACATCTGGTAGCGCGTCTGCAGCGCGATGACGCTGCCGATGAAGCCCGGCCACGATCACCGTGATCGGCAGCGAATCGACGCCGATGTTCTTCATCTGGCGGAGCGTCTCGGGCCCGTAGGTGGCGGGCTCCGATCAGCCGCGCGGCCGATGTCGCGCAGGAAGTAGGTCCACGCGCCGCACTTCTGCGGAACGTGTTCCGGCACCGCGCGCGACACCCGCCGGAAGAACTCGGATGCCCGTACGCTGGACCACTGGAAACGTCTCGGTGGGCCGAGACGTGTGGATGGTGCGGAAAGTGGGTCACGATCAGGTGCGGACGCGGGCCAGGAGCGACGAGGCCGACCACCGCAAAGGTGGCGTTCGGGAGCCAGGCGGCCAGGTCGGGGGGCATGATGCCCGTGCCCCCGATCGCCTTGGTCACCTGCACGGCCATGAGAAACGTAACCGTGGTGGCGAGGGAAATGGCGATGCCGTAGGCGGCGCCCCCGCGCTGGTTGCTCGTGGCCAGGGGCGCCCCGAACAGCGCGATGATGATGCAGGTGACGGGAATCGCGATCTTGAGCGCCCGCTCCACCTTCCACTCGTTCACGTCGGTGCCCGAGCGTTCCATGGCCTTGATGACGCGCGACAGCTCCCCGTACTTCATCTCGTCGGGCAGGTGGGCGCGCGACATCATCTCCTCGGGCTGCTGCCTTGAACTCGTTGTCGCGCATCGTCCGGAAGGCCACGGTGTAGCCGGGCTCCGAGTCGGTGAAGATGTGCATCGCGCCGTCGCGGAGGGTCCAGTGCCCGTTCTGCCAGGCGCCGCTGCTGGCGGCGATGATGTAGCTGGGGAAGTCGGGCCCCGTGCCGGGCCGTTCCACCTGGACGCTCCGGATGGTGCCGAGGAGCCGGTTGAGCGTGCCGATCTTGTACACGCGGCCCATGTTGCTGTCGCCCGCGAAGGCGAAGTTGTACCGCTGGTTCTGGCCGCGGAACTTGTCCTCGTTGATCAGATCGTTGTGGGCCCGGTTGGCGGCCGGCATCACGTCGGAGATGACGAGGTCCAGCCCCGTGGCCAGCAGGGCGCCGAACAGGATCGGCACGATGAACCGGTAGAAGCTCGTGCCCGACGCCTTGGCCGCCGTGATCTCGGAGTGGCGGGTGAAGGCGCTCACCGAGAACACGGTGGCGAACAGCACCGCCGCCGGCAACACCATGAACATCGACTGCGGCACCCAGTACACGTAGCTCAGGGCGATGGCCTGCGGCGTGAGCTGACGCTGCAGATAGGTGTTCAGGTGGTCGGTGAGATCGATGATGATGGTGATGATCGGAAAGCCGAGCGCCGTGACCAGGAAGATCTTCCAGAACTCGGCGAACACGTACCGGTCGAGCGGTTTGACGAAGGGAATGCGCATCAGGCCGCCCGCCGCGGCGCGCGGCCCATGAGCCGGCGCAGAAGGTGGCGCAGGTTCTCGCGAATCTCGGTCCAGTCGCCGCCGCGGGTCGCGCCCGACACCCGGTTCATGCGGAGCGTCATCACGATGCCCACCAGGAGGAGGATCATGTTCGCGCCCCACATGGCCCAGAAGGGCGAGATGATCTCGCCGTCGGCCAGCGTCTCGCCGCCGATGAGGCCCACGTAGTACAGCGCGAACACGCTGAAGCTCACACCGATCACCAGCCCCACGCCGCCGCGCGGGAAGCGCAGCGCGATCGGCGGTCCCAGGAGCACGAAGATCAGGCACGCCGCGGCGAGCGAGAACTTCTTCTGGATCTCGATGTCGTAGCGCACGCGCATGATAGCGCGTGACCTGCTCTCGCGACCTCGCGGGCTCGACCTGGCCCTTGAGCTGCAGTTCGTCGAGTCCCGCGTCGTACTGCGGCGGCCCCTGCTCGCCGGGGCGCAGGCCACCGGACGGCAGCGAGCGCAGGATCGGTGGCTGCGCGCTCGTGCTCTCGGTCTGCTGCGCCGGCATGCCGCCCTGCGATGGGGGCAGCTTCGACGCCGGCACCGCCTGGGCTTGCGGCCGGCGTCCCGTCTGCTGCGATCGCGGCCGGGGCCGGTGGCCAGCCCGCCGGGCGGAACGGTGGCCGCCGAGGCCGTCTTCACGCCGAACAGCCGGTCGAGGAGCGAACAGTAGATGCGTCCCAGGCCGAAGGGGTTCGCGCCGCACCGGCTTGCACCGGCGACGGGACGTTCCGCTCCCCTTTGAGCCGGCTCATCTCCGCTTGCGGCCACCTCGCGATCGTAGCGCGCCCGCTGCCACTGGTAGTCCACGTCGGCGAACCGGGCCTGCATTTCGCACACCGTCATCTCGCGGTCGCTCTTCGAGGCCGAGTCGGCGTCGGTGGCCTGGAAGGTGTTGGTCACGTTCCGCACGCGGAGCAGGTCGCGCTTGTAGAACAGCCGCGTCATCTGCTCCGGGTGCTGCGTCGGCACCTCCACCATCCACCCGTCGTACAGGTGCATCAGGAGGTCGGTGCGATTCTCGGCGAAGGCGAGCGTGCCGCTGTCGGCATAGATGGTGCGGCGGTGCGCGGGTTGCTCACGTCGTAGATCACGACGCCCTGCATGTGCTGCGACCCGCGGTCGATGCGCGAGGCGCGCAGGTAGAGCTTCTGGTCGGCCACCGTGTTGATGATCTGTTCCTTGAGCGCGAAGCTGGGCTTGGTGCGCGTGATGTCGTTCTGGAGCACGGCCAGCTGGTGGTTGGCCCGCGAGAGCACCTGGTCGTTGAATACCAGCATCACGAGCGCCACGGCGGCGCCGGCGAACAACGTGGGCACCAGCAGCGCCCGCATGCTCACGCCGTTGGCGCGCATGGCGGTGATCTCGTTCTCGGCGGCCATGCGGCTGTAGGCGTACAGCACGGCCACGAGCACGGCCATGGGCAGCGTCATCGCCACCGTGAACGGCATCGAGAGCACGAAGAACTCGGCCAGCACGCGCCAGGGGAGCCCCTTGCCCACCAGGTCGCCGAGCCGCTTGCCGATGTACTGGAGCAGCATGAGCGACGTCAGCGCCGTGGAAGCGAAGACGAACGGGCCGACGTGCTCCTTCAGCACGTACTTGGTGAGAATCTTCACGAAACGGGCGCTCGTACCTCGGCGGCGGGGAAGTTCAAGCATCCCACAGAGTTGTGGGGCGTCGCACGGGTAGAATATTCCACCCGACGACCCCGCAATTTCAAGGTCCGGTTCTCCGGCATGCCGAGATCCTGCCGGCGGGACCACGTGCCGTCGGCAGGCTCATACCCCTTCGCGCCCCTTTGGTGCGGGCGGCGCCTTCCGCGCTAATACAGCAACTCGTAATTCAGCCGGAGCCCGCGCCCCGGCTGCGGCACGAAGTCCTTGATCACCGAGAGGTTGTCGCGGTAGACGGTGTTGAAGGCGTTGTCGAGGTGCAGGCTGATTTCCGACACCATGCCCCCGTGGACGATCCGCACGCCGGCGCCGAGGTTGAGAAGTCCGTAGCCCGCCGTCGGCGTGTCGCCCTCGCCCAGCCGGTTCTGGGCCGCCGCGCCGCGCCACTCGATGGTGCCGGAGTAGCGGCTGGCCTGATAGGTGGCGCGCAGCAGCCCCCGCAGCGGCGGGATGAAGGGCAGGGGCATCCCGGCGTCGAGGTCCTGCGCGTTGACGTAGTCGGAGCTCGCGCGCAGCGCCCAGTGGTCGGTGGGCGCCACCGTGACCACGGCCTCGAAGCCGGCCAGCCGCGCCCGCGTGGCGGAGAACTGGCGCACCGGGAAGTTCTGGATCGTGTCCCCGCGCAGGAAGCCGTAGATGTAGTGGTCGATGTAGTTCACGTACGGCGAGAGCTCGAAGGTGGCGTTCCGGAAATCGCCCTTGAGCGAGGCGTCCACGCCGAATCC
>CAWGJO010000034.1:0-6990 GCA_963822945.1 uncultured Gemmatimonadaceae bacterium | reverse complement strand
GCGCCGGCTACGATCGCGCCGACGTGCAGGTCGAGTTGAGCGGCGAGTCGATGACGGCCGCCGCGTACATCGCCACGCAGGTGGACGACGCGCTGCTCCCGTACGACTGGTACCGCCACCTCGTACTCGCCGGCGCGCGCCGGCACGGGCTTCCGGCGGCGTACATCGCCCGGCTCGGCGGGCAGCGCTTTCAGGTCGATGCCGACGCGGGAGCGCGCCGCCGCACAACTCGCGTCTCGCGGGGCGGCTCGGCCATCTTCCCGTTAGTCCGGGCCGCCCGCATCTTCTGGGGTGCTCTCCCTC
This sequence comes from uncultured Gemmatimonadaceae bacterium, assembly GCA_963822945.1. Classification (GTDB taxonomy): domain Bacteria; phylum Gemmatimonadota; class Gemmatimonadetes; order Gemmatimonadales; family Gemmatimonadaceae; genus JAGWRI01. The sequence goes on along the minus strand of CAWGJO010000034.1, from coordinate 6,687 downwards.
TCGCCCGTCACCCTGGAATGCCACGGTGTGCGCCTGGAACCCCTGGCGCCCGCGCACGAGGCCGCGCTCGCCGCAGCCGTGACCGACGGCCGGCTCTGGGAACTCTGGTTCACCGTCGTGCCGGAGCCTGCCCAGGTGGCCGACCTACATCGCCGACGCGCTGGCCGGGCAGGCCGCCGGCCACATGCTGCCGTGGGCGGTGCGGGAGACTGACGTCGGGCGAGGTGATCGGCAGCACGCGGTATCACGACATCGTGGCGCCGATTGACCGGGTGCAGATCGGCTACACGTGGTACGCCCAGCGCTGGCAGCGGAGCCACGTGAACACAGCGTGCAAGCTGCTGTTGATGACCCACGCGTTCGAGACCGCGGGGTGCCGAGTGGTGGGACTGAACACCGACCGGTTCAACACGCGCTCGCGGCGGGCGATCGAGGCCCTTGGCGCCCGGCGCGACGGCATCCTGCGCCACCACCAGGCTCGGCGCGACGGCACGGTGCGCGACACGGTGATGTACAGCATCCTGGAGTCGGAGGGTGGGCGGATGTGAAGCGGAATCTCACCGAGCGGCTGCGGCGCGGCGGGCGGAAAGCGGAGTGAGCGTGGGCCGCCGGGCGGTCGGCGGGCGCGAGCCGCATGGTCGTCCGGAATGCTCGGCTCCTCCGGGGAAAGGCGTGCGTATTACGCAGCCGATGCCCGCCGCGTAATGTCGGGGTGGCCGAAATCCGAGTCTTCTAATTGCTGTTGGCGCGGGGAGTTGACTTGCCGGCCGGCCAGGGCGGAGCAATTATGAAGCGAGCGGTTGCAACTATTCTGGCGGGGAAGCGGAATATTGTGGCCGCATAATAGGCAGTTAGGCGGCCTTCGAGAGTCGCTGTAAGGAGCAATGATCGACGTCCGGAGCCGTGCGATGCTCGTGCTGCTCGTGGTGATGGTGTTGCATCGTGTGCCTCAGTTTGGCGTGCAGCCCACCTTGCGAATCGCCGATTACTTCCTCGCGCGCTCCGGGCTGCGAAAGGGTGGTGAGATGCGTGACGGATTCGTATCGATTCGCGAGCTCGCATCGTTGGAGCGGTGATGGCGGCGGAGCGCGATCTACATGATACGTCGCTGGTGCTTGACGACAGTCGTCGACCGGCTGCAAGACGTGGTCGCCACAAGTCGTGACGCTTCGGCAACGTGCTTTGCACGCGCTTGACGGTGGCAGGCCCTGGGCGACGGATCATCGTGAAGATCAGCGACTGACTCTGAGAAGACGTGGCAGTACGAGTCGAGGCAAGACTCTCGACCGCGGCATGTGAGCCTGCGACGAGCCCATTCTGGGAGTTGTGATGCCCCGCCTGCCTAACGAGGCGCTGCTGCCGCCGGCGTGGGAGTGCGGAAGCGGCTGGCGCCCTGCGGGCGCCTGCCGCCATTATTAGGAAACGCCGCAGCAGAGCGCCGCGGCGTTAGGTGTCGGAGGGCATATGCCTGGTCGGGTGTCGACAATTGTGCTTCTGCTCCCTCTCATCGCGGGTGTCGCGTGCAGTCCGGTGAATACCGTACCCGCTCCCGCCTCACCCTCCGCCGCGATTCGCTACTACGATCTCGAAGTGCCTTCGGGGCTCGAGATTAAGGCCGTGGACTTCTCCGCGACGACATTCTCAGCAGTATCCGGCTCGGGGGGTACTACGACTAGCGAAGTGGGCGGGCGCGCCTTCGTGAAGGTATATGCGGTACGTCGTACCACAGGGGAGCAATTCTTGCTCTTGTACGAGGACATCGAACACCGAAAGCAGCCGGTCGAGGTAATTCGCTTTGTTCCCGCTTCTTCCGTAGCGCGGCCTGATTCGACTCAGTGACTCTGCGGCTCGCGCGACGCCCGACTTGCGCCGAAGCGCCGCCTCGCAGGTTGACGGTCCCCCGTTAGCCACAAGACTCCAACTGAACCCACACCTCTGTGCCGACTCACACACCAGCGGCGTCCGCCCCAGCGCGAACCTGCGCTCATCGCGCACGTCGAGAAGCATCTCGGCCGTATCAGCCGCGGGTCTCAGTGGGTTGGCGACCAGGGCGTTCAAGTCGTGGTCGTCGACTCCGCTCCGGTCGCCGAGGCGCAATCCTATGTCACCATCGGCCTCAGCACGTACGTCTTGACGTCGCCGTCGAAGCGGGACTCGCGCATGGAACTCCTGGGTGCATCCTACAAACGGTTCGAGGAATTGCGCCCCGAAGGAAATCTGCTGACTGTTGCCCACGATCTGATACAGGAGCATCGACCACTGCTGCGTGGTGAGGTCATCGGTCCTCGCGGACCGATTGTTCCGGGCTCCGTCCTGGAGGCGTACTATTGCGCACTGCCCGTCTACTTCCCCGACGGTCTGGCCAGCTTTCATGGCACGGTTCCGCGGACGAATAACATGTGGCTAGTGCCGATTTCGCACGCCGAGTCGCACTTCGTGTGGGAGCACGGTTGGGACCAGTTTGAAGAACTGCTAAGCGCGCGTGACCCCGGACCTGCTGGATCTCGCCCGTCCGTCGGTCGTCTAGGTCGCGAGGCAGCCATCTAACGGGGGGACGCGGCCGCCGGCGTGGCTCAGGAAGGCGGCCGATTCGCTACGCTTGCTGGCCGCATCTCTCCTGGAATGCCGCCGCCGAGTGCCGCCGCGCTGATCGCCCACCTGAGGACACCATGAGAAGGTTCGGATTACTCACTGTTTGCCTCGTCGCCGCTGCCGCGTGCGCTTCCCACGGGGCCCAGCCTGCCCAGCCCGAGCCCCCGACTCGCGTCGAGAGCTCCCCGGTTACGCCCCAGGTGGCGCGGTCCGCCCCAATGCAAGCCGCCCTTCGCGCGGGCGCGCTCGTCGACACGATCGTGGTGTCCCCTGATACGCTCCGTCTGCACGTCGGGCAGTCGGTATTCGCGTTCACGGCCATCCGATTCGAAGCCCGTGACTCGACGGGAGGGTCCGTTCCCCAGTTCGCACCATGGGTTGGGGTCGAAGACTCGTCGATCGTCGCCTTCCAGGGAGGGATGTTGGTCGGACGGAAGGCCGGGACGACGCGTCTCTGGCTCAGGCCCATCGGTTCGAATCCGACCGCCACCGTGAAACCGGTGCGCTCATACGTCCACCTCACTGTGGTTCCGTGAGCGTGGGCGCACCAGGCCGTGTTCGACTCCTGGTACTTCGATTGGCGGCGCAAACGTCGCTGCGGCGCGGATACTCGGAGCCGGGCTGGCGATCTGTGTACTGCGGCTATTCGGCTCACGTGGCCGAGATCCGTACCGGTACTGGTTCACTACCGAGCTGGTCTGGCCAGCGGAACATGGGGAGCATCCTATTGGCCGTTGCCATACTCGCTGGCGTGCAATGCGTGGGCTGGATTCGGAGCCGTGTCTGGCTCATGGTTGCAGCGCCGTTCAGCGGTCCCGGGGATATTGCGTTCAACGTGCTGATGCTGACTATCTGCCGGTTGGGAGCGGCCGGGAGGCCTCGACTCCCGTGCCCGAGCCCGACGTGCATGGAGGCGGCCACCATGACCGCCTCCATTCACGTGCTGGTTCGCTGATCGTCCGACTGTCCGACTTCACCTACACTGCGGATACCCCGGCTGCGGCCCGGTAATCGCCGGTCGATTCTTCCGATCCGCGATCGCCGTCATCACCTGGTGCAGGAAGTTCCCGATCTTCGCCATGTGATCGTAGTCCGCATACTCGGGCTCGTCGGTCTGCTGGTGGTAGTCCTCGGAATACCCGGTCGAGAAGTACGCCACCGGCACGTCGTGGTGCACGTAGTTCACCTGGTCGCTGCGGCAGAAGCGGTTGAGCGGATTGGCCGGCACGTCCCAGGTGTGGTCGATGGCCATCACCACCGGGCGCACGGCGTTCACCGAATCGATGATGTCGCCGAACTCGAACGACAGCCGCCGCGACCCGAGAATCTGAATGGACGTCGGCCCGCCGAACTTCACCTGGCCCACGTGCCCCTTGGCCTCCATGTCCATGTTGAGCGCGGCGGCGATGGAGTCGAGATGGATGGTCGGGTGGTCGGTGAAGTACTTGGAGCCGAGCAGCCCCGCCTCCTCGCCCTCGTGCGACACGAAGATGATGGAACGCGCCGGGTGCTCGCTGGCGAACTTCTGCGCGATCTCGAGCATGATGACGGTGCCCGAGCCGTCGTCGTCGGCCCCGTTCATGATCGAGTCCTTCCGCGGCGGCCGGATGCTGCGCGCCCGCGCGATGAGCGAATCGATCTCGTGCTGCTGCGCCGGGGACGGCCGGCACATGGGATCGTTGGCGCCCTGCGGCCGCGTCACCATGTTCACCGCGCGCAGCGAGTCGTGGTCCACCACCTGGCTGTTGATGCCCACGTGGTCGTTGTGCGCGCTCACCAGCACGTACTCGCCGGCGCGCGCCGGATCGGAGCCGGGCAGGACGGCGATCACGTTCCGCGCCGGCCACTGCGACATGTGGAACTCGTAGCTCCAGTGCGCCGACACGGGCTCGCCCACGGCGCCCGCGGCCAACTGGTCCACCGGCCGGCCGAAGATGCGCTCGGCGGCGGCAGCGGAAATCGACGCGCCGGCGGGGCCGTTCGCGCCTTCGGGCTTCATGGCGCTGCGCATGGTGAACGCCGCCTCGCGCAGCTCCGCGGGCACCTGATCGAGGTCGACGTACAGCACCGCGGCCGCGCCGAGTGAGGCGATGCGGTCGTCGTGCGTGACGACGCGGACCGGGCGAACGCCGCGCGCCGCCGCCTGGGCCGCAGCCGCGCGGTCGGCGAGCACCGCCGCTTCGGCCCCGAACCGGTCGGGCAGGGAATCGCAGCGCTGTTCGGGACCGCTGCTGCGCCGCCGGAAGCGGCCGGCGGGCGGTCCGCCCAGGAACACCGCCACCTTGCCGCGGAAGGCGGCGGGTCGAGCGCCGTGGTGCTGTCGCCGAACCGCCCCGCGAACACGGCGGGCACCTGGTCCAACGACGCCGTCTCGCCGACGCCCGTGCTCGCCGATGGCGCCAGGGGAATCCAGTCGCTGCCCGCGTCGAGCGCGGCACCGCCGGCGCTCAGGTGCGAGTCGCCGCGCGCGTAGCCCTGCGGCCCGTACGGCATGTCCTGGAAGTACGTGCCGTTCTCGCCGGCGGGCCTGAGCCCGAGCTGCTTGAACACGCTCGCGATGTACGCCGTGCCCTTGTAGTTGCCCAGCGTGCCGATGAGCCGGCCCTGCATCGAGTCGTCCGCGAACCCGTAGAGCCGCGTGCGCAGATCGTTGGCCGTGATGGCCGTGGTCGTGGGGCGGGGCGCCCAGACGGCCGGGCCCTCGTCGGGCCACACGGGCTTCTGGTTGGCGCGCGCGGCGGAACCGCCCTGGGCGAGCATCGGCGCGGCGGTGGCGGCGGCCAGGACGAGGGCGGACAGGGAGCGGGAGAGTTGGCGGGGCACGACGATCCTCCGGGGTGGGAACAGCGGGTCCGGAAATGTGAGCGCGGGGCGCGCTATCGGCAACGTACGGCCGGCGCGGCGTGCGGCCTCGCGAAGGGCGCGCCGGGCGGAATTAGATTGGTCCCATGCACCCCGCCGACCTCGAGGGCATTCTCGATTTCCTCCGCGCCGCCGAGCGCCTCAAGGCGACGCATCGCAGCGCGTACACCTCCACGGGTGAGCGGGAGAGCACGGCGGAGCACAGCTGGCGGCTCTGCCTCATGGCCATGGTGCTGGCGCCCGAATTCCCCGACGTCGACTTCGCGCGCCTCGTCAGGATCTGCATCGTGCACGATCTGGGGGAGGCGGTGCACGGCGACATTCCCGCGCCCGAGCAGGCGCGCCGCCTGGTCGACGATCCCGCTGCCACCAAGTCGGCCGACGAGCGCAACGATCTGCTCACGCTCACCGCGTCGCTTCCCGAATCGACGCGTAGCGAGATCGTTGCCCTGTGGGACGAGTACGAAGCCGCGGCGACGCCGGAGGCGCGGCTGGCCAAGGCCCTCGACAAGCTGGAGACGATCCTGCAGCACACCCAGGGCGACAACCCCGCGGACTTCGACTACCGGTTCAACCTCGGCTACGGCCGCCGGTTCACGGTGGGGCATCCGGTAATCGAGGCGATGCGCGAGATCCTGGACCGCGAGACCGAGCGGCGTGCGCAGGACGCGGAGCGCGGACGTTGAGCGCGCCGATCATTCGCCGCGCCGAGGTGTCGGAGGCTGCGGCGCTCGCCGAATTCTGCGCACGCACCTTCCGCGAAACGTATGCGTCGTTCAATACGGCGGAAGACATGGACCTCCACCTGCGTACGCACTTCACCGAGGATATCGAGCGCGACGAGATCCTCGATCCGGATGCGGCGATGCTCGTGGCCGAGCACGACGGCGCGCTGGGGGCGTACGTGAAGGTGCGCCGTGGCGGCGCGGCGCCCCCGTGCGTGCGCGTCGAGCGGTCGGTGGAAGTGCAGCGCTTCTACGTGGACCGGCCGTGGGAGGGCCGCGGGCTGGCCCTCCGGATGATGGAGGCGGCCAGGCAATCCGGCATCGCGCTGGGCGCCGACGCGCTCTGGCTGGGCGTGTGGGAGCGCAATCCACGCGCCATCGCCTTCTATACGAAGTGCGGCTTTGCCGACGTCGGCACATGGACGTTCACGCTCGGCGCGGATGTTCAGCACGACCGCGTGCTGCAGCGCCCCGCCGCCGGCGAGATCGCGCCCGCCCACCACTAGAC
>CAWGJO010000033.1:0-106343 GCA_963822945.1 uncultured Gemmatimonadaceae bacterium | reverse complement strand
CCCGCCCCGAGCTCGCGCTCGATGCGGTAGCGGTCGGCGAGGGCGGCCGCCAGGCGACCGACATCCGTCATCGCAGACTGTCCACGGTGTAGAGCAGCGATGTGTAGAGGAACTCGTTGTAGGCGTACACGTGGGGATCATCCGCCAGCGTCGGCCGTTCGAAGCCGCGCACTCCAGCCAGCTCACGGGGCACCACGCTCAGGAGCGGCGCGCGCACGCCAGTGAGGGGATCGACGCGATCGAAGCGCAGGCTCGAGGCCGAGTTCGGATTCGTCCATACCCAGACTTCGCGTCCCTCCGGGCTCCACCGGATCAGGACATCTCCCGGACGGACTCCGCGCGCAGGTCGAGGCGAGCCTCCCGCCAGCGGGTAGATCGCCACGCTGTCCCCGACCCGGGCCAGCACCGTCCGGCCGTCCGGCGAGAGCATCGCCTGAGACGTTCCGGGTGGTGTCACCGCGATCGGGGACCCGTGGGACAGCGAGTCGACGTAGCAGCGCTCGGACTGCCGCGGCTCTGTTGCGCAGAAGAAGACGATGGTGTCGCTCCCCGCCACTCCCACATCGGCCGCGTTGAGGTTCAACGTCTGGAACTGGCCGGAATCGAGCCGCTGCGCCGTGCCCGGACCGGTGGGATAGAGCATGAGCTTTGCCGGACTCGTGGGCAGGCCCGCCAGGACGAGGCCGTCGCCGGGGGCCACGGCCATCGGAGTCCCCGCGCCGAGGCGGACCAGCGCAGAACTATCCGTCTTCCGCCACAGCAAGGAGTAGTCGGTACCGCCCATCGCGCCCGCATCGCTGTACGCCAGGTAGCGGCCGTCCCCGCTGAGCACCGGCCTCTGCGACCAATTGCGCACGCCCATGTCCGTCTCGTCCGTGTCGCCCGGTCCCCGCCCGACGACACCCATCATCTGGCGATCGTCGGTCAGCAGGACACGACCTTGCCGGGAGACATCCTGGACCGTCAGGCCGCCGGGACCGGAGAGGGCCCAGCCGTCCCGTCCGGACCGGTCGAGCTCGCGCACCGCGAAGGTGGCTACCCCGGTACCTCCTCCCCCGGCGGACGAATACAGGACGCGCTTCCCGTCCGGCCGCCACGCGACCCCCTCGACTCCCTGGAAGTCGCCCGACCGTGCCAGCGTGCGGCCCGTGCGATCGACGATGACGGCCGAGCCGCGATCGTCGAACCTGGCGGGGTGCCGGAGGTACGCGACGGCGTCTCCCGAGGGCGAGATCCTGGGATCGGAGAGGTAGCCCTGGGAACGGACGAGGACCGTCCCCACCGGGTACTCGAGCAGGTCGGTGCCGGCGCTGTCGCGGATCACGGCCATGCTCTTGCCGTCCGGGCTCCAGTCGGCCTCGCGCACGCCGGTCGTCACCTCGTGCGGCGCCTCGCCGCCGAGGGAGAACGTCGCCAGCGTGCCCGAGAACAGCCGATGGTTGCCGCGGTAGCTCGCGTGCGTGAGGACGGCGAGCTGGCCGGTGCTGGAGACATTGAGCAGGTGCGTGGAGTCCGGCCCGAAGGGGACGGGATCCGGGTGGTCGGGCCGGATGACGTACACGCGCGACACGGTGCCCACGTCGGGCAGGCCGCTGAACACGATCGTCTGCCCGTCGGGCATGAAGCGCGCGTTGAAGATCGAGCGGGCGTCGAAGGTCCGGGCTGTGAACCACGGTGGCGAGGCAGGCTCCGAGCGTCGTGCGAGCACGGCCGTCAGCGCCACCACGGCCGCGGCGGCCGCGACCGTCGCCCACCACCACGGATTCCGAACCACCCACCGGACGCCACGGACGTCGCTCAGCATCGACGCACCGTCCATACCGGCGCCGCCGGCGGCAAAGTGCGGGTCCGCGAGCGCATCCGCGAACGCCTTCGCCTAGTCGAACCGATCGGCAGGCAGCTTCTCCAGCGCCTTGCCCACCGCGGCCGCGACGTTCCCTGGCACCGTCTTTCGAATTCGGTGACCGGCGCCACCTCCTCGGTCACGATCTTCATGATGATCTGCTGCGCAGATTCCCCGTGTGCGGCGGCTCGCCGGTGAGCATCTCATACAGCACCGCGCCGAGCCTGTAGATGTCGGTGCGGGCCGTGATCGTCCTTCTCCGCCGTCGCCTGCTCGGGGCTCATGTAGTGCGGCGTGCCCAGACTCAGCCCCGTCTCCGTCATCCGGCCGCCCGCCGCGGCACTCACCGCGAGCGCGATGCCGAAGTCCACCACCATCGGCCGCCCGTCGTGCAGCAGGATGTTCTCGGGCTTGATGTCGCGGTGGATCACGCCGTGCCCGTGCGCGTACTGCAGCGCGTCGGCGATCTCGCTGGAGAGCTTCACCGCCTCGTCCACGCCGAGCTGCGTCTCGCGGTCGAGCTTGTCGCGCAGCGTCTCCCCCTCGACGTACGGCATCACGTAGTACAGGAACCCGTCCGCCTCGCCGGAGTCGAACAGCGGCAGGATGTGGGGATGCGAGAGCGCGGCCGTCGTCTTGATCTCGTCACGAATCGCTCGGCGCCGAGCACGGCGGCCAGTTCCGGCTTGAGGACCTTGATCGCGACCTTGCGGTCGTGCTTGAGGTCCTGGGCGAGATAGACCGTGGCCATCCCGCCCGGCCCGAGCTCGCGCTCGATGCGGTAGCGATCGGCCAGGGCGGCGGTGAGGCGGCCGGCAGCGCTCGACGCTTCGGTCACTTGACCCCCGCCGCCGCCATCAGGCGTTTCACCTCGGTGGTCCAGTTCAGCACGACGACCGGCGCGACCGCCTCGCGGCCGGCCAGCGGCTTGACCAGGATGAAGTCCTTGCCATCGCGCGAGACGTCGTACGCCCGTTCCGAAACGGTTCCGCTCTGGTAGTTCTGGAAACTGAACAGCGGCGTTCGCGTCACCTCGATGGTGCGCCCGAACGTCAGGTGGGCGAGCGTCAGGCTGTCGGTCTCCCGATTGAGGTACACGAGCTCATTGTTCGACAGCCAGGCGGGTTCCTCCGCGTTCCCGGTAGAGATCAACGTGCGCCCTCCCGGCGCGAGGAACGGCTGAATGTAGACCTGGTACTGGCCGGCATCATCGGAGTTGAACGCGATCCACTTGCCGTCGGGCGACACCTCGCCAAGCTGCTCATTTGCCGGGGAGGCCACCGCCGGGCGCATGGCGTGCGACGTGTCCGTGGTGGGGATGGCGAATACGTCTTCGCCGCCGGCCCCTTTCCCGTCGCTTGGCGGGCCGTCCACCACGATCCACTTGCCATCGCGAGTCCACGACACCGCCGAGGTGCCGACCACATCCCGCCCCTTGCTCACCCGCGCCGCCGGCCGCGAGCCGTCCGCGGGCATCCACATGGTATGCCACACCGAGCCGCGTTCTCCGGAGAACGCCACCCGGTTGCCGTCGGGGGACCACGTGGGACGGATGCTCACCCCGTCGAAGGTGAGCTGTCGCGTGGTGAGTGACGCCCGGTCGTAGATCCAGAGCTGGTTCACGCCCTTGGCGTCCGGGCCGTAGAACAGCACGCGCCGGCCGTCGGGGGAAAGTCGAGGGTCGTTGTACGACCCCGGTTTGCCAACGATCGTCTCTTCACGACCGGTCCGGTCCCGCTGCACGATGACGCCGCCGGGCTGGGCCCCGACCGGGAGATACGCCGCGGTACCCGACGCCGAGATGGCCACCTCGGCAAGCGCGAACCGTGATCCGGTCTTGAGGCCGTCGAGCACCCCCACCGGCGCACTCGTGACCGTGAGGGATTTCAGGTTGAACTTGACCGCGAACAGCGCCCCTTCCTTGGTGCCGTACGCCAGGAGTCCCTCCGGCAGGTACCAGCCGCGATTGGCGCCTGCCACGAGCACCTTGAACTTGCCCGTGGCGAGATCCAGCACCCCCAGATCCCGGTCGCATCCCTGAACATGCGGCCGTGGCAGACGGAGAGCAGCATGGCATGGCTGCCGGGAAGCAGTACGGGGGCAATGCCCTGGACGTTCGCCTTCGTCGTGTCGACCAGCGGCGTTGCCGCACCGCCACCGTCGCTCACCCGCATCGGGACATTGTTATCGGTGTACGCAATGAAGTGATCGTCCCCCCACGACGGCGGTCCGTCGTCCCGGTCGACATCCGACGCGATCTGACTGACCGGCCCGCCACCGGCCGACACCTTGAGGATCGTCCGGTTGACGGTCACGACGCCGATCCAGAGCCCATCGGGAGACCAGAACACGCTGACGGCACCTTCCGTGCCGGGGAAGGACGTCGAGCGGAACTGGTCGAGCGAACGGACGTGCAGCGTCGGCAACGAGGCACCGGAATCGGTCGCCACATAGGCGAGGCGGGTCCCGTCGGGTGACAGGGCGAAGGTCTCCGCGACCAGGTGATTGGTGAAGAGCTGCTGTCCCGGTCCCGGGGCAACGGTAAAGCGCACCACATGGGGCGTCGGCGACTGGTGCCGGTTGAGCAGGGCGCCGATCCCGACACCGGCCGCGAGCAACGCCGCGCCCAGTGCTCCGGCCAGCCAGCGATTCCCGCCCGCGAGTGTTGCGGTGCCGCCACCGGCAGCCGCCGCGTGAACCGTGGTGAACGACGCATTGCCCAGCGCATCGGCGAACGCCTTCGCGCTCTCGAACCGGTCGGCCGGGAGCTTCTCCAGCGCCCGGGCGAGCGCTGCCGCGACGTTGGGCGGCACCGATTTCCGATAGCGGGTGACCGGCTCCACCGGCTCGGTCACGATCTTCATGATGATCTGCTGCGCCGAGCCGCCCAGATGCGGCGGCTGCCCGGCGAGCATCTCGTACAGCACACTCGCCAGCGAGTACACGTCGCTGCGCGCTGTGATGTTCTTCTCGGCCGTCGCCTGCTCGGGGCTCATGTAGTGCGGCGTGCCGAGACTCAATCCCGTCTCGGTCATCCGCCCGCCCGCGGCGGCACTCACCGCGAGGGCGATCCCGAAGTCCGCCACCATCGGCCGGCCGCCGTGCAGCAGGATGTTCTCCGGCTTGATGTCGCGGTGCACCACGCCGTGCTCGTGCGCGTACTGTAGGGCGTCAGCCACCTCGCTCACCAGCTTCACACTCTCGTCCACGCCAAGCTGTGTCTCGCGGTCGAGCTTGGCGCGCAGCGTTTCCCCTTCTACGTACGGCATCACGTAGAACAGGAACCCGCCCGCTTCGCCCGAATCGAACAGCGGCAGGATGTTGGGATGCTGCAGCGCCGCCGTCGTCTTGATCTCGGTCACGAACCGCTCGGCGCCGAGCACGGCGGCCAGTTCGGGCTTGAGGACCTTGATCGCGACCTTGCGATCGTGCTTCAGGTCCTCGGCCAGATAGACGGTGGCCATGCCGCCCTGCCCCAGCTCACGCTCGAGGCGGTAACGGTCGGCCAGGGCGGCGGTGAGGCGGGCGACGTCGTCTGCCATATCAGAACATGTCCCCTGGAGAGATCGATCGCCAGAACGCGTTCAGACCGTCATCTCGCGGGCGTCGCTCTGTTCCTGCAGGTAGAGCGCCGTCCCGATGACCGTGCCCGCTACCGCGTTCGCGAGCAGCACGCGGGGAAGGCCCAGTACGTCCACGGCCACCGGCGTGGCGACGAACCAGCCGGCCAGGTAGAGCAGGCCGGTGCAGGCCACGGTCACGTAGAGCGTGCTGCTCAGCAGGGTCCGCCAGAACGTCGAGGCTTTCACTGCCATGCCCGCGCTCGCCCCGACCCCGGTGAACGCCAGCAGGTGGATGGCCGTGTAGGCGAGCATCTCGACGGCGAGGACGACGAACGATTCAGGGGGACTCGCAACGCCCGGGGCGGCGCCCCCTCCACCGAACAATCCGGACGCGAGTGACGCGGGGACGGCAAGCGGATGCAGGTCGATCGCGCCGACCAGGAAGAAGAAGGCCGCCACCACACCGCCGGCGACGAGGCCTCCCGCCGCCCCCGCCTGCACCCGGTGCACCCAACGCATGAGACTACGCCGTCGAAGTTCCGTCATCGGACACCTCAGGAGAGAGACTCACACGCAATGCGCTCCGCCTGCTCACTTCGCCGGGAGGCTCCACGGCGGCACGACGCCGTTCGTCCGGGCGTAGGCGATCATCTGCCCCAGGTGCTCGTGGGCGTGCGTCTCCAGCAGGAGGATCGCGCCGCGATACGTCATGTCCATGCCGAACTGCTTGGTGGCTTTCTCCAGATCGGCGTCCGACATCGCCAGGATCGCGGCGCGCACACGATCGTTCGACTGCTTCAACCGGGCGATGATCTGCGCCTTGTCGGTGGTGGAGTGCTCCAGGTCGTTCTCCCCCCCGACGGCGCCTTCACCCCGACGGCCGCCAGTTGGTACTCGTCGCTCCCCGCCACGTGGAGCAGCACCTCGCTCACGGAGCGCACGCCGTCCATCGGACGCCAGGTGTACTTGGCCTGGGGAATCGCCTCGGCGAGCTGGACCAGCTTGTTGGCGGCCTCGTTGAACTGCTCCAGAACTTCCCCTCGAATGCCCGCGGGGTGCTGGGCCGACAGGGAACCAGGCAGGGCCGCAGCCGCCGCCATGGTCAGAATTGCCAACGCCGCTTTGCTGAGCTTGTGCATCATGGTTCTCCGGTTGGGGGGTGGGGTTGCACACATTCCATCAGCCGCGGGTTCGCGGTTCACTGCTTCGGCCTTCGAGTGCTGTCCGGCCGGAAGCGCCAGAGCGCCTGCTCGGGACTCATGTAGTGCGGCGTGCCCGAGGCTCATGCAGGTCTCGGTCATGCGCGTGCCGCAGTCCGAGCGGCTCACCGCCAGCGCGATGCCGAAGTCGGCCACCAGCGCCTGCCCGTCGTGCAGCAGGATGTTCTCCGGCTTGATGTCGCGGTGGATCACGCCGTGGCGGGGGGCGTAGTCGAGCGCGCTGGCCACCTCGCCGACAATGCGCACCGCGTCGGTCACGGGCAGCTGCTTCTCCCGCGCCAGCCGGTCGCGCAGCGGCTCGCCTTCCACGTACGGCACGACGTAGAACACCGTACCATCGACCTCGCCCGAATCGAACAGCGCGAGGATGTGCGGGTGCTGCAGAGCGGTAGCGATCGGCCAACGCCGCGGCCAGGCGCGCGAGCGCTTCCGTCATTTCCCTCACCCATATTTTACATCGAATGCGAGTGCGCAGAGCGGTAGCGATCGGCCAACGCCGCGGCCAGGCGCGCGAGCGCTTCCGTCACTTCCCCTTCTCCGTTACCCGCTCGACCTCCACGCGCCAGTTGAAGACCACGTTCAGGTCGGCCGCGTTGTCGCCCGCCGGACGGCACCATCAGGAACCGCTTGCCGTCCGGTGTCACGTCGTAGGCGCGATGGTACAGATCCTGCACCAGCGCAGGAAGCGTGAACAACAACTTCGGCGCCCCATGCGTGAAGCGGGCCCCCATGGTGACGGGAGTGGCGAACATCTCGCCGCGCTGGCCGCGGAAGAACAGCTCGGTGCCGTTGCGGCTCCAGACCGGCTCGATACCGCCACCCACCGAGATCGCGATGCGCGCCGAGTCGACGTTGGGGAAGGGCCGGACGTAGACCTCGGCGTTGCCGGATTCCTCGGATACGTAGGCGAGCCAGCGGCCGTCGGGCGAAAGCCGCAGGCGATAGTGGTCGAATCGCGACTCGATGAGCGTCCGCGGCACGCTGTCCTTGCCGGGCTCCGCGACGAGCAGATGGCGACTGCCCTGCCCGACACCCTCGGTGCGGAACACCATGTACCGGCCGACCGGATCCAAGGCGACCTCATCCAACTTGGGCACGGCTGCCAGCACGGGTTCCTCGCTGTCGGTCCCGTCGGCGCGGCGGATGAACGCGCGTGCGCCCCCCGTTCACCGTCGCCATGTACGCCACGCGCCGCCCGTCCGGCGACCAGTCGGGGCGGTCGGCGTTGCCCGGATCCGACGTGAGCCGGCTGAACGCCCCGGTCGGCAGCTGCTTCACCCAGACTTGCGTCGCGCCGGCATCCTCCCGCGCCACGGCGATCTGCGTACCGTCCGGCGACAGCACGGGATCCTTGTACCCGCCGTGCGGGCTGGTGTCCACGGGCGGTCATCGGGCCGGTCCGGTCCACCCAGACGAGTCCCCCGCCGCCGCCGGCCGGCGCTCGTACACCACCATGCCCGGTCGACGACACCGCGAACTGCACGGTGCCGTTGGTGCTCTCTGCCTGCACGTCCTGCACCATCGGCAGCGGGCGCGCTCGTGAGGCGAGCCGATGCCGCGTCGAAGCGCGCGACAATGACGCGGCCGTCCGGCAGTCCCGATGGCCAGGAATCCCGGCGCCACGTAGCGGGCGATCGTGCCCGGCCGTCAGGTCGGTGAAGTGCCCGCTGGCCACGTCGATGGCGGCGATGTGGGCCGCGCCGGCCGACCCCCGCCAGACCATCACGAGCACGTTGCTGGCTCCCTGGCAGCACTTCGGGAAAGTCGAATTCGGAGCCGCCGGTCACCGAGTCCGGTCGGGCGATCACCGTCACCGGGCCGCCGGCCGCCGCGACCGAGGCGAGGCCGGCGCCGTACGTGAAGTAGATCTGCCCGTCGTCGCCCCATGAACCACCGCCGTAGAACGGCACGCGAGTCGGCGACGATCGTCCGGACCGCGCCTCCGCCGAAGCTCACGGCCTTGAGCGTGCGCTTCGATGAACCGGTGCCGGTGTAGAACCCGATCGACTCTCCGTCCGGGGAGAAGAAGGGATCGAGCGGCCCCTCGGTATCCGGCAGTGGATGCGCCGCGGCGTCGCCAGTTCGCGCACCCAGAGTTGGACGACGCCGTCCTTCTGGCCCACGAAGGCGATGCGCCGTCCCGACGGCGAGATCGCCAGGCGCATGGTCGCGATCGCCGGAACCGTGACACTGTCCGCGAGCCCGAGCGTGGCGTGCACGACCTCGGTCGGACCGACGCTGCCGGGATCGCCGCCGCGGCGGCCGATTGCCCAACCGGCCGCCAGCGCCACGACCGCGGCGGCGGCACCGGACGGCGAGCATCGACACGCGGCCGCCCGGTCCGCACGCCGGCGAACGACCCCGCGGTGATCGCCTGCGTCGCGAACGCCGGATTGTTGAGCGCGTCGGCAAATGCTTTCGCCGTCTCGAACCGATCGGCCGGGAGCTTCTCCACCGCCTTGGCCACCGCCGCGGCCACGTTCGCCGGCACACTCTTGCGCAGCTTGGTGACCGGCGCGGCCTCCTCGGTCACGATCTTCATGATGATCTGCTGCGCCGAGTTCCCCATGTGCGGCGGCTCGCCGGTGAGCATCTCGTACAGCACGCTGCCCAGCGAGTAGATGTCGGAGCGGTTGGAGATGTCCTTGTCCGCCGTCGCCTGCTCGGGGCTCATGTAGTGCGGCGTGCCGAGCGACATGCCGGTTTCGGTCATGCGCCCGCCCGCCGCCGCGCTCAGCGCCAGCGCGATGCCGAAGTCGGCCACCATCGGCCGCCCGTCGTGCAGCAGGATGTTCTCGGGCTTGATGTCGCGGTGGATCACGCCGTGCCGGTGCGCATAGTCCAGCGCGTCGGCCACCTCGCTCGTGATGCGCACCGCTTCGTCGATGCCGAGCTGCGTCTCGCGATTCAACTTGTCGCGGAGCGTCTCGCCCTCGATGTACGGCATCACGTAGTACAGGAAGCCGTCCACGGTGCCCGAGTCGAACAGCGGCAGGATGTGCGGGTGACTGCAGCGCCGCCGTGGTCTTGATCTCGACGACGAACCGCTCGCCGCCGATCACGGCGGCCAGCTCCGGCTTCAGCACCTTGAGCGCCACCTTCCGATCGTGCTTCAGATCCTCGGCCAGATACACGGTGGCCATGCCGCCGGCGCCGAGTTCGCGCTCGATGCGGTAGCGGCCGGCCAGGGCGGCGGCGAGACGTTCCGGGGGGTTGGTCATCGGATCGGCTACCGGTTGAGTCGCTGTTTGAGGTCGGTGAACCAGTGGTCCACCCAGACCAGTTTCGCCGAGGCGTCCCTGGACCCGGCCCCGGCCCCGGCCTGCGCGCTGACCGCGAACAGGAACGTCTTGCCACCCGGCTCGACCACGAATGACTGGTGGAAACCGCTCGCGGCGTAGTTCGTCGCGTCGAACAGCGGCTGCCGCGACGCGACGCCGAACGTCGTTCCGCCCTCGAGCCGGGCTTCCACCAACCGGGCATCGCCGCGCCGATAGTACAGGGAGCGCCCGTCGGGCGACCATACGGGACTATCGCCGCCGTTCAACGACACCTGCCACCTGCCATCGGTGGTGTTCGGGAACGGGCGCACGTAGATCTCCGGCACCCCCGACTCGTTGGACGTGTAGGCGATCCAGCGACTGTCGGGCGACACGGCCGGCTCCATCTCGGAAAACCGGCTCGCCACCAGCGGCACCGGCGTCGTATCGCCGCTGGTCCGCACGCCGATCAGGTCGCCGGCGCCCGGGCCGGCGTTGTCGGTGCGCAACACCAGCCACTTGCCGTCGTGCGTCCAGAACACCTCCTGCACCCGCACGCCCAGGCGGGCGACCAGGCGGTCGCCCCCGGTGCCGTTCGCCGGCCGCTCGAACACGCCCCCGGTGGCCCCCGTATCGCGGATGAACGCGATCGCGCTGCCGTCCGGTGACCACACGGGGCGACGGTCTTGATTGCCGAAGCTCAGCCGCGAGTACGGCCCGCCGTCGAGTTGCTTGATCCAGATGTTGAGGCTGGTCGGATCGCCGTCCCCCACGGCCAGCCGGCGGCCGTCGGGCGATTCGGCCATCGAGTTGACGTGTCCCACCCACGACGTATCGAGCGGGGTGGCAACGCCGTCCCGCGTCACGCGGACGACGCGCATGAGGCTCGCCACGCCGCTGCCGGGAAGATAGACCGCGGAACCCGACGCCGACCACGCAAACGGCACCACGCCGTTGGAGACCTGCACCAACACGTGG
This sequence comes from uncultured Gemmatimonadaceae bacterium, assembly GCA_963822945.1. Lineage (GTDB taxonomy): Bacteria > Gemmatimonadota > Gemmatimonadetes > Gemmatimonadales > Gemmatimonadaceae > JAGWRI01. The sequence continues at coordinate 95,479 of CAWGJO010000033.1, read as the reverse complement.
TCCAGCACGGGTACGGCGGCGCCGGTGATGGTGAGCGTCTTGAGGTCGAACGGCGCCGCGAGCGCGGTGCCGTCAGGTCGGATGTAGAGCAGGAAGCCGAGGGGGAGATACCAGGCCGACACGACGTTGTCGAGCAACGTCTTCTGTTGCCCGGTCTTCAGATCGAGTACGCGGATGCCGATCGTGACGCATCCGGAACCGCAGTACTGGAAGAGCACGCCCCGCGAGTGCGGAAGCGCCACGGGAAAGCCGATGCCGCCGCCACTCTTCGAGTCGTCATGGAGCACTTCCGAGATCGCGCCGCCAGACGCCGAGACGCGTCGTAGATCCACCTGCGACGGCATGGAATAGATCAACGTCCCATCATCCATCCACGCGACGCCTCCGTAGCCGCCCGCCGCGGTATCGGCCAGCGTCACCGGCGCTCCGCCGGCCAGATCGACGCGCTTCAGCTTCTGGTCGGCGATGAACGCGATCGACTTGCCGTCGGGGGAGAACACCGGGTTCCACGCATTGTCCGTGCCCGGCAGGGGCACCGGATCGAGCTGCCCGCGCCGCTTGATCCAGAGCGCGCCTCCCGCGGCCTCGTTGCGAAACGCGAGCGTATTCCCGTCGGGCGACAGGGCGAGGATCTGCGCGTTGATCGCCGAATTCACGCGCGCGCTGTCGCCGAGTGTGACGTACTGCCACGACGCCGGCTGGTTGACGGACCGGCGATACGCGAGCCATCCCCACGCCGCGGCGCCGGCCGTCAGCACGAGTGCGGCGACCAAGCCGATGAGCAGGGGACGGGATGCGCGCGCCGCCGGCCGCGCTGCCGCGCGGCCGGCAGTGGTCGCCGCCATCAACTCGGGCCGGGCCAGCGCTTCGGCAAATTCGGCGGCGCTCGCATACCGGTCGGCTGGCAGCTTCTCCAGCGCCGTCAACACCGCCGCTTCGACGTGCGGCGGAATCGTGTGCCGCTGCAGCGTGAGCGGACGCGGTGTTTCCGTCACCACGCGCGCCACGATGGCCTGCGCCGTGCTCCCCGTGAACGGCGGGTCGCCGGTGAGCATCTCGTACAACACGCACCCCAGCGCGTACACGTCGGAGCGCGCCGTGATCTCGCGCTCTCCCATCGCCTGCTCGGGACTCATGTAGTGCGGCGTGCCGAGGCTCATCCCGGTCTCGGTCATCCGCGTGCCGGCGGTGCTCACGGCCAGCGCGATGCCGAAGTCGGCCACCAGCGCGCTCCCGTCGTGCAGCAGGATGTTCTCCGGCTTGATGTCGCGGTGGATCACGCCGTGCCGGTGCGCGTAGTCCAGCGCGCTCGCCACTTCGGTGGTGATGCGCACCGCGTCGGCGATCGGAAGTTGCTTCTCGCGATTCAACCGGTCGCGCACCGTTTCGCCTTCCACGTACGGCATCACGTAGAACAGGAACCCGCCCGCCTCGCCGGAATCGAACAGCGGCAGGATGTGCGGGTGCTGGAGGTTGGCGGTGGTCTTGATCTCGCTCAGGAACCGCTCGGCGCCGATGACGGCGGCGAGCTCCGGACGCAGGACCTTCAGCGCCACCTTGCGGTCGTGCTTCAGATCCTCGGCCAGATACACGGTGGCCATCCCGCCCTGCCCCAGTTCGCGCTCGATGCGGTAGCGGTCGGCGAGCGCCGTGGCGAGACGGTCGGGAGCCGCGGTCATTGGCCGGCCATCCGGCGCTTCAGCTCGTCGAGGAAGTGGAACACCACCACCACGTGCACGGCGTCGCCCTGGGTGCCCTGGATCATGAGAAAGCGCTGCCCGTTGGGTGCCACCGCCCATTCCTGCGAGAACGCGTTGAGGAAGAACCCACCGGCGGCGAACAACACCTGCGGCTGCCCCACCTGGAACGCGGCGCCGGGAATCACCGGCACCGACACCATGTTGTTCGCGGCATCGATATAGAACAGTTCCTTGCCGGTCGGATTCCACATCGGATTCGTTCCACCCGTCGTGGACACCTGGTACGGCGTGCCCGCGGCGTCGGGAAAGGAGCGCACGTAGATCTCGCGCCGGCCCGACACGTCGGAGCTGTACGCCATCCACCGGCCGTCGGGCGATATCTCCGGCCGCAGTTCTTCGGCCGGCGTGGCCACCAGCGTGCGCGGCACGGTATCGACGCCGGGGCGGATGGCCAGAATGTCACCGTTGCCGGGCTCCTGGTTGTCCGTGCGGAACACCAGCCACTTGCCGTCGGGCGACCAGGATGCGCCGCCGATGGTGCGCGCGTCGTGCAGATCCGGCTGGGTGATGCCCGCCTGCCCCGTGAGGTTGAGCAGGAACAACCGCAGGCTCGTCGCGCCGAGCTTGGCCCGATCGGAGAGATACGCGACCTGATTCGTCCCAGGCCGCCAGGCGGCGCGCCAGTTGGACGTTCCGTCGAAGGTGACGCGCACCTTGGGGCTTCCGTCCAGCGTCTTCATCCAGAGGCTGAACCTGCCATCGGGACCGGCCATGGCGACGACGATCCGCTTGCCGTCCGGGGAAAGCGCCGGGCTGTCGATAGCGTCGTCCACCAAGTCGCTGGCCACCGGCGTCACGTCGCCGTTCCGGTTCACCCACACCAACCCGTACGACTGGACGACGCCCTTCACGTAGGCAAGCGTGCCGTCTGGCGAAAGCGAGAGGTCCCCGATCCTTTGTGCCCCGCTGGCCAGCGTGTCCGCCAGTTCACGGGCCGGCCCGGTGGTGGTCAGCGACTTCTCGTCGAATGGGACGGCCCAGAGCACACCGTTGGCCTTGGAAAAGATCACGTCGCCGGTTGGGGCGTAGATGGCCCGGGTCCCCTGCAGAATCAGCGACACCTTTCCCGTGCGGAAATCGACGGCGCCAATTGCCACGGCGTCCTGGCTGGTGGGATTTGACGCTGGAACGACCGAAACCAGCGCACCCCGCGCGCCTGGAAGCACGGCCGGCCACATATACCGGAGGTCACCGCGCTGCGCGTCCAGGGGGGCCACCACGTCGGGGATGCCGCCACGGGGCGAGACCCGGAGCAGCCCCTTCGGTCCGGTCACATAGAGCATGCCGTCCGACCCCCAGTCCACACCGCCGCCGAGGTCGGACACCGGGGTGAGCCCCGAGTCCGCCGCCGTTGCGGGGAATCCACCGGTCAGCGGGAGCACCTGCAGTGTGTGTGGCGGCGCCAGGTATGCCACCGAATCGCCACTGGGCGAGAACACCGAGCAGCAGGCGCCGCCCAGTGTCTGCGAGAACCGCGTGGCTCCCAGCCGATCCCACCGCCGCATCCAGAGCTGCGGCTGCCCGTTGGTGCCGATGCCGGAATAGACCAACCCGCTGCCGTCGGGGCGGAGCGCGAGCAACGGCGCCGGCACGGTCCCATGCTGCGGTTGCTCGTTGGTCGGGAACTCGAGCATCACTCGCGTGGTGGACGTAGCCGTGGCATGACCACGGCGCATGAGCGCGACCCCCGCCGCGCCGACAACGAGCGCGGCGAGCACCAGCGCCGCCACCGTGGGCAGGCCGAGTCCCCCCTGCGACTTCATGTACGGCATGCGCCGTGTGCCTGATGTCCCGGACGCACCGCCGGACGCGTCCGCCAGCGCCGCCGAGAACTGCGCCGCGCTCGCGAACCGGTCGGCCGGCAGCTTCTCCAACGCGCGCAGCACCACCGCCTCCACATGCGGAGGAACGGTGTGCCGCTGCTCCGTGATCGACGCCGGCGCCGCGGTCAGCACCTTGGCGACGATCGCCTGCGCCGTGCTCCCCGTGAACGGCGGATCGCCCACCAGCATCTCGTACAGCATCGCGCCGAGCGCGTACACGTCGCTGCGCGCCGTGATCTCCCGCTCGCCCATCGCCTGCTCGGGACTCATGTACGTGGGCGTGCCCAGCGACATCCCGGTCTCGGTCATCCGCGTGGCGCCGTCGCTGCGGCTCACGGCCAGCGCAATGCCGAAGTCGGCCACCAGCGCATGCCCGCCGTGCAGCAGCACGTTCTCCGGCTTGATGTCGCGGTGAATGATGCCGTGCCCGTGCGCGTACTCGAGCGCGTCGGCCACTTCGCTCGCGATGCGCACGGCATCGTCCACGGGCAGTTGCTTCTCGCGATCCAGCCGGTCGCGCAGCGACTCGCCCTCCACGTACGGCATCACGTAGTAGACGAACCCGCCCGCCTCGCCGGAGTCGAACAGGGCGAGGATGTGCGGGTGCTGCAGATTGGCCGTCGTCTTGATCTCGCTCAGGAACCGATCCGCGCCGATCACGGCGGCCAGCTCCGGACGCAGGACTTTCAGCGCCACCCGGCGGTCGTGCTTCAGGTCCTCGGCGAGGTACACGGTGGCCATGCCGCCCGCGCCGAGTTCGCGCTCGATGCGGTAGCGGTCGGATAGCGCGCGACCAAGGCCTGTTGCGACGTCGCTCAAGGCGGGCTCCTCATGGAGTCGGCGGGCTCACGGAATACGGAAATCGGACGCGACGTGCGCGTCCGATCAGGAGGCGAGAAATCGGGCTGGCTTGAGCCGGCCGGTCAGGCGGGCAAAGGGGGCGCGCCGAGTGGACTCAACATGGGCCACATAGCCCCCCGGGGCAAGGAGCACTCTATAGTTGCGAATTTCAACCTGGGGCGAACCCAAGCGCGCGAGCGACCCGGCCCTGCGCCTCGTCCAGCGTCACGAACGAAATTGCCGCGGCGTCTCCGGCCACATACAGCGCCGTCGCCAGGTGCCAGCAATCGGCGCCGCGCACGTACCCCGCGTCGAGCACGCGGCCGATCTCCGGCGAGAGGGGTCGGTCGGGAACGACCCATGATATCGACCGCAGCGCGTCAGTCGGTCCGTCACGCCCCTCTCGGACGCAGGCCGCCCGCAGTTCGGCCTCCAACAGATTGGCCGCGACCAGGCGATCGAAGCGGCCAAGCCGCCGCGCCAGCGCCGCCGCGCCCCGTTCACCGAACTCGAGCGCCACGAGGCACGACGTATCGACATAGGCGACTCTCATCCGTCGCGATCGGCCAGGAAGCGCTTGAGCGCGCCACGCTTCGGCGTCCCCGGTCTGAGGGCCGCCCGCGGTTCCGCGGGCTCCACGAGGATGCCCCGTTCGGCGAGCGCCGTCAGTCGGGCACTCAGATCTTTCGACTCGGCGGCGAGGGGCCGGATCTCGACGGCCGGCTCGCCGTGCACGGTCACCACCACCGTGTGCCCCTCGCGCACGCGCCGCACGATGGCCGACAGGTGCGCCTTGGCCTCGTACAGGGAGTAGGTGTCACGCATGCCGCAAACTAGTCGATTATGGTCAGACTAGTCAAACCATAATCATTCCGGCCGGGATTCGGCAACGCCGTGGGACGGCGGCCCCATCGGGCCGCCGCCCCACCCGCTGACGCTTCTACCGCTGGTCCAGCACCCGCCCCGCGTTCAGGTTGTCCCAGTTCATCAGGGCATTGAACACCAGCGCGTAGCTGCCGATGGTCTCGCCCCGATACACCGGATTGTTGGCGAACATCACCACGTGCCCCTTCCCCACGGGGTCGTCCACCACCACCGCCCGCTGCGCGATGTCGTTGCCCCCGTTCAGCAGGCCCGACACGAGCAGATCGCTGCGATCGGTGTAGCGCAGCACCACGCGCGGCCGCTGGTCGGGCGGAATGATGTTCAGCGGATTGCGCAGCTGCTCGTCGCTGATCGGCTGCGCCTGCCACGGCTCCACCTTCGGCGGCACGGGACGCTCGAACTGCGGCGTCAGCGCCGGCCGCCCCTGCACCACGTCGTGATCGTCCGCCGTCCCGCGTCCCGTCTCGCGCGTGGCGCCCCCGCCGCCGAAGCGTCCGCCGAAGCGTCCGCCGCGCGTGTTGCTCACGTTGAAGGTCTCGCCCCCGTCGCTGTACACGGTCAGGCTGTCCTCGATGCCGTACGTAATCGGGCTCGCGCCGTCCACCAGCCGCGTGCGCAGCAGGCTGCCCACCACCTCCTGCCCGCGCGGCCGGTTCATGCTCACGCCGTTGGTGAGCCCGTAGTTGATCGCGAAGTCGGCCGTGTTCACCGAGGTGATCAGCAGCCCACCCCTGGCCACGAAGTCCTGCAGGTGCTGCAGACCGTCCCAACCCAGGCCCGGCCGGATGTCGGGAGTGCTGGCGATGCGGCCGAGGTTGGGCGTGAGTTCACTCTTCTCCCACGGCATCGGGTTCCGCCACATGGGCATCCCCTCGATGATCGACTGTCCGCTGGCACCGGCCGGCGGGAATACGATCACGTCGTACTTCGCATTCAGGTTGGCGTCCCTGGCCACGTCCTGCGTGCTGATGTAGTCGTACGGCACGTGCTGGGCATCGAAGCCAAGCCGCCACCATCCCTCGGTCTGCGTGCCCTGCCAGGTGTGAAGAATCGCCACTCGCGGCGCGCGCGCCGGATGCGTGGTCACGCTCGGCGCCGACGCCAGCGCATACACCTCGATGCCGAGCGCCTTCGACGCCTTGTCGAGATCGCCGGACGACACGTTGCTCACGAGGAAGGAGCCGCGGTTGAAATGGTGCCCCGCCGCGCTGAACGAATCCTCAGCGGCCTGGAAGTCCGCCGATTTGAGTTGGTAGCGCAGCGTGACGAGCGAGTTCTCGCCCACGTTGTTGATGGCATAGGTCGCCCCCGTGCCGTGCACACCGCCCGGCGCGACGATGTCGCCCGTCACCCTCTCCATCGGCGCCTTGAGCACCGTCGTATCGACCACGCGCACGCACTCCACGCCGAATCCTTCGGGGAAGGTCCAGCCGGTATCGTCATAGGGGTGCTTCTGCGGATCGTCGGGCGACCAGAACTGGTAGTCGAGCAGCGCGTCGGCGATGCGCGAGTACGGCTGGTCCATGCGGATGATGTAGCTGCCGGCCGGGAAGGTGCGCGCCTCGGTAGCCGGCGGCTTGGGCTGCACCGCCGTATCCGCCGCCGACCCGCGCCGGCGCGTTGGCACCGCGCCCGCCGCGCGCCCCGCGTCCGTTGCCGTTGGCGGGCTTCTTCACCGGCACCTGCACCGTGAACGGCGCCGTGGCGCGCGAGATCTCCACGTGCTGCCGCCGCATCACCTGCAACAGATCGGCCTGCGACTGCAGGCGCGGATCGTCGCCCGGCAGCACGTACGCGGCCGGCCCCTCGGTGGTGGCCTTGGCGATGGAGCGCTTGGCCTTGGTGTAGAAATTCTCGAGGAAGAGCTGCCGGTTGTTGGCGAAGTACTGGAGCGAGACCAACAGCCCCGTCTCCTCATAGTTGTTGTTGTCGCGAAGTGACCACTTCACGTGCGGCAGCGGCGGGTCCTGCCGGTACCAGGTCTTCTCCGTCTCGCTCGGCGACAGCGTGCGCTCGACCGTCTCGGCGGTGCCCCCATTGCCGAACGTCTCGTACAACCGGCTGATGCCGTTGTGCATGGCGGCGATGAACATCAGGTAGCCGGGCGACCAGGTGTCGAAGTCGCCGTGGGCGAACACGCCCGGCATCCCAAACCGCGTCATCTCCTGCACGTTGTTCCAGCCGATCATCTGCCACTCGTTGGCGAGCAGCGGATCGATCCAGGCGTTGTAGGGGCCGTCGCCGATGGTGTTGTCGTAGAGGAAGGGCACCGACTCGTGCAGGTCGTGCAGCACCTGGGCGTTCCAGCCCACGTAGGTGTTGAGCACGTTCTGGGTGAGATCGAGCGTGGCCCCCATGGCGTCGCGGTTGTTGTCGTGCGCCACGTAGTGCCCCCAGTAGATGAGGGGGAGCGGCGTCTCCTTGGGGTGCGCCATGTGCCAGCGCACGATGTCCACCTCGCGGTCGCGCCCGTCGACCTCGACGATCGGCGTGATCAACGTGATCAGGTGGTCACGGATGTTCTTGATGTAGGGACTGTTGTCGACGGCCAGGCGGTAGGCAAGTTCCATGAGCGCCGTGGGCGCGCCGGACTCGGGGGAGTGGATGGTGCCGGTGATGTAGTACACGGGCACCGTCTGCGGGATGAGCTTCTCGGCCACGGCGTCGTTCATGCCGATGGTGCGCGGGTCGGCGAGTTTGGCGAGGTTGGCCTTGTTCCGGTCGAGGTTCTTCCACACGGCTTCGGACGCCACGCCGACGGCGATCATCTCGCGCCCCTCTTCGGTGTGACCGATGGTCCAGACGCGCACGCGCGGACTCGCCTTGGCGAGCATGCGCATGTACGCGTACACCTGCGACGAGTACGGCAGGTTGTCCCTGGCCCCGGCGATGTCGCCGAGTTCGGCCATCGGGGTGGGCACGGTCTTCGACGCCGGCAGGTAGTTCACCAGGGGCGACGAGAAGAAGGGCTCGGTGGTGTACTCGCGGATCTTCGCCGTGTACGCCGAGTCGATGGGCTGGTTCGGATCGCGCCCGGGCTTGAGCCCGTGCAGTTCGCCCTGCGCCAGCGCAGCGGGGGCGGTGAGGGAGAACGAGATCAGCGCAGCGGCGGCAGAGAGCAGATGGACAAGGCGCTTCATGACGAGCCTCGAAATCGGGGGACCGGGACGGGAGACCCGGTGAAATTGGCCGCGGTGCATGGGGCGCGCCAGAGCGGGCATCAGGAACGGAACATCTGGACCTGATGATTCGGATGGGACGGATGAGACGGAGCATGCCGGGGGAACTACAAACGGCGCGGTACCGCGCGGAAACGAGCGATGATACCGCGGGGGCGGGGGCGGGGGCGGGGGCGGGGACCGGAACTAAACGGAGCGGATGCGGGGCTTGTTGGGATCAGTGGTGTTCAGGCAAACCACCCGATGGAACCGCGGGCGCGGGCCGAAGTGGAGAAGGAGACCCACCTCCAGACGCGTCGCGCGGAGGTAGGCGAAGAGTTGTCGAGAGGCGTTCGGGTGAAGAATCTCCGTGGCCTTGGCCTCGACTACGACCTTCTCGTCCACCACCATATCGAGGCGCTGCCGGCCCAATTCCACGCCCCGGTATTTCACGGGCACGTACACTTCCCGGCCCACGCCGTGTCCACGGTCCCGCAACTCCCGCTCCAGCGCCGCCATGTACAGGCTCTCCATGAATCCGTATCCGAGTCCGTTGTACACGGCATAGAACGCGCCGACGATCGCGCCGGTGGTCTCTCCTTCCTTGAGTTCCTGAGCCATTCCCGAGCATGGCGCACGGCCTTGGCGAACCGTCACCCGATTCCCGCACCCCCAACGAATTCCATCCGTCTCATCCGGCCCATCCGTATCATCAGGTCCAGGTTCTCCGTTCTTGAGGCCCCCCCGGTCGGCGCCCTCCCGGTGCTGGTCGGCGGCCCACCCCCTTACCGATTGCATGCAGATGGCGGCGGGTCCCGGCGATATATTCCCCGCACCATGCTCCTCCCCTTTCTTGCTGCGTTCCAGCTCGCCGCCGTCAGTGCGCCCCCGCAGACCGTCTACAACGCGCGACTCGGCCAGACATCCGTGCACGCGCCGTCCATCCAGGACACCGTCACCGTCGACGGCCGCCTGGACGAGCCGGTGTGGAAGCACGCCGCCATGCTCACCGGGTTCTCCGAATACGCCCCCGTGGACCAGCGGCCCAGCCCCGACTCCACCGAAGTGCTCGTGTGGTACTCCCGCGACGCCATCTACTTCGGCATCAAGGCATACGAACCCCATGGGGCGGTGCGGGCGACCCTCGCCGAGCGCGACAACGTCTCGAACGACGACAACACCGAGATCCAGCTCGACACCTACAACGAGCGCAACCGCGCCTTCGTGTTCATCGTCAATCCGCTCGGCGTCCAGGCCGACGGAATCAAGAACGAACAGGGCGGCTTCGTCCCGGGTTCCAACATCATGCCGGGACAGAACGACCTCAGCGCCGACTTCATCTGGGAGTCCAAGGGGCACGTCACCCCGTGGGGATACGAGGTCGAGGTGCGCATTCCCTTCAGCAGCCTGCGCTACCCCAGCACCTCCCGCCAGGATTGGGGCATCCAGATCGAACGCAACGTGCAGCACAACGGCTACCAGGAAACGTGGACCGAGGCGCACAAGGCGTCGGCGAGTTTCATCGACCAGGAGGGACTGCTCGTCGGCATGACGGGCATGCACCACGGCCAGGTGGTGGGGCTCAACCCCGAACTCACCAACACCGTGAACGGCACCCCCTGCTGCGCGCCCGCGAATGATGGGTGGCACTACGCGTCCAAGCCGCAGCTCGGCGGCAACGTGCGCTGGGCCATGGGCAGCAACTTCGTGCTCAACGGGACGGTGAAGCCGGACTTCTCGCAGGTGGAGGCCGACGCCACCCAGATCGCCGCCGACGAGCGCTTCGCGCTGTACTATCCGGAGAAGCGGCCCTTCTTCGTCGAAGGCTCCGACCAGTTCAACGTCCCGAACACGCTCTTCTACACGCGCACCATCGTCCAGCCGGCCGGCGCGCTCAAGCTCACCGGAAAAGTGGGACGCACCGACGTCGCCGTGCTCTCCGCGCTCGACGCGACCAGCACCACCGCCACCGGCCAGCGTCCGCTGGTGAACGTGGTGCGGCTGCGGCGCGGCTTCGGCTCCCAGAGTACGGCCGGGATGTTCTACAGCGAGCGCGTGGGCGGGGGGCGCGCCAACCGCGTGGCCGACGCCGACGTCCACTACGTGTTCGGCGGCAAATACTACGCCGAGTTCCAGGGCGTGATGAGCAATACCACGCAGAATGGCATCACGACGTCGGCGCCCATGTGGTCGGCCGTGGCCGACGGCACCGGCCGGCGGTTCGGCTTCCACTACAACATCCTCGGCATCGGCAAGGACTTCGCCGACGACAACGGCTTCGTCCAGCGCACCGGCATCGTGTCGCCGAGCGTGATGAACCGGCTCACGCTGTACGGCGGCCCGGGAGCGCTGGTGGAACGGTTCAACGTCTACCTGCAGACGGGCGCCACCTGGAACTACGACGACTTCTTCGCCCACAAGAGCCTGCTCGAGGACAAGCTGTCGGCGCGCACCGACGTCACGCTGCGCGGCGGCTGGTCGGTGGGGCTCACCCCCACGCTGTCGAGCTACGCCTTCGATCCGGCCGCGTACGCGAGCTACACTGAGGCGACCGGCCCCACGACCTTCGCGCCCTTCCAGCCCTCGCCGCGCATCACGACCTTCACCACGCAGTGGAAGGTCTCGACGCCGCAGTACCAGCACTACTCCGCCTCCGCGGGCGTCACCACCGGGAACGACGTCGATTTCCTGGAGACCTCGCGCGTCAACCGGCTGGACTACAACGCGAGCCTCACCCTGCGCCCCACGCAGCAGATCCGCGTCGGGGCCACGTATCAGAGCAGCAGCTTCACGCGACGCAGCGACGGCCGGCGCACGTTGACCGTGCAGATCCCGCGGCTCAAGGTGGAGTACCAGCTCACCCGCTCGATCTTCTTCCGCGTGGTGGCGCAGTACACCGCCAGCAAACGGGAGCCGCTCATCGATCCGGCCACCGGCCGGACGCTGATCGTCGGCGGCGCGCCCACCGTGGAGACGGTGTCGAACTCGCTCCGGGCCGACTGGCTGTTCTCCTACCGGCCGACGCCGGGCACGGTGTTCTTTGCGGGCTACGGCAACACGATGACCGAACCCGATCCGCTGCGATTCCAGCAGCTGCGTCGGGTGAACGACGCGTTCTTCGTGAAGGTGAGCTACCTGTTCCGGGCGCTGGGCGGCACCTGAGGGCTGAGGCGTGCGGCCTGGGGGTGGGCCCGACGGCTCACCCCTGCGGGTCGACGGCTGAACGCTGAAGGGTGGAGGCCGAAGCGCGCGACGGTGGCAACCGTTCCGTCCGGACTGGTGTCCCATAGACAGGCTCGGTATAATGCCTAGGCACCCTAGGCAACATCCCGAATCCAACCGGCCACCGGCGCACCCATGGCGACTCCCTCCACCGACTTCCTCCGCGGTACGCTCGACCTGATGATCCTCAAGACGCTGTCATGGGGTCCGGCCCACGGGTACGGCATCGCCCGCTGGATCGAGCAGTGCACCGACGACGTCCTGCAGGTGGAGGAGGGGTCGCTGTACCCCGCCCTGCACAAGCTCGAGGAGCAGGGTCTCGTCAGCGCCGATTGGGGCATCACCGACAACAACCGGCGGGCCAAGTTCTACCGGCTCACGCCGACCGGGCGGAAGCACCTGCGCGCGTCGCGTGACAGTTGGGCGCGGTTCGCCGCGGCCGTGGGCAAGGTGCTCGATACGGCGCCGGCCAACGCCTGACCCGGGGGACGGCGCATGCGAGCATCGGACACCCGGCCCGACACGCGGCACGTCCAGCAACCGGCGCCCAACGCGCGCGCCGCCGCGATGTGGCGCCGCTATCTGCACTTCTGGGGGCCGCGCGCCGACGCCGACGTGGATGAGGAACTCACCTTCCACGCCGACATGCGCGTGGACGACCACCTGGCCCGCGGCCTGAGCGAGCAGGAGGCCCGCGACGCCGTGGCGCGGCGACTCGGTGATCTGGCCGCCGTCCGCGCCCGGTGCATCGAGATCGACAACCGGAGGAACCGCCGCATGACCCGCGCTCAACTCCTCGACGCCTTCGTGCAGGACGTGCGCTTCGGCATCCGCGCCATGGCACGGCAGAAGAGCTGGACGATCGTCGGTGTGCTCACCCTCGCGCTGGGCATCGGCGCCAACACCGCGGTGTTCAGCGTCGTCAACGACCTGCTCCTCCACCCCCTCGCCTACCCCAACGCGAGCCGGCTGGCCGTCGTGTTCATGCAACCGACCGCGGGCAGCGTGAGCGGCGTGAGCGTGTTCGTGAGCCCCACCACGCGGACGCTGCGGGCCTGGCAGGCGAACACCCACGACTTCGAACAGTTGGAAGGCTTCGCCACGCGGGACATGATTCTCCGCGCCGGCGACGCCCCGGCGTCGGTGGTGCACGGCGCCATCGTGCAACCGAGCTTCGCCGCGTTCACCGGCGAGCGGCCCCTCGTGGGACGCTACTTCACCGACGCCGATGTCCGGGCCAAGGCGCCGGTGGCCGTGCTGAGCGAGGGATACTGGCGCTCCCGCTACGGCGGCGACCGGAATGTGGCCGGCACGCCGATCGTGCTCGACGGCAAGGACTACACGGTCATCGGCGTGATGCCGGCGGCCTTTCAACTGCCGGCCATTCTGCAGAACCACAGCGACGTGTTCCTGCCGCTCGACATTCACGACGACAATCAGGGCGTCACGATGCTCGGCCGGCTGCGTCCGGGAATCGACTACGGCCAGGCGGCGCGGGAACTCGACACGATCTCGGCGCACCAACCGGGGGCGCCCTCCAAGGTGCAGTTCGCCGCGGTGGTCCGCGCGCCCAGTTCGCTGGTCAGCTTTCACGACTCGCTGCTCCTGCTGGCCGGCGCCGTGGCGCTCGTCCTGATCATCGCCTGCGCCAACGTCGCCCACCTGCTGCTCGCGCGGGGAGCCACGCGCCAGCGCGAGATGGCCATCCGCGCCGCGATCGGCGCCCGCCGGGGCCGCCTGTTTCGCCAACTGATCACGGAGACGCTGGTGCTTGCGGGTGCGGGGGGCGTGGTCGGACTCGCCGTCGGATGGGGCATGCTGCGCGCGCTGGTCGCGCTCCGTCCGGCATCGCTGTCGGAGCTGGCCACGGCGCACATGGACGGCACCACCATCCTCGTCGCCGCGGCGCTCGCCGTCGTCACCGGCCTGGTCTTCGGTCTCGCCGGGGCGTCGCAGTCCGCGCGACTCTCCTCGCCCGCCGTGCTCAGGGTCGGGACGCCGACTTCCATGGGCCGAGGACACGACCGGCTGCGGTCGCTGCTCGTGGTCACCGAGATGGCCCTCTCGACGACGCTTCTCGTGGGCGCCGTACTGCTCATCCGCAGTTTCGCGCACCTGCAGTTGACCGACCCCGGGTTCAGGGCCCAGGGGCTGTATGCCGTGACGGCCAATCTCTCGGCTACCGCCGACACCACGACGGCGCGGCAGTGGAGCTTCTACGATCGCCTGGCAACACGAGTGGCGGACATTCCGGGCGTGCAGGCGGTGACCCTGGCCACCACGGCGCCGCCGGGACGCAACTTCAGCCTCGGGAACCTCCAGATCGACAACCAGCCGGCGCCCGAAGGGGGCAGCTCCTTCGTCGGCGTGCTGGGCGTACGGCCCGAGTACTTCGCGCTCATGGGGATTCCGCTGGTCCAGGGCACCACGTTCACCGATACCACGGCGGCCGCCGCCCAGGTGATCGTCAACGAAGGGATGGCGCGCAGGTTCTGGCCGAACGGCACCGCCGTGGGTCATCGGGTGCGGGTGGAGAACGGCGGCCACGGGAACTGGATGACCATCGTCGGAGTGGCGAAGGACGCGTCCACCGGCGGCATCACGATGGACACGACGGATCCGATCCTGTACGAACCACCCGCGCGGTACTTCTCGCCGACACTCCTGGCACGCATCCCCGATCCGGCCCGTGCGCTGCCGCAGATTCGCCGCGTGGTGGCCGAGATGAACGCCGCCATCCCGCCCGTGCACGTGGACAACGTCGCCGACGCGATGGCGTCCACCATCGCGCGCCCACGGTTCACGATGCTCCTGCTGGCCATCTTCACCGGCCTGGCGCTCGTGCTGGCCGCGGTAGGGCTCTACGGCGTGATGGCCTACGCGGTGGCGCAGCGAACCCGCGAGATCGGCATCCGGGTGGCCCTGGGCGCCACCAACGCGCGCATCGCGCGCAGCGTGGTGGGCCGTGGCGTGCTGCTCGCCGCGCTCGGCATGGCGGTGGGCCTGGTGGGAGCACACTGGGGAACCCGCCTGCTGTCGAACATGCTCAGCGGAGTGTCGGCCGACGATCCGCTGTCGTACGGGCTGGCCGCGGGTGCGCTGCTGGCCACCGCACTGCTGGCGTGCGTGGTCCCCATGCGGCGGGCGGCGCGGGTGGATCCCGTAATTGCGATGCGCGCGGAATAGACGGAGTTGAGACGGTGAGCCGGCGAAGAGCTACCGCTTGATGGCCCGCAGGTAGCGGCTCGCCAGCGTCGCCCGGCGGTCGTCGCCTTCGGCCTCGGCGCGCGCGAGCAGGCGGCGCATGTGCGCCTCGAGCGCGGGATCGCCCCACGTGTACCCCGTCGCCTGCTCGGCGCTGTAGGAGTTGCCGACGTCGGCGCCGTCGAGGAGGGCGACGGCTGCGGCCTCGTCGTAGCCGGGATCGTCGCGCGGCGGGAGCACGTAGCGCGGCTCGGGCTCGTTGGCGTCTTCGTTGACGAATGCGCGGGACATGACGCACGTATAGCGAGTTTCGCCGGGAAGTGTAAGATGGGGCAGTCCGATAGTCGGACAGTCGGACAGTCGGACAGTCAGACAGTCGGACAGTCGGACAGTCGAACTTCGCGTGACGCTGGCCCACCGGTTGCCCCTCCCCCTCCCCCTTCCGCCACCTCCCATGCCCGCCTCCGCCAAGCGAAACCTCGCGACCTATCTGCTGCTCACCTTCGGATTGAGCAGCATCTTCTACACGCTGATCATCCGCGCCGGTACGCTTTCGGCGGGCCACGGACTGTACGTCCTCGGCCTGATGTGGTGCCCCGGCACGGCGGGCATCCTCACCATGCTGATCAACACGCACAGTCTGCGCGGCATGGGATGGGGGCTCGGCCGCCCGAAGTGGCTCGCGCTCGCCTACCTGCTCCCCGTGGCGTACGCGGCGGTCGCGTACGGCGTGGTGTGGGCCGCCGGGTGGGGCGCATTCACCACCGCGCACCTGCCGCAGGGAACGGCGACCGGGACCTTCATCGTCAGGGCCGCCACGTTGGGCGTGTGCATGTCGCTGATCAGCGCCACGGGCGAGGAGATCGGATGGCGCGGCGTGCTCGTGCCCCAACTCTCACGCGTCACCGGCTTCACCGGCACGGCACTCATCAGCAGCGGCATCTGGGCGCTCTGGCACACACCCGTGCTGCTGTTCGCCGACTACAACTCCGGCACGCCCTGGTGGTTCGGGCTCACCTGCTTCGCCGTCATGGTACTCGGCATCGGCACGGCGTTCGCGTGGATCCGGCTCCGTTCGGGAAGCCTGTGGACGGGCGCGCTCCTGCACGCCAGCCACAACCTGTTCATCCAGGGAGTGTTCGACCGGATGACGGCCGATACCGGGCACACGGCCTGGATCACCGGCGAGTTCGGAGCGGCGCTCGCCCTCTGTGCCGTCGTGGTCGGACTCCTCTTCTGGCAGCGGCGCGCCGCACTCGGACCGCTGCCGGCGGAGCCGCAACCGGCGGCGTAGGCGCACTGCCGCCGGGTCCGACGCCCCGTCTCTCCGCCCCTTCGACTGTCCGCCCCTTCGACTGTCCGCCCCTTCGACTGTCTGACTGTCTGACTGTCTGACTGTCCGACTGTCCGACTGTCCGACTGTCCGACTGTCCGACTGTCGTTACGCCCCCTCACTCCCCCCGCAACGCGTCCGCCGGATCGAGTGCCGCCGCCCGCCGCGCCGGCAGCCAGCACGACAACGCCGCGATGGCCACGAACACCAGCGCGATCGCGGCGAAGGTCGCCGGATCGGTGGCCCGAACGCCGACCAGCATGCTTCGCATGGTCCGGGTGAGCGCGAACGCGGCCGCGAGGCCCACCCCGATCCCGATGCCTGCCAGGCGCATCCCCTCACCCACCATCTGCCGGAAGATGCGCTCCTTTGGCGCGCCGAACGCCATCCGCACACCGATCTCGGCGGTGCGCTGGCGCACGATGGTCGAGAGTACGCCGTACAGGCCCACGGCGGCGAGCACGAGCGCGATGGCCGCGAACGCGCCCACGAGGGCGAGCGCGAACCGGGTGGACGCGTACGCGTCGCGCACGTAGGCGCGCATCGGCTTCATGTCGACGATCGGAATCTTGGGGTCGATCTGCGCGATGGTGGACCGCACCGTGGACTCCAGGCGCGCCGGATCGCCGGACGTTCGCACGATCCACGTCCCGATGCCGAATCCGATCTCGCCGTCGGTCACGTACATCTGCTCCGGCCCGTCGGTGGCCGGCGAGTCGCGCCGCACCTGGTCCACCACACCGACGATATCCACCCACTCCGGCTCGTTGCTGCGGTAGCGCACGAAGAGCCGCTTGCCCACCGCCGACTGTCCCGGGAACGCGCGCGCGGCGAGGGCCCGATCGACGATCACCGACGTGGACGTCGGCACGTTGTCCGCCTCGGTGAAGACACGCCCGGCCAGCAGCTTCGTGCGCATGACGCGGAAGTAGCCGGGCGTCACGATGCCCAGGTCGGCCTCCCGGAAGGCGGCCGGGTCGTTGACCGCGACTTCGGTGCCCCAGCGCGCCGTGACGTCTCCGCCGGAGAACGGCACCGGCACGCCGGCCGCGACGCCGGTGACCCCCGGCATGCCCGCCAGCCGTTGCGCCATGAGGCGGCCGAACGCCTCGCGCTGCGCGGGCGGACCGCCCCCGAGGCGCTGCGCCTGGAAGGTCAGCAGTCCCGTCGGATCGAAACCGGGATCGGCGCGCGTCAGCACCGCGAAGCTCCGCAGCATCAGCCCGCTTCCCACCAGCAGCACGAAGGCGAGCGCCACCTCGGCGGTCACCACGCCATTGCGCAGCGCGCGCCCCGCCCCGAGTTCCGACGTGCGGCCGCTGGAACGCAACACGCCCACGATGTCGGGCCGCGAGGCGCGCCACGCGGGCATGACCCCGAACAGCACGGCCGCCAGCACGCCGGCCCCGACGGCGAACGACAACGCGATCGGATCGATGGCCACCCGGCCGATGGTCGGCAGATCCTGCGGGCCGATGGCGACGAGCAGCCTCACCCCGAGCGCGGCGAGCCCCAACCCCAGCAGTGCGCCGCCCACCGAGAGCAGCAACGATTCGGCCAACATCTGCCGCATGAGCCGCGACCGGCTGCCGCCGAGTGCGGCCCGCACGGCCAGCTCGCGCTCGCGCCGCGACGTGCGAACGAGGAGCAGGTTGGCCACGTTGGCGCACGCAATGAGCAGCACGAACGTGACGCCGCCCATGAGCGCGAGCACGGCCGGCCGCGCCTCGGCCACCATCTCCTCGTGCATGGGTACCACGCGAAGCCGGAATCCTGCCGTCTTCTTGATCGGCACGAGTTCGTTCAGGTCGGCGGCCACCGTGTTCATCTGCGACTGGGCCGCGGACACCGACACCCCGGGCTTGAGAAGCCCGAGCGTCCGGAAGCCGACATTGATGTGCGAGGCGGTGGCCCAGTCGATGCGCGCGGCAATATAGACGTCGGGCGTTCGCTCGACGCTGAAGCTCGGGGGGAAGAGCAACTCGAACCCGGGCGGCGCGATGCCGACCACCTCGCCGCGAGCGGCTCCCACGGGAATGACCGTGCCGACCACCGATCGTTCGCCACCGAAGTGGCGCTGCCAGTAGCCGTACCCCAGGATCACCACCGGCGGTGGGGGCGGCGTGGTCGGCGCCACAGGCCGGCCGTTGGGGCCCAGCGTCACGGGCTGCGGCGTTCCGTCGGCGTCGGTGAAATCGCGCCCCGCCACCAGGTGCGCGCCGAGCACGGAGAACAGGTTGGTGGTGACGAGGGCGCCGCGGATCTGCTCGGTCTCCCCGCGCTCGTTCACGGTGGGCTGGTTGAAAGTGCGAACCGCCGCGATGCCGTCGAACAGGCTCCCCCCGTCGCGCATCTGCTTGATGTCGCCGGCGGCCATCGGGAAGTCATTCACGTCCCGGGCCACCATGTCGGACGTGATCACGACGAGGCGGCTTGCATCGGCGTACGGCAGCGGCCGCAGCAGCACCGCATTCACCACGCTGAAGATCGCCGTGGTGGCCCCGATGCCGAGGGCGAGCGTGATCAGCGCCGTGACCGTGAATCCGGGATTCTTGCGGAGCGAACGAAAGGCGTACGCGAAGTCGCGGAGCATGGCGTGGCTCCTGGCCGGGGATGCTGGTCAGACAACATCGCCGGCCGGAGCGTTGCGCGCCAGACAGACGGTCGGTAGGTCGGTAGGTCGGTAGGTCGGGCAATACACCGACGTACCGACCTACCGACTTACGATTTCGCTCCCAGGCGCATCCAGGTTTCGACGACCGTATCCGGATTCAGCGAAATGGTCTGGATCCCCTCGTCCATCAGCCACTGGGCGAAGTCGGCGTGGTCACTCGGCCCCTGGCCGCAGATGCCGATGTATTTGTCCAGCCGGTTGCACGCCGAGATGGCCATCGAGAGCAGCTTCTTCACCGCGCCGTCGCGCTCGTCGAATCCCTGGGCCACCAACCCCGAGTCGCGGTCCAACCCCAGGGTCAACTGCGTGAGATCGTTGGAGCCGATGGAGAAGCCGTCGAAGTACTCCAGGAACTCGTCGGCGAGCAGGGAGTTGGACGGGATCTCGCACATCATGATCAGCCGCAGGCCGTTCTCACCGCGCTGCAGCCCGTGCTCGGCCAGCAGCTCGACCACCCGCTTGGCCTCGCTCACCGTGCGCACGAACGGAATCATGATCTCCACGTTGGTGAGTCCCAGCTCGTCGCGCACGCGCTTCATGGCCCGGCACTCCAGCTCGAAGCAGTCGCGGAAGCTGTCGGCCACGTAGCGCGACGCACCGCGGAAGCCGAGCATCGGATTCTCCTCCTCCGGCTCGTATATCTCGCCACCCAGCAGCTTGCGGTACTCGTTGGACTTGAAGTCCGAGAGCCGCACGATGACCGGCTTGGGATAGAATGCGGCGCCGATGGTCGCCACGCCCTCCACGAGCTTGTCGACGAAGAAGTCCTCGGGACTCGCGTAGCCGCGGGCCCGGCGCGTGATCTCCTCGCGCAGGCTCTCGCGCACGTGCTCGATGTCGAGAATCGCCTTGGGGTGTACGCCGATCACGTTGTTGATCACGAACTCCAGCCGCGCCAGGCCCACGCCCGCATTGGGAATGAGCGCGAACTCGAACGCCATTTCCGGGTTGCCCACGTTCATCATGATCTTGGCCGGGAGGTCGGGCAGTTTGCCGACGTCGGCGGTGGTCACCTCGTACTCGAGCATTCCCCGATACACGTACCCGGTGTCGCCCTCGGCGCAGCTCACGGTGATCGGCTCGTCCTCCTCGAGTTTGGAGGTGCCGTCGCCGGTGCCGACGATGGCGGGGATCCCCAACTCGCGGGCGATGATGGCGGCGTGGCAGGTGCGCCCGCCGCGATTGGTGACGATCGCCGCGGCGCGCTTCATCACCGGCTCCCAGTTGGGGTCGGTCATGTCGGTGACCAGCACGTCGCCCGGCTTCACGCGGTCCATCTCCTTCGCGCTCTTCACCACGCGGGCCGGGCCGGCGCCGATCTTCTGCCCGATGGCGCGACCCTTGACCAGCACCTTGCCGTGCTGCTTGAGCCTGAACTTCTCGGTGGTGTTCGAGCGGTGCGACTTGACCGTTTCCGGACGCGCCTGCAGCACGTAGAGCTTGCCGTCCTCGCCGTCGCGCCCCCACTCGATGTCCATGGCGCGACCATAGTGCTTCTCGATGATCACCGCATAGCGGGCCAGCTCGAGCACGTCCGCGTCGTTGAGCGCGAACCGGTAGCGATCGGATTCCGGCACGTCTACCGTTCGCGTGCTCTTTCCCGCCTCGCGATCGCCGGTGAACACCATCTTGATGAGCTTGGAGCCGAGACTCCGGCGCACGATGGACGGCTTGCCCAGCGCGAGCGTCGGCTTGTGCACGTAGAACTCGTCGGGGTTCACCGCGCCCTGCACCACGGTTTCGCCCAGTCCGTACGATGCGGTGATGAACACCACCTGGTCGAACCCCGATTCGGTGTCGAGTGTGAACATCACGCCCGACGCGCCGGTATCGGAGCGCACCATGCGCTGGATGCCGGCCGACAGCGCGACGTCGGCGTGCGCGAACCCCTTATGCACGCGATACGCAATGGCGCGGTCGTTGTAGAGCGACGCGAAGGTCTCCTTCACCGCGGTGAGGATGTTCTCGTACCCGTGGATATTGAGGTACGTCTCCTGCTGGCCGGCAAAGGACGCATCGGGCAGGTCCTCGGCGGTGGCCGACGACCGGACGGCGAACGTCATGTCGTCGCCGCTGTCGGCGACCAGTTTCTCATAATGTGACTTGATTTCCGTTTCGAGCTTCGGCGGGAGCGGCGTATCCAGGATCCACTTCCGGATTCGCTCACCCGTCTCGGCCAGCGCGTTCACGTCCTCGATGTCGAGGGCGCCGAGCGTTTCCTCGATCCGCTTGGCCAACCCGCTCTGCCCCAGGAAGTCGCGAAACGCCGCCGCCGTGGTGGCGAACCCGCCGGGCACCCGCACGCCGGAGGCTGCGAGTTGGCCGATCATCTCACCGAGCGATGCATTCTTGCCACCCACCCGGTCGACGTCGGTCATGCGGATATCTTCAAACGGCATCACGTACGCAGTCGTTTTCTTCGTCATTGCCGGCAGTCCTAGGTCTTGATTGGGGATTTCAGTCTGCGAAGCGCTACAATTAGTCTAACCCATCAGCACGCGAGTCCCACTTTCATGGCCGCGAAGCGCACCGTCTTCTTCATCTCCGACGGCACCGGCATCACCGCCGAGTCGTTGGGACACAGCCTGCTCTCCCAATTCGAAGGGATCACCTTCCGACAGGTGCGCATCCCCTTCGTGGACAGCGCCGAGAAGGTCCTGGACTGCGTGGCGCAGATTCGCGCTGCCCAGGCGCTGGACGGCGTCCGCCCCGTCGTGATCTCGACGCTCGTGAATCCCGAGGTGGCGGACCGGCTGCGTGAGGCCGACGCCCTGATCCTCGATTTCTTCTCGACCTTCATTGCCCCGCTGGAGGCAGAATTCCATGCTCGCAGTTCTCATGCCATCGGGAAATCCCGGAAGGTGGCGACCAGTCTCGACTACACCAACCGCATCGACGCCGTGAACTTCACGCTGGCGCACGACGACGGGGTCACGAGCACGGACCTCGACCAGGCCGACATCATCCTGGTCGGGGTCTCCCGCAGCGGCAAGACGCCCACGAGCCTCTACCTGGCGCTCCAGTTCGGCGTGAAGGCGGCCAACTTCCCGCTCATTCCCGAGGATTTCGAGCGGAAAAAGCTGCCCGACGACCTGGCGTCGCACCGGGCAAAGCTGTTCGGACTCTCGATCAGCCCCGACCGTCTGTCGAGCATCCGCCACGCCCGCCGCCCCAACAGCACCTACGCCTCGATCGAGAACTGCCGCTACGAGGTGGAGGCCGCCAAGCACATGATGACGCGCGAGTGCATCCAGTGGCTCGACTCCTCGACCAAGTCGATCGAGGAGCTGTCGGCCACCATCATGCAGGCGGCAAAGCTGGACCGGCCGTCCTACTGACGGGAGTTGGCCCGGTAGGTGAAGTGGTAGACCTTGGCCACGTCGACCTCGAACCTGGCGAACCACCGCGTCCGGAAGATCGCGAGCCCCACCAGCGTGCCGGCCACGGGACCCGCGAGATAGATCCACCACCCGCTCCACACGCCGGCGACGACGGCCGGCCCGAAGGTACGGGCCGGGTTCGTGCTGGTGCCCGACAGCGGGGCTTCCACGGCGACCATCACGGCGTACAACACGGGAAAGAGCAGCGGCGTGTACCGCCGGAGCGTCCCGTGCCCGATGAACACGAACAGCCCGATGATGAGCGCCGCGGTGGTCACGAGCTCGCCGCCGAGCGCGGCCCACACGGAATAGCCGGTCCCCGGGACGGTGCTCCCGAACGCCACGCTCCGCCCCATCGTGCCCCAGAGCAGCAGGGGCAGCGCGCCGAGCAGTGCGCCGGCGAATTGCGCCACGGTATACCCGATCGTGTCGCGCGTGGAGAGCGTGCCCTGGAGACGAAAGGCGAGCGTGACCACCGGATTGATGTGAGCGCCGCTGATCTTGCCCACGCGCGACACGGCGATGGCCGCGCCGGTGGCCCCGAACAGCAATCCGGTCAGCGCCCGGCGGAGCAGCGGATCGGGAATGGCCGCAACTACCGGGCTGCCGGCGCCGAAGTCGAGAATGACGAACGACAACCCGACGAGAATCAGCAGCGCCGTGCCGATCAACTCGGCGAGATACGCCGGCCAGCGCGTCACGACCTCACCGCCTCACCGTCCGACCGTCCGACTGTCCGACTGTCCGACCCTCAATACAACCCGACCCTCCCCTTCACCGACCCGATCAGCTTGGCCGGGTCGTACCCCACGCCCTGCTTGAACACGAGCTCCACCTTCGCGATGTCGTCGATGTTCGCCGCCGGATTGCCGTCGATCACCACCAGGTCGGCCTGCTTGCCGGCGGCGATTGACCCGATGCGATCGGCGCGGCCCAGGTATGTGGCGCCGTTCAGGGTGCAGATCTTGATGGCCTCGAGCGGCGTGAAGCCACTGCCCACGAGCAGTTCCACCTGGCGCTGGTCGGAATAGCCGGGAATCACGCCGCCGCCGCCCGTGGGGTCGGTGCCGGCGAGCAGCAACCCGCCCGCCCGCACGAATGCCACCTCCATGGCCCGGTCCTCGGCGAACAGCTTTCGGTACGGCGAGTCGGGCCGGCTCTGCGTCCGCTCGTAGTTCTTCAGGAACTGTTCCTTGAGAATCGGATCGAGCACGTCGATGCCGGGCGGAATCGGCTGCCCGGGCGTGAAGGTCTCGAACACGGTGAGCGTGGACGTGATGGCGACGTGCTTGGCCACGAGGTGCTGCACGAGCGACTTGAATGCCGGGCTGCCCGTGTCGACGGTGGCCAGTGCCTGCATCCCCTGGGCCTGCCCCGGACAGAGGTCGGGCTGCTTGTTCTTCACGAAGTCCGTGGACACGAAGAAGCCGTGCTCGAGATCGTCGATGCCGAGGTCCGCCGCCTCGCGGTAGGTCACGGAGCAAAGGTGCCCGGTGACCTTGAGCCCGCGCTTGTGCGCGGCATCGATGGCCGCCGCCAGTTCGGGGCGCGTGATGTTCATGTACGCCTTGAACGACGTGGCGCCCGCGTCGGCCCAGAAGTTCACGTAGCGGCGCGCGTCCGCCGAGTCCTTGAGCGCATACATCTGGAAGAAGGGCGACGGCCCCTGCACGTACGGCGCCGTGGCGTCGATCCAGGGCCCGGGCTGGTCGCCCGCCTTGATGGCCGCGGCCATGCGCAGGTCGCCGTAGCCGCTCACGTTGCCGGTGGTGCGCATCGTGGTGACGCCCCCCGCCAGGTACAGTCGCGGGAAGCTCACGAAGTCGCTGCCGTACACGCCCGGCCCCGACGGATAGAACAGATGCTCGTGCATCATCACGAGCCCCGGGATCACCGACTTGCCCGTGAGGTCCATGACCTGCGCGCCGGCGGGAACCGGCACCGAGCCGGCGGGGCCCATCGCGGCGATGTTCCCGTCGCGCAGAATGAGCGTCTGATCTTCCCGGGGTGCGGCGCCGGTACCGTCGATCACGCGCACGTGCGTCAGCGCGACGACGGTCGTGTCGACGCTCACGTACTGCATCACGTTGCGGGAGAGCGTGGGACGCTGGGCAGCGGCTGGCGCCACCGCGGCGGCGACGAACAGACAGGCGGTCGCCGCGGCCGCGAGGCTTGCGACGCGGGGGGAACGGAAGACTCGAGTGGTAGGCATGCGGAGAGCTTACCGCGCGCCGGCTTCTCCGTCCACCTCGTCCTCCGCCGGCGCGCGGACGGCCGCCAGGTAGCCCCGGATCAGCGCGATCAGGAAGATCAGCGTGCCCAGTCCGCGCACGCTCGCGGCAATGGAGGTGTCGTGGGCGAGCAGGCCGAAGTGCCCGAACAGGTACGCCCAGTCGTGCTCGCCGCCGCCCACCAGCGGCAGCGCCTGCGTGCGCGCGTCGGCCATGTACACGCCGATGTTCCAGAGATTGACGGCAACCCACCACAACATCACCGACGCCGCGAAGTCGTCGCGCTTGGGCCCGAAGCGCAGAAAGTAGGCGAGAAAGGTCAGCGGCACGATCAACTGGAAGAGCGTGCCGCCCGCGAACTGGATCACCTCGCCGAACGGCGCGAACACCAGGTGCCCGGTCTCGTGGATGGCGAGGTCGACACTGTCGATGAGGTGCCCGGACATCGGGCTCCGGTAGCACACCACCCCGTAGACCGCCAGCAGCACGAGCAACCCCAGGCGCGCGTTGCGCGTGAGCTGCGCGGTGCCCCGAGCGCTCGGTGACTCCTGCGCCATGCGCGGTCCTACCGCTCCGGCCCCGCCGTCACCTTCTCCCCGCGCAGAAAGCGGCCGATCTTGTCGTTCAGGAACGCGAGATCGGCCGGGCTCGCGCCCGCGCCCGCCGGGTGCCCCCACAGCGACGGAATCGGCACGAACGACACGGTGCGCATGAACTGCTGTTCGTAGCGCGCGTCGGTGATCGGGAAGTACATGTCGGTTTCCGACGGCATGTAGAGAAAGGGCACGCGAATGGAGCGCAGCGCCGCTTCGACGCTGCCGTGGAAGCCCGGTGTCTGCCCCACGTCGTGCCGCTGCCAGGTGCGCGCCTGCAGGATCACGTCGTTGGCGTCGGCGCCCTTGAGGAAGTTGGTGCGGAAGTTGTTCACCACCTGCTCGAACGTCGTGCCCGGCGGCGTGTTGGTGCGCCACAGCTCGCGGCGCCACCACTCCTGCGAGTACAGCCACCCGGCCCACACCATCCCGAAGGCCTGCATTCCCTTCACGGGTTCGCTGGTGTAGTCGCCGCCGTTGAAGGTCTGGTCGGCGGTGATCGCCGCGATCTGCCCCTCGAGGCGCACGATGCCGTGGCCGTACGTCTTGGCGGTGCCGGACGTGGCCACCACCCGGTCGGCGAAGTCGGGATAGCTCACCGCCCACTGGAATGCCTGCTGCGCCCCCATCGAGAACCCGATGACGGCGCGCACGTGCGTGATGCCGAGCCGCTCCGTGAGCAGCCGGTGGACCGCCTCGACGTTGTCGCGAATGGTCGTCACCGGAAAGCGCGGCCCGTGAAACGGCTCGGGCGTATTGCTCGGCGACGACGAATGGCCATTGCCGAAAAGTTCGGTGGCCACCAGGAACAGGCGCGTGGTGTCGAGCGCGCGGCCCGGCCCGATGAGCCATTCGTATCCGCGGTGGTTGGCCATGTAGTGCGACGGCAGCAGCACGGCATTGTCGTGCGCGGCGTTCAGATGCCCGTACGTGCCGTACACCACGCGCGCCGACGGGAGCACGGTGCCGCTCTCGGTGCGGAAGTTCGCGATCACGAACGTGTCGACCGTGGAGGGGTCGGGACGCTGCTGCGCGGTGGCGACCGACGAACACAGCACCACGAGGGCCGGAACGGCCAATCGAATGAGGCGAGGCATGCCGCGGGGGGATTGGGGAGAGGTCGAGCGGGGGAGCGCGAAGAGGCGAACCATCGGGTGCGTCTGGCGCCGGACGGGACGGCGCTCCAATTTGGCCGGGTTCCCCCCTGCCCGCCACTGTCCGCACAACCCCTCCCTGCCATGACGCCCCGACTCACCCTCCCCGTCCTCGCCGCCCTGGGCGGACTCACGCTGCTGCCCGCGCGGTTCGCCCCCGAGCCGGCGCCGCTGCGCGGCTTCACCGCCGCCACCTCCCGTGTCGAGCGCAGTTGGGAAGCCAAGTTCGACGCCATTCCCGACCCCGCCCGCCTGCGCGCCAACATGAAGCTGCTGTCGGCGCGCCCGCACCACGTGGGCTCGCCCTACGACCTGCAGAACGCCGAGTGGATCCTGGCGCAGTACAAGTCGTGGGGCTGGGACGCACACATCGAGACCTTCGACGTGCTCTTCCCGACGCCGAAGCAGCGGCTGGTAGAGATGATCGCCCCCACGCACTACACCGCCAAGCTGCAGGAGCCGGTGGTGCCGGAGGATCCGACGTCCAACCAGACGTCGGAGCAGCTCCCCACCTACAACGCGTACTCCGCCGACGGCGACGTGACCGGCCCGCTGGTGTTCGTGAACTACGGCATCCCGGCCGACTACGACGAGCTGGCCCGGCACGGTATCTCGGTGAAGGGCGCGATCGTGATCGCCAAGTACGGCGGTTCGTGGCGCGGCATCAAGCCCAAAGTGGCCGCCGAGCACGGTGCCGTGGGCTGTCTCATCTATTCCGACCCGGCCGACGACGGGTACGCGGGCGGCGCCGTCTTCCCGAAGGGACCGATGCGTCCCCCGCAAGGCGTGCAGCGCGGCAGCGTGGAAGACATGCCGACGTATCCCGGCGATCCGCTCACGCCGGGCATCGGCGCCACCAAGGACGCCAAGCGGCTGCCCGTGGATCAGGCGCCCACACTCACCAAGATCCCGGTGCTGCCCATCTCGTACGGCGACGCGCAGCCGCTGCTGGCCGCCATGGGCGGTCCGGTGGCGCCCGCCGCCTGGCGCGGCGGACTGCCGATCACCTATCGCCTGGGCTCGGGCCCGGCCCGCGTGCACCTGGTGGTCAGGTCCAACTGGGATCTCAAGACGCTGCACGACGTGATCGCCAAGCTGCCCGGCACCACCGAGGCCGACCAGTGGGTGATCCGCGGCAACCACCACGACGCCTGGGTCAACGGCGCCGCCGATCCGCTGTCTGGCCAGGTGGCCGAGCTGGAGGAGGCCCGCGCGCTGGGTGAACTGTACAAGCAGGGCTGGCGTCCCAAGCGCACCATCATCTACGCGGCGTGGGACGGCGAGGAGCCGGGACTGCTCGGCTCCACCGAGTGGGTGGAGGAGCACGCCGACGAGCTGGCGCAGCACGCGGTGGCGTACATCAACACCGACGGCAACGGCCGCGGCTTCTTCCGCGCATCGGGCTCGCACTCGCTCGAGGCGTTCGTGAACGAGGCCGAGAAGGACGTGATGGACCCCGAAGCGCACGTCAGCGTGTGGAAGCGCGCCAAGGCGCAGCAGGCGGTGCGCGCCGCCGAGGGCGGTGGCGGGCGCGGCGGTGCGGACGGCAACGGCGGGCCCAACGCCGACATCCGCATCGGAGCGCTCGGCTCGGGCTCCGACTACACGCCCTTCCTGCAGCACCTGGGCATCGCCTCGCTCAACCTCGGCTTCGGCGGCGAGGACCAGAGCGGCATCTACCATTCCATCTACGACGACTTCTACTGGTACACGCACTTCAGCGACACGTCGTTCGTGTACGGCCGGGCGCTGGCGCAGACGGCCGGCCGGATGGTGATGCGGCTGGCCGATGCCGACGTGCTGCCCTTCGTCTATACCAACCTGGCGCAGACGGTGCAGCGGTACACCGCGGAGCTGCAGCAGCTCCGGGACCAGCGCGCGCGCGCCATCGAGGCCACCAACCGCGCGATCAGGGCCGGCGACTTCGCGATGGTCAGCGATCCCGAGGATCCCACCGGCGCGCCGGCGGTGAAGGTGCCGCCGCCGCAGTTCAACTTCGCGCCGCTGCTCAATGCGGTGGACACGTTGAACGCCGCCGCGGCGCGGTTCGAGAAGGCCTATGGCGCGTGGGACGCGGCCGCGGATACGGCGGAGGCGGCGCTGCGCGGAGTGAACGAGCAGCTGCTCAGGTCGGAGCGTGACCTCACGTCACCGGACGGCCTGCCGAAGCGGCCGTGGTACAAGCACCTGCTCTACGCGCCGGGTTTCTACACCGGCTACGGCGTGAAGACGATGCCGGGAGCGCGCGAGGCCATCGAACAGGGCGAGTGGAGCGACGTGAATGCGCAGATCCTGCGCATCGCCAACGCCCTCAGCGCGGAGGCGGCGTTGGTGAACGACGCCGCCTCCACACTGGAGCGCGCGAAATGACGACTAGAACCCGAAGCCGACCAGCACCATGAAGGTGCGGCTCTTGTAGCTGTTGATGCTCTGCACCGTGGCCAGCTTGAGGTCCGTGAGGCCGTAGACGTAGCGGCCCTCGAGCGTGAGACCGCCCATCACCCGTACGCCGGCGCCGAAAACGCCGGCGTACGTCGTCTTCGGACGGCCGGTGTCGGGGCAGCTGCTGCCGCCGGCGTTGCACGACATCTCGAACGACGCCTGCGGTCCCGCGTACGCAAACGGCGAGAGGCCCGGAATGGGCATGCTCAGCCGCAGATAGACCGGCACGTCGATGTAGTTCAACTCGCGCGCCGCGCCGGGCGTGGTGCTCGTGACACCCTGCTGCGTATACAGCCCCTCGATCCCGATTCCGAGCGGCGAACCGCTCTCGTAGCCGAGACCGATGGAATAGCCGGTGCGCGACTGCAGGGCGCCCGGATTGATGCCGGTGGTCGTGACGTTGCTGAACGTCGCGCCGCCCTTGAT
Organism: uncultured Gemmatimonadaceae bacterium; assembly: GCA_963822945.1. GTDB lineage: Bacteria > Gemmatimonadota > Gemmatimonadetes > Gemmatimonadales > Gemmatimonadaceae > JAGWRI01. The sequence goes on along the minus strand of CAWGJO010000033.1, from coordinate 66,354 downwards.
CCCAAGTCCGCTCTGGGCGTGCGCCGCCGGCGCGACGCTCCCGATCAATGCGGTCACGACCGCCATGCTCACGAATGCACGCTTCATGCGACTCCTCCGTTGCGGGTTCTGGGGACTACCCCCACATCGGGACGATTGTTGCACGTCCCCCGAAACGAAGCCGTTCAACTGAAGGTCCTGCCACTTGCCGCTCTGGTTGTGACGTGGATTACGCCGCGGTGAGGATGAGCGGGCGTCCCTGCCGGACGACGATGGTATTCTCGTAATGCGCCGACAGGGCGTGGTTGCGCGACCGGATGGTCCATCCGTCACGCTCCTCCACGGTGCGGGACGGGCGTTCGGTGATGATCGGTTCGACGGCCAGCACCATCCCCTCGTGCAGCACCGCGCGGTCACGCGGGTCTTCGTAGTTCAGCACGGTGGGCGACTCGTGGATGGTGCGCCCCACCCCATGCCCCGTGAGTTCCCGCACCACGGCGAACCCGTCGCGCACCACCTCGTGCTCGATGGCGCGGCCGATGCCGCGCACCGGGCGGCCATCGCGCGCCTCGGCCATGGCGGCGGTGAACGCACGCCGCACGCACCGCATGAGCCGCCGCGCCACCGCCGGCGCTCCGGGCAGCGCGATGGTGCGCGCGGCGTCGGCCACGAACCCGTCCAGCTCCACGGTGATGTCGAGCTTCACCAGATCGCCGCGCGCCAACACGCGGTCGCCCGGCACGCCGTGCACGATCTGGTCGTTGACGCTGATGAGATTGAAGCCGGGGAACCGGTAGGTGAGCTGCGGGGCCGAGCGCCCGCCGCGCGCGCGAATGAACTTCGCCCCGCGTTCGTCCAGCTCGGCGGTGGTCATGCCCACGGCTACCTGCCGCGCGAGGAACGCGTGGGCGTCGGCCACCAGGCGGCCGACGCGGCGCATGCCATTGAGATCCGCCTTGGACCCGAGCGTCACCCCGCCCCTCCGAGCTCGCGGTACCAGGCCGTGAACGCACGCTCGACGAACGTCTTACCGAACATCGTCCACTCCCCGGTGGATGCCGGAATGGTGTAGGCGGCGGCCGCGTCGCCGGCGCTCGTGCCGGCGGCGTGCGCCTTCCGCGCCGCGCGTTCCACGTCGTCGATCATCGCGGTGTACCGATCGAGGTCGGCCGGTGTACCCACCGCCCCGTGCCCCGGCACGTACGTCGCCGCGTTCCGCGCGCGCAACACGCGCACCGACGCCGAGAGCTTGCTCGGAATGGCGTCCACGTAGTTCGGAAACATCGCGTTCCAGAACAGATCGCCGGTGAACACGAGGTTCGCGTCGTCGAGTTCCAGCGCCACATCGCTGTCGGTGTGGCCGAGTTGGGGCACGACGCGGATGCTGCGGCCGCCGAGGTCGAGGGTAGCCGAGTCGGTGGGCGACATGAGCACGGCATCGTTCAGCGCGGCCGTGCGGTCGGCGTCCGCCGGTTTGTTGCGCGCGATCGCCTCGTCGCGCGTGATCTGCGTGACGCTCAGTTCCGGGTGGTGATCGGCCGTCACGTAGCCCGCCACGCCGTTGGAGTGGTCGGAGTGGTAGTGGGTCACGAGCACGTGCGTGGGCCAGCGGCCGGTGAGCGCATGCGCCTGTTCGGCCAGCCACGCGGCGCCCTTGGGTGTCTGGAACCCCTCGATGGCGAGCACGGCGTTCCGGCCGGCAATGATGCCGCCATTGGACACGGTGGTGTAGTCGCCGCCGAGGGGCGTGGACACGAGCGCCCAGATGTTCTCACCCACGCGCTCGATGCGGGCAAAGGGCGCCGTGGCAACGACCGGACCCAGCGGGCGCGCGGCCCAGAGGTCGCGGAGAATCCGCGGCGAGACGGCGGCGGCGAGCGCGAGGTGCGCGGCGCAGCTTCCGGAGGTGGCGATGAATTCGCGACGGGACAATGAGGGCATCGGCGGCGGGGCTACGAGGGGTCGGTGTAACTCATCCCCGGCAACCCGGCGAGCTTCCGCAGCGCCGAGAGCTGGCCGAGATGATAGGTATCGTGCTGCACCATGAAGGTGAGCAGCGCGAACGTGGTCTGCTCGAACACCGGGAACCGCACGTCCACCGGCGTGCTCAACTGCGCCGCGGTCATCGCCGACAGCCGGTCGCGCAGAGCGTGCGAGGCCTCGGTCCACGCGGCGAGGACGTCGGCCACCGGCGGCCATGCGTTCACCTCGTCGATGCTCTTGGCCGTCATCAACCCCGCCGGCAACGGATTCGGGCGCTCCGCGCCGAGCCACTTCAGCAGTCCGTAGCGCGCCTTCACCATGTGCGCGGCCACCCACAGCGCGCTGTTGGTCTCGCCGGAGGGACGCGCCTCCGCCTGCGCCTGACTCATCCCGTGCAGGCAGTTGCGGAAGAGTTTGGTGTTGATGCGGAGGATTTCGGCAGGTGCGACGGCACGGGGATCCATGGCGTGGCTCACTGTGAAAGTCGGTGCAACAGAACCGCGGCACGCTTGGTCAGCCGCGGCAGCCAATTGAGATACGCGGTCTCCTTCTCGCTGTGGTCGTCGTGTCCCGACAGGCCGATGCCGTCGATGACCATCGGCACCTGATCGGCCACGAACGCCACGTCGGCGGCGCCGGCGCGTGAGGGATCCACCGCCGCCACGCCGCCGAACCCGAGGTCCCGGCTGGCCTGGTCGTACAGCGCCAGCAGCCGGCGGTTGCCGTCGGTGGGCGCCATCGGCGGATACCCGTCGTCGAACGCGATGGTGGCGTTGGTCTGCGGCAGATGGTGCGACACGATGTCCCGCATGGTCTGCTTCGTGGCGGCGAGTTGCGCCGGCGACAGCGTCCGGATGTCGCCGCTCACCACCATGTGCTCGGCCACCACGTTGTGCTCGCCGGCCGCCCGGCCGGCGGCCGCGTTGCTGTCGAGCGCCACCGTTGTGCCGCCGAGCGCCAGCCCGGGGTTGAAGGTCAGGTAGCGCTCGCCCCGGAGCTGCGTGTAGAAGGCGTTCAGAATGCGTGACGCCTCGAACACCGCACCGGCGCCGATGTCGCTCCGGAAGATCTGGGACGAGTGGCCGGCGTTGCCGGTGGTGGTGAGCGTCCAGCTGCCCGCCCCGCGGCGGGAGATCACGGCGGTCGCCGGATCGGCCGCGCCGTCCTCGAATCCGATGGCCGCCTTCGCCCCCTTTGCCGCGTCGATGAGCGCCCGGCGCGCCGCCGACAGCGGGGCGCCCGCATTCTCCTCGTCGCCGTCGAACACCACGGTCACGTTCATCCGCTCCAGCTGCGCCCGCGTCCTTCAGCGCACGCAGCGCATAGAGGATGATCACGTCGCCGCCCTTCATGTCGATGATCCCCGGGCCGGTGGCCGTGGAGTCGTCGATCTGCGTCCAGCGCTGAAACGTGCTCGTCACCGGGAACACCGTGTCCATGTGGCCGATGAGAAGCAGCTTGGGCCCGGGCCCCGGATGTTCGGCCACCAGGTGTCCCGCACGGTCGAACGAGGCACCGTCCACCCAGCGCGTCGTGAACCCGAGGGCATCGAACTCGGGACGCAGTACGTCCGCCACCTGGCGAACGCCGGCGAAGTTCATCGTGCCGCTGTTGATGTCGACGATGCGTTGGAGCAGCGCCAGCGCCTCGGCGTTGTGCGCGTCCACGGCGCGCACCATGGCTTGCTCGCTCGCCGAGAGCTGCTGGGCTCTCAGTGAAAGCGGGACGAACGCGAGGGCGACGGTGCAGATCAGAGGTCCGTATCGGCGCATGACGACTCGGTGGGCGGTGAGCAGATAGGAGATACCAGATAGTACCGCTTCCCGGGTGACGCGACCAGAGCGTGAGGCCACATCTGCCTTCTCAGTTCCGGTCCGTTCCGGTCCGTACAGTCCGTATCCAAACTCGTGGGCGCCTGCCCCGTTGAGCCCCACGGACGCCACCGGCAACCCTGCCGTTCGGCATTCTACGAATCGGATACGGACCGAACGGAGGACAACGGAACTGAACGGAGCACGTGCTGGCGGACTCTGCCGCGGTGGTTTCTCACCGCCGTGGCGGCGTGCTGACGGGCGGAGCGCCGTGAGGTATCTTCTGCCCATGCGCCGACTCCTGCTCTGCTCTGCCTGATCGCCCTCGGCACCACGGCCCGTGCACAGACCGGGCCGTTGACCGCCGACTCCGGCCACTTCGTTCTGAACGGTAAACCCTTCCAGATCATCTCCGGTTCCATGCACTACGCGCGCGTGCCGCGCGAGTACTGGCGCGACCGGATGGAGAAGGCCAAGGCGATGGGCCTCAACACCATCACGACGTACGTGTTCTGGAACTTCCACGAGCCGACGCCGGGCCATTTCGACTTCTCGGGTCAGCGCGACATCGCCGAGTATCTGCGGACGGCGCAACAGGTGGGGCTGCACGTGATCCTGCGCCCGGGACCGTACGTGTGCGCGGAGTGGGAGCTGGGCGGATACCCGGGATGGCTGTTCGCCGACACGAGCATCGTGCTGCGCAGCACCGATCCGAAGTTCACCAAGCCCGCCGAGGCGTGGCTCGACACGCTCGGCAAGGTGGTGACGCCCTTCCTGGCCAGCCGCGGCGGTCCGATCATCGCCGTGCAGGTGGAGAACGAGTACGGCTCGTTCGGCAAGGACAAGGACTACCTGCGCTGGCAGCTCGGCGCGCTGCGGCACGCCGGGTTCAACGACGTGTACCTGTTCACTGCCGACGGCGACGTGCAGTTGCCCAACGGCACCCTCCCCGAGTTGCCGGCGGTGGTGAACTTCGGCCCCGGCGAGGCGGACAGCGCGTTCGCGCGGCTCGCGCGCTTCAAACCCGGCGAGCCGTTGATGAGCGGCGAATACTGGGCCGGCTGGTTCGATCAGTGGGGGCAGCCGCACCACACCACCAACGCGGCGCGGCAGACGAAGGAACTGAGCTGGATGCTCGACCGCGGCTATTCGGTGAGCATCTACATGTTCCACGGCGGCACGACGCCGGGGTTCATGAACGGCGCCAACATCGACGGCGGGCACTACCACCCGCAGACGTCGAGCTACGACTACGACGCGGCGCTCGACGAGTCCGGGCCGGCCGACGCCCAAGTACTTCATGTTCCGCGACGCGATCGCCAAGGCCACGGGTGTGACCCCGCCGCCGGTGCCGGAGACGCCGGCGCCGATAGCGGTGCCGGCGTTCGACCTCGTGCCGATCGCGTCGATCTTCGACCACCTTCCGAAGCCGGTGCGCGTCGCAGCACCCGCGCAACATGGAGAGCTTCGGCCAGTCGTATGGCTACATCCTGTACCGCACGACAGTGGGAGATTCGGCGAGTGGCGAGCTCGTCATCCGCGACGTGCGCGACTATGCGCAGGTCTACGTGGACGACGTGCTGAAAGGCACGCTCGACCGCCGGTTGGGCGAGGACAGCATGCCGATCGTCGTGCCGGCGCACGCCCGTCTCTCGATTCTGGTCGAGAACAGCGGGCGCGTGAACTTCGCCAGGCCGCTGCGCTACGAGGAGAAGGGCATCACGCACCGCGTGACGCTGGCGGGGCGCGAGCTCACCGGCTGGAACGTGTACACATTCCCCATGCGCGATCTCTCGGAGCTCGACTGCCAGGTGACGGGTGCCGTCGAGTGCCAGCGGTCGATCCGGATGATGTCGTTCGAGCCGATGCAGACGGCGGGGTTCTACGTCGGAGCGTTCGATCTCACCCGCACCGGCGACACCTTTCTCGACATGCGCGACTGGGGCAAGGGCACCGTCTGGGTGAACGGCCACCAGCTCGGGCGCTTCTGGGGCATCGGTCCGGAGCAGACGCTCTACGTGCCGGGACCGTGGCTGCGTGCGGGTCGCAACGACGTCGTGGTGTTCGACCTGCTCGCGCCGGAACATTCCACGCTCCAGGGACTCGACCACCCGATCCTCGACGACCTGCGTCCCAACGATCGTTCGCACTGAGCGCGGGGGCCCGCGGGGAGCGCGGTGCTGCCGGTCTCAAACCGGGATCGGCACCGCCTACCGCTTGACCACCAGGCCCGGCACCCGCCGCTGCAGGGCCGCGATGAACGCCTCGCGGTCCTGCGGCGAGATCAACAGCCACCCGGATTTCCCGTAGCACACCTTCAACCGGCGCAACGAGAGCGCGGGCGCAGAAAGTACGTTTCCTGAATATTCCACGCGCGTGATGTCGCGGCAGGCAACGTGCCAGTGCAGGCCTCCGCACCGCACGTCGAGCGTGTCGTCGTCGAGCGTGTAGGCGGTGGACCGGTAGGTCCACCAGAACAGCAGGACGACCAACAGGCCCGTACCGCCCGTGATCCCGATCCCGACCCCCCTGCCGAGCCCGGCGTTGGTGGACGGGCTCGCCATGGCGACCGCAAGTCCGCCGACGGATGCCACCAGCGCCACCAGCACGAGCCAGAGATCGACCCTGGAGCGGAACACTTGGTCGGGACCGGGGGAGTTGGGCTCGGAAGTCATTGCGGTTCTGATTGGGCGCTCTATTATGTGCGCCTCATCTACGCTCCGACAGCCCGCCCTTTCGCGGTTGCGCCGTTGCGCCGTTTCGCCCTTTCGCCGTTTCGCCGTTTCGCCCTTGCGCCCTTTCGCCCTTGCGCCGTTTCGTGGTTCCGCGGTTTCTCCGTTCCGCCGTTTGACTGTCCGACTGTCCGACTGTCCGACTGTCCGACGTCCGACCCACCGACCCACCGACCCACCGCCCGTCCAATGCGTCCCTCCCTCGGCGCCCCCCTCCTCGCCCTCGCCCTGATCTCCACCGGGGCCCAAGCGCAGCACCCCGAAGCCCTCTGGTACTCCACCGGCGCCGACTCCAGCACGGTGCACTTCGTCGAGCACGCCAGTCAGATCGACGTCGTCGCCCCGCAGGTGTTCGCGCTCCAGTCCAACGGGCGCATCACCGGCCGCATCGACCCGCGCGTCGTCGCCGCCGCCCACGAACACCACGTGAAGCTCGTGCCGCTCGTGATGAACCCCGGGTTCAGCCAGCCCGCCATTCATCACGTGCTCACCAATCGGACCGCGTGGCGCCGCGCGATGCGCAGTCTCGCCGCGCTCTGCCGCACGCAGCACCTGGACGGAATCCAGTTCGACCTTGAGAACGTGAACGTGTTCGACAAGCACCGGTTCACCGCCTTCGTCCGCGAAGCGGTGGACTCGGTGCACCACGCCGGGTGCACGCTCTCCGCCGCCGTGGTGCCCCGGGCGAGCGACGATCCCGGCACCAACAGCTACGACCGGTGGATCTTCGCTAACTGGCGCGGCGTCTACGACTACAAGGCGCTGGCCGACACGCTCGACTTCATCTCGTACATGACGTACGCCGAACACACGGGCGGATCGCCGGCCGGCCCGGTGGCCGGCTATCCGTGGATGGAGGCGTGCCTGCGGCACCTGCTCGCCCTCGGCGTGCCGCCGTCCAAGATATCGCTCGGCATTCCGTCGTATTCGGACTGGTGGTTCCCGTCGTACACCGAGAAGGAGGGCTCCCGCATGCGCGGGCGCGACGTCCCGTACGTGCGCGCCGAGAGTCTGCTCACCGCCAACCGCGTGCACGCCGTGTGGGACAGTGTCCAGAAATCACCCTACGCCGTGTGGAGCGAGAACGGGGTGTTCCGCTACCTGTGGATCGAGAATACCCGCGCTTTCATGGACAAGCTGGCGCTCGTCTCGCAGTACCATCTGCGCGGCTACTCGGTCTGGGTGCTCGGCACGGAAGATCCGACACTCTGGGCCGCGCTGGCGCGGGGAGCGTCCACCCGCCAGTTTTGAATGGTGCGGCCGGCGATGGCCGTGGTTTGGCTCTCGACCGGAGTGCGGCCGGTGCGAATACTCGTAGCCGAAGACGACCAGGTAACGTCGCAGACCATCTGCGCCATGGTGCGCGGACTCGGCCACCGGCCGATGCCGGCGTTCGATGCCATGCAGACGCTGATGCTCGCCATGCGCTCGCCGCATCCCGACGCGATCCTCCTCGACCTCAACATGCCGGGGGGCACGGGGATGGGCGCGCTCGAGAAGCTGCGGGCCTCGAGCAAGACCGCCCACATCCCGGTGATCGTGCTGAGCGGCACCACCGACCCCACAGCCCGGCAGGCCGCGTTCGACGCGGGCGCCGCCGAGTTCCTCGGCAAGCCGACCACGACGCAGCAACTGAAGTCGACGCTCGAGGCGCTCGCCGGCGAGACCTGACCCCGGGGCGGTGCCCGCGGTTGGGGAACCGCGCTAGACGACGGTCCCGAACAAGTGCCCCACGCCCGCGGTGATCGCCATGGCGAGCGCGCCCCAGAAGGTCACCCGGATGGCGCCTCGCACCACCGGCGCCCCTCCCGTGCGCGCCGCAACCGCCCCCAGCAGAGCCAGAAATACCAGCGAGCCCGCGATCACGAGTGGGATCACGCGCGTTACCGGCGCGAGCCAGGTGGTGAGCAGCGGCATCGCCGCGCCCACCGCGAAGCTGCCCGCCGACGCCAGCGCCGCCTGGATGGGCTTGGCCGTGACGACCTCCGAGATGCCGAGTTCGTCGCGCGCGTGCGCGCCGAGCGCATCGTGCGCCATGAGTTGGTCGGCTACCTGGCGCGCCAGCGCCGGCTCGAGCCCCCGCTTCACGTAGATCCCGGCCAGCTCGACATGCTCCACTTCCGGGTCGCCCTTCAACTCGGACCGCTCGCGCGCCAGGTCGGCCTGCTCGGTCTCGGCCTGCGACTTCACCGACACGTACTCGCCGGCGGCCATCGACATGGCCCCGGCCACGAGCCCGGCAATGCCCGCCAGGAGAATATCGGCATGCGCGGCACTGGCGGCCGCCACGCCCACCACGAGGCTCGCCGTGGAGACGATGCCGTCGTTGGCGCCGAGCACGGCGGCGCGCAGCCAGCCGATGCGGTCGGTGCGATGCGTTTCGCGGTGTCGGGCGGGGGGCTCCATGAATTCGGCCTCGGGGTTGGCGTCCCTTTCAATATGTAGTACCGCATGGTATTTCTGGTGAACCCGGCGTTCCGGCCGGGCTCGTGATGGACCCCCGATCAGGAGTTTCGATGCGCTCACGAACCTTCGCCGCCCTGGCCGCGCTGGGCGCGCTGGCGGCGCTCCCCGCTGCCAGCCTCGCTCAGGCGACTCCGAAGTATCCGGAGCGTGCCATCCGGCACGACATCCCGATGACCGACATGATCCAGCGGGCCTTTGCCGCCGGCACCCGCGACAGCACCGGGCGTCCGGGCCCCAACTACTGGCAGCTCTGGACCGACTACACGATCAACGCCCGCTTCGATCCGGCCACGGGGCTGGTGACCGGACACGAGCACGTGGTGGTGCACAACAACGGGCCCGACGAGATGCGCACCATCATGCTGCGTCTCGATCAGAATCTGTTCGCCGCCAACGTGCCGAAGGCCGAGGTGGTCACGGACATCACCGACGGCATGCAGGTGACGGCGCTCAGCGTGGACGGAAAGCCGGTGGCGCTCAACCAGGGAGGCCCGCCGCGGCGGTTCGGGCGCGGCGGACGCGGCGCGGCTCCGCCCCCGGTTGAACTGGCCGCCTACGACATGTCGCAGACGGTGGCCGGGATCACCCTGCCGGAGCCGGTGCCGGCCCACGGGAGCTTCACCCTCGACGCCGACTGGCACTTCACCGTGCCCAAGGTCGTTTCGCCCACTCGTGGCATCCGCATGGGAGCCTGGGGGGACACCCTCTACCAGGTGGGCCAGTGGTACCCGCGGGTCATGGTGTTCGACGACCTGCGCCAGGGTGGCTGGGACACCGAGCCGTATCTCGGCCCATCCGAGTTCTACAACAACTTCGGCCACTTCGATGTGAAGCTCGACGTGCCCGCAGGCTGGCTGGTGGGTGCCACCGGCATCCTTCAGAATCCTGACGAGGTGTACACTGCCGACGAGCGGGCAGGCCTCCAGCGGGCGCTCACCGCCGACTCGACGGTGCGCATCCTGAGTCCCGACCAGTTCGGGCCGGGCAAGGCGACGGCCGCCGGCGACCGGCTGGTGTGGCACTTCGTGGCCGACACGGCCGGCGACGTGGCCTGGGCCACGTCGGATCAGTTCGTCTGGGACGGCTTCCACGCCGTGATTCCGGGTTCGGGCAAGAACGTGCCCATCAACATCATGTACCTGCCGGGCCACACGCCGCAGTACGCCGACGCCGGGCCCACGGTGGCCCACGCGCTGGAGTTCTACTCCAAACTCTGGCTCCCGTATGCGTTCCCGACCATGACCATGGTGGACGGTCCGGAACTCGGCATGGAGTACCCGATGTTCATCATGTCGAGCACGGGCGCGTCGGATCACGAGACCGGACACGAATGGTGGCCGATGACGCTGGGCACCAATGAGACCTGGTACGGTTGGATGGACGAGGGATTCAACCAGTACATGAACATCCTGTCGCGCGACGACCGGCAGCGACGGCCGGCCGATCTGGACGGGCCCGGCCAGAGCTACGGCCGCACGAGCGGCAACGAGCGCGAGGGCACGTTGATGTGGGACGCCAACTACGGCGGCCCCATGTATTCGTTCCAGGCGTACAGCAAGGCGCCGATGATGCTCTCGATGCTCGGCGGCATCGTTGGCGACAGCGCGGTGTGGCACGCGATGAGCGAGTACGCGCACGCCTGGCGGTTCAAGCACCCCTCGCCGTGGGACTACGCCTTCTTCATGGACAACGCCCTGCACCGCGACCTCGGCTGGTTCTGGTACTACTGGCTGTTCACCACCGAAGCGGTGGACGGATCCATCCAGAACGTGAGCGCGATGAGCGGCCGCACGACCGTGACCGTGCACCAGGCGGGACAGATGCCGTCGCCGGTGGTGCTCAACGTGCACTTCGCGCCCGGCGGCCCGGCGCTGCGCCGAGTGCCGAACGCGAAGATCGTGGACGACACCACGGCCACGGTCACCTATCCGGTGGACGTGTGGTTCGGCGGCAGCCGGACGTTCAAGGCGACGTTCGACTTCGGGCCGCGGCGCATCGAGCGCATCGTGCTCGACCCGCACTGCCGGTTCCCGGACAAGGACGTGGAGGACAACACCTGGCCGCGGCAACCGGCGCCCGCCGAGCCCGCGGGCCGCGGATTCGGCGGCCGCTTCGGCGGCGCGGCGTGTCACGGATAGCGCCACGCTGACCCGATGGTGAGCGCGGGCGGTGACTCACGGTGAGTCGCCGCCCGCGTTCGTTTTTCCCCGGCGGTTGCATCCACCGGGCCAACGGCCCATTACTCCGACGGTGTCGCTCCAAGTTCCCGTCTCGATTTCCGGAGGTGCCATGGCCGATTTCCTTCACCCATCCCACCACTGGGTCTGGTCGCTCGTCGTCGTCGTTGCGGCTCCGGCTGTTGGCGCTCGCCGCGCATGCCGTGCTCAACCGCGTAGCGCTCCGGCTCACGCGGATGACCGCGACCAAGTTCGACGAATCGGTCGTGAACCACGCGCGACGCCCCACGCGCGTGCTCTTTCCGTTGGCGGCCATCCTGTTCGTACTGCCCGGCCTGCAGCTTTCGGCCGACACGGAGGCGGCGCTCCGCCACACCCTGGGCGTGCTGCTCATCGCCGCCGGCGCGTGGCTGCTGATCGCGATGTTCTCGGTGGTGGACGATCTGGTGGCCGAGCGCTTTCCGATGGACGTTGCCGACAACCTGCGCGCGCGGAGCGTCCTCACGCAGATCCGCGTGCTGCGCCGCATCGCGATCGTGATCGTCACGATCGTCGCCACGGCGATCATCCTCATGACCTTCCCCACCATCCGGCACATCGGCGACAGCATTCTGGCGTCGGCCGGGCTGGCGGGGTTGGTGGTCGGCCTCGCGGCGCGCCCCACCCTGGCCAATCTCATCGCCGGCGTGCAGCTCGTGCTCACCGAGCCCATCCGGATCGACGACGTCGTGATCGTCGAGGGCGAGTGGGGGCGCATCGAGGAGATCCGCACCACCTACGTCGTGGTCCGGATCTGGGATCTCCGGCGGCTGGTGGTGCCGCTCAGCTACTTCATCGAGCACCCGTTCCAGAACTGGACGCGCACCAGCGCCGACATCATCGGCAGCGTGTTCGTGTACACCGACTACCGCGTGCCGGTGGAGGAGCTACGCCAGGAGGTGCACCGCATCCTCGGCACCACCGACCTGTGGGACGGAAAGGTGTGGAACGTGCAGGTGACCGACTCCAAGGAGCAGACGGTGGAGATCCGCGCGCTGATGAGCGCCTCCGACTCGTCGAAGGCGTGGGATCTGCGCTGCCTGGTGCGCGAGCAGCTCGTGGCCTACCTGCAGGAGCGCCACCCGGAGTCTCTGCCCGTCGTGCGCGCCGAGCTTCGCGGCCAACTCTCCGCCTGACGGCCGGCCGCGGGCGAACGCCCGCGGCGCGGGGACTCCCGGCGAACCGGGAGTCCCCGGCGACGTTCAGCTTCCGTGGTGGCTGAGCGTGTACACGTAGGCAGCCACGGCCTTGATCTGGTCGGGCGTCAGCGTCGCGCCGCCCATGGGCAGCATCGGCGCCGTATAGGGCGCGGTGGGCTTGGGCATGCCTTCGGTCACGCGCTTCTGAATGAAGGCATAGCTGCCGTCACCTGTGAGCCAGGCGGTATCGGTGAGGTTCGGCGCCAGCGGTCCACCCTTGGCATCCGCCCCGTGGCAGGTGAAGCAGAGTCCGCCGGCCGCCTGGCCGTGGAAGATGCTGTCACCCAGGCTCACCATGGCCGCCGTCGCGCCGGCCGGGGGTGCGCCCATGGCAGGCGCCGCCGCCATCTGACCGGCCGCCGCCGTGGTGTCGGTGGGCGCCGCCATGGCGCTGGTGGTGTCGGTGGCCGCGCTCTTCTCGCCGCCCCCGCACGCGCCGAGCACGAACAGCATCGCCGTCGTCGCCGCGATCGCTCCCGTCAGGCGAACGCGAGTGAACCCGTGTTGATCGAGCCGCATCCCTGCCTCCCGTGTGTTGAATCGAGATTTCCGATGCAGGGCACTCCCGGGACGCCAGCAAGAGCCGGAGTCAGCGTCGGCTCCGAGCTCCCGGCTCGCGCGCCGGAAAGCCCAGTCCTTTGACGTTAAGCGATCCTTCGGCGGCCTGTAAAGGACCGATCCCCCGATTGCCCGATCGCACGCGGGAGCAGGGGCGCGGCTACTTCATCCGCGCCCGCTCCAGGTGCACCGCGCCGGTGCTGTCGGTGACGCCCATGTACACCACCCCCTGGCCGAAGCCGGCGATGGTCCGGAAGGCGGGGAGCTGCACGCGATCCACCAGTACCCCCTGCTCGTTCACGACGTCGTACACCGGGCGCCCGTCGGTGGCCTGCGAGGTGCGGATCCAGAGGTTGCCCTGCAGGTCGCACTTGGTGGCGCCGGTGCCGAACGCCGGCCGGTAGTCCGGCAGCTCATACGGCGGCACGAATTGCAGCGGCGGCATCTTGACCTGCTCGTTGGACCCGCCGCGCATCGGTGGCGCGGCCCCGCCGCCCTCGCCGTCCGACTTGCGCATCACGATCACCATGCCGCCCATCGCGGCGCCGCCCCCATCGCCGCCGGCCGAGGCCGTCACCCGGCGCTCATTGCCGCCGGCGTTGGTGGCCGTGCGGGTTTCGGTCAGCGCGGCCATCCGGTCGGCGCGGCGTTTCTCCAGCACCTGCTTCGCCGAGTCGATCACGGCCACCTTCTGGTCGTCGGTGAGCCGCTGCCAGTCGAAGGGAATCTTGGCCGTGGAGGTCCTGGTCCCGTCGGGATGGATCCAGTCGATGTGGAAGTCGCGGCCGCGGACCACGGCCACGGTGCCGTCCGGCAGCAGGGCCCAATCGTCGACCACCGGCATCGGGTTGACCGTCGAGGTGGCCACGAATCCGTTGTCGGTGCGTTTGATGGTCATCTTCGTCGGCGGAATCTTGAAATAGGCCACCGTGTCCTCGACGCGCGTGGCGAGCGTCACGCGGACGATGGGGGCCGAGTCGGGGAACTGCGGAAGCATGTCGGCCGGGTCCCCCTTGCTCTCCTTGTCGCTCTTGCCGGTGTCGGGCTGCACGCGCATCCGCAGGGTGTTGCCGCGGTATACGAGCCGGCCGGCGGGATCGAACCCGGAGGTGCCGAAGGGGCCGCCGATGAGAAAGATCGCCTCGTTGGGGCGCGGCACCGACATCACACGCGCGATCTTGCCGGCGTCGTCCAGCACGAGCATGGAGAGTGAGGCCGGGTCGACGAACAGCGTGGAATCGCCGCGGTAGGGAATGAGCCCGCCCGGCATGTTGCCGTACGCGTTGGCGGTGCTCGACGTGGAGTCGGCCACCGCGGTCGCGTGGGCGAGCGTGGAGTCGAACAGCAGCACCCGGTGGTCCACGATGTCGTTCACCAACACGCGCCGCCCGGGCAGCTCGCGCACCTGCGACACGGCCTTCATGGGCTCCGTGGTCACGTGTTCGATGGGCCCGATGGGGTGCACCGGCGGCAGCGCCTGCTGGGCGCGGACCGTGGGCGCCACGGAGAAGAGAGCGACGCCGAGTGCGATGGGGATGCGACGGTTCATGGCTGGCTCCGGTAAGTGCGGCGCGGCGCCCGGCGGCGCCCCGTCCTGAATCTACTTGCTGATGACGACGCGCACGGCGCCGCCCTCGATGAACGGCACGCCCCCACCCGATCCGAAGCCCGACGCGCCGGCCGTGCCCGACCGGATGGCCGACAGGTAGCGCGGATCGAGATAGCTGGCGACGATGGAGGGCAGCCGGCGACGCTGGGCGTCGGTGAGCAGCCCCTTGATCGTGGGACTGAGCTTGAGGAGGAGGTCCACCGACGCCTCGCGCCCACGACGGTAGCGACGGTACGCCTCGCCCTCGTCGAAGTGATCGGGCAGCGCGGCGAAGTAGCTGGTGATCGGCGTCCAGATGGAATCGAGATGCACGATGTACCAGCGGTTGAGCGTGGCCACGCTGTCGGCCTGCACGGGCGTGAGTTGCAGCGTGTCCTGCTGGCGGAGGATGACCGACAGCGGATTGGTGAGCCCGCCGTTTCCGTACAGCGCGCGGAGGATGGGCTGCGTGAGCCGGATGCCTTCGTGCGTGCGCCCCCGGTCGAGCTGCTGCACCAGGAGCTGCCGCTCGCGTGTGGGCCCGAGGTCCACGCGCAGCATGGCGGTGAGCGTCACCGGCGACCGGAAGGTGGTGAGCTGCGGGTTGGTGGCGCCGAACCGCTGATTCACCTGGTACTGGTACTGCTGCGTCTGGGCGTCGAAGCCGCGCACGTACAGCAACGACGCATCGGGCACCGCCGACTGTCCCCACCCGTGCGTGTGGTTCTGCCCGTGGAGCAGCAGGTCGGCAGCGCCCAGCGGGTTGGAGATCTGGAACGAGAGCGTAGCGCGCTGCGGCATGTGCACCTTGATGGGGTTGAACGAGATCGACATGCTCGCCGAGCTGGTCCACGGTCCCTCGCAACTGTTCCGCCCCGCCACCTGCCCCAGCTGCCGCTCCAGACACGACCGCACGCGCCCCGATGAGCCAGCGAGCAGCGACTGCATGGCAGAGGCGAGCGTGGGATCCGCCGTCTGCGACGGGTCGAACACGAACGCCCGGTCGTTCGCGTACCCGTCGCCGTTGATGTCCCCCGCCACGAGCGGCGTGAACGGCGTGCCCGACCGGAAGTTGCCGTACCAGTTCACGCGCACCCAATCGAAGAAGTTGTAGCCCAGCGAATACTGGATCTGATGGCGGGAGTCGTAGCTCGAGCGGCCCCACGTCACGTCGAGCGGATTGCCGGCGGTGTTGCCGCCACCGAAGCCGCCGCCGAACCCGCGCATGCGATCGCGCACGTTCTGGTAGGTGTACGACAGGCTCCAGCTGTAGTTCGTATTGAACCCCGTGGGCGCCAGCTGCACGCTCAACTGCTCGCTCTCCGAGCGCATGTCCGAGCGCATCTGCGTCACGCGGTTGAAGGCGCTGGACACGTGCGCGTCGCTGGAAGCGATGGCGCCGGTGGCCGGCACGATGCTCGCCGGCTGCACGAACACCGGCCGGTTCCCCTCGTCCGCCAGCCGGAAGGCGACCACGGGATTGAAGTTCAGGTCCACCAGCGACTGCTGGTTGAGATTCAGCGAGTACGTGCCCTCGAAGGTGGCCCGCAAGCGGTTATCGAGAATCGGGCCGGTCCACTGCAGGTTGGAGCGCAGACTGCGCGGCGCGTTGTAGTCGCGCGCGAACAGGGTCACGTTGGGCGCCGAGTTGGAGAACACGGTGCCGCCGCCCCCGCCGGCGCACTGGGTGGGAATCGTCGAGGGATCGCTCAGGTACTGGGCCCAGTCGGGCACCGGCGCGGCCCCACCGACGCAGGTGAGTTGCTGCAGTCCGGTGGCCAGCCCGGTGTTGTCCACGGCCGATCCGATGTCGGTGACGCGCCCGACGTTCTGGAACAACCCGATGCCGCCGCGCACCACGGCTCGCGGACCGCGCACTGCGCCCAGGAATCCGCCGATCTCCGGCGCCACGCCGTAGCTCCACGAGAACCCGATGCGCGGACTCACGTAGACCCGGTTGGGCACGAGATCGTTGCGCACGCCGAAGGTCTGCTGCACCAGCGGATTGGCCTGCGGGGTGCCCTCGTACCGATTGCCGTCCAGCCGCACGCCGTACTGCACCTGCAGGTCGGGGCTGACGCGGTAGGAATCACCGAGCGACAGGCCGCCCACCCATTCGCTGCCGCTGCGCGTACGCGGCAGGAGCGTGCGCGTGAAATTCGCCGGGGTGCCGGCCTGGAGATCGGAGAGGGAATTGAAAGTGAACGTGCCGAGCCGGTTGCCGGTCTGGTCCAGCGAGTAGGCGTCGCGCCGGATCTCGCTGCTCAGCTTGATGCGGTGCTTGTTGTCGAGGCTGAACCAGGAGAGCTGGTTTCGCAGGTCCACGCTCCGGCTGGTGTTGCTGGTGTTCAGGAACGGACTGCCGCCGAAGGCCACGTCCTGCAGCCCCGCCGTGCCGTTGGCGAAATCGGAGTTCACGCGCACGCTGCCACTGGGCAGGATCAGGTAGGGCGTGCCGTAGCGGTGCGAAGCGCTCACCGAGAGTCCGGTCTCCGTGAGGATGCCGAAGCCGAAGTAGGCCGTGTGCTGCGCCTGGACGCCGGCGTTCCAGCTGGTCAACGAGCCGCTGTGCGCCGGCAGCTCCGTGGCGCCCATGGTGAGCGGATTGAACTTGAACCAGCCGCCGTTCACGGTGAGGTTGAGCGCCTGGCCGGTGGTCGAACTTGGCGGCGCCCAGTCGAAGCTGCCGAGCACCAGCCCCTGGTCGGTGAGTTTCTGGCCGGGAACGCCGCGCATCGTCGCCGGCACCTGATCCTGGCCCAGGATCCCGAGCAGCCGGTTCACCGAATCGGGCGCGATGCCCGCCGTCTGCAAACCGAGCGCGTCGGTGTTGAGCAGCGAGTGCCAGGGATTGGACCGCCGCCCCAACTGATACGAGAAGTTGTAGAACGACTTGTCGAACTGGATGGGGCCCGACAGGCCCCCGCTCAGATTCAGATTGGTGTACTGCTGGCCCAGCGCGCGCGCGGCGGGATCGGTCCACTGCAGCGGCGGCGCGTCCATCACCAGACTCGCCGAACGGCGGATGAAGTTGGTGCCCGACGACGTGCTGATGTTGAACTGGCCGCCGCTGAACCCGCCGCGCGAGACGTCGTACGGCGCCGTGACCAGCGAGCTGTTCACCTGCGCGTCGCGCGGAATGTTCGACCCGCCGAAATCCATGCCGTTGAGCGTGTTGCTGTTCTGGCTGCCGTCGAGGCCGAGCACCGAGAAGCCCGACGGGTCGCCGTTGGAGCCGGGCAGAAAGAGCACCCCAGGCAACGACGCCGCCATGGCCGCGAGGTCGCCCTGCTGATCGGCGGTGAGGGCCTGGTTGTTCACGGGCCGCTCGGTGCCCCCGATGTCCGGCTGCGTGTCGTTGCGCCTGGGGCGCGGACGCGACCCCTGCACGTGCACCGTGTCGAGCACCGTCAGATCGCGCGACAGCTTGGTGTCGGCCACCAGAATCTCCTGGTCGGCCGTGCGCTTCACCTCGAACCGCTTGAGCGCGAACCCGGGGTGGTTGAACGCCACCATGTAGTCGCCGTCGCCGTTCGGGAAGGTGATCGTGAACCGGCCGTCCCGCCCGGTGCGCGCCGTGCGCGTCACGTTGCCGGAGATGGACGTGGCCGACACCTGCACGTCGGACACGGGATTCGAGTCGGGATCGACCACGCGGCCACGGATCACGTCGGCCCCCTGCGCGCGGGCGGGATGCGCCAGCGCCAGTGCACCGGCGAGCACACCCGCCAGGACCAACAGACGACGAGGATTCACGGACGGAGGGGCGAGAGGTGAAGCAGGGGGCGCCGCAACGCCGAAAGATGGGCCATCACACATCAGAACGTGAACCGGGCGCTATGCGGAATGCCCGATTCGCGGAGTTAGACCCGCCCCTCGCTCCGTGGGTTTACGCGCCGGCACCCATGGGGCTCCATCTACCCGATATGGCGAAGGATCGCTCCCGGCCACAGGTTGGGGGCATGCGCCGACGTCATTTTCTGCGATCGCTGGGGGCCTCCGTGGCCGGGGCCGCCCTCGCGCCGCGCGCCGGGTTCGCCATCGGGCTCCGGTCGCGCCGCCTCGCCCGGGTGGGCCTCGAGCTGTACTCGGTGCGCAACGCCATGAAGCGCGACCCCGAGGGTACGCTGGCGGCAGTCCGCGCCATCGGCTACGACGACGTCGAGCTGCTCTGGAGCTTCGACAACTTCGGCCGCACACCCAAGCAGGTCCGCGCCACGCTCGACCACCTGGGCCTTCGGGCCCCCTCCGCGCACATCGCTCCCGAACTCCTGCTCGGCGACTGGCAGAAGAGTCTCGACACGGCCAACTACCTGGGCCAGCAGTATCTCATCGTGCCCAGCCTCCCCGACGAGACCAGGACCTCGCTCGACGCCTGGCGCGCGTGGGCCGACCACTTCAACACGGCGGGCGCCGCGGCGCGCCGCGCAGGGCTCTGGCTCGCCTTCCACAACGAGCCGGAGCATGTGCATCCCATCGATGGACAGATTCCCTACGACCTGTTCGTCGCGCGCACCGATCCGGCCGCCGTGCGGCTGCAGCTCGACTTCGGCAACATGGCACAGGGCGGCGGCGACCCGATGGCATATCTGAACCGGTATCGCGACCGCTACTGGACCTTCCACGTGAAGGACGTGGTGGCCGACCACTCGCACGATACGGAACTCGGCGCCGGCGTACTGAATCTCAGGTCGCTGCTGGGCGCCATCCCGAACATCGACGACAAGCCCTGCTACGTGGAGCAGGAGAGTCCGAAGGACGAGTTGGCGAGTGCGAGGGCGAACTACCGATATCTGTCGCAGCTCGTGTTTTGACGGTCGGACAGTCGGACAGTCAGACAGTCGGACAGTCCAACTACGGGGCGCACCCCGGAAACCGGAACGCCCCGATCCGGCTGGAGTAACTCTCCGCGCCCGCCTTGTAGTAGTCGCCCACGTACCAGATGGTGCAGTCGTCGCTCGGGTCCACCGCGGTCTGCGTGTAGTCCTCCCAGCGCAGCGTGTTGGTCTGCGCGCCGGCGCCCTCGGCGAGTACCGTCTCGCGCAGCGTGAGTTCGCCCTTGGGATCGCCGGCCAGCCGTCCGGCAAAGCGCTGCCCCGCGTAGTAGGGCGTGCCGCCGAACGAGTAGCCGATGCCGATGTCGCCGCGTCCGTCCATCGCGGCGCTCCCCATCCATCGATAGGAACTGTCGGGAGCATACGTACCCTGCTGGTAGAGCGACACGTCGCCGCCCGCGCCCAGCCGGAACTCGTACCAGCGCACGCCGCCCGCGCCCTCGGTGGTGTTCACCGAGTGCACGGCGACCACGGACTGCTGGTTGCCGATGCGCCGATAGACGAGCCGCGCCATCAGCTTGTCGCCCTGCGCGTCCAGTCGCCGGTCGGTGCCGGGCTGCGGCACGCAACTGGAGAGCTGCCCGTCGCACAGGTAATGGTAGGGCGCCACGGCGATCTTCTCGGGGCCGGTGAGACTGGTCAGCGCCGGGTTGCTCCCAGTTCACGTGCATCCGCCACACGCTGATCGTGCTGTCCTCCATGACGCCCTTCAACTGCGTGCCGCCCGCGGCCATCACGATCTCGGGCGCGCCCGGCGGCGGGAGCTGCGTGCCGTCGAGGTCGGCGTTGTTCAGGAAGTTCGCCCCGTCCACGATCACGCACTGCTCGGTGGCGTCCTCGCCCTTGAGCATCCGCGCGCGGTCGGCCACGCAGGCGTGCTTCTGGATGACGTGGTCGCCGGTGCTGGTGGGCACGTAGTAGCCGTCTGGCCAGACGGCGGGGCGCGGATAGTCGGGAAAGAGCGTGCGCAGGAACTCGTAGCGATAGTACGGGCCCATGGGACTCGGCCCCTGGCTCACCGCGTAGCACATGGCGTAGTGCGCCGAGTCGCCCGGCGCGTGCACCGCGGGCTCGCTGGTGGCGTCGGCGATCTTGCGGAAGATCGGCATCACGAAGAGCCACCGCTTGGCGAGTTGGTCGTAGCGCACCACGGCGTCGCCGTTGGGCCGCGCCTCGCAGCGCCGCCGAAGCCGCGGAAGATCTCGTTGGTCGGCACCGGGCCCACGAGCACGCGGCCCGTGGTGTCGTACATCGCGCCCTTCTTCGTGTAGATGGCGAAGCGCGTGTTCACGATCTGCACGATGTGGTCGGGGCCCACGGCGAGCGAGTTGTCGGACGGATTGCGCAGGCGCGCCGTGCCCTGCGGCCCCACGAACCCGACGCCGAGTCCGTCGAAGCTGGCGGCGAGCATGGCGGGCGGCCGCGATCCCTGCGCGCGCTGCTCCGCGGCGCCCGATCCGGGCGGTGTGGTGATGGTCGGCACCGCTGGCGTATCCGCGGCCAGCGCTCCGATAGGCGGCGGCGCCAGCGCTCCGTGGGGGATCGCGCTCAACTCGAGGCCCGGCTCGTCGTCATCGGTTGGCATCGCGGCGGCCGACGCGACCAACACGGGGCCCAGATCGTGCCGCACCGCGGGATGGATGGCGAGCGCGTTCATCGATGCCCGGAAGCGCGCCACCGCTTGTTCCGGATAGCGGGCGATGTACTGATCCGTGGCGGCGAACGACGCGATCGCAAAGGCGACGGCGGCGGTGCCGATAGAGGCGAATTTCGGGTGCATGCGACGGGTCCTGACCAGGCGTGCCGACAGGGATGGCGTGGGTCAAATCATAGCCGCCGGTACGGGCGGTCGCGAGCGGCGCTCGATCCGCCGGAACCGCGCGCCCCTTGCCAGGCTTCCTAGATTGGCAGGTGCGACCCCGTTCCGGGGCGCGGGACCCATGGAGGAGAGATGTCGATCAGACCGGTGAAGCGAATCGTCGAAGCCACGCCCACGCTGGAAGGCGCCGGAGTGAAGCTTCGTCGCGCCTTCGGGTTCGGGAAGACCCAGGAGTTCGACCCCTTCCTCCTGTTCGACGACTTCCGCAACGAGCGCCCCGAGGACTTCCTCAAGGGATTCCCCTGGCACCCGCACCGCGGCATCGAGACCATCACCTACGTGCTCAAGGGCACCGTGAACCACGGCGACAGCCTGGGGAACAAAGGCTCGCTGGGCGCGGGCGACGTGCAGTGGATGACCGCGGGCAGCGGCATCATGCACCAGGAAATGCCGAAGGGCGATCCCGAAGGGCGCATGCACGGCTTCCAGCTCTGGGCCAACCTGCCGGCGCATCAGAAGATGGTGGATCCTCGATATCAGGACATCAAGTCGCCGGACATTCCGGAAGTCACCGACGACGACGGCACCGTGGTGCGCGTGGTGACGGGCGAGTTCTGGGGCAAGAAGGGACCGGTGGACGGGCATCGCCGCGAACCCGCAGCTACCTGGACGTCTCGGTGCCGCCCGGCGTGCGGAAGACGCTGCCGGTGGACACCTACCGTCACGCGTTCGCCTACGTGTTCGAGGGGAGCGGGAGCTTCCGCGGCGCCTCGGAGCCGTTCGGCGCGCTCACCGAGCGCGTGGGCGACAACGGCGCCACCGTGGCCGAGGACACCGTGCGCGACATGGCGGGCAACCGGTCGCTGGTGCTGTTCGACAGCGGCGACGAGGTGACGGTGCAGGCCGGCGACGAGGGCATCCGGTTCCTGCTCGTGTCGGGCAAGCCCATCTCGGAGCCGGTGGCGTGGTACGGGCCGATCGTGATGAACACCGAGGAGCAGCTGCGCGAGGCGTACCAGGAACTGCAGAACGGGACGTTCATCAAGCACGGGTGATCGGAGTCGGACAGTCGGACAGTCGGACAGTCGGACAGTCGCACGGCCCGGCGGCGCCAGAGGCGCTGCCGGGCCGTTCGTCGTCACTGGAACCGCAGACCGATGGTCACGGGATATGCATAGAGTCTGGTGCCCGCGTCGGTCAACGTCAGCAGTTGAACGCCGCACACGAGCTTCAGGTGGCTCGCCTGGCCGAGGACCAGGTTGAGATCACCCGAAACTCCGAGGCGGTCGGGCGAGGCTCCGGGCGAAGTCCGCGCGACTCCAGCCCCGGCGTCGGCTTCCACCATGAGCAACCGCGAAATGGGATGCCGGACGCCGAAGTGCGCGCCGAGATACAGAACGTTGGGCGCCGAAGGTGGCTGCGGTGGGTAGCATGGCACCGCCTGGCCGCCCGTGTTCACGCAAAGGACCGCCGTGTTGATCACCCGAGGCCCCTGGTCGCCGTACTGGCCGGCGGAGGCGCCCAGGATGAACTGCGTGGCGCCGAGCGTCGCGATGCGGACGTCGACGCGGCCGCGGCCGCCGATGCGCGAACGGTCCGAGTACCATCCCCGACCCACGTGCGCGACGCCCATTGCCGCATCCACCGACACCGCGGATGACTGCGCGCGCGCCCGGCTCGGCGCTGCCGCAAAGACGAGCGTGACCGCGGCGAGCCCCAGGAATCGCAACGTTCCGGTGGCCATATCAACCCTCCTATTTGCATAACCCTATGGCACGCGCTTCGGTCACCCGACGGCGCGGAGCGCTCGCCCGTCAGGCCAGCGACATCAGGCGCCGGCCGTGCTTTGCGTCATAGAGCATCCGATCGGCGGCCTGGAGCAGCGCTTCGGCGCTGGTCCCATCGCGCGGACAGACGGCGATGCCGATGCTGACCGTCACCGGCGGCTCGCCGCGGCCGGCGGCGATGCGGCGCGCGATGCGATGCGCCGCCCGACGGGCCGTGATTTCCTGCGTCTCGGGCAGCACGACCGCAAATTCGTCCCCGCCGTACCGGGCCGCGGTGTCGATGACGCGGCTGGACTCGCGCACGACCTCGGCCACGCGGCACAGCACCTGGCTGCCCACCAGGTGTCCGAACCGGTCGTTGATCTGCTTCAGACCGTCGACATCGAGGAAGAGCACGGCGAACGATCGCCGCGTACGCCGCGCACGACGGATCTCCGCCGTGAGCACGCTCATCATTTCCCGGTAGTTGAGCAATCCGGTCAGCGGGTCCAGCCCGGCCAGCTCCCGCAGCTCATCCTCGGTCTTGCGCCGCTCCGTGGCGAGGGCGCCGAGGACGAGGCTCATCACGACCGTCACCCCGATGAACGCCTGCAGCAGGAGCAGCGACGCCGGCAGGGGGCGGCCGCCGAACGGTCCGTGCCCGTGCAACGTTCCCCAGATGGCGATGCCCGCCAGTCCGGCTGACGTCAGCGCCACTTCGCGCTGGCCGAACCGGTACGCGATCCACACCATGAACGGGATGCTCAGGAACGCCAGTGGATCGTTGCCGGCGCTGGCGATCGACCGGCCGCTGAAGAGGAAGAGCGCGACCGCGAGCGTGGCGGCAAACAGCACCACCGCTTCCACCGCCCGGCGGAACCGCCAGCGGATGCGCGGCTGGTCGGCCCACGAGAGCACCATCGGCGCCACGACCAGCGCGCCCACCGAGTCGCCCACCCACCAGGTCATCCAGACGGCCGGCACCGCGTGCCAGGGCGCGAGCCCACCGGCCACGAGCGTCACCGTGCCGACGGACGCGCTGATGACCGTGCTGAGCAACCCCGCGAGCACGGCGAACCGCACGACGTCGTCCGGCCGCTGCAGTGCGTACCGGCCGCGGGCGAAGCGGACGACGAGCGCGCAACCCACCACCGCTTCCAGCGTGTTGCCGGCGGCAATCGCCGCTGAGGTGAAGACGGTTCCCGCCGTCACCATGTTCACAAGGAAGGCCCCCGCGAATACCGCCGGCCAGAACTCCACGCCCAGCAGGAGGAGAGCCGCGAGCGCGATGCCGGCGGGGGGCCACACGGCCGTAACGCTCGGATTCACATACGCCAGACCGAGCCCCAGCCGTGCCGCGAAGAAGTACGTCGCGGCCAGAGTGGCGAGCGCCAGCAGGCGCACGACACGCGAGCGGATCGAGGTCGACCGAGTATCCATGCGGCGAAGGAAGAAACCCCACCCGACTCCCGTCGAATGGGGCTTCTTCCCATACCCTGATCCCCGCGATCAGGTTCCCGCGCCCTCCGTCATGCTCAGCTTCCCGTGCACCCCGACACCACGTGCGTCACGAGGTTGAGGTTGCAGGTCATGGTTCCCACCTGGATCGGGACGTTCCCCTGGGCATCCGCCGGGAAGGTCACCACGACGCGTCGCTGGATGGTGCGCGTCTGGTTGGTGGCGCCGACGATGGTGAACGTCGCGTCGACGTTGCGAATCACCTGGCCGGAGAGCGGCCAGGGGTTGTTGGCATGCGGCAGCTTGAACACCAGGTCGACCACCGAGTCCGACGCTGCGATTTCCGCCGTGCGCACGTTGACGTCGCCCGTGAAGGTGGCCGTGTCCTGGCTGGCGCCGTATCCGTTGTGCGTGCGTGTGGAATCCGGACTGTCGATACCACTGATCGAGTCGTGCCGCTGCCGGTGTACGATGGCGGTGAACCGGTCGCCCGCACGGTAGCCGTCGAGCTGCAGGTCGACCACCACCGAAGCCGTGAGCCCCTGGCCGCAGGCGACGACGTTTCCGCCCGCGTCGTAGCAGGTGCGTGTGCGCGTCCTCGTCAGGCTGCTGCTGTCCGACACCGCCACGAAGGCCGGCGCCACGTCGGCGCTGACGCCGGCGTACTGTTCGTTGCCCACCAGGTCGCCAACGTCGGTCGCGATCACGTCACCCGAGGAGAGGGCGAGGTCGGCGGTGAGGCTCGCGTCGTTCACTGGCGCCGGCGCGGTGCCGCTGCTGCAGGCGGCGAGGCTGACGACGGCGAGCGTCGCCACGGAGGCGAGTGCAAGATTGAATCGTGGCATGGTCTTCCCCGTCCAAGGCTGGAAATTCGGTCCTGCGCTGTCGGGGAGTAGGACGACGCAGCGAGCACAGCGTTAACTGTGATTTACCTCACTTGGCGTGCGCGCCGCTTCGCTCTGTGACGTGCGACACGCATTGCGGCCGCCGTCGTCGCACGCGCGCACGCGGCGCGAAATGGCGTGGCGCAGTAGCGGAGATCGCCATGCAACATCAGGTGCCGGGCAGTTCCGTCCCGCGGATCTTCCCCGCCAGCCACGCGAACAGGATCAGCGCCGCCACTCCCGCCAGCGCCTCGGTGTACAGCATGCCGTTGGTGTGCCACGCGTCGTGCGCCCACCCGTCGGCGCGCAGCATGCCGAGCGTGAACAGCGTGTTGAGCGCGAAGAAGAGATTGATCTTCGTGGCCGCCGCCGTATGCCCGACGATCGCCAGCACCAGACCGGTGAACGATCCCGCCACCATGCCGAGCGTGAAGGTGTAGAACAGAGTGGACACGGCATATCCGGTCACCGTGCGCGGCGACCATGCCATCACCACACAAGCCAGTAGTCCGAGCCCACAGGCGGTGGCGTACGCCCACGGCTTGTTGATGCGGTCGGCCAGCCGCCCGCCGGCGAAGCAGCCGAGCACGATCGCAATGCCGCCCCCCAGCCCGAGCACCAGCGACACGGTATCGGCCGGCACGCTCCACTCCGGCCCCAGCGACCCGAAGAGATCCTTGGCCGCGCCGGTGCCGATTGGGAGAATGGCCAGGATGAGTCCGATGCGTCCGGCGCGCGAACGCACGACGCTCACGAGTTCGCGCCAGGCGTCGGCCACGCGCACGCGCACCGAGGCGCCGCGCAGCGCACGCGGCGGTTCGCGCACCAGCAGCAGCGGCACCGCGCACACGAACAGCACGACGGCGAGCCCGGCGCCCGCCATCCACGGCTGCGGCGAGTGCCGCATGAGCCAGAGCGCCAACCCGCCACCGGCCGTCTGCCCCAGGTGGTTACCCGACTGGAACCACCCCGCCGCCCGCCCGCGCGCGGGGATCGGGGTGTTGTGCACCATCAGTCCTTCGGTGGCGAAGGCGACGAACGTCGCCGCCACGCTCGACATCAGCACGAGCAGCGAGAGCAGCGGCATCGTCGCCTGCGACAACGGAACGAGCGTGATGGCCAGGAACCCGAGCGACACGGTGGCGATCGCGATCAGGTACCACTTCTTCCGTGAGAGCGTGTAGTCGCCGATCGGGGCCCACACGAACTTCCACCCCGAGGCGAGCAGGGTCATGCCGACCACGCCGGCAATGGCCGACACCGACACGCCGGCCTTGACCGCCAGGTAGCCGAGCGCGATGGAGGGGAACCCGAACGAGAGGCCGAAGGGGAAGTACAGCACGGCCCACACCCAGGGATGCCGGGCGGCGGGCGTGTCAACGCCGCCCTCAGCCGGCGCCGGCGGGAATGCTTCTTCGGGAACGACCGATTCGGCGGATGGCATGATCGGCCAACATACGCGCCGGGCGCAGGTGGCGCGACCGGCCGCGTGCAAAGGTATCGCGACGAACGCTCGGCACCCGGCCCCCGCCCGCTGCCCCCCGCCCCCCGCCCCCTGTACGACGGCATCTCGGCGTCACAGCTTTTCCTGCCATGCACCTGCTCTCCATAGTCTGGCTCGTCGCTGCCGCCGTTTCCGTGCTCATCGTGGCCGGCGACCTGAGCGCGGGGCACCAGCAGCGGATGTGGATCATGAACCTCGTGTGGCCGCTCACGGTGCTGTGGAGCGGACCGATCGGCCTCGTGGCGTACTTCACGCTGGGCCGCTCGGGCACGGCCCAGGCGGCACGCGCCGCGGCGCTGCTGCACGAACCGCCGCCGGGCCGCGACCGTCCGTTCTGGCAGACGGTTGCGCTGGCCGCCACCCACTGCGGCGCGGGCTGCGCCCTGGGCGACCTGCTGGCCGAGGCGCTCGTCGTGGCGGTCCCGGTAGTCTTCCTCGGCCGCGCGGTGTTCGGCACCTGGCTCGTGGACTTCGCGTTCGCGTTCGCGCTCGGCATCGTCTTCCAGTTCTTCACCATCGCGCCCATGCGCGGGTTGAAGCTCGGGCCCGGGCTGGTGGCGGCCCTCAAGGCCGACACGCTCTCGCTGGTGGCCTGGCAGGTGGGGATGTACGGCTGGATGGCCGTGGCGCTGTTCGTGCTCTACTCGCCGGCCACGCTCCCCAAGTCGGGGCCGGAGTTCTGGTTCATGATGCAGGTGGCCATGTGCGCCGGGTTCGTGACGGCCTACCCCGTCAACTGGGCTCTGCTGCGCCGGGGAATCAAGGAACCGATGTAGTCGCGGCGGCGCTGGCGACCCCCGGTACCGCGCCGTAGAATCCCCTGTCCCCCGACCCACCGCCGTCCCAGAGGAGTGTCATGCGCGCCACACCGTTCATCGCCACCACCGTCACGCTCGCCCTCGCGCTCGCCGCCGCGCCCGCCACCGTGCGGGCCCAGCAGGTGCAGGAGGGCGGCTATGCCGACCGCGACAGCACGATCACGCAACTCGTCGGCCGTCTCAGCCTCGACCGCTACAAGGCGACCATCAAGGGGCTCACCAACTTCGGCGACCGCCGCCAGGGCACGGCGCGCAACCGCAAGGCGGTGGACTGGATCGAGGCGCAGCTCAAGAGCTACGGGTGCAGCGACGTTCAGCGGCTGACGTACACCTTCACGCCGCGTCCGCGCATGGCGCGCGGCGCCTTCCGCGGCCGAGGCGCGGGCCGGGGCCGGGGACGCGGCCCGTCGGAGATCGCGTCGGGCGGCGGCCGGTACCGCGGGCTTCGCGCCCGCACGGGCGTAAACACCGACTCGCTCAAGCAGCCCGACCCGGCCATCCGCGCCATGGACACGGAGCAGACGCCGGACACGGCGGGCGAACGGCAGGAAGTGTACTGCACGAAGGTCGGCACCACGCACCCGGACGAGATGTACATCGTGGGCGGGCACATGGACGGCATCGGCTGGGGCCAGGCCGCCAACGACGACGGCTCGGGCGCCGCGCTCGTGATGGAACTCGCCCGCGTATTCAGCAGCCCCGACGTGAAGACCGACCGTTCAATTCGCTTCGTGCTCTGGAACAACGAGGAGATCGGGGCTGAACGGCAGCCGCGCCTACGTGGAGCAGCGGGCGCCGCTGCAGGGCAAGGAAGATCCTGCCGGGCTCGGGCAAGTATCCGGAACCCAAGTGGCTCGGGCATGATCCAGCACGACATGATGCTGTGGGACCACGGCATGCCGCGCGCCGACGGCACGGTGAGCAAGCAGCAGCGCCCCGAAGCCGACGTGAACATCGAGTTTCAGTCGAACTCCAAGATGGCCGCCGAGTCGGAGAAGCTCGCCTGGGTGTTCGAGGACGCGAACGAGAAGTACGCCACCGTCTATCCGGCGCAGGTGGGCCGGCACATGACGAACACCGATTCGGACCCGTTCAAGGATCTGGTGCCGGCCATCAGCCTGCGCGAGAACGAGCGCGGCACGCAGATCGGCGCCGGCTGGGATCCCAACTGGCACCAGCCCACGGATGTCTACACCACGTACAACGACAAGGACTTCATGCTCGGCCTCAACGCGGCGCAGACCACGCTCGGTGCGGTGGCGGAGCTGACGGGGGCGACGATCAAGAAGTAGACAGTCGGACAGTCGGACAGTCGGACAGTCGGACAGTCGGACAGTCGGACAGTCGGACAGTCGGGCGGAATCTCGAGAGCGGTTGGGAGGGCGGCAAGCTCCCAGCCGCTCTCATTTCTGTCCCTCATGTCTTGATCCCGTTCTGATCCGTTCCGGCTCGTACGCTCCGCATCCAGTCCGTAGACACCTTCCCGGCCGAGCCGCCCGAGCGCCACCGCACTGTCTACGTCCGGACCCCTCGTGCCTGCCCGGCCGAGCTTTGCAGACGCCGCCCGTGCAGCTCAACGATGCGGAGTGCCAACGAATGGTGATACGGATCGAACGGATGCAACGAATCTGAACGGATGACTGAAGGTGAACGGCCCTGGCTGCTGGAAGCAGAGCGTACGCGCTCGATAATCGGCTGCTTCTTTCGGGTTTACAACGGCCTGCGCCACGGCTACCGAGAGCACATCTACGGACTGGCGCTCGAACGAGAGCTGGCCGAAGCCGGTCATCACGTGGATCGAGAAGTAGCCGTCATGGTCTACTACCGTGGGCGACCCCTCGCGCGGCAGAAACTGGACATGATCGTTGACGGCAGAATCGTCATCGAGATCAAGGCCACTGCGTACCTCGCGCCCGACGCGACAGCCCAACTGTTCAGCTATCTCTGTGCTACCGATCTCGAGGTAGGGCTACTCCTGCACTTCGGCCGTGAGCCCCGCTTTCACCGCGTGCTCAGCGAGAACCGGCTACGAGAGCCTGACCGGTGAGCCGGAGTGGCTGCCACGTTTTAGCCGAACGCAAGTCCCCACCCCATGTCTCGATCCGTTCCGATCCGTTCGATCCGTTCGATCGTTCGTCGGAGTCCAAAGCGTTTGCCTCCGAACGGCTGAGCTGCAAGGGTGGCGCCCGGGCAACGAACAGGCCGGAGCAGCGCCGCAGACTTCGGGCCGCCAACTGCCCGCTGCTGGTACTCAGCCGTCTCGCAGGTGCTTCTTCACCTCGGCCAGCCCGCCGCCGTCCACGACGCGCGAGTAGCCGGCGCGCTTGAGCGCCTGGGCCGCGCCCGCCGAGCGGGAGCCGCTGGCGCAGTACACCAGGATGCCGGCGTCGCGGGCGATGCCGCGCCTCTCCAATGCCTCGTGGCTCACCTTCTGCACCGGAATGCACACCGCTCCCGGCACGTGCCCGAAGAAGAACTCCAGTCGCGATCGGACGTCGATCACGACGGTGACCGTCTTGTTGCGGTACTTCATGAATTGACCACTCTCTAGTGATGGAGCGGCGGCGCGCGGAAGAGTCCGAGATCGATCGAGGCCGCCATCGCCGCGTACCCGGCGTCGTTCGGATGGAGATGATCTCCGTCGTACGCCGGCAGGAAGCGGGTCGGGTGGCTCGGATCGCGCGTCACCGCGTCGAAATCTATGACGCCGTCGAACGCGCCGCCGGTCCGGATCCAGGCGTTCACCGAATCCCGTCTGGCCTCCGACTCCGCCGAGTAGTAGCCGTAGGGCTGCGGCGCCTGGAAGGGCGTGAGCGTGGCGCCGTATACCACCAGCCCCCGCTCGTGCGCCCGTTCCGCCAACTGGCTCAGCCCGAAGATGACGTCCGCCGCGCTCACCGAATCGGCGCCCCGCTTGGAGAAGTTGGCCAGCCCGATGTCGTTGATCCCTTCCAGGATGATCACGTACCGCGCGCCGGGCTCGTCGAGCACGTCGCGGTCGAAACGCTCCAGCGCGCTCGGCCCCGCCCCGGGGTTGAGCACGCGATTGCCCGAGATCCCCGCGTTCACCACGCGCGAGTACCGGCGCGCCGGGCGTGGTGAGCAGCCGCCGCGCGAGGTCATCGGGCCATCGGCGGTTGGCGTCCGGCGTGGAGTGATAGCCGTCGGTGATCGAATTCCCGAACGCCACGACGGCGCCCGCCGCCGCCGGGTTGGTCACGTCCACCCCGGTGAGAAAGATCCACTGCTGCACCGCCGTCACCGTCGGGAAGGCCGTCTCGCGGGCGTAATCCCCCTCGGTGGACACGTAGTTGGTCTGCAACCCGAGCAGGTGCCGCGTGGACGTGCGCGCCGAGTCTGGCAGGTAGAGGCTGATCGCAAGGTCGGAGAGCTGCGGCACGTGGTACGCGATGGGGTCGCTGATCACCGTGGCGCCGGCACCGATGGTCACCGCCGGCCGGCCGCCGAAGGTGAGGGCGCGGTCGGTGCCCGGTTTCGTGGCGGGGCCGCCCGTATCAGCGCGCAGCGCGATGCGCGCCTCGCCGATGGTGAGCGGGCGGTCGCCGTACTGGTTGGAGATCCGGATGCGCACGCTGTCGCCGCCGATCGTCGTGTGCACGATCTCGCGGAGCGTGCGGCGGGCCCAGGTCTCCACGGGATCCGGCTTCCCGTCTGCCGGCCGGGCGGGCATGGCCGACGCACTCGGGCTCCAGGTGGCGATCCAGTGCGGACGGGCGGGCTGCTGCGCCCGGGTCGTGGTCGCGGCCAGAGCGGCGGCGAGAGCCACCACGCACGGACGAAGGCTTCGATGAATCATGGTTGCGTCCCCGACTCAGTTGGAGAGCACGAAGTCGATGGTCGACACCACCCGCACCGTCTTGTCGATCTGGCTGGCCTCGGTGATGCCGTCGGCCTGGTCGCGCGGCAGGATCTCGAACACGCCCTGATTGGCGCGCAGGATGCCGCCCACGGTGGCGTGCGAGTCGCGGGCGAACTGCTCCGCCCCCTCGCGGGCGCGGCTCGTGGCCTCGCCGATCATCTCCGGCTTCAGCTTGTTCAGCCCGGAGAACACGAACGTCGGTCCGCCGGGTCCGTACTCGGCGCCCGACGAGAGCACGACGCCGCTGCTCACCAACTCGGCCACCTGCTGACTGGCCGCCTGCACGGCCGCCGGATCGGTGGATCGCACGATCAGCGTCTGATGAATGACGAACCGCGACCCCGGGCGCGGCGACGATCCGAACTGATTCGTCTGGGCGTCGGCCACCGAGAACTGCTGCACGCTCACCTGCGAGGTGTCGATGCCGTGCCGGCCGAGGAATTGGCGCACCTTGATCACGCTGCGTTCGATCTCGGCGTTGGCGCCGGCGAGATCGTTGGACGCGGCCACCAGGTGCAGCGGCCAGATGGCGAGGTCGGCACGGACCTGGCGCTCGGCGACGCCCTTCACGGTCACGTACCGCTCGGTGGGTCGCACGCGGGTGAGGCCGTACCCAACCAGTGCACCCGCGACCACGATCGCCGTGCCGAGAATCAGGGCACGGCCGATATCACGATCCATCTGCATGCGTGACTCCGGAACGATGTCGTTCCGAAGCTAGTCCGCCGAGGCGCCTTCCGCGAGCGGGCCGCCGGCCAGCTCTGCCGCTGCACGCCCCCGCGCGAAGCGCGTCTGCAGCTCGTCGAGATACGTATAGAACACCGGCGTCACGTACAGCGTCACGAGCTGCGAGAAGGCCAGGCCTCCCACCACCGCCACGCCCAGCGGCCGCCGCGTGGATGCGCCGGCGCCCCACCCCACGGCAATCGGGATCGCGCCCATCAGCGCCGCCATCGTCGTCATCATGATCGGGCGGAACCGCACGCTCGCCGCCTCGAGAATCGCCTCGGACGGCGACTTGCCGCTCTCCCGCTGCGCCTCGATGGCGAAGTCGATCATCATGATCGCGTTCTTCTCCACGATGCCGATGAGCATGATCACCCCCACGAACCCGTAGATGTCGAGGTCGAGGTGGAAGATCCAGAGCGTGCTCAGCGCCCCAAAGGCGGCGAACGGCAGTCCCGTGAGAATCGTGACCGGATGGATGAAGCTCTCGTACAACACGCCGAGGATCACGTAGATCACGAACACGGCGAGGATGAGCAGCACCACCAGCCCCTGCTGCGTGTCGACGAACGCCTGCGCGATGCCGCTGAAGCTTCCCGCCACGTTGGCCGGCAACACCGCCGCGGCCTCCGTCTTCACCTCGGCCAGCGCCGTGCCGAGCGACACGCCGGGCGCGAGGTTGAACGAGATCGTGGCCGAGGGGAGCTGGCCCGAGTGGTTCACCGTCACCGGCCCGACGCTGTCGCTGAACCGCGCCACCGTGCTCAACGGCACCAGCGGCCCGCGCGACGACCGTACCCACAGCCGCCCCAGCGCATCCACGTCCGACTGGTATTCCGGCAGCAGCTCCATCACCACCCAGTACTCGTTGGTGGAGGTGTAGATCGTGGACACCTGCCGCTGCCCGAACGCGTCGTAGAGCGTGTTCTCGATCTCGGCGGCCGACACGCCGAGCTGGCCGGCCTGTTCGCGATCGATGTCCACCGTCACCTGCGGATTGTTGATCAGCAGGTCGCTGGTGACGTCGGTGAGCATCGGGATCTGGCGGAGCTTGTGCTCGAGCACGCGCGCCGTGCTGTCGAGCACCGGCATGTTGCCGCTCTGCATCGTGAACTGGTACAGACTCTTCGACGCGAGCCCGCCGATGGAGATGGCGGGCGGGTTCTGGATGAACACGGCGATGTCGGGAACGCTGGCCAGGCGATCGGTGATGTCGCGCGCGATCTGTTCGGCGCTGCGGTGCCGCTCGCCGATCGGCTTGAGATCGATGGTGAGCTGGCCCTGGTTGGCGGCCGGCGTCGTCCCCACCGACGACGTCACCGAACGGACGTCCGGATCCTGCGCCACGACCGCCGCCACCTGCTGTTGCCGCTGCGTGAGCGCGTCGAACGAGATGCCCTCGGCGGCCTCGGTGGTGGCCAGCAGCTGGCCGGTGTCGTCGGTGGGGAACAGCCCCTTGGGAATGGCCCAGAACAGCCACCCCGTGACGACGAGCGTGACGAACGAGAAGATGAGCGCCCCGCGGCGGCGCTGCATCACCCACGCCAGCGACCGCTCGTACACGTCCAGCCACCAGTTGAAGAACCGCTCCGTGGTGTGATAGAACCGCCCGTGCTCCCGGTCGTGCTGGCTGCGCAGGAAACGGCTCGACAGCATGGGCGTGAGGGTCAGCGAAACGAAGCCCGACACGAGGATCGCCACGCCGATGGTCACCGCGAACTCGTGGAACAGCTTGCCGATGATCCCGCCCATGAACAGGAAGGGAATGAATACGGCGGCCAGCGAGAACGTCATCGACAGGATGGTGAACCCGACTTCGGAGGCGCCGTCGATGGCCGCCTGGAGCTTGGGTTTCCCCATCTCCAGGTGGCGCACGATGTTCTCGAGCATCACGATCGCGTCGTCGACCACGAACCCCACGGCGAGCGTGAGCGCCATCAGCGACAGGTTGTCCAGGCTGTAGTGCAGCAGATACATCACCGAGAACGTGCCGATGATGGACATCGGCAGCGCCATGCTCGGGATGATCGTGGCCGACGCGTTGCGCAGGAACAGGAAGATGACCATCACCACGAGCGCCAGCGTCAGCTCGAGGGTGAAGGTCACGTCGTCCACCGAGGCGCGGATGGTGGAGGAGCGGTCGTACAGCGTGGAGACCTTGACCGTGGGCGGCACCTCGGCCTGCAGCCGGGCGATCGCGGCCTTCACGCGGTTGGCCACGTCCACCGTGTTCGTGCCGGGCTGCCGCTGCACGGCGAGCACGATCGACCGCTCGCCGTCGTACCAGCTGGCGGTCTTGTTGTTCTGCACGTCGTTGGTGATGCGGCCCACCTCGTCCAGGTGCACGGGCGCGCCGTTGCGGTAGGCCACGATCACGTCGCCGAACTGCTGGGCGTCGGAGAGTTGCCCGGTGGCCTGCACGGTGAGCGCCGTCTTGGGCCCCCACAGCACGCCGGTGGGCATGTTCACGTTCTGGTTGGCGATCGCCGTGGCCACGTCCTCGAGCGCGATGCCGCGCGTGGCGAGCTGCGCCGGATCGAGCTGCACGCGCACCGCGTACTTCTGCGCGCCGTACACCAGCACCTGCGCCACCCCGCCCACCATCGACAGCCGCTGGGCGAGCGTCGTCTCGCCGATCTCGTCGAGCGTGGACAGCGGCACTTCGGTGGACGTGAGGGCGAGCGTGAGAATCGGCGCGTCGGCGGGATTCGACTTCTGGTACGACGGCGGCACGATGCCCTGGGGCAGGCTGCGCGTGGTCTGGGCGATGGCCGCCTGCACGTCCTGCGCCGCGGCATCGATGTTCCGGTCGAGCGAGAACTGGATGACGATCTGCGTGGCGCCGAGGCTCGACGTGGACGTCATGTTGTCGATGCCGGCGATCGTGGAGAACTGCTTCTCCAGCGGCGTGGCCACGGTGGCGGCCATCGTCTGCGGGCTGGTGCCCGGCAGGGTGGCGTTCACCGTGATCGTCGGGAAGTCCACGTTGGGCAGATCGCTCACCGGCAGCTGCCGGTACGCGACGAGCCCGAACACGAGGATGCCGACCATGACCAACGTGGTCATGACCGGGCGTTTGATGAACAGCGTGGTGAAGTTCACAGCGGGATCCGGGGGAAGCGGGGTCCGGGCAGGGGGCGGGCGTGCATCAGTCGCCCGTGGCCGGAATGGGTTCGCCGGTGGCGCGCGCGGTGAAGCGCGAGAACTGGCGGCCGCCCCAGGCCTGGAGTTCGTCCATGTACGAGTAGAACACGGGCGTGACGTACAGCGTCACGACCTGCGAGAAGGCGAGACCGCCGACCACGGCCACGCCCAGCGGCCGGCGCGACGCGGCGCTGGCGCCCACGCCGATGGCGATGGGCAGCGTGCTGGCGATGGCCGAGACCGTGGTCATCATGATCGGACGGAAGCGGACGCTGGCCGCGTGCACGATGGCCTGCGCCGGCGTCAGGTGCTGATCGCGCTCGGCGGCGATCGCGAAGTCGATCATCATGATCGCGTTCTTCTTCACGATGCCCACGAGCATGATGATCCCCACGTAGCCGTACACGCCGAGCTCCACGTGCGTCACCCAGAGCGCCAGCAGCGCCCCGAAGGCCGCGAACGGCAGCCCGGTGAGAATGGTGATCGGATGGATGAAGCTCTCGTAGAGAATGCCGAGAATGATGTAGATGATGAACACGGTGATCAGCAGCATGAGCCCCATGCCCTGCTGCGACGCCTCGAACGCCTGGGCGGCGCCGTTGAAGCGGGCGGTGATCCCGGCCGGCAGCGTGGTCCGCGCCACCCGGTTCACCAGATCCACCGCCGCGCCCAGTGACATGCCGGGCGCGAGGTTGAACGAGATCGTCACCGACGCCATCTGCCCCGAGTGGGCCACGCTCAGCGGCCCCACGGTGTGCTCGAAGTAGGCGACGTCGGACAGCGGGATCATGCGCCCCGCGGAGCCGGGCACGAAGAAGCGCGACAGCGCGTTGGCGTCGGCCTGCGCGCTCGGCACGGTCTCCATCACCACCCAGTACTCGTTGGTCGGCGTGTAGATGGTCGAGACCTGCTGTTCGTTGTAGGCGTCGGCCAGGGCCCGCTCGATGGACGCCGGCGTCACGCCGAGCGAGAGCGCCCGCTGGCGGTCGATGTGCACGCGCAGGATGGGCGCCCGGTTGGCCAGGTCCGACGTCACCCCGCTGAGCTGGGGCAGCTTCTCGAGCCGCGCCATCAGCTTGCCGGCCTCGGCGTACAGCGTGTCGATGTCGCTGCCCTGCAGCGTGAACTGGTACTGGCTCTTGGCCGAGCGCCCGCCGATGCGGATGGCGGGCGGGTTCTGGAAGTACACGGCGAGCCCGGGGATCCCGGACTCCAGCTCGGTCAGCTCGGTCACCATGGCGTCGGCCGACGGGCGCTGCCCCTGGGGCTTGAGCGTCACGCTCAGCCGGCCCTGGTTGGACGACCCGAACCCGCCCCCGATCGACGACCGGAACGACACGATGTTCGTGTCGGTCCTCAGCCGCGCCATGGCGATCTTCTGCAGGCGCAGCATCTCGGGATACGACGTGCCCTGCGCCGCCTCGGTGGTCCCGTCCAACTGGCCCGTGTCGTCGGGCGGGAACAGCCCCTTGGGGATGACCGTGAACAGCACGCCGGTGAGCACCAGCACCAGCGCCGAGAACGCCAGCGCGTACGGCCGGTGTTCCATCACCCAGGCCAGGCTCCGCTCGTACGCGTGCAGCGTGCGCTGGAAGGCCCGTTCGGTGGCGTTGAACCACCGCCCGTGCTTCTGCTCGCTCTTGGCCTTGAGCAGCCGGCTGCACAGCATGGGCGTGAGCGTCAGCGACACGAAGCCCGACACCAGAATGGCCACCGAGATCGTGACCGCGAACTCCTTGAACAGCCGCCCGATCTGCCCGCCCATGAACATCAGCGGGATGAACACCGCCGACAGCGACAGCGTCATCGAGAGGATGGTGAACCCCACTTCCCTGGAGCCCTCGAGCGCCGCCCGCATGGGCGGCTTTCCCATCTCCAGATGGCGCACGATGTTCTCGAGCATCACGATCGCGTCGTCCACCACGAAGCCGACCGCCAGCGTCAGCGCCATCAGCGACAGGTTGTCCACGCTGAAGTTCAGCAACGCCATGATCGAGAACGTGCCGATGATCGACATCGGCAGCGTGAGGGTCGGGATCATCGTGGCGACGATGTTGCGCAGGAACAGGAAGATCACCATCACCACGAGGCACAGCGACACGATGAGCGAGAACTTCACGTCGTGCACCGAGTGCTGGATCGACACCGAGCGGTCGAACTGGATGATGACCTTCACATCCTGCGGCAGCCCCTTCTCGATCTCGGCCAGCTCGGCCTTCACGGCGTCGGCCACCTCGACGGTGTTCACGCCCGGCTGCCGCATCACGGCCAGGCCGATCGCGCGCTCGTCGTTGTACCAGCTGGCGCCCTTGTTGTTCTCGATGTCGTCGCGCACCGTGGCCACGTCGCCCAGGCGCACCGCACCGCCGTTGCGATAGGCGATGATCAGCCGCCGGAACTGCGCGGCGTCGGTGAGCTGCCCGGTGGCGTTGACGGTGAGCGTCCGGTTCTTGCCGTACAGCACGCCGGTGGGCAGCATCACGTTGTTGTTGCGGATGGCCTGCGCCACCTGCGACACGCCGATGTGCCGGGCCGCGAGCTTCATCGGATCGACGTCCACCCGCACCGCGTACTTCGCCGAGCCCCACACCTGCACCTCGGCCACACCGTCCACCATCGACAGCCGCTGCGCGATGTCGGTTTCCGCGAACTCGTCCACCGTCTGCAGCGGCAGGTCGGCCGACGTGAGCGCCATGAACAGGATCGGCGCCGCCGCCTGGTTGTGCTTGTACATCGACGGCGGGTGAATGCCCGCCGGCAGCGCCGCCATGGCCTGCGAGATGGCCGCGTTCACGTCCTGCGCCGCCGCGTCGATGTCGCGATCGGGCGAGAAGGTGAGGCTGATGTTGGTGGAGCCGAGCGAGCTTCTCGACGTGATCTCGTCGATGCCGGCGACCGCGCTGAAGGCCTTCTCCAGCGGCGTGGCCACCGTGGCCGCCATCGTCTCGGGGCTCGCGCCCGGCAGCCTGGCGCCCACGCCGATGCTCGGCGAGTCGGTGATCGGGAGGTCGCTCACCGGCAGCTGCCGGTAGGAGAAGACGCCGAACACGACGATGCCGATCATGAGCAACGTCGTCATGACCGGCCGCCGGATGAAGAGCCCCGTGAGGCTCATCTTACCGCTTGCCGGCCGTTCTCCCACCGTTCCCGCCGCGCCGTGCGCCCTGCGCCGAAGTGCTGCCCGCCGGCGGATCGCCCACCGCCCGCAGGCTTGCCGTCGCGCCCGGCGTGAGCCGCGACTGCCCTTCGGTCACCACCCGGTCGCCTTCCGCAACGCCGGCCGAGATCACCGCGAGATTGTCCGACGTGCGCTCCACCACCACCTGGTGCTGCTGGGCCTTGCTCTGCGCATCGAGCGTGTACACGTACGTGCCCTTCTGCCCGCTCACCACCGCCTGCGCCGGAATCACCAGCGCGTCCTTCTCCACGTACAACCGCATGCGCATCGATGCGAACTGCCCGGCCCACAGATCGCCGTCCCGATTGTCGAAGGTGGCCTTGAGCTGCACCGTGCCGGTGGTCGTGTCCACCGCGTTGTCGATGAAGCTCAGCGTTCCCCGCTCGGGCTCGGTGCCGTTGCCCGCGGCGGCCGCCACCGCTTCGGCCAGCGGAGACGACTCGGGCATCGCCGCGGCCTGGCCGGCGGAATCCATCGCCGCCGAAGCGGCCGAACCCCCACCCGGCACCGCCGTCACCGGCAGGCCGCCGTTGGGAGCGTACCGCAGCAGCTTGGGCAGTTCGGACGACGGCACCGAGAAGCGCACCGTGATCGGGCGGATCTGGTTGATCACCACGAGGGGGCCGCTCCCCGACCGCACCAGATTGCCCACGCGCACCAGCACGCCACCCGTCTTGCCGGCAATCGGGGCGCGGATGCTGGTGTTGTCGAGGTTGAACTTCGCGGTGGAAACGCTGGCCTGATCGGCACGGAGCACTGCCGCGGTGGTGGCGGCGGTGGTCTCGTACTGCTGCGCCTCTTCGGGCGTGATCACCTGGGCCGCCACCAGTTTACGGTACCGGTCGCGCTGGGCGGCCGCGTTGGCGGCCGTGGCCGAGTCGCGCTCGAAGGCGGCCAGCGCCTGCTCGTAGGCGTTCTCGTAGGGGCGCGGATCCACCTGGAAGAGCACCTGCCCCTTGGTCACCTCCTGTCCTTCCCGGAAGGCCACGCGCGTCACGATGCCGTCCACCTGCGACGAGACCGCCGCCGATTGGATGGGCGTCACCACGCCGTTGGCGTCGATGAAGTAGGGCACGTCGGCCCGGCGCGCGACGGACACGGCCACCGTGACCGGGGGGCGGGCGGGGCGTTCCTGAGGCTTGGAGCAGCCGGACGCGACAACGAGCACGGCGCACAGCGCCGGGAAAGCGCGGATGCCGCGCCAAGATTGCTGCAGAGAAAGCATCGAGCCTGGAGCCGAGGGTGAGGGCCGAAAAATAGCAGGACGCGGCGCGCCGAACCCGCCGCCGCGCGGGAATCGACCCGACCGGTCCGATCCTCCGTCCTTTCATACGGCCCAACCCCCCGAGACGTTAGAAAATTCCGCCGGGTCCCGGGGTGCCCCAATGGGCGGGCGGAAACGGGGTGAAGGGCCGGTTCCGGAGCTGGTTATCGGCGGCGCGGCGGGTTGTAGGCCTCGGTGCCGGCGTCGGCCAGCTTGCCCCGCCAGAGTTCCTCGAGGGTCCGCAGGTCGTCGGCCGGATCGTAGCCGGGCTCATCGGGCGGATCGAGGGTGTCGAGCACGTCGAACGTGAACGCCCCGTCGCCGAGCGCGTTCCAGTCGGCCTGGAGCGCGCGGTCGGCGTGGGCGCCGAAGCGGAGCTGGGCGCGCTGCCGGTTGAGCATCGATGGGAGGTCGACGCTGGTGCCGATGTACGCCTTGCCGCTCACGGCGTTGCGAATCTGGTACACGCCCATGGGGCGGCGGGCTTCCTTGTACGCCCGGGTGGCTTCTTTCCGGTCCATGCCCCGCAATCTACCGGCGCCGTTTGCCCGCGCTACGCTTGGTGGTCTTCCGGCGCTTGGGAGCGGCCCGGCGCTTGGGAGCGGCCCGGCGCTTGGCCGCCGCCCGGCGCTTGGGCCGCCTGGCGGGCGGATCGGCCAGGAACTGGACGTTGATCGACGCCAGGTCGTCGGCGAACCAGGCCACCAGC
This sequence comes from uncultured Gemmatimonadaceae bacterium, assembly GCA_963822945.1. GTDB lineage: Bacteria > Gemmatimonadota > Gemmatimonadetes > Gemmatimonadales > Gemmatimonadaceae > JAGWRI01. Next base: position 25,837 of record CAWGJO010000033.1, on the reverse strand, counting down.
CGCCCCATGAACTTCTCGGCCAGATAGAACAGGTCGCGGGGCGCCTTGGGTACCACCTGGGCGACGACCACGCCCCCCGCGTTCGCCACCTCGATGTGCCCGTCCGACTGGATGTGCTTGAGCCGCGACTTCTTCTTGTTGGCCCAATCCCAGGTGGCGGCCTCGTGGATGACCTTGCTGCGCAGCAACGCGTACGCATTCACACCGGTGCGCGGGACGACCTGAATCTGAATCATGGCGTGACCTCCCGGGTGCGTGGTGATCCAACAGTGCGGCGCTACCCCCTTCCCGTCTTCCGCTTGCCCCGCGCCGGCTCGGGGTGCAGCGTCTTTCCCGCGGCCAACATGGCGACGAATTGCTCCAGCCGCCGGGCCCGCGTCTCGGCGCGTACGGCCGTCTGCAACCGCCAGAGAATCGCGTAGCGGTTGGTACTGCTGAGCGTGGCGAAGAACTCGCGCGCCTTCCGGTTGCGCCGGAGCGCTGCCTCGAGATCGTCGGGCACCGTGGCCGTGGCGTGGGAATCGTAGGCGCGATCCCACTGCCCGTTGGCGCGCGCCTGCTCCACGGCGCGCAGGCCGGCCGGTTTCATCACCCCCTCGGTGATGAACCGCTCCACCTTCTCGCGATTCACCTTCGACCACACGCTCCGCGGCCCGCGCGGCGTGAACTTCTGCAGGAACGATTCGTCGTCGCCCCGCTTCTTCTGGCTGTCGATCCACCCGTGGCGGAGCGCCACGTCGAGCGCTTCGGCATAGGTGATCGACTCGAGCGCGGCGGCCTTCTTGGCAATCCGCATCCACACGCCCGCCGACCCGGCGTGCTTGCCCAGCCAGCGCTCCCACTCCCGCGTCGTGCGGAACAGCAGGGTCGGGATCTCCGCGCCCGCTCCCCCGCCCTTGGCCGCCGCGCCGCCGCGGGCGGGGCTCACGGATCCACGCCCACCTGGTCGTAGTACGCCACGATGCGATCGTGCGCGCCGGTCCGCGTGTAGACGTCGGGCCGCGGCGACGCGATGACGCCGGCAATCACCGCCGCCACCTCTTCGGCGCTCTGCGACTCGCCGAAGGTGCGCGAGTCGGGGCCGCCGTGCCGCGCGTTCAATCCGAAATCGGTCCGCACCACGCCCGGCGACACCAGCGTGACGTGGATGCCCGGGTACTCGGCCTGCACCTCGGCGCGAAACGTGGCCGTGAGCGCGTTCAGGAAGTGCTTGGCGCCGCAGTACGCCGAGCGGAACGTCGCGAACGGAATCCGGCCGAGCAGCGACGACACGTTCACGACCTGTCCGCTGCCGCGCTCCTTGAAGTGCGGCAGCACCTCCTGCATGCCGTACAGGGCCGACTTGACGTTGGTGCGCATCATGTCGTCCACGTCGTCGTCGGTGAGCTGCGACGGCGGGCGGGTGATCCCCTGCCCCACGTTGTTCACCCACACGTCGATGCGCCCGAATCGCGCGAGCGCCTCGCGCACCACGCGCTGCACCTCGCCGCGCGTGGTCACGTCGGCGGCGATGGCCATCGCGCTGCCGCAGCGCGCCGCCACCGCCTCCAACTCCGGCTTGCGGCGCGCCACCAGCACCAGCGAGACGTTCGGGCCCGCCAGCGTTTCGGCCAGCGACGCCCCGATGCCGCCGCTGGCACCGGTGATCACCACCACCTTGTCTGCCATCTCGACCGTCGCCCCCGCGCTCAGGCGCTGACGAGCTTGGCGTCGAGCGTCATCGGCACCGCCGACAGCGCGCGCGACACGATACAGCCGGTCTTCGTCTCCTCGGCGAACTTCTGGAACTCCGCCTCCGACACGCCGGGCACCACGCCGCGCGTCACGAGGTCGATGCCGCTGATGGAGAAGCCGGCGTCGCCCTTGGTCAGGTGGACGGTGGCCGTGGTGGTGACGCTGGTGGCCGTGTGGCCGGCCCGTTCCAGCGACGCCGAGAGCGCCATCGTGAAGCACCCCGCATGCGCGGCCCCGAGCAGCTCCTCGGGATTGGTGCCCGTGCCCGACTCGAACCGGCTGGCGAACGAAAAGGGACCGTTCACGGCGCCCGACCCGGTCTTCAGCGTTCCCTTGCCGCCCTTGAGTCCGCCATCCCAACGCGCATCCGCTTTTCTATCCATGAACCTTCCTCCGTTATAGTGGTGTTGCTCGAGAGTCGAACCGGGCGATCGGCGGCGCCGCGCCCGGAGTGTACCAACGTGGGCGGCGCTAGTGCGGGATCCCGCTCGCGTACCCGGCCACGGCCACCAGGTGGCACGCGCTGCCGCCGAGCACGAACAGGTGCCACACGAGGTGCGCGTACCGCATGCGCGGCCGGGTGTAGAACAGCACGCCGGCCGTGTAGAGAACGCCGCCGGCGAACAGCCAGGCCAGCCCCGCCGGCCCCACGGCAACCGCCAGCGGGCGGACGGCGACGACCACCAACCATCCCATGAGCAGGTAGACCGCCGTGGACAACCGCGGATAGCGGAACCCCAGGCCGGCCTTGAGGGCGATGCCCACCAGCGCCAGCGCCCAGATGGTGCCCAGCAGGCTCCAGCCCCACGGCCCGCGCAGCGCGCCGAGCGCGAACGGCGTGTAGGTGCCGGCAATCAGCAGGTAGATGGCCCCGTGGTCCACCACACGCAGTATATGCTTGGCGTGCGACCGCGCGGGCAGGGCGTGATAGAGCGTGGACGCGCCGTACAGCAGAATGAGCGTACTGGCATACACGGCGCCCGCGACGACCTGCCACGGATCGTGACGCCGCGCGTCGGCCATCACGAGCAGCGGCAGTGCCGCCACGCTGGCCAGGAACCCGGCGCCGTGACTCACGGAATTGGCGATCTCCTCCCCCAACGACTGCGGCCTGCTCGACATCCGACGTCCCCTCTTCACATGAAAGCGTGGCACCGGCCCCCGGCGCCTCCACTCCATGAACGATAACGCATCTCGCGCCGCACGACCGGGCGTTTGGGCCGGATCAGCGGGTCAGGGCGTAGTAGATCACGTAGAGCCACGAGAAGAAGCCGTGGATGATGGCCCACAGGATCGAGTGGGAAACGGACCACGAGATGGTGATCGCGAGCGCCGTACCGAAGCCGATGCCCGACTTCGCGACATCCACGCGCGTGAAGCTGCCCCTGTTCGCCATGAGTCCCTCCGATTGCGGTTTGGTTCCCGATGGAAGGAGCCTGACGGGGGATCGCCGCCGCGTCAACGGGGCGCGCGTGAGCGGCTATTCGCTCCGCAGCACGCGCATCGGGTCCACGCGCGCCGCGCGCCGGGCGGGCGCGAGACAACCGGCCAGCGTCATCACCAGACAAATCGTGACCACCGCCCCGTATGTCGCCGGATCGTACGGCGCAACGCCGAACAGCATGGCCTGCATGGCTCGACCCGCCAGATAGGCGACGGCCAGTCCCGGAACGATCCCCGCAACGGCGAGCACCACGCCCCGCCGGAGGATCATGCCCACCACGTCGGCGCCGCGCGCGCCGAGCGCCATGCGCACCCCGAACTCCTGGGCGCGCTGCGACACGGCGAACGACAGCAGGCCGTGGATCCCCACGCCGGCCAGCAGGAATGCAAGCGCCGCGAGCATTCCCAGCACGCGAAGCTGCGCCCGCCGCGACGCCGTCTGCGCCGTCACCAGCTCCGAAATCGGTTGGACGTTCGAGATCGGCTGTTCGGGGTCGGCGGCGTGCACGATGCGTCGAATCGCCGGGAGCACGACCGCCGCCGGCAGCGACGTGCGGATGGCCAGGTCCTTGGGCGCGAACAACGACAGCGAACTGTCCCCCACCTGGGTGGACGGGAAGTACACCTGCGGTTCACTCGGCCGGTCGAGGCCGCGCACCTTGATGTCGGCCACCACCCCCACGATCTCGCGCTCGTCGAACGCCATCGTGAATCGCTTTCCCACGGCCGGCCCGTCGGGCCAGTACTTCCTGGCGAACGACTCGCTCACCACCGCCACGTACGGCGACCGTTGCGTGTCGTGGTCGTTCACGTCCCGGCCGGCAAGCCGGGCAATGCCCATGGTGGAGAAGTATCCCGGCGTGACGTAGCGGATGCTCGCCGAACCCGACGCCCCGCGATTGACCGGCGCGCCGGGCAGCTCCACCGGCCAGATGCCGCCACCCCAGGCCAGGGGCAGCCAGGATACGTAGGCAGCGCTCGTCACCCCGGGAATCGCCGTCGTCGCGTCCAGCACCGACCGGTAGAAGCGCTCGCGCGAATCGACGGTGGCATACTTGGGCATCGGCAGCGCCGTGCGCAGCGTCAACAGTCCGTCGGTCCGGAAGCCGGGATCCACCTGGTCGATGCGCGCCACGGCGCGCAGGAGGAGGCCCGTCGAGATGAGCAGCACCACCGACGCCGCCACCTCGAACGTCACCAGCACGGCGCGCACGCGCTCGGTGCGCCCGCCGCCCGCGCCGCGCCCATCGCGCAGCGCCGCCAGGCCCGACCGGCGCGTAGCTCGCCAGGCCGGGAACACCGCGAACATCAGACTGGTGGCCAGTGTCAGCGCCGCGGCGAACGCGAGCACCCGCGGATCCACCGCCGGGACGCCCGCTACGGGCAGCACGTTCGGAACCAGACGCGCCATGAGCGGCACGCCGGCCACGCCGACGGCGATGCCGGCCAGCCACCCGGCCCCCACGAGCAGCAGGGTCTCGGTGAGCATCTGCCGCACCAGGCGCTCGCGGCCTGCGCCCAAGGCCGTCCGCACGGCCAGCTCGCGCCGCCGGGCCATGCCGCGCACCAGCAGCAGATTGCCCAGATTGGCGCAGGCGATGAACAGAATGCAGAGCGCCGCCGCCGACAGCGTGAGCAGCAGCATGCGGGACTGCTGCGAGAGATCGTCGCGCAGCCGCAGCACGGTGGCCGTGGTCTGCTTGTTCGCCACCGGGTACTGCTGTTCGAGGCGCGACGCCACCAGACGCATGTCGGCGTTGGCCTCGGCCACCGTCACGCCGGGCCGGAGCCGCGCCACCGCGTCCAACCAGTAGTTGGTGCGATCCTGGTAGCCCACGTCGGCCCTGTTGAGCCGGAACGGCATCCAGAGTTGGACGTCGCGCGAGGGGAACTGGAAGTCGGCCGGCATGACGCCGATCACCTCGTACGCCTCGCCGTCCAACCGCACGGTGCGCCCGATGACGCCCGGGTCTCCCCCGAAGTGCGAGCGCCAGAACCCGTAGCCCAGCAGGAGCGTGCCCGGCGCTCCGGCCCGGTCGTCGGCCGCCGTGAAATCACGGCCGAGCAGCGGCGCCACGCCGAGCGTCGACAACAGATCGTGGGTCACCAGTTCGCACTGGACGCGCTCCGGTCCCTCGGGCGCCACGAGGTTGGCAGCCTGGCCCGTGTATGCCGCCATGCTCACGAACGAGCGGTTCATGCGCGCCCAGTCGTCGAAGTTGGCCGGCGACACCTCCAGGTGGTAATAGCCCGGGAGCCGCTCCCACACCTTCACGAGCCGGTCGGGCTGGTGGAAGGGCAGCGGCCGGACGAGCACGAAGTCGGTCACCGAGAACGCGGCCGCCGTGGCGCCCACACCGAGCGCCGTCACCACGATCGCGGTGGCGGCGAATCCCCACGAGCGCGTCAGAGACCGCCGCGCGAAGCGAAGATCCTGCCGGAGAATGTCCCAGTGCACGGCCGCCGCGTTGCCGATCACCTCCGGCACCGTTTCCAGCCAGAGCCACAGGTGGCCGGCCACCCCGTGCGCGCCGCCACGCCGCTCGGCGAACGCCTGGCGCAGCTCGGCGCCGAACTCGCGCCGGAACGACGCCGGATACAGGTGCAGCAGCAGCCGGTAGAACCGCATCACGCGCCCCGCGGCACGAGTCCCGTGGCCCGAACCATCCGCACCAGATCGGCGAGCCGCGCGGCTTCGGCGCGGGCCACGGCCAGTCCCAGCGGCGTGATGCGATAGTAGCGCCGGCGCTCGTCATCCAGCTCGGGGGCGGGCCGCGTCCGCGGCTCCGTGATCAGCCCCTGGTCCAGCATCCGCTGGATCGAGCGGTACAGCGTGCCGGGGCTGAGCCGGAGCTTGCCGCCGGTGCGCGCTTCCACGTCCTGGATGATCGCATACCCGTGGCGGTCCTCGTCGGCCAGCGCCATCAGGATGTGGAGCGTGGCCGCGGGCAGCGGCAGGAAGGCCTGGATGTCGTCGTTGGATCGTCGCATGCGCACAATATATCCACGGTGGATATACGCGCAATGGATATAACCGCCGGGAAGCTAGGGCCGCAGGTCCGCCGGCCAGCTCCCGTACACCGGATTCGGCAGCACGAAGTAGCGCCGCCCGAACAGCGCCATGGCCGACGGATCGTCGCGCGACGCCTGCGTGAGCCTCGGGAAGTCCTGGATGTTGTCGCCCAGCCATTCCACGATCGCCAGCGGCGGCAGCGCCGGCGACGCGGTGCCCCGCTGCACGGCCTCGAAGCGCGGATTCTTGTCGGGCTGGCCCGGCAACTGGCAGAGCACGAGATCGGCACTCACGCCCACCTGCCGCAGGTTCCGGCGCGTGGGCCCACAGAGTGAATCGGCGCGGTTGGTCACGATGATCACCTGCCCGCCCAGTTCGTGGACGCGGCGCGTGAATGCCACCGCGCCGGGAACCGCCGGCGCCGCCGCCTCGCGCACCCACACCGACCAGCTCGGTTCGGTGTACCCGCTGTCCAGCGCTTCGCGACGGATCGCGTACGTCGTGTTGTCGAGCACCGTCTCGTCGGCGTCGAGGATCACCCCCCACGCGCTCGACGCCATGGCCGGCGCCAGGTCCTCGAGCCGGCTGGCGGCGGCGGCGTACGTCTGCCGCGTGAGCGCCCGGTATTCCGCGGACTTCCACATCCACGCGATCGCGGTGGGCAGGGTCCGCTCAGGCGCGGCCGCCTTGGGTGTCGGAGCGGTGCGCGGCGGTGCGCTGCACGCCGAGAGCAGGGCCACCGCGACCACCATCCACGGCGCGAAGCGCACGCGGCCTGCGGCACGGGTGCGCACGGGAGACATGGAACGCATCATGGTTGCCCGCCGTCGCCTGCCGGCGACTTCCCGTCGAGCACCAGCGCCAGGGCGAATCCGTCGTAGCCCTTGTTCCCCACGGTCTGCACCGTGGTGACGCTCACGCGCGGATCGGCAGCCGCCATCGTGTTGAACCGCCGGACGCCCCGGATCGCCGGATCGTCGCTCTCCGCCTCGATGATCCGGCCGTCGCGGACCACGTTGTCGACGACGATCAGCGCGCCGGCGCGCGACAGTTCGACGGCGTGCGTGAAGTATTCCGGAATGTTCGGCTTGTCGGCGTCGATGAAGACCAGATCGAAGGGACCGGCGCGTTCGCCCTGCAGCCGGGAGAGCGTGGCCAGCGCCGGCCCCTCGTGCAGCTCCACCGCGTCGGCCAGTCCCGCCCGCGCGATGTTGGCCCGTGCCACCGCCGCGTGCACGGGATCGAGTTCCATCGTCACCACGCGTCCGCCGGGTGCGAGCGCCCGGGCCAGCCAGATGGTGCTGTACCCGCCCAGCGTGCCGATTTCCAGAATGCGCCGGGCGCCGACGGCCCGGGCCAGCAGGTGCAGCAACTTGCCCTGCGTCGGCGAGACCTGGATGTCGGGCAGCCCCGCGGCCGCCGACTCGGCGATCGCGGCCTCGAGCGCCGCGTCCGGCGGCGCGAACAGCTCACCCAGATATGCGTCGACCGCCGTCCATTGGTCGTGCATCGACTATTCCAGCACCGGACTCGTGATGATGGTCCAGTCGTCGGCGGCGTGGCCGGCGGCCAGCCACTTGTCCATCTCCGCTGCAGCGGCCGAGATCACCTTGAGCGTCATGCCGCTGTGGTCGGCGGCTTCGATCATCAGCCGCGTATCCTTGCGCGCCATGGCGAGGTTCCACGACGCGTGCTCGAAGTCGGCCTTGAGCACGGTCTGCATCCGTGCCGGCAGCTGCGCGCCCGGATTGAACGATTCGAACAGCCCCACCACTTCCTTGCCCGGAATGCCGAGCGACTTGGCCAGCGCCAGCACGTCGGTGATGCCGGCCATCATCGACACGAGAAACAGATTGCCGAGCAGCTTCATGCCGGCGGCCCGCTCGGGCACGGGGCCGAAATAGAGCAGCTTGCCCGTCATCTTCGACAGCTCGGGTTCGAGGCGGTCGAACAGCGCGCGGTCCCCCGATCCGAGCATGAACCCGGTGCTCTCGAGCGCATTCTTGGGTCCCATGAACACCGGCGCATGCTGGAACGCCACCCCGCGTTCGGCCCACCGCTTCACCCGCGCCGCGGCGCCCGCCGGCGACGTGGTGGTGTGGTCCACGAGGATCGCGCCGTCCGACAGACCGGGGCGCGCCAGTTCGAGCACGTCGTCCACCGCCGAGTCGTCGGACAGACAGAGGTGCACGTGCGGCGCGCCACGCACCGCCTCCGCCGGATCGGCGAACGCCTTGGCGCCGTCGGCCTCCAGCGCCTGCGCCTTGCCCTTCGAGCGATTCCAGACGTGCACCTCCTCGCCGCGCTTGAGCAGCGCGCGCACGAATCCGGAGCCGAGCAGTCCCGTCCCAAGCCATGCCACCATCGTTCCATTCCTCGTATTGGTCTCGATGCGCAATCTCTACGATCGGCGCCCGCGATTCCAGTGTCCGCGCGGCGCGGAGGTCCCCGGCGCCGCGGCTCAGGCCGCGGCGTGGGCCGCCTTGCGCCGGCGTGCTCCGCGGTAGATGCCGACCCCGATCATGTTCGCCGCCACCACCACGACGATGATCTTGATCGCGAACGACCACCCGCTCTTCACGTCGATGATCGGGAATACCGACATCACGATATAGAGCAGCGTGACCGCGAATCCCGACACCGCCGCGAACCGCAACCAGAGCGGTGCATGCGGGAATCCCCGCATCCCGATGATCGGCAGGGCGAACATCGCCAGATAGCACACGGCGTACAGAATGCCCGCCGCGCTGTCGAGCAGCTGGAACGCCTCCTGCAACCCCACGCCCACCAGGCTGAACGCGCCGAACACCAGCGTCACCGCCCCCACGAACAGAATCGAGTTCAGCGGCGTCCGATAGCGCGGGTGCAGCCGCGTGAACCAGGCCGGCAGCAGCCCGTCCCATCCGGCCACCATGGGCAGCCGCGCGTTGGCCGCGAACAGCAGATTCACGTTCGCGATGTGCCGCATGAGCAGCAGCATCGTGAGCACGGGGACGATGTACACCGCGAAGCCGAACCCGCGCAGCCCGTAGGTGAGCGCCTGCGGAATCGGCGCGATGAGGTCGATCTTGCCGGCGGGCGTGGCCGCCAGCACGGCGCTGGTGCCGAGGATGAACATGAGCGCGATCACCGGCGTCGCGATCATCACCGAGCGGCCGATGGCCTTTGCCGGATTCCGGGTCTCGCCCGCGAGAATGGCCACGAATTCGAATCCGGTGAGCGCGCCGAGCGCCATCTTGCTGAAGATGTTCACCGAGAGCAGCGTCGCCTTCGGCATCGCCGCCGCGAACGGGTGCGGGTCGGCCACGGTGCCCCGCGAGAAGGCGATGATCGGCATCAGAATCAGCGCGCCGAAGGTGAGCAGGTGCGCCGTCCCGCCCGCGTCGTGCACCCATTTGCCGATGCGGAGGCCGTAGAGCGACACGAGGATGATCATCGCCACCACCAGTCCGGTCACCGCGCCGTCGTACCACTTGGTGCCCGTCATCCACGCCGCCCCGGGTCCGAGCGCGTAGCTGAAGGTCTCGGCGATCACGAGCCCGTACGACGAGAGCAGGATGAGCGCGAACACCCACAGGTTCCAGGCCACCAGGAACCCGACGCCGTCGTTGAACCCGATCTTCGCCCACTGGTACAGCCCGCCCTCCAGCGGCATCAACCGGTTGAGGTAGATGACCACCGCGGCCTGCGGCAGATAGAACAGGGCCATGGCCAGCAGCCAGTACACCACCTGCGAATGGCCGAGCATCGCGGCCGTGCCCACCCACTGGGCGCCGACGATGAACATCACCTGCGTGAGCACCAGGTCCCAGAGACCCAGCTCGCGCTTCAGTTCGGTGCTGTGCGACTCGACGAGGGCTTCGGCCGCTTGGGGGGCCGGGCGGGAGGATTTCACGAAACAACGGTACGGCGCAACGACGCCCGGCGGAATACCCGCCGGGCGTCGAGGCCGAAGCTGACCACTTCCTCGCGCACCGGAACGCGCCGGTGCGCCACCCGCTACCGGCTCGTCAACAGCCGGGCACGGCCAACATCGGATGCGGCGCCGCGATGGCGGACAGTCCCGCCTTCGTCAGTTGGGAGTTCAATGCCGGCAGATCCTTCGCCGTCAGCGCCCGCCAGTTCGTCACCGCCGTGCGCAGCTCGCGACAATCGGCCGTGTATCCCGCCGTCATGGCCGGTGTGGGCGCCATGTCGCCGCCGTCGAGCAGGTCGAGTTCGCGCAGCATCGAACCGCTCACGCCCTTGAAGTTCGGCGGTCCCGCAGGTCCGCGGCCGCGGAAGAAACCGCCGCGCCCACGCCCGCCGCCCAGGTCTCCGCTCACCGTGTCGAGCTTGGCGGCGAATGCCTTGGCGGCGTCGGCCACTGCGGCGTTCGACGCGGCCTGCTCCACGGCGGCCTTGAGCGCCGTGGCCTGGTGATAGCCCGCCCACGCCGTGCGCGCGCCGTCGTAGGCCTTCATCTGCAACGCGTGCTGCGCCTGCAGCCCCATGGCCGTGGCCGGCGAGCGCGGGTCGTTCACCACCGTGAGCTTCTGCGAGTACTGCTTGCCGTTCACTGTCAGGCGCAGCGTATAGACGCCGGGCAGCGCCAGCGGCCCCTGGGGCGAGGCGCGGCGTGAGTCCCGGATTCGCGTTGATGCCGAACGAATGCGAGAACGCCGGCGGATCGTCGTAGCGCAGATCCCAGTTGATGCGGTTGAGCCCCATCGCGGTGGGCATCCCGTGCGGTGTGGCGAGCCAGAAGCTCGGCTCCGGCGGATGCGATGCCTCCTCCACCGGCGTGACCGGCGCGCTCGACATGTGGCGCACCACGTGCCCCGACGCATCCAGCACGTCGAGCGTGATGTCGCCGGTGGGATGCGTCCCCAGCGAGTAGTAGATGAGCGCGCCCGGCGGGGCGTTCAGCGAGTGCGGCACCTCGGGCGGGAAGGGCGTGTCCTGATTCACGTTCCGGCGCACGCGCACCGCCTCGCCCGGCTTGAACAGATGCGCGGGCTCGTTCTCCACCGACGCCGTCATCTGGCGCAGCGGTGAGATGTCGTCCAGCACCCAGATGCCGCGGCCGTACGTGCCGACCACCAGGTCATTCCCCTTGATCACCGCATCGCGGTACGAGGTGAGCGGCAGGTTGAGTTGCAGTGACTGCCACGTGTCGCCGTCGTTGAACGACACGTACATCCCGCTCTCCGTGCCGGCGAACAGCAGCCCCGCCTTCTTCGTGTCGGAGCGGATGACCCGCGCAAAGCTCCCGTTCACCTGGTCGGTGGGCAGTCCGTTCACGATCTTCGTCCACGTCTTGCCGTAGTCGCGCGTCCGGTAGAAGAACGGCGCGTAGTTGCCCGACGTGTGGTAATCCACCGCCACGTACGCCTCGCCTGCATTCGTGTGCGAGGCGTCGATGGCGTCGAGGTCGGCGTGCTCGCGGTCGGGAAGGTCGGGAATGCTCGCGTCCTCCCACGTCCTGCCGTCGTCACGCGTGAGCTTGATGAGTCCGTTGTTCGTGGACACCCAGATGAGTCCCCGCGACGCGGTCGACGGCGAGATCGCCTCGATGAGCCCGCCCGGCGGCGCGCCGTTGCCCCCGCGGCCACCGCGGCCGCGGCCGCCCGCCTGTGCTTCCGGCGGCGGGGTCACGCCCTTGGGATAGCCGAGGTCGGGGCTGATCCGGTGCCAGCGCGCCCCACCGTCGTCGGTCGCCATCACGTACTGGAAGCCGGCCAGCAGTTCGTGCTGGTTCCACGGCACCCAGATGAGCGGGTTGGTGGACGTCTGGCGCAGGTGCAGGCTCGGATCGACGTTCGGACTGACGTTGATCACCTGCTCGCTGGGATACGTGATCTTCAGAATGCCCGACCCGCTGGCGTATACCACGTTGGTGTTGAGCGGATCGGCGACGATGGTGCCCCACTCCCAACCGCCCACCGGGTTCCAGTCGAGCGGCGTGATCTCGCCGAAGTTGCCGCGGCTCCGCACGCGGATGGCGCCCGCGTCCTGCTGCGGCGCGTACACCCAGTACGGGAACGAGTTGTCCACCGAGAGGTGGTAGACCTGCTCGGTGCTCTGGTTGTACCAGGTGCTCCACGTCTGCCCGCCGTCGAGCGTCACCGTGCCGCCCTGGTCCATGCCCAGCAGCATGCGCTGCCCGTTGGTCGGATCGATCCAGATCTGCTGCGGATCGTCGCCGCCCGGCGCGCCCTTGAATCCGGTGAACGTGTTGCCACCGTCGTGCGACTCGTAGCTCGACGTGTTGATGGTATAGATGATGTCCGGGTTCTCCGGATTCACGTACACGCCGCAGTTGTAGCCGCCCTGCCCGTTGCGGATGCGCGTGTCGGTGGAATCCATCTGCCGCCAGCTCGCACCGCCGTCGTCCGAGCGGTAGAGGCCGCTGTTGGTGATCAGGAACATGCGCAGGCCGTCCGTGTGGTTGGCCACCGCCACCGACGTGCGGCCCGACAGCTCGGGCAGCCCGTGGCCGCTGATCTCCGTCCAGGTGACGCCCTCGTCCGTGGACTTGAACAGGTGCGTGCCGTTGGGGCCGCCAAAGGCGCCGCGTGCCGTGGAGCCGGGGGGCACGTAGTGCTCGTCGGTCGTCGCCAGAATCACGCTCGGCTTGTCGTGCGCGTAGGCCAGCTTCACCGCGCCGATCTCGTCGTTCACGTACAGCGTGCGCGTCCAGGTCTTGCCGCCGTCCGTGGAGCGGAACACGCCGCGCTGGTCGCTCTTGGCGTGCACGTTCCCCTGCGCCGCCACCATCACCAGATCGGGGTTCGCCGGATCGACGATGATCGACGGGATCTGCTTGGTGGCGTCGAGCCCCATGTGGGTCCACGTCTTGCCGGCGTCGGTGGACTTGTAGACGCCGTTCCCTTCATTGATGGCGCCCCCGGTGATGATGTCGCCGGTGCCCACGTAGATGATGTTCGTATCGGAGGGCGCCACCTCGATGGCGCCCACCGACGACACGTCCTTGACGTCGTCGGTGAAGACCTGGTTCCAGGTGATGCCCGCATTCGTGGTCTTCCACACGCCGGCCGACGGCGAGCCGAAGTAGAACACGCCCGGCTCCCCGATGGCCCCGGTAACCGCCGCCACGCGTCCGGCGCGCAGGGGCCCGATGTTCCGCCACACGAGTCCGGCCAGCATGTCGGGCCGCACCGGCGGATGGGCCGGCGGACGGGCGCCGAGAGTGAGCAGACCAACGGCGGCGAGCCCCACGCTCGACCACCGGCGATGTGACAGAACGCGCTTGAGCATGATGGAAAACCCCCTTCCCGGTAGGCAGAATGTCTCAAGCTTATCCGCCGGGGGCCGGGCGAGACAGTCCACCGCTCCGGCTGCGTCGTTGATTTCTTACAAAGGTTGCGGCGCCGCCTAGATTCGTGGACGTGCACCTCGCCCTCTATGCCTGGCTCGTCGCGCAGACCGCGGTCGCGGCCGTCGTGCTGCGCCGTCTGCTTCCCGGCATGCGCCGCCGCCCGCCGGCGGAGCCGCGCGACCAGGGGCCCGCGGGCGCCGTCACGGTGATCGTGCCCACCTATAATGAAGCGCGCCGTCTGGCCCCCTGCCTCGCCGGACTGGCGCGCCAGGGCGACGTGCTGGCCCAAGTGCTCGTGGTGGACAGCCACTCCACCGACGGCACGCGCGAACTCGTGGCGCGCGCCGCCCAACGCGACCCCCGTCTGCGCCTGCTCGTGGATCCGCCGCGCCCGGCGGGGTGGATCGGCAAGGTGTGGGCGCTGCAGCACGGCCTCTCGCAGGCGCGCACCCCGTGGGTGCTCGGCGTGGACGCCGACACCGTGCCCGACCCGGGCCTCGTGGCCGGCGCGCTCGCTGCCGCCGAAGAGAGCGGCTACGACGTGGTGTCGTTCGCGCCCCGCTTCGCCGGCCTCGCGCGCGCCGAGCGCTGGCTGCAACCCGCCATCCTCGCCACGCTCGTGTATCGAACGGGCGTGCCCGGCCGCGACGACCCCGAGCGCGTGCTCGCCAACGGCCAGTGCTTCCTGGCCCGCCGGCGCGTGCTCGAGGAGGCCGGCGGCTACGAGGCGGCGCGCAACTCGTGGGCCGACGACGTCACGCTGGCCCGCACCCTCGCCCGGCGCGGCGCGCGCGTGGGATTTCTCGACGGGTCGCGCCTGTTCGACGTGCGCGCCTATGCCTCGGCGCGCGAGATGTGGCGCGAGTGGGGACGGTCGGTGGACCTCGGCGACGCCACGCCGCGCGCGCGCCAGTGGGGCGACCTCGCCGTGCTCGCGCTCGGACAGGCGGCGCCGCTCTGGGTCGCGATCGCCGCCGCGTTCTGGCTCGCCCAGGGCGCGCCGGCCACGCGCCCGCTGGCCGCGGCGCTGCTCGGCGTGAACGCGGTGCTGCTCATCGCGCGCGGCGCCCTGCTCCGGGCGCTGCGGAATTCGTACGCGGAGCGCGGCCTGCTCTACTGGCTGTCGCCGCTGGCCGACCCCGCCGCGGTGTTCCGGATCTTCCTATCGAGCGTGCGCCGTCCGCGCCGCTGGCGCGGCCGCGAGTTCGCGACCCGCCCCGCCGGGGAGCACGGATAGCCGCTCCGTGGGCCGCGGCACCACACGCTCCAGCACCTTCGCCGAGCAGAGCACGCCGGGCACCCCGCCCCCCGGGTGCGTGCCGGCGCCGACGAAGTAGAGACCCTCCACGTCCGGAGACCGGTTGTGGTAGCGGAACTAGGCCGACTGCCGGAGTATCGGCTCGGGCCCGAACGCCGCCCCGTCCACCGAGCGCAGCGTGTGCTCGAAGTCGTGCGGCGTCAGCGTCTGTACCGTGACCAGATGGCTCGCGCAGCCCGGGGAGCAGCCGCCGCTCCAGCGATCCGAGGATGCGGTCCAGATAGGCGTCCCGCTCGCGCGTCCAGTCGATGCCGCTGCGCTTGTTCGGCACCGGCGAGAGCACGTAGAACGCCTCGTGCCCGGCCGGCGCCATCGACGGATCGGTGCGGGTGGGCGCGTGCAGGTAGAGCGAGAAGTCGTCGGCCAGCACCTTGCGGCGGAAGACGTCGTCCAGCAGCCCCCTGTAGCGCGGCCCGAGCACGATGGTGTGGTGCGCCAGTTCGGGATACGTGCGCGACACGCCGAAGTAGGCCACGAAGAGGCTCATGGACTGGCGCGTGCGCGCCACCGAGCGGTCGCTGTGCCGCCGGCGGTGCCGCGCGTCGATGAGCCGCGAGTACACGAACGATGGGTCGGCGTTGCTCACCACCAACTCGCAGGGAATGCGCGTGCCGTCGGCCGTGCGCACCGCGCAGGCCCGCCCGTGCTGCACCTCGATCTCCTCCACCGGGGCGTTGCAGCGCACCTCGACGCCCAGCTCCTCGAGCAGGCGCACCAGCGCGGCGACGATGGCCCCCGTGCCGCCGCGGGCGAAGTGGACCCCCCATTTCCGCTCCAGCCAGTGGATGAGCAGGTAGATGGAGGTGGTGTCGAACGGATTGCCGCCCACCAGCAGCGGTTCGAAGGTGAACGCCTGCCGCAGCCGCTCGTCGTGGATGTAGCGCGAGACCAGCCCGTACACCGAGCGGTGGCTGCCGAGCCTCACCATCTCGGGCACCACGCGCAGCATCGTGGACAGCCGGTCGAAGGGCTGGTCGGCGAGCTGGGTGTAGCCCACCTCGAAGATGCGCCGCGCGTGCGCGGCCAGCTTCCGGTAGCCGTCCACGTCGCGCGGTGAGAGCGCCGCGATCTGCGCCAGGAACCGCTCGTCGTCGCCCACGTAGTCGAAGGTCGAACCGTCGTGGAAGAGGATCCGGTAGAAGGGATCCACCGGCACCAGCTCGAAGTAGTCGCGCGCGTTGCGGCCCACGAGCTTGAACAGCTCGTCGAGCAGGTAGGGCGCCGTGATCACCGTCGGGCCGGCGTCGAAGGTGAAGCCGTCGCGCCGGAACACCCGCGCCCGTCCCCCGGCCTGATCCAGCGCCTCCAGCACCGTCACCTCGTACCCCATGGCGCGCAGCCGGACGGCCGCGGCCAGCCCGCCGAATCCCGCCCCGATCACCACGGCGTCGCGCCCTGGTCCCCTTTGTCACAGCAATCACCTCACCAGAGTCGGCGCCGTGGGACCCTGCAATGGGCCTCTGACCGGCGGTAAGTGCATCCAGGAACTGGCCGAACTATCGCCATTCGTCCATTGATTGTCAAGCTATCTCCTGTGTATAACCTTGACAATACATGGACAGTAAGCGACAGTTATGGGGTCGACACCCCTGACACACTGCCGCCTGGAGGCCCGTTGCCCACCGCCCTGAAGTCCCGCCAAGTCACCCCATCCGCCGCCGGCGGCGGCGGCCCCCGCCCCTCGGCCGGCCCGTGGGCGAACGCGGCGCTGCAGGTGTTCGGCGTGTTCACCGCGCTGGCGATCGCGGGGTTCGCCGTCTTCGCGCGCCACCCGGAACTGCTGGCCGGTCGGCCCGCGGCCATGCGCGTGTACGCGGTGTCGTTCACCTTCTTTCCGCGCGCCCACATCGTGATCGGCGCGCTGGCGCTGGCCGTGCTGCTCGT
Organism: uncultured Gemmatimonadaceae bacterium; assembly: GCA_963822945.1. Lineage (GTDB taxonomy): Bacteria > Gemmatimonadota > Gemmatimonadetes > Gemmatimonadales > Gemmatimonadaceae > JAGWRI01. The sequence goes on along the minus strand of CAWGJO010000033.1, from coordinate 9,124 downwards.
GAGCCGCGCGGGGTGGCGATGGCTGCCGGCGTTCGTGTCGGTGTACGCGCTCAGCCTCACCAGCGAACTGCTCGGCACCACGGTGGGGCTGCCCTTCGGCCCGTACCACTACACCGACGGACTCGGGCTCAAGTGGTTCGCGCACGTGCCGGTGCTGATTCCGCTGAGTTGGTTCCTCATGGCGCTGCCCAGCTACGCCATCGCGCGCCGGCTGCTCGGCGAGGGAGCGTCGGCGGCACGCCGGGTGCTGCTGGGGTCGCTCATTCTGTTGAGCTGGGATCTCGCGCTCGATCCGGCCATGAGCCAGTTCACGAGCTACTGGGTGTGGGGCTCGTCGGGCCCGTACTACGGCATGCCCTGGCTCAACCTGGCCGGCTGGTACGTGACCGGGCTGGTGCTGATGCTCGCGCTCGTTGCCGCGCGCACCGATGCGTGGGTCGGCCGGCTCTCCATCGCCTGGCTCTCCCTGTTCTACATGCTCAATCTCGCGCTGCCGCTGGGGCTCATTCTGGCCACCGGCGCGTGGGGCGCGCTGGCGGCGACGGCGGGCGCGCTGGCGGTGTGCGGCGTGCTGGGACGCAGCGGTGCGGTGCGCCGCGTGGCGGCCGGCGCCCCCCGCGGGGCCCAACCTGCGGCGCGCCGCGTGGCGGCCCGATGACCGCGCTTCGATTTCGGGACGTGCCCGAGCGCGGCGATGCCTGGCTGTCGCCCGCGCCGCCGGGCCCCGACGAGTGGATGCGCTACTTCGCGCATCACAGCCGCTCGTTCCGCTTTGCGGCGCGCTTCATGCCGGCGCCGGAGCGCGACCAGTTGGCGCGCGTGTACGCCTGGTGCCGGTACACCGACGACCTGGTGGACGTCGCGGCCGATCCGTCGCGCGGCGCCATCGAGGCGCGGCTCGCCACCTGGCTCCGGCTCTCGGAGCGCGCGTATGCGGGCCAGCGCACCGGCGTCGCGCTGCTCGATCGCGTGATGCCCGAGATGGCGTCGGCGCGCGTGCCCTTCGACTACGCGCGCGAGCTGGTGGCCGGCATGCGCATGGACCTGCACCATAAACCGTACGCCAACCTGCGCGAGCTGCGCGTGTACACCTACCGCGTGGCCGGCGTGATCGGCCTCTGGCTCACCGAGCTCTACGGCGTGCACGACCAGCGGGTGCTGCACCACGCCGCGGCGCTGGGCCACGCCCTGCAGCTCACCAACATCCTGCGCGACGTGGGGGAGGACTGGGCGCGCGGGCGCGTGTATCTGCCGCTCGACCGGCTGCAGGCGCACGGGCTCGAGGCGCACGATCTGGGCGCCATGCGCGCCGGCCTGGCGCCGGTGGACGACCGCTTCCGCGGGCTGGTGGAGGAATTGATGGGCGTTGCCGAGGCGGACTACCGCGATGCGTTCGCGGCGCTGCCCGCGTTGCCCGCATTCTTCGCCCGCCCCGTGGCGGTGGCGGCGCAGGTGTACCGCGGAATCCACCACGAGATCCGGCGCGCCGGCTACGACACGCTGCGCCGGCGGGCCCGCACGTCGCTGCCGCGAAAGCTCTGGCTGGGCGTGCGGGCGCTGGCCGCTAGCGGGGATCGACGTGGAATACCGTCTCCATCCCCGACGCGATATGCTCCGCGATATGGCAGTGCATCAGCCAGTTACCCGGGTTCGACGCGTCGATGAGCAGGTCCACGGTGGACCCCACGGGGATGATGACGGTGTCCTCCCAACTCATGTTCTGAGTCGGCACCCCGTCGCGGTCCACCACGAGCATGCGCTGCCCGTGCAGATGGATCGGATGCTGCATGGGGTGGAACGAGAACGGATCGTTGTGGATGCGGAGCTTGACCACATCCCCCTGCTTCACGTGCCAGTTGATGTCCATGTTCTCGCGGCCGGTCGCGTCGTCGCGGATGATCCACGTCAACTGCTTGCCCGTGGACAGCCAGTTCATCAGCGGCATGCCGTCCATCCATTCCACGGGCTGGAAGTACGCGGTGTCCACGTTCATGAACTGAATGGTGCCCAGCGGCAGGTCGCCGGGCCGGATGGTGAGCGTGAACTTCTTGTCGGGCGGCCGGTCGAAGTACTTGCGGTAGTGGTCGATGTCGCTCACCACGGCCGCATTGGTGCGCGTCGTGGCGAACTGGGCCGAGTAGTCGGGAGCCGCGGGCGTCGAATCCACGGTGACGATGCCGAGCGTGTCCACCTTGGTGAAGAACTCGCCCTGCGAGTGGTACATCGCCTGCACGGCGTTCACCAGCGCGTAGCGCCCCGCCTTCGGAAAGCGAACCTCCACCACGTAGCGCTGGGCCACGCCGAGCACCACGCTCGGCACCATCTGCTCGTGCTCGAACCGGCTCAGGTCGCCCGCCAGCAGTTTGATCGGCGCGCCGCTGAACGAGAGGTTGTAGGTGCGTGAGCTGGACGAGTTCGTGAAGGCGAACCGCACCACGGCGCCCTGGTGCACGTGCAGTTGATACCGCGTCTCACCGTTGGTCAGCAGCACGTTCCCCAGCCGCCCCATCAGGGCGAAGTCGGGGGTGTTCTTCCCGAACGGAATCAGCGTGTCGGCGTTGATCAGCAGGTCGTCGAACATCAGCGCCTGCTCGTCGTTGGCCGGCGAGTAGTAGTTCGGGTCCGGCGAGTCGACGATCATGTTGCCGAACAGCCCCATCGCCTGCTCGATGTACGTGCTGACGTGCGGGTGGTACCAGTACACGCCCGCGTCGGGGAAGTGGACCTTGTAGAGGAAGCTGTCGCCCGACGCCACCGGCTGCTGCGTCACGCCGGGCACGCCGTCGTAGTGATTGTCCAGCCGCAGCCCATGCCAGTGCACGGTACTCGGCAGGTCGATGTGGTTGTGGAAGCGCACGACGATCGTGGCGTTCTGCGGCACGCGGATGAGCGGCCCCGGCGCTTCGCCGTTGTAGCCGTACATCACGTAGGTGCGTCCCTCGATCGTGCGGCGCAGCAGCATGGCCGTGAGGTCGAGCGTGTCGCCGTCGTTCATGCGCACCACCTGCGAGCGCCTGGCCATCGGCAGCGTGGCGGGATCCACCCCCTTGCCGGGCAGGAACGGCGTGATCGGGGGCACGAGTCCCTGCAGCGCCCCGAACATCGGCATCCCCCTGGGCATCGGAATCGGCATCGCCATGCCGGCCATGCCCGTGTCGGTGCCCATCTTCATGCCGGCCATGCCGGTGTCGGTGCCCATCTTCTTCATCGGCGGCTTCTGCTGCGCCGTGAGCGGTGCAGCGAAGGCAGCGAGCGTCAGCAGCGGCACCGCCAGGACCAGCGACATCTTCATCGATTAATTGACCCCGCGGAAGAACGCGTCGTGCGTGAGGAAGTTCTCGAGCCAGCCGCTGGGCGACGTTCCGTGCAGCACGATCGGCCCATGGTGGGTGTCGGAGGTCGCGCTCGCTTCGGCGGTGATCACCAACAGGAACTTGTTCAGGTCCGTGGTGCCGACCACGGTCGTGCCGTTACGCACCGGTCCCAGCCGCTTCCACTTCGAGAGATCGGTCGTCACCTGCCAGGCCACGTAGGCCTTGTACGGTCCGAGCGATGACGGGGCCGGCATGCCCTTGATGTTGAGGCGGACGTCGTAGCGGTCCACGCCGTCGACGGTGACGGCGATGCCGAACGGCGACGACGCGTAGACCAGGCGCGCCAGCCCCGTGCTCGACGCCGTGCGCGGCGTGTTGAACAGCGGAACGTCGTACGGCCCCTCGCGGCGCATCGGGGCCTGTGCCTGCGCGGCCGCCGGCAGGCCCAACAGCAGCAGGCACCCGGCCGCCCGGACGAGCGCGCGGCCCAACGGCCGGCGCCCCCCCGAACGACGGATGCTCACTCCATCGATCACTTCGCGCCTGCAGGACCGTGGTCGTAGTCCTGCACGCTCGAGATGTTCGGCTGGCCGTACTTGGCGCCGTTCCAGCCGGTGAAGCCCTTGAGCCGGAACAGCCAGAGGCCGCTGCGCATGTCGGACAGCGCGATCAGGCCGTCGCGGTTGCGCACGTCGACGCCGAATGCGCCCTGCTCCACACTGATCGTGCTCTCCCACCCGTTGTTCGGCGTGCCGCCGAAGCCGTGCATGTGCGTGCACTCACAGGTGTAGTACCAGCCGTCGGTGTGCGGCGCCGTCGGGTTCTTGAGGTCGAACACCTGGAAGCCGTCCTCGTACCCCGAGACGAACACGTACGGCCAGCGCACTTCGTGGTTGTGCGACAGGTCGCGCCAGTCGGCGGTCCAGCCGGCAATCGGCACGTCGATGTTCTTCGTCTTGCCGCTCTGCCCGGGCTGCAGATCCCAGATGCGCAGCGGGGTGTACTCGTACTCCGTCTCCGTCACCGCGTACTTGCCGTCGGGCGACGGCGTGAAGGTGTGCGCGATGTCGAGGCCGAGACCGGTGATCGTGAACAGCTGCACGGGCTTCTTGATGTCGGTGATGTTCCACACCGAGTAGCCGCCCAGGCCGGCGCCGTAGAACTTGTCCTCGTGCGTGGCCGGATCGTAGCCGATGTAGAAGTCGTGGTAGCTGCCCGTGCCCATCTGCTTGGACGGGGTCGGGTTCGGGATGCGGCTCACGAGCCACTCGCTCTCCGGCGCGCCGCTCACCACCTTGTCCATGTCGTACACCAGCGCGTCGCCCTCGTTGGCCGTCGTCACGTAATACACGTGGCCGTCGGAGTGCTTGTAGGCGTAGGTGTTGTGGAAGCCGCCCGGTGCCTTCGGGTACCTGATGCGGGCCACGACCTTCACCTTCGACGAGTCGGGCAGCCCGGTGACGTCGAAGATCACCGCGCCGAGGTCGGCGTCGGGGCCGCCCTGCATGAACTGGTACGACTGCGCGAAGTAGTACTTGTTGCCGATCTTGAAGTACTTGCCGTCCATCGCGCCGATGCCGCGGTGCAGTTCCGGATTCTCGATCGTCCAGCTCCACACTTCCTTGGGGTGCTTCTCGTTGCGGGTGTCGTACGCCTGCACGTTGAAGTGCGTGAAGCCCGAGATGTACACGTACGGGCGGCCGGCGTCCTGCTCCATCTCGATGTCGGAGGCCTTCCAGGCACCGGGATTGTTCACCACGTGGGCCACCAGTTCCACCGACTTGCTGCCACCGTGCTTCTGATTGAAGCCGGGCAGCGTCATGCCGGGGTCTTGGGCGGGCAGGGTGACGGCGAGTCCGAGCAGGGCCAGGACGAGGGGAGTTCTGCGCATCGAGGATCCTCGTGGGGTGGGTGGGCGGGCACGGGGGGAGCGGGGAGTATGCGACCAGCCGGACCCGGAATCAAGACGCGAAAGGTCAGGAATCCGTAGGCTGCGCCCCGCCGCGCCCCGGGAGCGTGCGTCGCATCGCACCCGCCGTCGCCCGTGCGGCCGCCGAGCCGTCCGCTTCCAGTGCCGCGACCACGCTCTCCCGGTCGGCGTCCGACCGGTTCTGGTTGAGCTTCCATTTGCCCACCAGCCGTCGCACCGGGATCTCCACGCCCACCACGGCGCGCACCATCGAGTCCATGAAATCGGCCGGCGCGTCGGTGATGTGCCAGGCAGGCTCGCGCCCCGCTTCGTTGACCTGCACCAACTCCGCGAGGTGGCGCTCCAGCCACGCGCGGTCGTCGATGGCCATCGCGGGCCCGTGCGCGTGCACCACCGCGTAGTTCCAGGTGGGCACCGCCTTGCCCCCGTTCTCCGCCTTGCTCGGATACCACGACGGCGAGATGTAGTGGTGCGGACCCTGGAAGACGACCACCACGTCCGTGTGCCCGGTGAGCGCGCGCCACACCGGATTGCTCCGTGCCACGTGCGCGCGGAGCACGCCCAGCGGCGCCGGATCCCGGCCGAGCACGAACGGCAGGTGGTTGACCTCGAGACCCGAAGGGGTGGACACGACCAGCGTCGCGAACGGATGCGTCCGCATCAGCTCGTGCAACTGCGCGCTGTCGGTCTGTTCGAACGACTTGGGGATGTACACGGTGCGGGCCCGGGTGACTGGTACGTGGGGTGGAGGTGCCGACGGGACGGGCGGCGACTAGTGAACGGGTACGGCGATTGCGCCGGCGGCGGAACGCTGCAGCACGCGGTCCCGCTGCACGTCGGTGCCCAGGGTGAATGTCCAGGCGCCGACGTCGGCAAAGCCGCACTTCGTATAGAAGGCGATGGCGCGCGGGTTCTCCTCCCACACGCCCAGCCAGAGTATGTCGGCGCCCAACGCGACGCCCGCCTGCCGCGCCGCCTCCATCATCCGATGGGCCAGCCCGCGCCCCTGCCACGGCCGGTCCACGTAGAAGCGCTGCACCTCCACCGGCCGCGCCGCGCGCACGCACGCGGGCGCCTCCCCACGGCGCACCTTCACGTACGCCGCCAGCGCACCCTCGTGCTCGGCCACCAGCATCGCCGCATCGCCATCGGCGATCTCGTCGCGCTGGATCTCCTCGCCAAAGTGCGTGCGCAGGTGAAGGGCCATGTCCCGTTCGGTGTTGAACGCCTCGTACGTCTCGCGGAAGGTGCGCGCGCAGAATTCGGCCAGCGCCGCCGCGTCGGCGGGCGCCGCCAGGCGGATCGTCGGCTCGCTCATCCGCCGGACTCCGATTCCACCGCGCGGCGTTCGGTCTCGCGGTCCAGGATCTCGCGCATCGCCTCGATCACCGGATGCCCCACCGTGAACCGGCGGCCGTAGCCGAGGTTGAACCGGTAGTCGAAATCCGCGGGGTTGTCGCCCTGGGTGTGCTGGAGGATCGTCTCCAGCTTGTCGAGCGCCTTGGCCAGCCGCGCCTCCGGCGTGGCCGCGGCTTCGTACTCGTCCCACAGCGCGACGATCTCGCCGCGCGTCGCGTCGGGAAGCGACGCGGTGAGCGTGAGCAGATCGTTGCGCTCGCCGGCCGCCTTGGTGGCGGCGGGATCGTCGGCCAGCCGGCGCGCCTGCTCGGGCGCGGGAATGTCGCCGTGCACCGCCTCCCCCAGATCGTGCACGATGCAGATCCTGACGAGGCGCGCGAAGTCGACGTCGGGGAATTCGGGCGCCAGCACCATGGCCATGAGGCAGAGCCGCCAGCTGTGCTCCGCCGTGCTCTCCCGCTCACCCGTGGAGGTGTACGCGCTGCGATGCGTCGCCTTGAGGCGCTCGGCGGCGCGGAGGAAATCGAGAATGCCCTCGAGGTCGGCGGGGTGCATGGGACCAATCTAATTCCGCCCGGCGCGCCCTTCGCGTGGCCGCACGCCGCGCCGGCCGTACGTTGCCGATAGCGCGCCCCGCGCTCACATTTCCGGACCCGCTGTTCCCACCCCGGAGGATCGTCGTGCCCCGCCAACTCTCCCGCTCCCTGTCCGCCCTCGTCCTGGCCGCCGCCACCGCCGCGCCGATGCTCGCCCAGGGCGGTTCCGCCGCGCGCGCCAACCAGAAGCCCGTGTGGCCCGACGAGGGCCCGGCCGTCTGGGCGCCCCGCCCCACCACCACGGCCATCACGGCCAACGATCTGCGCACGCGGCTCTACGGGTTCGCGGACGACTCGATGCAGGGCCGGCTCATCGGCACGCTGGGCAACTACAAGGGCACGGCGTACATCGCGAGCGTGTTCAAGCAGCTCGGGCTCAGGCCCGCCGGCGAGAACGGCACGTACTTCCAGGACATGCCGTACGGGCCGCAGGGCTACGCGCGCGGCAACTCGCACCTGAGCGCCGGCGGTGCCGCGCTCGACGCGGGCAGCGACTGGATTCCCCTGGCGCCATCGGCGAGCACGGGCGTCGGCGAGACGGCGTCGCTGGACCAGGTGCCCGCCGTGTTCGCGGGGCGGTTCGGCGACAGCACCACGGCGCTCGACCCGGCCGCCTTCCGCGGCAAGGTGGCGGTGTTCCTGGGCGGACCGCCCGCCGGCCGCTTCCGGCGGCGCAGCAGCGGTCCCGAACAGCGCTGCGATTCCCTGCCCGACCGGTTCGGGGCCGAAGCGGCGGTGCTGGCCGACCGCGCGGCTGCGGCCCAGGCGGCGGCGCGCGGCGTTCGCCCGGTCCGCATCGTCACGCACGACGACCGCATCGCCTCACTCGGCGCGGCCGCGGTGCTGTACGTCGACCTCGATCAGGTACCCGCAGAGCTGCGCGAGGCGGCGTTCACCATGCGCAGCGCCATGAAGCCCGAAGGCGCGACGGCCCCGCCGGCGCGTCGATCTCGGCTGCCGCCGCCGAGCGCATCTTCGGCCGGCCGGTGGACCAGTTGGCCGCGGGCGCCGTGGGCGAGCCCGTGTCGGCGCACTGGAGCTACGAGTTCCACATGTCGCAGTGGCCGGCGCGGAACGTGATCGCCGTCCTGCCGGGCTCCGATCCGGCGCGCGCCGGCGAGTACGTGCTGGTGAGCGCGCACAACGACCACGTGGGCATCAACCGCCAGGTGGTGGACCACGACTCGCTGCGCGCGGTGAACATGGTGACGCGGCCGCAGGGCGCCAACGATCCCATGTGCCGGCCGTCCCCGGCGCAGCAGCACGAGATCGATTCGCTCATCGCGCGGGCGCGCAGCATCCGGCCGCCGCGGAAGGACTCGATCATGAACGGGGCCGACGACGACGGCTCGGGCACCGTCATCATGCTCGAGATCGCGCAGAAGTTCGCCAGCGAGCACCCGGCGCGTTCCATCATCTTCGTGTCGCACGAGGGCGAGGAGGCGGGGCTGCTCGGCTCCAAGTACTTCACCGACCACCCGACCATCCATCTCGACTCCATCGCCGCCGCGCTCAACATGGACATGGAGGCCAAGGGGCACGTGGGCCAGGTGAAGTTCGGCGGGCCGACGTCCATTCAGATTCTCGGGTCGCGGCGGCTGTCGTTCGAGTTCGGCGACATCATCGATTCGGTGAACGCCGTGCGCCCGGTGGTGATGGCCATCGATCACACCTGGGACGTGCCGGCCAATCCGCTCAACCGCTTCTGCCGCAGCGACCAGGTGAACTACGTGCACCACGACGTGCCGGTGGCGTACTTCTCGACCGGGTATTCCGAGGACTACCACCAGCAGACCGACGAGCCCGAGTACGCGGACTACGATCACATGGCGAAGATCGGGAACTTCCTGCACCAGGTGATGACGGCGATCGCGGACCGGAAGAATCGACCGGCGATTACCGGGCCGCAGCCGGGGTATCCGCAG
>CAWGJO010000032.1:0-7805 GCA_963822945.1 uncultured Gemmatimonadaceae bacterium | reverse complement strand
ATCCGTGACAAGAGGCATTGTCACGAACGTGTGCTCGTGACAAGGATGAACTACACGACCTGCCGCCATTTCCCCTATGAAGATGACGCCGATCCCGTCATAACCACGTTTTCGCGCGCGTAGTTCGAGGGGAATTTCCAGGCCTATATAGAAGATCTGAAGAAGCGGAAGGGGCCGGATGCGGATCAGCCGCACCGGGTGACGTATCGGAAGTTGGTGCGGGGGTAGACCCGTCCTCGGGCGAACCAGGTCGCACCGCCAAGCGGCTGGCCACTCTGGTCCGAGGTTCAGTTCTCCCGCTGGCTTCGGCATTCCGCCGGTCCGCCCGGTCCAACTTTCAGGGGGGAGGGCAGATCTGTTCCGGCGTGGTTGCTCAGAGGTGGGAGGCTATAGCTCGCAACTCACGGCCTTCTTATGGAGGGACGGGAATTTGCATCCCCGGATGGCCTGACGGTCGAGCGCTGCGCCGTCACAGCAACGCGCTCATCCCCCCTTCAGCCGCTTCATGACGGCCTGGATGCGGGGGTCGGATCGAATGGGAGCAAAGAGTGAGTCCTCCAGCGTGAACTCGATCCCACCGACGTTCGATGCGGCGCCCTTCAGCAACCACTGAATCGCCGGCTCCCGGTCGCCCAGCCTCATGAACGCGTTGGCGATCAGGTCTTCCCGCACGTACTCCGTGTTCGAACGCACCAGCGCCTGCTGCAACGCCTCACGCCCACCCGACGTGTCGCCCGCAGTAATGAGGTTGACCGCAAGGTACGCGAGATCCCGTCCACTCGGCGTGGGGCCGGTCCAGCGCCGCCACGCTGCGACAGCTCCGCGTCGATCGTTTGCGGCCAGGCTCCGGAAGGCCTCGCATTCCGCTGCCAGCCGCTCCTGCATGCGCGCGGCGCGGGCACAGAGTGCCCGGGCGCTATCCTGCGACAGGCCTGAGAAGTCGAGCGAAAGGAAGAACGGGTGCCAGACACCAAAGGACAGGGGATTGAGCCGCTGCGCCCGCTGCTCGACAGCGCGTGCGGAGTCCGGTAGATGGAGGTAATACCTGAGAAGGAAGGGGTACCACCCGCCCGCCGCAATGTTGGCGGAATCGAGTTTCAGCGACTGCTCCATCTCCTTCGATGCCGCGGCTGGATCATGGCCGTAGGTCATCCACCACAACCCCACCTGCGCGTGCGCATCGGCAAGGGTTGGGTCGAGCGACAGCGCACGCTCGGCGGCGCGCCGTACTTGCGGACCCGCCGTCGCCGCCGGCACGAAGTCATCGGCCCGGTAGCCCCACGCCTCGGCGAGCGCCGCCCACGCGTCGGCGTAGGTCGAGTCGAGTGCGATCGCGGCTTCGGCATGCACGATGGCGGATGCGAGCGAGGTGGCCGTGAACTGGTCCGTCTCGAACCGCGCGCGTTGGACCAGTTGGTGCGCCTCGTTGCTCTGTGTGCCGCGGGCACGCACGGCGACCGTAGTCGCGGGCGACAGGGAGAGGTTGAGCGCACCCGCAATGGCGGAGACGAGCCGGTCCTGAAGCGCGAACTGGTCCTGGTCGCTCGCTTCAAACGCATCCGACCAGAGGAGGTCGTCGTTCGCGGCGTTGACGAGCGACGCGGTCGCGCGGAGCCGCGTTCCGGACCGCGCCATCCGCACCATCACGATGGCCCCGACGCCCAGTTCCCGCCCCGCCTCGCGCACCGTGCGTCCGTGCATGACGCTCAACGGGACGTAGGCCCGCACCGAGAGCCCGGGGATTTTCGACAGCTTGGTGGTCAAGTCGCTCGATAGCCCGTCGGCGAGAAAGGCGTGTGCCGTGTCGGTCCCGATATCCGTCGGGAGCACGGCGATGCTGCGCAGTTTCGCCGCACGGTTGGTTCGCGGTACGAGGAGCCAGCCCACGAGGACGATGACCACGGCCGCCACCACCGCGATCGCACCCCAGAGGCGCAGACCGTTGCGTGACGCTGCCCTCGACGATGCCGCCGCCGCGAGCGGCCGCGTGCCGGTTGGCGTCATTCCCCCGCTCGACGTCGTGATGTCGTCCAGCGCGTGCACCACCTCGTTCGCAGTCTGCGGGCGATCGGCCGGACGCTTCTCCAGGCAGCGCATCACGAGCGCCGCGAGGGCCGGCGGCAGAGAGGCCCGCCGCTTGCTGATCGCCTCGGGCACTTCGGTCACATGCGCCGACAGCAAGTGCTGCGGCGTGCGGCCCGTGAAGGGCGGCTGTCCCGTGAGCAGTTCGTATGCGAGCACGCCGAACGAGTAGATGTCGGCCCGGTGGTCCACAGCGGGATCTGCACTCGCCTGCTCGGGCGACATGTACGCCGGGGTCCCGAGGACTACGCCCAGCGACGTCACACCGCCATGCTCGGCGCTGCTCGAGGCGCTCAACGCCTTTGCGACGCCGAAATCCGTGACCATCGCGCTGCCGCCCGAGAGCAGCACGTTGTCAGGCTTGATGTCGCGATGCACGATGCCGTGCTCGTGCGCATACGCGAGCGCAGACGCGATTTCGCGCAGCATGCGCATGGCCGGAGTGACGGGCAACTCGCCTTGCCGCGCGAGGAGAACCCGCAGCGACTCGCCGTCCACGAACGGCATCGTGAAGTACGGCAGTCCGTTCGACTCGCCCGCCGTGAGCAGCGGCACGATGTGTGGATGCTGGAGCTTGGCCGCAAGGAGGATCTCGCGCTTGAAACGGTCGAGTGAGACCTGCGCCCCGGTCTCCGCCGGGAGCACCTTGATCACGACCTTGCGGTCGAGCGCGGTCTCCTGGGCGACGAACACGCGCGACATCCCACCGCCGCCGAGTTCGCGCTCGAGTGCGTAGCTTCCGCTCAGGGTCGCTTGAAGCTGGTCGCGTAGGTCAGGAGAAAGCAGGTGTCAGTTCGAAGTTGAAGGAGTACGAGTCCAGCTCCGCATCACTGCCCGTAGCATCGACACAACTCGCTGTGCAACAAGAGGCCAGCATGTTGAGCGGACGAACGCCGTGGCGTGGCAGGCGTCCAGAAATCGCCCGCGTTGCTCGCGCTGCCCGTCCGATGCGCTCCGTATGAGCGCTGAAGCTATCCTGCCATCATCGTCGGTGCCGGAGATGCCCTGTTCCACCCTTCAGGCGCCGGTTCGATCGAGTCAAATCCAGCGCCAGAAGCCATTATCGCACAGCAACTTACGAAACGGCGGTTGGAGCGAGGACGAGGCTTTCATCGCCATTTCGAGAGGAAATGCGTCGAATCACGCATCACGACTTGCCAACATACACCAGATCCGGCGTTCTGCCGATCACTTTCGTCCTCGGTGCTGCGGCCCGAACTCGGGCGAAGCCCGGCTCGGGTCAACCCGCGACCAACCTCCTCCGCTGAGAGTTGGACCAAGGCGCTCGGCCAGGTCCTGAGCCGTGCCGACTTGCCGTGCGACCACGTGCTCCGCGTCGCTTTTCATCGGCCCAGCCAAAACAACACCGCGAGGTCGGGTGAACCGAGGGGAATTTTCAGGCCTATATAGAAAATCTGAAGAAGCGGAAGGGACCGGATGCCGACCAGCCGCACCGGGTGACGTATCGGAAGTTGGTAAGAGGGTAAGGCCAGCCTCCAGCGCGGCGCTGCCTCCTGCCTTGCTTCGAATTCCCGCCGCGGAGCTTCACGGCGGCGGGCCGGTTCCATTCCACTGGACGTCTCGGTCCAGCTTTCGGGAAATGGGGCCGTGGGACGGCCCTGAGCTCCCCGCTTTCCGCGAGTCTCACCTGTCCTAATTCCTGGGGTAGCGGCCCCCTGGAGGACGCCGACCTCGAGCAAGCGGCCGCATGCTCGCTGCGCCGCCTCCGATTCGATCGGACAGACGAACGGCCGGACCGATTCTCGTCGATCCGGCCGTTCGGGCTCCCGGCTCGCCTGCCACAGGATTGGCCGACGGCGCCTCTCCGCTATCCCGTCAGATTCTTGACCGACGCGGAATCGCCGGGTACGCCCACCGAGGTGTCCACGGAACTCTCGCCGCCCACGCCGCCCGCTCCGCCGGGCCCGACGTGGTACACCACGCCGGTCGGGGTGTACACCCCACTGGGGAACACGAGGACGCCGACGGACGCCCCACCGGCGCCGCCACCACCCGGGCCCCCCCGCGCGCCCTCGATGCCAGCCCCACCGGCGCCACCTGCTCCGCCTCCCCCCGCGGCCGCTCCGCCCGCGCCACCTCCTCCGGGCAGACCGCCGAGTTCGCCACGCGCCCCCGCGCCGCCGCTACCCCCTCCACCCGTGATCACCGTCGAGTTGACCAGCCGCACATCGCTGGCACGTCCTACGACCAGCCCGATGGCCGGTCCGCCACCCATGCCCGGGGAACCAACGCCCCCGGCCACCCCACCCTGGCCGCCACCACCCCCGCCACCACCACACTGAACGATAATCGCGTCCCCGCCGCCCCCACCGCCGCCGCCGCCACCGGTGCCGTCCAGGCCATATTGGCCGTAGGAACCCCGCATCGAGTAGTATCCGTCGACGATGGTGTACCCCCCGAATCCCGGACTGCCTCCATTACCGGAAGGTCCCGTCTCCGGAATCACGGAGGGAGACCCCCCACCCGCACCGTCGTGGAACTCAGACCCGCCCTTACCGCCCCCACCTCCGTCGGCGACTGATGACGGTGGTCCGTCCTGCCCGTCCGCGCCACCGTTCAACTGTCCCACGCCGCCCTGTCCGCCGTCACTCCCACCCCACGTCGCGCTCCCCCCCGCGCCCCCGGCCTTGGTCCCGAGGCAGCCCCCTCCCTTCGCCCCCGAGCTTCCGTCAGCGGCCTTGGAAGGCCGCGTGTTACCCCACCCGATGCCGCCACTCCCGGCAAATCCCCTGGGCGCCGAGATCGTACTCCCGACGATCTCGATGCCCGCGCTAGAGTCGAAGGTGACCACCCCGTAGTTGCTGCTCGCGAGATTGCGCAGATGGAGACCGTCGAGCACGACGTCGCTGACGTGCAGGCCCACCACCGTCATCACCGAGTCGCCGATGGTGGTGGAATCGTGCACGGTGTCCCGTTGCCAGTTGTCCGGGTCGTATCCGCCGACGATGCGCACGTGCGACTGGAGCACGACCCGTTCAGCGTACATGCCGCCGGCTACCCGTATCGTTTGCCCCGAATCGGACGCCGCGAGCGCGGCCGCGATCGTCTGGAATGGCCGCTGCTGGGTGCCACCACCGGCATCGTTGCCGGTCGTGGCGCTCACGAACAGATCGTTGGCCGCCGGCTTGTCGCCGTTGCCGCCCCCCGGCCCCGTGGAATCGGCCGCCCCCCCGCACGCCGCCACCGCGTAGCCGGCGGTGACCGCCAGCGCCAGCGCTCGCACGCGCATCCATCGTGAATACCGCGACATCGTTCCTCCCTTTCGATGAGATGACCCCACTGAATTCTCCTTCTGGTTTGATCGCAGCCGGCGCGCCCGCCACCGCATCCGGCAACGGAACGCGGGGAGAAGATGGTGACCGCGGCGGAGCGCACGGGGCGTCACCGCTGGTGCGGAGTGGCCGGACGATGGCCGGTGGGATGGGCGGGCATTTTGAGTAGCTCCGGGTCGGAGGATCAGGAACGGAGACCCGGCTGCATCTCCCTGACCCTCCAAACACGGAACCACCCGAAAACCGATCATCCGCGTCTACATTGGGCCTCGCACGGATTGAACGGCCGGACCGACTCTCGTCGATCCGGCCGTTCGGCTCCCGGCTCGCCCACCACAGGAGTGCCCGACGGGGCCGCCGCGCTATCCCGGCAGATTCTTGACCGACGCTGAATCGCCGGGTGCGCCCACCGAGGTGACCACGGGACTCCCGCCACCCGCGCCGCCGGGCCCGACCTCGTAGACCACGGCGGTCGGGGTGTACACCCCACTCGGGAACACGAGGACGCCGACGGATGGCCCACCGGCGCCGCCACCACCCGCGCCCCCCCGCCCGCCCTCGATGCCACCCCCGCCGTAGCCACCTGCGCCGCCTCCCCCCACGCCCGCTCCGCCCGTGCCACCTCCTCCGGGCAAACCGCCGAGCTCGCCAAGCGTCCCTGCGCCGCCGTTACCCCCTCCACCCGCGATCACCATCGAGTTCACCAGCCGCACATCGCTGGCACGCCCTACGACCAGCCCGATGGCTGGTCCGCCACCACTCCCCGGGTCACCAAGGTTCCCTCCCACCCCGCCCTGGCCCCCACCCCCCCCGCCCCCGCCACACTGACCGAAAGCCAAGTTTCCGCCTCCCCCGCCGCCGCCGCCCCCACCCGCGCCGTCGCCGCCGAATTGGCCGTAGCCGCCGTTCTCCAAGGAGTATCCGTTGGTGATGGAGTACCCGAATTCCGAAGTGCCTCCGCGACCAGCACGTCCCGTGTTGGAAACCGCGGAGGCAGACGCCCCGGGCTTACCCGCGCCGAACTCACCCCCTCCCGTACCGCCGTTACCTCCGGAGCCTTCGCCGGACAGCCCGTCAGCTCCACTGCCCAACTGTCCCGCGCCGCCATCGCCGCCGATAAGCCCACCCCACGTCACGTTCCCCCCTGCGCCCCCGGCCTTGGTCCCGAGGCAGCCCCCTCCCTTTGCCCCTGGGCTGCCGGCCGCGGCCCGGTCCGGCCGCGTCGTGCCCCACCCGAGGGTGCCGCTCCCAGCAAATCCCCTGGGCGCCGAGATCGTACTCCCGACGATCTCGATGCCCGCGCTCGAGTCGAAGGTGACCACCCCATAGACGCTGCCCGCGAGATTGCGCAGATGGAGACCGTCGAGCACGACGTCGCTGACGTGCAGCCCCACCACCGTCATCACCGAGTCGCCGATGGTGGTGGAATCGTGCACGGTGTCCCGTTGCCAGTTGGCCGGGTCGTATCCGCCGACGATGCGCACGTGCGACTTGAGCACGACCCGTTCAGCGTACATGCCGCCGGCCACCCGGATTGTTTGCCCCGAATCGGACGCCGCGAGCGCGGCTGCGATCGTCTGGAATGGCTGCTGCTGCGTGCCAGAACCGGCAGCGTCGCCGGTCGTGGCGCTCACGAACAGATCATTCGCCGCCGGCTTGTCGCCGTTGCCGCCCCCCGGCCCCGTGGAATCGGCCGCCCCCCCGCACGCCGCCACCGCGTAGCCGGCGGCAACCGCCAGCGCCAGCGCCCGCCCGCGCGTCCATCGTGAATACCGCGACATCGTTCCCCCTTTTCGATGAGATGTCCGCTCAGAAACAGGAATTCAAATCCTCGTATGGTCGGACGGTTGGACGCCGGGAGCCGGCCCGCAGCGTTTCCGTCATACCGCCTCAGTGAATCGGAACCCCGGCGACAGCTACCGGCACGCCGGCCGCCGCATCCGGCAACGGAACGCGGGGAGAAGACGGTGACCGCGGCGGAGCGCACGGGGCGTCACCGCTGGTGCGGAGTCGCCGGACGATGGCCGGTAGGACCGGCGGGCATTTTGAGTAGCTCCAGACGGAGGATAGAAACGGAGACCCGGCTGCATCTCCCTGACCCTCCAAACACGGAACCACCCGAAAACCGATCATCCGCGTCCACATGAGAAGTGGCCGACGGGGCCGCCCCCGCTATCCCGGCAGCTTCTCGACCGACGCGGAGTCGCCGGGTGCGCCCACCGAGGTGTCCACGGGACTCCCGCCGCCGGCGCCGCCAGGCCCGACCTCGTACACCACGGCAGTCGGGGTGTACACCCCACTCGGGAACACGAGGACGCCGACGGACGCCCCACCAGCACGACCACCACCCGGGCCACCCCGCCCGCCCTCGATGCCAGCGCCACCGTCGCCACCTGCTCCGGCTGTCCCCTTTGCCGCTCCGCCCTTGCC
>CAWGJO010000031.1:0-55999 GCA_963822945.1 uncultured Gemmatimonadaceae bacterium | reverse complement strand
CCAGGAGGTGTGCCCTGAAGACTGGACTCTCCTGGGTCACGGAACTGAGCGGGGATGACGCGAGATTGGAGTGGGGCTCGATCTCACTGCCTTCCGCGCATCCATCCGGTCCGACTTTCGGGGGGACCCGCCGGAGTGGCTACCGTCAGCACTACTGCTGGAGTTGCGCGGCAAACAGGTAGACACCGCACTCCTATAATCAGCACAGCGGCGCCGAGCCCTCATGCCCCATGGAGGCAGTCGAGTCCAAGGCGCCTGCGTGCTACGCAGAGCCGCCCGCGGCCTCAGCATCAACACGCCGGAGGCCACCCACGCGAGACCGCAGATCAAGAAGAGCGCCGCTGTCGCCCGTTCGCCATGCGGATAGCCTGACGGCTGCTTCGCGCGATTACCGTCCCGACGCGGGCCATCAGAGTGGAGGCGGTTCCGCAGCCTGAAGCGCGCCGCCCGCCGGCGATCTCGAAACACCGGGGTCAATGCGAGCCATACGAGTACGCCGATACGTGGCGGGTTGCCCCGATGTCCGCGTCCGCGGGCGCCTGGTGCATCGTGATCACTCCGCTCTCGTACTCCGTCGCCGCGCGGACCCGCAATCGCACGACCCGGTCCGACGCTGGCGTCGACAGCGCAACCCGTACAGCTCCGTAGTACCGGGGTTGCGCAAAGAACAGCGTGACCAGCGACGCTCCTATTGCCAGGCCGCGCAGAATCTTCCGCCGGTAACGCCATTCGGCGACCAGCAACGCGACGAGGATCATGGCGATCAACGCTGCGTCATTCGACAAGCCTCCTTGGCGCTCGGATAGGATCAGAAGGAAGAGTCAGCGGAAACGTCACCGCGTGCGGGTCACGGGTGTGGGCCCCCGCCGCTCTTTCCGCCCGCGCACGCGGTGACTGAGGCTGCGGAGGCCACGCGGACATTGCTCGCGAATCCGGCCACCGTCGTGCACCTGCCCGTCCGCTATGAAGCGGGGCTGACCGGCCGCACCGTCTGACGACATCTCAACGCGCTCGCCAGCTCGAAGATGGGGCGCAGCCTACCTTCGCTCCGCCGTCACCGCTTCTTCGGCACGACCAATGGAGGAGCCGACTGGTCTTTGGGCATGCAGACTTTGCGCCAATCTTTACCGGGCTTGAGCGGCTCGCAGACTCGGCGTGCAACGCGCGTCCGAAGACAGACCGCGGCACTTCCGCCAATGGCGCCGCCGCGGGAGCGGGGCGTTGGCTTTGACAGGCAAGGGCGCCAGCAAGGCAGACGGCCCCGATCAAGAGAGAGCGCATGATTCAGAACGTACGTTCCTTCGCCCGCGTAGGTCAACAGGCGGTGGCGCAGGCCGGGCTGAGTGCAGCGGCACTCCCAACTCCGCCAGCAGCGCCTCTGTGGAGTCAACGCCCAGCGCACGCTTCGGCTGCCGATCGGTGGCTAAACGGGACTATGGCCAATCGCTATTCCCGGAAATCCAAGCCATCCCCATTCCCAGACGCCGCCACCGTATACCAACTGGTGCCGGGCGGCGGCCCTAACTCTTTGCGGGATTGAGCGTTCGGCCGCCGGTTCCCAGCGGAATCTCGATACAGTTATACCGGCACACCTCCCAGGACGTGGGCGACATATTCAGATCGTCCCGACACCGGCCGACAGATCCCCTTACGTCGTCACCAACTTCCCGATACGTCACCAGGCGCGGCTGATCAGCACCCTGCTCCTTTCGCGTCTTCAAAAAATCACATAGACGAACTGTACTCCGCTCCAACACGGCTCTGGACCGTCCAGCAGGCACCCTGGGTCGCAGCCGGCCGGTGGCTACCATGCTCCCGCACACTCCTCCCGCAATGTCCGCATGGGATCCGTACTTGTGGCCCGGCGTGCCGGTGATACTCGGTCCACTCGACCGGGCCCTTGGGCTTGGGGTGAGTAGGCCGGGGCATTGCAGCCCCAGCCGCTCGCAGAACCGGACGTGAGCCTGTCGACTGATCCGGCTCCCATCATCGAGCTGCAGGCGTAATCCCTTTTCTCAATGCGCGAACGCCGTCGGCATGCGATCCGCAACTCGGCTAAGCGCCCGCGCTCCGCGATGTTCCCGCGCGCCGGCCGCCTGCACTTTCACTCATCCAGCGCACCATAGTCGTTCACGTGTCGCCACAACGGTTGTATCGCGGACGGGTAGAACCGACCGTCGTCGTTGACTACCCCGCAGCACCGGGTTGAGCATGCTCTCGAGCCGACTCGGTGCGATTCACCCGACGAAAACAGTCGTCATTTAATGCGGGGCGCCTCAGCTCAAAGATACGGCAGAAAAGGCAGAGGATGCCGATCCGAATACATGCTAACCCGAGTAGGAATACTACCATACCATCTCGCCGGCCGGGCCGGCCTCGAGGACGCTAACGCCTGGGTCTCTTGGAAAAATATGCACCACCACTTCCTGATCGAGCGGAGTAGCGCCAAGTTCGCAGCTCCCAAGCCCACGATAGGCCTCCCAGGCCGGCGCCCTCATCCGGGAACCTTGATCCAGTATACTCTTCTGCCGTTGACCGAATACCGGTATTGCACAACCGGAATGAATTCTGTCTTTCTCGGGGAAGGATCCCGATGCTCGATACTTGGATCGGCCTCCTGCGCGCGCCTACGATGCGGCCTCTAACCGTCGGCCATTGTGCCCACCGAATTCCGCGGACGACGTTCACAACGACTAGTATCGCCAACGCGACTCCGCCGAGCACCATCGTTCCCGTAAGAAATGCCGTCCGTCGCAGCGTGTGAAGTATGGCGGCCCGCCTCCTCGGATGGCGACGCGGCGCCTGGCGTTCCGTTTCACCAGGTCGCGTGGCGGCAATCGATTGCCTCTGCGGTTGCTTCACCGCAAGGCTGGCCTTGGTTGCGCGATGCGCCGCAGACTCCTGATGGGAGACACCAAATCCGGTCCCTCCGGCGGCGGTACTTCGTCCCGATCGCCACAGTCACTCGCCAATCTCCATAGTCTATGCTTCGACGACCAGGCCGCCGGTGTTCGTTGGTCTAACGCTATAGTATCGATCCCCGCGCAGATCTATCAAGTACCTGAACTCGTGCTGCTGTGAGCCCCGTTTCGTGAATCAGATGCGACTAAGCTGTTCTGGGCGTGGGTCCCCCGCGGATCGTTGCAGCCGGGTGCACGCTTTGATGGGTACTGTAGCTACTCGGCGTATCCCCACTGCGGAAGCAAGGCCCCCGAACTGCTCCGGCGCTAGCTCCCTCTCTTGACGAGGGTTCGTCCACCCGTCCCCAACGGAATCGCAGTACAGTTTTCGTCGGCACACCTCCCAGGAGGTGTGCCAGTAGACTGTGAAGCCGGTACGGCGGCCGCCGGTGTCCTCGCGGAGCGGCAGCTCGAATTCCCTGCGTCGGCTTGGGAATCAAGTGCGCGCGGCCGCCCGGGCTCTCGGGGGGCACTCAGGTCATACTCGGCAACCTCAGTCGAGCGGCCTCGAGGATCCCGACCCCGCCGGAGCGCTGAGCGACAGATATACCTTGACCGTCGACAACAACCGGCATATTGTTGTCGAAGCTCAAGGGCTCCGACCGTCCTTGTATTCCTCCGATGTCCGATCGCGCAGCACCTCTGCAGGCACGCTCGACCTCCTGATCCTCAAGAGTCTCCGTGCAGGCCCGCTCCACGGCTGGGGACTGTCGAAAACGCATCCGCCTCCTCGAATCCCCACCTCTCAGGTCAACCAGGGGTTCGCTCTACCCCGCCCTCTTTATCGCCTGGAAGAACGGGGCCATGTGACCGCCGACGGCCCGCTGCGCTGAGCGTGTAGAACTTGGCGCGTCGGCCTTCGTCCGACACGCCCCACTCGGCGGTCACATGGCCCCGTTCTTCCAGGCGATAGAGGGCGGGGTAGAGCGACCCCTGGTTGACCTGGAGGACGTCATCGGAGAGGAGGCGGATGCGTTTCGACAGTCCCCAGCCGTGGAGCGGGCCTGCACGGAACTGCTTGAGGATCAGGAGGTCGAGCGTGCCCTGCAGGAGGTCTGCGCGATCGGACATCGGAGGGATCCGAGGGAGGCGGAACGGTCGGTGGAGCCCTTGAGCTTCGACAACAATATGCCGGTTGTTGTCGATGGTCAAGGTATATCTGTCGCTCAGCGCTCCGGCGGGGTCGGGATCCTCGAGGCCGGCTGCGACTGAGGTTGCCGAGTATGACCTGAGTGCCCCCCGAGAGCCCGGGCAGCCGCGCGCGCTTGATTCCCGAGCCAATGAACAACGCGGGGAATTCAACTGCGCTCTTCGCGAGGGACACCGGCGGCCGCCGTACGGGCTTCACAGTCTACCGGCACACCTCCTGGGAGGTGTGCCGACAAAACTGTACTGCGATTCCGTTGGGGACGGGTGGACGAACCCTCGTCAAGAGAGGGAGCTAGCGCCGGAGCAGTTCGGGGGCCTTGCTTCCGCAGTGGGGATACGCCGGGGTCAGCTCAGTTCCCGTCAAAGCGTGCACCCGGCTGGACCGATCCGCGGGGACCCACGCCCAGAACAGCTTAGTCGCATCTGATTCACGAAACGGGGCTCACAGCAGCACGAGTTCAGGTACTTGATAGATCTGCGCGGGGATCGATACTATAGCGTTAGACCAACGAACACCGGCGGCCCTCATCCTCGAAGCATAGACTATGGAGATTGGCGAGTGACTGTGCGGTCGGGACGAAGTACCGCCGCCGGAGGGACCGGATTTGGTGTCTCCCATCAGGAGTCTGCGGCGCATCGCGCGACCAAGGCCAGCCTTGCGGTGAAGCGACCGCAGAGGCAATCGATTGCCGCCACGCGACCTGGTGAAACGGAACGCCTTCAGGCGCCGCGTCGCCATCCGAGGAGGCAGGCCGCCGTATGACTTCACACGCTGCGACGGACGTCATTTCTGGGGGAACGATGGTGCTCGGCGGAGTCGCGTTGGCGATACTAGGCGTTGTGAACGTCGTCCGCGGAATTCGGTGCGCACAATGGCCGACGGTTAGAGGCCGCATCGTAGGCGCGCGCAGGAGGCCGATCCAAGTATCAAGCATGGGGATCCTTCCGACCAAGAAGACAGAATTCATTCCGGTTGTGCAATACCGGTATTCGGTCAACGGCAAAGAGTATACTGGATCAAGGTTCCGGATGGGGGGCGCCGGCCTGGGAGGCCTATCGTGGGCTTGGAGTCAGACGTCGCGCTATCCGCTCGATCAGGAAGTGGTGGTGCATATTTCTCCAAGAGACCCAGGCGTTAGCGTCCTCGAGGCCGGCCCGGCCGGGAGCTCGATGGTAGTATTCCTACTCGGGTTAGCATGTATTGGGATCGGCATCCTCTCCTTTCTGCCGTATCTTTGAGCTGAGGCGCCCCGCATTAAATGACGACTGTTTGCGTCGGGTGAATCGCACCGAGCGGTCTCTCGAGCATGTTCGACCCGGTGCTGCGGGGCTAGTCGAACGACGACGGTCGGTTCTACCCGTCCGCGATACAACCGTTGTGGCGACACGTGAACGACTATGTGTGCGCTGGATGCAGCGAAAGTGCAGGCGGCTGGCGCGCGGGATCATTCGCGGAGCGCGGGCGCTTGGCCGAGTTGCGGATCGCATGCCGACGGCGTTCGCGCATTGAGAAAAGGGATTCCACCCTGCAGCTCGATGATGGGAGCCGGATGAGTCGACAGGCTCACGTCCGGTTCTGCGAGCGGCTGGGGCTGCAATGCCCCGGCCTACTCACCCCAAGCCCAAGGGCCCGGTCAAGTGGACCGAGTATCACCGGCACGCCGGGCCACAAGTACGGATCCCATGCGGACATTGCGGGAGGAGTGTGCGGGAGCATGGTAGCCACCGGCCGGATGCGACCCGGCGTGCCCGCTGCTGGACGGTCCAGAGCCGTGTTGGAGCGGAGTACAGTTCGTATATGTAAGATTTGAAGACGCGAAAGGAGCCGGGTGCTGATCAGCCGCGCCTGGTGACGTATCGGAAGTTGGTGACGACGTAAGGGGATCTGTCGGCCGGTTGTCGGGACGACTCTGAATATGTCGCCACACGTCCTGGGAGGTGTGCCGGTATAACTGTATCGAGATTCCGCTGGGAACCGGCGGCCGAACGCTCAATCCCGCAAAGAGTTAGGGCCGCCGCCCGGCACCAGTTGGTATACGGTGGCGGCGTCTGGGAATGGGGGTGTCTTGGATTTCCGGGAATAGCGATTGGCCATAGTCCCGTTTAGCCACCGATCGGCAGCCGAAGCGTGCGCTGGGCGTTGACTCCACAGAGGCGCTGCTGGCGGAGTTGGGAGTGCCGCTGCACTCAGCCCGCCCTGCGCCACCGCCTGTTGACCTACGCGGGCGAAGGGACGTACGTTCTGAATCATGCGCTCTCTCTTGATCGGGGCCGTCTGCCTTGCTGGCGCCCTTGCCTGTCAAAGCCAGCGCCCCGCTTCCGCGGCGGCGCCATTGGCGGAAGCGCCGCGGTCTGTCTTCAGCGACAGCGCGTTGCACGCCGAGCTCTGCGAGCCGCTCAAGCCCGGTGAAGATTGGCGCAAAGTCTGCATGCCCAAAGACCAGTCGGCTCCTCCATTGGTCGTGCCGAAGAAGCGGTGACGGCGGAGCGAAGTTAGGCTGCGCCCAATCTTCGAGCTGGCGAGCGCGTTGAGATGTCGTCAGACGGTGCGGCCGGTCAGCCCCGCTTCATAGCGGACGGGCAGGTGCACGACGGTGGCCGGATTCGCGAGCAATGTCCGCGTGGCCTCCGCAGCCTCAGTCACCGCGTGCGCGGGCGGAAAGAGCGGCGGGGGCCCATACCCGTGACCCGCACGCGGTGACGTTTCCGCTGACTCTTCCTTCTGATCCTATCCGAGCGCCAAGGAGGCTTGTCGAATGACGACAGCGTTGATCGCCATGATCCTCGTCGCGTTGCTGGTCGCCGAATGGCGTTACCGGCGGAAGATTCTGCGCGGCCTGGCAATAGGAGCGTCGCTGGTCACGCTGTTCTTTGCGCAACCCGGGTACTACGGAGCTGTACGGGTTGCGCTGTCGACGCCAGCGTCGGACCGGGTCGTGCGATTCGGGGACCGCGCGGCGACGGAGTACGAGAGCGGAGTGATGACGATGCACCAGGCGGTCCTCGCGGACGCGGACATCGGGGCGAATGCACGCCACGTATCCCTTGGCGTACTCGTATGGCTCGCATTGACCCCGGTGTTTCGAGATCGCCGGCGGGCGGCGCGACTTCAGGCTGCGGAACCGCCTCCACTCTGATGGCCGCGCGTCGGGACGGTAATCGCGCGAAGCAGCCGTCAGGCTATCCGCATGGCGACTAACGTGGCGACAGCGGCGCTCTTCTTGATCTGCGGTCTCGCGTGGGTGGCCTCCGGCGTGTTGATGCTGGTCAGGCCGCGGGCGGCTCTGCGTCGCACGCAGGCGCCATGGACTCGACTGCCTCCATGGGGCATGAGAGTGCTCGGCGCCGCTGTGCTGATTATAGGAGTGCGGTTGTTCTACCTGTTTGCCGCGCAACTCCAGCAGTAGTGCTGACGGTAGCCCACTCCGGCGGGTCCCCCCGAAAGTCGGACCGGATGGATGCGCGGAAGGCAGTGAGATCGAGCCCCGACTCCAATCTTCCGCGTCATCCCCGCTCAGTTCCGTGACCCAGGAGAGTGCAGTCTTCAGGGCACACCTCCTGGGAGATGTGCCGACAAAACTGTATTGCGATTCCATTGGAGACGGGCGGGCGAACTCGTGCCAAGGCAACGAGATAAGCGTCGTCCCCGACGGACGACAGCTTGGCGGAAATCGGGAAGCTGCCGTCTCTGTCGCCTCCGGCAGCATGGCACCGCCCGATTTCCCTTGCACTTCTACAGGACGCGCCGTATCGTCCTGTAGAAGTCACAGGGGAACTCATGCCGCCGGACCGTCTCGATCTCCCGCAGGGCACGCTCGACCTGCTGATCCTCAAGGCGCTCTCACTCGCCCCCCAGCACGGGTGGGGGATCTCGGAGCGCATTCGCCAAATCTCGCGCGAGGTGCTCGACGTGCCGCAGGGCTCACTCTACCCTGCGTTACACCGCCTCGAGCGCCGTGGCTGGGTGAAAGCGACGTGGGGCACGTCGGACAACAACCGGCGGGCCAAGTTCTATGAGTTGACCCGACGAGGGCACGCGCAGTTGGCCGCCGAAACCGGCGACTGGGAACGGTTGGCGGCCGCAGTCGCCCTCGTCCTGCGGACCACCTGAAGCCGGCCGATCCATGCTCCGTGATCTACTGAGCGACCTGCGCTACCGGCTCCGCGCACTGTTCCGCCGCGAGGATCTGGAGCGGGATCTCGCCGAGGAACTCCAGTTCCATCTCGATCGTGAGGCGGAGAAGCTCGGCGTTCACGGGGCGGAACCCGACGAAGCCCGCCGCCAGGCACGGCTGGCATTCGGCGGCGTAGAGGAGATGAAGGAGGCGTCTCGGGACGCGCGCGGCGTGCGGTGGTTTGAGCAGTTCGCGCAGGCTGTGAAGCGCGCGTGGCGCACGCTGCGACGGTCGCCCGGCTTCGTCGTGGTGTCGGTACTCTCGCTCGGCGTGGCACTCGGGCTCGCGACGGCGACCTTCGCCTTGATCGATTCCTCGCTTCACCCGAAGGCCCTGTTCCGACATCCGGATCGGTGGGACGTCGCGAAGCTCCGGTTCGGCAACCGGACGAGCGGGCCGAGCATCGCCGAGCAGATGCGGGGCCTCGCGACACTGCCGGCGGTACAGACGGTGGGCGTGGAATCGTACGCCCAGGAACTGACGACGATTGGGGGCGCCGCCGCGGAGTGGACGGTGGCACACGTGAGCGCCAACCTGTTTCCCGCCCTCGGCGTGCCGCTGACGCTCGGCCGATATCCAACCCCGCAGGAGATCGCCGCCGATCGCGCGGCACTCGTGTCGTCCGCCCTGTGGACAGAGTCGTTCGCCGACCGCTCCGCGATCGACGGCGCGACGCTGAGCGTCGGCGGCCACGTGTACTCTATCGTGGGCGTGGTGCCGCCGGGTCATGCGGGCCCACTGTCGGCTCCCGTCGTGATCCCCTATGCGTCACCGGGGGCGGTGGAGCGGCTGCGGCAGGGTGACATCGTCGTGGAGCTCCGAGCGAACGTGGACACCGCGGCCGCGCACGCGCAGGTCGCCACACTCGCCGCACGCTACCAGGCGCAGTATGTCTCGCCGCTCACGATCACGACGCCGTACGGCATCCTGCTGATTCCGCTGGCGCCGCAAGCAATGGACCTGCGGCAAGACGTCCAGGGAATTCTGATGCTGGCGCTTGCCTTGGGGATGCTGCTCATCGGCTGCACGAACGTGACGGCGCTCGCGTTGGCGCGCGGCTTGACCCGGCGGCGCGAGTACGCGCTGCGCATTGCGCTCGGCGCCACGCGCGCCGGGATCGCGGCCGACGTGCTCGCCGAGGTCCTGGTGATCGGCGTTGGTGGGGCGGTCCTGGGGCTACTGATCGCGAATGCGGTGATTGGCGTGCTCACACACCTGGTGCCGGAAGACCTGGCAACCTGGGGAGACTACGTGTTCGGATTCTCGCCCTGGGTCTTCACTGGGGTGGGCTTGGCGCTGCTGGGCGGCATGGGCGTCGCGGGCGGCGTCCCGGCCTGGCGAGCCAGTCGGGTGGACCCGGCGGATCCGCTCAAGGACAACGCCGGCACGACCACCGGCCGCAGCCGGAACGAGTTCCGCCTCCTCGTGATCACGGAGCTGGCGGTCGCGATGGTGCTGCTCATGCTCACGAGTCTGATGGCGCTCTCCACGCGGAACTTGGCGGATTACCGATACGCCTTCGCCGCACACTCGCTCGTGCACGTGTACATCACCCCGGCAGACGGGGCGGCGGACACGTCCGACGTGGCGCGGCGGGCGCTGTTGGCGCGGGCGGTGCAGGCGGTCCGCGAGGTGCCCGGCGTGGTCGCGGTGACGACGATGGGCTACGGCATTCCCGATGCCGGCGAGGTGCTCACCGATCGCCGACCGACGGTTCCGTCGCTGCGCGTGAGGTACTACGAGACCGTCGGGGCCCGGTTTTTCGAGACCATGGGCATTCGATTGGCAGCAGGGCGCGACTTGTCCGACGCCGACATTCTCGGAGAAGGTGCGGTCGTGCTTTCGCGAACGGCCGCCAACGCGCTCTTCCCGCACGAGAACGCCATCGGCCACATGATCAAGCTCGGCTGGGCGCGGGCGTCACGGCCGTGGCTGCGCGTGGTGGGCATCGCCCCGGACGTGGCGATGAATGCGACCGACTCGTTCGATCCCTCGGATAATCCGATGATCTACGTGGCGTCGGCGCAGACGGTGGGGATGACGAATATCGTTGCCCGCATGGCGCCCCATGCCGGCGCCATGCTTCCGACTGCCATCGAACGAGCATTGAGCGGCGTGCTCCCTCGAACGGCCGTGGTATCGGCTTTGCCGTGGACCCTTGCCCAGAACCAGGAGATTCGCGCCAACCGGATCTTCGAGCAGTTCCTCTCGGTGCTCACCTTCGCGGCGCTGATTCTGGGGGTGACCGGACTGTTCAGCGTGCTGTCCTACAGTGTGGGGCAGCGCATGCGCGAGTTCGCCGTGCGGCAGGCGCTCGGGGCCACACGGCGCAACATTGTGCGCGTCGTCCTCACCAGCGCGTTCGAGATGGCGCTCGGCGGCACCGCGATCGGCGCCCTGTTGAGCTTCTGGGCAAGTGCCGGTATT
Organism: uncultured Gemmatimonadaceae bacterium; assembly: GCA_963822945.1. GTDB lineage: Bacteria > Gemmatimonadota > Gemmatimonadetes > Gemmatimonadales > Gemmatimonadaceae > JAGWRI01. Next base: position 45,288 of record CAWGJO010000031.1, on the reverse strand, counting down.
TCCTGGCGACTGTTCGGGGTGAAGAATACGGACCCCGGCTCGCTCCTGATCGCCGAGGCGACGCTGATGGCGGTGGCGATGGCGGCCGCGCTCGTGCCGGCATTGCGCGCGATGCGCAGCGATCCGGTGGAGATCTTGCGGTCCAGCTAGGGGCGATGTCCGGTGCAGCCGCGCATCAATTGGTGAGAGCCGGGCAAGGCTCTCTCCCTGGCAGGCGACGCCCGTCTTACGAGCGCCCATCGGTCTTGACGCCCCGGTCCACGCTGATCGGTACACCGGCGACCGCTCCTACGGGCGCGCCTCCTGGGAGGTGTGCCGGTATAATCGTATTGAAATTCCATTGACCACAGGTGGGCGAGCCCTTCTTGCGGGCAAGGATTAGGCAGTCGCCTTGCCTGCCAATGCCGGTGGCCGGTCAACGCGCGGAGCCTCGCGGAACGCCGGCCTTGACGCCCCGGCGCCGGCGGCGTAGCTCTATCCAGACTCTAAGTGGAGCGACGATGGCCGGCACCGACGCACTCCCCGTCGTGAAGGGCACGCTGGATGTCCTCGTGCTCAAGGCCCTGAGCTGGACGCCGATGCACGGGTTCGAGATCGTCAGCTGGCTCGAAGCGCGATCCGCGGGCGGGCTCGGCGTGGACGATTCGGCGCTCTACCAGGCGCTCTACCGTATGGAGGAGCGCGGGCTGGTCACCGCGGACTGGGGCGTGACGGACAACAATCGCCGCGCGCGGTACTATCGTGTCATCGCCAAGGGGCGGCGCTTCCTCGAGGCCGAGACCGCCCGCTGGACACGATACGCCGATCTGGTCACCGATATCCTCACCGCGCAATCGTAGGGAGCCCACGATGATCCGTCCGGGCGTGAAGCGGCTCTTCCGGCTGGCGCTCCGGCGCCCCGACGTCGCGCGCGAGCACGTGGACGAGGAGATCGCGCTGCATCTGGAGCTGCGCGCCAAGCAGCTCGAGGCCCAGGGGCTGACGCCGAAGGAGGCGCTGCGCGAGGCACGGCGTCGGTTCGGGGACACCCCGGCCGCGCGTCGGTCGCTCCAGGCTACGGCCGAGCGTCGCGAGAACCGCATGCGACTTCGCGAATGGCTCGACGACCTGCGTCAGGACGTGCGATTCGGGCTCCGGAGCCTCTGGCATCATCGGGTCGCCTCGGGGTTCGTGGTGCTCACCTTCGCGCTGGGGATTGGCGTGAATGCGACGATGTTCGGCGTTGTGAACACACTCATGTTCCGACCCCCGCCGGGGATCGCCAACTCCGACGGCATCGTGCGCTTGTACTACGCCTACCCCAAGCCCAACGGCGGCGGATACGCCGCGAACCAGATCACCGGATTCGGCACCTATGAAGCCCTGCGCGACAACGCGCACGCATTCGAGTCGGTGGCGGCCTACTTCGCCAACGAGACCTCGATCGGCCGCGGCGACAATGCGCGCTCGCTCAAGGCGGTGCTGGTCACGGCGAGCTTCTTCCGCGCCCTGGGCACCCGCCCCGCGCTGGGCCGCTTGTTCCGCCCCGACGAGGAACGCGCCGAGGGGACGAAGACGGTGGTGCTCGGCTACGGCTTGTGGAAGGACCGGTTCAACGGCGACCGCGCGGTTCTGGGGCGGACGGTGGATATCGGGGGGCGGCCCTACACGGTGATCGGCGTGGCGCCCGAGGGGTTCACCGGGATCAACCTGGAGCAGGTGGACGCGTGGCTGCCGATCGCCGCCGCGACCACGATGTTCGCGCCGAGCGCGCTCACTCATGCGAACAGCTACTGGCTGTCAACGTTCGCCCGACTCCGCCCCGGGGTCTCGAAGGAGGTTGCGGCCGCCGAGGCCACGGCGGCGTTCGCGTTCGAGCACGCCAAGGAGCCATACATGAAGGGCGCCCGCGTCGTCCTCGCGCCGCTTCCAGTGGGGCGTGCGCCCACGATGTCCGCCGACACGAAGGTGGCGCTCTGGCTCGGCGCGGTGTCGGTGCTGGTGCTGCTCGTCGCCTGCGCCAACGTCGCCAATCTCCTCCTGGCGCGCGCGGCGTCCCGATCGCACGAGATCGCGGTGCGCCTGTCGCTGGGCGCGGGCCGATGGCGGATCGCGCGCCAGCTCCTCACCGAGAGTCTGATGCTCGCCGCCTGCGGCGGCGCCGTGGCGCTGGTGTTGACCGCGTGGACGTCATCGGTGGTGCGGCACGTGATCATGCCCGATGTCGCCGTCGCGAGGGCGATGTCGTGGCCCGTGCTCGGATTCGCCGGGGCGGTTGCGGTGGCGACGGGCCTGCTGTGCGGGTTGGCGCCGGTGACCGTGGGCGTGCGGTCCGATCTCAATGCCACGCTCATGGGGCGGGGCCACGTGCCGGCCGGCCGGTTCCGCGTTCAGCGCACGCTGGTGGCCGTGCAGGTCGCGTTCACGGTGCTGTTGCTCGCGGGCTCAGGGCTCTTTGTGCGAAGCCTCCGGAACGTGCGCGACAAGGATCTGGGCATGGACGTGCGGCATCTGCTGTACGCGAGGGTCGATTTCCGGAGCGCGGGGCTGTCCAACGCGGACGCAGTGGCCGCGTACCAGGCGATGCTTGCGCGCGTTCGCGCGGTGCCCGGCGTGGCGACGGCGAGCATCTCGATCGGCGAGCCATTCCGCAGTGGGTGGGGAACCTCGATTGTTCCGACGAGCGGCGCGGCCGCGGCGGTGAAGCAGCCGTTGGCCGCGCCGATGGGACGGGCCGTGTCGGATGGCTTTTTCGCCGCGACGGGCCGACGGTTCATCGCCGGGCGCTCGTTTACGGCCGCGGAGCACCGCGCATCGGCGCACGTGGCGATCATCAGCGAGCAGGCGGCGAAATACTACTGGGGCGACGCGAGTCCGGTGGGCGCCTGCATCCGCACCGATCGGGGGCCGCAGAGCGATCGCACGCCCGAGCCGTGCGAGACGATCGTGGGCGTCGTGGCCGATTCGCCGCAGTGGCAGATCACGGCCACGCCGATCCAGGAGCTGTACGTCCCCATCGAGACGCAGGCCACGAATCCGTACCTCCCCGGCATCTCGGCCATGGAAGTGCGCACGGTGGGCGATCCGGCGGCGATGGTGGAGCGCGTTCGGCGCGCGATGCTGGCGGCCGGGCCGAACATCCCCTATCCATCCGTCACGCCCCTCACGGACGAGCTCGATCCCCAGTACCACTCGTGGACGCTGGGGGCCGATATGTTCAGCGCGTTCGGGACGCTGGCGCTCGTGCTCGCGGCGGTAGGCCTCTACGGGGTACTCACGTACGCGGTGGTGCAGCGGACCCGGGAACTCGGGATCCGCGCCGCGCTCGGCGCGCAGCGTGGGGCGCTCGTGCGCATGGTCGTGGCGAGCGGAATCGAGACCGCGGCCGTCGGCGCGGCGCTCGGCGTGGCCGGCGCCGTCGGCGCGGGACGTTTCATCGCCTCGCTGCTCTACCAGGTATCGCCACGCGATCCGGCGTCGCTGGCCGAGGCCGCCATCGTGCTCCTCGTCGTCGCAGGCCTGGCCAGCTACCTCCCCGCGACGCGGGCGGCGCGGGCAGATCCGATGACGGTGCTGCGGAGCGACTAAGCGGGGGCCGACCTACCGTTCCAACGAGAGCGCGCCTGGGAGGTGTGCCGACAAAACTGTATTGCGATTCCGCTGGAGACGGGCGGGCGAACCTCTTCAGACTAGGTGACTTGAGTTGTCAGTTCGCCTGGAGTGATGTCATCGGATCGGTCGTGGCGGCTCGACGGGCCGGGCCGTATGACGCGACGACCCCAAGCACGGATGCGCCGGCCGCGACCAGCGCATACGTAAGCGGATCGCTGGGCGACACCCCGTAGAGCACCGCGCGGAGCAGTGGGGTCACGGCAAGCGCTGCAACGAATCCGGCGGCCCCGCCGACGGCCGTGAGTCGCAGCCCCTGAGCGATCACGAGTCGCAGCAGTCCCCGCGGCTCGGCGCCGAGCGCCATTCGGACACCGAACTCCCGTGTGCGCTGCGCCACGCTGTAGCTGATCACTGCGTAGAGTCCGATCGCCGAGATCAGCATCGCGATCATGGCGAACCCACCCATCAGTCCCAGCATGATCCAGTACGGGGCCAGGACTTGTCGGAACCCCACCGCCAGCGGCGCTACGCGCGAAACGGCGAGGTCGGGATCGAACCGTCGCACGGCAGCGAGGATGGCCGGTTCCGCTGCGGTCGGATCGCCCACAGTTCGCACGACGACACTCGCGTCGCTCCACGGCCATTGCTGCATCGGCCGGTAGATCTCTGGCGTCACGAACTGCCCGATCTGCCCGTACATCACGTTGCCGGATACGCCCACGATGCGCCACCGTGCGCCGCCAATGAGCAGCGTCTCGCCGAGCGGGTCCCCGTTCGGGAAGTATCGCCGGGCCAGCGCCTGATTCACGATCGCGACGCGCGGAGCGCCGGCGGCATCGGTTGGGAGGAACGGCCGGCCGCGAACGATCGGGATGCCCAGCGTGGCGAAGTAATTGGGCGTCGCCGGCTGCATCCGGCTGTAAGGGTGGTGGTGCGGCGCCGGCACCGGCCGCCCCGCGATGTCAAAATTGTTGGTGCTCATGGCGTCGCTGAAGGGCAGCGCGAACGTGACGCCGGCGCTCTGCACGCCCGGTACAGCCTCGAGCGCCTTCGCGAGTCGGTCCTCACTCGTTGAATCCTCGACAGTTCCAGGCCGGTACGGCGGGCCCTGAATTCGGAACGCGAGCACGTGATCGGGCGCAATGCCGGTCGGCGTGGAGTAGACATGCTGGACGCTGCGGGCCAACAGCCCCGCCGCCGCCAGCAGGACGACCCCGAAGGCGACCTGTGTGCCGACGAGCAGACGTCGTCCGACGGCGCGATCGGTGATCGTCCGCGACGTCGCGTGGAGTTCCTTCGCCAGGTCCGGCCTCGCAAAGCGCACGGCCGGCCAGAGGCCGATCAGCAGACCGGTGCAGATGCCGATGCCAAGGGCGACGGCGAGTGCGGGAACGTCGAGCGTGAACAGCGCCCACCCCGGCATCGAAGCCGGCGATGTCGGCGGGTATGATCGCGCGAATGGCGGCAATTCCACCCCAGGCGGCGACGGCGCCAAGCGCGCCTCCCAACGAGGCGACGAGCATCGTCTCGGAGAGTAGTTGCCGCGCGATGCGCCGCGGGCCGGCCCCCATCGCGGCCCGGACGGCCAGCTCTCGGTGGCGCGACGCGAGCTGCGCCAGCAGAAGTCCGGCCAGATTGATGCACGCGACGAGCAAGACGAGCCCCACCGCCGCCGAGAACACCCACAGCAGGTTCGTATTGCTCTCGTTCCAGAGCGCCAGCGGGCGGAGGGCGAACGTCGTGCCCTGCATATCGCCGGGGTACGCTTGCGCCTCGGCATGCGCGATCGTACGCAGCTCGGCGCGCACGCGCGACATCGTGATTCCGTCGCCGACGCGGGCGATCATGTCGTAGTCGGTCCAATGGTGATCGGCGGCCATGCCGGGGGTTACAATCAGCGGTGCCCAGACCTCGGTGTGGAGGGGATACACGGGGTCTCCGGCGAGTACGCCGACCACCGTGAACGGCGTGCCATTGATCACGAGCGAGCGTCCCACAATTCCGCTGTCGGCGCCAAGCCGCGCGCGCCAGAGCCTCTCGCTCACCACAATGACGTCGCGGTGGCCGGTGACCGTGTCGGCCGGGCCGAGAGTCCGTCCGAGTAGCGGTCGGGCGCCCAGCGTGCGGAAGAAGTCGGCGGTAACCCGTTCTCCGTTCAACGCCTCGGCGCGGTCAGGCCCCCGGAGAATGGCCGTCCATCCGGAGCCGAGCGCCGCGCTAGCAAGTGTTGTCGCCCGATCGTGCACGGCGTTGAAGGCGCCGGAAGATATGTAGACGCAGTTTCCGCATCCCCGGGGCACCTGCGCGACGTCGATCAGCTGGTCGGAGTGAGGGAAGGGTAGAGGCTGCATGGCGGACGCGCGCGTGAGCGCGTACATGACCGTCGTGGCGCCGATCCCGAGCGCGAGCGTGATGATCACGGCGGCCGTGAACCCCGGGCGGGCGCCGAGCTGCCGCCAGGCGTGGTGGAGGTCGTCAGCGAGCGACTCGAGTGCACGGACGCCCGACGCGTCGCGGCCCGACTCCTTGTGCTCCTCGATCGCGCCGAAGCTCAAACGCGCGCGACGCATCGCCTCGTCGGGCGCAAGCCCCGAACGCTGCAAATCGGCCGCTTCCATCTCGATGTGCAGGCGCATCTCGTCGCGCATGTCACGCTCAAATGCGGAATGTCTGAGCAGCGAGCGCAGGCGCCGGGCGATGCGGCCTGGCCACGCGAACAGGTCGCCGATGGCGTCACGCACCTTGCAGCACCTGTTCGATGGCGTTGGCGAAGCGGCGCCAGTCGGCTTGCTCGGCGTCGCACCGCCGACGGCCCGCTGCGCTGAGCTTGTAGAACTTGGCGCGTCGGCCTTCGTCCGACACGCCCCACTCGGCGGTCACATGGCCCCGTTCTTCCAGGCGATAGAGGGCGGGGTAGAGCGACCCCTGGTTGACCTGCAGGACGTCATCGGAGAGGAGGCGGATGCGTTTCGACAGTCCCCAGCCGTGGAGCGGGCCTGCACGGAGACTCTTGAGGATCAGGAGGTCGAGCGTGCCCTGCAGAAGGTCTGCGCGATCGGACATCGGTGGGATCCGGGGGAGGCGGGACTGTCGGTGGAGCCCTTGAGCTTCGACAACAATATGCCGATTGTTGTCGATGGTCAAGGTATATCCGTCGCTCAGGGCTAAGGTGGGTTCCGGATCGCCGAGGCGAGCTGCGACTCGGATTAGCGAGCAAGAATAGAAAGCGCCCAAGGGGCTGGGCGCCGTGCCCGGTTGATCCGCGAATTGTTGAACGACGCCGGGAATCCAGCCGCGCCCATTGCGAGGAACTTCCACGGCGGCCGCACGAGTTCCACAGTCACCCGGCACACCCCATGGGCGAACGTGAACCCGTGGTGGCCGGCGAACTCCATGCCGACGAGCATCTCGCTCGGCCGGAGCCCGGGGAACGTCTGTTGGAGATGCGCATTTGCGGCGTCGAAGCCGGCGCGGCTCACGTCCACGCGGATGGCCTTCTTGCGGCGGCCGTCTCGCCCGCGCGCGACGAGCTGGTGAAAGGTGCGGCCGCAGTCCACGCCGATCAGGACGTCGAAGCCCTCGGCATAGGCGCGATTCTGTTCACGGCGGGCTTGGGCGGTCACGGCGCCCCGTACGGCAGGGCGAGGAGTCGAGGTCAGCATGAGTCTCTCCCGGGAGGACGGTCCAGGCGCGGGAGATCGCGCCCAGCCCGGCGCCGGAGCGCCCGGACGCGGCCCGCGCCTCGGCCTCGAACATCCGATCCTCTGCCCCGTGCAGCGAGCGCAGGGCCCGCCTTGATGCCCGCACGTCCAACGTGCCACCTTCCAGAAACAAACATGCCGTAGCCTCAGGATGAGAAGCTACGGCAGAAGGTAGTATCGAGTTGTAGATGTGTGTTGAGAGTCCAAGTCCGTGGACGCGATTCGCCAGGGCTACGATATCGAGCCTTCGCGGAGCGCCACCCTCTGAGTGGGCTGTAGGCTACGGTATAGTGTGATCGACTGAGTGACCGCGGCCCGCGGTGCGGTAAGGTTAGGTACCGCAAACCGGCAACTCGTCGTCGTTGTCTGATCGCCGCGAATGGAATTCGGAAAGTCGAGAGAGAAGCCGAAGTCACCTGCGGTGTCTGTGCTAGCCCGCGTCGTATCAGCACTGGCCGAACAGACTACTTCGACCGTCGCCCCAGCCCATGGACCACCGGCAGCGTCAAGAACCTGACCGACAATGCTTGCGGACCCATCTGAATTCGGTGCAGTAGTGCAGCTGACTGCGCATACGACGAGCAGCGACAGCCTACTCAACATCGCCCCGACCTTTGGTTGGGGCACACGCTCCCCTACACGAGACCAATGGCCCCAAGCCGCTCGCGACGCAGTGGGAAGAATTGCCATATCGCCCTCCGTCGTCATGACACCACGCTGCATCAAGTCGGTATTTACCGACGCTTTGTGAACGTAACGGCGTCCGAGCGGAGGGGGCAAGACCCTGCTAATCACATCACGGCGCACGTAAGCTCGGGCGGATCACTTGACTCCGAAGTAACGGCAAAGTTTCGGGTTGCCTGCTGACTTTGCGCGTCCGTCACCGTCACATATACGAAATGCGATCCATCGTTTTGAAAGCTCACCGTCAGGTCTGCCGCATGCTGGCCCGATACAATGGTGCCGTCGGTTGACCAGGAGAACGTGTACCCAAGATATCCACCATACCCGTTCGCACTGTATTCACAGTTGTTCCCGGTGTTTACCGGATTATCGCCGCTAATAAAGACCGCGAGACTATTGTTTTCGAGCGTGGCGCTCGTACTCGTCCCGATGTTTGTCCATCCACAGTCTGGAGACGGAGTTCCGTGGTACACTGAGGCCCACGCGGGGCTACTGACTGTGCCACTTTGGTCGGTCAGCGTAATGCCTGTCATCTGTATCGGATCGCTCGGAAACTGAAGGCAGGAGGTCGGGCCATGCGCCTCAATCGCCCCTGCTACGGCATCAGAGAAGTCATCACGACCTCCATCCACAGTTTCCCGCGTCCAGTAGCCAGTATTCGCGTCAGTAGTGTAAATGAGCCAATCGCACGTGCCGCCGCTGCAGTTGCTGGATGAAACTGCGCCGTAGAGCGAGTCCCCCGCTAATACACCAACCAGGGGACTGTGAACACAACTGGGTCCGCAACTCCAGCTCGCTATTGCCCAACCCGGCTCGGTGGTATGGTCATAGTGGTAAGCCAGCACCGGCTGGAGAATGGTGGAGTCGTCTTGGAGTCCTGGGAAAGCGTAATAGACCTGCACGCCAGAGTAACCTTCGCTGGGAGCGGCCGGGACGTGCCAATACCCGGAGATGCTCCTATACGTCGACGCGCTAACTTCACGGGAATTGACCCAGCCATCAATCGAAGGTGGGGATGCACCGGGTGGCACGCCGTTCAATCCTCGCCGCTGACTGTGCGGAAAATGACACGCCGGAATTGCAAAAGTCGTCCCGTCCGGCTTGTGAACCACGCCGTTTGCATCGATGCGAGACCCATTAGGAACTTCGTGAATGCAGCTTCGGTGGTACCATCCGGCAGGTGTGGCAACGTAGTCCGAATCCGGTAACGATTGACCGCCGACGACGGAGCGGCTGAGTGTTGGTGCGACTCGCGCGGTAGAAGTCGGCGGAGTGAACTGATCACTGCACCCGAACGTCGCGACGGCACCAGCGATCGCGAGGACAACGGTAAACTGACTCGGCCTCGTCATTAGCCACCTCCGATAGGATTGTCACGAAAGTCTGTCCCGAGTGTAGCTGAAATGACGCCAGTGTCACGAGGAGGCGGGTCGGGCCGCCACTGCTGCCAGTGATACGAGTTTGGTGGTGATCGCCTATTTCGGCAAGGGGAGATGCCGATAGCCGTTCTCTAAGCCGCCGGAGTGCCGCTCCGTCGGCCAGAGCGCCACCGCGTGACCCGTGCGGGCGGCGACCACGAAGCCGCCGGGGCGTTGACTTCGATTCGAACACTAGGGGCGACGCACTGGCCTGGGTCCCCAACACTGATCCGCTCCAGAGCGTCAGTTTCTGAGAGTTCTGATGCGAGGTAGGTAGTGGCCGGCGCCCGCGTAAGCCGCCGGTGGTTGCAGCCCCAAGCTGGTGCAAATGCCCTGGTTGTCTATCCAGCCCAGTGCGCACCCCTGCCCCACGAGGTTCCCTGATATGAAGCGACCTGTCAAGGCCGCGGTAGTGGATCGGATGTAAGTGGTTGTCGCAGCGGGAGCCTGGAGCGCGGCGGGGCGCGGGACGCGACGAGAGATCAGTCTGATATGCGCGGGTTGGTCCGGAGACGTACCGCATGATCGTGATGCGTCGGGCGCGACCGCAGACTAGGAGCGCGAGTTGGAAGCCCGTGAGGGCGTCGGATCGCATAGGGAATTCGCGGATGCGCCGTTTCGTGCCCGGCCCGTCGCGCTCCAGGCGATGGCTGCGATGGGTTAGCTCGCCATGCGCGCTCCTCCGACGGCCGCCGGACCGGGTTCGACGAGCTGGCCCAGCGCCCAGATGAAGCCCAGGAGTTCGCGCGCGATGGTCGTGCTCACGGCGAGGGGCGGTTTGCCGCGCGCGGCCAGGCGCCGATAGCGTCCCGCCAGCCGGCGTTGCGCGGCCGTCGCCACGGCGATGACCGCGGGCGGCTGCCCGCGCTGCCGGGCCCGGACGACGGTACTGGTCGGGTCGACGCGGTGGCGGTAGGCCCACGCGGCTTCGACGAGCACCCGCCGCAGATGGGCGTTCCCGGTCTTCGTGATCGCCCCGCGCCAGGTGCCGGCGCCGCTCGAGTGTTCCCGAGGCACGAGGCCCGCGTAGCCCATCAGTTGCCGCGCCGTCGCGAAGCGGCGGAGCGTGCCGACCTCGCTCACGAGGGTGGCGGCCCTCACCTGGCGGATGCCACGCAAGGCACTGAGGGCGCCGACCAGCGCTTGTTGCGCGGGCGCGAGCGTGGTGAGGGCCTCGGTGATCGCCGCCTCAAGCCGCGTCAGCCGATCGGCCAGCAGGGCGAGCGTGCCGCAGTATTCGTCGAAGACGGTTTGCAAGACCGCCGACTCGAAGCGCTGCGTCGCGAGCCAGCGCGCGTGACGTCCCGTCCAGGCGCGGAGGCCGTCGGGCCGATGCCGGCCGTGGCGCAGGAGGAATTTGTTCACGCGATGGCGCGCCCGGAGTTGATCCTGCTTCGTCACCTCCCGCGCGCGCACCAGATCCCGCAGCGCTTCGGTCGCCGCGTCCGGCACCCACACCGCCGTGAGATCGCCCGCGCGATACGCCCGCGCCAAGCGCAAGGCGTCGCGCCGATCGGTCTTCACCCGGTCGCCCGCCTTGGTCGGGATCAGCGTCGGCGCGATGACATCACAATGAATGCCGAGCGCGGTGAGCTGCCAGTACAGCGGGTACCCGGTGGGCCCCGCCTCGTAGCAGACCCGCAGCCGATCCCGCGGGCCGAGCTTGGCCACGAGCTTGCGCACGGCCTCCGGCCGGTGCGGGCGAACACCGAGATCCCGGACGTCGCCGTCCGCTTCCGCGACGGCCGCGTGCATCGTGTCCGCATGGACATCCAAGGCGAGGTCGCGCATCTATTTCTGCATAGCGACCGACTCCGTCGTATCATGGCTCTGACCGACCGGCCCGTCCGGTCGGCTAATCCACGTTACTACGACCGCGAGTCGGTCGCCTCATTCTGACTAGCCGGGCGCCGAGCCCCGCGTTCGACGTGTCCGGCGGGAGCGCCACGACGCCGATCGTGGAGCCGTGCGCGCCCTCGACCACGATCAGGGTGTCGTAGACCGCAGACGTGTCGGAGATCCGTTCGTTGACCACCGAGTCCAGTCGAGCGCGAGCCAGTCGTCCCGTGAGCCGGGGAGATCGACGCTGAGGACTCCCGGCGCATCGACGATGAACGCCACGTGCGAATCGGTCGTGCCCGGCAATACACGGACCGTGTATGTAGGTTAGGGCGATCGTGTCGACGACGTGTCGCACCACGTGCGGCGTACCCGTCACCCGGAATGCGCTCTGGGCCGGGGCACGGGCCGGGATCGCCAGCAGCAGCGCGGCAGTCGTTCCGGCCAGCCATGATTTCGTCACACCGGCTCCTAGTGGGGTCGGTAAGAAGGTAGCAACGGGCGATCAGGTCGGTTTCGGCTTATCGCCACTGATGCCCAGTACCGCGGCGGCGTTCCGCCTCAGCCCGTCCACCTTCGCCCGCTTCATTGGCGAGTCGCGAAACGCCGATCGGAAGTCGTCATCCGCCATCCCGAGGATCTCTCTTGCTAGCGTATTCGCACTCTTCGCGGCGACTCCTGCGCGTGGCTGGAATCTCGGCTCTCGGAGCTTTCGCGTGAACTTGCGGTTGAACGGGCGCACCCCCTGGGAGGTGTGCCGACAAGACTGTATTGAGTTACCGCTTTCGTGCGGCTGTCGAACTCTAATCCGGACAATGCGTAAGGAACCGCTGTGACTTGGGCCGAGTACCCGCGAGCCATCAGCTACTCCGCCCGCAGCGTGTCCACTGGGTTCGTTCGCGCCGCGCGCAGCGCCGGAGGAATGCCGGCCAGCACGGTGGCCGCGAACAACACCACCATCGCGCCGGCCATGAAGTAGGGCGCCATGCCGTCGTAGCCGAACAGGTAGTGCGCCAGGAGTCCCTCCGCCCAATTGGCGAAGAGGAGGCCCACGGCGAGCCCCAACAGCGCCGTCGCATTCCCGTCACGCAGGACGATCCGGATGATGTCGCGCGACTGCGCGCCGAGCGCGATGCGCACGCCGAACTCCCGTTTCCGCTGCTCCACGGCATAGGCCGCCATGCCGTAGACCCCGATCAACGCCAGAAGCAGCCCGATGGCCGCGAACGACCCGACCAGCGTTCCCACGAAGTCGTACATCTTCGTGAGCGGGGCGAACCCGGTCACCTGGTCCCAGGTTTCGATGAAGGGCGCCGAGCCCGGGTAATCTGCGGAGAGCTTCCGCTGTAGCCGCCCGATGAAGGCCTGGGGATCTCCTGTGGTTCGGATCACGAACTGCGTCTGGAAGGCGCGCCCGGGGTACGTGGTCCCGGTCGCGATGAGAAACACCGGCTCGGAGCAGGGGCCCTCCATGCAGCCCACACCGAAGATCGGCGTGCCGACGATGCCGACCACGCGCATCCACGGCAGGCGCGGCGAGAACTGGATGAGGCGCCCGATCGGATCCGCGCCGGGCCAGAGCCAGTGCGCCGCGTTCTGATCGATGATCACCGACGGGAGCGGGTCGTCCTCGCTTGCGTGAAAATCGCGGCCGCGCAGAACCTTCATACCGAGTACCCGCAGATACGATGGCTCGACCGTGACGATGCGCGACGCCGCGACCAGCGACCGCGGGTCGCCGCCCCCGGGATCGTCAATCCGGAGGCTGCCTCCCATGAACCAGGGCCACTGTTCGGTGGCTCCGGCGACTCCAGGCATCGCGCGCAGACTCAGCAACTCGGAGTAGCGCTTGGCAAGTTGCGCGGGCGAAGGGCCTCGGTTGTAATCGATCGCCTGGTGCGGCGTCGCCTCCTGCACCGTGGCACGAACCAGATGGCTCGCGTCGTAGCCGTAGTCGACGAGCTTCACGCGCCCCACGACGGCGCCGAGCAGCGAGCCCGCCACGACGAGCGTCAGGGCGCCGGCCACCTCGGCGACGACCAGGAGGCGGAAGCGGGAGCCGCCCACGGTGGTCCGGCGGTCGCCGCTCTTCATGAGCGCATTGATGTCCCCGCGCAACAGCAGCGCCGCCGGCGCCACCCCGAACACCACGGCGGCCACCACCGTGAGTCCGATCCCTGCGGCCACCACGCGCCAGGAGAGTTGGGGTTGCACGAGTCCTAGGTACTGCAGGTTCGCGGGGAGCGTCGCCCGGACGGCGTGAATCGTCCACAACGAGAAGACGCCGCCCAGGAGGCCCCCCGCGAGCGCGACGAGTCCACTCTCGGCAAAGAGCAACCGCGCGACGCGCAGCCGGCTCGCGCCGAAGGCCAACCGCGTGGCCAACTCCTGCCGCCGTGCCAGCCCGCGGGCGAGGAGCAGATTGGCGATGTTCGCGCACGCGATGAGCAGCACCGCCAGCGTGCACGCCGCCAGGGCCGCGACCAGGTCGAGGTGCTGCGCGGGGGACACGATCGCCGGCGCAAGTTCGACGTGCGCCCTCGGCGAGTGGAAGGGGTCGATCGCCACCGCGCGCACGTTCAACTCATCCAGCGCCTGCCGCTGTGTCACGCCGGGACGCAACCGGATCAGCGCCGCGTCCACTCGGGCGCCGGCCCGCGGCAGGAAGATGTCGGCGCCCAGCGGCGGCGCGCCATTCTGGGGCAACACGCCAACCACAGTGAAGGTCGCACTCGCGACCGCGTATTCGACCGAGATCTCGAATGGCGCGAATCCCTTCGTACCGCCAGATATTTCCTGCCACAGGTGGTCGCTGATCACGATCTCGTGGCGCGCCGCAGCCGCCGAGTCGCGAAACAGCGTGCCGTGCAGCGGTCGCGCCCGAATGACCTGAAAGAAATTCCCGCTCACGTAGGCAAACTGTGCCTGCACGTAGTGATCGCCGGCCTGAATCGGCCGCAAGTCCCCCGCCAGCATGTTGGGCGCGTCGGTGACGCCGTCGTACGTGCGTCCCGAGTTGCCCAGGACGGCGCGGACGCCAACGGAACGTGGCGGGGTGGCGACATCCCCCGGCGGGCGGGGGCCGCCCTTGAACGTGGCCACTACCAGCTGCCCCGGGTTCGGAAGCGGGATCTCCGGGCGTAGGATGGCGTCGATGAGGCTCGACATCGTCGTGTTGGCGGTGATCGCCAGCGCCAGGGCGAGCACACTGAACGTCGCGAACGCCTTGCTCCGGCGGAGCGTGCGGAGGGCGAACCGTAGGTCGGCGACGAGCTGGTCCCACCACGCCCACCTCCAGACTGAGCGCACGTCCTCCCCGGTGCTGGTCAGATTCCCGAAGCGGCGGCGGGCGGCGGCCGCCGCGTCGTCGCCGGCATCGCGTAGAGAATCGGCCTCGAGTTCGAGATGGTCACGCAGCTCGCGCGCGATCTCCTCGTCCGTCGGGCTACGGCCGCGTCGGAACCACCGCTCCAGCACTCCTTACCCCTCGGCGGCCGGTTTCAACACGCGACCGATCGCCCGGACGACTTCTGCCCACTTGCTTTCCTGGTGAACGAGGTGCTTCCGCCCGGCGGCCGTGAGACGATAGCACTTGTACTCGCGGTTCTTACCGGCCGGTACCTCCCATTTCGCGCTGATCAGGCCGTCGCGCTCGAGGCGGTGCAGGGCGGGGTACAGCGACCCGTGCTCGACGGTGAGGATTCCCTCGGTCGTCTGCTGGATTGACTTGGCGATGCCGTGCCCGTGGCGCGGTCCGAAGAGCAACGTCTTCAGGACGAGCATGTCGAGCGTGCCGGGCAGGAGGTCGGGGCGGGTGGAGGGCGAGGTGGCATAGTGTGGTAGATGGTCTACCACACTATGGTCGATGAACTACCATATCGTCAAGAGCCAGCGTTTGGGCGCCTGGAGCCACCGCCCCCGTCAGCCGGTGCCCCGGGCACGTGTGCAACGCTCGGGTGTACGGCAACGGCAGATGCCAAAGCGCCGCCGATTCGTGCAGTATGCGCATACGTCAGAGTGAGGACGCTTCCTGATGCCCGAATGCCGTGTCGTCGCGATCCTGTCGACGGTTCGCGAACACTTCCTGGTGAAATTGTCCCGCGCAGCGTGCAGCGTGCGACGCTGGGTACGAGTGGCCATTGTCGTTGTCCCTCTTGCCTCATGCGCCGTGACCGACCCAACGAGCGCCCGGATGGGGAATGATCACCGGTCCGCCGAACAGGTGCTCTACAGGACCACCTCGATTCTGACCGGCGGTACGGGTATCCGCCGGGCAACGCTTACGAGCGACTCGGCGAGTACGTTTGCGGATCAGACGGTGCTCAAGTACTTCGGCGTCACCATCGCGGTGGATACCGGTCAGGCGACGGCTGTGTTGTTCACCGCGGACAGCGTCCTGGTGAGCATGCCTGGTCGTGAGGTCGATCTTTCCGGCAACGTCGTCCTTGTGAACCACAACATCCGCGTATCCACGTCGAAGGCGGTATATCGGCCAGCAGATCGGGTCGTAACGGCAGTGGGCGATTACGCCTTGGACTCCGCCGGAGTGACGCGGCGGGGGCGCGGGTTCACGCTGTATGTAGATCGGCCGTTCCGGATGGTCGCGTCGGAGAAGTAGACTGACGAGTTCGGCGTGTGGTGACCGGACGCAACCTCGAGGGCAATTGTCCGCAGCCGCATCGGGACGCGGAGGATCGTACTCACGCTCGTTCTAACGATCCCCGGTGGCCAGGGTGATGGCGCTCGTGAGCAGTTCATCCGCCCTCTCGAACGTTGCGGCCGACGCGCGGATAGAGGGACGCCGCTATATCCAAACGTCGAAACCGTCCGGCGTGCGCTTCCAGGCGCGGAGGAAGACCCGCCCTTCGCGGCTCGATGTCATGGGCTGGCCCTCTTTGGCATCGCTACGTTTCCGTGGGCGTTTCGTCCCAGCGATTGCCGGGGGCGTAACCGCACAGCCAATTGAGCGCGAAATGTCGTTCGACTGTCATCGATCGAACGGGCGACCACTCCTCCGCGGTCAGATCGCGATACGCCTTTCCGAAGACGGGAAAGTCGTCATCGATGGCTGTCGGGATCAGCCCTTCTTCGGCAGAGCGGCGCGCCGAGAACCTGACGACATCGTCCCACGAAGCAAGACCGGCCTTGCGCATCTGTGGCGCATCGGGGAACGGACGGTTCATCTCGAGCAACTCGCGGGTGCGCGACCGCCAGTGCCACATCTCGGCGATCGTTCGAGCGCGATCGATCTCCGCGGCGGCGCGCAGCGCGGCGCCTTCGATGTATGTCCGAAGCCCCTCTGGTGCGAATCCCTGCAGTATGTCGCGCCCCGCCTGCTCGCCATACGGCGGCAACGCGTCGATGGTGCCGAGTGCCCACGCCAGCGCCTGGAACGCCTCGGCCCGCCACATGCCCGTCAACTGCTGGTCGGCGGTCATGGTCACGAGCGATGCTTTCGAAAACTCAACCTCCCACGGAGACAACAAGTCGCGGAGCGGCCCGAGCCCCGACCAGAACTCCTCCCGCTTCGCGTCGGCCATGTTGGTGAATCTGGCGAGTTCGGCGTCCGACTTTCCGGCCAGCAATTGGGCCAACGCCGCGCGTGGCGGCTGCACGAGGGCATGGACGGCGACGCGTACGAGGACGGCCGCACGGCTCGCGGCGTCGGCGGCGGAGGGGCGAGACGGACCGACGGGCGTCACCTGCGCCTCTCCTTGGCAAGCTCCGGCGGAAAGTCGATGAACCCGGCAAAGGGGGCGAAGAACGCTCGCGCAGCACTCAGGCCCCGCGGTTCCACGATCAGCCAGTCGTAGTACCGCAGCGCCCGCCACGCTCCGGTCGCGGCGTCGATCGACAGGTCGCAGAGATTCTGCACGCCGCCGCCGGGAAATGGATCCGGGGGGATCTTCGACTGCAACCGCTTCCACGTTCGGTCACGAAGGCGCGCTGCGGTACGGTCGATCAGGCCGACCTTACCGCGGGGAATCACGCGTCCCGTCATCATCTCCATTTCGAGCCTCGCAAGGATCTCGTACGCTCGGCGAATCGGCGGGGTGGCCGCGTGGTATCGACCGGCGATGGCGACCCAGTCGCTCGTGGACAGCGCGAGGATCTCCTTCATGAAGTTGGCCATGCGGGGATCCACGGTGCTGTCGAGAGGTCGATGCCCGCGCTCCGCCGCCAGGCGCTCGATCTTCCGTCCGCGGTCAAGAGGCGACGGTGTCTGCTTTGCGGCGTTCCGACGTGGGGATCGTTGGACGCGACTGAACGGGATCGGCTTCGCAGACTCGGCGAGGCGCTCGAGGGCCGCGGGCAGATCGTCGGCGTTCTTCCGCACGAAGGTGCGGAGTCGGTCCACGAACTCGTCGGTTGCGCGCGAGTACTTGCGATCGAGTTGCGTCAGCCTGTCGGACCGCTGATGGCGTGTGCGCGACGGCCCTCTCTCCCGTGCCTCCTCCTCCAGCCTGCCAATCCATCGGTCGAGCGCCCGGCCCTTGGGGATCTTCCCGCCCGGCACCATCGCCTGCACGCCGGCGAGATACCCGTATGCCGACTTCGCGCCGAGCGCCTTCGTCCAGATGGTGAGCGCGGGCACCGCCACGCTCCCCAGTCCACCGGCGAGGAATCCCGACATCCCGTTGGCGCCGGCGTAGACGTAGAATCCGCCCATGGCTGTCAGCATCTGGCCTACTCGCGATTGCTTCTCGAACGCATTCGAGTGGTCCGGCTCCACCGACCGGGCGACGCGGTCGAAGAACGCGATGGAGTCTGTTTCTTCCAATACCGAGCTGACATCGAGGCGCTGCCGAACAACGCCCGCTTTGGCGTCCAACTCCCGCTCCAACTCGTTTCGGTGCTTCCTGAGATGCCGATGCAGGGCGGGGTACAGCTCACGCGTGAGGGTGCGTCGGTACCGGCGGTCGAGGAGGGTGAAATCGGATGGGCCATCTCGCCGATCTTCTATCGCAGCCATCTGCGTCCACCGGAGCCGCTTCTCTTTCGGCACGCGTCCCCTCGGGAAGAGAGCGATCGCGGATTGGAGGTACTCGGCCGAACTGCTCGCTCCAATCTCTCGGAGAAACCCCGTCATTTCCTGTGCGACTTCGCCCGTGTCCTCGAACAAGAAGCGCTCGATGCCGTGAATGCGAACGTTGATCTGGAGGTTGATCAGGGCGTTGATCCCACGGATCAGCGGCGGCTGTTCGGGAAGGGGCACCTTCCCCGGCATCGTCAGGCGGCCCAGTTCCTTCACGAACCGTGACGAGTTCTTGAATGCCAGAATGGTCTTCAAGCGCTCGGCAGGACTGATCGCATGCAGGAGCGCGGGGGCCGTGGTCGGTTTTCGACTCTTCATCGGCGGAGGGAGACCCACGGGGTATGGGAGGCATGCAGGGCGAATCAAGGGACCGCGATGAGTATATAGCAAATCCTCGTTGACTGGCTAGCCGGACACTGTTCGGCGTGCCCGGCTCTTCGTGAGGTGCATGTTGTGGTACGTGCGAGAGGTGCGGCCGTTAGTGGCGGCCACGCGGCCACGCAATTATGGTTCGCGAATACAGAGCAAAGCCGCCGCATTCCGACTGAGGCCCGCCAGCTTCGCCCGCTTCATCGCCGAGCCTTTGAACGCAGCGCGGAATTCATCTTCGCTCATGGCGAGGATATCGGTCGCCAGCGTGCTCGCGTCCTTCTCCCCGATCACCGCCCGCGCCTCGAACCTCGGCTCCTTCACCTCCCGCGCAAACTTCACGTTCCAGGGACAGCAAGCTTGGGAGGTGTGCCGACAAACCGATATTGAGATTCCATTAAGAAACAGGGCGAGCACTCTCGAGTGAATGGAGCCAGCGGCAGCGGGCTGCGGACCCGCTCGGAGATTCGTGTCGGCTGCGACATCGGTCCTTGCCGTTCGGACCTTTCGGCTACGTTTCCGGTACGCCATGTGTATCGCTCGCGTCGGGCGATGGGGTAAGGAGCCTCTTCATGGAACCTCTGACTACGCAGAGCTTGCCGGCCGTTCCGCATGTCGTATTCGGGATCTTCAATCTGGCCATCCCGAACATCATCGCCTGGACCGTGCTCGTTGTGGCATTCGTGGTGTCGGCATGGCTTCGTCTGCCCTCGTTCGGCCCGCACGGCGGCAGCGACCGCGAAGAGGACACGCCATGAACGTGACCCGACGCGCTCAGGAATGGATCGGGCGATCCCTGAGCATGGAAGACGCGCTGCCGACGCGGATGCCGACGTACGTGAACTCGGTGGTCTATCTCTTTGGGGCGCTGACGCTGGCGGCGCTTGGCATGCTCATTACCACCGGGGTGATCATCGCCATCTTCGGGCCGGAGTGGTGGCACGTGTCACGCGTCGGCCACTTCGTCAACTCGCTCCATTTCTGGAGTGCGCAGACATTCTTCCTCGGCATTCTGCTCCACATGGTCGGCAAGTTCTTCATGGCCGCGTGGCGCGGGGGGCGATGGCCGACGTGGGCGGTCGGTATGATCACGCTGGGCCTCGCCGTGTTCTCAGGACTGACCGGGTTCATCCTGCAGGCCAACTGGGATTCGCAGTGGATCTCGGGCCAGGCGAAGGACGCGATGAACGCGCTGGGCGTCGGCCCGATCGTGAATACGATGAACACGGGACAGATGCTCACGCTGCACGTCGCCGTGTTGCCGCTGTTCGTGGTCTGCCTCGTCGTCATCCATCTGCTGATCGTCCGGCACGAAGGCCCGGTCCGTCCGATCGGGTCGGAGGAACGGGACTCATGAGCGCCAGATCGGAGGCGAACCTCAGCGGCGTTCCGACGAAGCCCTACGACCTGTTGCGCGAAGGGCTCGTCGTGCTCGCGGTGGTGGCCGTGGTGATCGTGCTGCTGGCCGCCGTTTGCGGTTCGCCGGACTACCCGCCGCTCACCGCGCAGAACGCGGCACGGAATCAACCCGTCGCGTACCTGAAGCTGGTCACGGAGTATCTCGCGGGGACCAGCGATCTCCAGACGTACGGACCGCCGTACACGAAGAACCCCGAGAACGCCCAGCGCCTGTTCGGCATCGCGCCGGCGAACGTTCTCGGCGTGGCCATTCCGATCGATGCGCGACAGGATTTCGTGCTGAAGCCGCTGGCCGAGCTCGCGGTGATACGCCCGACGGTGAAGAACGCGCTGGGCCAGTTTCAAACCGCCGCCGACAGCGTGCGCGCCTCGTGGATCAAGAGCTACAGCGCAGCGCTGGACAGCGACCACGTCGTTGACCAATCGGTCCAGCTTCCGGCCGGCGACTACGGACCCGTGCCCGTGCTGATGAACGGGATGCTCGACGTGGCCCGTGCCGGTTTCATGGAGGGCGCGCTGGACGCGGGCTCGAGGCAGCCGTATGCGCTGGACAACACCAAGGCGCTGCTGTTCCTGCAGGGAGATGTCGAATCGCAGGTCGCCGGCGCGCTGGACATGCAGGGCGGGCAGTGGGGGATCAGTCACGAGACGGGAAACTACCCCGGTGCCTGGTGGCTCTGGCCATACACGTTTCTCTATCAGGTGCCGGTGATCGGAAACTCACCGAACGCCGACGCCCTGGCCGGCGCCCTCATGGGGCTGTTCTTCGTTCTCCTCCTGTTCCTGCCCCTGATCCCGGGGTTGAACCGGTTGCCGCGTGCGCTCAAGGTGTACCGCGTCATCTGGCGGGACTGGTATCGGGAGCACGGCGGGACATGATCGGAGGGTAGCCGCGGGCCCGGTCCACGCGGCCCGGGGCCTTCCGAGCGTTCCTCAGGCTGGATCCACGCGCGCGGTGGCGCGGCACTGTTTCGCCACATGTCGGTCCGGCGGCCGACGGTCGATCACAGGCCTCGTCTCGAATCGCTGCTTCCGCACTTCCCGCGCGAACTTCACGTTCCACGGGCAGCAAGCTTGGGACGTCTGCCAACCGAACCTCATTCCCATCCCCCTCGCTACCGGCCAGCACATCCGCAAACCACCCGTTGCCGTCGGGCAACCGCCGACAACACGTCGGGAACCTGCCGATCCCGTATACCCGCGTAAACGGGTTTACTCCTCCCAACAGAGGAACCCGACCATGCGACTGCTCAGCCAGACTTTCAAAGCGCTCTCCGAAGACACGCGTCTCGAGATTCTCGCCCTGCTCTTCCGGCACGACGAACTCTGCGTCTGTGACGTGGAAGCGATTCTCGCCGTGACGCAGTCCAAGGCCTCCCGACACCTGCGCTACCTCCAGGCCACCGGACTCGTCGAAGGGCGCCGCGACGGCTTGTGGATGCGATACCGGATCACCCATCGCCCCGGGCCCGAGCAGCAACTGGTGCTCGACACCGCCCGCACGCTGCTCAACGACCTGATCGTCGCCGACGTCGAGGCGCGCTACACCCGGTGGATGGCGGAGAAGGCATGCTGCACCCCGACGATGTAACGCTCCGGCGCGCCGATTGGCCCGGTGCACATCCTCGGGTCTTCCTCAGCGCCGCGGCGTTCGCCTGGCTGGCGCTCTACCTGGCGCTGGAGCCGACCTCGGGGGCCCTGGTGGCCGCCCTGCCGGTGGACCCCACGAGCCACCTGGGCGGCGCGCTCCAGTTCTTCTTCTTCGACACACCGAAGGTCCTGCTTCTCCTCACCGGTGTCGTCTTCGCGATGGGGATGGTGAACTCGTACTTCACCCCGGAACGCACGCGCGCCCTGCTCGCGGGGCGCGCCGAAGGTGTCGCCAACGTCATGGCGGCTGGACTCGGCATCGTGACGCCGTTCTGTTCGTGCTCCGCAGTACCGCTCTTCATCGGCTTCGTGCAGGCTGGCGTGCCGCTCGGCGTCACCTTCTCCTTCCTGATCTCCGCGCCGATGGTCAACGAGGTGGCGCTCGCGCTCCTGTTCGCCCTGTTCGGATGGAAGATCGCGCTGCTCTATCTCGGGCTCGGCCTGTCCATCGCCATCGTGGCGGGATGGGTGATCGGACGGCTCCATATGGAGTCGTCGCTCGAGGACTGGGTGCGCGACATGCCGCGCGTGCAGGCGGCCGCCGGACACGACCGCCTGGATGCGGCGGCGCGCATCGAGGCGGGATTCGCCGCCGTGCGCGAGATCGTCGGACGCGTGTGGCCGTACATCCTGGCCGGCATCGCCATCGGCGCCGCCATCCATGGCTACGTGCCCGAGACGTTCATGGCGTCGATCATGGGGCGGAACACGTGGTGGGCCGTGCCGGCCGCAGTGCTCGCCGGCGTTCCGATGTACACGAACGCCGCGGGTGTGATTCCCATCGTGCAGGCACTGCTCGGCAAGGGGGCCGCGCTGGGCACCGTGCTCGCCTTCATGATGAGCGTGATCGCGCTGTCGTTTCCCGAGATGGTGATCCTGCGCAAGGTGCTGAAGGTGCGACTGATCGCGACGTTCGTCGCGGTGGTCGCCGCCGGCATCCTGCTGGTGGGCTACGTATTCAACGCCGTGTTGTGAGCGGCGCCGAGGAGATCGTCATGAAGAACGTGAAAGTGCTCGGGACGGGCTGCCCGAATTGCCGGAACACGATCCGTCTGCTCGAGACCGTCGCCAGGGAAACCGGCGCCGAGATCGAGCTGGAGAAGGTGGAGGAGATCCGGGACATCATGGGATACGGAGTCATGTCCACGCCCGGCGTGGTGATCGACGGCGAGGTGGTGCACGCCGGCGGCGTTCCGAGCCGGACGAAGGTGGAGGGCTGGCTGAAGTAGCCAGGGGCGGGGCCCGAAATCTTCATACGTTGTTTGTGCGGCAGCTTCGGGTGCGTCTCAGCTTCCAGAGGTTGTGCCCGCGATGACGCGGGCCGGACCTCTGCCCGTGGGAGCCGGAATGCTCCTCCCGAATGCCGACGCCGTACCGCCGTTTCAAGACGCTGCTGTTCGGCCGCCCGCTCCCGAGCGAACGCCTGGAGCATGAGCGGCTCACCAAGAAGACCGCGCTGGCCGTCCTGTCGTCCGACGCCATCTCGTCGGTCGCCTACGCTACCGACCAGTTCCTGTTCGTAGTCGGGGGCGCGCTGGGCGCCGCCGCGCTGAACTACGTCGTCCCGATCTCGGCCGTCATCGTCGGCCTGATCGCGCTCATCGGCCTCTCGTATCGCCAGACGATCTTCGCGTACCCCAATGGCGGCGGGTCGTACACCGTGGCCAGGGAGAATCTGGGCATCGGGGCCGGCCTGGTCGCGGCGGCCGCGCTGCTCACCGACTACATCCTCACGGTCGCCGTGTCGATCTCCGGCGGCGTGGCGGCGATCACCTCCGCATACCCGGATCTGCAACCGCATACGGTCGCCATCTGCGTGCTCTCCGTCGTGGTGCTCACGCTCGTGAACCTCCGCGGAGTGCGGGAGTCGGGCGCCGCGTTCAGCGTCCCGACCTATGTGTTCATCGTCATGATGCTGGCGTTGCTCGGCACCGGCCTCGTCCACGCGCTGCTCGGACACGTCGGCGCTCCCGTTTCCGCCCCGCTCAAAGTCGATCCGGTGTCCGTCCGCCAGCACGCCATGCAACCCGTCACCGGGTTCGCCTTTGCCTACCTGCTGCTGCGGGGCTTCGCCGAAGGGTGCGTCGCCGCCACGGGAACGGAGGCGATCTCCAACGGGGTGCAGGCGTTCCGCCAGCCGGCGCCGCGCAATGCCGCGGCAACGCTCATGTGGATGGTCACCATCCTCGCGACGTTCTTCATCGGGACGTCGTACCTGGCGCATCACTTCGGCGTGATGCCCACCGCGGCGCAGACGGTGCTCTCGCAGCTCGGCCACCGCATGTTCGGGACATCGATCGCCTACTACCTGCTGCAGTATTCGACGTTCGCGCTGCTCGTGCTGGCAGCCAACACCGCCTTCGCCGATTTCCCGCGTCTGTCCAGCATCCTCGCCCGCGACGGCTACATGCCGCGGCAGTTCGCGGCCCGCGGCGATCGGCTGGCCTTCTCCAACGGGATCCTCGCGCTCGGCGGTGTGGCGATTGCGCTCGTCATCGCCTTCCGCGGCGACACCTCCCGGTTGATTCCCCTGTATGCGATGGGTGTCTTCGTGTGCTTCACGCTGTCGCAGGGCGGGATGGTGCGGCACTGGCGCCAGGTGCGCACCGCGGGGTGGCGCCGCCGCGCGGCGCTCAATGGGCTGGGCGCGGTGGCCACCGCTCTGGTGGCCATCGTCCAGGTGGTGACGAAATTCACGGAGGGCGGATGGATCATCGTGGTCATCATTCCCATGATCATCCTGACGCTGGTCAAGATTCACCGGCATTACGGCGAGTTCGCCCGGGACATCCGGTTCGAGGGACAGAGTCCCATCCTGCCGCTGCATCATACGGTGGTCGTCCCCGTGAACGGCATCACCAAGGCGGTGGCCGGCGCGCTCGTATACGCGACGACGATCTCCGACGAGGTGGTGGCGGTGTGCGCCGGCACCGACCCCGAGCACGCCGCGCGGCTCGAGCAGCGGTGGAAGGAGTGGGACATCGATGTCCCACTCGTGGTCCTGCCCTCGCCGTATCGGTCAGTGATCCGGCCCATCGTCGACTACGTGGATGCGCTCCGCATGCTCTCGCCCGGAGAACTGGTGACCGTGGTGGTGCCGGAAATCGTGCCCAAGCGCTGGTGGGAGCACTTTCTGCACAACAAGACGGCGCTGTACATCCGTACCGCCTTCATGTTCAAACCCAACGTGGTGGTGGTGGCAGTGCCGTATCTGTTGGGCCATGCGTACCGCCTGCGCGACCTGATGGAGTACGACCTCAGCCCCGAGGAGCGGGGTGCCGCGGTGGCGCTGGAGGACACGGCCCCAGCACACTGAACACGGACGCGCACAACCGGCGGAAATCGCGGTCCGGCAGGAAGTCCCGCACGAGCATCGCCACGGCGGCGCGGCGCGCGGCGTGCCTGGCGAGCGGAAGGAGCGGGCCGGGTTTCGGCGCGCGCGCGGGAGCGGCGAGCGCCGCGCAGGTGTCCACCGCGTCCACCGCCTGCCACCGGACGACCTCCAGCCGCCGATCCACGACGATGGCGCCGGCGAGGAGCTCGGCCGTTGCCAGCGCCGGCGCCGTGCCGCTCAGTGCCCCTTCCACCCGCCCGATCACCAGCCAGTCGGCGGGCGAGAGACGCTCGAGTGCGCAGAGATACGCATCAACGTGGGCGATACCGGTGGTGGTCGACATGGGCGTCTCGTGGGCGCAAGGTACGCCCGCGGGCATGAAGACCGCGTGAACGCCGGTGCCGGCCGCGGTAAGAAATCACAACGGCTCAAGGCGCTGGCCGGGGCCGCGCGCTACAGTTGGGCGGCGGGCAGTGACAGAGTGAAGACGCTGCCGCCCCCGGGACGCGGGCGGTACGTGAGCCGTCCCTGTTGGGCTTCGGCAAGGCGCCGCGCGATGGAGAGGCCCAGCCCCGCGCCGCCGATGTCCGGCGGCGATCCGGTGGGGCGATAGAACGGCTCGAACACCCGGTCGGCCTCCGCGGCCGGGATGCCCGGGCCGCGATCGGACACGTCGAGGCGCAGCGCCGCGCCATCGCGGGACGCGGCAATCTCGATGGGTGAGTCCGGCGGCGAATACTTCGCGGCGTTCTCCACCAGATTCACCAGGATCCGCAGCGTGTGCGCGAGATCGAAGCGTCCCACGAGCACGGGATCGTCGATTGGGAGTCGCACGTCGAAATGACGATCCGGCAGGGCGGGCTCCACCTGTTGCAGCAGAGAGCCGAACAGATCGTCCACCGCGTTCACCTCCACGCGGAGCGCCAGCGCGCCGGCATTGAGCCGCGACAGCTCCAGCAGGTCGGTGACGACGCGGTTCAGCCGGTCGGCCTCGTGCTCGATGATCTCGGCCCGCTCGTCTCCCAGCTGGCCGAGATCGTGAGCAAGGGCCTTGATCGTGGTGAGCGGGGTGCGGAGGTCGTGCGAGACGGAGGCCAGCAGGGCGTCCTTGAGGCGGTCGGCTTCGCGGAGCGCTTCGGCATGTTGGGCTT
The DNA here is from genome assembly GCA_963822945.1 of uncultured Gemmatimonadaceae bacterium. Classification (GTDB taxonomy): domain Bacteria; phylum Gemmatimonadota; class Gemmatimonadetes; order Gemmatimonadales; family Gemmatimonadaceae; genus JAGWRI01. Next base: position 19,096 of record CAWGJO010000031.1, on the reverse strand, counting down.
CGGCGATCAGCCGCACGCGCTCCGCGCTCAGCCGGTCGACTTCCGCGGCGCGGGATTCCGCGGCCAGGGCCTGGGCCTGCGCCCGGGCCAGGAGTTGAGCGGCGACCACGCTCGTGGCCAGGAACACCACGAGTACGATCCAATCGAACGGATCGCGCACGGCGAGTGTGCCGTACGGGGGAATGAACAGGACGTCGAAGACGAGAAAGGAGAGGGTCGCCAGCCAGAGGCCGACCGTGCGGCCGTGCGCGGCCGACCCGAAGAGCACGATCACCAGGAGCAGCAGCGCCACGTGGGCGCTGCCGAGCCGCGGCCGGATCGCGACCATGGCGGCCGCGCACGCGGCAAGGGCGACGGTCCAACCGGCGAGTGGGAGGAGGCGCGACGGTACGCGGGTCACGGTCAGTCCGTCACGAACCGGTAGCCCACGCCCGCTTCGGTCCGGATGTGGCGGGGTCGCACGGCGTCCGCCTCCAGCTTGCGCCGCAGGTGCGCCACGTGCACGCGCAGGTACGCCTGCGCATCGCCGTACGACCGGCCGTGCCAGACCTCGTCGAAGAGTTGTTGGTGGGTCAGCGTCCGGTTCGCATGGCTCGTGAGGACGCGCAACAGTTCCCATTCGATTGGCGTGAGGTGCACCTCGCGGCCGCGAAGGGTCACGGTTCTCGCGACGTAGTCGATGGTGATGTCGCCCGCCGAGAACGTGGTCTCCCGCTCCGGCGACTCGCTCCTCACGTGTCGGCGAATGAGGGCGCGCACGCGGGCCTGCAGTTCGACGGTGCTGAACGGCTTGGTGACGTAGTCGTCGGCGCCGGCGTCGAGGAGCATCGCCTTCTCGGTGTCGGAATGCCGCGCCGAGAGAACCAGAATGGGCACGTTGGTCCAGGTCCGGAGGGAGCGGCACACGTCGGCGCCGGACAGGTCGGGGAGTCCGAGGTCCAGCACGATGAGGTCCGGCTGCTCCGCGGCCGCCAGGTCGAGTCCCTGGGCGCCGGTGGCCGCGTCGATGACGCGCGATTCGTCGGAGGCGAGCGCGTTGCGCACCACCCGCCGGATCTGCGGCTCGTCGTCGATCACCAGCATGGTGCGTTTGGGCATGCGCCAATGATCGTGTGGCGGCCGATCCGGCGGAAGTACGGTGCTCGAGCGCTACTTCGTTTGCGCCGACGGCGGCACGTTCTGCAACACGGCCCGCGCGTTCCGTTCCAGACCTGCCCGCTTGGCCCGCTTCATCGCCGAGCCTCTGAAGCCGGCGCGGAACGCCTCGTCATCCATCGCCAGAATCTCCGCGGCGAGTCTGGGCGCGGCTTTGCTGCCAATTGCTTTCCGCGCCTCGAACCTCGGCTCCCGCACCGCCCGCGCGAACTTCACGTTCCAGGGGCACACCTCCTCACACACATCGCATCCATATAGATGCCCGCCGCTTGCGATGGCCTCGTGGAACTCGGCCGGGATCTCGCCCTTCAACTCGATGGTCAGATACGAGATGCACCTGGTCGCATCGAGCACCCCCGGCTCCACGAACGCCTGCGTGGGACAGGCATCCAGGCACGCCCGGCAACTCCCGCAATGCTCGGTGTCGAATGGCGCATCGGGCGCCAGCTCCAGATCCAGGAGCAGCTCCCCGAGAAAGAAGTACGACCCGAGCTTGGGATTGATCAAGTTCGTGTTCTTCCCGAACCAGCCGAGCCCCGCCTTCCGCGCCAGGTCGCGTTCGAGTATCGGACCGGTGTCCACGTACGCCTTGCCCGGCACGTCGTGCCCCGTCTCGCGCTCCACCAGCCGGTGCAGTTCGTTCAGCCGCTCGATCATCACGTCGTGGTAGTCGTCGCCGCGGGCGTACCGCGCCACCGGCCCGTCGGGCGCCTTTCCACCGTAATCGAGCGCAACCACGACTGCCGACCGCGCGCCGCTCACCGGCAGCCGCGTATCACTCCGCTTCCCGGCGCCGCGCTTCAGATACGCCATCTCGCCGTCGTACCCGGCGTCGAGCCAACGCTGGAACGCATCGAACGTCTCGGCCGGCCCCAGCGTCGCGATGCCCGCCAGGTCGAACCCGAGGGCGTAGGCGTGCGCCTTGATGCGCTCCTCGATCGCGGGCCTCACGACTCGCGCACGGCCCACCGCGCGTAGCGCACCACGTCGGCCGCCGGCGGCACGAAGTCGTAGCTGCCGTACGCGGTGTACATCCGCCAGCGCACGTACTCGCGCGCCGGGAGCGGCAGGAAGGGGATGCGCCGATACCACCCGCGCCGGCGAAAGCGCCACGCGACACGGAGCAACGCGACGCCGGTGGCGGGGTTCGCCACCGACCGCAGCGCCAACTGGAGGGAGAGCCGGGTCCAACCCATGGCGGCAATCTACAGGAACGAGGCGCCGTCCAGCGATGCCGGAATCGGAAGCCCCAATGCCGCCAGGCTGCTCGGCATCACGTCGGTGGTGCGCCGCGGCACGCGCGCCGGCGGACGGTTCACCAGCAGGGGCACCATCATGTGCTCCCGGTGCAGCGCCCCGTGCGAACTCACGTGCGGAATGGGCTCGTACCGCGCCCGGAGGTCCCAGTCGCGCGACGCCGAGAGAATGATGTCTCCCGCCCTCGGCGACGCCGCCAGGTGGGCGATCTGGACGATCGAGTCGGGGTAGTCCGTGGCGGCGGTGGCATCGTGCGCCTCGTCGGCGCACACCCCCTGCAGTGCCTGCCCCACGCCGAGCGGATCGCCAACGGCGGGGAAGTACGAGTAGAAGCCCCCCACGCGCGAGACGATGCCCACCTCGCCGCGCCGCGTCCGCACCTCGCACCGCTCGTTGTCCAGCGGCAGCAGCACGAGGTCCACCGATGGACGGGACAGGAGCAGCGTGACGAGTCCCTCCCAACGCGGGCCGAGCGCCGGCCACCAGGGTCGCCCCTGGCGGCGCACCTCCAGGAACAGGTGCGCCATGGCGTTTCCGCTCACCATCACCGCCGTCTGCGGCGCCGGCACGAACACCCACGGATGCGCCACCACGCGGTGGCCGTGCACCGTGAGCAGCCCGGCCAGATCCTCGTGCTGCTTCACCGGCGAGTGCCCGTGGTCGCTCACGATCCACAGATGCATGTCCTGCCACCGGCCGTCGCGCTCGGCGTCGGCCCGGATGCGGGCCGCCGCGTCGTCCACGATCCGCAGCGCGTCGGTGACCATCGGGTGCGTGTGGCCGCGCGCGTGCGACACCTTGTCCACACCGGTGAACGCCGCGTAGGTGTACGCCGGCCGCTCGCCGGCCACGCGGCGCACGACCTCGTCGGCCACCTCGCGGTCGATGTCGAGCCACCCGGCCACGTTGCCGGCAAAGTGTGTGCGCGCGGCGCGGACGGCGGACTTGAACGTGATGCTGCCGATGCGCTTGTCGCGGCGGCAGGCCGCGTGTGATGACGCTCAGCGCGGCCAGGCTCGACGGCGCCAACTCGAAGATGGTGGGCGCGTCGGCGGCGATGTCGCGGTCCACGGCCCGCATCTGATACCCGACGTAGCTGCGGGTATAGTCGGGAAAGGAACAGGCGCTGCGATCGCGGTCGAACCAGCGGAGCCCCGGCAGCCCGACGGGTCCCGGAAAGCGCCCCATGAGAAAGGGCGCATAGGCCGGGCCGGTGACCGACGGAAATACGGTGCTCACCGCATGCATGGCTCCCTCCGCGCGCAGGCGCGCGAGGGCGGGCAGAGCTCCGGAATCGATGGCGGCGGCGAGCGTGTCGGGACGCACGCCGTCGGCGAGCAGGACGACGACTGACATCAATGCGACGGGTGCCCCGGCGTCGAGCCGGGGGGGACGGCGTGCGTGACCTGAGGGGGCATGGGAAGCAAAGCAAGCGCGGGAGCGCGCCCGGGGCAACCCGCTCGCTGGCGCGGCACGCGGGCCTTGGCGTAAACTCCCTACGCGCGCGCCGCGAGCGCGCGTTTCCTTTTACGCCGAGATCCGTGGTATGTCAGCATTCAAGCGAAGCGGCCCTCCCGCTCGCAAGCGGGGCCCTCGGCCGCCGCGGCCGCCGAAGACCGCGTCGGGCAAGCGGGCCGACCTGGAGTTGATGCAGAGCGCGGCGCGCGATGCGCGCGAGGGGTACCGCGAGCGCACCGAAGCCGGTCACATTGCGGCCGGCCGCAAGCCGCCCTCGCGCGTCAAGACGCGGCCGGTGGACGACGCGATTCGCGACGTCATCATGACCGAGGACCAGAAGCTCCTCCAACGGCACACCGATCCAGCGGACTTCACCCGCACCGATCCCTGGCGCGTGATGCGCATCATGGGCGAGTTCATCGAGGGCTTCGACTCGCTGGCCCACGTGGCCAAGGGCGTGACGATCTTCGGCTCGGCCCGCACGCACCCCAACGAGCCGCAGTACGAGGCCGCCAAGGAAACGGCGCGGCTGCTGGCCGAAGCGGGCTTCGCCATCATCACCGGCGGCGGCCCGGGCATCATGGAAGCCGCCAACCACGGTGCCAAGCTCGGCGGCGGCCTCTCCATCGGCTGCAACATCGAGCTGCCGTTCGAGCAGGGCGCCAACCCGTACATCGATACGCTCATCAACTTCCGGTACTTCTTCGTCCGGAAGACGATGTTCATCAAATACTCCGACGCGTTCATTATCTTCCCGGGCGGCTTCGGCACGCTCGACGAAGCGTTCGAAGCGCTGACGCTCATCCAGACCGGCAAGATCTACCAGTTTCCGGTCGTCTTTTTCGGACGCCACTACTGGGCGGGCTTCATCCGCTGGCTGCAGACGCGCGTGCTCACCGAGGGCAAGATCTCGCCGGGCGACATGGATCTGATGATCGTGACCGACGATCCCGCGGAAGCGGCGAGCGTGGTCATCCAGGCCCAGCAGAGCCTGAACCACCAGAAACTCAAAGAAGAAGGGCGGAGCTGACGGCATGGCCAAGAAGAAGGGGACGACAACGAAGACGACGGGGCGCGAGCGCGGCGGGTTCAAGGCGTCGCGCCACGGTACGGGCGAGCGCGCATCGGCGGCGGGCCCCAAGGCGGCGCAGAAGAAGGCCGCCGAGCAGCGCGAGGCGGCGGGCGCCCGCCACACCAGCGCCGAGAAGAGCCGCTTCCTGCGCGGCGGCCGGATCGATCCACGCCGCATCGACGGCCGCGAGACCGTCGTCGATCTCGTCGAGGGCACCTTCCTGGCCTACAACGCCGCCCGGCTGCGCGAGGCGTGCCAGTTGTTCACCACCAAGATGCTCGACAAGGACGTCACCGTTGGGCTCACGCTCACCGGCGCCCTCACGCCGGCGGGCATCGGCATGTCGGCCATCATCCCGCTCATCGAGTCGGGATTCGTGGACTGGATCATCTCCACGGGCGCCAATCTGTACCACGACACGCACTTCGGCCTCGGCCTCATGATGCACCGGGGCAACGCGCAGGAGAGCGACGTGGTGCTGCGCGAAGAGGGCGTGGTGCGCATCTACGACATCTTCTTCGACTACGACGTCCTGCTCAGTACCGACGCCTTCTTCCGCAAGATCATTCAGGGGAAGGAATTCCAGCACGCGATGTCGAGCGCCGAGTTCCACTATCTGTGCGGCAAGTACGTGCGCGAGCGCGAGAAGGCGCTGGGCATCGGGCAGAAGTCGCTGCTCTCGGCGGCGTACGCCGCGGGCGTGCCCATCTACACCTCGTCGCCCGGCGACTCGTCCATCGGCATGAACGTGGCGGCGCTGGCGCTCGAGGGGAACAAGTGCGTGATCGATCCCAACCTCGACGTGAACGAGACGGCGTCCATCGTGCTGAACGCCAAGCGCAGCGGCGGCAAGTCGGGCGTGTTCATCTGCGGCGGCGGCAGTCCCAAGAACTTCATGCTGCAGACGGAGCCGCAGATCCAGGAAGTGCTGGGCATCGACGAGAAGGGGCACGACTACTTCCTGCAGATCACCGACGCGCGCCCCGATACGGGCGGCCTGTCGGGCGCCACGCCGGCCGAGGCGGTGAGTTGGGGGAAGATCGATCCCGACCGGCTGCCCGACGCGGTGGTGTGCTATCTGGACTCGACGGTGGCGCTGCCGGTGCTCACGTCGTACGCGCACGCCAAGCACGAGAAGCGTCCGCTGAAGCGGCTGTACGACAAGCGCGGCGCGATGATGAAGCGGTTGATCCGCGAGTTCGAGAAGAGCGGGGGCTGACCGGCGACCGTCGCGCTCGCGCCGGGCTCTCGGGTCAGGGCGCGAGCAGCGGCGGCTCCGATTCCTCGCCGGCGGGAAGCTGTTCCACGTCGCGCAGCTTCCGGTCCATGGCGCGGGCGCGCACGGCGATCTGCTCCACGGCGTCCGCGGCCAGGCCGAGCTTCTTCTGCGCCGACGACACGCTCTCACCGAACTTCCCGAACTCGGCGCGCACGGCGCCGAGCAGGCGCCACACCTCTTCCGAGCGCTCGGCGAGCGCCATGGACCGGAACCCCATCTGCAGGCAGTTGAGCAGCGTGGCGAAGGTGGTGGGGCCGGCGATCATCACCCGGCACTCGGCGCTCAGCGCCTCCACGAGCCCCGGCAGCCGGACGACCTCGGCGAACAGTCCCTCCGACGGCAGGAAGAGAATCGCGTAGTCGGTGGTGTTGGGCGGGTCGATGTACTTGGCGCGGATGTCATCGGCCGAGCGCCGCACCGCGTTGCCGAGCGCTTTCTGCGCGGCGGCGACGGCGGGCGCGTCGGCGCGCTCCTGGGCTTCGAACAACCGGGCGTAGTCCTCCGCCGGATACTTGCTGTCCACCGGCAGCCACATGCCGTGGCCGTTGGCGCCCTGCGCGGGGATGCGGATGGCGAACTCGACGATCGCGTCACGCAGCGGGTTCGGCTTGACGTTGCGCGCGAACTGGTCGGGGGTGAGCAGCTGCTCGAGCAGCGCCTGGAGCTGCCATTCGCCGAGCACGCCGCGCGTCTTCACGTTGGTGAGCACGCGCTTGAGGTCGCCTACTCCCTCGGCGAGTGTCTGCATCTCGCCCAGTCCGCGCTGCACCTGCGCCAGCCTCTGATCGAGCGCCTGCGTCACGCGGGCCAGCGAGGCGGCGGTCTCCTCGCGGTTGCGGCCCATCTCCTCGCGCACCACCTGGTCGGCGCGGTCGAGTCCGCGTTGCAGTTCGGCGATGCGCTGTTCCACCGCCGCGCCGTTGGCGGGTCGCGTGCGCACCAGGAGCGCCACCAGCAGCCCCAGGGCGGCGGTGAGCAGCACGACGATGGCAACGAGCAGGGGGTTCATGGGGAATGGGGCGTGGGCAGCGGCGCGGCGGTGGAGGCCGCCGCGCCGGTCATCGTCGCGCGGACGTTCCGCACCAGGTTAGCGCGCGCGTACTCGCCGCGCGAGGCGAACCCGGTTCGTTCCTCGCCACCGAGCACGGCCCGTACGATCAGGCGGTCGTCCCAGCCCTCGCGCACGCGGCGTTCGATGACGTCGATGATTCCGGCCAGCCATTCTGCCTTGGCTTCGAGCGCGCGCACCGGATCGCGCACCGGCCCGCGGTGGGCGTCGAACATCCGCTCCGGCTGGAGCGCGGCGGCTGCGTGGAGATCGCGCAGCAATTGCCGGGGATCCTCCTCCACGTGCATCACCTTGACGTGCACGCCGAGCCAGAGGTCCGCGGAGTAGAGCGTGCCGCGCTCGGCGTCCCAGACGATGTGATGGTCGGGGCAGTGGCCCGGCGTGGAGATGATCCGCAGCGGCCGCGGGTCGAAGGGTTCCACCGCGCCGGTGAACGCGCGCGGGCGTCCCCAGGTGAAGCGCCGGTAGGCGCGGATGTGGTGGCCGGCCCGCAGTTCGGCCAGGGTATCGGCGGACATCCAGAGGGGAATGTCGAGGCGGGCGAGCAGCGCGACGTTGCCGGCGTGGTCTTCGTGCGCGTGGGTGATGACGGCGCCGGCCGGCCGCAACTGCCGGAGCACCGGTTCGAGCTCGCGGGCCGCGTCGGGGAACCCGCAATCGATGAGCGTCCCGTGAGCGAAGTAGGCGCTCACCTCGTAGTCGATGGCCCGGCTGCGCCAGGTGCTCATGCGCAGGCGGGTTACGTCGCCGTGGGGCTCGAGCCGGATCATGAACCGAAGTCTAGCCGAAACGTTTAGAGCCGCACTGCCGCTGGACGAAGGTGCCGGGCCTCGATACTATCAGAGTATGAGTCACGACGCCCGAACGAAGGTTCCGCTCTTCACCTCCAGCCGCGAGCGGCAATAGCGGGTGTGCGGGGTTCGTCGCGGTAACGGCGCCCGGCCACTCAGCCGGGCGTCTCCTTTTTTTGTACCCTGTCGGTACGTCCCATGATCGAAGCGCTGAAACAGAAACTGGGCGCGGAAGTCGAGCGGCTGCAGTACGAGCTGAACGTCACGCTTCCCAATGAGATCCGGAAAGCCGTGGAACTCGGCGACCTGCGCGAGAACAGCGAATACAAGGCCGCCCTCGAACGGCAGCAGTTCGTGCAGGCCCGGCTGGGGCAGTTGCGCCAGCGGCTGAGCAAGCTGTCGTCTATCGACCCGGCGCAGATCCCGACCGACAAGGTGGGGTTGGGCTCGCGCGTGATCGTCGAGGACCGGAAGTCCAAGGAGCGCGAGACGTACTACCTGGTGTTCGGCGATGCGGTGGAGTTCGAGGACGGGCACGTCACCATGGCGTCTCCCATCGGGCGCGCCCTGCTGAACAAGGCGGTGGGCGACGAGGTGGTGCTGCGCCTGCCGGCGCTGACGCGGCAGCTCCTGGTGATCGAGTTGTACACGATCCACGACGAGGTGGCGAGCAAGGGGAAGTAGCCGCCGCTCCTACACCCCGGCGCCCGCGTCGACGCCGAAGATCCGGTCGACCTCCGCGGCGTACTCGTCCACCGCGGCCTGCCGCGCGGCTCCCTCCCACCCCAGCTGCGGCGCTACGTACTCCGCCACCGCCGGCGCCACGCGCATGGCGTGATCCGGCGTCTCGAACGCCAGCTTCGTGCGCCGGATGAGCAGGTCGGCCAGCGTGCGCGCGTGCGCCGACTCCACGGCCCAGCGCAGCTCGCCCCAGCGCCACGGGCGCCCTTCCACGATCGGCGTGCCCGCGCGCGCATCGCGCGCGCAGGCGGCGTCGCGCGCCGGCCCGTCGTCGGGCAGCGGGGCGTGCGCGGTGGTGGACGCGCCTCCCGCGCCGATGCGCCGGCATACCACGTTGACCACCTGCGCGGCCATGATGCGGTACGTGGTGAGCTTGCCGCCCGTGATCGTCACCACGCCGGCCGGTGTGACCGCGATGGCGTGTTCCCGCGACGCGGCGTTCGGCGAATCGGCCGACGTGGCTACGAGCGGCCGGATGCCGGCCCACGCGCTCACGACGTCGGCCCGCCCGAGGCGCGACGACGGGAAGAACGTGTTCGCCGCGCGCAGCAGATACGCCACGTCGTCCTCCGAGGCCCGCACCTGGTCGGGGCTGGCGGCGGTGAACGTGTCGGTGGTGCCGAAGATGGTGAAATCGCCCGCCGGAAGCGCGAACATCACCCGGCCGTCCATCGGTGAGAGCAGGGTGAGGGCGGCGTGGTTGCCCACCCGCGCATGCGGCACGAGGATGTGCGCTCCCTTGCTGCCGCGCACGTGCGGCCGGTCGCCGGCGCCCTCGAGACGCCGCACCTCGTCGCTCCACGGCCCCGTCGCGTTCACGGTCGCGCGCGCGTGGACGTCGACGGCGTCGCCGGAGAGCCCGTCCACCAGGCGCGCGCCCACCACGCGCCCCGCCTCGATGACGAAGCTCCGTACCGCGGCGTGGTTCACCACCACCGCGCCTGCCCGTTCGGCGTCGAGCACGTTGGCCAGCGTGAGCCGGGCGTCGTCCGTGGCCGCGTCGAAGTAGGAGACGCCGCCGCGCAGGCCCTCGGGCGACAGCGCCGGTTCTTCGGCGAGCACGCCGCGCGCCGACAGGCGGCGGTGGCGCTGGACGTTGCGGAAGGCGGCGAGCGCATCGTACAGCGTGACCCCCGCCGCCACCTTCCACAGCGGCACGCGGGCGCCCCGGTACACCGGCCAGACGAAGCGCAGCGGATGCACCAGGTGCGGCGCGAGCGCCAACAGCCGCCGGCGCTCCGCGCTCGCCTCGAACACCAGCTTGAGCTGGCCGTGCTCCAGGTAGCGCAATCCGCCGTGGATCAACCGGGAGCTGCGGCTGGACGTCCCGCCGGCGAAATCGTCCTTCTCGACCAGCAGCACGCGGAGTCCGCGGAGCGCGGCGTCGCGTGCGATGCCGGCGCCCGTGACCCCGCCGCCCACGACGAGCAGGTCGAAGGTGGATCCGGGGGCGGGAAGTCGAGGGAACGAGTCGGGCATGGAGCGTCAAAAGCTGACATGCGGCCGTCCCGGGAACAAGCGGGGCGCGATCCGTGTTGCCTGCCGCGACCGAGCCTCTAAGTTGCAGGCATGCCGAGTTTCGGGAACGGGCGCCGGGTGGCTATCGTCGCGGGCGTGCGCACGCCGTTCACGCGCGCGGGCACCGTGCTCCGTTCGTTGAGCGCCATCGACCTCGGGCGTCTCTGCGTCTCGGAGCTGCTGCAGCGCACGGAACTCGAAGGCGAGTTGGTGGAAGGGCTGGTGTACGGCACCGTGGTGCACTCGGTGATCGCGCCCAACATCGCGCGCGAGGTATCGCTGATGCCGGTGCTGCCCAAGGGCGTGGACGCGTACACCGTGAGCCGGGCCTGCGCGTCGGCCAACCAGGCGATCACCGACGCCGCCGATCAGATCGCGCTCGGGCACCGCGACGTGATGATCGCCGGCGGGGCCGAGTCGCTCTCCAACGTGCCGATCCTCCATTCGCGCGGGATGTCCGACGCGCTGGTGGCCGCATCGCGCGCCAAATCGCTCGGCGGACGCATCGCGGCGCTGTCGCGCATCACGCTCAAGGACTTCGTGCCGATCACGCCGGCCATCGCCGAGCCCACCACCGGGGAGACGATGGGGCAGAGCGCGGAGAAGATGGCCAAGATCAACCATATCCCGCGTGAGGATCAGGATCAGTTCGCCCTGCGGTCGCACCGGCTGGCCGCGGTGGGCACGCAGGACGGGCGGCTGACGGCGGAGATCGCCACGGTGTGGGTGCCGCCCAGATACGACGTCGCGGTGTCGAGCGACAACGGCATTCGCACCGACACCAGCATCGAACAGATGCGCAAGCTCAAGCCCGTGTTCGATCGGCGCTACGGCACCGTGACGGCCGGCAATGCGTCGCCGCTCACCGACGGCGCGAGCGCCGTGCTGCTGATGAGCGAGGAGCGCGCCCGCACGCTCGGGTACGTGCCGCTCGCCTTCATTCGCTCGTACGCCTACGCCGCGCTCGACCCCGCGGAACAGCTGCTCATGGGACCGGTGCTCGCGGCCCCGCTCGCCCTGCAGCGCGCCGGGCTCACCCTGGCCGACATGGACCTCGTGGAGATGCACGAGGCGTTCGCGTCGCAGGTGCTGTGCAACCTGCAGGGGTTCGAATCGCGGGCGTGGGCCGAGCGCGCCGGGTTCAGCCAGCCGGTGGGCGAGGTGGATCGCTCGCGGTTGAACGTGATGGGCGGGTCGATCGCCATCGGGCATCCCTTCGGCGCCACCGGCGGGCGCATTCTCACCACGCTGGCCAACGAGCTGGCGCGGCGGGACGGACAGTTCGGACTGATGACCGTGTGCGCGGCCGGCGGGCTGGGCCACGCCATGGTCATCGAGCGCGTATGAACGAGGAGCCGCCGATGCCCGCCATTCGCCTCGATCGACAGGACGACGTGCTGGTGCTCACGCTCGACGTGCCGGGCGAGCCGGTGAACAAGCTCACGCGCGCGCTCGGCGAGGAGCTCACCCGGGCCATCGCCGACGTGGATGCCGACGCGAGCGTGCGCGCATGCGTGATCGTGAGCGGCAAGGGCGACTCGTTCATCGTCGGCGCCGACATCGAGCAGTTCCTCGACTTCCGGCGCGAGATCGACGCCGCGGGGGCCAGCCAGCTCGGGCAGGATGCGCTCAACGCGTTGGCGGCGCTGCGCGTGCCCGTGGTGGCGGCCATTCACGGCGCATGCATGGGCGGCGGGCTCGAACTGGCGCTGGCCTGCCGCTACCGGATCTGCACCGACCACGCCAAGACGGTGCTCGCCGTGCCCGAGGTGCAGCTGGGCCTCATCCCCGGCATGGGGGGCACGCAGCGGCTGCCGCGGCTGGTTGGGCTGCAGGCAGCGCTCGACATGATCCTCACCGGCAAGAACATCCGGGCCAAGAAGGCGCTGCAACTGGGACTGGTGGACGAAATGGTGCACCCGGCCATCCTCGGCGAGATCGCGCTGGCGCGCGCCCGCGAGCTGGCCGACGGCAGCCGGAAGCCGTCGCGGCGCGGCCACGGGGCCGGCGCCACGGGGCTGCTGCTCGACACCAACTTCGCGGGCCGCAGCGTGGTGTTCCGCAAGGCCCGGGAGAACGTGCTCGCCAAGACGCACGGCCACTTCCCGGCGCCGCTCGCGGCGCTGGATGTGGTGCGCACCGGCCTCGAGCGGGGGATGGCCGCGGGACTGCGCGAGGAGTCGCGCCGGTTCGGCGAACTGGCCATGACCCCGGTGTCGCGCGAGTTGATCTTTCTCTTCTTCGCCACGAACGCGCTCAAAAAGGACATGGGCGTGGATCCGCCGGTGCCGCCGCCCATGCCGGTGCACAAGCTGGGCGTGCTCGGCGCGGGATTCATGGGCGCCGGCATCGCCGGCATCGCCGCGCAGCACGGCACGCCGGTGCGGCTCAAGGACACCGACGCCGGCCGCGTGGGCCGGGGACTGGCCGCCGTGCGCGCGGTGCTCGGCGAGAGGCTGACCCGCCGCCGCATCACCCGGCAGCAGTTCGCCGACCAGTTGATCCTGGTCAGCGGCACCACCGACTACACCGGCTTCGGGAACGCCGACCTCGTGATCGAGGCCGTGTTCGAGGACCTGGGGCTCAAGCACCAGGTGCTCCAGGAGGTCGAGCCGGCGCTCGGGCCCGACGCCGTATACGCGTCGAACACGAGCACGATTCCGATCACCGAGATCGCGGCCGCCGCGCGGCGTCCGGAACGCGTGCTCGGCATGCACTTCTTCTCGCCCGTGCACCGCATGCCGCTGCTCGAGGTCATCGTCACCGAGCGCACCGCCCGGGAGGCCGTGGTCACCGCGGTGGACTACGGGCGCAAGCTCGGGAAGACGGTGATCGTCGTCCGCGATGGGCCCGGGTTCTACACCACGCGGACGCTCTCGGCCTACATGAACGAGGCCGGACTGCTCCTCGACGAGAACGTGGCCGTCGACCAGATCGACGGCGCGCTGGTGGAGTTCGGATTCCCGGTGGGTCCGATCACGCTGCTCGACGAGGTGGGCATCGACGTGGCTGGCAAGGTGGGGCTCGTGCTGTCGGAGGCGTTCGGCCACCGCATGGCGCCCTCGCATGCCCTGCGCCGGGTGGTCGAGTCGGGGCGGACCGGGCGCAAGGGAGGTTCGGGGTTCTACCGGTACGACAAACACGGCAAGAAGAGCGGGGTGGACCCCACGATCTACGACCTCATCGGCGAGGGGCGGCAGCGGATGCCCATGCCGGGCGGGGAGATCGTGGAACGCTGCACGCTGGCGATGGTAAATGAAGCCGTGCACTGCCTGCAGGACGGTATCCTCCGGTCGCCGAGGGACGGTGATATCGGGGCGGTGTTCGGGATCGGGTTCCCGCCCTTCCGCGGGGGCCCGTTTCGGTACATTGATAGTCTGGGCGTCGGGGAGGTCGTTCGCCGTCTCGAGGAACTGCACGCCCGGTTCTCGCCGCGGTTCGAACCGGCGGAACTCCTGCTCGACATGGCCCGCGACCGCCAGCGGTTCTATCCCGCCGAGGGACGACCCGTCTGACGGCACGACGGGCGCCGGTCGAGTCTGGTGCTGTGACTCCACTCCTTCTGGAAAGGTCAGATCGTTATGGATGGACGCAGTGACGCGGTGATCGTCGCGCAGGTGCTGGCGGGCGACGTGGATGCGTTCGCGACGCTCGTGGCGCGATATCGCGACTCGTGCGCCCGGTACGCCATGCACATGCTCGGCAACCGCGAGGACGCGGATGAGGTGCTGCAGGACGCGTTCGTGCGCGCGTATCGCTCGTTGGGACGGTGTGAGGATCCGGAACGGTTCGGCGCGTGGCTGTTCCGCATTCTCGTGAACCGGTGTCGAACCACCGGGGCACGCCGCGCGCGCCGCGCGCGGACCTTCCTGGCGGACGAGGGCGCGCTGCTCAGCGCATCGGAGGAGCATCCGGCCGACCAGTGGGCGTGGCGGGAGGAGATCGACCGGGCGCTTTCCGAACTGCGCCCCGAACAACGCGAGGCGTTCCTCCTGAAGTACGTGGAGGGGTTGGGGTACGACGAGATGGCGGAGTTGACCGGGGTCGGCGTTTCGGCGTTGAAGATGCGAGTGATGCGCGCGTGCGACCGCCTGCGCGTGCTGTTGGAGGAGGTGCGCAGTGCCTGACATCGACAGAACGCGACTCGAGAGAGTGGTGTCCGAACTGCGCCGGCCGGCGCCGCTGGACGCGTCGTTCGACCGGCGCGTGATGCGGGCCATCCGGGCCGCCGCCGTGCGCCCGCTGCGCCTCATCTCGCCGCTCATGCCCATGCCCCGGTGGCGGGTGTGGTCGGCGTTCGCCGCCGTGGCCGCCGGGATGTTCGGGGTGGCCGTGGTGCCGGCCATGCGGGCGCCGCGCGGCCAACCCGTGCAGTTCGTGCTGGTGGCGCCCGACGCCAAGACGGTTCAGGTGGTCGGCGACTTCAACGGGTGGGACGTCTCCCACGATGCATACGCCGCCGAGAACCGCGGCGGCGGCGTCTGGTCGCTCACCACGCCCATTCCCCCAGGGCATCATCGCTACGCTTTCCTGGTAGACGACTCCCTGTGGGTTCCCGATCCCGCTGCGCCCCGCGTGGCCGACGAGGATTTCGGCAAGCCCAACTCGGCTCTGGTCGTCGAAGACACGCCTTGATGCGGCCGTCATGGTGCGCGGCGGCGATGCTCTTCATCGCATCGGCCGCCTCGGCTCAGCGCGCGCCGATCTCCCGTCTGAATACCGCCCTCGACGCCCCGACGCGGACCGCCGTGCTGGCGATCATCGACTCGGCGCGCGTGGAGGGGCTGCCCTCGGACGTGCTCGTGAACAAGGCGCTCGAGGGCGCCGGAAAGCGAGCCGCCGGCCCCCGCATCGTGGCCGCGGTCCATTCGCTGGCCGGGGAACTGCGGCGCTCCCGCGACGCGCTGGGCCGGGCCTCGAGCGACGCCGAGATCACGGCCGGCGCGCACGCCATCCACGCCGGCGTCACGGGCGCCGAACTCACCCGGCTGCGCCGGGTGGCGGTGGGGCGGCAGCTCACCACGCCGATCATGGTGCTCACCGACCTCGTGGCGCGCGGGGTGCCCGCGGCGACCGCCTCGTCGGCCGTGGCCTCGCTCGAACGGGCCGGCCTGCGGGACGCGGACTTCGCCGCCTACCAGCGCAGCGTGCGTCAGGACATCGACCGCGGCGCCGACCCCGCTGCCGCCACCACGACCCGGGCCCGGGGGGCCGCGCTGCGCCACGGCGGGGTCCCGCTGCCACCCCAGCCCTGACCGGTCCCTAGACCGCCGAGGCGCCATCGGGGTACAATTCCCTGTTCCCGGCGCCATTCATTCATCCGTGAGATCAGTCATGGCCCGTTCGCTCGTCCGCGTCCTGACGCCGCTCGCTGCGGCTGCCTTCGCCGTCTCCTGCGGGGGCGGTGCCCCCGCCGGCGGTCCGCCGCCGGGCCAGGGGCCGGGCCCCGCCCGCCGGGACGAGGGCGCAGTGTCGGCGGTGAACATCCACGCCGTCTATCCCACCGACTTCTCCAATCGGCGCCCGCTCACGCGGGCCGAACGCACCAACTTCCAGGAGACGTCGCACTACGCGGACGTCCTGGCGTTCATCGACACGCTGAAGTCGATGGAGAGCGACCAGATTTTCACCGGCGATATCGGCAAGACCAGCGAGGGGCGCGAGATCCCCTACGTCGTGGCATCGCGCCCGCTCGTCCGGACGGCCGCCGAAGCCCAGCGGCTCAACCGGCCCATCGTCTACATCCAGGCCGACATCCACGCCGGCGAGGTGGAGGGCAAGGAGGCCATGCTCTCCATGCTCCGCGAGCTGACCGACGACAAGGCCCCCAACGTGCTCGATTCGCTGGTGCTCGTGGTGGTGCCGATCTACAACGCCGACGGCAACGAGAAGTTCGGCCACCAGGAACAGCTGCGGCCGTCGCAGGACGGACCCGAGATGATCGGACAGCGGGCCAACGGGCAGGGGCTCGACCTCAACCGCGACTACGTCAAGGCCGACGCGCCGGAAACCCAGGCGTCGCTGCGCATGTTCGATACGTGGGACCCCGATGTCTTCGTGGACCTGCACA
This sequence comes from uncultured Gemmatimonadaceae bacterium, assembly GCA_963822945.1. Lineage (GTDB taxonomy): Bacteria > Gemmatimonadota > Gemmatimonadetes > Gemmatimonadales > Gemmatimonadaceae > JAGWRI01. Next base: position 2,686 of record CAWGJO010000031.1, on the reverse strand, counting down.
CCACCGACGGCACCTACCACGGCTACGCGCTCACCTACGCGGCCTCGCTCAGCCCCACCGCGATGTACACGGGGCCGTTCACCATGGACACGCTGCTGCCCGCCGTGCGGCGCAACCTGCTGGCCCGCGAGCGCATCCAGACCTTCGACTACGGCAACGTCGAGTCGCCCCCGGCGCATGCCGCGCGGATGGTACACCTACGACGCGCGGCCGCGATACGGCACCAACTACTACGGACTTCGCGGCCGGATCTCCGTGCTCAGCGAAGCCTACTCGCATGACCCTTCCGCACCCGCATCGCGTCGACGTATGCCGTTCGTGGGCGAGCTGCTGTCGCTGATCGCGGCCAACAAGGACGAGATCGTCGAGCGTGACGCACGAGGCCGACCGCAAGACGATCGAGGCCGGCACCACCCCCTCCAAGGCGCCCGTACGTGTCGTTGCGCTCGGAGTACACCCAGCATCCGGAATTGCCGACATCATCCTCGAGGACCTCGGCCAAGCTCCCCGACAGCACCGAGAAGCTGCCCGGGGTGAAGCGCGGCTACAAGCGCATCGGCAAGTTCCACACCGAACGCATGCCGGTATACGACCGTTTCCAGTCGCACCCTGCATCGGCGGATGCCGGTGGCCTATGCCTTCGGGCCCGACCAGAAGCCGTTGGTGGCCCGGCTGCAGCCTGCACGGCGTGTTCGTGGAGCAGCTCGTGGATTCGCTGAACGTCGCCGCCGAACGGTTCGCGATCGATTCGCTGATCCGGACCCGCAGGAATACCAGGGCCATCATCGAGGAGCGGCTGGAGGGCCTCTGGTCGCCCCGCCGTGACCCTGCCGGCGGGCACCTACATGGTGCGCGAGGCGCAGCCCCTGGCGATCCTCGCCATGTACCTGCTGGAGCCGGAGAGCGACGACGGGTTCACGACCTGGAACGTCATGGACGACTGGATCGGACCCGGCAAGAACTACCCGGTGCTGCGCATCGTCGAGCCGTTCGCCGTGAACGCGCCGTTCCGTTCCATCAACCCCTGACCATTTCGGCCCGCGTTTCCGCGCGGGCCGTCTATTTTTCGGGTGGTCCCTCCGCCCGATACCCCCTGAGGTCGCATGTTTCGCTCGACACTGTTGTACCTGTCAAATCAGCCGCGGGTGTTCCGTTTCGTGCGCAAGAACCGGCTCGCCAAGTCCTTCGCCCGGCGGTTCGTGGCCGGTGAGCGCCTCGACGAGGCCGTGGCGGCCGTGCGCGGACTCAACGCCAAGGGCATCTCGGCGTCGCTCGACCTGCTGGGCGAGAGCGTGCACAACGAGCAGGAGGCGCGAGCCGCCCGCGACGAGTACCTCACATCCTCGATCGGATCAACGCCGAAGGGCTCGACTGCAACGTCTCGGTGAAGCTCACCGCCATGGGGCTCGACATCTCCGAGGAGTTGTGCGTCTCGATCATGCGCGACATTCTCGAGCGGGCCCAGCGCTACGGCACCTTCGTGCGGGTCGACATGGAGTCGAGCGCATACACCGAGCGTACGCTGCGGCTGTTCGAGGACCGGCTCTATCCCGGCTTCAAGCAGCACGTGGGCATCGTGCTCCAGAGCTATCTGTACCGCACGTTCGCCGACGCCGAGCGCGCGGTGCAGCTCAAGTGCCGGGTGCGGATCTGCAAGGGCGCGTACAAGGAGCCGGCCGCGGTGGCCTATCCCGACAAGAAGGACGTGGACGCCAACTACGTGAAGTGCATGCACACGCTGCTGAGCACGCCAACTATCCGCCATCGCGACCCACGATCCGGCGCTGGTGGAAGAGGCCAAGCGGTTCGCGACCGAGCGCGGCATCCCGCCCGACCGGTTCGAGTTCCAGATGCTCTACGGCGTGCGCCGGGATCTGCAGGAGCAACTCGTGGCCGACGGCTATCGCATGCGCGTGTACGTGCCGTTCGGCACGCAGTGGTACCCGTATCTCATGCGGCGGCTGGCCGAGCGTCCGGCGAACGTCGCCTTCATCACCGGCAACGTGCTGCGCGAGATGGTGGGCAACCGCCACTGATCGTGTCCGGGCAGTTTCTTCCCGCCGACCATTCCAAGGGCGACGCCAACACGCTCGGGGGATACATGGCGGTGCACGACCGCCCGGCCGCGTTCGAGGGATCGGACGGCTTCTCGTACAGCGTCGAGATCGTGGCCGACGAGACGCCGGATGGCGGCGCGGCGTTCGGGGCCTATCTGCTGTTCATCCAGTGGGCCCGCGTGGGCGCGGCCGCCCGCAGGGGCACCTGGAATCGGACTATCTCGCCCACGCGCCGTCGGAGCCGCGGCGCGGGCGGCGGCGGGCGGGATGCCGCTGGCCGAGGTGAAGCGCGCGCTGGACGCGCTGATCGCCGCGCGCGACGGGGAGCGCCGGCCCGGCGTTGGTGGGACGCCATGCGGGCCGACGACCCCGGAGACGCCGTGAGCGACGACGCGGGGTGATCGGCACGGTGGTCACCCAGGGCACGGGGGGCGTGTGGCACGTGGTCACCGCCGACGGCACCGTGCATGAGTCTCGTTGCGCGGCCGCCTGAAGAAGGCCGGACGTGGGCCGGCGCGCGGCGGCACCATCCGCCGCGACACGGTGGCCGCGGCCCGCGACCGTCCTCAAACTCGCCGTGGGCGACCGGGTGCGGCTGGAGGCCGACGAGCGCGGACACGCCCTGGCCA
>CAWGJO010000030.1:0-6841 GCA_963822945.1 uncultured Gemmatimonadaceae bacterium | reverse complement strand
CCGGGTCGTAGCGGTGGGCCGCCGGCTCCGGAGCCGCAGCCGGTGGTCGGGACGGCGGGGCGGTCCCGCACGCCGCCGCCGCGAGCAGCGTCGCGGCGAGGGCAGCGGGCCGCCGAATGCGAACGTGCACGATCGCCGTCAGGGCGCGACCGATCCGATCTTGTCGAGTAGCCGTTCGACCAGGTTCTGGCGCTCCACGAGTTCGTGGCGAAGCGTGTGCTTCTCCGTGTGAGCGACTTCCCGCTTCAGGCCAGGCAGATAGTCCTGCAGCAGTTCCTGTAGGAGCTGGGCCTCATGATCGCTGAGATCGAGTTGCATCGTCTCCTCCCGTGTCCTTCACCGGGCCGGTCTACCCCATCGCCAAACAGCCCCATGTGCGACCGGCCCCGTTCCCTCAAACTAACGCCTTCACCGACGCGATTCGAATCGGCGCACGACGACCCGACGCCCCGCCGGTTCCACGACCGCGCGTTGACGACCTGCGGCGCATGGGTGTCCGTGCCGCTCGTCAGGAAAGTGTCGGGGAGCGGTTCGCGTGTCGGATGCATTCGCTCGTCACGCTGGCGCTGACGACCGTTCCGCGTACCGTGACAGCATGTCGCGGCTTCTTCGCTGCACCCGATGGTGGGCGGTCCTCGCGGCCGGCCTGAGCTGTCTGTCGGGCGGCCGGCTTCTCGAGCCGCCTGCCGCCGGCGGGCACCACGTCCTCTTCATCGGCAACAGTCTCACGTACGTGAACGACCTGCCGGGCACGCTCGCGGCGCTCGCCGCGTCGGCCGGCGATACGATTCGCGTGATGACCGTGGCCCGGCCGAACTTCGCGCTGATCGACCATCTGAACGGCGGCTCCGACGCGCTGGACGCCATCGAACTCGGCGGATGGGAATACGTCGTGCTGCAGCAGGGATCGTCGTCCCTCCCCGCGAACCGCGATTCACTGGTGCTCTGGGCCACGATGTTCGCGCCGCACATCCGGGCGGTGGGCGCGACGCCGGCGCTGTTCATGGTCTGGCCCACCGCCGATCGCCAGTGGGCGTTCGACGACGTGCGACAGTCGTACCTCGCCGCCGCCCAGGCGGTGAACGGCCTCTTCCTCCCCGCCGGCCAGGCCTGGGTGATCGCGCTGCAGAAAGACCCGACGCTCACCGTGTACGCCGCCGACGGGCTCCACCCGAGCCCCATCGGCACCTACCTGGCGGCGCTCGTGATGTATGAGCGGATCACGGGGCACGACGCGCGGCTGCTCCCCGTCTCGGCGGTGGTCAACGGCCAGATGCTCGCGCTGGACGAGGCCACCGTGCGGTTGCTACAGGAGTCGGCGCACGAGGCGAACCAGGGAAACTAGACGCCCACGGGCCGCCCAGCCGAACTGCTAGTGCCGCGCGGCGTCCGGCCCCGTGTACACCACCTTGCCGCCCACGATCGTGTACAACACCTTCGTCCCGAGAATCGAGTCCGGCGGCACGGTCATGATGTCGCGCGACAGCACCGTGATGTCGGCCCACTTGCCGGGCGTCAGCGATCCCATCTGGTGCTCGTGGAACGCGACGTAGGCGCCGTTCATGGTGTACGTCTGCAGCGCCTGCTCGCGCGTGAGCTTCTGCGCCGGGAAGAACGCCGAGTCGGTGCCCACCATGTCGCGCGTCACACTGCAGTGGAACGACGCGATGGGGCTGATGTCCTCCACCGGAACGTCGGTGCCGTTGGTGACCACGGCGCCCGTCTTCCACAGCGTCTGCCACACGTACGCGCCCTCCTCGGCGCGCTTCATGCCGAGCCGCGGCAGCACGTACGGCGCGTCGGAGCAGGCGTGGATCCCCTGCATGCTCGCCACCACGCCCATCTGCGCGAAGCGCGGAATGTCGCTGGGGTTCAGATGCTGCGCGTGCTCGATGCGCCAGCGCAGCGTGTCGCTCTTGACGTCGTGCTCCTTGAACACGGCTTCGTACGTGTCGAGCGTCTCGCGGTTGGCGCGGTCGCCGATGGCGTGCACCGAGATCTGAAAGTCGTGCGCCAGCCCGATCTCGGCGATCTCCTTGATGCGGGACATCTTGGTGACGTTGAGCCCGGTATTCGTGGGATCGTCGTCATAGGGCTTGAGCATCCAGGCGCTGCGCGAGCCGAGCGCGCCGTCGGAGGTGATCTCGCCGATGGCGCGCACGGTGAGGTGCCCGTTGCCGTAGTCGATCATCCGGTGCGCCACCAGCGAGTCGATGTCGTCGGGGCGCGCCTCGCCCTGGTCCACGAGGATGTAGAGGCGCAACGGCATGTCGCCCTCGTCCACCATCTTCTTGATCGCGTCGATGGTGGCGAAGCTCTCGCCCATGTCCTGGAAGTACGTCACACCGTTGGCCAGCGCGTTCTGCGTGGCCAGATGGATCTCGTTCCGGAAGTCCTCCTCGACTTCGGTCGGGGGTGCGCTTGGCGAGCGCTTGGCGAGCGCGCGGCGGATGAGCCCCTGCGCGTCGTCCACGAACACGCCCGTCGGCCGGCCGCTCGCATCCTTGATGATCTCGCCGCCCGGCGGGCTCGGCGTGGCGGCGGTGATGCCGGCCAGCTTGAGCGCCGCGTCGTTGGCGATGAGCGCGTGACCGCTGGCGTGGCCGAGCACCACCGGGTTGTTCGGCGCCGCCTTGTTGATCAGGTCGTTCGTCTGGAACCCCTTCACGATGCGGCCCGGCGACTTGGTCCACTTCTCCTGGTGCCAGCCGCGGCCCTGGATCCACGCGCCGGGCTTCGCGGTCTTGGCGGCGTCGGCCACCATCTGCGCGATGTCCTGCCAGGTCGGCACGCCCATCAGCTTGAGTTCGCTGAGCGCCTGGCCGAGTCCGGTGAAGTGCCCGTGCGATTCGTCGAAGCCGGGAATCGCCAGGTGGCCCTGCAGGTCGATGACCTTGGTGTTCGGCCCGACGTACTTCTGGATGTCGGCGTCGGAACCGACCGCGGTGATCTTGTCGCCGGTGACCGCGACCGCCTGTCCCTGCGGGGTGGTGGAGTCCATCGTCACGACCGTGCCGTTCCTGAGCACGAGGTCGGCGGGGGTGGCGCTGCTGCGGGAGCCGCAGCCGGCGGCGAGGATCGCAGTCGCAGTGACGAGCGCCGTGCGGACGGAGACGAACCGGCTGGTCATGGAAGTCGGGGCAAGGTGTTTGGAGTCGTGTCCGCCCGGGGAGAGGGGGGACGCTGACAGTTCCCGAACATCGGAAATGGTCCGATGGGGCGCTAGGGGGGTCGCGTCCGCGAACCGGAGGTCGCATCATTGACTCCCCACCGACCCCCACCCCGGAGGACGCATGAAGACCCCCACCGCCGCCGCGCTGCTGCTCGCCGCCGCCACCACGCTCGGCGCCCAGCAGGCCGCCCCCGCCAACCCGATCACCGCCGCGTTCAAAGCGCGCATCGCCGCCCTGTCGCGCCAGATTCCGCAGGGCTTCGACTCGATCCCCGAATCGAAGTTCGCCTTCAAGCCCACGCCGGCGCAGATGTCCATCGGCGACGTCGCACAGCACGTGGCTGAGGACAATTACCTCTTCTGCGACACCTTCGGCTCGATGAAGGCCGACATCCCCGCGGACGAGATGAACACGCCCGATTCGGTGAAGGCCACCTGGCCCAAAGCGAAGCTGGTGGAACAGCTCAAGGCGTCGTTCGCCTACTGCGCCAGGGCGATCGATCAGGTCACGGACGCCGGCCTGGCCGAGCAGACGACGCTCACCTACGAAGGGCGCACCATGAAGGTCGGCCTGGCATCCATGGTGCTCGAGCACGCGCTCGACCTGGCCGATCACTACAGCCAGCTCGCGAATTACATGCGGCTCAACGGCATCCTGCCGCCGACGGCGCTGCCGCGGCCGAAACGCGGGGGCATGTAGGCCTATCCGAGTATGGCGGGCGGCGCATCGATGGCGCGCCGCCCGCCCAGCAGTCTCAGTGAATTCTGCGCGCCGGCCGGCTGCGTCCGTACTGCCGGAACGTGAGCCCGGTGACGTGTCCGTCGGCACCGTGCAGGAACGTCACGTCGGCGTCCACCTCTTTCGCGAAGAACTCGCTGGGACTTTCCGGCCAGAGCCGCACGCTCGTGGCAACGTTCGTGCTGCGGATCCAGAGGCCCCCATCCCGCTGCGTGACCACGAAGTCGAGCCCGTGCGTCAGTTCGTACGTGCCCACGTACGGCGCGAGCGCCGACGGCGGAAGGTCGACCACCGGCGGGAACACGCGCGCCAGCGCCGAGGCCGGCACCAGCCCGAGCAGCCGCATGTACACCGAGATCTGGCTGTAGTGCTCGGCCAGATCCGTCTCGTAGCCGAGCAGTGCATTGACCACGTCCGCTGATTCTACGTCCGGCACCGGTCGAGTGCCTCGTCGCAGAAGTCGAACGACGCACGAAGCCGGGCCACGAGCGTGTCCTTGGGCCGCCGCGCCTTGATCGTATCCGGCAGCGCATCCTCGCCGTCGTCGGGTGCTTCAGGCGCCCGAAACGCTCACACAGCCTGTAATTCGCGTGCTCCAGATGCTGCGCGATGTCGCCGACCGACAGCTGGACGGCATCGGCCGGAACCATACTTCGCCGCGGGAATCGAGTCGAAAGCCGCGACCAGTCGGCCACCGTAGATGTCGGCGTTCCTCGAACTCCAACACGGCGGCGTTCGGTAGTTCGGCGGGCAGGCCCGCTTGTGCCACGAGCGGTGCCGGCGAGACGAGCAGGAGGGCAAGCAGCAGACGAGGACGCATCGGGACCCCGGGTGGCGGGAAGGAGCGAATCCGCATTCTACCCAGGGCGAGGGGCACGGTTCCTGGACGTCGGTCTCAGCGCGTGCCCGTCACCGGCCGCCCGCGGCACCCCGGCCGAGGTCCGGCCCCGGCAGCTGCGTCAGATGATAGTGCTGCGCCGCGACCCACGCGTTCGGGTCGTATCCGGGAAAGACGAGCGAATCCTGGAACTGGGCGCGGACGAATCGCTGGTGGTTGTGCGAGGCGGAGTCGATGAGATGACCCACGAAGTCCCGCGGCGACCACGTACTGGGCGCCGCGCGTGCAGCGTTCGCTCTGGACCATACCTTGGTGCGCGCGCCACGGTCAGAAGCGCCATGCCGCCGAGGTCAGTGTTCGGCGTTCACCGCCGCCGGGCAGGGAGCATTCAGAGCCCGCGCCGCAAGCAGTTGGCCCGGCGATCCGATTGCCACGTTCAACCATTTGGTTCCGCTCCAGAATGACCGTTCGGCGCTGGGTATGGAGAGACACCACCGATCCGCCGCAAGCACAGGCGCGAAACCGAACGTCCGAAGGTCGATCTCGGATGGATCGACGGGCAGATCGGCTTGAGCACGCACCATCGTCCGCCCGTCACTCGACGAGCGTTCGAGCCACTGCACCGTCAGTTGGGCCGGATTCCGCGATGCACCCGGGACCACGACCGGTAGAACCCGGTACCAACCGGCTTCGCCACCGTCCGCCCAATCGCCGAATTCGTCGATTCCGCGGGATCCTTCACGATGGCCGCACGCAAGTTGCGGAACGCCATGCCACTGCCATTCGACGCAATCCTGCCAATCCCCGGACATCCTGCCCGCGACGCGCGCCCCGGCCACGTAGACCGCGTTCCCGGTCGAATCGATGCGACCGATGCACAGGCGATATGGCACCACCCCGAAGTTCTCCATGAGCGGAACGGCCCAACGCTTCTCTTCCCGGCGTGAAAAGCGGAATATTCCCCGAGCGTCCGTTCTGGTCTGCGCCAACGGTGACGAACAGACTCCACCGGCGGAGGTGGACACGGCCACCGCGGCGCCTGCAACCGGGGCGTCGTCGAGGTTGACCAGCCTCCCGTGCACGGCCGGCGTGACCACGTACGTCACCGGCGCCGGGAACGGAATGCATCCCGCCGTCCCGAGCGCCAGCGCGCTCGCCATCGCAGCGACGCGTCTCAGCAATGGGGTTCCCTCGCCAGCTGGCCAACCAGATCGGGCCGAGGCAGCTCTCGGAACCGAGCGACCATTTTCTTGATGTCCGGCCCAGGACCGAGGATCGTCGGATCCGAAGGTTCCTGGTTCGGTCCACCAAGCGTGAACTCGACCGCCCCGACGATGAGTGTTCGCTGACCTGGCGCACGTCCGTCCACCGAGAATTGCGCGGTGTTGAGCCAGCCGCAGATGGCACGTTCGAATGTGGGCGGCGCCGGGAAGAGAAATGTGGCTGACGGATACTCCACCTGCCCCGTCGCATCGACGATGACCGCATAGACCACGCGCGCCTGGACGCCGGCTTCTCGGGCGTCGGGCGGATACTCGGGATACCCTGCCGTCCACCACCCGTGGGCAGCCGACTCGATCGTGAACCCCGCGGCATCGGGAAACCGGAACCCAGCGTTCGGGGCTCGCGCCGGCGCCGGGTGTGTCGAGCCGGCCGTCGAGCCGGCCGTCGCGCCGCACGCGGTCAGAACCAACAGGGAGAATACGGTAGCGGGTCTCATCCGATAGGGCCGCGGTGTGTTGCGATGGATGGCCAATATTGGCGTGGCGGCGCAGCCGGCCGCTAGGCTCATGGCGAGCTGCGTGAGCACCGTGAGCATCGCCGGCACGTCGAAGATCGTGAGAAGGTCGGCATCACGCCACGAGAGGCCGGCGGTCAGGAGCGCGCATCGTACGACGAGTGCGCGTGCAGACGCCGCGGTCGATCCGGGGTCGGCCAGGCCGACGGCAGGCGCCGTCGGTTCGGCCCCACCGGCAGCGCCGCGCGTCGGGTTTGGATCAGGGTGAGCCACGGCGGCTCGGCCTTGGATTCAGCGAGTACTCCAAATCGTGAAGCACGGTCGTGCAAGAGCCCGTTCCGGCTGAGCCCGCGC
>CAWGJO010000029.1:0-17648 GCA_963822945.1 uncultured Gemmatimonadaceae bacterium | reverse complement strand
GTGGGGAGGGCCAGGGCGTCGGGGGGAGGACGGTCAGATGGTCGGACAGTCGGACAGTCAGACAGTCAGACAGCGGCCCGGGGGGCCGCCGCCGGCGCCCCGCTAGCCGCACGATCGCGCCGGGCTGCAACCCGGCTGGGCGATTCACGTATGGCCAACAGAACCCCGCCAGGAGCGCCCCGTGCAATTTCCAGAATTCGTCGGCATGATCCTCGCCTTCGTGCTCGGCGTGGTCTGCATCTCGTCGCTGACGAAGATCATCCTCGCCTTCATCAACCGGAAAGCGGTGCATCCGAAGTTGCCGGACGAGTTGATGGAGCGCATGGCCCGCATCGAACAGATCGTCGAGACGACGGCGGTCGAGGTGGAGCGGGTGTCCGAGGCGCAGCGGTTCACGGCGAAGGTGCTCGCGGAGCGAGCGGCGCCGGGCGGGCTGCCGCCGTCGCATGCGCACGGGCGGGTCAATACGCCGCATTGAAGGGGTGAGCCGGTACTCCGGTAGGACGGTAGGACGGTAGGTCGGTAGGTCGGTAGGTCGGAGTCGGTAGGACGGTACGTCGGTGGGTCGGGACGGCGCCTGCGGAGCATTGCACGGCGCCCGGACCTCGTGGCCCGACGGTCTCGCGGCCTCGACCGCCATTGCAACCTTTCCAGAATTCCCGCTGTCCATATATTCGGCATTGTCGAAGAAACTGGGAGCGGATGTGGCGGTTCACCTCGGAGAACTCGAACAACTCGTACTGCTCGCCCTCGTGCGGCTGGGCGACGACGCTTACGGTGTGGCCGTGCAGCGTGAGATCGCGTCGCGCGCCGGGCGGCACCCGAGCTTCGCGACGATCTACACCACGCTGGCGCGCCTCGAGGACAAGGGACTGATCGAGTCCCGTCTGGGCGAATCGTCGCCCGAACGCGGCGGGCGCCGCAAGAAGTATTTCGTCATGCGCGCGGCCGGGCGCCGCGCCCTCAGGGCCAGCATCGAAGCGGTGCGCGGCATGACCCGCGGGCTCGACACCTCGTTCGAGGCCCCGTGACCGATATTCGCGGCGTTCCTCCGCGCGCGGCGTCCTGGCTCCTGGCCCGGCTGCTGCCCGACGATCTCCGCGAGCCCTTCCTGGGCGACCTGGACGAATCGTATCGCGCGTCCATCGATGGCGGCTGGAGCCGATGGCGCGCGCGCTTCTGGTATTGGCGCGAGACCATCCGCGCGCCCCTCACCCTTGCCGCCATGCACCGCGAGCGGCGCGCCGTACCGGCCGCCGTGGCCCTCACACCTCCCTCGGGAGACACGCTCATGTCGCTGCTGCTTGCCGATCTTCGTTATGCGCTGCGCCGTCTGCGCCACGCGCCGGCGTTCACCATCGTCGTGGTCGCCACGCTGGCGCTCGGCATCGGCGCCAACTCCGCGATCTTCAGCGTGGTCAATACGGTGCTGCTGAAGCCGCTCGCCTATCGGGCGCCTGATCAGTTGGTGACGATCTTTCATCATTACACGAAGATCGATCTCGAGGCGTCGGTCTCGGTGCCGGGGTTCATCGCCTATCGCGACCGGACGCACGACTTTGCGAACGTCTCGGTGGAGAACGTGTGGACCGCCAACCTCACGGGACAGGGCGATCCGCAGCGCCTGGTCGGGTCGCAGGTGAGCGCACAGTTCTTCCCCGCGCTGGGTGTGGCGCCGATGCTGGGGCGGGTGCCGCGCCCCGAAGAGGATTCGATCGGCCGCAACCACGTCGTCGTGCTGTCGTACGGCCTGTGGCGGCGCAGCTTCGGCGCCGACTCCGGAATCGTCGGACGCCAGATCTCGTTGAATGGCGAGGCGTTCGACGTGATCGGCGTGATGCCGCCGTCGTTCGTCGATCCCGGGGGCCGCACCGCCGAAATGTGGTCGCCGATTGCGCTGGACCCCAAGCTCAACGTGCCGTCGCGCTTCACGAACGAGTTCCTGTTCGTCGTCGCCCGCCTGAAGCCGGGCGTCACCTTCGCGCAGGCGCAGCACGACATGACCGCGTTCGCCAACCAGTTGAAGCACGAGTATCCCGACAACCTGCCCGACCAGTGGACTCTGGACGTGAAGGCGTTGTCGACGCTGAAAACCGGCAACGTTCGGCCAATGCTGCTCGTGCTGCTCGGCGCGGTCGGCTTCGTGCTGCTCATCGCCTGCGCCAACGTGGCCAACCTGATGCTGGCGCGCGCGGCGTCGCGACAGCGGGAGGTGGCCATTCGCACCGCGCTTGGCGCCACGCGCTGGGCCTTGGCGCGCCAACTGCTGATCGAGAGCCTGGTGCTTTCCATCACGGGCGGCGCGTTGGGACTGGCGATCGCCTACGGTGCCGTCCATGCCCTCGTGGCGATCAATCCCGGCAACGTGCCGCGCATCGGCGATCTGGCCATCGATGGGCGTGTGGTCGGCTTCACCGCGGGCGTCGCGGTGCTCACCGGATTGCTGTTCGGTCTGGTGCCGGCGCTGCAGCTGGCCGGCAGCCGGTTGCACCTGGTCATCAAGGAAGGCGGCCGCGGTGGCACCGCCGATCGCGCCGGACAGCGCGTCCGTTGGGCGCTGGTGGTCGGGGAAGTTGCGCTGGCCCTCACCCTGCTGGTGGGCGGCGGACTGCTGCTCAAGAGCTTTGCGGCGATCGAAGGCGTCAGTCCGGGCTTCGACCCCAATAACGTGCTGACGCTCAGCCTGTCGCTCCCCAAGACGCAGTACGCCACGCCCGACGCGCAGTCCGCGTTCTTCGCGCGGGTGATGCCGGCCATCGCCGCCGTGCCGGGCGTTCGCGCCGTGGGCGGCACCAGCGTGATGCCGTTCGGCGGGTCGTGGTCCACCGGCACCTTCAACGTCGAGGGGTACGTGCCGCCCAAGGGCAACGCCCCATGGGGCGACATCCGCATCGTGACGCCGGGCTTCTTCAGCGCGCTGAAGATTCCGCTCAAGGAGGGCCGTTTGATCGGGCCGGGCGACGACGCCAAGGCGCCGCTCGTGGCCGTGGTGGACGAGGAGTTCGTGAAGCGATTCATGAAGCCCGGGGAGGATCCGATCGGACGCCACATCTACTTCGAAGACGGCCCGATCACGCCCAAGACGAAACTCATCGCCATCGTCGGCGTGGTGGGACATACCGCGCACGAGGGGCTGACCGCGGAAAAGCGCATTCAGGTGTATTTCAGCGTACCGCAAGTCGCCGCCGCGTTCGGCGGGATCTACAATCTGCAGGTCGCGGTGCGCACGACGGCCGATCCACGGTCGTACGTCGGGTCGGTGCGGCGCGCCGTCCAGAGCGTCGATCCGACCATGCCGGTGTCCAACGTCAACACCATGGACGACCTGATTTCATCGTCGCTCGGCGACCGCAAGCTGGCCGTGGTGCTGCTCGGGGTGTTCTCCGGCCTGGCCCTGCTGCTCGCGTCCCTCGGCATCTACGGCGTGATGTCGTATACGGTGGCGCAGCGCACTCGCGAGATGGGTGTGCGCGTCGCGCTCGGCGCGCCCAGGAAGCGGGTGTTGCGGCTGGTGCTGCGGCAGGGAATGGTGATGTCGATGGCCGGCGTGGCGATCGGGCTGGCCGGCGCGCTCGCGCTGACTCGGCTGCTCAACGCGCAACTCTATCAGGTGTCGCCCACCGACCCGCCCACCTTCGGCGCGGTGGCCACTGTGTTGACCATCGTCGCCATCGTGGCGACGCTGGGTCCGGCGCTGCGGGCGACACGGGTGGATCCCGTGGTGGCGTTGAGAGAAGAGTAGGTCGGTACTTCGGTAGGACGGTAGGTCGGTAGGTCGGTAGGTCGGTAGGTCGGTAGGTCGGGAACGGCGTTGGCGGGTGTCCGCGTCCCGACCTACCGACCTACCGTTCCGCCCCAGCCATTGCCTCAACACTTGATTCTATCAACTGTTGATGGTATGGTGGGTTCATGACCGACTCCGAGCTCGATCTTCTGCAGGGCACGCTCAACGTGCTCGTCCTCCGCGCGCTCTCCTGGCAGCCGATGCACGGCTACGCCATCGCGCGGTTCATTCGCGAAGGCTCAGGGCGCACCTTTCAAATTCTCGACGGCGCGCTGTACACGGCACTCCATCGCATGGAAGAGAAGGGGTGGGTGGAGTCGGAGTGGGGAATGTCGGACAAGGGAAAGCGCGCGAAGTTCTATTCGCTCACCACGGCGGGACGGCGCGCACTCAAGGCCGAAGCGAGCGCGTGGAATCGGTACGTGAAGGCGGTGGCGGGCGTCATGAACGCCGAGCCGGAGCCGGCATGACCGCCGGCTGGCGGCGTTGGCTCCGCATCTGGCGGCGCGACCCGCAGGCCGACGTGGACGCCGAGTTGCGCTTTCATATGGAAGCGCGGGTGGAGGATCTCGTGGCCCGCGGGCTCAGCGACCCGGACGCGCGGGCGCAGGCCCTCGAGGAATTCGGCGACGTGGACGCCACGCGCCGGCGGCTGGGCGCCATCGACCGGCGCATCGCCGAGCAGCACCGACGCGCCGACTGGTGGGAGGGCATGGCGCAGGACCTGCGGCACACGCTGCGGGGGCTGGCGCGCTCGCCGGGGTTCACGCTGATGGTGGTGGTGACGCTGGCGCTCGGCATCGGTGCGAATGCCGCGGTGTTTTCCGTCCTGAACCGCCTCTTCTTTGCGCCTCCGGCGGGCGTTCCGCATCCGGAGCAGGTCAGGCGCGTGTTCATCACGCGGCGCTTCGAGGGGCAGCCCACGCCGCAGCTGAGCAGCCTGTTCAACTACCCGGAATTCCACAGCGTCGTCGCGGCACTTCCCGCGTCCGTGCGTGTTGCCGGCGTGGTGACGGGCCACGCGCGCATCGGCCGATCGCCCGACGCCCCGCCCCGAGACTTCGCGTACACGGTGGGCGACTACTTCGGCGTGCTCGGCCTGCATCCCACCATCGGGCGGTTCTTCTCCGGCGCGGAGACGGCGGGGCCGGGGCGTACCGCTGTGGCGATCATCAGTCATCGGCTGTGGCTCCAGCGATTCGGCGGCACGGCAACCGTCCTCGGGCAGCCGCTGGATCTTGGTCCGCACCGGTATACGATCATCGGCGTCGCCCCGCGCGACTTTGCCGGAACCGGGCTCGACGCGTACGACGTCTGGGTGCCGTTCAACACGATCGGGTCGTGGGTGGGAGCGCCCGGCGATATCTACCATGCGATCCATACCGCCATGATCCGCGTGGTGGCGTACGCACCGAACCCGCGCGATGACGCGGCGCTGCGAGTGGCCACTACACGCGGCCTCCGCGGGAGTCCGGTTCCCTGGGATTCCGCCGCGACGGCGGCGCTCGGCCCGCTGCGCGGCGCCGAAATGCCGGACTTCTACCGGCGCCAGTACGCCATTTCCACGCGACTGGCCGGCGTGGCCGCGATCATTCTTCTCATCGCCTGCGCGAACGTCGCGAACCTGATGCTGGCGCGGGCCACCGTTCGCCGGCGGGAAACGGCGGTTCGACTCGCGCTGGGCGTCAGCCGGCGTCGCCTCGTCGCGCGATCGCTGGCGGAGAGCATGGTCGTGGCACTGCTTGCCGGTGGTGCGGCGCTGGTGGCGGCGGCCTGGACCTCCGCCGTGCTCCGGGCCCTGATTCTGGCCCGGGTGCAATGGGGGGGCCTTCGATCGACCTCCGCGTCGGCCTGTTCGCGGCTGCCGTATCGCTCGCGGCGGGAGTGGGCGCCGGGATCGCGCCGGCCATCCAGGGCAGCAGGTCCGACCTGACCGAGGCGCTCAAGAGCGGTGCGCGGTCCGCGTCGCCCGGGCGATCACGAACCCGCACCGCGTTGGTCGTGGTGCAGGCAGCGCTTTCGATCATCCTGCTTGCCGGCGCCGGCCTCTTCGTCCGGAGTCTCCGGAGCGTGGAGTCGATCGATCTCGGCTACGACGCTCCGCGGTTGATCTTCGCCTCGGCCAACGCGGCGGACGATCCGGCGCTCGATCGAAAGATCGACGCCCAGCTCCCCGCGCTGTCCGAGCGCATTCGGCTGCTCCCCGGCGTGGAGCGCACCGCACTCACGCTCTACGCGCCGCTCCGCGGGTTCAGCACGATGGACACCTTTCTCCCGGATCGCGACTCGCTCCCGCACGTGGGGAACTTCCCGGGACCGCTGGTGACCATCGTATCGCCGGGATACTTCGCGACGCTGGGCATGCGCCTGCGCGAAGGTCGAGGCTTCAGCAACGACGATCGGAAAGGCGCCGAGCCGGTGGTCGTGGTCAGCCACTCCGTGGCGCAGGCGTACTGGCCGGGCCAGGAGGCGCTGGGGAAGTGTCTGATCATCGGCAAGAGGAGCGATGCCTGCCGCCGTGTGGTCGGCGTGGTGGCCGATTCGCGCACCATCGGAATCGTCGGCGATCCCGCTCCGATGTATTACCTGCCGTTCGGCCAGGCGCCCGAGGGGTGGACCCAACCCGGCACGATCGCGATTCGGGTCGGGCCGGCCGGTCGCGCCGCGGCAGAAGCGGCCGTGGCGCGCACGATGCGCCGTGCGCTGGGGCCGGGGGCGATCGTCAGCGTGCATTCGATGGATGACTTCGAGGCGCCCGAGCTCGCGCAGTGGCGGCTCGGCGCGACGCTCTTTTCAGGGGCGGGGCTTCTGGCGCTCATCGTCGCCGCGATCGGGATCTACAGCACGATGTCGTACGGCGTCAGTCAGCGGACCCGGGAGATCGGCATCCGCGTGGCGCTCGGCGCGCGTCGAACGACCGTTGCGCGTTTGATCGTCGGCCAGGGCGTCCGCGTGATCCTCGCCGGCATCGTCGTCGGCGTCCTTGCCGCCCTCGCGCTCGGCCGCCTCGTGTCGCCACTGCTCTATGGCGTCACGCCGCACGACCCGCTCGTGCTCTCGGGCGCCGGGGCGGTACTCGTCATCGTGGCCGTGGTCGCATGTCTCGTTCCCGCCCGCCGCGCGGCGCGCGTGGATCCCATGGAGACGCTGCGAGCGGAGTGAGAAGCCCGGCGGCGTCAGGCCTTCGAGGCTATTGATCGCCGGCCGCCGCCGGCCCCTCGAACACCTCGCGCCAGAATTCATCCAGCGCCAGCACGAACCGTTCGACAGCCGGCTCCGGCCGCCACTCCAGCCGGTCGGTGACGAGTTCCGCCCGTGTCGCGCCGGGTCGCCACCGCTCGATCACCCGCGCCTCGACGTTGACGATCCAGTAGTCGGGCACCCCGCGCGCCTGGAACAGCTCGCGCTTTCGTCCGCGATCCGTGCGCTCGGTGGTCGGCGAGATTACCTCCGCGACGAGCAGGGGGCGGCCCGCGTGCTTCAGGTCCTCCGCCGGACGGCCCTCGACGAGCGGTACCACGAACACGTCGGGCTCCACGACCGTGTCCTCGCCGAATTCCACGTCAGCCGGCGCGATGATCACCTCGCCCACCGGATGCCGCACCAGATAGCCCCGCAGCCGGACGGCGAGCGCGAACGCGGCGCGCTGATGGCGGATGCTCGGCGACGGCGTCACGAGCAGCTCGCCGTCGATGATCTCGTATCGGCGGCCGTCGTCGGGAAGCGCGGCGCGGCGATCGACGGTCCAGCGGGTGTACGGGGCGGCCATGCCCATAGTCTGTGCTCCTCGGCTCGCGGATTGCAACTCGGCACGGCGAAGGATTCGGTGCCGCGTACACCCGACCGTCATCACCCTGTTGCCCGTCGAGGCCCCACGCCGCCGCCGGCGCCGGACAACCCATTAGCCCGTCGCGGTGTCTCTCCTGTTGACTTCCGACAAGAGCCGCACCACCTTCTGTAGAAACCCGACAACTCGACGACACAAACTCGCCTACCGACCTACCGACCGCCCATGTCCAATCCGCAATCCGACGTCCTTCGCGGAACCCTCGACCTCCTCATCCTCAAGACGCTCACCCTCGAGCCGATGCACGGCTGGGGCATCAGCCAGCGCATCCAGCAGTTCTCGCGCGGCGTGCTCGACGTGAATCAGGGGTCGCTCTACCCGGCGCTCCAGCGGCTCGAACTCAAGGGGTGGATCGACGCCGAGTGGCAGCAGACCGAGAACAACCGCCGGGCGCGCTACTACAAGCTCACCACGAAGGGCAGGCGCGCGCTCGGCGCCGAGACCGACGGCTGGCGCCGCTACGTCTCCGCCGTCGAGTGGATCCTCGCCGCCAACTGATCCCACCTTCGTCCGCCTCCGCCTCCGGAGCCCGCCCATGCGCCCGCTCAAGTCGCTCGGTCTGAGATTTCGTGCCCTGTTCGCGAAACGCGCCACCGATCGTGATCTCGACGACGAGATCCGATTCCACCTCGAACAGGAGACGGCGAAGAACGTCGCGTCCGGGATGTCACCGGAGGAAGCGCGGCGGCGGGCCCGCGTCGCGTTCGGCAACATCGAGATCGCACGCGAAGCGCACCGCGATTCGTTCGGCGTCCGGTGGGCACACGACGTGGTGGCCGACACCCGCTACGCGCTGCGCACCCTCCGCCGTACGCCGGTGCTCGCCGTCGCGGCCATCGTCACCATTGCCCTCGGCATCGGCGCCAACACGGCGATCTTCTCGGCCGTGAGCGGCGTCGTCCTCCGGCCGCTCCCCTTTCCGCACGCCGACCGCCTCATGATGCTCTGGGAGTCCAACCCCGAGTACCACTGGCACCAGCAGGACGTCGCGCCGGCCAACGCGCTCGATTGGAAGGAGCAGGTCGCGGCGTTCCACGACGTCGCGATGTACGACGACGGTACCTCGTCGGTGACCTACGTCGGCAAGCGTGGCCCGGTGCTGGTGAAGGCCCAGATGGTGACCGGGAACCTCTTCTCCGTGCTCGGAGTTCGGGCCGCGCTCGGACGCACGTTGCAGGACGCCGAAACATGGAGTCCGCCGGAGGCGAACGACCGCGTGCTCACGGTGAGCGATCGCTTCTGGCGAAATCAGCTCGGCGCGGATTCCGGCGTCGTGGGGCGCACCATTCTCGTCAACGGGCGCGAGTTCACCGTGACCGGCGTGCTGCCCGCCGACTTCGAGTTCATCTCACCCGACATCGATCTCTGGGCGCCGGAGGCCTGGGACCCCGCCAACCGGACCAAGGTGTTCTTTCGCCGCGCGCACTGGGCACGCGCCGTCGCGCGACTCAACCCCGGCGTCACGGTCGCACAGGCCGACGCCCAACTGCAGACGGTCATCCACCGCCTGCAAACCGAATATCCCGTCACGAACCGCGTCATGGGCGGAGGGATGACACCGCTCCACGACTTCCTCATTCGCGACACGCGGCGTCCGCTGACCATGCTGCTCACGGCGGTCGCGGTGCTGCTGCTCATCGCCTGCGCCAATGTGGGCAATCTGCTCCTGGTGCGCGCCCTCGCCCGCGGACGTGAGGTCTCAATGCGGCTCGCCCTCGGGGCGGGACGTGGCCGCCTCGTCCGCCAGGCGCTCACGGAAAGCCTCGTGCTCTCCCTGCTGGGCGGGCTCGCCGGCCTCGCGGTCGGGTGGTTCGGCACACGCGTCCTCGTGGCCATGCAGCCCCCCGGGCTCCTGCCCGCCCATCAGGTCCGCATGGATTGGACGGTGCTGGTGTATGTCGCGGCGATCACCGCCGCCAGCGGCATGCTGTTCGGCATCGCGCCGGCGGTGTGGAACGGCCACCGGCTGCCGGGCGACGCGCTGAAGGAGGGGAGCCACGGCAGCGGCACGAGTCACCGTGTTCGCCGCTGGGGCAACGGACTGGTGATCAGCGAAGTCGCCCTCGCGCTGCTGCTCACCGTCGGCGCGGGTCTCCTGGTGCGCAGCTACTGGAAACTCACCCGCGTGAACCCGGGCTTCGATCCGAACGGCGTGCTGGCGGTTCGCCTGAATCTCCCCTCGCTCAAGTACGACTCCGCACAGAAGATCGTGGCGTTCTACGACGAACTGCAACAGCGGTTGCGCGCGCTGCCCGGCGTGGATGCGACGGGACTGACGCAGGAAGTGCCGCTCACCGGGTGGGGGTGGACGAGCCAGTTCAAGGCCCGGACGTGGCCCTCCGGACGCTACGGCAGCGAAGTGGCGCATCGCGCGACGAGCGCCGGCTACTTCCCCGCGTTGCACGTGCCGATCGTGCGCGGACGGAACTTCGGTCCCGAGGACGGCCCCAGGACGCCGCCGGTGGTGCTCATCAATCAGGCGCTCGCCGACCAGTTCTTCCACGGGGAGGATCCCATCGGGCAGCGCGTGGCGTTCGACAGAATCCCCGACTCCACCTCCACCTGGTACACGATCATCGGCATCGTCGGCGATGAGCGGCAGGCGTCGCTCGGCACCGAGACCAAGATCCAGTTCACCACCGATTTCGCCCAGAATCCGGACAACGGGATGTACGTGGTCGTCCACACGTCCGGCGACCCCAGTGCGCTCGGGCCGGCCGTCCGGCGGGCGGTGCGCGAGCTCGATCCCACGCTCGCCATCGCGTCCATGCGGACGATGCCGGAGGTGCGCAGCGCCTCCCTGGCCCGACAGCGCTTCTTCATGACGATGCTGCTGGCGTTCGCCGTGGTCGGCATGGTGTTGGCGGTGGTGGGGGTGTACGGCGTGATGGCGCAACTGGCCCGCGGCCGCCGCCGCGAGGTCGGAATCCGGATGGCGCTCGGCGCGACGCACGGCGACGTGCGGTGGCTGATCGTCCGACATGGGCTCGGTCTCGTCGCCGCCGGCCTCGGCGTCGGGGTCGTGGCGGCACTCTTCACCACGCACGCCATGCGCGTGCTGCTGTACGACGTCTCCCCCGGCGACCCGCCCACCTTCGTGGCCGTGCCGTTGCTGCTGCTCGCCGCCGGGGCCGCGGCCGCGTGGGTGCCCGCCGTTCGCGCGAGCCACGCGGATCCGGCGATGACGCTGAGAGAGGAGTGAGAGAGCGAGGGAGTGCGACAGTGAGCGAGTGAGCGCGCGAGCGCGTGAAGGGAGGGGCCCCGCACGCATTCACCGACTCACCGGGTCAACCTCTCGGTCCCACTGGTCCCATCGGCCTCCAGTCACCACCTTGTGGGGGAATCCCGAAAGGCGAGACCCCCCATGGGCACCGAAGCCAGTTTCGTCCTCCTGTTCGTCGTCGCCACAGCGGTCGCCATCGGCGCCCGGCGCTTCCGCCTGCCATACACCGTGGCCCTCGTGCTCGCCGGCCTCGTCCTCGGCATAGTGCACCTGTTCGAGCCGCCCAACCTGACCAAGGAACTCCTGTACTCGGTGTTCCTCCCGGGTCTCCTGTTCGAGGCCGCCTTCCACCTGGAGTTCCGCGACTTCTGGCGCGATCGCACGGCCATCGCCGCACTCGCCGTGCCCGGCGTGGCGGCAGCCATCGGGCTCACCGCGGTCATTCTCGAACCGATCATCAAGACGCTCGAGTTGGGACAGGGATTCGGCTGGCCGCACGCCATCGTGTTCGGCGCGCTCATCGCCGCCACCGATCCGATCGCCGTGGTCGCGATGTTCAAGAGCCTCGGGGCTCCGCGCCGGCTCGGCGTCCTGATGGAAGGCGAGAGCCTGCTCAACGACGGCACGGCCATCGTGCTGTTCTCGTTGGTGCTCGACATGGTGTCCGGGGGCACCGGCACGGCGGCGGGGATCGTCGTGGAGTTCGTGAAGATCGTCGGCGGGGGACTGGCGCTCGGCGTCCTCATCGGCCTCGGGATCTCGCAGGTCATCAAGCAGATCGACGATCCGATGATCGAGATCACGCTGACCACCATCGCCGCCTACGGCTCGTTCCTCGCCGCCGAGCAGCTGGGATTCTCGGGGTCATCGCGACGGTGTCGGCCGGCATGCTGTGCGGCAACTACGCGGCGCGCACCGGCATGTCGGCGTCCACGCGCATCGCCGCCGAGACCTTCTGGGAATACATCGCGTTCGCGCTCAACTCCATCGTCTTCCTGCTCGTGGGCCTGCGCGTGCACATCAGCGAGCTGGCGGCGTCATGGGAGTTGATCCTCGCCGCCTACGCCGCGGTGACGCTGGCGCGGGCGGCCGTCGTGTTCGGCGTCTCGGGCTTGAATCGCGCCAACCGCAACAACGTCTGGCCGACCTCGTGGAGCGCCGTGCTCACCTGGGGCGGCATGCGCGGCAGTCTCTCGATGGTGCTGGCGCTCGCGCTGCCTCCGATGCTCGCCCAGCGCGATCTGCTCATCACCGTGACCTTCGGGGTGGTGCTGCTCTCGATTCTCGTGCAGGGGCTCAGCATGGGCCCGCTGCTTCGTCGGCTGGGGGTGGTCAAGCGGCACGAGGCACGCCAGCAGTATCAGCTCAAGCGTGGGGAGCTGCGCATGATGCAGGCGGCGCTCGGCGAGATCTCGCACATGGAGCGTCTGCACTCGGCACCCACGGCGGTGCTGCGCGACCTGCGCGAGGAGTACGAGACGCGTGCGGGCGAAACGGCGGCCGCGCTGGAGGCGCTGCAGTTGGAGCAGGACGATCTGCGCGCCGAGGAGGCCATCGGGGCGCGCCGGCAGGTGCTGCTGGCCGAGAAGGAGGCCGTGCTCGCCGACTTCCACCGCGGCACGATGTCGGCCGAGGCGTACGACGCCCTCATGGCGTCGATCGACGCGCGGCTGTCGAACCTGGGTCGCAGTGCACCGTCAAAGGAGGCGGACGCCGAGCCGTCCGCTCCCGATGCAGGTGCGCCCCCTGCCGCCGAACCGGCCGAGTCGGCGGCCGCGCCGGACGCCGCACCCGGCGACGATCAGGACGCCAACCGGTAGAAGCCGCCGAGAATCATGCCGTAGGCGACGTGGCCGAGAATCGTGAACGCCGGCGTCATGCTGCCGTAGTTGAGGGCCAGGAATCCCGGGGGTTCCAGCGCGCGGGTGGGATCGGGGCCGGTGCGTTCGCTGGCCATCCGCGGGTGCAGGGCGGGGAGGAGCGGCATCAGCAGCACGAGAAACACCATGCCGTGCACGACGCCGATCGCGCCGCCCAGCCACCAGGTGGCCTGTCCCAGACTCTCGAACACCAGCGCGTAGAGGAGTGCGATGAGCCAGCCGATGAGCACGTACAACAGAAAGCCGATGGGCGCGGCGCGATCGTAGTTCGCGGTGAAGATCGTGCCGAGCATGAACGACAGGCTCATGCGAGACCACCCGATGCCCCGGCTTCCCTCCATGATCGTGGACATGACGATGGTGGCGACGAAACCCCACAGGAGAATGCTGGGCAGGTTCATAGTCTGGCCGTGGTGATGTCGGTGCGGCGCTCCCCGCTGGGCCGCGGGTGGGTGCCGCGCTCGTGGGCGAGCTGGAGGGCGGCGTCGATGAGACCGACGTGGGTGAAGGCCTGCGGAAAGTTTCCGAGGGCGGTGCCGTCGTGCGGATCGATTTCCTCGGCGAACAGGCCGAGGTCGTTGGCGAACGAGAGCACGTGCTCGAATGCGGCGGCAGCCTGTTCGTGCTCGCCGGCCTGGGCCAGATAGGACACCGCCCAGAACGAGCAGATGCCGAACGCGCCCTCCTGTCCGGGGAGCCCGTCGTCGTCGCCGCGGTAGCGGTAGAGCAGTCCGTCCACGCCGAGGTCCCGGCGAATCCGCGCGTAGGTGCCGCGCATCCTCGGTGAGGTTGCGTCGGCGTAGCCATAGCGTGACAGGAGGAGCAGGGCCGCATCCACCCCCTCGCTGTCCAGCGCGCAGAGGTAGCTGTCCGTATCGACGCTGAAGCCGCGGGACTCCACGGCCTGCCTGATCTCGCGCTGCACCTGGCGGTAGCGGGCCGTGGGCACGGTGATGTGCCCCTCGTCGTTCAGCCGGCACAGGCGATCGAGCGCTACCCAGCACATCGCCTTCGAGTACGTATTGTGCCGGCGGCCGCCGCGCGGCTCCCAGATGCCCTCGTCGGGCTCCATCCACCGGTCGCAGACCGTGCGGCCGAATCCGGCCAGCATGCGCCGGGTGCCGCGGTCCAGACGCCCGCCGCGTGTGGTGAACGCGTACACCGCATCGATCACCTCGCCGTAGATGTCGAGCTGCAGCTGCCCGTGTGCATCGTTGCCGGTACGAACGGGGCTCGAGCCGGCGAACCCGGCGAGATTGTCGAGCGTGCGCTCCTTGAGACGCGTTTCGCCATACACGCCGTACAACACCTGCAATTCGGGCAGCGTCATGCTGGTGGTGTGCAGCAACCACGAGAGGAACGCCTCGCCCTCCAGATGATAGCCGAGGTCGAACAGCGCCTGCAGAGTGAGCGAACTGTCGCGCAGCCAGCAGTAGCGGTAGTCCCAGTTGCGTACGCCGCCGAGGCTCTCCGGGAGCGAGGTGGTGGGAGCCGCGACCACCGCGCCGGAGGGCGCGTATTCCATGAGCTTGAGCGTCAGCGCGCTGCGCAACACGGTGTCGCGATACGGGCCGTCGTAGGCGCACTGCGCTGCCCAATTCCGCCACCAGTCAATGGTTCGCTGGATGCGGAACTCGGCGTGGCCGCCCAATGGCGGCAGGACCGCCGGCTCCTCGGTGGCCGCGATCAGGCTCACGTAGTGTCGATCGCCGGCCCGCATCGTGTCGCGCACTCCCGCGTCCGACATGTTGGCGGGCAACTCGATGGGGAGGTCGCACCGGAGCACGAGGGCGCGTCCGCCGTGCTCGTACCAGATGCCGAGCGGGCCGCGCGATCGCAGGCGCGGGATCACGCGGCCGTATACGGGGCGGGGGTCGCACTGGATCTCGACCTCCACCTCGCCCTCCGTGCATTCCATCCGCCGCAGGATCTCCCGCTGCGGCAGCAACTCGCGGCGTTTGTCCGCCTCCGAGGCTACGGGCATCAGGTCGGTGAGCCGCAGCACGCCGGTGGCGGTGCGGAAGGTGGTCTCCAGCACGTTCGTGCTGTCCACGTACCGGCGCGATACCGTGGCCTCGCCCACCGGGGCCACCGAGAAGAACCCGCCCTTGTCGCGGTCGAGCATCGCCGCGAACACCGACGGGCTGTCGAAGCGCGGCCAGCAGAGCCATTCGATGGACCCGTGGCGGGACACGAGTGCCGCCGAGCGGCAATCACCGATGATCGCGTAGTCGCCGATGGCGGGCGCGGACGTTGGCGAGGGAGTCGTCATGCGCGAACCGGAAGAGCGACGCGGGGGAACGCCGGCGGGATGGACAATGCTGTGCCCGCAACTTGCGCCAACGGGCCCTTTCGTTCAAGGATGCATGACCCCCCGCGTCCATCACGCGAACCAGGAGAACCGCGCGCATGTCCACGTCACCCGCTCCACTCGACCGTCAGACCGCCATCGTCACGGGGGCGAATTCCGGCATCGGCGAAGGCATCGCCCGCGCGATGGCGGCCGCCGGCGCCGCCGTCGTCGTCAACTACGTGACCCATCCGGAGACCGCCGAGCGCATCGTCGCCGACATCCGGAGCGCCGGCGGGCGGGCGCTTGCCGTCCAGGCCGACGTGTCGGACGAAGCACAGGTGCAGGCCATGTTCGCCCGCGCCGTGAAGGAATTCGGGACGGTCGACATCGTGGCCAGCAACGCCGGCCTCCAGGACGACGCGCCCTTCCTCGAGATGACGCTCGCCCAGTGGCGTCACGTGCTCGACGTCAACCTCACGGGCGGCTTCCTCTGCGCCCGCGAGGCCGCGCGGACGTTCGTCAAACAGGGCCTGCGCGACGGCGTGTCGCGCGCCGCCGGCAAGATCATCTTCACCAGTTCGGTGCATCAGGTGATCCCGTGGGCGGGGCACGTGAACTACGCCACCTCCAAGGGCGGCATGATGCAGCTCATGGAGAGCACGGCCCAGGAACTCGCCCGCCACAAGATTCGCGTCAACAACATCGCGCCCGGCGCCATCAAGACGCCGATCAACCACGCCGCCTGGGCCACGCCGGCGGCGGAGCAGCAGCTGCTGAAGCTCATCCCCTACGACCGCGTGGGCGAGCCGGCGGACATCGGACGCGTGGCCGCCTGGCTGGCCTCGGACGAGGCGGACTACATCACCGGCACCACGCTGTTCGTGGACGGCGGCATGACGCTCTTCCCGGGCTTCTCCACCGGCCACGGCTGATTGCCGCCGGCGCTTCCCCGGCGTTGGCCGCGAGGGTAAGCTTCACACCCCATGGCCACCGCCCTCGAGGTCAAGAACCTCTCCGTCACCTTCGGCAGGGATCGGGTTCTCCGGAACCTGACCTTTGCCGTGGAAGCGGGCAGCACGCTGGCCATCATCGGGCCCAACGGATCGGGCAAGACGGTGCTCTTCCGCGCCCTCATCGGCACCGTGGACTTCGACGGCGAAGTGCGCTGGGCGCCGAACACGAAGATCGGCTACGTGCCGCAGAAGCTCGACATCGAGCGCGACCTGCCGCTCACCGGGCTCGAATTCCTGCACGCCAAGGCGCACGTGACGCACACCCCGCGCGACGAGATTGCCCGGGCGCTCGAGTCGGTGAGCCTGCCGCAGGAGATCGCGCACCGGCCCATCGGCACGCTCTCGGGCGGACAGTTCCAGCGGCTGCTCGTCGCCTTCGCCCTCATGGGGCGCCCGTCGGTGCTGCTGTTCGACGAGCCGACCGCCGGGGTGGACCAGCCGGGGGAGGAGAGCATCTACGCGCTCTTCCGCCAACTGCAGCGTGAGCGCGGGTTCACGCTCCTGCTCATCTCGCACGAGCTGAATCTGGTCTATCGCTACGCCGACAACGTGCTCTGCCTGTCGAGCCGGCTGTCGTGCTTCGGGCCGCCGCTGGAAGTCCTGACCACCGAGCGGCTGCAGATGATGTATGGCGCGCAGGTCAAGTTCCACGATCACGAGCACGGCCATGCCGACTCCTAGCGAACTGCTGCTGCCGCTCGGCATGGCGGTCGCGGCCGGGCTGGTCGGCGCCGTGGCGGTGATGCGCCGCATGACGCTGGCGTCCGACGCGATCTCGCACATCGCGCTGCCGGGCATCGGGCTGGCCATCCTGCTGCGGTTCAACCCCGTGCTCGGCGCGCTGGCGGCGCTCTTCGTCGGCACGCTGCTGGTCTGGGCGGTGGAACGACAGACCCGGATTCCCACCGAGGCCATCATCGGCGTCGTCTTCTCGGCGGCGCTCGCCATCGGCAGCATGATGGCGTCGGGCGAGGAGTTGATCGACGCACTGTTCGGCGGGCCGCAGGCCGTGGGCCACACCGAACTCGTGCTCGGCGGCGTGGGGGCGGTGCTCGTGATCGGATTCATGTTGTGGAAGCGGAGCGAACTCGTGATCGCGCTCGTCTCGCCCGACCTGGCCGGCACGGCGGGTGTGAACGTGGCCCGCGTGAATCTGCTCTTCCTGTTCGCCTTCGCGCTGACCGTGGCGCTGGGCCTGCGCTACCTGGGCGTGCTGCTCATGGGCTCGCTGATCATCATCCCGGCCGCCACCGCCAAGCAGTTGGCGCGCAGCCTCGGCGGCATGCAGCTGCTGTCGGTGTGCATCGCGGTCGTGTCCACGCTCGTGGGCGCGGTGGTCGCGCCGGCCCTGGGGCTGGCCACAGGGCCGGTGACGATCGTCGACCGCGGCGTCGGTGTTCTTCATCAGCCTGGCGGTGCGGCGCACCGATTGATCCGGCGGGCGCCTCAGTGGTGCGTGCCCGCCCCCGCGTGCTGGATGAGCACGAACTTGGCGTCGTCGGTGGACACCGTGCGCGCCCAGGTGATCAGGTCGGTGATGCGGTCGGGGGCGAGCACGCCCCGGGTGCCGCTCAACGTGCGGATCACGTCGAACTCGCGTCCGGTTGC
>CAWGJO010000028.1:0-37080 GCA_963822945.1 uncultured Gemmatimonadaceae bacterium | reverse complement strand
CTGGCGCGAGCGCGAGATCAAGAGCGTGGCCAACGTCACGCGTGCCGACGTACGGGAGTTTCTGCAGGCCGCCGCGGACATGAACCTCCGGCCCACCGTGTCGGAGGCACCACTCTCCGACGCGAATGACGCGCTCGCCTGGCTGCGCTCGGGCGAGGCCATCCGCGGCGCCCGGGTGCTGCGCGTGGCGAACGACGCGTAGCACCCGAACGCCGCGCCCTCTCCGGTCAGAAGCCCAGGTCCACGCCCGCGGTGAGCGTCATGTCGTTGCGTGTCGTCCCATTGGCGAGCTGGTCGTAGGTGCCCTTGAACCTGGTCATGTTGTCACGCAGTTCCAGGTGCAGGCCGAACGGCGAGCCGCCCAGCGCCAGGTCGGCGCCCAGCGCTCCGTAGCCGGCGAAGTCACTGGCGCTCGACCTGCCCACCGCGTCGGTCACCACCTGCTTCTCGCCATAGCTGTACGTGCGGTTGCCCAGGCCGGCGCCGAGGAACGGACGGAGGTACCAATCGCCGTTCTCGAGTCTGGAGCGTGCGTCGGCCAGGTACGCCTGCAGACCCACGTCCCACTGCTTGACGTTCAGCGGGGCCTCGTCGCCCAGAAAGAGCTGGTTGGACGCGGACGTCGTGGTGCGGTCGTGCGTCGGCGTCCAGGCGTAGCTGCCGGTAACCGCCCACCGCGGCGTGAGGTCCCACTGCGCCTGCGCGCCCACCAGCACCGCGCTGGCCAGCAGGTTGCGCTGTTGTCCCATGGGGATGTAGGCACCCAACTCCGGCCGCAGCCAGACGTTCGGAAGCGCGGTGCGCATGGATTGCGCGCCGGCCGATGCCGCCGTGATCACCAGCGCCGCCGCCAGCGTGCAGGCGGAGAGAACCTTCGAGCGCGCGCCGTAACGACGCGCATCGTCGTGCGTGTTGCGAACGGACATACGGAACCTCCCGGAGCAGACGCTCCGATCGAACTTGTTGGATGCGCATGGAGCGTCGCTCGCAGGCCCTTCCGGGCGGGGGGAATCCCCTCTGCGGTCGTCGTGCGACACGGAACGCCGGGGTGGTGTTGCGCGGGGGTCGTCACCGCTGACCGGCGACCCCGCCGCTGCGCGTGCGGCGGAGTGCTTTCAAAGAGGAGTATACCCGGGCATCGGCGGGAAGTGCCCGCCGCACCCGGCGCGGGGTCAACCGCTACTCGACGAGCTTCGGCACCTCGTGCCGGTCGTACCCCTTGAGGCGGTAGACCGCCACCGAAACCATCCAGCTGGCCACGAACACGCCGATGATCAGATAGCCCAACGTGCCGAAATCGCCGTTGAGTCGCGCCACGACGTTCCACAGCCAGCCGTGCAGATCCCACTTGGCGCCGACGAGCCCGAGCGCCTCGATGCCGCCCACCAGAAGCGCCACCAGCACCGAGACGAAGGTGATGGTCATGTTGTAGTAAAGCTTGCGGATGGGACGCGCGAACGCCCATCCGTAGGCGCCCAGCATCAGCACGCTGTCGGTGGTGTCCACGATCGACATCCCCACGGTGAACAGCGCCGGGAAGACGAGAATCGTCCAGATGGACATGCCCTTGGCCGCGCCGGCGGCCGAGATGCCGAGCAGCCCGATCTCGGTGGCGGTGTCGAATCCGAGGCCGAACAGCAGCCCCAGCGGGTACATGTGCCAACTCTCCCGGACCATCCCGAACAGCGGCCGGAAGATGCGCGCCAGGAACCCGCTGCCCGCCATCAGCGCGTTCAGATCCTCCTCGACGTACTCGCCGCCGCGGCGCACCCGGTGGAAGGTGCGATAGACCGCGACGAGGATGAACAGGTTCATGATCGCGATCACGAGCAGGAACAGCGCCGAGACGATGGTGCCGATCATGCTCCCGACGTTGCGGAACGACTCGAGGCGGGTGCTCAGCGCCATGGCCGTGGCGGCGATCGCCACCGATGCCAGCACGACCACGGTGGAGTGGCCGAGCGAGAAGAAGAAGCCGATGCCGAGCGGCCGCCGTCCGTCGGCCATCAGCTTGCGCGTGACGTTGTCGATGGCGGCGATGTGGTCGGCGTCGATGGCGTGGCGCAGGCCGAGTCCGTAGGCCAGCAACGCGGTGCCGATGAGCAGCGGATAGTGCCGGAACGCCACGAGCGCCCATGCCCACGCGCCGACATTGGCGGCGATGAGCACGGCGTACAGCCCCACGAGCCGCGTACGCAGCTCGTGGGGCGAGGAACGTCGGAACATCGAGAACGGATCGGTCATCGCGTGCGGCAGCCGGCGCCGGCTAGCGGGCCGGCGGCATGTTGGTCAGCAGGTAGCGCGTGAGCGTGGAGTACAATTGAAGCGTCGTACCCGCCCCCTCGCAGATGCAGTGGGTCCGGTTCGGATAGATCATCAGGTCGAACTGCTTGTCCAGCGAGACGAGCTTGTTGATCAGCCGGGCCGTCCCCTGATAGTGCACGTTGTCGTCGCCCGTGCCGTGCACAATCAGGAGTTTCCCCTTCAAGCCGTCAGCAAAATTGATAGGCGAGCCCCGCCGGTAGCCGTCGGGGTTCCCTTCGGGGGTGCCCATGTACCGTTCCTGGTAGATGGTGTCGTACAGCCGCTGGTCGGCCACCGGCGCCACCGCCATGCCCAGCTTGTACACGTCGGGGTATCGGAACATCGCGTTGAGCGTGCTCGATCCGCCGCCGCTCCATCCCCAGATGGCGATGTGCGTGCTGTCGGCATAGGGGTGCGAGCGGGCGAAGGCCAGCACCGCGTCGGCCTGCTCCTTGCTCGACAGCGGGCCGATGGAGCCGTAGATGACCTTGCGCCAGGCGCGCCCCTTGGGCGCCGGCGTGCCGCGGTTGTCGAAGCTCACCACCAGATAGCCCTGGTCGGCGAGCATCTGGTGCCAGAGCATCCCGGCGCCGCCCCAGCGGTCCATGACCGTCTGCGCCGCAGGCTCCCCGTACACGTTCACCAGAATCGGGTAGTGGCGCGACGGGTCGAAGTCGTTGGGCCGGATCATGTAGCCGTCCAGCGTCGCCCCGTCGCTCACCGTCACCTTGAAGAACTGCACCGGCGTGCGGATGGCGTCCCGGGCGGCGGCGCGCAGTTCGGTGTTGGCCACCAGCGTCCGCGTGGCCGTGCCGGCGGGAAAGTGCACGAGGTCGATCACCGGCGGCGTGTCGAACGACGAGTACGTGTGGAACGCCCAGTGCGCATTGGGAGAGAAGTCGTACCCGTGCACGCCGGTCTCGCCGGCGGGCGACATGCGCTCCGGCGCGCCCGGATGCTGCAGCGACACGCGATACAGGTAGCGCTGCGTGGCGTTGTCGGGGCTGGCAATGATGTAGAGCCACCCGCCGGGCTCGTCCACGGCCGCCACGCCCTCCACGTCGTAGTCGCCCGGCGTGAGCAGCTTCACCGTCTTCCCGTCGCGCGAGATGTCGTAGATGTGGCGCCACCCGTCGCGCTCGCTGGACCAGAGGAACGACTTGCCGCCGTGCAGCCAGGGGACGTCGTCCACCAGATCCACCCACGCGCTGTCGGTCTCCGTGAACACGGTGTGCGGCGTGCCCGTGCGGGCATCGGCGAGAATGACCGCGTCGCGGTTCTGGGCCCGGTTCATGTGCTGGATGAGGAGCTGGCCGGCGCCCGCCCACTCCATCCAGGGCACGTAGTTGTTGCGCGGGTCGCCCGGCAGCTTCACCCAGGTCACCCGCCCGCCCGCGGCCGGCACCACGCCCACGCGCACGGCCGAGTTGGTGGTGCCCGCCTTGGGATACTGCACCGGCACCGTGAACGGGTAGAGCGAGTCGGTGACGTCGAGCATCAGGAAGTCGCGGATGCCCCGCATGTCGAACTGCCAGAAGGCGATGTTCTTCCCGTCGGGGCTCCAGCGAAAGCCGTCGCGCAGGCCGAACTCCTCCTCGTACACCCAGTCGCTCATGCCGTTGACCAGCGTATGCGACGCGTCGTGCGTGAGGCGCGTGGCCGGTCCGCCGCCGGCCGGCTCCACGTACAGGTCGCCGTAGAGCACGTACGCCACGCGCGATCCGTCGGGACTGAACTTGGCGAACATGAGGCGGGACTCGGGCACGTGCGCCCCGCCCACCTGGTGCAGTCGCCTGGTCGTGAGATCGAGCACCCAGTAGTCGCCGCGCGTGTTCTGCCGCCACACCTTGCGCGTGTTGGTGAAGATCAGCAGGCGCCGCCCGTCCTTGGAGAACGCGTAGTCCTGCGGCAGCAGCGCCTCGTCGCGTCCGGCCGGCGTGAGTTCGGCCGCGGGCACCTTCACCGAGCGCTGCCCGGTGGCGGCATCGTACTCCACGAAGTCGTAGCCGCGCGCGGTCGCCGACGGCTCCAGCGTCAGATACGAGTTGCCGCCGTCGGTCCACCGCGCCGGTCCGAACCGCTGGCTGGCGTAGGTGCGCGACGCGAAGAGCGTGTGGAGCGCCGAATCGACCGGGGCGGGAATCTGCGCCGCCACGGGCGCGGCGGCGAGGGCGAGAGCGGCGGCGAGAGCGGTCAGTCGCCCGATGCCCGACCGAGCGGGCATCGCGGCGGCGCGGTTGAGAAGCGGCATGGCGGTCCTCGGCGCGGGGCGCCGGTTGTCGCGGGTTCGGGGGCGTGGAGCCGGGCGTCGTGCCCGGCGGGAAACTAGACGCCGGAGCCGGTGGCGGCCACCGGGAACCGCCCCTGTCCGATTCCCGGTCCCGACGTCATCTTAGCCGCGTCCCTCCCGGCCTGCGGCGCCCCCCACGTCGTCGCCGCCCTCGTTTCAACTCAACCGACCATGGCCATGTCTTTCCGCATCGCTCGCCTGCTCGCGGTGGCCGCCGTGGCGGGTTGCGCCGGTTCCACCACACCGGCCTCCTCGCCGACGCCCGCCCCCGCCCCCGCCCCCACTCAGGCCGCCCCACCATCCGGCGCCGTGGTACCCGCGGCCGCCGGGCGCGGTGGACGCGGCGCCGGCCGTGGCGCCGGCCCCGCCCAGGCCGCAGCCCCCAAGCCGTACCACCAGGTGATCCCCGCCAGCGCCATCACCGCCCGCGGACTGTTCATCACCCACCGCGTGGACGACAAGCTGTACTTCGAGATCCCGACGCACGAGTTCAACAAGGACATGCTCATCGTCGGCCGCTACGACCGCGCGGCCGCGCCGGAGCCCCAGGGCCGCGGTTCCAGCGGCGGCGGATTCGGCGACTACGGCGGTGACGAGTTCATGGAGCGCACCCTGCGGTGGGACCGCGTGGGCGACCACATCGTGCTGCGCACGCCGTCGTTCAACATCACGGCCGACAGCACCCTGTCGGTATACCGGTCGGTGGAGTCGTCCAACTACGCGCCGATCGTCATGATGTTCCCCATCGAGTCGTACGGCCCCGACAGCGCGCCGGTGATCGACGTGACCAAGCTGTTCACCACCCACGTGCCCGAGATCGAAGCCATCCACGGCTCCATCGACGCCAACCGCTCGTACATCGAGCACGTGGCGGCGTTCCCCGAGAACGTGGAGATCCAGGCCGCACAGACCGGCACGCCGGCGCCGGCCGGCGGACGCGGCGGTGCGGGCGGCGGCGGCGGGCGCGGCGGCGCGCAGATGGCGCAGAGCGTGCTCGCCCACTGGAGCATGATCAAGCTGCCCGAGAATCCGATGCCGATCCGCTACGCCGATCAGCGCACGGGGTTCTTCACCGTGCGCACCGTGGACTTCGGCAGCAACCAGCAGGTGGCCGTGCCGCGCCAGTACATCACGCGCTGGCGGCTGGAGTGCTCCACGCGCATGGACGGCAAACTCTGCTATCCCAAGCAGCCGATCGTGTACTACGTGGATCCCGGCACGCCCGACAAGTGGAAGCCGTGGATCGAGAAGGCCATCGAGAGCTGGCAGCCCGCCTTCGAAGCCGCCGGCTTCAAGGACGCGATCATCGCCAAGGAAGCGCCGACCAACGATCCCAACTGGTCGATGGAAGACATCCGGCACACGGTGATCCGCTGGCTCCCGTCCACCGTCGAGAACTCGGTGGGGCCGCACGTCAGCGACCCGCGCACCGGCGAGATCCTCAACGGGTCGCCGCGCATCTTCCACAACCTGATCGAGCTGATGCAGTACTGGTACTTCAGCCAGGCCGCGCAGCTCGATCCGCGGGCGCGGCAACTCCCGATGCCCGATTCGCTCATGGGCCGGCTGCTCGAGTTCGGCGTCGCCCATGAAATCGGCCATACGCTGGGCCTGCAGCACGACCAGATCGGCAGCTCCGAGTATCCGCCCGACAGCGCGCGCAGCCCCACCTGGGTGGAGAAGATGGGGACGAGCCCGAGCATCATGGACTACTCGCGCTTCAACTACGTGGCCCAGCCCGGCGACCACATCCCGCTCTGGACCCTGGTGCCGCGCATCGGCCCCTGGGACAAGTACAGCATCATGTGGGGCTACAAGCCGATCCCCGGCGCCAGGACGCCGGCCGAGGAGAAGCCCACGCTCGAGAAGTGGATCGCGGTGCAGGACACCGTGCCCTGGCTGCGCTTCTCGGCGAACAACGCGTTCGGCCAGTTCGGCACGCAGAGCGAGGCCGTCGGCGATGCCAACCCCGTGTGGGCCACGGGACTCGGGTTCAGGAACATCGCCCGGGTGATGAACTACGTGCAGGCCGCCGGCACGCAGCCGATGGAGGACAACACGCTGCTCGGCAACCTGTACGACCGCGTCGTGGGCCAGTGGGCCACCGAGGCCGCGCACCCCACCAACGTGATCGGGGGCGGCGCCGTGTGGTACAAGTCGGGCAGCCAGCCCGGCCCCGTGTACACGCCGCTCAGCCGCGCCAAGCAGCTGGCGGCGGTGAAGTTCCTGAACGACAGCGTCTTCAAGACGCCGCACTACCTGATCAACACCGAGATCCAGGCGCGGATCGATCCCACCGGCATGGTGGACCGCATCGGGAATGCGCAGAACCGCGTGCTCAACTCCCTGCTCAACGATCAGCGCATGGACCGGCTGCTCGAGCTGCAGGCGACGGCGGCGCCGGCCGACCGCTACCCGCTGCCCAACTTCCTGGACGACGTACGCCAGGGCATCTGGAGCGAGTTGAGCGCCGCGCACCCGACGATCGACATCTATCGCCGGACGCTGCAGAACAACTACCTCACGCTCATCGACCACAAGCTGAACCCGCCGCCGGCCTCGGCCAACGCGGGCGGCCGTGGCGGATTCTTCGGGCGCAACGTCAAGCCGCTCTCCGACGAGGCGAAGGCTGACCTCCGGGGCGAGCTGGGCGAGTTGCAGGCCGCCATCAAACGGGCCATCCCGAAAACGACCGACCGGGAAACCCGGTGGCACCTGCAGGCCGCCGACCACACGATCACCGACATCCTGAACCCGAAGAAGTAGTCGGGCAGGAGCACCAGAACGTCAAACGGGGCCACGCTGTTCGCGTGGCCCCGTTTGGCGTGCGGAGGGGGAATCAGTCCCGGTCGTGCGTTCCTGCGCGCTCAGGCGTGTTGTCCGCCCATGCTGTGGGTGACCCGGTTCCGGATCATCCGCGTCCAGTGATCATGCCACAGCCGGTAGCCGGCCCACGCAATCACACCGACGTCGAACAACACCGTGCCGAGCAACAGCACGATGGGGACGACCATTCCCGCCAGCACTACAATCAAGGCGACCGCTCCCATCTTCTCCTCCCGCTGGCGTTCTGAGCGTGCGTGATCGGAAACTCAGGTCAGGCTGCTCAATGTGCCGGCACTTGCCACGACGCCTAGTCGCGCGCGTCTGGACTGAAGGTGGGATTTGCGCCAGAGGTTGCCCAGACTGGAAACCCTGAAATCTTTGCGGAAATTCCCTCTTGCGCGTGTAGGGGCTCTTTCTCGCATACCGATAAACGAATGAAACGATTGACGCGTCATCTATTTCCGGACGGTTCCAGCCGTCCCGGAACTTCCCCCTTCCCTCTGGCGAGCGGCCGGGGACGGGGCTCATGTTGCCACCCATGAAGACACTTCGCACCCTCTCCGTTGCCGCCGGCCTGGCCGCCCTCTGCGCCGCCGCGGCTCCCGTACCCGCCAACGCCCAGCAGTCCGACGCGGCGTTCATCCAGCTCAACTATACCAAGCACGAGTACCGCATCCCCATGCGCGACGGGGTGCAGCTGTTCACCATCGTCTACGTGCCCAAGGATGCGTCGCCCACGCACACCTACCCGATGGTGATGGAGCGCACCTGCTACTCGGTGGCGCCCTACGGCCCCGACCAGTACCCGTCCCGGCTCGGCCCCGACCCGTTCATGCTGCATGACAAGTACATCTTCGTGTACCAGGACGTGCGCGGCCGGTACATGTCGGAGGGCACGTTCGTGAACGTGCGGCCGTTCATCCCCGACTCCATCAAGGCGCGCGACCACACCAAGGTCGATGAAGCGTCGGATACCTACGACACCATCGACTGGCTGCTGAAGCACATTCCCGACAACAACGGTCTCGTTGGGCAGTGGGGGATCTCGTACCCCGGCTTCTACACCACCATGGGCGCGCTCTCGGGTCATCCGGCGCTGGTGGCGGCGTCGCCGCAGGCGCCGGTCACCAACTTCTACTTCGAGGATTTCCACCACAACGGCGCGCTCACGCAGGCGTACTTCTATACGTACCCGCTGTTCGGCATCCAGCACGCGGCGCCCACCCCCGACGCCTGGTGGGCCAAGGGCATGGTGCGGGCGGGTCTGCCCGACGACTACGACTTCCAGCTCGGGCTCGGCCCCCTGTCCACCACCACCGAGCGCTACTACAAGAACAACTTCTTCTGGCAGGAGATCGTCCAGCATCCCGACTACGACGCGTTCTGGAAGGCGCGCGCCGTGGGACCGGACATCGCCGGCCATCACATGCCGAACATGCTGATCGTCGGCGGCTGGTTCGACGCCGAGGACCTGTACGGCCCCCTGCAGGTGTTCCGGTCGGTGAATGCCACACACCCCGATCGCTACACCGGCCTCGTCGAGGGGCCGTTCCGGCACGGCGGCTGGTCGCGCACCGGCGTGGTGCACACGGTGCACGGCGACATCTACTTCGGCGATTCGCTGGAGACCAAGTTCCAGCGCGACGTCGAGTCGAAGTTCTTCCACCACTTCCTCAAGGACGGCGGCAAGGGCGCGGTGGGGCTTCCCAACGCGCTCATCTTCAACACCGGCGAGAAGGCGTGGAAGTCGTACGCGGCCTGGCCGCCGAAGGCCGCCACCATCCGCGAGCTCTATCTGCAGCCCGGCGGCAAGCTGGGCTTCGCGGCGCCCACGAGCGGCGCGGCGTACGACGAGTACGTGAGCGACCCCGCGCACCCGGTGCCGAGCCGCTGCCGCATCCCCACCATTCAGGGGCTCACCATGTACCAGTACATGAGCGACGACCAGCGCTGCTTCGACGAGCGCCGCGACGTGGTCACGTACGAGACCGACAGCCTGCCGCAGGACGTGACGCTGGGCGGCGAGATGACGGCCAAGCTCTGGGTGAGCACCACGGGCACCGACGCCGACTACGTGGTCAAGCTCATCGACGTGTACCCCATGGGCGAGCCCGACAGCCCCTACCGCCCCGACACCACCGTGCACTACGCCGGCTACCAGCAGCTCGTGCGCGGCGAGATCATGCGCGGCCGCTACCGCAACGGGTTCGACAAGCCCGAGCCCTTCACCCCCGGCAAGGTCACGGAGGTACGGTTCCGTCTGCAGGACGTGCTGCACACGTTCAGGAAGGGCCACCGGATCATGATCCAGGTGCAGAGTTCCTGGTTCCCGGCGTTCGACCGGAACCCGCAGACCTTCGTGCCGAACATCTACCAGGCCAAGGCGAGCGACTTCGTCACGGCCACCGACCGCATCTACCACGAGCCCGGGCACGCGAGCGGGCTGCAGATTCAGGTGTTGGCGGGCGAGCGGTGAACGTGCGGCCCGCGGCGCCGGGACGCTCAAGTCCCGGTGCCGGCGGGTCGACACTGCAACGCACACGGGTTGACAGCACCCGCCGGCCCGGCGTATCCTCCGGTCCGCAGGCTGCACCATCACCAACGAGCAGAGATCATGATCCGCATTCGCCGCAATTCCAACAATCGGAATAATTGGGCCTCCCCCAAGGGGTCTGGTTAGCGCGCACGCGGTTCATCCGATACGCCAGCGCCCGCCAGATCCACCGGTGGGCGCTTTTTGTTTGACCGCAGGTTTCGTACGACCGATGGGGCGTAGGTCAACTGGCAGACCGCCTGACTGTTAATCAGGAAGTTGGAGGTTCGAGTCCTCCCGCCCCAGCTTGGCAATAGTTTCCAACTCCATGCCGCCGCGCTCGATGCCCTTCCGCATTCTCGTGACCGACGAGGTCGACCCCGAAGGCGTCGCCCTGCTCCAGGCGGTGTCCGACTTCAGCGTGGACGTGTTGCCGACACTGCCGGAGCAGGAGCTGCTGGCCGCGCATCGGCGACTACGACGCCATCGTCGGCCGCAGCGCCACCCGCATCTCCGAACCGCTGCTGCGCGCGGGCACGCGGCTCCGCGTGGTCGGCCGCGCCGGCGTGGGCGTGGACAACGTGGACATGGACGCCGCCACCGCGCTCGGCATCGCGGTGATCAACGCGCCGGCCGGCAATACGGTGGCCGTGGCCGAACTGTTCTTCGCCACGCTCATCGGCCTGTTGCGCCACGTGCCGCGCGCCGACCAATCGGTGCACGAGGGACGCTGGGAGCGCTCGCAGCTCCTCGGCCGTGAGATCAAGGGCCGAACGCTCGGCATCGTCGGCGTGGGCCGCATCGGCGGCGAGGTGTCGGTGCGCGCCCGCGCGTTCGGGATGCCCGTACTCGGCTACGACCCCTACATCTCGCAGGAACGCTTCGACAGCCTGCAGGTGAAGCGCTGCACCACGCTCGACGTGCTGCTCGACAGCTGCGACGTGCTCACCGTGCACACGCCGCTCACCGACGAGACCCGGGGCATGATCGGCCCCGAGCAGTTGGCCCGCCTCCGCGAGGGCGCCATCGTCTGCAACCTGGCGCGCGGGGGCATCGTGGACGAACAGGCGCTCGCCGACGCGCTCGTCTCCGGACACCTGGCCGGCGCGTGCGTGGATGCCTACACCAGGGAACCGCTGCGCGACGACCATCCGTTCCGCCGCGCGCCACACATGCTGCTCACGCCCCACCTGGGCGCGAGCACCGAAGAGGCGCAGCGGAACGTGGCGGTGGACGCCTGCGCGGCGGTGCGCGACGCGCTGCTCAACGACGAGTACTCCCGCTCGCTGAACGTGGCCGAAGCGGGCGGCGACTGGCAGGCGCTGCAGCCCGCCATGCTGCTCATCCGGCGTTCGGCAGCCGTGGCGCGTGCCCTGCTGGCCGAACGGGGCGCGCGCGCCATCTCGTCGGTCACGGTGCGGCTGGGCGCGGAACTCGCCCCCGGCCGCGGCCCGCTGCTCGCCGCCGCGGCGCTCGGCGCACTTGAAGGCGTGGTCGAGCGCGAACGGCTCAACATCATCAACGCGCGCGCCGTGGCGCAGTCGCGCGGCATCGAACTGCAGTACGCCGAGACGGGGGTGCCGCCGCACGCCCGCGCCGTGGAGGTGCGCCTCTCGGCCGACGGCGACGAGATGCGGGTGGGCGGGGTGGCCGCGCTGGATGCCCCGCCGCGATTCACGCGCATCGGCGCCTTCCACGTGGACGTCGCGCCGCGCGGCACGCTCATCGTGCTCCGCAACCGCGACGTGCCGGGCGTGATCGGGCACGTGGGCACCGCGCTCGGCGCCGCCGGGGTGAACATCGCCGAGTACCACCAGGCGCGCCTGGCGCAGGGCGCCGAGGCGTTGGCCGTGATCTCCATCGACGGCACCGTCACCGAGCCCGTGCGCCGCGCACTGCTCGCGCTGCCCGACGTCAACGCCGCCACCGTGGTGCAGTTTGCCGACAATGGCTGATACCGCGGGAGCGCCGGCGCTCGCCCACGACCGGTCGGTGCGCGAGGCGCACGCCCGCGATGCGTCGGGGCTGTGGCGCGTCCCCGACGCCGTGGCGCGCCCGAGCTCCGCTGCCGAGGTCGCGGAGATCGTGCGACGCGCCGCGGCCGACCGCACGCCCGTCACCGCGGCCGGATCGCAGACCAGCACCACCGGCGCGTCGATCACCGACCGCGGCATCCTGCTCTCCACACGCGGCATGGCGCGCGTGATGGACGTGGACGAACGCGCGCGCACCGTGCGCGTGGAACCGGGGGTGCTGCTCGGCGACCTGCAGCGCGCGCTCGCGCCGCACGGGTTGTTCTTTGCGCCCGACCCGACGAGCGATCAGGAGTGCACCGTGGGCGGCGCCGTGGCCTGCAATGCGTCAGGTCCACGCACGCTGCGCTACGGCCCCACGCGCGCCCATGTGCGGGCGCTCACCGTGGTGACGGCCGACGGATCCACGATCGAGGTGCGCCGCCCAGCCGTGGAGAAGAACACGGCCGGGCTGTTCCCCGTTCAGGACCCGGTGGACTGGTTCGTGGGCAGCGAGGGCACGCTCGGCATCGTGGTGGAAGCCGAGCTGGCGCTGCTCGAGCGGCCGGCCCGCGAGGTGGGGCTGGCCATCCCGCTGCCGGACGAAGCCCGGGCGCTGGCGTTCATCGTCGCCGCGCGCGAGTCGCGTGCGGTCCGACCGCGTTGCCTGGAGTACTTCGACGCGGAGTCGTTTGCCATCGTCCGCGGCCAAGCGGAGTCGGCGTCGTGGGCAGCGGGTTCGGGAGCGATGGTGTACGTGGAGGAGACCACCGACGGCAGCGAGCCGCCGCTCGACGCGTGGCTCGAACTCGCCGGGCGGTTCGGGGGGAACGAGGCCGACATTCGGGTGTTCGAGGGGGACGCGGCCATCCGGGAAGCGCGTCGTCTCCGGCACGCGGTACCGGCGACGATGCACGAGCGCGTGGCGCCGTATCTCGCATCCGGCGGTCGCCGCGTGTCCACCGACTGGGCGGTGCCCTATCCTCTGGCGGCCGCGGCCGTGGCCATGGCCCGCCGGCATGCGCGGGAAGCGGGCATTCCACCGGGGATCGTGTACGGGCATCTGGGGAACGGGCATCCGCACCAGAACTTCGTGGCGCGCGATCCCGAGGACGTTCGACGGATGGAGGCCGTGGTGGAGCAGACACTGCGCGACGTGATCGCGATGGGCGGCACGGTTTCGGCCGAGCACGGCATCGGCAAGCTCAAGACGCGGTGGCTGCCGCTGCAACTCTCGGGCATGCAGATGGACGTGATGCGCGCCCTGAAGACCGCGTTGGATCCCGACGGGATCTTCGCGCCGGGGAACATCCTGTGAGCGCGCCGGCGCTTGCGTATCGCACCGTCGTCTTCGACGTCGACTCCACGCTCACCGGCATCGAGGGCATCGATTGGCTGGCGGCGCGGCGCGATCCCGAGACGGCGGCCTGGGTGATGGGACTCACCGAACGCGTGATGGCGGGCGAGCTGCCCATCGAGGACGCGTACGCCGTGCGGCTGGAGCGCGTCGCGCCCACGCGGATCGAACTCCGGGAGCTGGCCGAGGCATACCGCGACGCCGTGGCGCCGGATGCGCGATCCGTGATCGCGGCGCTGGTGAAGTCCCGGGTGCGCGTGCTGGCCGTGAGCGGCGGACTGCGCGACGCGGTGGCGCCGTTCTGCACCGGCATCGGAATCGCGGAATCGGACGTGCACGCCGTGCCGCTGAAGTGGACCGACCGCGGCAGCTATGCCGGATTCGACCGCACATCGCTGCTGGCCACGCAGACCGGGAAGGCCACGCTCGTGAAGACGCTCGCGTTGCCGCATCCGCTGCTGGCCGTGGGCGATGGCAGCACCGACGTCGAGATGAAGCGCGCCGGCCAGGCCGACACCTTCGCGGCGTACACCGGCTTCACCCATCGCGCGCCGGTGTTGGAGGCGGCCGACTTCGTGGTCGGGTCGTTCACGGAACTGCTGGCGCGGATCGAAGGACGCGTGTAGACGCAGTCGCGGCGCCCGCTGGCGCCGATGGACCGTCCGCTTCCGCTATCCGCCCAGCGTGGCGTGCGTCCAGAGCACGATGGTGCCGCACGACGCGCCGTTGCCGGCGAACTGGCGCGGCGTATCGGCGGCGCCGACGTAGACCTCGATGGCGGCGATCTGTCCCGGCGTGAAGGTATCGAGGTCGAACGGCTGGTTGCCGTTGCCCTCGGCGTACGAGTACTGCAACGTGCCGTCGAGATAGACTTGCATGTAGCAGTGATCGGGCCAGCCGCCCTTGCACGGGTCACCGTACGGCGGGCCGCAGGGAAACTTGGCCGCATGCGTGCCCCAGGCGAACACGTGCCCGTTCCACCGCACCAGCTCCATGCCGCTCACCTTCGACTTGATGATGTCGCTGAGCCTGGTGCCGTCGCGATACCAGTAGTCCTTGGTCGTCAGGAAGGTGCCGAACCCGGCGGCTCGCCGCTTCTCGAACTCCTGCTGCCACTCGCTGGTCATCCCGGTGGTGTCGATACGGACGGTGTCGAGCGCCACCGCCAGACGGCGCATGCGGAAGCGCATGTCGATGGAATCGCCCGCGGCGAACCGGCCACCGCCGGAAATGGGGCCGAAACCGGGACGCCGGAGCGTGATGTGGTAGCTGCCCGGCGGAAGCTCGCGAAATACGAACGACCCCGCGCTGTCGGTGCGCGTGGCCCGCCCCGCTTCCACGACCGCCACGTTGACGCCGGCAAGGGGAGTGCCCAGCGAATCGGTGACGTGTCCGCGGAACTGCGCCGTGCCCTGCGCGCTCAGGAGCGCCGGAACGAGAAGCCCCGACAGGCCGGCGCCGAGGGCGCGCGATGCGAGTTCGTGAAAGCGCATGGGAGTGCCCTACCATGCAACCGGCCGGCCGGACGCACAAGGCGCCGGCCCTACTCCGCGCGGAGCGCCAGCGCCGGATCGATCCTCGTTGCACGTCGCGCGGGCAGGTACGCGGCGGCGAGCGCCACCGCCGCCAGAAGACCGCAGGCGCCGGCCAGCGCCACGGGATCGGTGGGGCTCACCTCGAACAGGAGCGTTCGCAGGAAGCGCGACACGGCGATCGCCCCCGCCAGCCCGATCACCGCGCCCGCCACGGCCACGCGAAGCGCCCGGCCGAGCACCTCGCGCCGCAGCCGGTCGGGCGTGGCGCCGAGCGCCATGCGCACGCCCAACTCGCGCGTGCGCTCGCGCACCGTGGCGGCCATCACGCCGTACAGCCC
Organism: uncultured Gemmatimonadaceae bacterium; assembly: GCA_963822945.1. GTDB lineage: Bacteria > Gemmatimonadota > Gemmatimonadetes > Gemmatimonadales > Gemmatimonadaceae > JAGWRI01. The sequence goes on along the minus strand of CAWGJO010000028.1, from coordinate 21,885 downwards.
GATGGCCGCGAGTACCAGTGCCGTGGCGCCGAACGCGGAGAGCAGCAGCGCGCTCAACGTCGCCTGGGCGTTCTGGGCCGCGATGATCTCGGACATCGGCTGCGCGCGCCAGATCCGCACGTCGGGGTCGCTGGCCGCGATCGCACGCTCCAGACCGGGCACCACGCCGCCCACGGGCCCGCGCGTGCGCACCGCCATCGTACCCTGCCAGTACCATTGGTTGGCCGGCGCGATGACCATCGGCGTGGAGGTGCGGAGCCGCCGGTAGTGTGGATCGGCGACGACGCCCACCACCGTACGCCAGCTCGTGCCGCCCACGAAGAAGCCGTCGCCACTCCTCGCCCGGATTCGCTTGCCGATCGGGTCCTGGCCGGGCCAGAAGCGGCGGGCCACCGACTCGCTCACGACGATCTCCAACGGCGCGCCGGCGCGGTCCGTCCCTTGGAATCCCCGGCCGCGCACGATGGGCATGCGGAACGTCTTGAAGTACTGCTCGTCGCCCACCGCCTCGGCGGTGAGCGGCGTGGCCGCCGTGTCGCTCGCCGCCTGCCCCTCGGCGTCGAACTGCGCCAGCCACACGTTGTCGCCCAGAAAGGGCGGAAGGAGGATGGGGGTAATCGCCTCCACCCCGGGCACGCCGCGCATCGGACGCTGGATGCGGCCGAGGAGCTGCTCGATCTTCGCTTCCGAGTTGTACCGCTCGTTGGCGAACGGAAAGGTGAGCGTGAGAATCGACACATGGTCGGGCGAGAAGCCGAGATCGAGCCGCTGCAGCCGCCCGACCGTGCGCGCCAGCAGTCCGGCGCCGGAGAGCATCACGACGGCGAGCGCGATCTGCGACACCACCAGCCCCTGCCGAAGCCGGCCGCGCGAGGCCGACTCCGCGCCGGAGCGCGCGTCCAGGCGCAACGACTTCGCGGGGTCGCCGGCGGCGGCCGCCATTGCCGGCACCACGCCGAACAGCAGCACGGCGGCGAACGTCACGCCGCACGCCGCCCACACCGGCGCACCGGCAAGCCTGATGACGTCCATGCGCGGCAGTTCCGACGGCGCCAGTGCGAGCAGCGCGTTGAGCAGCACGTCGCCGAACAGGAGGCCGGCGGCGCCGCCGGCCACGCCGAGCAGGGCGCTCTCGACCATCAGTTGACGCACGACGTCGGAATAGCGGGCTCCCAACGCGCGCCGCACGGCCAGCTCCCGGGCGCGCGTGGTGGCACGCAGCAGGAGCAGGTTGCCCACGTTCACGCACGCGATGAGCAGCAGCATCGCCACGGCCACGGTGAGGGCGACGAGCACGGGCCGCACGTTGCCGAGCACTTCCTGCGTGAACGTGCGCGCATCCACCCCCGTGATGGGCGAGACGGGCTCGAGGCTCCGGATGCCGTTCAGGAATTCCGTGCGCGCGCTGGCCAGCGTGGCGCCCGGCGCCAGGCGCGCAACCGAGATGATGCTCTCGGTACCGAGGGGCGCGATGGGCACCCAGTAATCCGTGCCGGCCGGATAGTCGAGCCCGGCCGGCGCCACACCGACGATCCGGTAGTGCCACCCGGTGACCGGCGTCGTCAGATCGTGTCCGATCACGGCCGAATCGCCGCCGAACTCGCGCCGCCAGGCGGCATAGCTGATCACCATCACCGGCGCGGCGCCCTTCACATCGTCCTCGGGACGCAGCATCCGCCCGAGCGCCGGGCGCGCGCCGAGCACCGAGAAGAAGTTCCCGCTCACCTGCGCCTGATTCATCACCACCGACCGGTCGGCATCCATCAGCGCGAAGGCGTACGCGCCCCAGTGCGCCACCGAGGCAATGCCCGAGAGTGTGCGCGTCTCGGGCGCGAAGCGGAGAATCTCGCTGCGTCCCACGTCGCGTTCCGCGGAACCCTGCAGCCCCGACATCACCACGATCCGGTCCTGATCGAGCACCGGCAGCTTCTGCACCAGCACCGACCGGAAGACGGTGAACATCGCCGCCGCCATGCCGATGCCGAGCCCGAGCACGAGCACGGCCGTGACCACGAAGGTGGGCGTCCGTTGGAGTCCGCGAACGGCGACGCGGAGGTCGCGCCCGATGCCATCGAGGAACGCCGTCAGTGACATTGATCCGGTCCTCCGGTTCGTCCCGCTGGTGCTTCCTACGGCCTGCCCTGCGCGCGGACGGTCAGGGTGGCCGCCGTATACCCGTCCGCGTTGGCCCCGGCCGCCGGGAAGGTGACGTCCACCGTGCGCTCGGCGCCTGCCGTCCACGACCGCGCGCGAATCGCGGCCCCGCCGCCAACCTCGGCCACGAGCTCCCGCGCCGCCATGGGATTCGGCGTTCCTATACGAAACGCGTACGTGTGGCCGGCCAGTCCTTCGAGCGACACGACGTACCGCGCGCCTCCCGGCGCGGCGCCGCGCCGCGGCGCCTCCAATCGCTCACTGAGTATCCGGGGCGCGTGCGAGCGCTCGCCGATCACCGCCGGCATCGACGGCGGCACGACGCTCCAACCGCCGGTGTACGCAACGCGCAGCGTGGCCGAGGTGCCGAAGGTAGTGCCGACCGTCGCGTGCACGTCGCCCGGCGTCGCCTCGGTGCGCGCGTCCGCGGTGGTTATGCGCGCGCCGAGCGGAAGCGCCGGCGAGAAGGTCAGGTCGAGCGCTTCGTGATCGGGGCCGGTTCGACGCACCGCGAGTACGATGTCCCCGGCCGACCGCCGCACCGTGAACGACAGCTCGTCCCGGCCCACCGGCACGTTGTCCACCGACACCGAATCCCAGCTCGGCGGCAGATGCGGCGCGATGGTCACCCGGTGCGCCGGCGCATCCACCGTGATGCCCAGCAGCCCGCGAATGAGCGGCGTGAGGATCATGGACGTGGCGAAGAACTGCTGGGGCACCGCCGTGTCGAGTGGCTTGTACAGCCGCCCCGAAATCACCTCGGGGTTGTGGCCCAGCGAGTTGTCGAAGGTGGTGCGCGCGATGGCGTCGAGCGCGAACCAACCCGCCGGCGCATTGTGATAGTTGTACTCGGCCAGCGACACCCACCCGGTGACGAAGGGCCAGACGGCGCCGTTGTTGTAGTGCAGCGGGTCGAACAGCGGGCTCGTGGCCGAGAGCGGGCGGGCTCCCCAGTCGGTCATGATGTTGCTCGACGCCAGCTTCGCCGCCATCTCGGCGCCATGCGTCTGGTCGAATACGTCGAATCCCATCGCCGTGGCCGCCCACGCCGTGAGGTTGTCGTTCACGCTCCCGTCCTGCAGCAGTGCGAAGCCGTACTGCCCGAGCTTCGGCAGCCAGAACTTGGACTCCATGGTGTGCAGGGCCTTCGCCCGGATCGCGAGCGCGCTGTCGGCCAGCGCCCCCTGCCCCAGCGCGCGCGCCATCTGCGCGAACCGGTCGAGCGACGCGATCCAGACGCCGTTCATGTACACGTCGGAAAGGATCCCGATCTGCAGATCGCCGACCTCCAGCGCGCCGGCGCCTGCCGTGGGCGTCTCCATCAGCCCGTCGCCGTTGGTGTCGGTGGCCCTGGACCACTCGTACGCCTTGTGAATGTTCGGCCAGAGTTCCTTCACCAGCGCCGTATCGGCCGTCTGCCGCCAGTACTCACCGAACGCCAGCACCCAGAAGGGCGTGGTGTCGCCGTGGTAGTAGGGATACGGATAGTCGAACCAGTCCACGTGCCCGGCGCCCTGCGAGATCTCGTGCGTGATCTTCCCGTCGGCGCGCTGGTACTTGGCGAAGAACTTCAGCGCGCCCTGCCGTACGAGCGCCCCCTCCCCCGCGCCGTCCATGGCGAACGAATTGATGGACGCATCGCCGCCGAAGAACCAGCCGAACCCCGGCCGGTCGCTGGCCGCGCCGCTCAGACCGTACCCCGCCACGAGCCCGCATCCCATGTCCGGATTGCACACGTACGCCTGATCGAGGTTCACCTTGGCGTACTCCACCGCTTCGTCGAGCATCGCGTCGGGCGAATGCAGCGCGAACATCGTGGTGCGAATGGAATCCTCGTGCGCCACGACGCGCTTCCACTCACGTTCGGCGGCCCCCGGCGCGATGAGCTCCCGGTACATGGCGAGCGCCGAGTCGTGCGGCATCTCGCCGCCGGCGAGCACGATGGGGATGTACGCCTCGTGGATGTTGACGTTGTGGCCGGGTGGTTCGCCGAGTCGCGGCGCCGTATAGCGATCCGAATCGCTGCCCACCCCGAGCACCAACTGCGGCGGTGCCGCGGCCAGCATGTGCGCGGGCACGTCCGACGCCTGCGTCACCGCGGGCGAGCCGAGGAAGGCATTGATCTGCCGCTTGCCCTCGGAGAACAGGAACGCGCGCGCGTTCTGCTCCCAGATCAGGTACTGGCCACCCAGGCCGGCCGGCCACGCGTAATGAATGTCGGGAGTGAACTGCGCGATGATGTCCAGCGGGCGGATGGCGTCCACCTCCAGCAGGATCACCACCGCCGGCTTGTCGAGCGGAACGAAGACGTGCTCGCGCACCGTGAACTGCTCGTAGGCGTAGGTGATGGTCACGCCTTCGGGGCGTTCCTCGACGGACTGCGCCACGTCGCGGCCGAGGATGGGCTGCGTGTACTTGGGCACGCGGAACGACAGATGGAAGTCGTGCAGCCACTTGATGGGCCACGACCAGAGTTCGAGGTCGCCGTTCTCGGTGCCCATGGCAATGGCCTGGCGACCGACCGCGGAGACGAACATCCCCGGGCGCGCATCGCCGGTGAGCGCCAGCGGCGAGGCGCCGAGCGGGAAATAGGGAATCGTGTGGCGCGTGGTGTCGAACTGCGCCTTCGCTACGGCGGCGGGCGCGCCGGGCGCGCGCGGCGGCGGCTTGACCTGCTGGGCGAGCGCCGGAGCGACGGCGAGCGAGAGGAGCGGGAGCGCGGCGAGAAGGCTCGCGGCGCGGGACGTGCGGTGGGCGCGGGACATGGCGAGGCGGGAAAGAAGTGACGCGCCCAATCTCGCCGCTTTGGAGTGTGCTGTCGAGGCGCCGGGCAACCTACGTGACGCCGCGCCGGATCAGGGCGGGAGCGGTGACGGGTAGGGTGCCAGCATCCGCGTGGCGCGGAACACGGCCACCTGGAACGCGGTGCGTCCGCCGCGGTTGACCGGAACCGTGCCCGCCGGCTGGATGGACGCGAAGTACGGCGCGTAGTCGTGGACGATGTCGCGCGTGAGGCCCCGCACCGGCACGCGCACCAGGATGAGGGCGTCGCGCCCCAGGAAGCGGTCCGGACGATCCGCATAGTAGAAGTGCCGGGGGTCGCTGCTCAGGCAGAGCACGGGATAGCCGGGGCCCATGGCGTATCCCATCTTCGCCGCGTCGATCCAGTGCGTGGCGGCGATCACCTGCCCCGGATCCTCGAGCAGGCCCCGCGCCGCGAGCTGCGACCGCAGACCGGTCCAGTCGTACGCTTCGAGCGACGGATCGCCGCGCGGAAACCAACCCGGCTCGAGCCGCGCCACCCACCCCGTGGCGACCTCGCTCGCCGCCACGGCGGTGAGCGCCACGAACACCACGCCGGCGGCGACGAGCCATCGATGCAGTCGCGCGCGTTGCCGCGCACCGCGCGCCTCCCACCGCGCCGCCGCGTCGCCCACCAGCGGCAGAAGCAGCAGATAGCCGGGCGCCTCCCAGTGCGGCAGCCCCGGATTCCCGCTCAGTGAGACGAGCGTGAACACGAGCACCGGCCCGGCGCCGAGGCAGAGCAGCAACCAGCGCGGCGCATCGCGAGGACCGATGCGCGCCGCCCGGTACATCTGGTACACCAGCGGCACCCAGATCCACGGCAGCAGGTATCCCGCCTGCCCTCCCAGATTCTGCAGCAGCGCCGTGACGGCGTTGCCCCCCTCCGGGATGGCGCGCCCGCCCTGGAAGCGGAACGACACGAAGCCATGCGCCGCATTCCAGAACAGCGTGGGCGAGAAGATCGCGAGCGCGATGAGCGTGGCCACGTACGGCTCGGGCCGCCGCAGCCATGCGCGCGCTTCGCGCCGGGTGATCACGAACGCGGTGGTGCCGAGCAGGAGAAATGCCCCGTGGTACTTGGAGAGCAGCGCGAGCCCGCTGGCCACGCCCGCGAGCAGCCACCAGCGCCACGTGCTTTCGACGGCGGCTCCAGCAGCGCGTGCGTGAGGGCGAGCGCGGCGCCGACCATCGCGCAGTCCAGCGGGCCGTCGGGAAGGATCCAGCTCCCCGTGCTCAGGCTGAACACGGGCGCCAGGTTGAGCAGCAGCGCCGCGAACATGCCGGCGCGTTCGCCGTACAACCGCGCCGTGAGCCGGAACATCAGCCACGTGGTGCCGGCAAAGAGCAGGATGAAGGGCAGCCGCAGCAGCACGCGATTCTCGGTGCCCGCCAGGTGCGCCAGTCCGCCGGCCATCCAGAACGCGAGCGGCGGGTGGTCGAAGAACGACCAGCTGAACTGCCGGGCGACGACCACGGCGTACGACTCGTCCACTCCGAGACCGATGGTGGCCGAGAGGAGCAGCCGGGCGGCCACTCCCAGTAACACGATCGCGATCACCGCCCGAACTTCGGGAGACGATCGGCGTGTTGCCGCCGCGGTGGATCCCGCGCCGGTCAGCGGCACGGAGAGTTGGATTTGATTGACATGGCGCGCCCGCATGATGGTCGAGCGCTCGCCCAGCGTCAACGCTCGCGCGCGGCGCGACCACCGGGGCCGGCCGATGCGCCGGGAACGGCTACTGCGTGCCCAGAGTCCGCTGCAGCGCCGGCGCGGGGTAGTACGCGAACAGCACCGATCCGCCCTCGATGAGGTGGATGATGCGCGGCGCCGCCCCTTCGCTCAACGCCGGACACCCCTCGCTCCGCCCCAGCCTGCCCACCCGGCGAATCATGTCCTGGCTCACGTACCACGCGCCGTGCATCACGATGCCGCGTTCCATGGCGTGATCGTTGAGTCCGGGATCGAGACCGTCCAGCCGGAGCGACAGCCCGTTGCTGCCGTCGTAGGTGTTGGCGGTGACGAAGGTCCCGAGACTCGACTCGTAGCTGTTGTCACGATTGGAGAAATGCCGCGCCACGTCGTCACCGCTGCCGCGACCGTGGGCCACGAATTCGCGCGCCAGCACGCGGCCTTTCTTCAGGTCGAGCACCCAGAGCCGCTTCACGTGGCTGGGCAGCGAGTAGTCGATCACGGTGAGCAGGGCCCGGCGCGCGGCGCCCTGGGTCACGGCGCGCCGGTAGGCGGTCAGCGCCGATTTCAGCACCGAAGGCCGCAGGCCGGCCTGTTTGGCCGCGGTCTGGACCGCCGCGCGCGTTGCCGAGTCGGGCACGGCCACGGGCGTCGGATCCCGCCCCGGTCCACCGGCACGCGCGGTGGACGGTGGCAACAGGATCGAGAACGCGAAAACGGCCGCACTCAGGCGGAACGGCGCATGAGTCAGGGGGAACCTCGGACGTGATTGGGGGATGACTCACCCTATTACACCAGACGCGCCGATTCAATCCACGTCAGCGGGAACAGGTGAATCCGCTCACCATCCGTTTGCCGGGTCGCCATTCCGCCCGTAGATGTCGGGCACGAATCGCACCGTGCCGTCCGGCATCGCCACGACCGTGACGTATTCCACGATCACGGGGATCGGCTGCGACAGCGCCACGCGCCGGAATTCGGGTCCCGCGAGCGCGACGTCCACGCTGTCCACGGTCCAGTCGGGACGCTCGCGCATGGCCCATATGGCCAGGTCGCGCGCCCGCTCCAGCCGGATGCACCCGTGGCTCAGGTCTCGGCGGGCACGCGTGAAGAGCGCCTTGTCCGGTGTATCGTGCAGATAGACGTTGCTGTCGTTGGGCATCACGAACTTCACGTGGCCCAGCGGATTGCCCGGCCCGCGGCGCTGGCGCACCCAGAGGCGGCCTGCCTCCAGCCATTCGATCACCGCCGCGGTGACCGTATCGCCGAGCACCGAGTCCCGTCCCTGCATCAACTCCATGTGCTGCCGGCGCAGGTAGGTGGTGTCGCGGCGCAGCTGGGGAATGATTTCCCGCGTCAGGATGCTGCGCGGCACGTTCCAGTCGGGCCAGAAGTCCAGGTACTGCACCTCCTCCTTCAATGAAGGCGTGGACAGCCGGCCGGCGCGCCCCACGATCACCTTCATCACGAGCGCGGGCTCGGTGTCGCGCGGCCCGCCGTCGTAGGCGAACAGCGTGAACGCGGGCACGTTGACCACGATGAAGCGGCCGCTGTCCACCACGGGCTCGCGCCGGATGCGCGCCAGCGCGTTCTCGATCTGCGTCACGCGCTCGCGCAGCGGCGTCTGCAGCTGTACCAGCGTGGCGGGCCCGATCACGCCGTCGGGATCGAGTCCGTGCCGCGTCTGGAAACGCCGCACCGCCTCCACGAGCGCGCCGTCGTACACGCGACACGGTGTCGTGGGCGGCCGTGCTATCGAGATCGCCCAGGGCGGCGAGTCGCGCGCGCAGCGCATTCGCCGTCTCCAGGGACTCGCCCGGCAAGACGGGCAGTCGAGCGGGGGTGGCGAACTCGGGGATGTTGCTGTCGGCGGCCAGCGCGTCGTAGCGCGAGAGCGCTTGTTCCAGCGCCCCATAGTCCGGACGCCGCGCGGCCAGGGCGCCCATGAGCGACGGCGCGCGCGATTCCCTCATCGCGGGGACCATCGCCGGCGCGCTGCCTCGGGCGGTGACGCCTACACTCTCCCCAGCGGCCCGGCTCCGCACCGGCGCCAGCTCCGGCGATCCGGCACGATGACAGGTCGTCGCAACGAAGGCGAATCCGAGAGCGGACAGGAGCCGCGTGGAGAACGACGACATGTATGGAAGAATATCCCTCATCCGCGGGCCTTCTGCTGTCGGGAGACCGTGCACGGCCTGTAGGCGGAATGCGTAACGACCGCGCGGGTAGGGCGCATCGGCCATTGACATTCGCGGCATTCGGACGAACGATCAACTTGGAAGGCGCGGCTATCCGAGACCCGCCGGCGCGGAGGAGACGATCATGGTGTTGATTCCAGTTCGCGGCGCATCACGCATGCGGCGCCCCCTGTGGCTCGGTGCGTTGTGCGCCGTGCTGCTCGCCTGCACGGGCGGGCGCGCCCCGTCGCTCGTCGACTCCACCGCGACCAACCCGCCGCCCGTCGATTCCACCGGGCCGCACGACTGGATGCGCTTCGGGTGGGACGTCGCGGCTTCCGGTGCGCCCGGCGTCTCGATGGGCGTCACGGCCGCGAACGTCGCTTCGATGACGCGCCAGCAGGTGACGCTCGACGGCACGGTGGACGCGTCGGCCATCTACCTGCACGGCGTGCAGGTGTCGGGCGCCGCGCACGACGTCTTCTTCGTCACCACCACCTACGGCAAGACGATCGCCATCGATGCCGACGCCGGCACGGTGCTCTGGGAATACACGCCGTCCAGCTACGCGCAGCTCGCCGGCTCGGCGCAGATCACCACCGCCACGCCGGTGGCCGATCCGGGGCGCGCGTACATCTACGCCGCCTCCCCCGACGGCTACATCCAGAAGCTCGCGGTGGCCGACGGCCACGTGGCCTGGCGCACGTCGATCACCAGACTGCCCACGCGCGAGAAGATCGCGTCGGCGCTGAACTTCTTCAACGGACGCGTCATCGCCACCACCGGCGGATACGTCGGCGACGCGCCCCCCTATCAGGGACACGTCGCGATCCTGGACGGAGCCACGGGCAACCTGCTGCACGTCTGGAATTCGCTGTGCAGCGGTCAGGCCGGGCTCCTCGATCCCGCCTCGTGCCCGGAGAGCGACTCCGCCATCTGGGGGCGCGCCGGCGCCGTGGTCGACTCCACCACGGGCAATATCTACGTCGCCACCGGCAATGCGCTCTGGGACGGCGTCACCAACTGGGGCGACGCGGTGATCGAACTGAACCCCGACGCCACCGCGATGCTCGGCAATTTCACGCCGGCCAACACCGCGCAGCTGAACGCCGGCGACGTCGATCTGGGGTCCACGTCGCCGGTGCTGCTGGGCGGCGGGCTGGTGGCGCAGGGCGGCAAGGACGCCATCATCCGCGTGCTCGACTGGAGCCGGATGGCGGGCACCGCGCCGCATCAGGACAACGAGTCGTCGCACGTGCCCACGCCGTCGGGGAACCGGCTGTTCACGGCACCGGCAGTGTTTCGATCGGCGGGCGCCACCTGGCTGGTTGCCGCCGACAACGGCGGCACCTCGGCGTGGACGCTGCAGGGGCAGCAACTCGCGTTGCAGTGGCACTCGGGGTCGGGAGGCACGAGCCCGATCGTCGTGGACGGACTCGTGTTCGCCTACGATCCGAGCGGCGGACTGCACGTGTACGAGGCGACCACCGGCAATCCCGTGGCCACGCTCCCCTGCGGCAGCGGGCACTGGAACAGCCCGATCGTGGTCGACGGTCGGATCGCGCTGCCGGAGGGCAACGCGAATTCGCACCAGACGAGCGGCATCCTGAATATCTGGCGCATGCCCTGAGCCCGCGGGCGTCGCGACGCCTTCCCTTGACGTTCTGAGGGAGAAGCCGCATAGTTCCCCCAGAACCTCTAAGGGAGCGATGCGTCGTGGCGGAATCCGGTCTCACCCTGCTTCAGGGAAGCCTGGACGGGCTCGTCCTCAAGACCCTGTCGTGGGAACCGATGCACGGGTTCGGCATCGCGCGGTGGATCCGGCGCGTGACCGACGATGCGCTGCAGCTCGAGGAGGGCACGCTCTATCCCGCCCTGTATCGCCTGGAGAACCGCGGCTGGATCCGCGCGGAGTGGCGGCTGACCGAGAACAACCGGCGCGCCAAGTACTACCAGCTCACGGCGGCCGGCCGGCGGCAGTTGGCGCGGGAGGCCGACCAGTGGACGCGCTTTGCCGCCGCCATGGCGAAGGTGTTCGCCGCCACCGAGCAACCGGCGTAGGGCACGACATGGCCACGCGTGACCGGGATCCCTGGGCGCGGCCGGTGCGCGGCCGCCGGCTGTGGCGGTTCTGGCGCGCCGACCCCGCCGCGGACGCCGACGCCGAACTGGCCTTCCACATCGAGTCGCAGATCGCCGAGTACGTGGCCGACGGCATGAGTCCCGACGCGGCCCGCGAGGCAGCGATGCGGCGGTTCGGCGACATCGCCGCGATCTCCACCACCCTCCACCGGCTGGGCCACCAGCGGGAGCGCGCCGTGCGGTTCACCGAACGACTCGATCGCATTCGACAGGACGCGCGCTTCGCGTTGCGCCAGTTCGCGCGCCATCCGCTGTTCACGGCCGCGGCGGTGGTGACGATGGCGCTCGGCATCGGAGCCAACACGGCGATTTTCAGCGTGACGTACAGCGTCTTGCTGCGCCCCCTGCCGTACGCACACGGCAACCGGCTGCTCAACCTGAACGAGCGGAATGGCCCCGGGCCGATGAGCGTGACCTTCGGCAACTACGGGGTGTGGAAGGAACAGGCCACGGATTTCGAGTCGCTGGCGGGGATCTGGTACGGCAGCTTCACGCTCACCGGTACCGGCACCCCTCAACGCGTTCAGGCGTACCGCGTCACCGGAAACTACTGGAAGACGCTGTACATCCCGCCGGCGATCGGCGGGTATTTCGGTCCGGCGCAGGATCAGGTCGGCGCGCCGAACGTGGTGGTGCTCTCGCACGCCTTCTGGCGCTCCACCTTCGGCGGTGATTCCAGCGTCGTGGGACGAACGATCACTCTCGACGGTGAGCCCTACACCGTACTCGGCGTCGCGTCGCCGGATTACGCGATCTACGCGTCGGCGCCGGCCATCTGGGTGCCGCTGCGGATCACCGCGCGCCAATTGCAGGAACACGCGGATCATGAGTTATCGGTCATCGGGCTCGTGCGCGCCGGCGTCGACACGTCGACGGCGGTGGCCCAGCTCACGCGCATCGAGATGGGATTGGCGCGCGACTATCCGCACTCGTACTTCGACGGCGGAATCGTCGCCAGGCCGCTGCAGTCGAGTATCGTGTCGTCGTCGCGCGATCTGATCTACCTGCTGAGCGGGGCGGTTGGGCTCGTGCTGCTCATCGCCTGTGTGAACGTGGCCAATCTCCTGCTCGCCCGCGGGGCCTCGCGGCGCAAGGAGGTGGCCATTCGCGGTGCCCTCGGGGCCGGCCGCCGCCGGGTGGTCGGTCAACTCCTGGTGGAGAGCCTCATCCTCGCCATCGCCGGCGGGGGTCTGGGCGTCGCGGTGGCCACTCCGATCCTTCATTTTCTCGTGCGGTCGGGGCCGGCATCGATTCCCCGGCTGCAGGATGCGACGATCAACCTCCCGGTGCTCGCGTTCACCGTCGGGCTGTCGGTGGTCTGCGGTCTGGTGTTCGGGCTGGTGCCGGCGCTGCGCACGTCGAAGCTCGACCTGCAGCAGGCGCTGCGCGACGGCCACCGGGGATCCGGCGGCTCGGTACGCGATCGCCTGCGCGGCGGACTCGTGGTGGCTGAGATCGCGATTGCACTCCTGCTGCTCGACGGCGCCGGACTTCTGGTGCGCAACGCGATTCAGGTGCAGCGCGTGAATCCAGGCTTCAATACTCACAACCTGCTGCTGGCGGGCGTTCAGTTGCCGCACGCGAGCTACCCCACGGACACGGCGGTGACGATCGCCATGAATCGCATCGCCGAGACGGTTGCTGCGGCGCCCGGCGTCTCATCGGTCGCCATGGTGTCGCTGGCCCCGATCGCGGCGTCGGGTTGGGACTGCGTCTACTACCGCGACACCGGAACCGGCCCATCCAGCGCGCTGGATGCCAACATCCGCATCGCCACGCCGAACTTCTTCCAGACCCTGGGCATCCCGCTCCTCCGCGGGCGAACCTTCACGTCCGCCGATATCGCCGGGGCGCCGCCGGTGGTCATGATCAACGCGAGCCTGGCCCGGGAACTGTTCGGGTCCGACGATCCCATCGGCCGCCGCCTTGCCGCGTGCACCGACCCCACGGCCGGCACGCCGCACTGGCTCACCGTGGTCGGCGTGACCGCCGACATTCGGGCCGATGGACTCGGATCGCCGCCGCGCAACGAGGTCTACTACCCGTTCGCGCAGTGGGTGAACCCGAACATGACCCTGCTGATTCGCACGGCCGTTCCGGTGGCCACGGTCGTGCCCTCGGTGCGCCGCGCGATCGCCGGGATCGACCCCACACTTCCCCTGGGCGCGACGCGCACCATGGATGAGGTGGTGTCGCGCTCGATGGCGTCGTCGCGGTTCAACATGACGCTCTTCCTGCTGCTGGGCCTCACCGGCCTCGCCCTCGCCGCGGTTGGCATCTACGGCGTGATCGCCTACTTCGTCGTTCAACGGTCCCACGAGTTCGGCGTTCGCATGGCGCTCGGCGCGAGCGGTGACCGCGTGGTGGCGATGGTGCTCCGCCATGGATTGACGCTGGCCCTGATCGGCGTCGGCGTCGGCTCGATTGCCGCGTTCTGGGCCACGCAGTTGGTGCGCAACCAACTGCACGACGTGTCCACCCGCGACCCGGTGACCTTCATCGCCGTCGCCGTGGTGCTCGTCGCCGTCACGGGGCTGGCCAGCTTCATTCCGGCCCGCCGGGCCACGCGTGTCGATCCGCTGACGGCGCTGCGCGAGGGTTAGTCTCCGGCGCGCCGCGCCGGATCGACGTAAGTTCGGCGCATGACCCTTCGCCTCGCGAGCCCCGCCGGACGCTGGATCGTGCTGGCCACCGTTCTCGCCACCGGCACCGTGTTTCTGGAGAGCACCGTGGTGTCGGTCGCGCTCCCGGCAATTGCACGCGACCTCCATTTCGGGCTCGCCGGCATGCAGTGGGTGATGAACGGCTATCTGCTCACGCTCGGCGCGCTGATGCTCACGGGCGGCGCGCTGGGCGACGTGGTCGGATACCGGCGCGTACTCGTGTGGGGACTGGCCGCGTTCATCGCCGGATGTGCCGCCGCGGCGCTCGCGCCCACCGCGCCGGTGCTGCTCGCAGTCCGAATCGTGCAGGGCGCGGCCGGGGCGCTGCTCGTGCCGAACACGCTGGCCCTGCTCAACGCGTCGTTCGACGCGCGTGATCGGGGCGCGGCGATCGGTCAGTGGGCCGCGTGGTCGGCCATCTCCACGGCTCTCGGTCCGCTCGTCGGCGGATGGATCGTGCAGGCGCTCTCGTGGCGCTGGGTGTTCGGCCTCCCGATTCCAGTCGCCGCGGCGGCGCTGTGGATTGCGGTGCGCCGCGTGTCGCCGGCCGCCGACGACACGCGCTCGCCGGTTCCCACCGACCTGCACTGGACCGTGCGCATCGATCTCGTCGGCGCCCTGCTGGTGACCGCGGGGCTCGCGGCGCTCACCTGGGCACTGGTTGCCGCACCGGCCAGGGGCATGCAGGGTCCCGCGGTGCTGTCCGCGGCCGCCGGCGGCGCGTTACTGCTCGCGCTGTTCGCGGCGCACGAGGCGCGCGCGCCGCACCCGATGCTGCCGCTGCGCCTGTTCCGATCGTGGCAGTTCACCGGCGCCAACGCGGTCACGCTCGTCATCTACACGGCGCTCGGCGCGCTGTTCTTTCTCCTCATGATCGAACTGGAGCGGGTACTGCACTACGGCGCGCTGGCCGCCGGTGCGTCACTGCTGCCGATCAACATCGCGATGCTGCTCGTCGCGCCGGCGGGCGGGCGGCTGGGCAGCCGGTTCGGGCCGCGGTGGCCGATCGCCGCCGGCTCGCTGGTGGCCGCCGCGGGCATGGCGCTGCTGGCGCGCGTCGGTACGACGGGCGGCTATCTCACCACGGTGCTGCCGGGCGTGCTGGTGTTCGGGCTCGGGCTCGCCGTACTGGTGGCACCGCTCACGTCAGCCGTGCTCTCGGGCGCGAGCGATGACCGGGCCGGTGTCGCATCGGCGGTCAACAACGCCGTCTCGCGCCTTGCCGGCCTGCTCGCCATCGCCGCCCTGCCGCTCGCGGCCGGCCTGGGCGCCGCACGCAGCGCCGACGGCGCCGCGTTCACGCATGGCTTCGCCGCGGCCATGTGGATCTCGGCCTTCCTGTGCGTGGGCGCCGCGGGCCTGGCGCTGGCCACCATCCGCGACGGCATCCCCATCCACGCCGCTGCTCATCCACACCCGCAGCACGCGTGCGTGGACTACCGCGCCCCGAGTTAGGCCGACGCGCCGGACCGTGGGCGCGGCGGGAGCCGCTCCAACGACGTGCGGCTCCACCACGCGAGATCGGCCGCCGCGGCGTACGTGCTCTCGAGGAAGTCGAGCACCTCGAGATCCGGATCGGCGGCGGTACGCGCCCGTTCGTACGGCAGCACCCACTCGCGCAGCGTACCGTCGTAGCGCGCGCTTGATGGACGGATGGGCGCGGTTGGATATCCGGCGGGTTCGGGATACGCGTAGGCGTAGAACGCCGGTTCCGCCACCGGCCCGCCCACGTTGCCGGGCCACCACCCGACGCTGGCACACTCGTGCGAGTACGACTCCTCCATCACCCAGTCGCCGAGGAAGGGCACGCCACCCGGCGGCGGCGGCGCGAGCCGCCCGGAGAACCGGGTACAGGCCAGATCGAAGCTCCCCCAGAAGAAATGCACGGGACTCGCCTTGCCGATGAACCCGCTTCGGAACCGGTGCAGCAGGCGGTCGGCTTGGGCGAGCGCGCACCAGAACCGATGCGCCGCGTCGGCGTCGTACGCGGCGTGGATCTCGTCGTCGGGAAATGGGATCGCGCCGGCGATCTCCACGGGCTGCGTCCAGATGCGCACGTCGATGCCGAGTGAGTGGAGCCCCTCCATGTACTCGCGGTAGAACGACGCCACGGATCGGGGAGCGAGCGCCATCGTCCACGACGTGCCCTGGTCGGTATCGACGCGCAGCAGATGCTCGATGAAGTCGAAGTCGACCTCGAACCCGCCGCCGCGATAGGGAATGCGGGTGGTGGTGAGCCCGCGCGCCGAAACGTACAGCGGCACCTGCCACCAGTGATTCACGTACGGAGCGAGGGCGAGCCGGGTCTTGCCGACGATCTGCGTCCACAGATGGAGAGTGTCGCGTGTGTCCTGCCAACTCTCCAGCGGCAGCGACGGCCACGGCATGCCCGCACGCTGCACGTCCGACCGCGTCGCGACCGGATTCCCGACCCGAGCACTCATCGCCGATCCTCCATCGGACGGCACCGTGACCGCCACGGGGCCAGGGTGGCGCCGCCGCGGATTTGCCGGGGCGCCTCGTGATCAAGCTGTCGAGCCGTAGCCCCGTGCGCCATCCCCCGGCCGTGAGGCTGGCGCATCTCCGGGCTCCGAGTGCAAGCACCGACGGCGCACGGCTCGGCGGCCATGTCCATCAGGGTTTTCCAGTAGCGGTCGACGGCGGGCCTTCCCCCGGCATCCGACCCGGGCTATGACGTAGCAACCCCAACTCCGAGGGAGGTCCCCATGCCCACCGAAATGCAGGGCGCAGGCGCACCCGACACCGTCGTACTGATCCACGGCCTCTGGCTCACCGCTCTCTCGTGGGAGCACTGGGTGGAGCACTACACGGCAAGAGGGTTCCGCGTGATTGCGCGCAGTTGGCCCGGCATGGACGGCAACATCGAGCAACTGCGGCGCGATCCCTCCGCGATCACGGGACTCGGCGTGGGGCAGATCGTCGACTTCTACCAGGGCCTGATCGCCGAGCTGGAACGTCCGCCGCTCATCATGGGCCACTCGTTCGGCGGATTGATCGCCGAGATTCTGCTCGATCGCGGCCTGGGTGCGGCCGGCGTGGCCATCGATCCGGCGCCGGTGAAGGGGATCTTCTATCTGCCCTACTCCGCGCTCAAATCGGCGCTGCCCGGGCTGAAGAACCCGTTCGAGATACACGGCGCGAGCATGCTCACCCTGGAGCAGTTCCAGTACGGCTTCACCAATCACCTGACCCTCGAGCAGACTCGGCCACTCTACGAGCGGTATGCGGTGCCGGGCCCGAATCACGTGCTCTTCCAGGCGAGCCTGGCGAACTTCAATCCGCACGCGGCCACGACGGTGAATTTCCACAACGACCATCGCGCACCGCTGCTGCTCATTGCCGGCGGGCACGACCACACGGTGCCGGCCTCGGTGACGCGGGCCAACTTCGATCTGTTCGCGAAGTCGAAGGCCGTGACCGCGTTCCATGAGTATCCTGAGCGTACCCACTGGACCATCGGGCAGGATGGGTGGGAGGCGGTAGCCGACTACGCGCTGGAGTGGGCGGTGCGCCACGCGGGCACCCGGGCGATGGCAGGCGAGGCGATGGCCTGAGCACCGGACGCCGGGTCGGCGCCGCGGTCCCCCTGGGGTCCGCGGCGCCGACGTGGGTACCGACCTACCGACCTACCGGTTCAACCAGTACGCCATCTTGATGAGTACCGTGTTCTCCGGATGCAGTCGGAACAGTTCGCGTACGTCGCCGCTGAAGCCATCGTGGCCGCGGGCGGGCAAGTACCCCTGCCGTCCCTCGTTCCACACCACGAACAGCGTGGAGCCGGGCTTGTACTCCCACCGGAACACGAGGTTCGACTGGAACTCCTTGAAGTTGAACCCGCCCGGATTCGTGGTGACCGCCGGGTTGTCGTACGGCGCGTACCGATCGGTGTAGTGGGCCGCCCTCGGGGTGGCCGAGAGCTGCCGCACGTCGGAGTACGTGCCCTTGGATACGAATGGCTGGACGTACGCCTGCAATGAGATCGTGGGCGAGAAGGTGTAGTTGAGCCGCACAGTTGCCGACGTGGTGGTCTGATCGAGATGCGCGAACGTGTAGTGCGGCACGCCCAGGGTGTCGGTGAAGTTCCCGTACCACTGGTTGTCCGACACGTTGTGCTCCCAACTCATGGCGAACGAGGAGCTGAACCGCCCGAGCATCTTGTAGTCGACCTGGGGTGAGATGCTCACCGTGGAGTTGCGGCCGGCGTCGCCCCGGAAGTAGTTGAAGTTCAGGCCGGGCACGATGGCGCGCCGGTCGTCGGCGGTGATCGAGGCCCAGGTGGACACGTACGGATCCTGCCGGATGGCCGGCCCGCCGCGCGCGCCACGATCGTCGTAGGTGGTGCCGAGCTGTCCGAGCGTGCCGCCGAAGTTCCACGACCAGTTGTTGCGCGCCGTGAGGTGCACATTGGTGTTGTACGCGGCTTCCAGCGGCAGCCCCGACGTGCTGAAGTACTGCCACCAGTTGTTGTTCCACTGAAAGCGGTTGTAGAGCGCCCGCTGGTGGCGGTCGAAGAAGCCCACCCACGTACTCCACGACTGCTGGTCGGCGCGGCGCAGGTACCCCATGTCGTTGACCTCGAAGCCGGCCGACCGGCGCTGGTAGGCGGACTCGAACATCAGATGCTGGCCGCCGACCTTCGCGAACTTGAATTCCTCCGCGTCACCGCCGAGGACGGTTGCCATGCTGTCCAGCGGCAGGCCGGCGTCGGGCCGCTGGTAGTAGTGGACGGCGTCAGTCTGCAGCAACCCGATGGCCGACCGACTCCCCTGCACCCGGCTCTGATCCAGCGAGCCCGAGATCTGATAGTTGTCGTCGAGGAACCGGTGCCGGAAGTCCAGCCCGCCGGCGTACGCGGCGGAGGGGAGATACGGTGACGTCCAGCGATCGCCGCGGCGGTTGACCGCCGTGAGCATCGCCCCGATGGTGCTGTTGCCGTTGCGGAAGTCCTGGGTCACGCGGGCGGCCGCGAAGTTGGTCGTCGGCTCGTACGTCGTGTCGCCGGGGCTGGCCGCGCGCTGCGTGGTCGCATCGAGCACGCCGAGCGTGAGTCCACCCGGAAAGCGGCCGAGCAGTTTGGCGGCGCCGATGATCGGCGTCGGCTGCAGCGGCACCGTATCGCCGTACGTGCCGGCCAGTTCGGGGGTGCGCCCGATGCGGCGGCTGTAGTACAGCCCCTCGTTGTTGCAGTTCACTTCGCTGCAGTTCACGTCGAAGCGGAACAGCCCCTGCCCGGCCACGAAGAACGGCCGGCGTTCGTCGAAGAACGATTCGTAGGCGGTGAGGTTGAGCACGGCCGGATCGGACTCCACCTGCCCGAAGTCGGGGTTGATCGTGGCGTCGAGCGTGAGGTTCGACGCGACGCGGTACTTCAGGTCGCCGCCCACCGTGATATTCGAGCGGTCGGTGAACTGGTTGTTGGCAATCACCGACGCGTTCTTGGTCACGACGTAGGGCAGCGCCTCGAGCCGGCGCGGCGTCTCCAGATTCCGCAGACCGCTCAGCGTGCCCAACTGCGAGACCATGCCCGCCTTCGACTGGTCGAGCATCGGCCAGCTGACGCGCTCGGAGTACCGATAGATGTCGCGATCGATCGTGAACCCGAACGTGTGCGATCGGCTGGTGCTGTAGTGCATCTGCGAGAGCGGAATCCGGAACTCCGCGGTCCATCCCAGCGAGTCGATCCGCGTGGCCACGTCCCACACGGCGTTCCACGCGCCGTCCTCGTTCCCGTCGTTGTAGACGGCCTGGTCGATCTTGACGCCGGCGGCGTTGACGCCGAATTCGTACCCGTGCGACGGTCGTGGTACGAGTCGATGAACAACCAGATCATGTCGGACGGCGTAAACGTGTCGCGCCGTTCGAGGATCCGGATGATGCTGTCCGGATGCGGGTCGTACGCGCGGACGAAGACGTAGAGATTGGCGGCGTCGTACGCGACCTTGGCCATGGTGCGGAACCGCGGGGCCTTGCCCTGCGTGGGATTCCACTCGCGGAACTGGGTGATGGGCGGCGTGTCGCGCCAGATCGCGTCGTCGTCCCGGCCGTCGATCACCGGGGCCACATCCGTGCGGACGGCAACGGCGCCGCTGTCGGTGGGCAGCGGAACCGGATAGGCCGATGCCGCGTGGACGGCGTGGACGGCGCTCCCCTGCGCCGAGGCCTTCGTTGGGAATCGGAAAAGCAGAGCAAGGGCAAGGAGTGCCGCTGCTACCATTTGTCGAACCGCTCGTGTTGGTGTGATGTCCCGGACCGCAGCAGGTTGCGTGCGGTTGGACATCGTACGTGTACGATTGGTTGGACGGTTTCAGTGTTCGGATCGTCGGTAGCGCGCGCGCTGCGACCGGGCCGCCGGTGGTGACGAACCGGCGCCGGCGGCAACGCCGTTCAACCCACTCGGCGACTTCGCAGGGTCGGGCGTGAGCACCACGCTCTGGTATCCGCCGCCCGGCGCGTCCATGAAGACGACAGTACGCGCGGTGCCGGCCGGGACGGCGATGGGGTCCACCGCGTACAGCGTGTCCGTCAGCAACGGCGCGCCCTCGATGGTATAATGCTCCGTGGCCATGACCACGGACCAATCCCCGGGCGTGCTCTCGAGATAGGGCGACGCGTCGCGGTAGTGGAAGGGGAACATCACGCTGACGAGGCTCGAATAGTCGGGCTGTGTCCGATAGAACAGCACGGCCGGCGCCGAGCGCCGCGAAGTTCACCACGCGCAGCTTGCTCTTGCCGGCAGCCACCGTGGCGCCGGTATCGGTGAGCACCCATGGATTGAGTACAGTGCTCGAGTCGACCGCCAACAGCGTCGTCGTATCGCCGGCCGCGAACGTCATGGTGGTGAAGCCGGAGCCGCGGCAGCTCCCGTCCTCCAGAAACGCCACGATTGCGCTCCCGCGGAACGCTCAACGTCGGGCTGACGCGCCCGGAGGCCAGCGACGGGACGACGACCTCCCCGGCCACCAGCACGTCGATGGCGCTGCCGTCCGGCGCGGTGTTGAGCACGCGGACGTACGCCAGTTGCTGGTTGGGCGGGAGCAGCCGGCCGGCCGAACTGAGGCCGGCGGCCAGACCTGCACTAGCACGCGGCGATGGCGGTAAACGAAAGATGACGCTTGCGCATGACTCGCCGTCCGTTGGGGTATCGTAGGTTCGTCGGATCGACACCCGCACACCAGTGGGGATCCCCCCGAGCGTCCGAACAGGAGCCCGGACGCCGGCCTCGATGCGCGGCGACGGCAATTCGTGGCATGCTCGTGACGAACCCCCGATACCACGCGACGTGAAGATCCCACAGATTTCGTTCTGATGCGGCGTCGGACCCGGAACCCGTCCGAGAGCAGGGGGTAGGCAGGTCGCACGCGACGACGGCTCGGAATCGAGAAGGGACCAATGGTGATGGCGGGTGGACGCTGGCAGGCGCACGTACTGAGTTTCGAGGGGCCGGATCCCTACGCGCGTGCCGGCGGCATCGCGAGCCGGGTGACCGGGCTGACGGCCGCGCTGGCGAGCGCCGGATGCGACGCGCATCTCTGGTTCATCGGTGATCCGGCGCTGCCCGCCGAAGAGTCCGAGAGCGGCGCGACCCTGCACCGGTGGGGGCAGTGGATCAGCCGCTTTCACCCCGGCGGGGTTTACGACGGCGAGGAGGGGAAGCGGGCCGACTACGTAGCGTCGCTGCCGCCGCATCTCGTCGACCGCGTCATCCTGCCGCATCTGAGCGCCCCCGCGAACCGCGCCGTGATTCTCGCCGAAGAGTGGCAGACCGTAGACGCCGTGCTGCACCTCGACTGGCTGCTCGTACGCGCCGGCGTGCGTGATCGCGTGGCGCTCCTCTGGAACGCCAACAACACCTTCGGTTTCGATCGTATCGATTGGCCGCGCCTGGCGCGTGCGTCGACGATCACGACCGTGAGCCGCTACATGCGCCAGCGCATGTGGAGCCAGGGCGTCGATCCGATCGTAATTCCCAATGGAGTATCGGCCGAGGTGCTCCGCCGCCCCGACGGGGCGACGGTCAGGCGGTTCCGGCAGCGGGTCGGCGTGCGCCCGGTGCTGAGCAAGTCGCGCGGTGGGACCCCGACAAGCGCTGGCTTCTGGCCATCGACACCGTGGCCGAGCTCAAACGTCAGGACCGCCG
Source organism: uncultured Gemmatimonadaceae bacterium (assembly GCA_963822945.1). GTDB lineage: Bacteria > Gemmatimonadota > Gemmatimonadetes > Gemmatimonadales > Gemmatimonadaceae > JAGWRI01. Next base: position 96 of record CAWGJO010000028.1, on the reverse strand, counting down.
TCCCCTGCTGGTGGCGCGGGGCGGCCTCGAGCCGCACGGCGCCGAGGTCAGGGCACGGGCTCGCGACGCGGGGCTTCACGTGGTGGAACGGGCGCT
>CAWGJO010000027.1:0-291727 GCA_963822945.1 uncultured Gemmatimonadaceae bacterium | reverse complement strand
GAGCCGGCCCGCAGCGTTTCCGTCATACCGCCTCAGTGAATCGGAACCCCGGCGACAGCTACCGGCACGCCGGCCGCCGCATCCGGCAACGGAACACGGGGAGAAGACGGTGACCGCGGCGGAGCGCACGGGGCGTCACCGCTGGTGCGGAGTGGCCGGACGATGGCCGGTAGGACGGGCGGGCATTTTGAGTAGCTCCGGGTCGGAGGATCAGGAACGGAGACCCGGCTGCATCTCCCTGACCCTCCAAACACGGAACCACCCGAAAACCGATCATCCGCGTCCACATGAGAAGTGGCCGACGGGGCCGCCCCGCTATCCCGGCAGCTTCTCGACCGACGCGGAGTCGCCGGGTGCGCCCACCGAGGTGTCCACGGGACTCCCGCCGCCGGCGCCGCCAGGCCCGACCTCGTACACCACGGCAGTCGGGGTGTACACCCCACTCGGGAACACGAGGACGCCGACGGACGCCCCACCGGCGCCGCCACCACCCGGGCCACCCCGCCCGCCCTCGATGCCAGCGCCACCGTCGCCACCTGCTCCGGCTGTCCCCTTTGCCGCTCCGCCCTTGCCACCTGCCCCGGGCAGACCACCGAGCTGGCCAAGCTCCCCCGCGCCGCCGGTGCCGCCTCCACCCGTGATCACCATCGAGTTGACCAGCCGCACATCGCTGGCGCGCCCTACGACCAGCCCGATGGCGGGTCCGCCGCCATTCCCCGGGGCACCAGAGTTCCCCGCCCGCCCGCCCTGGCCGCCACCACCCCCCCCACCACCACACTGAAGGAGAAACGGGTCCCCTCCCCCTCCCCCGCCCCCGCCCCCGCCGGTGCCGTCCCGGCTATGTTCGCCGGAGCGACCATCCAACACGGAGTATCCGTCGGTGATGGAGTACGCCCCGAGTCCCAAACTGCCTCCAACACCGGCAGAGCCCGGTGGCGGAATCACGGAGGGAGACCCCCCAGCCGAACCGTCCTAGAGCCCATCCCACCCGTTCCGCCCACACCTCCGTCGGCGATGGGTGACGGTGGCCGGGCGTCCCGTCCGTGCCAACGCCGAGTGAACCCTCGCCGCCATTCCCGCCGTAATTCCCACCCCACGTCGCGGTTCCTCCCGCGCCCCCGGCTTTGCTCAGACGCCAGCCCCCTCCATCCGCCCCTGGGCTTCCGTCAGCGGCCTGGGCCGGCCGCGTGTTACCCCACAAGAGCCGTCACGCCCTGGAAATCCCCTGGGCGCCGAGATGGTACTACCGACGATCTCGATGCCGGCACTGGAGTCGAAGGTGACCACCCCATAGACGCTGCCCGCGAGATTGCGCAGATGGAGACCGTCGAGCACGACGTCGCTGACGTGCAGCCCCACCACCGTCATCACCGAGTCGCCGATGGTGGTCGAATCGTGCACGGTGTCCCGTTGCCAGCTGGCCGGGTCGTATCCGCCGACGATGCGCACGTGCGACTTGAGCACGACCCGTTCGGCGTACATGCCGCCGGCCACCCGGATCGTTTGCCCCGAATCGGACGCCGCGAGCGCGGCCGCGATCGTCCTGAACGGCTGCTGCTGGGTGCCACCACCGGCATCGTTGCCGGTCGTGGCGCTCACGAACAGATCGTTGGCCGCCGGCGTGTTGCCGTTGCCGCCCCCCGGCCCCGTGGAATCGGCCGCCCCCCCGCACGCCGCCACCGCGTAGCCGGCGGCGACCGCCAGCGCCAGCGCTCGCCCGCGCGTCCATCGTGAATACCGCGACATCGTTCCCCCTTTCGATGAGATGTCCGCTCAGAAACAGGATTTTGAAATCCTCGTATGGTCGGACGGTTGGACGCCGGGAGCCGGGAACCGGCGCAGGGCGCCGCGCGGACTTCACCACGAGAAGGCCTTCACTTCGCCTGGCCCCGTGTTGCAGATGACGAATTGGTCGCAGTCGAAGACGGTCACGATGACCGAGCTCTTGCCCTTGGTTCTCGAGAACGTGCCGCTCGCGGTGAGCAGCAACGTCCAGGGCGGGCCCTGCCACGGTATGACGGGATCGAGATGGGTCAACGCAATCAAGAAGTCGTACGACCCGTGGCTCGTCATCACGCTGACCGTGTCGGCCGTATGACCCTGGCTCGCGGTGATGTCGGTGCCGTCGAAGTTGGACTGCACCTTCTCGCAGATGGCGAGTACGTAGAGCGCCGCGACCACGGTATCGCAGGCGCTGGGTGGGGCGGCGAACTGAAACGAGGTATCCCTGGTTACCTGGTTGCCGGCGTCGTCGTACGCGGTCGCGGTCACGGCGTAGCTGCCGCCAGTGGCGTAGTCGTGCGTCGCGGCGAGCGCGTCCAACCCGGAAGTGAAATCGGTGGTGGTGCTGTCACCCCAGGCGATGACGACGTGGGAGAGATTGCGGTCGGGATCGCTGGCGCTGGCCGCCAGGTCGGCACGCAGATAGGTCGTGCTCGAGCTCGTCACACTCAGGCTGGCGAGCGTGGGAGGGTGGTTGCCGGGCGCGGTGGGGCCGTCGCCACCGGCACCGGCACCCCCACCGCATCCGGCAACGGAGAGCAGGGCGAGGACGGCAACCGCGGCGGCGTGCACTGGGCGTCGCCGCTGGTGCGGGGTGGCCAGGCGATGGCCGGTGGCACGGGCGGGCATCGGAGTAACTCCGGGTCGGAGGGTCAGGAGCGGGGACCACGGCTGCATCCCCCTGTCCCTCCAAACACGGAACCACCCGAAAACCGATCATCCGCGTCTACATGGGGCCTCGCGCGGATTGACCGACGCACCGGCCGGCCAGCGTCCGGTCGGTGGCGACGCGGGGATTCTCCGCGCCGAGCCGGGCCGCCAGAATCCCGAGCCCTTTTGCAAGCAGCGGCGCCGCCCGCGCGCATCCATGCTGCTCGGCGACGTAGCTCCCGTACCGCAGGAGTGCTTCCGCATAGTCCGGATGGTCCTTGCCGAGCGCCGCGCGGAGGCCGGCGAGCGCGGAATCGTACGCGGCGGCGGCGGGACGTTTCTGCGCGCGCCGCAGCTCGGCGCGTTCGAGTTCCGCCGTGGCGATCCAGGCATGCGTCGCGGGCAGCATGGCGCGCAGAATCGAGTCGCCTCGTGTGAGGAGGCTGTCGGCCGCGCGCAGCCGTCCCTGACGGCGGGCAATGGACGCCAACTGCACGAGACTCTGCCCGATGGTGGGGTGCCCCTTCAGGAACTTGGCGTGTCGCATGGTGAGCGACGCGAGGGCGAGCGTCCGGGCCGAGTCGAGGCGACCGAGGTCGATCTGGAGCGCGGCGTCTTCAAAGAGTGTCTCGGCAACCTGCGGCGTTCCGGTTGGACCCGCCGCGCGCGAATCGATCACGCTCAGCCGGAAGATGGAGTCGGCTTCGGACAAACGCCCTTCCAGGCGTACGGCGCGGCCCAGATTGCGGAGCGCGGTTGCACGCCACTCGGTATGGAACCAGGGTGCGGAGGCCGCAAAGGGGGAGACTGCCGGAGCAGCGCCCTCGGCGGGGATCGCGATGGGTCGACCGTAAATCGCGACCACTTCGCGCAGCGATGGTTCGGCCTCGGCGTACCGCGCCATGTCAAGGCGAAGCCGGGCGAGATTGTTGAGGCAGTATGCGACGGCGTATGGATCGTTGGGCAGCGCGCGGGCCTCGGCCAGCGCGTTCTCGAAGAACGGTTCAGCCTGCGCGAACTTGCCCTCTTCCTCCAGCGTCGTGGCGAGCTGGCTCTTGGCCTGGATGGAGGGTACCGCGGGCTGGTGGAAGATGGTCCGGTTCACCTGCACGAGCTTCCGGAGTTGCGGCTCGGCGGCCTTCATGTCGCCGATCTCGCGATACACCATTCCCGTGGTCAGGAGCACGTTTGAATAGAGCACCGGCTGATCCCTGGCGAGCGTATCGATACCCGACACGGCATCGTCGAGGAGTTGACGAGCCGTTGTCAGTTGATGGGGGCTCTGCGGCGACGCGCGCTTGAAGATATTGACGAGGAAGGTCGAAACGTCGTTCGCACGCGTGGCCGCGCGGCTGGCCAGGGTTCGCTCGGTTCGCAGGCGAACGGTATAGAAGGCCACGGTAGATGAGATCAGCAGCAGCACGACGGACGCCGAGATGACCCCGGTCCGGTTGCGCGACACGAACTTGCGGGCGCGATACGCGACGCTGTCCGGCCGGGCGAGCACCGGCTGCCCGCTCCGATGCCGTATGAGGTCGTTGGCGAGGGCTTCCACGGACGCGTAGCGACGTTCCGTTTCCACCTGCAGGGCATGGGCGCAGATGACTTCGAGATCCCCGCGCAACTGGCGTTCGAGCCGGTCGGGCCGGGTGTCGCGGGTGGTGCACACGTCGTGGAGGGTGACCGGGCCACTTCCCTGACGGCTCCGACGCAGCGCGGCCAGCGGACTTTCCGGGACGGCGTCCGGCGGTGGCGGCTCGGCGTCGCGCCACCCGCGCATGGGGCGCTGCCCGACGAGCATCTCGAACAGCACCACGCCGAGCGAGTAGACGTCGGTGGCGGTGGAGACGGGCTGTCCGCGGAGCTGTTCTGGCGAGGCGTAGGCCGGGGTGTTGAGACGCATTCCGGTCTTCGTGAGTTGCGGCCTACTGTCATCCGCTTCCAGCACCTTGCCGATGCCGAAGTCGAGCAGCTTCACCTCGCCGCGGTGCGTGACCAGGATGTTGTCCGGCTTCAGGTCGCGGTGCACCACGAGCTTCGCGTGCGCGAACTGGACGGCGGCGCACACCTCGATGAAGAGGTCGAGGCGCTGCGCCACCGTCAGCCGCTGCTGGTCGCAGTAGACGTCGATCGGTTGGCCGTCCACGTACTCCATGGCGAACCAGGGGCGGCTGTCGTCCGTCACGCCGCCGTCCACGAGGCGGGCGATGTTGGGGTGCTGCAGCCGCGCCAGGATCTGTCGTTCGGCCCGGAAGCGGGCGACGATCTCGCGGGAGTCCATCCCCCGCTTGATGACTTTCAGCGCGACGTCCTGCTCGAACGCGCCGTCGGCCCGTTGGGCGAGGTAGACCAGGCCCATGCCGCCTTCGGCCAGACGGTGGGCGATACGCCAGGCGCCCACCATGGTGCCGGGCAGCAGGTCCTCATCGCGCGAGGCGAGCCCGTCGCCGGCGATGCCATCGAGGAGCGAGTTGCCCTCCTCGTCGGCAGCGAGGAGAGCGTCGATCTCGCGTCGCAGCGCTTCGTCTCCCCGGCACGCGGCGTCGAGGTAGCGCTGCCGGTCGTCTCCCTGCAGCAGCAGCGCCCCCTCGAAGACCCGTTGCATCACCGTCCAGCGGTCGGCGCTCATTCTCTCCGCACCTTCAACTCGTTCACGAGCCAGGCGCGCGCCATGCGCCAGTCGCGTTGCACCGTGGGTACGGACACGCCGAGCACCGACGCGATCTCCTCGTGGGTCAGGCCGCCGAAGAAGCGATACTCCACGATGGCCCGTTGGCGCGGGTGCGCGACATTCAGCCGCTCGAGCGCGTCGTCCAGGAGCAGCAGCTCGTCGGAGCGCAGTTCGCCGCCCACGAGGTTGTCGTCGAGGGTGACCAGCGCCGGGCCGTCGCCGCGCTTCTGGGCGTGCTGCGCCCGCGCGTAGTTGACGAGAATGTGGCGCATGACCACCGCGGCGACCGAGAGGAAGTGCGCGCGGTCCTGCCAGGGGCGTGGCGATGCCGAGGCGAGTTTGAGGTACGCCTCGTGTACCAGGGCCGTGGTATTGAGGGTGTGGCCGACGCGCTGGGCGGCGAGTTGGCGGCGCGCCATCAGGCGCAGCTCATCGTAAACCAGTGGCACCACCCGGTCCACGATCGCGTGCTGTCCCTGGTCGATCGCGCGCAACACGGCGGTGATTTCGCCAATCTGCGCCTGAGCGTCTGGCTCCATGGGCCGGGCAGGAAGGATACGGACCCATCTTCGCCCTTCCTCCCGGTTCTCGCAACCCTGTGTGGCGCCCCTGACGCGGGCCTCACGGCGTTCGAGGATGCTTGTTTCATGTTGGCGCTTCTGTTGTGGGATGAGTGCATCGGGCCTCGACGATCGGACGCCCCTACACAGCAGTACACGAAAACGACGCCAGTCCGATCATCCTCAGCACCACCTGCCGGCGCGAAGCGCTCGTCGTAGACCATTTCCAGCGTGCGAACGTGGTCCTGGACGAGCCGATAGAGGGGGGAAGCCCGTGGGCGTCGGGGCCGGTATCGCTTGGTCGGATCCCGTGACAAGGGTGAACTACGCGGCCTCCCGCGATTTCCCCTATGAAGATGACGCCGATCACGTCATAACCACGCTTTGGCATGCGTAGTTCGAGGGAAATGGTGGTTCGTATATAGAAGAGTTAAAGAAGCGGAAGGGGCCGGATGCCGATCAGCCGCATCGAAAGTTGGTGCGGGGTAAGGCAAGTCGGCCGGCCGCTCACGCAGGTCTCGACAGCAGCTACGCTCGGAAGTCCGGCCGGTCCAGCACACGCACCCAGCCGCCGTCGGCCTCTCGCCGAACCACCTGCGCTCGCGCGCCGGCGTCGTCCCGAGCCGGCGTGGCGGTCAGGGCGATGTCGCCGAGCTGGAGTGTCGGCAACGGCTCCTCCGCCTGAAACCGAATCCCCTTCCCGATCATCTGCGCATACACCTCGCGGATGGCCGCGCTCGCAGGTCTTCGTGCGTCATGTCCGTCCTCCCATTTCAGGACGTGAACCACTCGGCCAACGGCACGCGCGCCGACAGCGCCGAGAAATCGCCCCGGTCGCGAATGGCGATCGCCGCATCGGCCATCGCCCGCGCCGCCACCCACGCCAGCGCACCGCCGACGCTCACGCGTTGCGCGCCGGCCTCCACGAGTTGGTGGAACGAGAGATCCGGCCTGGCCAGCACGTTCACCGGCTTCGTCACCGCCGAACAGACGGCCCGGATCTGCTCCAGCGTGACCAGCCCCGGTGCGTAGAGCACATCGGCTCCGGCCTGTTCGAAGGCGCTCAACCGGGCGATCGTGTCGTCCAGATCGGGATTGCCGCGAATGTGGTTCTCGGCGCGTGCCGTGAGAGTGAACGGAAAGGAGAGCGCACGCGCCGCTTCCACGGCAGCGGCGATCCGTTCCACGGCGTGCGACCGACTATAGAGTCGGTGCTGCGCGCCGTCCCAGTCTTCGATGGAGCCGCCGACCGCACCGGCCGACGCAATCCGCGTGACGGCACGCGCCGCACTCTCCGGCTCGTCCCCGTAGCCGTTCTCGAGGTCGGCGGATATCGGCAGGGCGGTCGCGCGGTCAAGCGCCTCGACGTGCGCGGCCACGTCGTCGAGCGTGGTGCCGCCGTCGAGCCGGCCGAGGGTGAACGCGAACCCCGAGCTGGTAGTGGCGAGGGCGTGGAATCCCAGCGCCTCGAATACACGCGCCGAGCCCGCGTCCCACGGATTGGGAATCACGAATGGAGCGCCCGCATGCAGCGTGCGGAACGCCTCCGCCTTACGTTCAACTCTCGTCATTGGTCACCTCGAGCACGACCTTGCCGCGTTTGCCGGGCTGCGCGACCCGCTCGAAGGCGGCCCGCGCATCGGCGAGCGGGAACACCGCGTCCAGCACCGGCTCCAGGGTGCCGGCATCGACGAGGCGGCCGATCTCCTCGAGTTGCTCGCGCCGCGGCTCCACGACGAAGTATACGCCGTCCAGGCCGGCGGGCGGCTGCTCCGCCACGCTCACGATCCGGCCGCCGCGGCGTACGAACTCCCCAAACGCGGACAGGGCAGCGCCGCCGACGGTGTCGAAGACGAGATCGACGGGCTCGAGTCCGGCGGAGGCGTTCGGCTTCGAGCGGTCGAGCACCTCGTGCGCGCCGGAGGCGCGGGCCGCCGCCATTCCCGCCGGTGACGCCGTGCCGATGACGTGGGCGCCGCGCCACCGCGCGAGCTGCACGGCGAAGTGTCCGACGCCGCCACCCGCGCCGTGGATCATGACGCGCTGCCCTTCCCGGAGCCGTCCGTGGTCGAACAGTCCCTGCCAGGCGCTGAGCGCCGCGAGCGGAATCGCGGCGCAGCGCGTGTGGCCAAGCCGGCGGGGCTTGGGCGCGAGCACGGCGGCGGGCACCGACGCGAATTCGGCGGCCACGCCGTCGCGGTCGAAGGGGGTGAGGCCCCAGACGGCGTCACCGACCGCCGGCGCGTCGACGCCGGGTCCAACGGCCACGACGACGCCCGAGAGTTCATACGATGGAATCGCCGGCAACCGGTCGACCGGCCAGGTCAGCTCGTCGCGGGTAATGCCGGCGGCGTGTACGCGCACCAGGACGTCGCCGGCGCGCGGTTGCGGGAGCGGGAGCTCTTCGAGCACCAGTCCGCCGGGCCCGCCGGGCGCCGTCAGTCGAATGGTACGTCTCGTGGTCACCGCTCTGGTCTCTCGCGCTGCGGTCATGCCGCCTCCTGGCGTGTCAACAATAATATCTTCCTAGGAAGATGCTTGCCAGGATGATAGTGTCCTGCTATTCTAGTGTCAAATGAGCCCCCGATCGAAGGACCGTATCGACGTGATCCGCGAACAGTGGCGGCGGGAGCGTCCCGAGTTGGATACGGCGCCGTTGGCATTGTTCGGCCGGCTGTTTCGCTGCATGCGTCTGGCGGACAGCGCGCTGGCGGAGGGGCTTGCGGCGTACGACCTGCAGCCCGGCTGGTTCGACATCCTGGCGGCGCTCCGCCGGAGCGGTGCGCCCTACGAGCTGAACGCCGGGGAGTTGATGCGCGCGACGCTGCTCTCTTCCGGTGGCACGACGAAGCGGCTGGACCGGCTGGTCGAGGCGGGGCTCGTGGAACGCCGTCCGGATTCGGCGGATCGCCGCGGAACGCGGGTGCGGCTGACGCCGCACGGGCGCGCGATGATCGACCGAGCGATAGGTGTGCACGCGGAGAACGAAGCGCGGTTGCTGGCGGGACTGACACGCGCCGAGCAGCGCGCGCTGGACGGGCTCCTGCGGCGGTTGCTCGCCGGGCTCGAGCCGTAATGGGGCTCAAGCGGCAGGACGGCCGGGTTTGGCGCCCACCCTCCGTCCGCGCCGAGTAACGTCCATTCGCTTCTGGAGTGATGCGCATCCAAATGGAGGAGCGACATGTTCAAGAGCAACGCCGTGCGAAGCTGCGTCGAACTGCATGAGATCGAGATGCGGCGGTTCCATGACACGTGGCTCGCCTTTCGTGCTTCCGGCAAGCCTCTGCCGGAGACTGACGATCCGTCCTACCAGTCGAGCGAGCACCTGGGCGGACACGTGTTGCGGTCGTGTCGCAACTACCTGACCTGGATTGGCGCGTGCGTGAAGCGACCGGTCACCGACCTCGATTCGGAAACGGACCCCCTGGTTATCGCCGGCCGAAGCGCTGCATTCATGGAAGCGGTTCTCGCCGGCTGGCGCCGTCATCTCGGGGTGCTCGAAGATCGCGAACTCGCTCCGGTCACTTACAAGTCCCGCTGGGGCGAGGACTACAACATCGAGCAGATGCTGGAGCACGCGATCGTGCATCCGATGCGGCACCGCATCCAGCTCGAGCGATTGATGGGTCGAGACGGCGACAGTTAGGAGGGGTGAGTTGGCGGTGGCCGGGTACAGGGCGCGACCGGCGGAGAATTCCGGGTCCCGGGAGAGTTGCCCGATCGAAGCCCCAATCGTGGCCGCCCGTCGTGCTTTCCGATCGGTGACAAGAGGGACTGTCACGACGATGTGTTCGTGACGAGCGTGAACCACACGGCCTCGCGCCATGGCCCCTCTGAAGAGCACCCGGCTCGCGTCATAGCCCCGTCGTCACGTGCGTAGTTCGAGGGGAACGTGGGTTCCTATATAGAAGATCCGAGGAAGCGGAAGGGACCGGATGCCGATCAGCCGCAGCGGGTGACGTATCGGAAGTTGGTGCGGGGGTAGTTAGGACTTCCTAACCGGGGCAAGATGCGCGTAGGTTGCGACTCGCCGTCACTCTACCGGCGGCTCCGACCGCGAAGTGTGGTCGAGCATCGGTGCGCGACGCGAGCTCCACCAGCCTGGGACCCACTCTCACACGACGACGAGTGTTTCCTCAAGTGGCTTTCGCCAGCGCGGTTCGATGCGTGCATCGACAGCAGCCCGCCCCACGGCGACCACGAGAGGAATGAGCAGGTCTCGCGGCAGGCACAGCGCCTTGCGCAGCTTGACGGCGTTGAAGCCCTCCATCGGACAGGTGTCAATCCCATACGCACTGGCCGCGAGCAGCAGGGTTTGCGCCGCGAAAATCGCATTTCGTGCCGTCCAGTGACGCATGCCGATGCCGCCAACCGGGAGCAGGCTCGTCGCCGGTTGAAACAATCCGATCACCGCCAACAGCAGCGACCAGACCGGCCAACTGCCGATCGATAGGAACAGGCGCGAGGCCGTGAGTTCGGCGCGATGATGCGCGATGCTTCGATCGCCCAGTCCGCAATCCGTCGTGAGGTGCCGGTCCCACGCGTCCAGGGTCTCGTACGCGAACCGTTTGCCCGCCACGAGCACGATGAGGGCGGCCGCGCTACACGCTGCCATCTGGTCGTTGCAGAGCGGTGCAATTGCCGCCAGTTGCTCCGGGGATCGTACGCAGACGAACCTGTACGGCTGCGAGTTGCGGCTGCTCGGCGCCAGCTGCGCCTCCGCGACAATCGCGCGCAGCACGTGTTCCGGCACCGTGGTGCCGTCGAACTTGCGCACGGCTCGGCGGCGCCCGTTCAGGCGGCTGAATACCTCGACGTCACGCGAGGGATAGGCATCGGGCATGCACGAAAAATATAAGCTTTTCCTTGCTTTGCTACTTGCATTCTGCATAGGCCTGCCACATCCTGGGCACCAGGCCAAATCGAGTGATCCAAGTGCGTAAGATTCCGAAGCAGTCTCGCTCCCAGCAAACGGTCCAATACATCCTCGACGCTGCGGCTTACATTCTGGCCGAGCGTGGTCTCGAGGGTTTCACCACCAACCACATTGCCGAGCGGGCGGGTGTCAATATCGCATCGCTCTACCAGTACTTTCCCAATAAGGCAGCAATCCTCGACGCGCTGCAGGCGCGACATGTCGGCAAGCCCGCGCAAATCGACGCCGCGACCTGGAAACGATTGCTCGAACTACCATTGGCCGAGCTCCTGGTCGAACTCGTCGATGCGGCGCTTGCTGAACATGCCGACAATGCCGTGCTCCACCGGACGCTGCTGATGAGGCTGCCGCGTGGTATGCGCGACCCCGAGGCACAAGGCCGGAACGAGATGGTGGCGGCCATGCTGTTGACGAAGGCGCGAGATGCGCGGCGACCCGAAATGATGGTTTTTACAGCTCGCCGTGCGTTGTTGGGCGCAATTGACGAAGCGGTGTGTACTCATCCCGAGTGGCTGCGGGACCCGGATTTTCGCGACGAGCTCGTGTGGATGCTTTCGCGTTACCTCGAACCCAAGCCCAATGGACGCGATCAGAACGCCATGGTTGGGAGTCGACGTTCGAAGGATGCGAGCCCATCGAGATCGCGGAGGTGACTGCCATGCAGGCGCCCCAGAAATCGAGTTCACCTCGAGGCGGTCCGACTCGTCGTGCAGCGGCAAAGTCGGGCCGGGCACGGCCACTTTCGAGGCTCGGATCGCGCCCGCCCGTCGTCGGGGGAGAGGATCACGCCGGTGCCGGGAAATGATGCTCGCCGTTCAGTGACGCCGCGCCACGTCGTGAATGTAGAGGCGGCAAGTCCACCGGCAGCGCGACGCTGATTCTCTTCCGTGTCTTCCTAGTGCGCCTTGATCCAGGTGGCGATATCGCGGATCACCTTTGCATCGATGTGTTGTGGCGCCTGATAATCGGCGATGGTGCCCGTTTTGCCAGCCGGCGTGAACAGGTGGCTCAGACCCGGATACAGGTGAAACGCGACGTTCGAGTGGCCACGCAGCAGAGTGCGCCAGCGATCGAAATCGGCGACCGGCGAGACCTGGAAGTCACTGCCACCCTGCAAGAACAGCATCGGCATCGTCAGGCGTTCGGCAGTCTTGACCTGGTCGTACCGCTGGAGACTCAACCAGTAGCTCTGCGGTACATGCGCGTACTTGCCGGCAGGCGGATGCTTCGGATCGGCGTGCGCCAGCAACTCGCGCTCGGTGGCGACGGCCTGCTCGCGACGGGCGATCTGCTGGTCGGTAGCGCCGGCCAACTTGCCCTGCTCGCGAACCTGCTGTGCGATTACCGCCAGCGTTGGGCGGGCCGGCGCCGCCAGCATGACCAGGCCGGCCAACGCCGGGTCGCGTTCACCGATCCGCGGCGCCATCATCGCGCCCAGGCTGCGACCGATCACGAACAGGCGCTTGCCGTCGATGTGTGGCTGGTGCGCAAGCACGGTCAGTGCAGTCAGCGCGTCATCCGTGACTTCCTGGTCGATCGTGAAGTGCGCGTCCCCGGCCACAGCCAGGCCGTAGTCGTAGGTGCGCTTGTCGTAGCGCAGCGAGGCGACTCCCTGCGCCGCCAGGTCCATGGCGATTTCCCGAAACGTCTTGTTGGGGCCGATGCTCACGTCCATGTCGTGCGCACCCGAACCGGCCACCAACACCGCGGCGGGGAACGGACCGTTGCCGGCTGGCAGCACCAACTCCCCCGCTAACGGACCCAGTGGCGACTTGACCGTTACCGGCTCCTCGCGCACGCCGTTGGGCTCGATGTGTCCGCTGCGAGGCGTGCTGCGGGCCGGCGGTGCCGGGACCAGCCGGAAGCCTTTGATTTGGCCGTCGCCATCGCAGGCCACCAGCGCCTCAAGGTCCCGTTTCGCGAATGTGACCCGGGTCGCCACCGTCGGTTGCCCGGCGATGGTCCTCGCTTGCGGTGCGCCGTGGGCGCGGTATCGGCCGAACTGCCGCTGCAACTTGGTCCACATCGCCTGCAACGCCGCGGGGCCAAGTGCGTGCGCGACCGCGGCGTCGAAACCGGTGTCGGCGTGTGCGTAGTCCTGGCGCGCCAACGCATCCAGAAGGGCCGTGGCCTGCGTCTGGCAGACCGGCGGCGCCTCGGCGGCATGAACCGTGTACGGAGCGAGAGCCAGGGCGAACAACGCGACACCACATATTCGGCGAATCATATCGGTTTCCTTATTGCTGAAATCGGACAGGGCGACCAGCCATGTCTGTTCAGTGGTCGCGCTCGATCCGCTTGTAAATGACCAGCGAGTAGCCGTACGGCGTCAGTCCGGCCGCGATGAACAGCGTGAGCGTCAGCCACTGCGGACTGCCGGCAAGGATCAGCACGACCGCCAACAGCCCGGCGACCATGAACAACCAACCGGCCATGCGATGGGTACGCTCCCACACCGCGTCGCTGGCCAGTGTCCACGGTGAGCGGATGCCGACGAAGAAGTTCTTGCGCAGCTTGCCCATGTAATTGCCCAGAATCATGAACAAGGCGCCCGCGCCAAGCATGCCGATCTCGCGCATGTGGACGACATATCCGGCGGCCGCCAGCAGCGTATCCAGACCCAGTACCAACACCAGCGCCTGCGTCGCCAGCATGAGCAGCAGGAAAACCCGGGCGAACGGGCTGATCTCAAAGTGTCGCGGCGAAATCGCCGGCAGTACCCATGTCAGCACCGCGATCGCCAGGATCAGCAGCGCCGGGAACGCCGCGCCCAAGAGCCGCGGCATGTGATTGTTGACTCGGCCATTGCGATCCCAGTGCACGGCCACCTGGGCCGGCAGCCGCGGGTACAACCACACCGCCACGACCGCGGCAATCACAAAGAAGACCAACGACACCAGCACACTGCGCTTGACCGTCATCACTTGCCCCCTGCGCCGGGCTTGCCCGGGAACATGTCCAGAAGTATCCGTGCCAAGTCCTCCAACACGGTGCTATTGAGCGAGTAGACGATGAACTGACCACGACGCTCCGTTCGCACCAAATCGGCCTGCTTGAGCACGGCGAAGTGATGCGACAGCGAGGCGGAAGTGATGTCGAACGCCTCACCGATCTCGCCCGCCGTTAGCGCACCGGCGCGCAGACGCCTGAGGATCGCACGCCGAGTCGGGTCGGCCATGGCCTTGAAGACTTGCTGCTGCTTCATTCGCTCCTGTGGTTCAAGTAGCTTCGATAATTAGATAATTAGCCAGATGTCTAACTCTGTCAAGTATCCACATACCTCCAATTTGAATCTCGCCGCGCAGCGCGGTCCCGAATCCAGGGTCCCTGAAGAGCGACACAGCCTGAGTCGCGTTTCGACAGGGAGCTGAGGCGAGGGCGGACACTCGGGCGAGCGAAGAAAGCGGGGACGCAGATGAGCTGATTCACCGAAGCCCGGATCGTAGCCGGCCGCCGTGTGGTCCAATCCGTGACAAGCGGCCTTACCCTGAGGCCGGGGTGGTGACAACGGTGAACTACAGAGCCGGCCTCGATTTCCCCGATGGAGATTGCGCCGGTCCCGCCATAACCACGCTTCCGCGTGCGTAGTTCGAGGGGAATGTCGGTTCCTATATAGAAGATCCGAAGAAGCGGAAGGGCCCCGATGCCGATCAGCCGCACCGGGTGACGTATCGGAAGTTGGTGCGGAGGTACGGCGCCCGGACCGACCGCACCGATCCGACGACTGCGATGCGGGCCGAGTGGTAGTAGAACTGCAAAATACCTCCACAGGACCATGGCCCTCGTGCTCACGATCCGAGGCAGTGCTCGAGCGCTCGCCGCCGTCGTCGTCGTTACCGCCGGAGCTGCGCGTGCCCAGGCGCCGGATCCGGCGCCCGACTCGCTCATTGCCGCCGTCGAAGCCGCGGTGACCAGCGGCCACCTGCCGGGCGCGCAGGTGCTGGTGTCCCACAACGGGCACATCGTGCTCGACCGGGGCTTCGGCGTCCAGTCGCTCACCGGGATGCAGCCGGTCGACGTCGACACCCGAGTCGAGATCGGCTCGATCACGAAACAGTTCACCGCCGCGGCCATCCTGCAGCTGGTCGAGCAGCACAAGCTCTCGCTGGACGATTCCCTCGGGAAGTTCGTGGACGAGCGTGGCCTGAGCGACTTCGCCACCGGGTACACCAGGGTCCATGGCGCCCGCGCGTCCTCGCGGCCGATGGCCACCTGGGCGCTCGGCGCCGGGTAGATCGTCTCGACGGCCGAGGACCTGGCCAAGTGGGACGACGCCTTCTTCGGCGGCCGCGTGATCGCGCCGGCGGATGTCAAGCTCGCGACCACACCGAGCTCGCGCAGCAATGGTGGACCGCGCTCATCAGTGGAAAGGTCGATCGGAGCTGCCTTACCCCGGAAGGGACTGCAATCAACGCGGGCTGAGACGCGACACCGGAGCGGGGCTTGGGCGCTGGAAAGTCAGTCCGACCAGGGCATCCCATATCCGTCCGCCGCGTCCGGCTCGGTTCCGAGCCCAACCGAATGCGGATCAGCCGCACCCGGAGACGTATCGGAGATTGGTGATGGGGTAGGCGACGGGAGCATCGAACCCTCGGACGCAGGCTGCCACGCGGCGAACTCCGTATGGCGATCGGTGATACCTCAGCGCATCGAAGCGCCGCCCTCGCCTCGCCGGATGACGCCGTACGTCGACACCGAAAGCCTTCCGTCCACCATCGGCCCAACGACGAACACCTTGTCGCCCGGCCTCCCCGCAAAGCCGGGCGGAACGTTGGCGAGCGGTACCGTATCGCGACCCGCCAGCCAGAGCGCACCGTTCCGCTCGATCAGCACGCCCACCGCGGGCGTTGCGCCGTTGATGCTCAGTACCGTGTAATGCGTCACGTCCACGGCGCGCTGCGGCGGAGGCATCGACGGCGCCGAGGGCGGGCCGGCGACGCGCACCTCGGCGCCGCTCAGCGCCCGCAGCTCACCGGCGAGGGAACCGGTGACGGCCACGTCGCCGCCCGGGCCGCGCACCACCACGTGCGTGAACGGATCGGCGCCCACCACGTACACGATTCCCTGCACGGTGGTGTCGGGCGTCTGCGGCGAAACCGCCCCCCGCGTACCGGCCGAGCCCACGTGGGCGCAGGCCAGCACCGCCGCCACGCCCGCCGCCAGCATCGCACGTCTCATTGGATGCGCACCACCCAGAACAGCGGATGATCGCCGCTCGAGAGGACGGCGCCCAGTGGGCCGCGTACCTTCACCGCAAGCGGTCCGTGGGGGCCGCCGGCGGACAACACGGTGTAGAGCGTGCTGCCATCGCGGAGGCTCTTCGTCATCGAGAAATCGGACCAGCCCTGCTGATAGGGCGTCAGATACGCAATGCTGTTGTTGTAGCCACTGGCACTGAAGATGTTGGCCAGGTTCCAGCTCGGGAACTGCAGTTCCGGCGCGAGACCCGGCACGCGGTCGTCCATGTAGAGCATCGCCCCCCACTGGGCGAACACGCTGTCGAAATCGAATCCTACCGTCGTTGTCCAATTGGCAGCGCCTGCGAGCCCCGGATTCTTGTCGATGATGTCGCGGTGGAGCCCCTTCTCTCCTCCGGGATACGTCGCCGCGTATCGGTCGGTGACGTACTTCTCGAAGGAATAGGCCGCGCCGTAGAACGCACCGGCGTAACAGGCCGACGTGACTCCGCCGAACAGGGTACACTGCTCCGGCGCGTTGTCGTTCTTGGCCACCGATGTGTAGGCGAACCCGAAGTACGACGCGAGGAGGTCGAAGCCCTGTCCGTACCAGCGATCGTCCTGCCCGGTGTGGGCCACGACCCAGCCGTTGTTGGCGCCGGACGTGTAGCCGAGCACGGCGTCGCCCACCGCATTCTGGGCGAACATCGCCTGTCCCTCGGCTTCCCACGAATTCATGCTCACGTTGGTGGCGGCGGTGGGGCTGACGATGAACCGGCGGGAGAACTGGATGTCGTGCGTGAATTCGTGGGCGATGAGCGACGGCATCTGGAACGTGACGGCCGCTTTGCTGCGCGCGCCGGTGCCCGAAATGTTGTCGGGGTCCGGGACCTGGCCGTAGAAGATCTCGCCCGCGTCGCTGGACGCGCACAGGGAGCGCGGGAACAGGTCCCCGCTGAACACGAACCCCGCCACGCCGCCGCCCAGCACCTTGTTCACCTGCACGCTGAGGATGATCACGATGCGGCCATTGTTGTCGATGTCGCTCGGCGCGCCGAAATACGAGGTGTCGACGGCGAAGATCTTCGCGTCCAGCGTGTCGCTGTAGCCCTTGATCTCGGCGTCGGTGAGCGAACTGGCGTTGTTCGGGTTCGCCGTGTCGGAGACCCAGATGCCCGACTTGCCGACGTACTTGACCACGCCACCGATCTGCGCGTACTGCGTGCAGAGATTATCGGGGCCCTGGGGCACGCGGTAGGTCACATGGGCGCCCGAATCGGGAACGACCGGCGCCGCGCTGATGCCGGGAATCGTAGTCATCGACGGCCGGCGTTGAGATTGCAGGCGCCGCAGCATCGGCGCTTCGAGGGCGCGCAGCCGCGCCTCGGACTGATACTGACGCTCCCACCGCGCGGCGACCTCCTGCTGCAGGGGAGTCGGCGAGATCGGAGCGCCGGCGGACACCGGGGCTCCGCTCAGCGACGTAGCGGCGAAGCGCGAAGCCGATGCGCTCAGCCCCGTGGCCCCGGAGAGCACCACCGTGTTGAGCGCTCCCGGTGACTCGGCAGCGGCGCCCACGCCGATCAGGAAGCTCTCGCCGCTCGTCGCGCTGGCGGCGAACTGCAGGCAGAGATTCGACGGCGGACGAACGATGACCTGCTGGCCGACGCCCACCGACAGGTACGACGCCGGGCGCAGGGGAGCCGCGGCCGGAACCGCGGTGGCCGCGCCGGCCGTGACGCCGACGTTCACCACACGAGACGGCTTGCAGTCGAACGTGGGCACCGTCACCGTGAGCTGGGTCGTCGTTGCCGCGGTGATGATCGCCGTATCGCCGTCGATGACCACGACGTCGTTCGCCGCCACGGGATCGAAGTCCTGCCCCGATATCGTGGCCGTGTTCCCCTCGACGAGCGTATCGGGCGCGACGGCCAGGATCCGGAGATTCGACGCCGTCGCCGAGATCGTCGCCGGCGCGGTGGTCAGCCCCGGGGCGCTCGCCTGCAGCGTTTGCGCGCCGGTCGTCGAGCCCAGGGTCCAGTGCGTCCATGCGTTTCCGTCGGGGCCTGACGTCGCCGACGCCGGGCTGACCGAGCCGCCTCCCGTGGCGACCTTGAAGTCGACGCCGATGCCCGATACCGGATTACCGTAGGCATCCACGACTTGTGCCGCCACGGAATCCGCGAGCGGCGCCGAGGGAAACGCGGTCTGCCGGTCGCCCGCGCCCGCGACCACCGCGTTCGCCGGGCCCGGCGTCACGGTTTCGGTGAACCGAAGGGCGGCGCCGGGGCGCTGGGATACCTGGATGATCGCCTCGCCTGCCTTCGTGCCCGAGGTCCAGCGGTCCATGGCGGTGCCGGAGGAATCGGTGGTATCGGCGGCTGCGGCGAGCGTTCCGCCGCCCGCAAAAATCGAAAACGATACGACCGTCGATGGGACGGGGTGGTAGAGCCGGTCTGTGACGTGAACGACGAGTGGTTGGCTGAGCGGCGTATTCAGGGCGGTCGTCTGGGAGTCGCCGCTCATGGCGACCATGTAGATGGGCACCTGCGCGACCGTGAACGTCAGCTCCGTCGAGATGGCGCCGACCGTGCCCGTCACGTGCGCGACGCCATTTGCCACCGAGGCCACCTCGCCGTGGAGCGACACCGTCACCACCGATTCCGCATCCGACGTCCAGGTGAGGTGCCGGTCGATGACGTTTCCGTTCTGATCGCGCACGGTGGGCATGAGCTGCACCGTGTCTCCCAGCGCGTCCAAGGAGGTCGGTGGCGGGATCTCGAACGTGATCGACGTCGGGCGGGGCGTCGGCGGAGAGGTGCTGTCGCCGCCACACGACGTGAGGGTGACTGCGGTGACGAGCGCGGCAGCAACGGGGAGGAAGGATCGCATGGTTGCACGATCACGGGAATGCAAGGCGGGGGCCGGCATCGCCCGATTCGATGAGGGGGCGCTCCAATCGTAACGCGCCCCCGGAAATGGTGCCAGTCAGGGATTGAAACTTGAATCTCCGGCCCGGGTCCCTGAACACTGGTCCAGCGGGCGGCACGTACTGACAGGGACTCGAGGCGAGGCCAGACGCTCGGAAGAGAAGGGCCGGACAATTTCTCCATCAATCTGTCGATCGGGCTGGTCCAACGTTCAGGGAGGGGGCCCGGGCGCCTCCGCCGACCCCTCATCGGTGGACGGCTCCGGCCGCCGGGCCAGCGCCATGTCCACGATCGACCTGAGCGTCTGGCCGAACGTCATCCCCGCCGCCGCCGCGGATTCCATGAACGACACATCCTCGGTGAGGTCCGGGTTCGGGTTGACCTCGAGGATGTAGACCTTCCCGTCCTTCGACAGCCGCGCGTCGATGCGCGCGTAGTCCCGGCAGCTGGTGAGTTGATAGGCGGCCAGCGCGGCGTCCTTCGCGCGGCGCGCCACGGCCCGGGTCACCTTCGCGGGACAGATGCTGTGCACGTGGTGGTACTCCTCCTGCAGCGGATCCCACTTGCTGGCGTAGCTGATGATCCGCGGCAGGTGCGCCGGCAGCCCCGACAGCTCGTACTCGAGGAGGGGCAGCGCGACGGGCGGGTCGTTGCCCAATATGGAGATGTGCAGCTCGCGCCCTTCGATGAACTCCTCGACGAGCACGGGCGCGCCGTACTCCTCGTAGCAGTACGCGATCCGCTCGTGGAGCTTCTCCGACTCGTAGACCACCGAGTCGGTCTCCACTCCGGTGCTCGCGTCCTCGCGCGACGGCTTGACGATCATCGGAAAGTGCAGCCCATGCCGCCGCCGCAGCGTCGGCCCGTTGAGCAGGCGGTAGCGCGGCGTCCGCACACCGTTGGCCAGCAGCAGCTGCTTGGTGGTGCCCTTCCGTTGGCAGAGGCCGAGGGCGAGCGGACCGGCGCCGGTATACGGAATCTGGAGCAGCTCGTAGAGGCCGGCCACGGCCACTTCCAGCCCCGACTCGTCGCGCACGTACTCGACGAGGTTGAAGACGACATCGGGCCGGCGCTGTCGCAGGTACGCGATCAGCTTGTCGACGTCGTCCTCCATGTTGAACAGCTCGGCCCGGCAGCCGACCTCGTTCAGCGCGTCGCGGATCGCCTCGTATTCCTCGAGCACGGTGGCGACGTCGATCGGGTATTCGGGCGTGAAGTCGAGGCTGGCCGGGTCCACCTGTTTGAGCGCAACGTACTCGTCGACGCCGACGTGGTTGAATATGATCGCCACGGTCGGGGCGGGCACAGCCGTCGGGGTCGCGGGTGTATCAGCCATGGGGTAATATGTTCATTCCCCCGGCGGTCCGCTTCCTCACGTCCACAACCGAATGGGTCTCTACCCACAACCCAACCGCTGGCAATGCGGACCCTTCGCGCTCAAGCACGCCCTGGTGACCCTCGGCATCTTCGCACCGGAGGGGGTCATCACCGAGATCGCGGGGACGGACCCGGGAGAGGGGACGGACGAGCGCCAGCTGCGCAGGGCGGCGCGTCGGTTTCACTGTGACCTGACGCCGATCCGGCGTCACCAGTCCGAACTGGCGCGCCGCGAGCTGCTGCGCCACCTGCGGAGCGGCCACCCGTGTCTGCTCTGCGTCCGGGAGTGGGCGCACTGGGTCACCGTCGTCAAGGCGGAGGCGGGCAAGTTCATCGTTCTCGACAGCGAAGACTCGGCGGTGTTGACGATCTACAGTTGGCGTCAACTGCGCGGCATCTGGGCGTACCACGAGCAGGACGAGCACGACAAGCGGTACGTCGCCACCATCTACGATCTGTACCCCGTAGTTCCGCGCGTCCGCGTCCACACGCGGGCGCGGTTCTCGCTGGCCCGGGCGCGCTACCTGCGAAAGCGCGAGCACCGTCGCCTGGCGGAGCACTGGGACGACTATCTCGCCGATCTCCTCGCGATCTGCCGGCCGCGCACGGCGCTGAGCGCGCGCGTGGTGTCGATGGGCGAGTTCTTCCGTCGGTACCAGGCGATGATACTCGACCAGGTGGAGTTCTGGCACGGCGAGGTGAAGCGTGATGCCGCAGCGCGGGTGCTCCGGAACATGCACTTCGTGGCCGACACCTACGGTCTGGTGATCCACACGCTCGACGAGAAGCGGGCGATCGTGGGGATCAGCGTGATTCTGGCGTTATGGGCGGCGGCGCAGGAGGAGGTGGAGCCGTTCTATTGATGTCCCGGCAGTGGGGTGGCCTCGCCACCCGGCCCTCCCGTAACTTGAGCGTCTCCACAGCCGGTCAGATGTCCTGGCCTCGAGGGCGGTCATTGGACGGCCGAAGAGCCGAGGTCACGTCACGTGTCGCTGCGCGCACCCGAACACTTCCGCAGGACCATCGAGACGCTGTACCGATCGGAATCGGGCCGGGTGCTGGCGATGCTCGTGCGCGTGCTCGGCGACCTGGACCTGGCTGAAGAGTCGATGCACGAGGCGTTTGCGGTCGCACTGGAGTCGTGGCCGCGCACCGGCATTCCGGACAAGCCCCGCCCGTGGCTGATATCGACGGCACGCTTCAAGGCCATTGATGCGATACGCCGGCGCGCCCGCATCGACGGCGCCCAGCGCGACCTGGCGCTCCATATGGAAACGCAGATCGACGAGGAGTTCTCCGGCGAGGGCGACGATGAGATCGAAGATGATCGCCTCCGTCTGATCTTCACGTGCTGCCATCCCGAGCTGCCGGCGGAAGCGCAGGTGGCGCTGACCCTGCGAGAAGTGTGCGGCCTGACCACCGAGGAGATCGCGCGAGCCTTTCTGGTTGCGCCGGCGGCGCTGGCGCAGCGTATCGTGCGCGCCAAGGCGAAGATTCGGGAGTCGCCGATCCCATTCGAAGTGCCGGCGCCCGAGGAATTGCCGGAGCGGCTGGGCGCCGTGCTTCGGGTCATCTATCTCGTGTTCAACGAGGGGTACTCGGCCGGCGCCGGGGCCGAGGTGACGCGGGCCGAGCTCACCGGCGAGGCGATTCGGCTCGGCCGGTTGCTGATCGAACTCCAGCCGGAACCGGACATCACTGGTTCGGAGCCCCTGGGCCTTCTGGCCCTGATGCTGCTTCAGGAATCCCGGCGCGCCGCGAGGACCTCGCCGAGCGGGGAACTGATCCTGCTGGAGCAGCAGGACCGCTCGCGCTGGAATCGCGACCAGATTGCCGAGGGCGGCGCATGGCTGGCGAAGGCGCTGGGCTCCCGCCACGTCGGTCCATACACGCTGCAGGCCGCGATTGCGGCCGTACATGCGAAGGCACGATCGGCGGCCGACACCGACTGGCGGCGGATCGTCTCGCTCTACGATCAATTGCTGCGAATTCAGCCCTCGCCGGTCGTCCAGCTCAATCGCGCCGTGGCCGTTGCCATGTGCGATGGTCCGGAGGCCGGGCTGGCGGAGATCGACGCGTTGTTGGACCGGGGGGAGCTGACTAACTACTACCTGGCGCATGCGGCCCGCGCCGACATGTACCGCAGACTGGGTATGGCTACCGAGGCTAAGTCCTGCTATGAGCGTGCGTTAGCGCTCACCCAACAGGAGCCGGAACGGCGGTTCCTTCAGGAGCGAATTCGCCAGTTGACGTGAGAGCCGGGTTGGTTGTCGAATTTCCGCCTTTCCAACGACTATTGGTGAACCCAACAAGGAGCAGTCATGCCCCGGTATCTGGTTGCCAGCTACCTCCCCGATGACTTCGACCCGTCCAGCATCACCGAAGAGACCGGCGCCGCGATCCACGCGCTCAACGCCGAGATGGAGGCCGCGGGCGCGCTGAAGTTCGCCTGCGGGGTTTCGCCGGCCGGCAGCGCGAAGACGTTGCGGAATCAGGGCGGCAAGGTGCTCGTCACCGACGGGCCGTACACGGAGACCAAGGAGCACATCGCCGGTTTCATGCTGGTGGACGCCGAAAACATGGACGAAGTGCTTGGCTGGCTGCGGAAGGGCGCGGCCGGGATTCTGGGGCCCGTCGAAGTGCGGGAGTTGTACTACCAGCCCGACGAGGCCGGACAGATCAGCTCGACCGAGCTATGAGCCGCGCGTTCGAGCTCACGACCGGCGTTGCTCTCGTCATCGCGATGGGATGCGGCGTGTCGAACGCCGCGGCGCAGTCGGGCGCGTACCCGACGATGGCACCGATTGGCCGATACCTGATGGACAGAAGCGCCGAGGTTCCATTGGCGCGAAGCGCCGCTCCCGCATCGATCTCCCGCGACGCGACCGTCCTGGTGCTGGGACGGCAGGGCTACGAAACCGCCGTGCACGGAACGAATGGGTTCGTGTGCGTGGTGGACCGCGGATTCATGGCGGCGTTCGACTGGCCGGAGTTCTGGAACCCGAAGGTGAGAGCTGCCGCGTGCCTGAATGCCGAGGCAGCGCGTTGGCTGTTGCCGATCGAATTCCTGCGGAGCCGGATGGTGATGGCCGGCCGTTCGAAGGCAGAGGTCGTGTCCGCGATCAAAGCGGCGTATGCGAAGGGCGGGCTGCCGGCGCTCCAGAGCGGCGCGATGTGCTACATGATGTCGAAAGCGTCCTATCTGACCGACCAGGGCGGCCACAACGCATCTCATGTGATGTTCTATACCGCCGGCTTGGAGGCGAAGGACTGGGGTTCGGGTGCGGCGGGTTCGCCGATCGTGTCGGCGCCGTACTGGTTCTTCTCGCCGACGGATCCGTCACAGATGCAGGGACTGCAATCGATCCTCGTCTCGCTGGTCATGGTGCCGGTGTGGTCGGATGGCACCGCGGCGGCGGCGATGTAGGACGGCAATGACCTGCCTCCCGGAACGTCATGCCAGGGCGAGTGGCGGAACGACGGGAAGAGCGTCTCACCGTTCAAGGCGTACTTGGCGGGCAATCCCATGCTCCGGATTGTTCCCGTGGTCGGGGATACGTTCGCGTTCAAGTGCTAGCGGTACTCCGTATGTGACGTCGATCGCTTGGGTGTACCCGTGCCGCGCATTCGGCGGCCGGAGCTGCCACGCGCCTGCAAGACAGCCGCGGTCAGGCGCACGGCGCCGGTCGGCGCGGCGACGACCACCCGCTCGGAACGAGGATTGTAGCGAAGGAGCGATCCGACTCACATATTATGAGAAGTTGGATTAGATGCTATGGGGGCACGAACCGCCGATCCCGCTCGATGACATCGAGCCCTGCAGCGCCATCGTGCTGCTCTGGACCAAGGGGCACTCGCAGCTTTCCTATACGGGGCCGTCACGTGATGCGTGCAGCCGGGCGTCTCGCTATTGCCGGAGCGGCACTCGCCGTCCCCATGCTGCTGTCCGCCCAACAAGTCACCGGCCGCGTGGTCACCCCCGAAGGGTTCGGCATCGTCGGCGTCGAAGTCCAGGTGCTTCCGTCGGGCCCGCGAGCAACCACCGACTCCGGCGGGCGCTTTGTGCTGTGGCCCGTCGACACAGGCAGCCACCTCGTTCGCGCGCGGCGTATCGGCTTTTCGCCGTCGGATACGACGATTCGCATGCGCACGGGCTCGCTGTCGATCGTCATCACCCTGCAGGCGAATGCCGCACTGCTCGACACCGTGCGGTCGCAGGCGCTGGAGTTCGCGCTGCCCCGCATGTTCGACCGCAGGGCGCACGGCCTCGGCAGCATGGAACTCGGACGCGACCTGATCGCCAAGTTCCCCAAGGGCACCCAGCTCTGGAAGATGATCGCCTTCGACTTCACGCTGTCCCGTCGGCTGCATGCCTCTCCTGGCTGCCCGATAAAGGTCGTGATCGACGGCAAGCACTCCGGCGCACTCCAACTCAACCAGATCAACCCAAAAGAGGTCGCGGCCGTCGAGGCGTTCAACTCGCTGGACGGTGTGCACGAACCGATAGTAGACGCCCAACGGGCGGTGCTTGTCGCATTCGGCGGTTGGCCGGAGTGCACCCACCTCGTCCTCGTCTGGCTCAAGGGATACGAGCAGCCGCGCTGGGCCGGCCGGTAGTCAAGTGGCGCGTGGCGTGCCCCCCTGAAAGTTGGAGCATTGCGACGGGGGGAATGACGGATGCCTTCGCTCGCTGGATAGGGCGGTCGACGGCGGCATGGCGCACCGCGGAAGTCGTGGCCGCGATCTCTCGCCGCGTGAGCTCGATACAAACGCCGGTCAGCCGCAGCGGGTGACGTATCGGAAGTTGATGCGCCTGCGGTGAGCAGCCGAGTCGCGCCGGGCTCGGTTGCGGCTGCGCAATTGGCGTACCATCGTGAGACCGATGATGACGCGGTGGTCTCCCCTGCTCGCCGCCACGGCGGTGAATGGCACGTTCACCTTCTGCGGCCTGGTGGGCGGGTGCGGCCCATCGTACCGGGTGACGGGCACGATCCAGTATCCGCACGTGTCGCTTCAGTGGACGGAGGTGAACGGTGGGCAGCGACAACCCCAGTCTTTCGATGGAACGCTGTCGACGGACGGCGACACCTTAGTGAGCACCGATTCCACGGAACGTTACCTACGGGTGACGCACGGCTAGATATACGACGGCATGACGGGCCGAATCGCTCCGGCCCTTACCCGCCGCTCACCATGTTGCGGGGCACCCTCCGGAGTCAGCCGTCCTCGCGCAACACCGTTGCGGCATCGGTGCGCCAGACGCGGCGGACGGGACCGATCGAGGCCAACACGAGCACGGCCAGCATCGTGGCGCAACTCACGACGATCATGCCCGCCGGCGGCGCCGTCAGCAAATCCGGTCTGCGCGCGAAATACAGGACGGTTGCTACACCGCCCACGATTCCGAGCCCAACACCCGCGAGCGTGTGCCCCAGCGCCTCGCGGGTAACGAGCACGGCGATATGCGTCCTGGCCGCACCGAGCGCTACACGAAGCGCGAACTCCTTCCTTCTCGTGGCGGCCGAGTAGGCGATGGTGCCGTAGATGCCGACGGCGGCGAGTGCCACGGCAATGCCGAAGGAGAGAAGAACGATGAGCAGAATCGAACGTATCGTATGCTCGACGCGCGCTGTGGCGACCGATCGGGCTTGCAGGTCGGTAATCGATACGCTCGGTGCCTGCGCGTGGAGCGTAGCGTAAACGGCGGGCACGATCGCCGCTGCATGATCGGCGCGGCGAAGCCAGAGGGTGCCCGGCCATCGCTGCTGGGTATGGATGGCGGACAGCGGCGAATACACTTCAACCGCAGGCACCTGGCCAAATCCATAAGGTACGACATCCGCCACGATGCCTACCACGGTTGCCGCAACCCAGCCTGAGCCGGAAGCGCCGATGCGTATACGCCAGCCGGTCCGCAGCCGGCCGGCAAGCGACGTTGCTGTATGGAGGCTCACGACGGCGACCGCCGAGCCGTCTTCCAGTTCCTGGTCGGATGGAAATCGTCCGGCAAGGAGCCTGGGGCGGAATGCCTCGAAGAACTGATCGGTGACCCCATGCCACAGGCCTCCTCGCCCATCGTTTCGAACGAACTCGCCGTTACCAGCCGTGTCGACTTCAATGCTCGCGTTTGCCACGTACATCTGAGTCGAGATCGCGGCGGCCCGCACTGCCGGGACCGCGCGGATGATGTCGAGCGTGTGCGCTCTCACTCCGGGCGCATACACCACGCTGTCCTGCCTGCCATAGTCGCCGACTTGGCCTGAGTACAGACCGGTCAGGTCGACGCCCGAGGCCGCGCGCTGCATGGTCAGGTCCGGGCCGACCAGAATCGACAGGAACACCACCGGCGCGATGGCCAGAAATACCTGGAAGACGACGAGCGCGCGCCGGCCGGCGCGTTGCCGTTTGAGTCCGATGGCGCCACCGGTGCCGGTGCGCAGAAATCCCGCCGCGGCCGGGCGCGCGAGTTCGATCGCTGGGGCAATTCCGAACACGAGTCCCAGGCCCACCGCGAGAGCAATGGCGACGCCCGCCGCTCCCAACCCCCATTGCAGGTGCAGCCACGGTGGGATGACGCCAGGCAGCAACACGTCGAAGCCGTGGATTGCGAACGGGGCCCCAAGAGCGCCAAGAGCGCCGCCCGCCACCCCCAGCAGCACGCACTCGGCCAACATGTGCGCCACCAGGCGTCCGGTGGACGCACCGAGGGCCGCGCGAATGCCGAGCTCTTCACGCCGGCGCATCCCGCGGGCGAGCACGAGGGCGGCAAAGTTCACCGAAGCGATCAGCGCGAGGGCGACACCAACGGCTGTGAGGAAATACAGCAGGTCGATGAATTGGTCGGCCACGAACGTCTGGAACGTGGCCGCACGCACGGCGGGAAGCGGACCGTGGATGTGTGTGGCGAGTGAGTCACTGCGGGCGATGGTCGTGAGTTCGGCGTCAATTCGCGCGAGGACCGTGCCGGGTGACACACGCGCCAGTGCGCGGACGAAGGTTGCGGAATCCTCGAGCATCGCGCGCGCGGATCTGGGCAACCACAGCTTCGTCCCATTCGGGAACGTCATGTCTCGCGGAAGGACGCCGACAATCGTGACGCTGCGGCCGTCGACCGTCAGCGCGCGGCCCAGCACAGTGGATGCGCCGCCGAATTGCGAGACCCAGTAGTCGTGGCTGATCACGGTGACGGACGGTGATCCGGCCTCGCCGTCTGCCGGCGTGAGCGCCCGCCCAAGCTCGGGGCGCATGCCGAGTAGCGTCATCAGGGAGGGTGTGGCAGCCGTGGCCTGGACGTGCGCGTCCAGCGTGTCCGTTCGAATGGTCGCCAACTGGTCGGCATAGAGTGCGACCTGACTCAGTTGCGTGGCCCGACTGACGACCGATCGCAGGGTAGCGCCCCGAAAGCGGTAGTTCCGCCCGCCCGGCACCGGTTGGTACAGTGCGACGACCCGGTCGGTTTTCGCGAACGCCAGACCTCCTCCATATATAGATCGCAGGACGGTCACGATGCCGGCGGACATCGTGATCCCGATGGCCAGCGACGCGATCGCAATCATGCTGAACGCCGGCTGGCCTCGCAGTGTGCGCAGCGCGAGGCGCGCGTCGCGGACGACGATCTCTATCCACCGCACGCCTCGCACGTCTCGGCTCCGCTCCCGGGTGTACTCCACACCGCCGAACGCTATTCGCGCCCGCCGCATTGCCTCCTCCGGCGCCATGCCGGCGGCGCGGTTCGCGGCGGCCTCGCGCTCCAGATGGTCGCGAAGCTCGTCGGCTAACTCGCGCTCCACCTCGGCGCGACGGAAGAGCGCGCGGAAGCGGTATTTCAGATCGCTGAACAACTCGGCAAGCATGGCGCGGCGCTCGCCTCAGGTGGTCCGCAGCACCAATCCCACCGCCGTCGCCAACCGCTCCCACGCGTCCGACTCCGCGGCCAACTGCGCCCGGCCACGCCTGGTCAGCTCGTAGAACTTGGCCCGACGGTTGTTCTCCGACGCGCCCCACCTGGCCCGGATCCACCCGCGGCGCTCCAGCCGGTGGAGGGCGGGGTAGAGCGACCCCTGCCGCACGCTCAGGGCCTGCCGTGAGATCTGCCGGATGCGTTCGGAGATCGCCCAGCCGTGCTGCGGCTCGAGCGACACGGCCTTGAGAATGAGGAGGTCCAGCGTGCCCTGCGGAAGATCGAGTCGTGTGTCGGTCATGGCGCCCCCTATCGCTTCGACAAGAGATTACAGCCGTTTTGTCGAAGTGCAAGGGGTAGCCAAGTCGGAGTGGGCGGTGGCTGATCCACCACCGGCCGGTGGCAATGGGGCCCCTGACCACCCGGTCTCCCGGATCGGGGTATACTGCAACCACCGGGTTGGCAGCCCGCGAATCACGTCTCCATAATGGCCGGGATCACCGCCACCTAATGGGGGGCATCCCATTCACGCCGAGGACCATCCGATGGCCACGTCACCCGAAGAGCAGTTGGCGACGATGATCGCGTCGCTGAAGGCGAAGACCGGCACGTCGCTCGAGCAGTGGTCGGTCCTCGCGAAGAAGAGCGGCAAGACCAAGCATGGCGAGATCGTCGCCTGGCTCAAAGAGGAGCACGGGATGACTCATGGCTATGCGAATCTCGTGGCCCACACGGCGCTCAAATCCGGCGCCGGATCCAGGGCGGCGACCGGCGACGACCTGGTCGCGGCGATGTTTGCGGGCGACAAGGCGGCACTGCGCCCGATCTACGACGCCCTGATGAAGAAGATCCTCGCGTTCGGCCCGGACATCGAGCAGGCGCCCAAGAAGGGCTACATGTCACTCAGGCGCAAGACGCAGTTCGCCACGCTGCATCCCTCGACGAAGACCCGCTTCGACCTCGGGCTCAAGCTCAAGGGGGTCGAACCGGCGGGGCGGCTCGAGAAGGCGGGGAGCTGGAACGCGATGGTGTCGCACCGAGTGCGGCTCGAGAGCGCCAGCGACGTCAATGCCGAAGTGATCGGCTGGCTGCGCGCGGCGTACGCCGCCGCCGGGTGATCCGTCGGCGTGCGTCGTCCGCACCGGGCGCGTTCGGCAACTGGCGACGGCGCCCCGCGGGGTGCTTCTTCTATTCGTGTCCGAATTTCCCGATACGCAGTATTCCATCATCGAAGCGCTCGGCAGCCACGCGGCCGACGAGCGGGTCCGCGCCATCGAGACGGTCGCGGGGGTGTATCGCGAGCCGATCATCTCGGTGCTGCGGCAGCGCTGGCACCTCGAGCGGGCGGACGCGGAGGATCTCGCGCATGACTTCCTCGTCCACGCCCTGGATCGGGACTGGTTGCAGCGCTACGACCGCGCGAAGGGACGGTTCCGGACGTTCCTTCGGAGCTGCCTGATGGCCTTTGCCAGCACCGTGCACGAGGGACAGACGCGCCTCAAGCGCGGTGGGGGGCTGCCGCACCTGTCGTTCGATCCCGCCCTGCACAGTCCAGTGGGCGACAGCGAGGTCGAGCAGCTGTTCGAACGGGAGTGGGTGCGCAGCGTCTTTGCACAGGCGTTGGAGGCGCTGCGCCGCGAATGTGAGGGAGCGGGACGCGAGGTCACGTACCGAGTGTTCGTGGCCTACGACATCGACGGGGCGGAACTGGACCAGCGCCCAAGCTACGCGGAGGTGGCCCGCGACTTCGACCTGCCGCCGACCCAGGTGACCAACTATCTCAACTGGGCCCGCCGCCGGCTCCGCGCCCACGTGCTCGAGACGTTGCGCGCGCTCACGACCGACGACGCCGAGTATCGGGAGGAGGTGCGCACGCTGCTCGGTATCGATCCGCCGTGACCGTGCTCAGCGACGCTGCCGTGCGGCACCTGCAACACGCGCTCGATACACCCGATGCCGGAGACCGGTACGAGGTGCGGGAGGCGATCGGTCGCGGCGGGATGGGCGTGGTGTACCTGGCCATCGACCACGCGCTCGACCGCGAGGTGGCGCTCAAGGTCGTGACCGGCGAGGCAGATGCCTCGGCGCTGGCCGATCGGCTGACGCGTGAGGCGCGCGTTCTCGCACGGCTCGAGCATCCGGGAATCGTCGCCATCTACGACGTCGGCGTGCTCGCCGATGGGCGCCCGTTCTATGTGATGCGACGCGTGCGCGGCGAGACCCTCGCGCACGACGCCGCCTCGCGCGGACGCGGCGAACGGCTCCGCCTCTTCCTGCAGGTCTGCGACGCCGTGGCGTTCGCGCACGCACGCGGCGTGATTCATCGCGACATCACGCCGCGCAATGTCATGATCGGAGAGTTCGGCGAGGTGCTGGTGCTGGACTGGGGCGTGGCGCGGCTGCTCGAGCCGGGTACGGCCACCGGCGCTCGTGGGCCGCGCTCGCCGTACTCTCCGGCGCCGACGCCGGCAGCCCCCGACGAGGCTCCCCTCGCTTCCGCGCCCGACGCCTCGCGCACGAGCGACGGCGTCGTGATCGGTACGCCGGGTTACATGCCCCCTGAGCAGGCGGGGGGCGCCGCCCGCGACGCCGACCAGCGGGCCGACGTCTTCGGACTGGGGGCCACGCTGCGCGATCTGATCGGCACCGATGGCCGCCCCATTCCGCGCCCGCTCGCCGCCATCATCCGCCGCGCAACCGCCACGCTCCCCGCCGATCGCTACCCGAGCGCTGCCGCGCTGGCGCTCGACGTGCGCAACTGGCTGGACGGCACGCCCGTCGACGCCTATCGCGAGAACGGCCTCGAACGCATCGGCCGCTTCTTCGCTCGAAACCGTCCCCTCATCCTGCTATTGCTCGCCTACGCCATCGTCCGTGTGCTCATCCTGCTGTGGCCCGGCGTGTAGTCCCCCGCGGATAATGGACGCTGCACCCGGCGCCTAATGCTCCCACGTCCCCTCGTCTTTCCCTCTTCCCCTACCCCCCCCAACCATGAACAAACCCCTCCTCGGCCTCACCGCCGGTGGCGTGCTCGGTGTCCTCGACGGCCTCACCGCGCTCGTCTCTGCTCCCGAGGTCAGCCCGGAGATCACCACCATCGTCCTCGGCTCGATGGGGAAAGGGTTGGTGGCCGGGATCCTGATCGGCTGGTTTGCGCGCAAGGTGAACAACCTTGCCCTGGGCGTCGCCTTCGGGCTGACCATCGGCGCGCTGTTCGCGCTCCCGTTCGCCATGGGGACCGACCCGACGACCGGGAAGGTCTACTTCTGGGAGATCCTCATCCCGGGTGCACTCGTCGGGTTGATCGTCGGCTACCTCACGCAGCGCTACGGACAGCGGCCGCCATCAAGCTCGCCGGTGAGCCCCCGCAGCTTCCAGGGATAGGACCTTCAAGTCCCGTGAGGTCTGACGGGCGGTCGCCCCCGCCGATCTATTCGCGCAGCGCGGCAACCGGGTCGAGCCGCACGCCGATCTCGCGGGTGCGCCCGCGGTATCCGTCGCCGTGAACCAACGTCCCTGGAGCAAATGAATCTCCATCGCATCGAAGAAGTCGGGCGCCACAATACTCAACGCGACGCCCCGCGCCGGACGGTCGGACGACGGCTCGGACCCTGAGACGTAGCACGGCGTCGACCGGCCGTACGTCCGGTGAGCAACACCACGGACAATGCGAGCTGCAACACGACGAGCCCCGAGCGCATCCCGCGCCGGCGCTCCGACCGCCCTCACGACTTCATCGACGTCACATGGGCCACGAGTTGATCGAGGGCGATCTCCGTCCCCTGCTGCCAGCCCGACTCCTTGTTCTTCTCGAGGTCGCTCTCGTCCCGGTGCAGCGCCGTGAACACGTAGCGGGTGCCCGATCCCACACGCTCCAGGGTCATGATGGCGGTGATCGGAATGTCGTCGAAGACCGCCGGACGATAGCCGGGGAACAACATCGAGGTCCAGACGAGCCGCTCCATCGGCACGACGTCCAGGAAGCAGCCGAGGTTGGGAACCTCCCGGCCGTCTCCCACCGTGATGTCGATGCTGAACATGCCGCCCGGTCGCAGGTCCATCTCGGCGCGCGCCACCCGCCCCCACTCCCGGGGCATGTACCACTCCTTGACGTGCTCCGGCTTCGTCAGCGCTTCCCAGACGAGCCGCGTGGGTGCGTCGATGAACCGTTCGAAGACGAGATCGAGCTTCGGATCGACCGCGAATTGCTTTCTCATGATTCGGATTCCTTGTCCTTGAGGTGTTTGACGTACTGGTCGAACCGGTCCAGACGCGCTTCCCATACCTGGCGGCGCGCGGTCAGCCAGTCTTCCGCGACCTTGAACCGTTCGGGGGCGAGCTCGTAGGTCCGCACGCGTCCGCGCTTCTTCGACCTGACCAGCCGGCTCCGTTCCAGCACCGCAAGGTGCTGCACGAACGACGGGAGCTTCATGTCGAACGGCGCCGCGAGGTCACTGACGGTGGACGGCCCGACCGACAGCTGCTCCAGCACCTTCCGCCGCGTCGAATTCGACAGCGCATAGAAGACGTCGTCGGCGACTGCAGATTGCACCATGGCACCACCCGTGGATTGGTTGGGTCTTCCGTTCCGGCGGAGAGAGTATATACCCGATTAATACTAAGGTCAAGGCCTAAGTAATGGCGCCCGGGCTCGCCTTCCGTGAAGGGGTTCGTGCGAACGGATCGGCGAGCGGCGTCGTCACGACCATGGCTCGTGACAAGGGCGAACTACACGGCCTGCCACGATTTCCGCAATGAGGGGCACGCCAATTACGTCACAACCACACTCTGGCCAGCGCAATTCCGGGGGAACTGCCGGGCGTGTATCGAAGACTCGAAGAAGCGGAAGGGGCCGGATGGCGATCACCCGAAGCGGGTGACGTCTCGGCGGCTGGTGCCGGGTGAGCGTGTGGGACTGGAAGCGAGAGCCACCGAACCGGCATTCGCACAATCCCCACCGCGGGCTACATTCGTGGGCATGCCCCTGGTCGCTGGCACCCGCCTAGGAAGCTACGAGATCGTCGCACCGCTCGGTACGGGCGGAATGGGGGAGGTACACCGCGCGCACGACGCACGACTCGGACGAGACGTCGCAGTCAAGGTGCTGCCCGATGCGCTCGCCTCCAGTGCGGAGCGTCTGGCTCGCTTCGAGCGTGAAGCGAAGATCGTGGCGAGCCTCAATCACCCGAACATCATTACCCTCTACTCCATCGAGGAGGCAGGCGGTACGCGGTTCCTCACCATGGAATTGGTGGAAGGTCGAAATCTGGGCGACCTGATCACGCCGGGTGGCCTGCCGCTCGATCAGGTGCTCGACTTGCTGATCCCGCTCGCCGATGCGCTGGCGGCGGCGCACCAGAAGGGCGTCGTGCACCGCGATCTGAAACCCGCCAACGTGATGGTAACGAGCGAGGGCCGCGTCAAAGTGCTGGACTTCGGCATCGCCAAGCTGATGCAGGACGTGGAGGATCAGCCGCGGAGCAAGCTCGTGGACTCGCTGACCATGACCGGAGAAGTGCTGGGCACCGCGCTCTATATGGCGCCCGAACAGGCCCTCAACGAAGTCGTGGACGCCCGAACGGATCTGTTCTCGTTCGGCATCCTGGGGTTCGAGATCCTGACCGGGCGCTCACCGTTCGTCGGGAAGACCTCCTGGCAGCTGCTTGCCGCCATCGTCAGCGAGAACGCGCCAGCGCTCACCAGTGTTCGCACTGACGTGCCGGTCCAACTCGAGCGCATCATCGGCCGGTGTCTGGAGAAGCAGCCGGGCGACCGGTTCCAGACCGCCCTGGAGCTGGCGAACGAACTGCGCGAGATGAAGCGCACGCTCGAGCGCGGCACGGCGCCCGCAACACCCGGCCGCTCACCGCGTATCGCGTCCATTGCGGTATTGCCGTTCGTCAACCGGAGTGCCAACCCGGAGGACGAGTACTTCTCCGACGGCCTGGCGGACGAGCTGCTCGGCCTGCTGGCCAAGATCAAAGGGCTGCGTGTCTCGGCCCGCGCGTCGTCGTTCCAATTCAAAGGCAAGAGTGTACCGCCTGCCGAGGTGGGAAGGTCGCTCAACGTCGCGACGCTGGTCGACGGCAGCGTACGCCGGGCGGGGAACCGCGTGCGCATCAATGTGCAACTGGTGAAGGTGCCTGAAGGGTACCATCTCTGGTCCGAGACGTACGACCGAACCCTGGACGACATCTTCGCGGTGCAGGACGACATCGCGCGGTCCGTGGTGAAGGAGCTGCGGACGACCCTGCTGGGCGAGGCCGCTGACTCCGCGGCCAGCGACCGTGCGAAGGCCGAGGTCGAGCGGGCGGCAAAGGGGCGCAGCACCGATCCGGAAGCCCATCGGATGTATCTCCTGGCGTGCCACTTGATGGACCAGTACAACCGCGAGGCAACGGGGAACGCCGTCGGATATCTGCAACAGGCGGTTGAGCGAGATCCTCGCTTCGCGCTCGCCTGGGCGAAGTTGAGTGTCGCGTACGTGCGGCAAGTGGGCTGGCAGCTGACGCCGGTAGAGGAGGGATATGCGCGCGGCCGGGAGGCGGTGGAGCGATCGCTTGCTCTGGAGCCGAACCTGGCGGAGGCCCACACGCAGATTGCCTGGATCAGGATCTTCTGCGACTGGGACTGGCGCGGCGCGGAAGCATCGCTGGCCCGAGCACTGGATCTCGCGCCCGGAAGTGCATCCGCCCTCCGCCTGTCGGGCGTGCTCGCGAGCACCCTCGGGAGGCTGCACGAGTCGCTCGGCATTTTCCGCCGCGCCCTGGAACAGGATCCCCTGAGCGCGGCAGCTTACCACAGCCTCGGGCTCGCGCTGCACGCGGTCGATGATCTTGCGGGCGCCGAGGAAGCGTTTGGCAAGGCGCTCGCGCTGGCCCCGCAGCGTATCGCGACGCACGCCCACCTCGCCCTCAACACGCTGGCCGGCAACCGGGTAGAGGAGGCGCTGCGCGAGGCGCAACGGGAGCCGGAGGAAGGGTATCGCCTCTGGGCGGTGGCCATCGTCCATCGTGCCTCGGGGCAGCGGGCGAAGTCGGATGCCGCCCTCCGACAGCTGATCGAGGGGCACGCCGAGACGTGGGGCATGCAGGTGGCGGAGGTGTACGCGGCCAGCGGCGAAGCGGATGCGGCGTTCGAATGGCTGGAGCGTGCCTATGCGACACGCGACACTGGCCTCGCCTATCTGAAGACCATCCCTCGCCTGCGCCCCCTGCACGGCGACCCTCGCTGGCGCGCGCTCGTGACCAAGATGGGATTCGAGCAATGAGTTGGGACGGAGTCAGGGCCACACGTCGTTGACCTTCCCTCCGTTCTGAGGAACGCTGATCATGCGGACTGGGCCGTCTGAACCGGCCAGTCCGATCTCGGACCGTCAAGAAAGCGAGAAATCGAGTGGGCCATCGGCCGCAGGCCAGATCCGCGACGAGAGGCATTGTCACGAACGTGCGCTCGTGACAAAGGCGAACTACACGACCTCGCGCCATTTCCCCTATGAGGATCACGCTGATCCCGTCATAACCACCATTTCGCATGCGTGGTTCGGGGCGAATTTTCGGGCTTATATAGAAATTCTGACAAAGCAGAAGGGACCGGATGCGGATCAGCCGCACCGGGTGACGTATCGGAAGTTGGTGAGGGGGTAGGGGCACGCCATGGCCCGCCAAGGGGCGCGGCTGAGCCGGAGCCCTCGCGGTGCCGGAGTTCACCGCAACCGTTCAGCTTGTCATTACGCCAGTCCGCCCGGTCCAACTTTCGGGGAGGGGGGCCCGCGAGGGCCCAGTCAACTCCTGGCGTCGATGGGCGTTGATCCCCACCAGTCCTCGAGGTCGGTGAGATGGGCCGCATGGTCGCCTGGCCCTTCAGCTCACGCCGAATGCGGGTTCAGCTCCCGGCAACGTTTCCCAGCGCGATGCGGGCCAACTGCTCGCACTGCCGGACCACCGTCTGGTCGGCCTTTCGGACGAACGTGATGACGACCACGACGCCGTGCTGGAGCACGTGCAATTCGACGCTCTCTGGAGTCTTCTCCAGGTAGGCCGCCTCACCGAGCCCATGCACGTCGGTGAACGTCGGCGTGGGAATACCCGGCGGAAGGTCCGACACCGCCTCCTTCTTTCTGGCCGCGACTTCGGTTGCGGCGTCGCTGTACTTCACGCGTCCGGCGAGCAGCATGAAGCCGCCTCTGACCTGTCCGGTCTGATAGCTGCACATGGAAGCGGCATCCGATCCGGCGGCCGACGTCTCGACGGGCTTCACGGTCACGGTGGTGCCGAGGATCTTCCCGGCGGCGGTGGCGCTGATGAGCTTGCAGGCTTCGATCTTGCCGGTGCCCACCCCCGACCCGACCAGGCTGGAGCCGGCTCGTGCCGTAGCTTCGCCTGCAGGGCACGCCGGCGTCGCAGCGCAGAGCAGCACGAGCGCGCAGAGTGCGGCGGGGCGAGCGTAGCGTGTACCACGACGTGCATTCACGTTTGGAAACCTCCCGTACAGTGCTCAGAGGGAACAGGAACAACGACTCTCAAGGATGGGAATCTGAATCTGCGTATGGCCCGACGGGCGAGCGCCGAGGGCCGGCCGCCAAGCGCGGCTCCGCGACGGATCCCCGGGCCGGCAGCCCATGCCGCACTCAATGAGACGACCGCGGGCCGCCGCCCCGGATGAACGCCGACACGTCTTCGTGCAGGCGCTTCAGCGTCGGCACGTTCACGTACACCATGTGTCCCGACTCATAGTACCGGTACTCGATGTTCTGCTCGAGCGATGCCGGGATCGGCAGGTGATCCAGCTCGAATTTGCCCTCGAAGTACGGCGTTGAGACGTCGTAGTATCCGCCCAGCACCAGCACCCGCATGGTGGGGTTCATCTTCATCGCCGCCGCCAGGTCCGGCAGCACGTTCGGCTGCGCGATGAGCGGCCGGCCGGCGCCCGGCGCCTGATGCTTGTAGTCCCAGCTCGAGTACACGCCGACGCCGGTCTTGTAGCGTAGCGGGCCGTCGTACTTGAGCGACTGCGCCAGGTAGGTGTTCAACGCCGCCACGTACGCCGCGCCGATCGCCGAACTCTGCGGATCGTACTCGCTGACTTTGCTCAGTGGGTCGAGCGTTGGGCCGATGAACCGCGTGTCGAGCGTGCCGGTGGTCAGCGCTTCGCCGCCGAAGAGTTCCTTCTGGAACGCGCCGTACTCGATGCGCAGGTTGGTCTTGAGCAGGTACGCTACCGACAGGCCCGTGTAGTCGTGCAGCTTGGCCGCGATGGCCTGCCGTTGCGCGTCGGGGAGGGCGTTGCCCTGGAGCAGCGCGAGCGCGTAGTCGCCGGTCGCGAACCGCTCGACCTCGGCGAGGAACGGCTGCAGCGTCGCCGGCGCCGCCGGCAGCTTGTGATGGTACCAGGCCGTGGCCGCGTACGTGGGCAGGCTCACGATGTACGGCTCGTCGATCCCGGGGTTCAGTTGCGGATCGTCGGGCATCGTGTCCCAGTTGAGGATGCACGACAGCAGCATCACGCCGTTGAGGTCGATGTTCTCGTTCTGGAGGGCCAGCGGCAGGCCGGCGCCGCGCATCGTGCCATAGCTCTCGCCGAAAATGTACTTGGGCGAGTTCCAGCGGTCGTACTTGGTCAGGAAGTCGCGGATGAAAACCGCGAACGCGTGGATGTCCTGATCCACGCCGTAGAACGCCTGCGCCTTGTCCTTGCCCATGACGCGGCCGAGCCCCGTGCCCGGCATGTCCACGAAGACGAGATCGCTGACGTCGAGCAGGGTCTGGTCGTTGTTCACCATCTCGTAGGGGGCGCCCGGTGTATGCGTATGGTCGTTCGTGACCACGCGCCGCGGACCGAACGCGCCCATGTGCAGCCAGAGCGTCGCCGAGCCGGGTCCGCCGTTGAAGACGAACGTGAGCGGCCGTTGCGCCGCGCCGGCGCCGGTCTTGAAGTACGCCACGTACGACATCGTGGCGACGGCGCCCGGCTTCGACGTGTCGGGCGGCGCGGCGTCGTCCCACCCCTTCGGGTGCACGACCAGGGCGCCCGTCACCGCGTCGTAGGCAATCGTCCCGGCGGGCGTGCGTACGGAGCCCGACGATTTCGTCGCAAAGGGCGCGAGGGCGGAGCCGGCCACGGCGTGGGGCGGCGCGGAATCCGGCGTCTGCGCGGCGAGCGCCGCGGGCCAGAGCAGCGCCGCAATGAGCAAGCGAGAGGATGGAATCATGCGGGCGACGTTAGCCCCGCCGCTGCACGAATACAAGAGAGGTCCGTTGTGAAGCGTGGGCCGGCCGCGTCACAACCACACTGCCGCGTGCGTGGTTCGAGGGGAATGTCGGTTTCTATATAGAAGATCGGAAGCAGTGGAAGGGACTCGATGCGACCGGGGCCACGGAGGGGGGCGGGATGTGTACGGGCAGCAACGGGGCGCTATGGAACGTCGGTTCGCCACCTCGCGTGCTTGTGAATTCGCTCGGTGGCAGCGACCATTGTTCATGAGCGAGGCGGATCCCCGGAATTTCAACAGCAAGTCGGCGGACCGGATTCAGGAGCCGACCACCCCGACGTCGCCCGAATTCGCCGCCCTTTCGCGCGCCCTCGACGGCCAGTACACGCTCGAACGCGAGATCGGCCGCGGCGGCATGGGCATCGTGTACCTGGGCCGCGATCTCAAGCTCGACCGGCCCGTGGCGCTCAAGACGCTGCCGCCCCACCTGGCCGCCGATCCCGCCGTCCGCGAACGATTTCTGCGCGAGGCGCGCACGGCCGCCATGCTGTCGCACTCGCACATCGTGCCGGTCTACCGCGCCGACGAGATCGACGGCCTGGTGTTCTTTGCCATGGGCTACGTGGACGGCGTGTCGGTGGCCGAGGCCGTGCGCGACGCGGGGCGGCTGGATCCGCGCGACGTGCTACGCCAGATGCGCGACGTGGCGGCGGCGCTCGGCTACGCCAGCGCACGCGGCGTGGTGCACCGCGATGTGAAAGCCGAGAACATTCTCATCGACCGCGCCACCGGCTCGGCGATGGTCACCGATTTCGGCATCGCGCGCATGGCCGAGGCGGCGCCGCTCACGGCCACCGGCCAGGTGCTCGGCACCGTGCACTACATGAGCCCGGAACAGGTGACCGGCGAGCCGCTGGACGGCCGCAGCGATCTGTATTCGCTGGGCGTGGTGGGCTTCTACGCGCTCACCGGCCAATTCCCCTTCGACGCGACACTGGCGTCGGCGGTGCTCATCGCGCAGGTGAACACGGCGCCCCCGCCCCTGCTCACCGTGGTGCCCGACACGCCGCGGGCGCTGGCCGAGATTGTGGACCGCTGTCTGGCCAAGGATCCCGCGGCGCGGTTCCAGTCGGGCGGCGAACTGGCCGAGGCGCTGCGACGCGTGGAGGGCGAGGTGGCGCGCGACGCGGTGCGCGCGGCGGCGAATCCGGCGGCGCCGGCGGTGGTGTCGGAGACGGAAGCGCAGGCCATCTGGTCGCGCGCCTCGGAGCTGCAGGCGCAGACGGGCCTCGAGCCGCGGCCGACGCCGGTGCCCACACCCCGCGACGCGGCGGGCGACGCCAGCCGCACCTCGGGCTACGACCTGTCGGCGGTGCGCGACGCGGCGCTCGAAGCAGGCATCCCGGCGCAGTACGTGGAGCACGCGATGGTGGAGCACGGCCTGGCGCAGCCTGGCGCGCCGGCGGTATCCACCTCACCGCTCGCGACCGGGGACTCACTCGGCGCCGTGCAGCACAGCACGGCTCTGGCCCGGCGATTCCTGAAGCACCCGCCCAACGCGATTACCGTGACGCGCGTGGTCCGAGCCGCGCCCCGGGACGTGCTCGCAGCCATGGAGGCCGTGTTTCCCGAAGAGCCCTTCCGGCTGAGCTTTGCCGACCAGCAGGGTGATCCGCTCGACGGAGGCGTTCTCGCCTTCAACATCGCGGGTACCCACGCCTTCACCTATCAGGGGTTCGGTTTCGCGACCAGAGACGCGGGGCTCCGCCAGGTGTTCGTCTCGCTGCGTTCCGTGGAGGGAGAGTCCGCGTCCTGCGAGCTGACGGTGCACAGCCCCGTGACGTCGCACAACATCGGCTTTGCGCTGGGGACGTTGCTGTCGGCACTCAGCGGAGGCGCGGGTCTGGCGGGGGGCGTCGGGCTCGGCGTGGCGATCGGGATCGCACCGCTGCTCCCCGCCGTCGCGGCAGTTGGTCTGCTGGCAGGCGGTGGGCTCGGCCTGAAGGGATACCGCGCGCTGTACGCCCGCTCCATGAGCAGAGCGCGCACGGCGCTGCAGGGATTACTCGGCGCCGTGGCGGCGCGGGCCGAAGGGGTCTGGCGCGGCGGGTGACGGCGAGGCTTGGGGGAGGGCCGCCTGCACCGACCGAAATTGCGGTTCTTATATGAAGGCGTTGAACGAGCGGAAAGGGGCCGACACGTGCCGCCATCGCAAAGCACCCCTCCCCAATGGGCAGGGGTGCTCAGCGCATGGGTCTCGCCTGCGTCCGTTCCGCTCGGCGATCAGGTGCAGGAGATGGTGGGATTCCAGTCCGCGAACATGCCGTCCGGGTTGTGCGCCCCGATCCAGACGTGGAGCATCCAGGCCCCGGCACCATCATTGGAATGGAACGTCTGGCCATAGAGTGATGGTGCCGTCGGCATTTCCGACTTGAACACGAGGTACTCCACGGCTACCAGTTTCAGTCCGTCCCGATGATTCGGGCTTGGCGCGAACACCAGAATTTCGGGCTGATTCCAGGTGATCTGGCCGTCGGTGAGGTTGGCAAGGTTGGCATAGTGGTGGCCCATTCCCCCGACTCCGGGCAACTCCAGGCATCCGGTGATGTCGGTGTCCCAGCCAGCCGCGGACGCCTTCGCCAAGGTGTGGTACGGCGCAATCAGGCGACGAAGCTGCGCGACCTGCGAGGCGGCCGAAGCGTTCGTCCTACTGGCGGAGACGGCCTGCAGGCTGCTCGGGCCGGATTGCGCGACA
Source organism: uncultured Gemmatimonadaceae bacterium (assembly GCA_963822945.1). Classification (GTDB taxonomy): domain Bacteria; phylum Gemmatimonadota; class Gemmatimonadetes; order Gemmatimonadales; family Gemmatimonadaceae; genus JAGWRI01. The sequence continues at coordinate 250,559 of CAWGJO010000027.1, read as the reverse complement.
GAGTCGATCGTGGTGGGCGCGTCGCTGCAGGACATCAACAGGACGGCGGCGACGAGGAGGGGAACCGTTCGCATGGGACACTCCATTCTGGAAGGTTTATCACGACAGCCAGGAGCCGAGAGTCGGACTGCCAGGTTCGGCGCACACCCGAGGGAGAGGGTTCGATCCAATCCCGCTCCCGCGACGGAGAGGTCGGTATCGAGGGTGCGCGGAGCGCCGCTGGCTTGCTGCTCCCGATTTCCGGAAATACATTGGCGCTAATGAGTTAACTACGAGTCAGTGGCCGGTTAACGGCGGTTGACTCTTCGGTTGATCTTCCGTCGCTGGTCGCTCGGGCCCGAGCGGGTTCGGCGGAACGGTCCCCGGATGGCGCCCTTGGTATGATTTCCCTCAAGCTCTTCGGCGGCGCCTCGCTCGAGCGCGACGGCGCGATACTCAGTGGCCCGGCGGCCCAGCGCCACCGGTTGGCACTGGTGTCCCTCCTGTGCGTCTCCCACCCTCGCCCGCTCAGCCGCGACAAGCTGGTCGGCTATCTCTGGCCCGAGCGCGACACCGATCACGCCCGCAATCTTCTGAAGCAGGCCGTACACGTAGTGCGGAGAGCGCTCGGTGAGGGTGCGATCCGCTCCGCCGGCGATGACCTGTACCTCGAATCGTCGCGACTGGACTGCGACGTCCTCGCCTTCGAGGAGGCCCTCGCGGGTGGAAACCTGCAACGCGCGACCGCGCTGTACACGGGCCCGCTGCTGGATGGTTTCTTCCTCAGCGATGCGCCCGAATTCGAGCGCTGGGTCGACCAGGAGCGGGAGCGGCTCCGCCGGGCGTGGCGCGGGGCACTCGCCGAGTTGGCGGCGCAGAAGGGGGCCGCAGCGGACCTCGTCGGGGCCCGGGAATGCTGGCAGCGACTGCTCGCGGACGACCCGCATGATGCCCGGGCGACCGTCGGGCTGATGGAGACGCTGGACTCGATGGGCGATCGCGCCGGCGCGATCCGCCAGGCGCGCCTCCACGCAATCCTGCTGGAGACGGATTTCGGTGCCGACCCGGATCCTGCAGTCCGAGCGGTGCTCGAACGGATCCGTGGCGGTGGTTCCGGCGAAGCGCCGGCCCCGGCCATCGAGCGGCCGGCGAGCGATGGACCGAGAGAGGATTCCCGATCGACGCCGTCGGTGCTCCCCCCGGAGCACGCGGGAGCCGCACCCGAGGTCCTACGGGCACGGTCGTGGTCATGGAAACGCGCCACGGGAGTCGCCGCTCTGCTGTTCGTACTCGGTTCCGTGGCCTGGATATGGGGGCACAGACGCTCAGATCCGCCGGCCAGGATTTCCAGCGTTGCCGTGCTCCCACTGGCCAACCTTACCGGCGATCCACAAGAGGAATACTTCGTTGCGGGAATGCATGACGCACTGATCGCGGAGCTGGCCCAGATCGAGGCCCTGACGGTCTATTCCCGCCAGTCGGTGCTTCGCTACAAGGACAGCGATGAACCTTTGCCCGTGGTTGCCGAGGAACTGGGCGTTCAGGCCGTGGTGGAAGGCGCGGTGTTCAAGAGCGGCGACAGCGTTCGCATCAGCGTGCATCTCGTGCGCGCGAAGCCGGAGCAGCACCTCATCTCCAGGACGTTCACCGGTCCGCTGAATCGCGCGCTGGCGTTGCAGGGCGAGGTGGCGCGGGCCGTCGCCGACGCCATGCGCGCGCGCGTGACACCTGCCGTGCGGTCCCGTCTGACGAGCGGCCCGACCGTCGATCCCGCTGCTCAGGACGCCTACGTCGCAGGGCTCTATCACCTGGAACGCGCGTCGTACAGCCAGATTCTCCCCGATGCGGAGCGGCTGGCGCAGTTCCGACTGGCGATCACGAAGCTGGAGGAAGCGGTCACGCTGGATCCCACCTGGGCCAGAGCGTACGCCAAGCTGGCGCTCGCCGACCACTGGCTGGCGAGTTCCTACGAGGGGGCGTCGGAGTATTTCAGCAAGTCCAAGGCGTCGGCGCTGCGTGCGCTTGCCCTGGACAGTACGGAAGCGCAGGCGTGGGCTTCGCTGGGCTTCGTGCAGATGCTCTACGACTGGGACTGGACGGGCGCGGAGCGGTCCATCCGAAGGGCGATGGAGCTCGATCCGAACTCGCACCACTGGATATATGCGTACTATCTCAAGTCCGCCGGCCGGTACGACGAATCGATCGCTGAATTTCGCAAGGCAGAGGCGCGAGACCCGCTCTCCGACTTGCTGAAGTCCCAGATCGCAAACGCGTATTCCTGCGCCGACCGGCACGACGAGGCGGTCGCCGAGGCCAGGCGGCTCCATGAGCGCGTTGCTGCCACCGGCGAGTCCGGTGTGCCGGGTGACACCAACTGGCTGCTGCTCTTCATGACGCAGGAGTATTCTCTCGCCGGCAGGCACGCTGAGGCCGTTCGCGCGGCAGAGCAGTTGGTCAAGCTGACCGACACCATCACCTCTGGTGGCGCGCTCGCGTTCGCACTGGCGATGGGTGGTCGTGAGGCTGAAGCGCGCTCGGTGATGGCACGGCTGGAGGCGCGCGGCGTCTCGTCCCCCTGGCGGGCCAGCATTTATGCCGCGCTGGGGGACACGGCGCGGGCGGTCGACATCACCACGTCCGTGATGCGTACGGGGGGGCCGTCATTGATCGGTGCACGGTGCTGGCTGATCTACAAGGTGTTGCCGGATGAGCCACGGCTGCAGGAACTGCTGAAGCCTGTCGGTTTTCCCGACTGAGGCCGGCGCGCCGCCCGGCCCCCGGACCGCCTGACGGTACTCGCACACTGCTTGACAGAGGCTCGACGCGCGGCAAGTTCCACTGCCCGCGCTGCGCGACGCATTGACGGCCGGCTGGCGGCGGCGTGATCCCTCACGCAACAGTGCCGTACCCACCAAGTCCGGAGAGTCGATGGACGCACCCGCCAACGAACCGCGCCGCATCCCCATGCCCGTCCTGCTGGGGCTGGGCACCGTCACCGACTTCTTCGACACATTGGGGATCGGCTCCTTCGCCACCACGACGGCGGTGCTGGTGCTCGGACGCATGGTCAGGGACGATGAAATTCCCGGCACGCTCAACGTGGGGCAGGCCATCCCCACCGTGTCCGAGGCGATCATCTACATCATCCTGCTCGGTGGCCTGATCGACCTGAAGACCATCGTCAGCATGGTGATCGCGGGCGGAATCGGCGCGTGGTTGGGAGCGGGGATCGTGGTGCGCCTGTCGCGCCGGACCATCGAGCGCGCCATGGCCATCGCGCTCCTGCTCACCGCGGGATTCATGGCCATGCGCCTGATGGCGAGCCTGTCGCTGGACGCCGGCACCATCGGTCTTTCGGGTTCGGCGCTGGTGATCGCGGTGATCGCCAGTCTGGTGATCGGTTCGCTCACCAGCCTGGGCATCGGCAACTACGCGCCCACGATGGCCGTCACCTACATGCTCGGCATGAACGCCAAGGCCGTGTTCCCGGTCATGGCGGCATCGGCGGCGGTGATCCTTCCCGCGGCGGCGATCCGCTTCTATCGCTCCGGCCGGTTTCACCGGCGCACGGCATTCGGCCTCGCGGCCGGCGGCATTCCCGGCGTGCTGGTGGCGGCATTTCTGGTCAAGGAGCTGCCGCTGACGGTGGTGAAATGGGTGGTGGTCGTGGTGTTGCTGTACACGGCCGTCACGCTCTGGATGTCGTCTCTCAAGGACAGGAGTCAGCGCGGAATGAAGATCTCGGCGATTCGTGCGTACCAGATCGATCTTCCCCTGCACGAGGGGAGCTACAACTGGTCGGGTGGAAACGCGGTGTCGGTGTTCGACTCCACGATCGTTGCCGTGGAGACCGACGACGGGCTGGTGGGGTGGGGGGAGATCTGTCCCCTGGGGCCCGCGTACCTGCCGGCCTACGCGCGCGGGGCGCGCGCCGGGATCGCGGAACTGGCGCCGCAACTGCTCGGCGCCGATCCGCTGGCGCTGGGCGAACTGAACGAGTTGATGGACCGGTCGATGCGCGGCCACCCGTACGTGAAGTCGGCGATCGACATGGCGTGCTGGGACCTGCTGGGCAAGGCGAGCGGGTTGCCGGTCGCGACGCTGATGGGTGGCCACGTGGGCGACGACTTCGCGCTGTACCGGGCGATTTCACAGGAGTCGCCGGCGCAGATGGCCAGGAAGATCGGGCGGTATCGCAAGGAGGGGTATCACAAGTTCCAGCTCAAGGTGGGCGGCGATCCCGACACCGACATCGATCGCATCCGCGCCGCGGCCGCCGAACTCTCGCGGGGCGACGTGCTGGTGGCCGACGCCAACACGGGCTGGACGCAGCACGCCGCCGTTCGCGTGGCCGATGCGGTGCGCGACGTGGACGTCTATATCGAGCAGCCCTGCATGACCTACGAGCAGTGTTTGGCGGTGCGGCGCCACACGGACCGGCCGTTCATTCTCGACGAAGTGGTGGATGGCATCGACATGGTGGTGCGCGGGGTGGCCGACCACGCCATGGACGTGATCAATCTCAAGATCTCCAAGGTGGGCGGGCTCACGCGGGCGCGGCAGATTCGCGACCTGTGCGTGTCGCTCGGCATTGCGATGACCATCGAAGACACGTGGGGCGGCGACATCACCACGGCGGCGATCGCGCATCTGGCGCACAGCACGCCCGAGCGGTTCCTCTTCTCGTCCACGGACTTCAATTCGTACGTGACCGTGGCGTTCGCGGACGGCGCGCCGCAGCGGAAGAAGGGACGGCTGGCGGCGTCGAGGGAGCCCGGTCTGGGCGTTCGTCCTCAGATGAAGAAGCTGGGCAAGCCCGTGGTCGACGTCGGCAGGAAGGCGGCGCGAAAGTAGTGCGGTGCGGCTGCTGGCGGAGTCGAACGCCGGCCTCTCCCGCCGCCCGGCGTGGGTTCAGTCGTTCGAGCCGGCGGCGGCTTTGGGCGTCGGTGACGGCGGGAGCGATGCCAGCCGGCGCTTGAACTGCTGGAACGCGTCGGTGTCGACGGTCAGGTTGCGGAGCTGGCTCGCCGAGTAGGTCGCGATCTCGGCGTTGGTCGCCGTGATCCGAGATTCCTCCAGCGGATGGGTGGCGAAGAACGCATCGACGGCGGTGGGATTGGTCTTCCGCTCGTCGAGCAGAATCTGGAACATCGCGGGAACGCCGTGGGGATCGATGCCGGCCTTGATCGTGGTCTTCACGGCCTCGGCGTCGGCCTCCGCTTCGTCCTGGCGGCTGAACTTCGCGAACAGCGCCGAACCTCCGACGCTGATCGCCGTCTGGCCGGCGCCGCTGTCGCAGACGTTGGTGAGCGTGCAGAGGGCCACCAGTCCGCCGTTCACCTGATCGGACTGTTGCATCTGCTGCACCGTGTGGCGGAGGGTGACGTGTCCGATCTCGTGCGCCAACACGCCCGCGAGCTGATCCATCGTTTCGGCGCGGGCGATGAGTCCGCGGTTGACATACACCCAGCCGCCGGGCACGGCAAAGGCGTTGACTTCCTTGCTGTCGACGATGGCGAAGTGCCAGTCGAGCGAGCGGGTATCGGTGACGGCGGCGAGCTGATTGCCGAGCGCGGTCAGGTAGCTCTCGGCCTGGGCGTCGCGGATCATCGGGAGCTGGGTATCGATCTGCGTGGCGTACGTGGCGCCCAGCTGCACTTCCTGCTGCGTGGAGATGGCGCAGGCGGCGGCCGCGATCGTGGCCAGGGCGACAAGCACCAACCGGCGCGCGGCGCGTCCGATGGAGGCGGAGTGGATCGGCATGTGCAGTCCCTGAACGATTGAGGAGCGGCGCCGGGACGATACCCGGGTCTCGTATCAGGCTACGTCCGATGCCGCGGCGCATCAATCGCACCAAGGACGTAGAGCGATCGGGTGGTTGAGCGGCAAATGGTTGACGCATATCGCAACTCGCGCCCCGACACGGGGGGCGGTCGAGGTCCATGCCGACCGCAACGGCAGAACACCGCGGCCGGCCGGCCCGCCAAGCGTATCGCTCGAAAGGCCTACTCCTTCGTCACCCGTTTTGGCGATACGCGCCTCTCGTGGCGCGAACTACTCTCCATGAAACGCCTTGTGGCGCGGAGGAACCGAACATGCTGACGACTGTGGTGATCATCCTGATCGTGCTCTGGGCACTCGGGATGGTAACATCGTATACGATGGGCGGACTGATCCACATTCTGCTGGTGATCGCGATCATCGTGGTGGTGGTGCGGGTGCTCCAGGGTCGGAAGGTGCTGTAATCCCATCGACGGAGATGCAAGGATGAACCCAATCAAGACGGCGGGCATCGTGCTGATCGTGGCCGGCGCCCTCGGCCTGGCGTACGGCGGCTTCACGTATACCAAGAGTTCGCACGAGACGCAGATGGGGCCGTTCTCGATGACCGTGAAGGACCGGCAGACGGTCGCGATTCCGATCTGGGCCGGCCTCGGAGCGGTTCTGGTGGGTGGGGTGTTGCTGCTGATCCCCGCCAAGAAGGGGTAGTGCGCACCGGGCCGGAGCTGGCGGCGCTGATGCTCGCGGCGATCGCCCCGGCCGCGGCGCAACGTGCGCCACCGGGGCGCGCATGCAACGGCGAGACGATTTCGGCGATCGACATCCGGTCGTCGCCGCCGCCGGTGCGCGGCCTGGCCGCGTCGTGGCGCGGACTCGCCGATGTAGCAGGGCTGCACTTCACCGTGACGCGGCCACACGTGATCGCCGCGTATCTGCAGCTCGCGGTCGGGCGGCCGTGCACGGAGCGCAGTCGCAGCGAGTCGGAGCGCCTGTTGCGTCTCCAGCCGTATCTGACGTCGGCGGTGGTCCGCGCCGTGCCGGACGGTCCCGGGCGCGTGCGCATCGTCGTGGAAACGGTGGACGAGGTGCCGCTCATCGTCGGCGCGCGCATGAAGGGAATCGCGCCGGTGCGCCTGACGGTCGGAAGCGAGAACGTGTCGGGCAGCGCCGTGACCGTGGCGCTGAGCGCCGAGCGCGGATTCGCGTATCGGTCCGGCTTCGGTGTGCGGGTAGCCCAGTACGGGGCGTTCGGACGTCCGTATACGCTCGTCGCCAATGCGCAGCGCTATCCACTGGGTGGCGAGTGGTCGGTGGAGTTCGCCCATCCGTTCCTCACGGATCTGGAGCGCACGGCGTTTCACACCGGCGCCGACGAATCGCGCGTCTACTATCCCGTGATCCGGCCGGCGGGCGAGGATCTCGCGCTGTCGGTGCATCGCTCGTCGTACGACGCGGGCGCGGTGACGCGGGTGGGCCGGGGACGCGTGATCGGGGTGGTGGGGGCGGCGCTCCTCGGCGAGGACGTGCGCACCGCTCCCGGCCCGGTGATCATCTCCGACTCCGGGCTCGTGCACGTTCCGTCCGACACGGCGCTCGGTGGGCGCTTCCCGGCGTTTCGGGTGACCCGACTGGCGGCGATCGGAGGCGTGCGCGCGCTGCGCTTCGTGACCGTGAAACGGTTCGACGCGCTCACGGCAGCGCAGGACGTCGGCGTCGGCGTGCAATTCGGCGCGCTGGCCGGCCCGAGCGTGTTCGCTTCGACGCTCAGGAGCGACGTCTTTCTCTCCACGGACGTGTACGCCGGCCTGGGACAGCCGTCCTCGTTCATGCTGGTGCGGTTCACCGGCGAAGGGCGCATCGACCGCGCGTCCCATCGGTGGGAAGGCATGGTGGGCGACGCGCACATGGCCTGGTACGCCACGCCGGGCACGCCGTACACGCAGATCGTGAGCGTCGAACTCTCGGGCATCCAGCGTCTCGCGTATCCGTTCCAACTCACCTTCCGCGATCACGACGGCGGCGTGCGCGGCTTTCCCGACGCGACCTTCGCCGGCGGCCGCCGGGCGGTGATGCGTCTCGAGGAGCGCCGCCTGTTGCCGTCGGTGAGCCGGCGCGCCGACCTGGCGGTGGCGGGTTTCGTCGATGCGGGAAAGTTGTGGGCCGGCGATGTCCCGTACGGCGTCACGACCAACGTCCGGGCCGCCGCGGGAATCTCGCTGCTGAGCGCGTTCCCGTCGGGCGGCAAGCGCACCTACCGGCTCGACATCGCGGTGCCGTTCAATCCCGCCCGGGGCGGGGCGCGGTGGGAACTTCGTTTCAGCTCGGCCGATCGCACGCAGTTGCTCTGGCGGGAACCGGCCGATATCGCCCGGGTGCGGGCGGGCATGGCGCCGTCGAACCTGTTGAGTTGGTCGGCACGGTGACGCGCGCGTTCGGCGCGGCCGCGCTGGCCGTGTTCTTCACGCTGGCCGGCTGCGGGGGCCGGGCCACGCCGTCGGATGCGGACATCGACGCGCGCGAACCGCCGCCACCGGTACTTCCGCTCTCGCGGTTCGACGTGCCGCTCACCTACGACATCACGAAGGTCCTGGGCAAGGTGGACCGCGCCGTCCCCACGGAGTTCGGGTCGTTGGACAGCGTGCATCAGGTGGGCGACGACGACCGCAAACACTACGCGTTCCACGCGACGCGCGGCCCGTTCACGGCATTCGGGCGCGGGACGGAGTTCCACCTGCGCGCCACGCTCGAGTACGAAGCCCGGGGTTTCTTCAAGTTCGGATTCACGCCGACCGTGAGCGCCGGCTGCGGCACGTCCACCGATCGGCCGCCGAGGCTGGTGGTGGAGCTCGCGACGCCGCTGTCGCTGTCGCCCGATTGGCATCTCGTGTCGCACGTTCGACTGGTGCGCGCCAGCCCGGCGTCGAGGGCAGCCCGCGACCGGTGTGAGGTGCGGTTCCTGCATTACGACGTTACCGAGCGGATCGTGGACGCCGCGCGCGGAGCGCTGATGGACCGGTTGGCGGCGATCGACAGCACGATCGGCGACGTCGACCTGACGGACCAGGCGATGGGATGGTGGGAATCGCTCAACCGGCCGATCCGCCTGACCGACGGCGTGTGGTTGCTGTTGGGCCCGACGCAACTGCGCGTGGGCGACGTCCGCGGCGACGGTCATGCGTTGATCGTGCATGTGGGACTCGACGCGCGGCCGCGGATCGTGACCGCCGATTCGGAACCGGTGGTGGCAGCACTGCCGCTGCCACCGCTGGCCGCGGACACGGGGGCCCACGGCTTCCACATCCTCCTGGAGGGCGTGGTGGACTACGGCACCGCGTCGCAGGTGTTGAGCGACGCGGTGCGCGGCGCCGTCGTCACCGAGCAGGGGCATACGGTGAGCATCGACTCGGTGCTGGTGTCGGCGGAATCCGGCGGGCGGCTCGGATTGACGGTGGGATTTCACGGGGACGCGCAGGGAACGCTCGTGCTGGTCGGCGTGCCGCGGCACGATGAGACCCGGCACGGCATCGCGATGCCGGACCTCGACTACGACCTGCACACTGCCAGCCCGCTGATCAACGCGTATTCGTGGCTGGCGTCTCCGGCGTTGCGGCTGCTGTTGCGCGACCGGGCGATTCTGCCCGAAGGGCAGGCGCTCGATCGCGGCCGGGAGTTGCTGCTCGAGGGGCTGAACCGGAAGATCGGCGACGCGATGACGTTGGCCGCCGGCATCGATTCGGTGGCGGTGCGTGGGGTGTACGTCACGCGGCGGGGATTGGTGCTGCGGGCCGAGGCGATGGGGCACGCGACGGCGGCGGTGAAGGAACGATGAGCCAGAGCGTCGAGTCGGACATCAGGCCGCCGTCGTCAGCGGCGACCGTGGCGATCATGACGCTGCTGCTGGTAGCGGCGCTCCGTCTGGGGCGTGCGTTCGTGCTGCCGGTGGTGATCGCGTTGCTCCTGACGCTGATGCTGAGCGCGCCCATGCGCTGGCTGCAGCGGCTCCACATTCCCCGCCGGGTCGCGGCGGCGCTGGTGGTCTTCGGCGCGCTGGGGGCGGGCATCGGGGCCGGATCGTTGCTGGTTGCGCCGGCGATCACCTGGGTAGCCTCGGCGCCCGCCACGATGCGAAAGCTCGAAACCCGGATACGGCGCATTGCCAGACCGCTGTCGGCGCTCCAGCAGTCCGCCGACCGGATGCAGCAGGCCACCGGGCCGTCGACATCGGAGGCGCCGAAGACCGTGCAGTTGGCGTCGCCCGGCATCTTCGCGAAGGCCTCACTCGACACCCTGGCGCTGATTCCGATCTCGCTGGCGGTGGTGTTCCTCACGTATTTTCTGCTGGCCAACGGGCCCCTGTTTCGGCGCAAGCTGGCGGGGCTGCTGCCGGGGCGCGATCAGTTGAAGTCGCGCGAGCATCTGCTGGCGCAGATCGAGATGGCGACGTCGCATTTTCTGCTGACCGTCACCGTGATCAACATCGGCGTTGGGACGCTGACCGCGCTGGCCCTGTGGGCGGTGGGCGTGCCGAACCCGCTGCTCTGGGGTGGGATCGCGGCGGTGCTGAACTTCGTGCCGTATCTCGGACCGATCGCGACGGCGACGATCATTGCGTTCGCGGCGCTGTCGAGCATCGACAACCCGGCGCGGGCGCTGATGGCGCCGGCCGTGTTTCTGCTCGTGCATCTGGCGGAGTCGAACTTCGTGACGCCGACGGTGTTGGGGCGCCATCTGCCCGTGAACACGGTGGCGATCTTCCTGGGGCTGATCTTCTTCGGCTGGCTGTGGGGGTTGCCGGGGGCCGTGCTCGCGGTGCCGCTCACCGTGTGCGCCAAGCTAGTCTGCGACCACGTGCCGGCGATGGCGCGGGTGGGGGAGCTGCTCGATCGGTAGTACGCCGCGCGCATCGCGCGAACTTCCCCGCGGAGCGACCTGAGACCACTGCCAGGATGCGGCGCGCGGCGTCGCCGGCGCGCGCCCGACGGCGCTACCGGCGTGCCGGCGGAAGTTCGACGAGCTCGAACCAGTAGCGTCCCATGACCTTCAACGCGTCCACGAGGCCGGTGAAGGTGACCGGCTTTGAGATGAAGGAATTGACGCCGAGCTGGTAGCTCCGCGTGATATCCTCCTCCTCGCGGGAGGTGGACAGGACGACGACCGGAATGTCCCGCAGGTCGTCGTCCGCCTTGATCTCGCGCAGGCACTCGCGCCCGTCCTTCTTGGGCATGTTGAGGTCGAGCAGAATCAGCCCCGGCCGCGGCGCCCTGCCGTCCTGTCCGGCGTATCGTCCCTGCCGGCGGAGGTACTCCATCAACTCCTCACCGTCCTCGACGAACCGGACGTCGTTGGACAGATGGGCTTCCTCGAGCGCCTGCCGGGTGAGCAGTCGATCGTCTTCATCGTCGTCGGCGATGAGAATCATCACGGGAATTGCGTTTCCCTGGAGCATGGTCAGAGGTCCACCGAGGTGAGTTGCCGGACGGGCAGCACGATCGTGAACGTCGCCCCCGTGTCCGGGGTGCCGGCGGCGCTGATGGTGCCGCCGTGGTGCTCGGCGATGCTGCGGCAGATGGCGAGCCCGATACCGGACCCTTCATATTCCGCCCGGCCGTGGAGCCGTTCGAACATCCCGAAGATGCGTTCCGCGTACTGCGAGCCGAAGCCGATGCCGTTGTCGGCAACGGTGAGGACGTACGTGTCTCCGTCGGCGACGGTCGCGTCGATGCGGACGACCGAGGGCCGAGCGCCGCTGCGGTACTTCAGCGCGTTGCCGAGCAGATTCTGCAGCAACTGGCGCATCTGCAGCGGATCGGCCTCGACAACCGGCAGCTCCCCGACGTTCACCGTTGCGCCTGCTTCGGCGATAGACGTTTCCATATCCGTCATGACATCGCGGACCAGGCGCCCGAGATCGACCGGTTCGAACGGTTGGGCACGCGTCGTGACGTGCGCATAGAGCAGGAGGTCGGCGATCAGGGTCCGCATGCGGGTGGCGGCGTTGCGCATGCGATCGAGGTAGCCGCGGGCGTCTGCATCGAGTGCCGGGCCCGCGTTGGCTTCGAGGCGCTCGCCGAAGGCGAGGATCTTGCGCAGCGGCTCCTGCAGATCGTGCGAGGCGACGGCGGCAAATGCTTCGAGCGCCGCATTCGATCGCAGCAGTTCCCGGTGTTGGACCGCGAGTTGGTGTTCGGCGCGCCTTCGTTCGGTGACGTCCTCGATGGCGAGGAGAATCATCCGCGGGTTGGTGGCGCCCGATGCCACGAGGCGCGCATTGAGCAGCATCACCTTGCGCCCGATGCCCGGGAAGACGTGGTCGACGTCGTAGTCATCGAGCTGGGCGTGCAGCGGCAGGGTGTCGCGCAGCAGCGTGTGCAGCGGTGGGATGTCCCACTGGCCGTTGCCGAGCGTGAAGATCACCTGGCCGATGGTGTCGTCTGGCGTGACCTGGAACGTGTTGAAGAACGAGCGATTGGCGTGGGTCACGCGAAAGGCAGCGTCGAGCACGAGGAGGGGTTCGCGCACGGTGTCGACGATGTCGGCGAGCAGCCCGAGGGCCGCGTATACGTCGGCGACCGATTCGCCCATGGGCGCTGACTCCACCACATCGGTGTTCCGGACCACGGCACTTCCCCTTGTGACGATGCACGGCCAACGCGACGGCCGCTGCATCGAACGACCGCACAATTCCCTATGAACGGAGCGTAGTCAGACGGGTGCGCGTATGATAGGTGTCGGGCGCAGATGTCCCCATCGGCGAGGACGTAGTTCTTTGGTGTGATGGATCGGGGAGGGAACCGCCGCTACACATCAAGAGCCTCTCGTAACGGTCGAGAGTGCCCGGTTGGCGATGCGAGTCCATGTAGGGCGCGTGCGACCACCGGTTCACCCTCGACGTTCGGAGTGCTCCCAATGTTTACGCGTACCCGATTCTTCCTGTTCGCCGCCGCCTTGATGGTAGCGGCGCCGATGGCGGCTCAGCAGACATCGTTCGACTCGACCTCGCGCGCCGTCGCGCCCGTCGCCGTCAGCGCTCCGGCCGTTCAGCCCGTGGCCGCGTCGACGGTCGGCCCCATGCTCCAGCCGTCCGCTGTCGGGTCCCGCACGTTGGCCCCGACGACCGGATTGGCGATGGTCGCAATGCCGGCGGACGGTGAGAACTCGCAGAATGTCGCGCTCATGCTGGTGGGCGGCGCCGGGCTCATCGTGGGTGCCGTCATCGGCGGGCGTTCCGGCACGATCGTGATGTTGGGCAGCGGCATCCTCGGTCTCGTTGGTCTGTTCCGCTACTTGCAGTAGCACCATCGCGACCGGCCGGGCTCCTTCCATCGGGGACGATGGTGGAAGGAGCTGCGTGCCCGCGCGGGCTAGCAATCCGGGCGGAAGTCGCAGAGATTCCGAATCATGGCTTCATCAAGGTGGCTCATGACATCGCGGCGGCCCCGCTGCGCGCGAATCGATAGCCCCGGGCCGGGTGCTGCGTGATCACCGTCGCCATCATCGAGGATAATCGCCTCGTTCGTGAGGGCATGACGACCATGCTCAACGAGCTGGCCGACGTGAGCGTGGTGCTGGCCGCGACGAGCCTGGAAACCGAGAAGCTGAAGGATGCCAATCCCCGCGTGGTGCTGCTCGACGTGGGACTCCAGGACAGGAGCAGCCTCCGGCTGGCGGAGACCGTGCGGAAGGAGATGGCGGAATCGCGGGTGATTGTGATGGATCTGCTGCCCGTGCACGAGGAGATCGCCCAATTCGTGAACGCGGGCGTGGCCGGCTTCATTCTCAAAGACGCGACGTTCGACGATTTCGTGGCCACCATTCGGTCGGTGGCCGACGGGGCGCGGGTCCTGCCGCCGCCGATGACGGGCACGTTGTTCTCCCAGATCGCGAAGGCCGCGGTGCAGCGGGGTGGGGCGACGGCGATGGAAGCGGTGCGGATGACGCAACGCGAGCGCGAGGTGATCGGGCTGATCGCGGCGGGGATGAGCAACAAGGAGATCGCGCAGCGGCTGAACATCGCCACCCATACGGTGAAGAGCCACGTGCGCAACATCATGGACAAGCTGGCCCTGCACACGCGTTTGCAGATCGCCGCCTACGCGCACGACCAGGACGACGACTAGCCGTCGGTCCACGCCGGCGTCCACCGGCCCCCATTGGAGCCCGCGAATATCCTGGTCCCCCAAAGGGACTACTCCCTCTTTCACCTGATCAGGCGATACGAGGCGGGTGCCGGACGCCCTAACCTCAGGATATCTCCCCGATGACGTGAAAGGTCGCGGATGAGATGGGCGTTCCGGCATGGCCGGTGGCCCGTGTTTCTCTCTTTCGCGGCCACTGCGCCGAGGACCCATGTCACGATCTCTCATTGCCGGACTGCTCGCGTTCGGTCTCCTCGCATGCGCCGGTGCCCAGGGCAAGGATACGTCCGGCACGAGTGGAGCGGCCGCAGACGCCGCGAGCGCGTCGCCCCGCGTGCTGTCCAACGGCTCTGCCGTGGCAGTCACGATTCAGGACGCGATCTCGTCGCGCACCAACACCGTGGGACAGCACGTGAACGGAGTCGTGAGCGACGACGTGATGGATGACGCCGGCCTGGTGGTCATTCCGAGCGGTTCGCCTGTGGTACTGACGATCACGGAGCTGGGACCGGCCCTGAATTCGGGCCAGAAGGACGGCGCCATCGCGCTGCGTGGCACGTCGGTGACGGTGGCCGGGACGACGTACGAGCTGGGCGCGACCGTGGGTACGGTGCCGCACACGCTCGAAGGGCGCGGCATCACCAAGAGCGCCGTCGGAAACGTGGCCGTGGGTACCGCGGTTGGCGCGGCGGTCGGCCAGGCAATCGGCAAGGATCAGAAGAGTACGATCATCGGTGGAGCCATCGGTGCCGTGGCGGGCGGTGCGCGCGCAGCGACCATCGCCGACCGCGATGTCGTCGTGGCGTCGGGCACCCGGATCACGCTGACCCTCACGCGATCATTGACGATTACCTCGAACTAGGGTGCCTCCATGCTCATGACGATCGTGATCATCCTGGTGGTGCTGTGGCTGCTGGGGATGATCACCGCATACACGATGGGCGGACTGATTCACATCCTGCTCGTCATCGCCATCATCGTGGTCCTGGTGCGCGTGATCCAGGGCCGGAAGGTACTGTAGGACTCCCGTTCCACGAGGCCGCAATGAACAGACCACGAATACTCACCATGCGCCGCAGGATACCGCGAGCCGCGGTGCTCCTGGCACTCGCCACGACGTTGTCGGCCTGCGCGTCGCTGAACAAGAAGAGCAGCGGGGCGCTCATCGGCGCCGGCGCCGGGGCCGGCGTTGGCGCGGTGGTGGGCAACCAGACCGGATCCACGGCTCGCGGCGCAATCATCGGGGCCGTGGTCGGCGGGCTCGCCGGCACCATCATCGGCAATCAGATGGACCAGCAGGCCAAGGGCATCAAGCAGACGGTCACGGGCGCGACGGTGGAACGGGTCGGCGAGGGCATCCAGGTGACATTCGCCTCCGGGCTGTTGTTCGCCTTCGACGCCTCGCAGGTGCTGCCGAATGCGGCGACGAATCTGCGCAACCTGGCCGTCAGCCTGAATCAGTATCCGAACACCAACGTGCTGATCGTCGGACACACCGACGCATCCGGCGCCGCCGACTACAATCAGGCGCTGTCGGAGCGACGGGCGCAGGCGGCGGCGGACTACCTCGTGTCGCAGGGCGTGAGCGCGTCACGACTGCACACCGTGGGCCGCGGCGAGACGGAACCGGTGGCCAGTAACGCCACGGACGCCGGCATGGCGCTCAACCGGCGTGTGGAAGTCGCGATCTACGCCAACGCGGCGGCGATCGCGGCGGCGGGCGGCCAGCAGTAGCGTCCATCCGCACGGGCACGTCCGACGAACGCCTCCTCGGGGGTTCACCGGCGTGTGGGCGGCACGAACGGCCGGCTCGATGATCATCGGGCCGGCCGTTTGTCGCCCCTCCCTCTGACGGCCTGCCGCATCCGCGGCGGGGTCGCACCACGTCGGACGGGGAGGAACGATGCACGAAAGCCCACGATGGTATCGAGGGTTCGGACTGTTGCTCGGAGCGGCCATCGTTTGTGCAATTGCCGCCTGCGGCGGCGCCGCGGACTCGACGGGCCCGGGAAACGGAAACGGGAACGGCGGCGGACCGGTGGACAGCATGGCCCACGATCTGTTCGTGAGCGCCACCACCGGCAACGATGCGAACGCCGGCACGCGACAGCAGCCGCTGGCAACCATCACGGCCGCGATCGCCGCCGCCGACTCGGGGCGGGTGATTCGCATCGCCGGCGGCACGTACCAGGAGAAGGTGATGCTGCGCTCGCACCTTCGATTGGTCGGCGGCTACGATCCGTCCACGTGGGCCCGGGATACCGCGCAGCACCCTACCGACGTGCAGAGCGATGGCGTGGCGCTCGGTGGTGTGGGCGTGGTCGGTGACACCGTAGACGGTGTCAACTTTGCGACGCCGCACGGCACGCAGTACGCGACCGTCATGTTCGACTCGAGCACCGCAATCGAGATTCGTGGGGGGACGATCTCGGCCGGCCCCGGAGACGACGGTCCCGGCGGCGCGGGCTATACGAATGCGGCGCCCGTCTACGGGCAGGCGGGGTCGGCCGGCGTGTCGGCCGGTGTGTGTCCGCCCGACCGCGTCGGCGGCTCCGGGGGCTCGCAGAATTCTCCGGCGGGAGCGAGCGGCGGCGCGGGCGGCACAGGGGGAGCCGCCGGTGGATTCGACGGTAAAGCGGGCGCGGGCACCCACGGCGGCGCCGCCGGCAAGGGCGGCGCGACGTTCACCGCTGGCGCCCCGGGCAAGTCACCGGCGGTGGCGGCCGCCGCCGGCGCGCCCGGAATGGGGGGCACGTCGACCGGGACGTTCTCCATGGGATCGGGATACCGGCCCGCGGACGGGACCCCCGGATCGAACGGGCAGGACGGCGATGGCGGTGGAGGCGGCGGAGGCGGCGGGGGAGCGCTCGTCTTCACCTGTGGTGGCGGCGGTGGTGGGGGAGGCCAGGGCGGCGAGGGCGGGGCGGGAGGCCGGGCCGGATCCGGAGGATATGCATCGATCGCCGTCGTGCTCGGCACCACCAGTCAAGTGAACCTGGACAGCACGTCGGTCGTTACTGCGGGGGGCGGAATCGGGGGCGCGGGTGGCGCGGGGCAGCTGGGCGCGGCCGGCGGCGCTGGCGGGGCCGGCGGTCCGGCGGCCGGCGGGGCCGGCGCGGGTGGCAAGGGTGGCACCGGCGGCGCTGGTGGCGCGGGGGGTCAGGGCGGTGGTGGAGGCGGCGGACCGTCGATCGGCATCCTCGTGCTGGGGAACGGCGCCTTCAACGGCAATGGCGTGGTGTTCCACATCGGCGCGCCGGGCGCGGGCGGCGCCAGCTCGTCCACGGCGGCGACCGGCGCGCGCGGCGACTCGGTAAATATCAAAGTGCTGCCCTGACGGTGTTGCGAGAAGAGCGAACGGCCGGCTCGATGATCATCGGGCCGGCCGTTCGTCGCCCTCCTTCCACGTACGCGGCTGCGCGGTCGAATTGCGCGGTCCCGAATCGAGGAGGGAGGGGCGATGTCTCAAGAGTCCAGATGGTCCCACGTCCGCGCGATCGCGGTGTTGCTCTCCGCCGTCTATGTCGTGGCGGCGTGCAGCGGCGCCGCCGATGCGACGGGTCCGCAGGGCGGCCCAGGCGGCACGGGCGGCCCAGTGGACAGCATGGCTCACGATCTGTTCGTGAGCCCCGTGGCGGGGAGCGACGCGAATGTGGGTACGCGCCAATCTCCGTTCGCGACGATCGGCGCCGCAGTGGCCGCGGCCGACAGCGGGCAGACGATCCGCGTGGCCGGCGGTGCATACCACGAACGGATCACGCTGCGCTCGCACGTGACCATCGTGGGCGGCTACGATCCCTCGACCTGGCAGCGCGACACGGGGCGCTTTGCGTCGGAAGTGGACGATTCGCAGATGGTGGTGCGCGGGCACGACGTCCGCGACGTCACCCTCGACGGGCTCGTGCTCACGACGATTGTGAGTTCACGCCTGGCGACGGTGGTACTGGACTCGAGCAGCGGCATCGTCATTCGTGGCGGGACGATCGTCGCGGCGCGCGGCGACAGCGGCGGATCGATTCCCGTGTATCCGAACGGGTTCACGACACCCGCGCCGGCCGGCGGACGGGGCACTCCGGCCGGCGTCTGTGTGCCGGCGCGAGCCGGCGGTGCGGGCGGATCCAGCGGGCGGGGCGGCAAGGGAGGCACCGGCGGGAGCGGCGGCCTGGCCGGCGGCTTCAACGGCAGCGCGGGCTCCGGGTCGGGTGCCGGCGGCGGAGGAGCGGGCGGTGGCGCGTTCTCGGACGGCGCAGATGGAACGACGCCGCTCGTCCAGTACTCGCGCCCGCCGGTGGGCAAGGGCGGTGCCGGGTTCGGCGAATTCACGCTGGCCGGGGGGTACCAGGCAGCCCTCGGGGCCTCCGGCGCCGACGGATACCCGGGAGTCGGCGGCGGCGGCGGCGGTGGCGGCGGCGGCATTCTCGTTGGAGTCTGCGGCGGCGGCGGTGGCGGCGGCGGCCAGGGTGGCGACGGCGGGATCGGCGGGCTCGGAGCGTACGGAGGCTGGGCATCGATCGCCGTAGTCGTCGGGCCGGCGAGCGACCTGACGCTCGACCATGCGCTGGTGCAGACGCTGGGTGGGGGCAACGGCGGAGTGGGAGGCGAGGGTACGGCCGGCCAACTGGGCGGCGCGGGCGGCGCGGGCGGCAGCGGCACGGGTGGCGCGGGCGCCGGCGGTAAGGGCGGCGATGGCGGCTTCGGTGGGCCTGGCGCCGACGGCGGCGGTGGGGGCGGCGGGCCGTCGATAGGTGTTCTCGTAATGGGCGGCGGGCGCGCGGACACGACGGGCGTGGTGTTTCAGGTGGGGCCGGGTGGGCGCGGCGGCATCACGCCCGCCGGTGGGCTCGATCCGTCCAACCCGGGCAACGGCGCGGCGGGCGATTCCCTTGCCGTGAAGGTGCTTCCCGGGTGATCACGCCCAATCGGGACGCGCCGGCCAACGGTCGATAGCGGCCGTGGCCGGGCGTGCCGAATGGCGACCCGGCGGGGATACCGCCGGGTCGCCGGTGCTCACGGATTCACGAGCTTGTGAGCAGCAGCGAGGTCGGCTTGTAGCCGTGCGACGCCCGTGCCCGCCTCGTGGATGTATCCATTCGCCACCTGTACCATGGCCGGCGTGGGCGGTACGAACGCCAGATCCACCTGCGCCGCGATCGACGTCAGCCAGGAGCGCAGCCGACCGGGATAGACGAGCGCGCCTTCGCCCGACTGGATCTTGAGGTCCACCAAATCGTCGACGTCTTTGTTCAGGTCGTTCAGCGCCGCGTGCACCTGACCGCCGGACATGGTGCCCTTGGCGACGGCCTTCTCGAGCGCGCTGCGGGCGTCGATGGCCTGGTTCAAGGTTGAATCGAGCCGCGCCAGCGCGCCGTGGATCCGCATCAGCAGCGCGAAGCGCTGCTGCAGCTGCGCCTGCGTGGTGTTCAGGCGCGGGTCCAGCTTGACCACGAACGACTGCTTCTGCGTGGTGGTGCCGTAGGTCAGCGTCACGTCGTAGGTGCCCGGCACCACTTCGGGACCGACGGGCACGCCGGCCGAGAAGCCGGAGTTGAAGATGCCCTTCACGTCCACCGCGTTCGGGTACCGCAGATCCCACTGGAAGCGGTTCATGCCGGGCTCGATGGCGGTCAATCGCGCTTCCTGTTGCGCCCGCGCGGCCGCGGGCGGGGCGACGAAGCGCCGGACTTGGCGTGCGTCCTGGCGTGCAGCGTGAAGCTGCGGATCAGCTTGCCGCTCGCACTGGTGAAGCTGAGCTTCACCGGCGTGCTGCCATCGTAGTCTGCCGGCACGTTGAAGAAGACCGCGACGCCCGGCGCCAGGTTCGACCCTCCCGCCCCGCCCCGGCCGAACCCGCCACCACGGCGTGCCACGAGCCAGCTCTGCTGCGGCTTGAACAGATACGACGCCTGGCTCGTCACATGGGACGTGTGTAGCTGCTCGAGGAACTGCAGGTCGTCCATCACCCAGAAGCCGCGGCCGAAGGTGGCGAGCACCACGGCGTGCTGCTCGGGCTGGACCTCGATATCGTTCACGCGAACCGCCGGCAGGTTGAGGCTCAACGGCTGCCACAGTTTGCCGCCATCCATGCTGAAGTACGCGGTTCGGCTGGTGCCCGCGAACAGCAGGGTCGGCTGGTTCGGGTCCTCCCGCACGCTCTCCACGTACTGGCCGTCCGGCAGCCCGGTGGTGAGCGCCGTCCAGTGCTTGCCGTAGTCGGTGGTCTTGTACACGTACGGGTGGAAGTCGTCCCAGTCGTACCGGCTTGCCGACAGATACGCGGTGCCGGCGTGTGTGTGCGACGGCTCGATGCAGGTGATCGTGGACCACTCGGGCAGCGTCGGCGGGCGCACCTGGCTCCAGTGCGCGCCCGCATCCGTGGTCACGTGCACCAGACCGTCGTCGGAGCCCGTCCAGATCACGTTGTCCGTGAGCGGCGAGACGGCGATCGACGAGATGGTGCCGAACATCTCCTCGCCGGTGACGTCCGCGCTGATGGGACCTCCCGGCCGCGCCTGCTTGCTCTTGTCGTTTCGCGTGAGGTCCGGACTGATCACCTTCCAGTGCGTGCCCTCGTCCAGCGTCTCGAACAACACGTTCGCTCCCATCAACAACTCCCTGGGATTGTGGGGCGCGAACACGACGGGGTGGTGGTTCCAGCCGTAGCGGTACCTGATCTTCGAGCCCGCGAGGCCGAACTGGTAGGATGGCCAGGGGCTCACGTTGGTGACGAGTCCGGTCCGGCTATTCTCCCTCCACTCCTTGCTGTAGTAGCCGCTGCCGTAGGTGATCCAGGGCCGCCCGGGGGTGGGCACCACCCAGCTCATCTCTCCGCCCTGGATGTTGGTCCACACCGGTGGCGGCACGTCGCTCGGCCCGGCCACCGAACTCCGGTCCTGCTGCGCGCCGTAGATGTGGAACGGGAACTGATCGTCGAGGTTGGCGTGATAGAACTGCCCCGTGGGCTGGTTGTCCTCGGAGCTGAAGGCCTTCCCGCCGTTCAGGGTGACGGTCGCGCCGCCGTCGTTGCCTTCGATGAAGGTCTGCGGGTTGTTCGGGTTGATCCACAGCACGTGGTTGTCGCCGTGCGGCGGATGCAGCGCGGTGAGCGTCTTCCCCGCATCGTGCGACACGTACACGCCGACGTTCGGCAGGTAGATCGTGTTGGCATCCTTGGGGTCGACATAGACGTTCATGTAATAGAAGGCGCGCTGCGTGATATCCATGCTGTTGTTGATGAGCGTCCAGCTCTGGCCGCCGTCCTCCGAGCGGAACAGGCCGCCGGCCTGGCCCTTGTAGTCCGCCTGGATCAGCGCGTAGACGGTGTTGGGGCTGCTCGGCGCCACGGCGAGGCCGACCTTGCCGAAGATGCCGGTGGGCAGACCCGCGTTGTGCGAGATGTTCGTCCAGGTCGCGCCCCCGTCGGTCGTCTTGTAGATGCCGCTGCCCGGCCCGCCGCTGGAGAACGTCCAGTGGCTCCGCGACATCTGCCACATGGACGCGTACACCACGTCGGGATTCGCCGGGTCCATGGCCAGCGCGTTGGCGCCGGTGCTGTCGTTGACGAACAGGATCTTCTTCCAGGTCTTGCCGCCATCGGTGGTCTTGAACACGCCGCGTTCCGGGTTGGGCGCGAACAGATGGCCGAGCGCCGCGGCGTAGACGACGTCGGGGTTGGCGGGATCGACGACGATCCACGTGATGATGTGCGTGTCGTCCAGTCCGACGAACGACCACGTCTTGCCGCCGTCGGCGGACCGGTACATTCCGCCCTCGTCGGTCAGAACCGTATTCCGGGGGCCCGAATCGCCCGTGCCCACGTAGATGATGCTCGAATCGGAGGGCGCGATGGCGACCGCGCCGATGTTGCTCGTCTTGAACTGCTTGTCCGAAATGTTCTTCCAGTTGTGGCCGTAATCGTCGGTTCTCCAGACGCCGCCGCCGGCCGTTCCCATATAGAACACGCTGGGCTCGGCCGCGATGCCGGCCACCGCCGTCACGCGTCCGCCGGTGTACGGGCCCACGCTGCGCCAGCGCAGGGCACTGGTGAGTTGCCCGGGTGGCACGGGGGCGGGGACGGGGGTGGGCGTGGGGGCCCGGGACACCGCCGGCACAGCCAGCGACAGACAGGCGAGCAGGAGAACGCGGGGTGCTGTGAACATGGCAGGGGTCCCTCTCTCAGTAAGCCTCTTGCGGCTTGATCAAGCCGAGCGATTCAGAAGGCTTCGAACCCCTGGGGGGAAAGGCGGGAAGCGCAGTATGACGGGTCAAGGTGCGCTCAAGTGGAGGGGTCGGCAAGTGCCGGGGCCCCGCCGCTTTCCTGCGCCCGCTCCAGACGGCTGCGGACCCGATCACTAGCCCCGGGGAAGAGCCGAGGTCAGCACCCCAGGAACGGGTCGTGTCGATTCCGGCGCGTCTCGTTCGACGTATCATTGCAGGCCGGTGTGGTCCAATCACGCAAACCCGAGAGGATGAACACGATGCGGTTCATGATGCTGGTAATTCCGAAGGCGTACGAGACTGCGACAGCCGACTTCGTGCCGCCCGCCGATCTCGTGGCCAAGATGACGAAGTACAACGATTCGCTGAGCAAGGCCGGTGTCCTGCTGGGACTCGACGGCCTCACGCCGCCGGCAAGGGCGGCCCGCGTATCGTTCGGCGGGGGCAAGCCGCGGGTGAGCGACGGCCCGTTCACGGAGTCCAAGGAGTTGGTGGGCGGGTACTGGATCATCCAGGTCCGGTCCCGCGAGGAGGCCATCGAGTGGGCCAGACGGGCGCCGATGCTCGATGGCGACATCATTGAAGTACGGCAGATCGCTGAGATCGAAGACTTTCCGCCCGACGTGCAGGCCGCGGCGCGGGGTTGACCATTCCTTCACATCGGGAGAGACCGAACATGCGGGTTCTGGCACTGTGGTACCCCGAGGCCAAGGAAATCATCGGAGGGTTTGCGGTCATGCGGTTCCAGACCCAGCAGGAGCTGGTCGACTGGAGCACGAGATTCGTAAACATCGCGGGCGACGGGCGCTCGGTGGTCCGCCCCATCGCCGACGAACCCCTGGGGCACTAGCCCCCGGGGCCCGATATTGCGGTGGAACGGAAGCGGAGCGTGACGGACGGTGCTACGCATCGCGCGATCGACGCCGTATGGCGCATCGAATCGCCTCGGGTGATCGCCCGCCTGGCGCGGATGGTGGGCGACGTGGGGCTCGCCGAGGATTTCGCGCAGGACGCGCTCGTGGCCGCGCTCGAGAAGTGGCCGGAGGCCGGCGTACCGGACAACCCCGGTGCCTGGTTGATGGCCGCCGGCAAACGCCGCGCCATCGACCACCTGCGTCGCGGCGAGATGCTGGATCGCAAGCACGCGCAGTGGGAGGCGGAGGTGACGGCGCACGAGGACGTCGTGGCGGAGCTGGACGCGGCGATCGACGACGAGATCGGCGACGATCTCCTGCGGCTGATCTTCACCGCCTGCCATCCCGTATTGAGTGTCGAGGCGCGCGTGGCGCTGACGCTGCGCTTGCTGGGCGGATTGACCGTCGACGAGATCGCGCGCGGCTTCCTGACCACGGTGCCGGCGGTGCAGCAACGCATCGTCCGCGCCAAGCGGTCGCTCGCCGCCGCCCACGTGCCGTTCGAGGTGCCGCGCGGACCGGAGTTGACCGCGCGACTGGCGTCGGTTCTCGAGGTGATCTACCTCATCTTCAACGAAGGGTATTCCGCCACGGCCGGCGACGACTGGGTGCGGCCCGCGCTGTGCGAGGATGCGCTGCGCCTGGGCCGCATCCTGGCCGAACTCCACCCGCGCGACCCCGAGGTGCACGGCCTGGTGGCGCTGATGGAGATCCAGGCGTCGCGCCTCCGGGCGCGGGTGAACGCGTCGGGCCAGCCGATTCTCCTTCTCGATCAGGACCGCCGCCGTTGGGACCACGTGCTGATCGGACGCGGACTGGCGGCGCTCGATCGGGCGACGAGTCTGGGCAGTGGGCCCAGCCCCTACGTGCTGCAGGCCGCCATCGCGGCGTGTCACGCGCGCGCCCGAACGCCGGAAGACACGGAGTGGACCCGGATCACGGCTCTCTACGACGCGCTCGCGCAGTTGACGCCGTCGCCGGTGATCGAAGTGAACCGCGCCGTGGCCTACGCGATGGCCTTCGGACCGGCGGAGGGATTGGCCATCCTCGACGCGATCGACGATGAGCCCGCGCTCGCGCGCTATCACCTGTTGCCGAGCGTGCGCGGAGATCTGCTGTTCAAACTCGGCAGATTCCATGAAGCCCGCGGCGAGTTCGAACGGGCAGCGTCGCTGACGGAGAATCGGCGCGAACGGGAGTTGCTGCTGGCGCGGGCGGGCGAGGCGCACGACCGGAGCGGTTGACGGCTCCGCGCGCGTGGGTTGAGTGACCAGAAGCACCAAGTCATGACATACCCTTACTCCGAGGTCGTCGTGAGGTACGGCACCGACGAGCGGTCGTTGCGCGCCGCTGCCGGACTGTACGGGAACTGTTCGAGCCGGTGGAACGGCCTCTCCATCATCCATCGGATGGATTAGCCTGACGTGAGTGTTCCACTCGTCGAGCTTCCGGGAGTTCGTATGCTCACTGCATTGGTATCGCTGCTCGCGCTGGCGGCCGGCACCCGGCCCACGTCTCCGGTGCCCGACACCGCCGCGTTGGTGACCACGCTGGGGCGAGATACGATCGCCGTCGAGACGTATCAGCGAACGCCGCTCCACCTGCAGGGCGACATTCTGCTGCGTGCGCCGCGCACCGTCCGATACCACTACGTCATCACGTACCGGCCCGGCGGCGGACTGGCGCGGTCGGTGGTCGACCTGACCACGCCGGGAATGAGCGACGGGCCCGAGATGCGCACGACGATCACGGTGAGCGGCGATACCGCCGCGGTGGAGATCGACAGCTCGGGTATGGCGAAGACATCGAAGCATGCCGTCGCCCCGAACGTCATGCCCGGCTTGATGACCGGGTTCGGCTCGGACTACGGGCTCTACATCTCCTTCGGCATGTATCAGGCGATCGCCGCCACGCTGGGGCCGGCGCTCGATGTGGTCGTGGACGAACCGGTGATCGATGCGGCCACCGGCGACCTCCGCACCAAACACATCGTCCGGCGGGGCACGACCGACGTGGATGTGGACTACTTCCGCATTGCCTGGACCCATCTCACGGTCGACGGCGAGGGCCGGATCGAGCGCGCGGACGCATCCGCGACCACGGAGAAGACGCACTCGGTGCGAACGGGGCCCATCAACATCGACTCGGCGGTCGCGGCGTTCACGCAGCGCGATCGTGCCGGGAAGAGCGTCGGGGTGCTGTCGCCCTCGGTGTTCGTCACGGGCCGGGTCGGGTCGGCGTCCGTCATGATTCGATACAGCAGCCCGCGACGGCGCGGGCGGGAGATCCTCGGCGCGACGGTGCCGTTCGGCCAGGTCTGGCGTACCGGGGCCAACGCCGCCACGGAGTTGATCGTGAATCGCCCCGTGACGATCGGCGGGAGGCGCATTCCGGCGGGTACCTATACGCTGTGGACCATCCCCGAGCGCGATCGTGCGACGCTGATCATCAACGGCCAGCACGGCCAATGGGGCACCAACTACGATTCCACCCGCGACATCGCGCGCGTGCCGATGCACGTGGAACGAGGGCAGCCGGTGCAGGAGGATTTCACCATCGCCGTCGTCGGCACCGATTCCGGCACGAAGTTGCGTATGGCGTGGGGCGACTTCGTGTGGACGGTCGACATGTCCGACGCCGAGTAGCCGCCGCACCTGCTCGTCGCCCGACGCCCACGACGACGAGCATCTCGCCCGTCACCCCAGATTGGCGGCTCGCATTTCGAGATACCGTCGCACGCCGACTTCGGTGGTGAGCGCGATTGCCTTCGCGTACGCCGCTCGGGCCTCGGCCCCTCGGCCCGCCGCGGCAAGCAGATGCGCCCGCGTGGCCCACGCCGGCTGAAATCGGGCCAGCCCCGGATCGCCGATCGCGTCGAGAGCCGTCAACCCGGCTTGCGGTCCGTCGAGACGGCCGACCGTGGCCGCATGGGCGACGCGGGCGCCGAGCGTGGGCGCGATTGCGACGAGACCTGCATAGAGCGTACGAAGCGCGTGCCAGTCGGTGACGCCGGCCCTCGCCCGCGCGCAGTGTATCGATTGAATGGCCGCCTCGAGCTGGAAGCGCCCGACGGCACCCAGTGTCTGCGCGCGTCGAAGGTATGCTTCGCCGCGCGCAATGAGTGTCGCGTCCCAGCGGGTGGGATCCTGTTCGTCGAGCGGGACGAACTCCGCGGCCGAGCCGCGCGCTTCGGCACGGGCGAGCGAGAAGGAGAGGAGTGCCGCGAGGCCGAGCGCTTCGGGCTCCCGTTCGAGGAGACCGGCGAGCAATTCGGCGAGAAAGAGCGCTTCGGCGGCCATGGATTCGCGCAGGGTGACGCCCGACACCTGCTGCCAGTCGATGGCGTACGCACCGTAGATCGCCTCCAGCACCGGGGGAAGCCGCTCGGACATCGCCGTGCGATCGGGCACGACGAACGGGATGCGCGCATCGCGAATGCGGCGTTTGGCGCGCACCAGCCGCTGGGCAAGTGTGGCGGTGGGCATGGCCATGGCGCGGGCAATGTGCCTGGCTTCGAAGCCGAGTACGGTTTGCAGCATGAGAGGCATGCGCACGCCGGCATCGATGGCGGGATGCGCGCAGACGAACAGCAGGGCGAGCCGGCGGTCGGGAATCGCGTCGGGATCGAGATCGTCGGTCGGATCGGCGGCCGGCGCCGGCGACGCGTCGGCGAGTGAAACGAGGGGATGACGCGCATATGACCGTCGTGTGTCGCGGTGTCGATTGCGCGCCACCGTGAGCAGCCACCCTTCGGCGTTGTCGGGCACGCCCGATGTGGGCCACGTGTCGAGCGCCTTCGCGAACGCGTCGGCCAGCACGTCTTCCGCCATCTCGATCTCGCCGGTGCGCGCGGCGAGGATGGCGAGCAGCCGCCCGTACGAGGCGCGGGCCACCAGCTCCACGTGGTGGCGGGCCAGCCCCCGCGCCTCGTCGTCGGTCACGAGGTGGCGATCCAGGTCCCGTTGACGAATCGGACCGCCGACGGCCGGACCTCGATCGCACCCCACGTCGCCGCGGGGCACTTCTCGGCCCAGGCAAGCGCCGCGTCGATATCGGGGACATCGATGACGAAGGTTCCACCGACCTGTTCCTTGGTGTCGGCGTAGGGACCGTCCTGGATGCGGAGCTTTCCATCGCGCAGCGCGACCGTGGTCGTGGTTGCGGACGGCTGAAGCACTTCGGCGGAGACGAGCACGCCGGCGTCCTCCAGGGCCTTGGCGTAATGGTGGAACGCCTGCTTGCCGGCCTCGATCGCGGCCTCGCCGATGTCGGCCGGGGTCATCTCCGGATAGTGAAGGAACAACGTGTAGCGCACGGGGCCTCCTGGCGTCGTGGGTGAAATCCTTTCACATCCATGACGCCGAGACAAGACCCGAATCGACCGGGCCGCTCCCCATGGGAGGTGAAGTCTCTGTATAGTATGAAAGACGTCCCAGCCGGAGTCCGTATGCCAACCCAGCACGCCCCACGTGCCACGCGACGCACCCGCCCGACGCGCGAACACAGCGGCGGCACTCCGGCGGCATCGCCGGTCGGTTCCGCAGCACCCCCAGCGGCGAGCATGTACAGTCCGGAATCGGGACGCACCTACCGCCTCGACCGGCTGATCGGGAAGGGCGGGTTCGGCGAGGTGTATCTCGCCACGACGAGCGCCGGGCACACGACGCCGGCCCAGGTGTGCGTGAAGATCAGCGATCGCATAGCCGGGTGGCTGCGCGAGGCGTACTTCGCCGACCTCCTGGCTCGCGAGGCGCGCGCCCTTCGCGTCTACGATCGCTTCGTGACTCTCGACGGCGGCCAGATGCTGTACTGCCTGGCCATGGAGTACGCCGAGCACGGGGACCTCGGCGCGTGGCTCGGCGAGCACGGAGCGCAGTCCGAGCGATTCGTGCGGCGGGAGATCGCGGCAATACTCGGCGCGCTCGACACGCTGCACCGCGGACAGGCCCTGCACCGCGATCTCACGCCGTTCAACGTGTTCGTCTGCACGGGCGAGCGGCTCAAGCTCGGCGATTTCGGGATCGCGGCGCATCAGGTGCGCCGGCTGGCAGCGCTGGGGCACAAGGTGACGGTGATCGGCGAACGGCAGTTCTGGCGGCTGGCGGTGCCGGTGCGATCGAACAAGGCGCCGCTGAGCGCGCGGAATGATGCCGCGAACCGTCGGGTCACGCCGGCGATGCGGAAACGCCGTCGCTAATAGTCCAGGACTTCCCGGATCTTCAGGAGCAGGGCGTCTCGTGTGAATGGCTTGTTGATGAACGCGATGCTCGAATCCAGCACGCCGTGGCGCACGACGTCGTCGTCCGTGTAGCCCGACATGTACAGCACCTTGAGCGCGGGCAGCGCGCGCGCGGCGTCCCTGGCGATCTGCGGTCCGCTCATTCCCGGCATCACGACGTCGGTGAGCAGCAGGTGGATGGGCTGTTCCTGGCGTTCGATCAGGCGTAGTGCTTCGGCTCCCGAGGTTGCGCCGATCACGGCGAAGCCGCCCGACTCGAGCAGACGCTTGGTGAGATCGAAGAGACTCCGGTTGTCCTCGACGAGCAGGATCGTCTCGGTTCCGCGCGCGGTGGATCCGGCCAGCCGGGGGGCCACCACGCCGGCTGCGTCGTCCACGATCGGCAGGTAGATGTGGAATCGCGTTCCCTGGCCCGGCTCGCTGTAGACCCAGATGAAGCCCTTGCTCTGCTTCACGATTCCGTAGACCGTGGCAAGCCCCAGGCCGGTACCCTTTCCCGCGGCCTTGGTGGTGAAGAAGGGCTCGAACACGCGCCGCCGCGTGGCGGCGTCCATGCCGATGCCCGTGTCGGTCACGGCAATGCGGACGTACTCGCCCAGCGGCACGTCCGCCTCGGCCTGGGCGGCGTATTCGGCATCGATGGTGACGTTCTGCGTGCTGATGCTGAGCCGGCCACCATCCGGCATGGCATCCCGGGCGTTGACGGCCAGGTTGATGATCACCTGCGTCATCTGGCTCGCATCTACGTTCACGTTGCCGAGATCGGGTGCCGGCGCGACGACGAACTCGATGTCGTCGCGCAGCAACCGGCGCAGGAGCCGCTCCGACGTGGAGAGCACCGAATTGAAGTTGAGCACGACGGGGCTGAGGAGCTGCTGACGGCTGAAGGCGAGCAGCTGCTTGGTGAGGGTGGCCGCGCTCTGGGCCGCGTCGAGCATCTGCATGATGTCGCCCCGAATGGGATCGACCTCGGCCAGGTCGCCCGCGACCAGCTCTCCGAGGCCGATGATCACCGCGAGCAGATTGTTGAAGTCGTGCGCAATGCCGCTGGCCAGCTGCCCGACCGTCTCCATCTTCTGCGACTGGCGGAGGCGTGCCTGCAGCACCAGCCGTTCGGTGGCATCGCGCTTGATGGCGACGAAATGCGTGATCCTGCCCCCGGCGTCCACGATCGGGGTGATGGTCTGCTCTTCGGTGTACTCGGTGCCGTTCTTGCGGCGGTTCACGACCTCGCCGTGCCAGGGACGGCCCGACAGAATGGTGGTCCACATTTCGGCATAGAACTCCCGCGAATGCCTGCCCGAGCGCAGGAGCTCGCGGGGGTTCCGACCGACGGCCTCCGCGGCGGAATAGCCGGTGAGCCTGCCGAATGCCGGGTTGACCCACTCGATGGTGCCCGTGGCGTCGGTGATCACCACGGCGTCCACGGCGGCGTCGAGGGCTGCGCTCTGGAGGCGGACCTCCTCATGCACCCGGCGGTCTTCGGTGACGTCGCGCTGGACGGCATAGAAGGCGGGCCGGTCGCCGAAGTCGACCAATCGGGCCCAGACATGCAGAATCCGGTCCTCGCCGGCCTTGGTGCGGACGACGATGTCGAACTCGGACATGCCCACGTCGAGCATGCGACGGGCGTGCTCCCGCGGCACGTGCTCCATGCCGGGCGGCGCATGGTGGGTGAGGGTCAGCCCGGCGAACTCGTCGCGCGAGTATCCGAATTGCCGGCACGCCGAATCGTTGAACAGCATGGGACGCAAGGTTTCGGCGTCGACGAGCATCCGGCCATCGGGTGACAGGTCGAACGCTTCCCGGTAAAACGCATCGACCTGTCCCTGCCCAGGGATGAGGGGGAAGTCAGCCTGGGCGTGCTCGGAGGCTGCAATCGGAGGTGTACGTTTCTGCTTCGGCGACATTCCAACGGCTCCCACCCGCTGCGCGGCAGCGGCTCACTTTGGCTCGGGGTTCACACTGGTAGACGACGCCCGACCCCGCAGGCAATAAAACTCAGCTTGGCGCGTGGACGAAACGCATGGATACGTGACCTGGAGATTGAGCGGACACGTATGCGCGGGCGGCAGCCCCCATTGAGAAGGTGCAAAGTTCCGGGCCGGCCGTTCGCGGATGGTGGATCCCCGGGCGCCCGGGTTGGTCGGCCTCCGGGGGCGGCGAGTGGTGAGGGTCGCGCCTCGCTGCTAAGTTCACTCCGGGACAGACCCGATGAGGGGTCGGTCGAGACTCCAACCGACCGTTCCATCCGGTTCACCGAAGGCTAGATTCGGTGAATGGCGGGCACGCGGCAATGCGCCGGGCCGTGGTCTTGCGGCGCGCGGCGTATCGCGCAGGTCGTCCTGCTCGGCGGAACACGGACCGTTGTGACGTGAAGCAGAGTGGCAGGGGCTCGGGAACGCCCGTGCGCCGGTCACTCCCGCCGACGGTCCACCCATCTCAGGATATCGTCGATGGTCAGCACCATTCCGGGGCCCTCATCGCGCCCTGCAACCCTGTGCGGTGACGCGCGGCAGACGAAGCCCTCGGATGCCGTCGCGGGTTCCCTCGGCGCGCCGGTGGCATAGATGGCGGAACCGGGTAAGGATGCGGTGACCGCGATCTCGGAGTTGGCGGCGATCGTCGAGTCGTCGCACGACGCCATCATCGGCAAGGATCTGAACGGCATCGTCACGAGCTGGAACGGCGGTGCCGAGCGGATATTCGGCTTTTCCGCCCGCGAGATGATCGGGTCGCCGCTGTGGCGGATCATCCCCGACGACCGCGTGGACGAGGAGGAGCAGATCCTCACGTGCATCCGGCGCGGGGAACGGGTGCCACCGTTCGAGACGGTGCGCCAGACGAAGCACCGCGGGCCGATCCACGTGTCGGTCACCGTCTCGCCGATTCGGGGAGCGGATGGCACGGTCGTGGGGGCGTCGAAGATCGCGCGGGACGTCGAGGAGATCAGAGCGCGCGATCGCGCCATGGCCCGCGTGTCGCAACTCTACAAGACGCGGAGCCTGATCAATCAGGCCATCGCCAGGACCCGGGCACGCGACCCGCTGTTGCAGCGCATCTGCCGGATTCTGGTGGAGCAGCAAGGGGTGAACATGGCGTGGGTGGGGTGGCACGCGCCGGAAACACAGCGTCTGATGCCGGTGGCCGCGTGGGGCGACGACGGCTATCTGCAGGAGATCGGCGTGTACGCCGACGAGCGGCCGGAGGGGCGGGGGCCGGCGGGGAAGGCGTTTCGCGAGGGACGGGCGTACGTCGTGAACGATGTGCGCCGGGATCCGGCGATCGCGCCCTGGCGCCGGGCGCTCGACGGACACGGGTGGCGCGCCGTGGCGGCGTTTCCGATTCGCGTACGCGGGAAGATCTGCGCGACGCTCAACGGCTACTCGCACGTGGCGGACTTCTTCGGCGACCTCGAGACCTCGCTACTGCAGGAAACCACGGACGACGTATCGTTCGCGCTGGACAACCTCTCGCGCCAGGAAGATCTGCGCCACAGCAAGGATCGGTTCCGGGCCATCTTCGAGCAGGCCGGGATCGGCATCGCCATCGTGCGCGTGTTGGGGAGCCGCATTCTCGAGTGCAACCAGTCGCTGGCCGACATGCTCGGGTACACGGTGGCGGAACTCTGCGCGATGACGGTGCATCAGGTCGTGCACCCGGACAGTCGGGAGGCGGAAGCCGAGCGCCCGATCCGCACGGACGGACGGCTGCAACTCGAACGCCGCTACCGGCGCAAGAACGGCGAGGTCATGTGGGGCCGGCTCACGTCGACGATCGTCTACGACGAGCACGGCGATCCGCAGTTCGCGGTGGACATGGTGGAAGACATCACGGCGCGCAAGCGGGCGGAGGCCGCGGAAGACGAGCTGCGCGACACGCTCGAGGTCAACGTCGCCACCCGGACCACGGAACTGCGGGAGGCGTTGCATCGGGCCGAGGCCGCCGACCGGCTCAAGTCCGCGTTCCTGGCGACGATGTCGCACGAGTTGCGCACCCCGATGAATTCCATCATCGGGTTCACGGGAATCGTGTTGCAGGGATTGGCCGGGCCGCTGACCGACGAGCAGCGCAAGCAGCTCGGGATGGTGCGGGGGAGCGCGCACCATCTGCTCACCCTGATCAACGACATTCTCGATCTCTCGAAGATCGAGGCGGGGCAGCTCGAGGTCGCGCCCGAGCCATTCGACGCGCGCAGGATGCTGGAGCGCGCGGTGGAGGTGCTCACGCCACAGGCCGAGCAGAAGGGACTCGCGTTGGCGCTCGTGGTGCGGAACGAACTGGGTCAGATGGTGACCGATCAGCGACGGTTGAAGCAGATCGTGTTGAATCTGATCAGCAACGCGGTCAAGTTCACTGAACGCGGCAGCGTCGCGGTGAGCGCCGAGCTCGTGAACGGCTTTCGGGCGGCGCCCGATGCCGAGGTCGGTCCGGCCCTGCGCGTGCGGGTGGCCGATACGGGAATCGGGATCAAGCCCGAGAGCCTGGCGCTGCTGTTCCAGCCGTTCCAGCAGGTGGACTCCAGTCTCACGCGGCGACATGAGGGAACGGGCCTCGGCCTGGCGATCTGCCGCCGCCTCGCCACGCTGCTCGAGGGCGAGATCACCGTGGAATCCGAATGGGAGAAGGGCAGCACGTTCACGGTCACCGTTCCGGTCCGAATGACGCCGGCGCCATGACCCACACCGTCCTGTTGATCGAAGACAACGAGCAGAACAGCTATCTCGCCACTTTTCTGCTGGAGCGCGGGGGCTACCGCGTATTCTCCGCGGTCGACGGCCCGCGCGGTATCGCGGCTGCGCGCACCCATCGTCCGGCGCTCATTCTGCTGGACATTCAACTGCCGGGCATGGACGGTCACGCGGTGGCGCGCGCGCTTCGGGACATCGATGTACTGCATGACACGCCCATCGTGGCGCTGACCTCGTTTGCGATGGTCGGCGACCGCGAGAAGGCGCTGGCGGCCGGCTGCGACGGGTATCTGGAGAAGCCGATCGATCCGGACACGTTCGTGGACGAGGTGACGCGGTTCCTCCAGGCGGGGACCGGCCGAGGGGGGACCGACTGACGCGCGCCCTGGTGGTCGACGACAACGACGCGAACCGCTACTACCTGCGTGCGCTGCTGGAGGGCCACGGCTGGACGGTGGACGCGGCGGGCGACGGCGCGGAGGCGCTCGTCCATGCGCGCCGCACGGTGCCGGACCTCGTGATCTCGGATCTGCTGATGCCGGTGATGGACGGCTACTCGCTGCTGCGGGAGTGGAAGGGCGACCCCCGGCTCGAGGGCGTGCCCTTCGTGGTGTACACCTCGACGTATACGAGTTCGAGCGACGAACGTCTGGCCCTCGATCTGGGCACCGACGCGTTCATCGTAAGGCCGGTGGAGCCGGACGAGTTCATGGCGCGCATCGGGGAGGTGCTGGCGCGGGCCGCCACGGCGCCGCCCGCGCGCCGGCGGCCACCACCGTCCGACGATCCCGGGGTGCTCAAGCAGTACAGCGAAGCGCTCATCCGGAAGCTGGAAGACAAGTCACGGCAGCTGGACGAGATGAACCGCGCGCTGCAGGCGGACATCGTGGAGCGGGAGCGGGCCGCGGTGACGCTGCGCGAGAGCGAGGAACGGTTCCGGCAGCTCGCGGAGAACATCAGCGGGGTGTTCTGGGTGACGGATCCCGCGAAGACCACCGTCGACTACGTGAGTCCGGGATACGAGAAGATCTGGGGCCGCTCGGCGGCCGAACTCCGATCGGCGCCGCAGGCATGGTACGAGGCCGTGCACCCGGACGATCGGGCGCGCGTCGTGGACGCCGCCCGCACCAAGCAGGTGGCCGGCGAGTACGACGAGCTCTACCGCATCGTCCGGTCCGACGGCGCGGTGCGGTGGATCCGCGATCGCGCGTTCCCGATTCGCGACGCGCACGGCGAGATCTATCGCGTGGTTGGCATTGCCGAGGACGTGTCGGAGGCGAAGGAGGCGGAAGACCGGCTGGCCGACCAGGCCGCCCTGCTCGATGCGACGCACGAGGCGATCGTGGTGCGCGACCTGGACGACCGGGTGATCTACTGGAATCGGGGGGCCGAACGGGTCTACGGACGAACGGCCGCGGACGTGCTCGGCGGTGTATTTGCGGAGCTGGTCAGCGTGGAGCAGCCGCGGTACGATGCGGCGCGGCGCCACGTGCTGGAGGCGGGAGACTGGGAGGGGGAGTTGAACACCGATCGGGCCGACGGCGAACGCCGCATCGTGGAGGGCCGGTGGACGCTCGTCCGCGACCACTCGGGGATTCCCGCCGCCGTACTGGCCATCGACAGCGACATCACCGAACGCAAGAACCTGGAAGCACAATTCCGGCGTTCGCAGCGTCTGGAGAGCATCGGCACGCTGGCCGGGGGAATTGCCCACGACCTCAACAACGTGCTGACGCCGATCGTCATGGCGATGGGGTTCCTGAAGGAGCTCGCGACCAACGAGAAGGACCGGCGCATGATCGAATCGATGCGGCGCAGCGCGGAGCGCGGCGCCGACCTCGTGCGCCAGGTGCTCGCCTTCGCGCGGGGCGTCGAGGGCGAGCGGCTGCCCGTGCGACTGCCGCACGTGGTGCAGGAGTTGCTCCAGATCATGACGGAGACGTTTCCCAAGTCGATCGAGTTGCAGCACGCCTTGCCCGAGGACTCGTGGATCGTGATCGGCGATCCCACGCAGTTGCACCAGGTGTTGCTGAACCTCTGCGTGAATGCCCGCGACGCAATGCCCAACGGCGGCCATCTGTCGATCGACGTGGAGAACGTGACGCTGCGCGACGCCGACGTCGCCCGGCACCCCGGCGCCCGGGCCGGCGCGTTCGTGGTGACGCGCGTGACCGATGACGGTACGGGGATCGCGCCGGATGTCCGCGACCGCATTTTCGATCCGTTCTTCACGACGAAGCCGGTCGGCGTGGGCACCGGGCTCGGACTCTCAACCACGCTCGCCATCGTCCGGAGCCACGGCGGGTTCATGGATGTGGAGACCGAGGTCGGTCGCGGGACGGCGTTCAAGGTGTATCTGCCCGCCGCGGAGTCGGAGCCCGCCCGGCGCGATGTCGTGGGCGCGCCGGCCGAGCTGCCGCGCGGCCGGGGCGAGCTGGTGCTGATCGTGGACGACGAGGACGCGATTCGTGCGATGGCGGAACGGATTCTACTGGCGGCCGGGTATCGCGCGCTGGTGGCGGCCAACGGCGCGGAGGCCCTGTCGCTCTACGCCCGCCATCGCAGTGAGATCGCCGTCGTGCTGACGGATCTCGCGATGCCGGTCATGGGCGGGTCGGCCCTCATCGCGACGCTCAAGGGATTCGATGCCGGCGTTCGCGTGGTCGCCTGCAGCGGACTGCCGCTGCCGGGGGACGTCGAGCCCGGCGTCGCCGGGTTCATCCGGAAGCCGTTCGACGCGGGCAGCCTGCTGAGCGCGATGGCGCAGGCGTTGAGCGCCGGACGATAGCGCCCCACGGCGCTGCGGGCGCGGTCAGGCCTCGCCGTCCGCGCGATCCCGTGGGGACGGGGTTCGGACCTCGGTTCCGTCGAGCACGTCGCGGATGGCGACCACCAGCCCTTCGACCGTGAACGGCTTCTCGAGAAAGGGCGCCGACTGATCGGCGATGCGATGATGGAGCAGGACGTCGGCCGTGTATCCGGACATGAACAGCGCCTTGATGCCGGGACTCCGGCGCTGCAGCTGCTCCACGAGTTCGCGGCCGTTGGCGCCGGGCAGCACCACGTCGGTGACCACGATGTCGAGCGGCACATGGCATTCGGCGGCCACGGTCAGCGCCTCGTCGGCCGACGCGGCTTCGAGCACCCGGAAGCCGCGTTCGGTGAGGGCCCGGAAGGCGAGCCGGCGCACCACGGGTTCGTCCTCCACGAGCAGGACCGTTTCGGTGCCGCGGCGACAGGCCGCGGCGCGTCGGGAGACGAGGGGCGCCGACGCCGGAGCGCCGGCGTCGGGGAGGAACATGCGGAAGGTCGTGCCGACACCGGGCTCGCTGTACACGACGATGTGCCCACCGGCCTGCTTGACGCTGCCGAACACCGTGGAAAGGCCGAGGCCGGTGCCCTTGCCGGCTTCCTTGGTGGTGAAGAACGGCTCGAAGATGCGGGCCTGGGTGGTGGCATCCATGCCCACGCCGGTATCGCTCACCGTGATCACGACATACTTGCCAGCGACCAGACCGGGCCGCATGGCGGCATCGGACGCATCGAACACCGTATGGGTGGTGGCGAGGCTGAAGCATCCCCCACGGGGCATGGCGTCGCGGGCGTTCACCGCCAGGTTGAACACGGCCTGTTCGAACTGGCCCGGGTCGATGTACGCCCAGGGCGTGTCGGGGGCGAGGGTGATGTGCAGCGCGACGTCCTCGCCGATGAGGCGGCGCAGCATCTTCTCCATCTCCCCGACGAGTCCATTGAGATCCACGTGTCGGGGCCGGATGACCTGACTGCGACTGAAGGTGAGGAGTTGGCGCGTGAGCGCGGCGCCGCGGTCAGCCGCCTGGCGAATCTGCATCGCGTCCTGCCACACCGTGTCGCCCTCCGTCCGGTTCTCGAGGAGGAACTCGGCGGATCCGCTGATCACGGTGAGGAGATTGTTGAAGTCGTGGGCAACGCCTCCGGCCAGGCGGCCCACCGCCTCCATCTTCTGGGCCTGAAGGAGCTGGCTCTCCAGCTGCTTGCGCTCTGTGATGTCGGTGCCGACGTACAGAAAGACCGTTCTGGCGTCGGACCCACGCTGGATCGGGTTGATGCTGCCCAGATGGAAGACTGGGCGCCGGGCACTGGTGGGCGCGAACTCCACGGTGATGGGCTCGCCGCGATCGCGGCAGGCCCGGAGTTGGCTGAGGAACCAGGCGATGCGGTCTTCGGGAACGCCGTACGCGCGGGCACTTGCGTTGACGAAATCCTCCGGCGTCCGGTCGTAGGTTGCGGCATAGGAGCGATTGGCCATGACGACGATGAAGTCTTCGGTCTCGTCGTCGATGTCGAAGACGCACGCATACACGCCGTGGGCATCGAAGAACCCGCGCAACGTCGCGTCGCTCGCCGCGCATTCCGCCTCGGCGCGCCGGCGCTCGGCGAGTTCGCTGCGCGCCGCGGCGTAGAGTTCGGCGTGCTGGAGCGCAACGGCGGCGCGTCCGGCGACGGCAAGTGCGAGCGAGAGTTCGCGCGGTCCAAGGTGCCGATCGTCTTCCACGACGATGAAGGTCATGGCGCCGAGCACCTCGCCGCGCGCCAGCAACGGCACGATCATCAACGACCGGAGCCCGCCCTCGGCCATGATCTCGGCAAGGCGCCGATCGCGCGCCGCCACGTCGGCGATGAAGTGCTGACCGACCACCGGCACGAGCAGCGGTTCGCGCGTGGTCAGCACCTGATCCACGAGGCTGTCCCTGGGCCGGGCAGCATCGGCGCGCGCCAGTATCTCGTCCATCAGCGGCCGGCGCCCATCGGAAATGCAGTGGGCGGCAATGCGGCGGACGTAGCGGCCGTCACGGCAGAAGTCGAGCAGGCAGGCATCGCCCAACAGCGGCACGCCAAGCCCGGCCAGACGATCGAGCAGCTCGTCGACATCGAAGGAGCCGGCGAGCAATGCGCCGGCCTCGGCTTCGAGCCGCCGGTCGTGTTCGGCGGCGCGCCACTCGGTGACGTCCACGAGGCAGCCGGAGACGCCGAGAAAGGCGCCGTCGGCCGCGAACCGTGGCGTCGCCATGTCGAGCATCCGGCGCCAGCTTCCATCGTACCGGCGCACGCGGGCGTCCACGAAGAGGTCGCGCGACTCGCGGATCGCCGCCTGCATCTCGCCTTCCACACGGGCCACATCGTCGGGGTGGAAGTAGCTGGACCAGGTATCGCCGAGATCGGTGGCGTCGACCCCCAGGAAATCCGCCAGCCGCCGGTTGATCAGAACGTTGGGGTGCGCGGTGGACGACATCCACAGCATGGCGGGGGTCTCGTCGGCCACGCGACGGAACGCGCGATCGTTCTCCTCGATGCGCGGGTTCGATTCGCTTCCCGCGGCGTGCAGGGTCCAATATACGCGCCCGAGTTCCTGCCGCCCGATCAGTTCCACCAGCCGCCGGGTGCCGTTCTTTCGGTGGAGCGTGGCGACGAACCGACCGCGCGGCCCGTCGGCACCGTCGAGCGTGAACAGCCGCCGGACCAGCGCGGGCTCTCCGACGTCGAGGATGCCGGCCCAGCCGGCGAGCGTTCGGAGGTCGTCGCGCGCGTAGCCGGTTAGGCCTTCGGCGGCGCGATTGACGCGGATGCCGTCGGCGGTCGCAATCGCGATCGCCACCGGCAATGCGTCGAGGTGCGCGAACTCCGTCGACACGTCAACGGAGACCACGTCGCTGGTGGTCGGGGTACACTTGGCGGCGGTGGGCATGTCGAGGTTTCTCCGCCCGCCAGTGTCGTCACGCGGCGGGTAAGTCTTAACGCCTCCGCTCGGACTCAGGCATCGGCGAGCAACGCGGCGACCGCCGCGTGGGCGACGCGATCCAGCGCCTTCACTTCGTGGACGCCCCCGAGCGCGACGGCTTCGCGCGGCATGCCGTACACGACGCAACTGGCTTCGTCCTGAGCGATGGTCCAGGCGCCGGCGTCGTACATGGCGCGCATGCCCCGGGCGCCGTCGGCGCCCATGCCCGTGAGGACGACGCCGACGGCGTTGCGTCCGGCGGCGCGGGCGACCGACTGGAACAGCACGTCGACGGCCGGTCGTTGGTGATGCACGGGAGGGCCGTCCTTGAGCCGGGCCACGAACTGGGCGCCGTTGCGCTGCACCACCATGTGCTGGTTGCCGGGGGCAATGAGGGCCAGACCCGGCGTGACGAGGTCGCCGTCCGCCGCCTCGCGCACTTCGATGGTGCAGACCCCGTTCAGGCGCTGCGCGAACGCGCGGGTGAATCCGGCCGGCATGTGCTGTACGATGACGGTCCCGGGCGCCGAGGCGGGGAGGGCCCGGAGCACCGTCTCGATGGCCTTGGTGCCGCCGGTGGAGGCGCCGATGGCGAGCAGGCGGTTGGTGGTGCGCAAACGGGCGAGGGCGTCTCCCGTGTTCGAGCTTGAAACCGCTGGTGTTGCGGGCAGCCCGCCGTGCGCGTGCGGTTTGGGGAGCCGCGCGTGCGCGGCGGTACGGATGGCGCGTACGAGATCGCGGCCGACCTCGGGAACGGAGTAGGCCGACCCCGGCTTGCTCACGACGTCGATGGCACCGAGGTCGAGGGCGCGGAGGGCCGCGTCACTGTGCTCGGGGGTCAGCGAACTGACGATGACCACCGGAATCGGGTGGTGGCGCATGAGGCGCTCGAGGAAGGAGAGCCCGTCCATGCGGGGCATCTCGACGTCCAGCGTCAGGACGTCGGGGTGGAGTTCGAGGATCCGGTCGCGCGCGACGAAGGGGTCGGTGGCCGTGCCGACGACTTCGATGTCGGGAAAACGCCCGAGCTCTTCGGACAGGACGCTGCGCACGAGCGCGGAATCGTCGACCACCAGGACGCGGATCACGGTGGCGCCTCAGGCAGCCGGGCCGAACGCGAGCCGCGCCTGGACGCGTCCTCGCTCGAGACGGATGAGGACGGCCGCGTGCGCCGCCGGCAGCGGCTCGAGCGGCACGGCGACCGGTGGCGCGAGCCGGTAGACGTCGTGCGGGCTGCCCAGCTCGCCCACCAGATTGCCGCAGACGACGTTGGCGATCTCGGCCAAGGCATCGAGTTCGAGGTCCGGCGTCGGTTGATCGTCGGCGAGCATATTGCGCGCCGCGTCGGCGATCACGCGGGCGGAGGCGCGCAGTTCCACGAAGCCGCTCCGCGGCCCGTCGAACTCCACGCGAACGGCGCGCGCGATCGGAGCCTCGTCGTCGCCGCCGCCATTCCCCTCGGCCGGCAGCAGGAGCGCGAGATTCTCAAAAGTCGAGATCACCGCCCGCTGGAGCGGCGGCGTGAAGTCGGCAGGCATCGGCGAGTCCCGGTATGGCGTGGATGGTGTCCCGGAGCATCTCCGGGGTGAACGGTTTGTGCACGAACCGCGCGCCCTTCCGTTGCAGGCGCTCGACGCGGGCGGGGCTGCTCTCGGTGGAGACGACGATCACGGGCAGCGAGGCGGTGCGCGGTTCGGCGCGCAGGCGATCGATCAGTTCCTCGCCGTCCATGACGGGCATGTTGATGTCGACGAGCGCGAGATCGACGTGCTCGCATGCGCGCCGCCTCGAGCGCCTGTTGGCCGTCGCGCGCCCGACAGCACCGCGCCGAGGGGCACGCCCGCTCAGCTCCAGCGTGCGCGCGATCATCCGCCGCATCACGGCGCTGTCGTCGACGAGAAGAACGGTGAGTGTCATGCGCAGCTCCGGGCGAATGGGAATCAGAGGGGATGCTCGGCGCCGTTGGCGCGGACCCGCACGCGGCCCGTGGCGACCTGCAGGAACACCGTGCGCGACGTCTGTTGGCCGCCGATCTCTTCGGCGCGAATGAGGACGCCGTTCTTCCACAGCAATCTGGCGCAGTGCGACGAGATTGCGCTTGCCGATCTGGAAGTGGTCGCCGTCCGGTTCGGCGACGCCGAAGGCGCCGCCCGCCACCGTCACCGTCATCCGGTCCTTGCGCGCGCCGAAGTGGTAGCAGGCGTGAAACAGCGCGGGGACGCCGGTGTCGATGTAGCGTGCGGGTTGTCCGCCGCGCGTCCTGCGGGTTGATGGTCGATTCGGGGAGCATCGCGTGCAGCAATCCGGCCACGCCGGCCTCGCCGTCCCGAACGGCAACGCCGAGGCAACTGCCGAGCGCATACGTCACGAGTTCCGTCGTCGGCATCGGCGGAGACCACCAGTGTCCCCGACGCCCACGACTCTGGGTACAGCGGCGCCGCGGTCATTGCGGCTCCCGGTA
This sequence comes from uncultured Gemmatimonadaceae bacterium, assembly GCA_963822945.1. Taxonomy (GTDB): domain Bacteria; phylum Gemmatimonadota; class Gemmatimonadetes; order Gemmatimonadales; family Gemmatimonadaceae; genus JAGWRI01. The sequence goes on along the minus strand of CAWGJO010000027.1, from coordinate 209,387 downwards.
GACAGCCGGTTGCACGTACTGCAGCCCGTGGTCGAGGCCGGTGAGGCTCTCGGAGTGGCCGACGAACAGGTAGCCCCCCGGAGCGAGCAGGATCGGCGAACCTGCCGCACCAGGTGCTGCTGGGTCGCGGCGGTCGAAGTAGATCATGACGTTGCGGCAGAAGATGACGTCGAACGGTCCGCTCATGGGCCAGTCGTGCATGAGATTCAGCCGCGCGAACTGGACGAGGCGGCGGGTATCGCTCGTCACGGTCGGTATTCGTCGCGGACCGGCGTGTGGCGTACGAAATGCCGCCCAGCGATCGCCGGCGGCGCGTCGCTGAGCTGCTGGTCGCGATAGATGGCGGCGCGCGCGCGCCGAGCACACGGGTGGAGATGTCGGTGGCGAGTACGCGCACGCGGTCGGCGCCGGCGGGGATCACCTCGCGGGCGATGATCGCGATGGTGTACGCTTCCTCGCCCGAGGAACAGCCGGCGCTCCAGATGCGGATGGGACCGTCGCGCTCGGCGAGCGCGGGCAGGACGGTGCGCTGCAGGAGTGCGAAGTGCTCCGGCTCCCGGAAGAAACTCGTCTTGTTCGTGGTGATGAGGTCGACGAGCTGCACGAGCTCGGCACCCGACGCGTCCCCCTCCAGGTACGCGAGGTACGAATCGAAGTCGCGCAGTCCGAGCGCGCGCAGTCGAGGGGTGAGCCGGGACCGGACAGACCCTTCTTTGCCCGTGGACAGGTGAATGCCGGCAACCCGATAGACGAGTTGCCGGACGGTGTCGAATTGCGCCGCACTCAGCGAGGCGGCGGACAGTGCCGGCATGCCGTCCGGTCCCCGAAAGCCTTCGGGGACCGGATGGCACGTAGGGCGTTCAGAACTGGCCGAGGACTTCATCATCGCCGTCGTCGTGCATCGGGAGCAGCGCCTCGGCCTCGGCGGGACTCGACCGGGCCCCTGCGGTCGCGACGGCGCGGCGCGGGGCTGGCTTGGGCGTGTCCGCCCGCTTTCCTTCCCGTTTGGCGGGAGCCGGTGCGGCGGCCGCGCGCGCGGGGGCGGCGGACGACGCACGGATGGCCGAGAGGTTGAACTGTTCCACCAACCCGCGCATCCGTTCGGCCTGGCTGGAGAGTTCCTCGGAGGACGAGGCTGCCTCTTCCGAGTTCGCCGCGACCTGCTGCGTGACTCCGTTCATCTGATCCACGGCCGAGTTGATCTGGGCAATGCCCTGTGTCTGCTGCTCGCTGGCGGCCGTGACCTCGCCCATGACTTCCGCGACCTTGGTGACGCGCTGTTCGATGTCGGCGAGGCTCTTGCCGACCTCCACGCTCACCGACACTCCCTGTTCCGCGTTGCGCACCGACTCCTCGATGAGCGAGGCGGTGTTCTTGGCGGCTTCGGCGATGCGCATGGCGAGGCTGCGGACTTCTTCGGCGACCACCGCGAACCCCTTGCCCGCCTCGCCGGCGCGGGCCGCTTCGACTGCCGCGTTGAGCGCCAGCAGGTTGGTCTGGAACGCGATCTCGTCGATCGTCTTGACGATCTTGGCCGTCGGCATCCGACGAGGCCTTGATCTTGTCCATGGCGCTGCCGAGGCGCTTCACGCTCTCGACCCCGGACTGCGTGCCCTCGCGGGCGCCGACGGAGAGCCCCCGTGCCTCCTTGGCGTTGGCCGCACTCTGCTTGGCCATGGACGCCATTTCCTGGAGGCTGGACGAGACTTCCTCGATGGCGCTGGCCTGCTCCGAGGCGCCCTGGGCCAGTGCCTGGCTGCCGGAGCTGATCTGATCGGAGGCCGCCGCGACCTGCTCGCTGGCCACCGACACATCGGCGAGGGCCTGGTCCAGATTGGTGACCGCCGTATTGAGCGCCAGCTTGATGCGCGCGTGATCGCCGGAGTAGTCACCGGTCACGCGGGCCGCCAGATCGCGCTGTGCGACGCGATCGAGAATCGTAGCCGCTTCCTCGATCGGGCGCAGCACGGCGTCGAGGGTCTCGTTGATACCGCCGACGATCTCGCGGAAGCTGCCCTCGAAGGCCGTGGCGTTGCCACGCGTGGTGAGGGCGCCGTTCTTCGCGGCTTGGGTGAGCGTGCGCGTCTCGGCGTCGAGTGCCCGGACGACCTGTTGGGACTCCGCGAACGCGGCGATCGAGGCCTGGGTGGCGAGGATCATCGCGTCGACGGTGCGCGACATGTCGCCGATCTCGTCGCGGGACTTGCTCTCGATGGGTTTCGTGGACGCCACCGGCGTCACCGACAGATCGCCCTTGGCGAGCGCGGAGATTCCGCGATTCAGATCGGTTACGCAGACGGTGCGCAGGCGCTCGGCGCGTTCCGCGACGACGGACAGCGGGGCGACGATGGCCCGTGTGACGAGCAGCCCGAGCCCGATAGCGAGTAGGATGCCGATCGCGACGCCAACCCAGATCTCGACGGCGGCCTTGCTCTTGGCGTTCTGCAGGGCGATCACGTTCTGGCTGGCGTCCTTGTCCTGTAGCGCCTCGAGACGATCGAGGTCGGTCTTGATGGCGAGGTACTGGGTCCGTCCCTCCTGAAACACCGCCGTACTGCGCTTCAGATCAGCGGTGCTGAGTACCGTCATCGCCGTGTCCATATGGCTCTTGAAGGCGGCGTACTTGGCCAGGACCACCTTCCACGTGGAGTCCTCGTCGGCAGTCATGGGAAGGGCCGCGTAGTTCTTCCGGCCCGTCTCGATCTCGTCCGTCCGCGCGGTCGCATAATTGGCCCGGAGGGTGTCGAGCACCCGCGCGTTGTTCACTTGCCGGGCGGCGAGCACCGCACCCTCGATCCGGGCGACCTCGACGATGCCCGTCTCGAACTTGTTGAGCGCTTCCAGCGACGGAATCTGATTGTGGGCCAATCCGTCGCCGCTGTTCTTCATGCCGCTCATGGCGATGCTCGCAATCACGCCGATCACGACGCAGAGGGCGGCAATGGCCAGGAATCCGCCGATGAGCTTGGTTCCGATCTTCTGATTCTGCAGCATTGCCTTCTCCGTTGATTAGCGCACTGCGAGAGTGGTCCCGCCCCGGGGGCGGGGGTCGTAAAACGGCGGCACCTGGATCGGTGCCGCCGGAGCGTCACACGGCGGCGTGTGCGGCGGGGGTGAGTTCGGCGACATCGGCGGTGGACAGCACGCTGTCGATGTCGAGTAGCAGGCGGACGCGGCCATCGGCCTTGGCGAGGCCGAGCAGGAAGCCGGTGTCGACGTCGACACCGAACTCGGGGGGCGGCTCGATGTCTCCCTCGCGGATGTCGAGTACTTCCGACACGCGATCGACGACGATGCCGATCTGCACGCCGCGCACTTGCACGACGATGATGCAGGTTTCCTCGGCGCCGTCGTGCGCCATCCGGAACTTGTGGCGGAGGTCGACGATGGGAATGACCTTGCCGCGCAGATTGATCACGCCGCGCACGAACTCCGGGGTGCGGGGAACGCGCGTGATGGGCAGCATTCCCATGATCTCGTGCACCTTGAGGATCTCGAGGCCGTATTCCTCGCCGGCAAGGTAGAACGTGAGGAATTTGCCGGCCTGGGGGGCCGCACGCAGGGCCGTTGTAGCGTCGCCGACGCTCATGGTCCGTACTCCTGAACAGGTTCCGTGGGCACCGCGATCTGCGGGCCTGGAGTTCAGGATCGGATCGGCGCCCGATTACTTGAGACTCTCGCGATCAGGCGACGCGGGGCGCGCGGCTCTCGTGGCCGCGGGCAATGGACAGGATTTCGTGCACATCCAGAATGAGGCCGACGCGCCCGTCGCCGAGAATCGCGCCGCCCGACACACCGGGCGCACGGCCCACGCCGTCGCCCACGGACTTCGCCACGACCTGATGCTGTCCCAGCAGCTCGTCCACCAGCAGGGCGACCCGCCTGCCGGCGTCGCCGACGACCATCAACAGGCCGCGCGTGGGATCGCTGCTCGGCGTCGGGCACGCCGAACAGCCGATGCAGGCGCACCAGCGGCAGCACATCGCCCCGGAGCATCACGATCTCGCCGCGGCCGGCGATCGTCGACAGCGCACTCTCTTCGGGGCGGAAGCTCAGTTGGATGTGCACGGTGGGCACGATGTAGCGTTCGCCGCCCACGCGTACGAGCATGCCGTCGGTAATGGCCAGCGTCAGCGGCAGGCGGATGATGAACCGCGTCCCGGCGCCCGGATGCGACTCGATCTCGATACGGCCACGCATGGCCTCGACGTTCCGGCGTACGACGTCCATGCCGACGCCGCGCCCCGAAATGTCGGTGACGACCTCGGCCGTGGAGAATCCGGGCGCGAAGATGAGTTCGTAGATCTCGCGGTCGGAAATGGCGGCACCGGGCGTGACGATTCCCGCCGCAACCGCCTTGGCGAGAATCCGATCTCGATCGAGACCGCGCCCGTCATCCCGAATTTCGACCACGACGTTGCCGCCGGCGTGGTACGCCGAGAGGGAGAGTCTCCCGGCCGCGGGCTTGCCGGCCGCCACGCGCGCATCGGGCGGTTCCAGCCCGTGATCGATGGCGTTGCGCACCATATGCACCAGCGGATCCGAGAGGACGTCGACGAGGTTCCGATCGATCTCGGTGTCCTCACCGTCGATCACGACGTCCACCTGCTTGGCCGACCGGTGGGCGAGATCGCGGGCCAGCCGCAGGACCTTCTGGAATGGCCCTTTGAGCGGCACCATCCGCATTCCCATGCTCAGGTCCTGCAGTTCCCGGACGATCTTGCCGGCGTGCGTGACCTTACGGGCGAGCGTGTGGACCGCGGTCGTGGCGAGCAGTTCGTCTTCGGCGATCATCGCGTGTGCGATGACGAGCTCGCCGATCATGTCGATGAGCTGGTCGAGCCGCTCGGTGCGGACGCGCACGGAGGATTCCGTTCGCTCGGCGCGATGGTCGGCCGTTGGCTCTCGCGCCGGCGTCGGGGTCGGGGTCGGCGCCGCGAGGTCCGGGGAGCCGGCGTCTTCCGGGGCGCGGACGTCGTCCAGATGCTCCAGGGCGTGCGTGAGTTCGGCGTATCGGTTGGCGGTCGCGCCGGCCGGCGGGGGGGCGGCCACCTCGCCGAGCAGCGCCTTGAGCGCGTCGATCGAACACAGCGCGAGTTCGGCGTAGCGGCCCGCGCAGGTGATCTCGCGATCACGAATACGGCTGAGCAGCGACTCGGCCCGGTGGGCGAGCGACGCGACGGCGTCGAGCCCCAGAAAGCCGGCGGTGCCTTTGATGGTATGGAACGCCCGGAACACCGTGTTGATCGCTTCGGTATCGCCGGGGTTCGTCTCCAGGTGGAGGAGCGCGGCCTCGGCGCCTTCGAGGTACTCGCATCCTTCGGTCACGAAGTCGGCCACGAGGGCGGCGTCGAAGTCGGGGTTGGCCGGCGCCGGCGCGTCGGGCGGTTCGGCGGCGGCCTGGAGCTTGTCAGCGGCGGCGGTCACCAGGCGCTTGACATCGGCGAGCGCGCCGCGGCTGGCCGCCTGCGCCGCCGACACGAAGAGCACGCGAACGTCGTCGGAGAGGCTCGGCTCGACGATAGCGCCGGCGAGCATGGCCCGGAGTTCGCCGAGAATGACCTGGTCGCCCGGCTCTGCCTGCATCAGCAGGGCGATGAGGTCGTCGATGGAGAAGGCCATGGGAGTCGTGCAGCGAAATGGGAGGCGGAGGAAATGGCGGCGCGCCGTTCAGGCGGAGCGGCCGGCGGTTTCGACGATCGCGTCGGCGACCGCCTGACGCACGTCGGCATTCAACGTCGACGCGTCGGGATCGAACGCCGCGGCGGACGGTTCGATACGGCCGGCCTCGGTCTGGAAGGCCGCCGGGTCGAAGATCCGCGCGAGCTGCGCCATGCGCTGTTCCATCTCCGTCAGGACGCTCGACGCGTAGTTGATCTGCTGGGCGGTGATGTCCTGGAACTGCATGGCGCTCATGGTCGCGAACAATTCGTCGCGCAGCGCATTCGCGGTCTCGGCGCGGTCGGATTGATCGGCGCCTTCGAGCACGTCAACGAGTCCCACGGCCTTCTCGAGTCGATTCAGGATGTCGGTGGCCGCGATCTCGGTGACGTTGGAGACCTCCTGCAGCTTGTGGTGCGTGTGCTGGAGCCGCTCCACGGCGGCGTCTTCGAGCATCGCCCGGCTCTCCTGCAGGTTGTGGAGCAGACTCGTGATCTCGCCGTAGGCGCGGACGAGAATCCGCGACAGTCCCACGAGGCCGATCGACGCGGAGCCCTGCTCCCCGACGCCGCCCGGGGAAAGGGACAGGGGTTCATCGCCCTCGTCGCGGAGTTCGCTGAGCGCCGCGTCGACGAGGCGCAGGGCGGCCTCGGACGTATAGAACGAATCTTCCGCGTGACTGGTCGACATGGGTCAGGTGGCGGTGGCCGCCGCGCCCGGAAGGAGGGCGTCGATCTTTTCCTTGAGCACCGGCGGCGTGAATGGCTTCACGATGTAGTTGTTGACGCCTGCTTCGACGGCGACGATGATGTCCTCGCGCACGCTGCGCGTGGTGACCATCAGAACCGGCACCGCCTGGCCGTCCTCGCGGGCGCGGAGTGCGCGCACGAAGTCCAGCCCCGACATATTTGGCATGTTCCAGTCGGTGATGATGAAGCCGATGGTCGAGGTGTATCGGGCGAGCGCCTCGGCGCCGTCGGCCGCCTCGACGCAGTCGGTGTAGCCGATGCGCTGAAGCGAATTGACAATGATGCGACGCATGGTCGCGGAATCATCCACGACGAGGAATTTCATTTGTCACCATCTCCAGCAGTATTCGCTCAGGCGTCTCCGCTGCCGAGAATCCGACGGGCGGTGTTGCTGAGCACCTCGACACTGTCGTATTCGCCGTTGAGCACGCGCTGGCGAATCTGTTGGATCCGTTCCGGCGTGGGCGGCTGCGACGTACCGGCGGCCCTGGCACGGCCGGCGTCCGAGATGTGAACGGAATCACGGGTTGGCGTGCCGCCATTGGCACGCTTCTGGTCGGCGCCGATTCCAGGCTCCGGGACGTCGCGCGTGACGCGGGCCGCCGGCTCGACCGCGGGGTTGGCATTGATTCTCATAGGTTCTCCAGAGGTTCCGGATGTCCGTATCGGCACCCGGCCGGCAGAACTTGAGCGGAGGGTGCCCCGGATCCGGCTAGAATCGCCGGTCGAGTCGAGGCCGGCGGGCCGGTTCGGCGCCGAGGTAGCTCTGCATGGCGGTGCGGTCGCGCCGGGCCGCGGCGAGTCGACGCGCCAGTTCGTCGCGCCGGGCCCGCACGGCCGCTTCGAGTTCCCGCCCCTGGCGGTCCGCGTCGCGCAGTCGTTGGACCACGATGGCCAGTGCAGGGTCTTCGGCGCCCGGGGCCATACCCGCCGTGAGCGCCTGACGGACGGCGACGAAGAACCGCTCGAGATCGGCCGCCGCGCTCGCGCGCTCGCCGATGGCCTGCATGAGCCGGTCGGTGTCTTCAGACCGGCACGCGTCGAGTGCCTGGGCCGTAACCGCGGCGAGGCGATCGAGCAGCGGACCCCCGTCCAGGATCGCAGTCGCGCGGGGCGCCGAGCCGCGAGGCATCACGCCGCTCCGGCCTTGCACTGGTCTGCGGCGGTGGCAAACGCGTCGCGCAACTCCTGGAACATGGCGGTCAGCCGCCGAACCCGGGGGAGGTCGTGGCCGTCCCGCACCCCCACCAGTTCGGCGAGGGCAAAGGTGTAGAGCGCCGAGAGATTGTCCGCCAGCCTGCCGCCGCGCTCGGCGTCGAGTGCCGTCAACAGTTCGCGCAGCGCTTCGCGGCTCCGGTCCAGGGCCGAGCACCGGAGTTCCGCGTCGCCCTGCTCGAGCGCCGTGCCGGCCCGCCGGAGTTCCCGGAGCAGGTGGTCGTAGGTGAGTACCACCAGCTGGCTGGGGGAGGCGGAGAAGACCGCGACTTCGCGGTAGCGGGCGGCGTGTGACGTATAGGACATGATGATCAGCCCGTACTGGAGGATGACGACGAGGAGGAACTGCCGCTGCTCATGGAGGGCAGCGAGCCGATCTGCCCGGCGAGCCAGTTGCTCTGGGCCTGGATGGCAGCCATTGCGGTCTCCATGGCGGTGAACTGCTGCGTGAGCGAAGTCTGGTATCGGCTCAGCCGCTCCTGAACATTCGCGACTTGCGTGTCCAGGTCGGAGATCTGCTGCTCCAGCGAGGCATTGTGGATGGCGATGGTCCCGTCGCCGGTGCGCGCGATGGCGTCCGCGGCGCGCTGCATCATGCCGGCCACACCCAGCGACAACGAGACCGAGCCGGCATCCAGTGTCTGGCCGGCAGTCGGTGCCGGGCCGGTGTAGCTGACCAGAAGTCCATCGACGGCCGTGCCGGTGGCGCCGACGAGCGACTGGCCGGAGCCGGTGGCCGCGTAGGTGGTCACGTTGCCCTGCGCGTCCGTGGACGCGAACGAACCGGCGACGTCGGTGCCGGCTGCCGAGGTCTGGTCGGCGACGCCGAGCCACGCGGCGGCCGTCGGGTTGCCCACGCCTGCGGTGAGGGTGGCGGCGCTGCCGTACGCGGTCCCTGTGATCGTGAGGTTGCCGCTCACGTCCTTGGCAGCCACGGCACTCACCCGCGCGCTCTGGAACGCGGCGTTCAGTTTGGAAATGACGCTGTCGACGGTGTCGCCGGTGGCGAGGTTCACCGACGCGGTGGCGCCCGACGTGCTGTCGACCACGCTGAACGTGTCGCCGCTGCCGGCGGCGGTATAGCTGCCGCTCACCGGCGCGGTCCCGGCGAAGCCGGGGGTCGTGGCGGCCTGCGTGACCTTCACCTCGTAGGTGCCCGGCTGTGTGGCGTCGGTCCAGGCTGGCGCCGCGAGCGTCGGGGCGCTGGTTACCGCGCTGGTCGTGAAGAGCTGCAGGATGTCGGTGGGATCCGTGTTGAGCGCATTCGTCAGCGCCGTGGTGTCAACCTGCAGCACGCCGGTCTTGTCCAGCGAGACGCCGGCCAGGAAGGCGTTGGTGTAGGCGTTCGTGGACGAGAGGCCGGCAACGTTGCCGATGATGGCGTTGCGCAGGCTGTTGAGGGTGGAACGCAGGGTGGAGTCGTGCGCAAGCGGGCCGCTGGACTGCTGCTGTTGGCCCAGGAAGGCCTGGGCGGCATTGTACGCGCTGGCGAACTTCTGCATGGCGGCGACGGCGCCGGACGTATCGCGCGCCACGGTGAGCTCCGCCGGCGATCCGATCTCGGCGGCCTGGAGATTCAGCGTCACGCCGCTGATGGCATCCGAGATGGTGTTGCTCGACCGTTGCAGCGTGGTGCCGTCCACCTTGATGGTGGCGTCGGAGCCGGCGACGAGTTCGCGCGCCCGTCCCACGGCCGTGGTGGTGGTGCCGCCGAAGGAGAGCGTGCCGCCGCCGGCGTTGTCGGACGAGAGCGTCAGCGCCAACTGCGAGCTGCCGCCGGCGGTGTCGGTGAGCTGGAACTGGCCGCCGCTGAAGCCGACGCTGACGGGGCGCCCGCCGGTGGAGAAGGCACCGGCGATGGCGGTCTGCAGGTCCTGCACCGTGGACGCACTGGACACGACGAGCGTGGCCACGGCTGCCGTTCCGTCGGCGCGCGTGCCCTGCACCGTGATCGTGTCGCCGACGGCGACGTTGGCAGAGGCGCCTCCGGTGCCGAGGTTCGTGAGCAGCGACGACGAGGTGGCCGTGCTGCCCGTGGTGCTGTCGGTGAGCACGCTGTTGGTGGTCAGGGACTGCTGCACCGCGCTCCGGCCGGCGCGCGAGAGGCCCAGCAACTCGAGCGTCCGCTGGTCGCCGCCCACGGAGCCGGCGATGTCGAGGTGATACGTGGGCGCACCGTTGACCGTGGCCGTCGTGACGCTGGCGCCGGAACCGGCGGCCGAGATCTTGGCCGCGATCGTGGCAAGCGTATCGACGGACAGGTCGATGGGAATCGTGTTGCCGTCCACGGTGATCGATGTCCCCGGCGGAACGGCGACGCCGAGCATGCTGGCGATGGCGGCCTTGGTGGACGAGAAGCCGTAGCTCTGCACACTGCCGTCGGCGATGGTGTTGACGGACGTTGTGCCGTCGTTGAAACCGAGTTGGGTCAGCACGCCGCCGGTGGCCGAGGTGCCGTCTTCCAGGCGGATTCCGTCGGCGCCGGTGACGCTGGTGGCGAGGGTGAGCCGTGACGACCCGTCGGCGCTCGTGAGAATGGATGCGGTGACGTTGCTGGGCGTGGCCCCCGAGTTCGCGGCGTTGATCTTGTCGCGCAGGGAGCTGAGCGTGTCGGTGGCATCCACGGTGATGCCGGCGCCGTTGACGGAGAAGGTGCCGGAAAGGCCGAGGGCCGTGGTGGCGCTGGCAACGACGTTGCCGGAGAGCTTCTCGGCCGCCGCGAGGGAATCGACTTCCACCGAGTAGCTGCCCGGGGCGGCCGTGGCCGTGGTAGTGGCCGAGAACAACGAGCGCCCGGAGGCGCTGGTGCCGGCACTGGCCGTGGTACCCGAGAGCGCGGACTGGTTCGCGATCTGGTCGGCGGCGTCCTGGAGCGCGCTGACCAGTCCCTGGTAGGTGGTCCAGGCGCTCTCCTCGCTCTTGTCGGCCGTCTGCTTGTCGGTGAGCGGCGTGAGCTGCTGCCGCGACTGCAGCGAGACGAGCTGGGTGACCATGTCCTGCCACTGGATTCCACTGGCGAGACCACTGATCTGGCTGACCGGTGTTGTCATGACGTAGGCTCCGTGCCTGCTTGAAGCGAAGAACTCCCGGGGGCGCTAGGCCCCCGGGAGTGGTGAAGCCAGAGGAATCAGCCGAGGAGCTTGAGCACGCTCTGGGCGCTCTGGTTGGCCTGCGCCAGGATCGCGGTGCCGGCCTGCTGCAGGATCTGGTTCTTGGAGAAGTTCGTCATCTCCGACGCCATGTCGACGTCCTTGATGGTGGACACGGCCGCCTGCGTGTTGAGGATCAGCGACTTGGTGTTCTGGTTCGCGAAATCGATCCGGTTCTGCAGGGCGCCGATGGTGCCGAGCTGGGTGTTGACCGTGGTCAGCGCCTTGTCGATGGATGTCAGCGCGACCTGGGCGTTGGCAGCGGTGTCGATCGTATTGCTCTGAACGTTCAGGCCGGTGGCGCCGGTCCTGAGATCGACGGTGCTCATGGCGAGCAGGTCGCTGCTGTCGTAGTGGCCGCTGGAGCTGACCATGAAGCTGCCGCCGGAGCCGGCCACGACGAGGTCGCCGCTTGCCGCGGTGCCTGCGGCAGTGTACCCGGACGTCAGCTTCAGCGTGATGCCGAAGGAGGAGAAGTTGACGTTCTGCTGACCGTCAGTGCCAACGACGACCGTCTGTGCGTCACCAGCGGCGTTGCTGATCGTGATCTTGCCCGCCACTGAATTGTCGACGGTGTATGTTCCCGCGGCGGTGCCGTTGATGTCAGCTCCCGAAACGTGGGTTGTCGCCGAGGCAAGCACCGTGCTGGTGCCCGCGTCGGTGTTCACGCTGGCGCCGAAGGAGCCGTCGAGCAGGTTGTTGCCGTTGAACTGCGTGGTGCCGGTGATGCGGTCGATCTCGTTCTTCAACGAGGTGAACTCGTTGTTCAGCTGCGTCTGAGCGGCGGAGTCAACCGTGGAGGAGTTGGACTGCGTGGCCAATTCCTTCATGCGCTGGAGGATGCTCTCGATCTGCGATGCGCCGCCCTGCATGATCTGCATGACCGAGTTCGCCTGGTCGGCGTTGCGCGAGGCCTGCGTCAACGACTGCACCGTGGCGCCGAGCTTGTTGGAGATGGCGAGCCCTGCCGCGTCGTCCGACGCGTTGTTGATCCGGAAGCCCGACGAGAGCTTCTGCATCGACTTCTGCAGTGAGGTCTCCGTCATGTTCAGGTTCCGCTGCGCCGTGAGCGCCGCGATGTTCGTGTTGATGCGCATCTGCGTGTTCCTCCCTTAACGATTCTTGGAGCGTCCGTGCTCCGTGCGGCGACCCCATTTGGTCATCGCTGCGAGCACGTATCGGAGGATCGTCCGGGGGACTTTAGGGGTCGCCATTAGATCTCAGCCGGCGAGCCGCGCCAGATCGACCGGCGTACGCACGCCGTTGCGCGCATCGGCGAGCACGAGCTGCCGGCCCACGCCGGTGCGGAGGTTCACGGCCACGGGTCCCTGGAGGTTGGCCGTGCACGGGGCGCCGGGGCGCTCCGGCAGGGTGAGGATGGCGAGTACCAGAACCTCAGCCGGATTATCGGCGGCCAGTTCGTGCCGGTCGAGATCGGAAATCTCCACGACGTAGTCGTCCACCAGCCGGAAGGGGTCGACGAGTAGGAAGGCGAGCGCGGGGTGTTCGATGGACTGCAGCCAGTACATCCCGCCGCGGCCGTCGATGGCGAGCAGGGCAAACCGCCGGCACTCGGGAAAGCCGAGCAGGCCGTGGGGAAACGTCCGCACGTCGGCGGGGGCGATTTCCAGCGGGCCGAGGACGGGCGACGCGACGGCAAGCATCTCGTCGTCGTCGCGACGCACGGCGGTACCGTCGATCACGGGGGTCATCGCATGTAGTCGGTGAAGGTGAGACTCATGATGCGCGAGGTGGCGAGCATTGCCGCCTGATAGCTGTTCTGGCGGCTCAACAGGTCGGTCATCGACTTCTCCATGTCCGCGTCCGAGAGGCTCGACTTGAGCGTGGTCAGATTGGCGTTGAGGGCATCGATGTTCGACGATGCCACCTGGAAGCCGTTCTGCCAGGCCCCGACGTCGCCGAGCAGCCGCTGCACGCCGTCGAAGGCGGTGCTGATGCTGCCAACCGCCTGCTGAATGCCGGCCACGTCGTTTGATCCGAGGGCGGTGGACAGATCGGAGAGCGATTGCAGGACGCCGGTGTCGAGGAAGACCTGCTTGCCGTCATGGCTGGCGTTGGAGTACTGGCCCGGCCCGATCTCCGTGGTGACCTGACCGGTGGGCGGTGTGGCGTTCGCGAAGGGCGGCGTGGTGGACGGGAAGGGGATCGTGTTGGAATCGAAGCCGCCGAACAGATACCCATTCTCGAATTGGGAATTGCCGAGCGACTGCGCCTCGCCGAGCAGCTGGTCGACTTCGGACTTCGTGACGAGCCGTGTGCTGGCGTCGGCGGTGCCGGTGCCCTGCGAAATGGCGAGCTCTTTGGCGCGGGTCAGGAGATTGGTGAGCGAATTGAGCGCCGTCTCCTCGGCCTGCGAGCGTGTGGTCCCCGCCTGGATGTTGCGCTTGTACTGATCGAGGGCGCGGAGGGTGCGGCTGGACTGCATGATCTGGGCGCCGGCGCTGGGGTCGTCGGACATCGCCTGCACCCGCAGTCCGGTGGACACCTGCTGCTGGGCGGCCGTGAGCTGCGCCAGATTCTGCTGCAGTCCCAGGATCGCGCTGCTGGCCATCATATTCGATGTAATACGCATACGGGCTCCGCGAAACGTGGACACACGTCCATTGTCTTGGATTTTCGGACGCTTCTGGTCATACTTTAGTCGGCTTCGCCCGGCGGGCGGGGAAGCAACCTGACCACGTGGGGCGGCAGTCGATGGCGACGATCCTCTGTCTTGACGACGACGAAGCAATCCGGCTGACCCTGGACCGCGTGCTGGAGCGGGCCGGGCACCGCCCGGTGCTGGCCGGCACCGTCGCCGAGGCGCTCAAGCTCCTCACCCGCGAATCCGTCGATCTCATCATTTCGGATTACCGGCTGCCGGGCGTGAGCGGCCTCGAATTTCTCGCCTTGCTGCGCGACGAGGGCTATGAAATTCCCCTCATCGTCCTCACGGGGTTCGGGAGCATCGAGCACGCCGTGACGGCCATCAAGGCCGGCGCGGTGGACTACATCACCAAGCCGGTGCGCGCCGAACAGGTGGAACTCGCCGTGGAGCAGGCGCTGGAGGTGGTTCGCCTGCGCCGGGAGAACGATGCGCTGCGCGAGGAGGTGATGGGCCTCCGGAATGCGCGCCAGATCATCGGCGACAGCGTGCCCATCCGGCGCGTTCTGCAGGCCGTGGCCATGGCCGCCCCCACCCGCGCCACGGTGCTGATCCAGGGGGAGAGCGGTACCGGCAAGGAGCTGTTCGCCCGCGCCATCCACGACCAGAGCGACCGGCGCGACAAACCGTTCATCAAGCTCAACTGTGCCGCCCTGCCCGAAGGCCTGGTGGAGAGTGCGCTGTTCGGGCACGAGAAGGGCGCGTTCACCGGCGCGATCAAGCGCGTCGAGGGAGCGTTCGAGCGCGCCAACGGCGGCACGCTGCTGCTGGACGAGATCACCGAGATGCGCCTGGAGCTGCAGGCCAAGCTGTTGCGCGTGCTGCAGGAACAGGAGTTCGAGCGGGTGGGCGGCACGACGCCGATCAAGGTGAACGTGCGCATCATCGCGACCACGAACCGCGATCTCGCCGAGGAGGTCACCGCCGGCCGGTTTCGGCAAGACCTATACTATAGATTGAGCGTTCTGCCGCTGTTCCTGCCGCCGCTGCGGGATCGCGCGGACGACATCCCGTTGCTGGCGTTACGGTTCGCCGTGCAGACCGGGCAGGAAATGAAGAAGGAGATCACCGCCATCGCCCCCGACGCGTTGCGGCTGCTGCAGGAATACGACTGGCCGGGCAACGTGCGAGAACTGCAGCATGTGGTGGAGCGGGCTGTGATCCTTTCGGTGGGAGCCGTGTTGCAACGGGGCAGCTTCGACGTGGCGACGTCGGGTCCCCGGTTCCTTCCCTCCGCGACGTCTCCCCGCGCGCCGACGTCATTCGAAGGCATGCCCGCGGTCCAGGGCGCGGCGGGCGACGACCGCGTGGTGTTGACCACGCTCAACGTCAACGAGGCGGAGCGGGTGTTGATCGAGCAGGCGCTGGATCGCACGGGGCAGAATCGGACGCAGGCAGCGAAGTTGCTCGGCATCAGCGTCCGCACGCTCCGCTCCAAGCTCAACACGCCGGCGTCCGATGCCGACGCCGACGCGGACGGTTGACGCGACCGACGCGGAAGATTTGACCCGGTCGTGGCGGCCGATCTCGCCGAGTGGGCGAGTACTGCCGCCAGCCGCAACGCGTGACCGCCCTCCCATCCGGCGCACGATCGCAGTTCGATAACCCACCTCGGCACAACACGTTGCGTGGCACGTGCGGGCGCCGGTTCCGACTCTGGAACCGGCGCCCGCGTCGCGTGGTGCCATGGTCCGGACCTTGCTCCTACGGGTCGCGCCGGGGCGACGTGGCTCCGGTGAGTTGCTCCATTCATTCGACTCCGAACTCTCATGCTCTTCGGCTTCATCGACCGGGTGTCCGCCGCGTCGTCGCTCCGCGAGGCGCTCGACGCCAGCAGCGCGAGAACGCGGGCCATCGCCGAGCGCGTCGCGAACGCGACCGCCAACGGTGGCACCGGCTTCGCGCTGCCCGGCACTGCCGCGGCCGGCGCGAGCGGTCCCGTGAATCTGGAATCGGAGATGACGTCGCTGGCCGACGAACAGGTGCGGTACGACGCCGTAGCCTCGCTGCTTCAGAAGACGTACCAGCAGATCAACGCCGGGCTCCAGGACCACTAGCGCGATGCCGTCGACGATCCCCGGAGCGCTGCCGCTCCTTCCGTTCAATGCGCCGACCACGTCGGCGCCGCCCCCGATGTTCCGGATGCTCGCCATCGCCACGAGCGGGCTCTCGGCTCAGCGGGTGCGCATGGAAGTGGCCGCCAACAACATTGCCAACGCGGAAACCACGCACGGTCCCGGGGGGCAGCCGTATCAGCGCGAGGTCGTCTCGCTGCAGCCGGGCACGGCGACACCCCAGGCGACGATTCCGCAACTGCTGCCCCTGGCGCAGAACGGGCCCGACTTCGCGAGCGCGGCGCGCGATGCGCTGGCCGCAACGGCGGCGACCGCCAACCCCGCCGATACCGGCGCCGGCACGAGCGTGGCGGCGATCGCCACCGATCCCACCCCCGGGCCGCTCGTGTACGACCCGGGACATCCCGACGCGAACGCGCAGGGCTACGTGCGCTATCCGAACGTCGAGATCACGACCGAGATGGTGGACATGATGGACGCACGACGCGTGTACGAAGCCAACGCGACCACGTTCGAGGCCGGAAAGGCCATGCTGCGTCGCGCGATCGACATCTGACGACCCGAGGAACAGCACCATGAGTGTCAACGGAATCGGAAATCTGCCACCGGGCCTGATCGGCGGCGCGTCGCTCAATCGGACGACCACGCCGGAACGCGGGCGCGGTGCCGCGGAACCGGCACCTGCCGGCGCCCCGCCGTCGGCGACGCGCCTCCAGGCGGCACGCGCCGGCCAGGACGCGCTGCCGGCGGAAGCGCCGGCCGGCACCGACCCCGAACTGTGGAAGATCCTCACCACCGACGAACGGCAGCACTTCGCGCGGGCGGGTGCCC
This sequence comes from uncultured Gemmatimonadaceae bacterium, assembly GCA_963822945.1. GTDB lineage: Bacteria > Gemmatimonadota > Gemmatimonadetes > Gemmatimonadales > Gemmatimonadaceae > JAGWRI01. The sequence goes on along the minus strand of CAWGJO010000027.1, from coordinate 193,042 downwards.
GCGGTCCGCTCACCTACGGATATCTGTCGCGTACCCAGGCCGCCCCGACACCGTCGGATGCGCCGGTGTCGCGCGGCGTTCGGCTCGACCTCAAGGCGTGACATGAGCGACCCGATCGGCGCCGCGGCACTCCGCGGCCTGCAGCAGACGCCGGGGCTGGACGGCCGGCGGGCGGTCACCCTCGATGCCGGCGCGTCCAACGGTCCGTCGTTCGCCGATCAGTTGAAGAACATGCTCAACGAGGCCTCGGCCACGCAGGATCGCGCCACCGACTACATGCAGCGCTTCGTGCGCGGCGAGCCCGTGGAGCTGCACGACGTGATGGCGGCGACCGAGGAAGCCGGCATCACGATCAACATGCTGGTGGAACTCCGCAACAAGCTGACCGACGCGTATCGGACCATCGTCAACATGCAGAGCTGACCGAATGCCCGACCAATTGGAAGAGATGCTGGACCGCGTCGGCGGCACGCGCCGCGTGGTCGCGCTGGGGGTGGCGGCGATGGCCGTGGTGGCGATCGTGCTGCTCGCCCGGTGGGCCGCGCAGCCGGCCATGCTGCGGGCGGTGAGCGGCGTGCCTCTGGAGAGCATGGGACAGATCACGAGCCGGCTCGACCAGGCCGGCATCAAGTATCAACTGGATGCCACCGGCACGGGCGTGTTGGTGGCGGCCCCGGATCTGGCCCGCGCGCGCGTAACGCTGGCGGCCGACGGCGGAATTCCCGACGGCGGGCGGCCCGGCATGGAGTTGTTCGATCAGCCGTCGTGGTCGATGACCGACTTCACGCAGCGCGTGAACTACCGGCGGGCGCTGGAGGGCGAACTCGAACGCACCATCGGAAAGATGCGCGGCATCGAGAGCGCACAGGTCCACCTGGCATTGAACGAGACCACGACGTACGCGTCGGGAACGGCGCCCGAAGAGGCGTCGGTGGTGCTGAAGACGACCGACGGGACGCCGAGTTCCGATGTCGTGATCGGCATCGCGCACCTGGTGGCGAGCAGCGTCGACGGGTTGACGAGCGACCACGTGACGATCGTGGACGACGCAGGGCATCTGCTGTCGGAAGCCGCGGAGAGTTCCTCCGCCACGGCGCTCACCAGCCACCAGCTGCGCGTGGAAGAGGAGCTCGAGACGTACCTGCGCGGCAAGGCTACCACACTCCTGTCCCAGTTGGTGGGCCCCGGCAACGCGCGGGTACAGGTGTCGGCGAACATGAACTTCGACCAGCTCCAGCGGACCACGCAGACGGTCGATCCCTCCAAGCAGGCCGTGTCCACCGAACAGAAGGCGGAGATCGTGCCGGGAGCGCAGGGCGGCGCCGGCTCCACCAATCAGGCCACCAGTTACGAGAACTCGAAGCAGACCGAGACATTCACGCCCGCGGCGGGCACCATCCGCCGGCTGACCGTGGCCGTGCTCGTGAACGAGCGGCAGGTCGGTACGCCGGACAAACCCAAGTTCGCGCCGCGTTCGCCAGCGGAGCTGGCCAGCATCGATTCGTTGGTCCGCACGGCGGTGGGTATCGACTCGGCGCGTGGCGACGTGGTATCGGTGGTCAGCCTGCCGTTCGACGACGCCGCGGTACCGGCGCCGGTCCCGGTGCTCAAGCCGACGGTGCTCGATGAAATCCGCCCCTATCAGCAGCTCGGCGTCGGCGCGCTGGGCCTGACCTTCGCCTTCATCATCGCCCTGCTCGCCGTGCGGGCCTTGCGCACGCCGGCGTCACGGAAGCACGAGACGCGCGCACTTCCGGGGCCGGCGCTGGAACTGGAGTCGACCGCCGCCGGCGCGATGACGGAGGCGGCGGTCAGCGCCACGATGGCGGTACGCAATCGCGTCGCGTCGGCCGTGGACACGCGACCCGAAGACGCCGCGCGCCTCATGCGCGCCTGGCTGAAGGAGGCGTGACGTCATGGCGACCGCCATTGCGCGTCTCGCGCCCACCGATTCGATGACGGGCCGCCAGAAGGCGGCCGTGCTCTGTCTGGTGCTGGGCACCGAAGGCGCCGCCAAGGTGACGCAGCGGCTGGCACCTGAGGAAGTCGAAGCGCTGGGCTTCGAGATCGCCCGGCTGGACCGCGTGGACGGACAGGCCGTGGAGGCCATCGTCGAGGAATGGCTCGCCGAGTTCATGGCGGCCGAATCGCTGGCCGCGGGCGGCATCGATGCGGCGCGTGAGATTCTCGAGAAGGCGCTCGGCGCGCGGAAGGCTCAACAGGTGCTGGAACGCGTGCAGAGCCAGCTGGCCGATACCGCGGGCCTGCACCGGTTGCGGAATGCCGATCCGCAGCAGCTCGGTACGATGCTGCGCGGCGAACATCCACAGACCGCCACCCTGATCCTGGCGCACCTGGACTCGCCGCAGACTGCGGCCGTGCTCAAGGAACTGGATCCGGCCACGGGCGCGGAAGTGGTGTTCCGCATGGCACGCATGGAACGCGTGGCGCCGGACCTGCTGCAGATCATCGAACGCTCGATCGCCGACGAGACGGATCTGTCGGTGAACCAGGGCATGAGCACGTCGGGCGGGCCGGCGGCCGTTGCCTCGGTGCTCAATCTGGTGCCGGGTTCGCTGGAGAAGGCGCTGCTCGACAGCGTGAGCGAACGCGATCCGGAGCTTTGCGTGGAGATCAAGAACCTGATGTTCGTGTTCGAGGACATCAGCACGCTCGACTCGCGATCGCTGCAACGCGTACTGCGCGACGTGGACGTCAAGGCGCTCGCGCTCAGCCTCAAGGCGGCGAGCGCGGAACTGAAGGAGAAGGTGACCGGGGCCATGAGCCAGCGCGCCGTGACCGCCCTCAACGACGAAATGGACTTGCTGGGACCGGTTCGCATGCGCGACGTGGAAGCCGCACAGGCGAGCATCGTGGCCCAAGTGCGCGAACTCGAGGAAGCAGGCGAGATCGTGGTGAACGGAGCGGATGACGATGTGGTCGTCTGAATTTCCAGGGCCCACGGAGCCGCAGTTCGTGGCTGCGCCCGACGCGTGGCAGCTGGCCGACCTGTCCTACATTCCCGAGATCGTGGCCGGCCAGGCGGTACCGGGTGCGAAGTCCGACGCCGCGGTGGCCGGGGCGGCCGCCGAAGGGTTCAAGCGCGGGTACGAGGAGGGCCGGCTGGCGGGCGAACGCGCCGAGCGCGCCCGCCTGCACACCACCGTCGAGGCAGCCAACGAGGCGCTCTGCCGGATGACCGCCAACCAGAGCGCGTGGGCGGAAGCGTTCGAGGACAATCTCTGCGCACTGGCCACGGCGATCGCGCGCCACCTGATGGAGCGTGAACTGAGCGCCGACCCCACGCTGCTCCATGAGCTGGTGGAGCGCGCGCGGAACGACTTCGACGTCGACCAGCCGGTTCGCGTGCGCGTGAATCCATCGGACCTCTCCGCGATGGCGATCGTGGACGCCGCCAGCGGCGTCCCGAGCCGTACGGACCAGTGGGTGGCCGACCCGACCATCGTACCGGGCGGATGCGTGGTCGAGGGGCCGGAACGCATCGTGGACGGACGCGTGGACACGGCGCTCGAACGCCTCTACCGGCGGGTGGCACAGTATGACGTGTAGAGCTGCCCTCCGTGCCGTGGACGAGTGTGCGCGTTTCGCCGCTTTTGGCCGCGTGGTGCGCGTCGTGGGCCTGGTAATCGAAGCCGTGGGGCTCGAACTCGGGCTTGGCGAATTGTGCCGCATCACGAGCACCGGCGGTGACCACTCGGTGCTCGGCGAGGTGGTCGGCTTTCACGAGCGCGGCATTCTCCTCATGCCGCTTGGGGAACTCGACGGCCTGCACGCGGGCAGTTCCGTGGAGCCGCTGGGACGCCTGTCGGGCGCCGAGGTGGGACCGGAAATGCTCGGCCGCGTGCTCGACGGGCTGGGGCGTCCGATCGACGGCAAGGGACGCCTCGACGCGCACGAGCGGGTGCCGCTCTCCGCGGAACCGCCCAATCCGCTGGAGCGGCGCCTGGTAGACGAACCGCTCGAGACGGGCGTCCGCGCCATCGACGGCATGCTCACCATCGGCCGCGGCCAGCGCGTGGGCATCTTCGCCGGATCGGGCGTGGGCAAGAGCACGCTGCTCGGCATGATCGCCCGGCACGCGAAGGCGGACGTGAACGTGATCGCGCTCCTCGGCGAACGCGGCCGCGAAGTGCGTGACTTCATCGAACACTCACTCGGGCCCGAAGGGCTGGCGCGATCGGTGCTGATCGTCGCCACGGGCGACCAGGCCGCGCTCGTGCGCGCCCGCGGCGCGCTGGTGGCCACGGCGATCGCCGAGTTCTTCCGAGACCAGGGCAAGCACGTTCTGCTGATGGTCGACTCGGTGACACGCGTGGCAACGGCGTGGCGCGAGATCGGGCTCGCCGTCGGCGAGCCCCCCACGACCAAGGGGTATCCGCCGTCGGTGTTCGCCGCGCTGCCCCGCCTGCTGGAGCGGGCCGGGCCCTCGCGCTCCGGTGCCATCACCGGCATCTACACCGTGCTCGTGGACGGCGACGACTTCAACGAACCGATCGCCGACGCCACGCGCTCGATTCTCGACGGACACATCGTGCTCACGCGCAAGCTCGCGTCGGCGGGGCACTTCCCGTCCATCGACGTACTGGAGAGCAAGAGCCGCGTGCGCGATCAGATCATCGACACCGAGCATCGGGCGGCGGCCGACACGCTGCTGTCCCTCGAGTCGGCGTACCGCGAAACCGAAGACCTGATCCTCGTAGGCGCCTACCAGCGTGGCAGCCGGCCCGCGGTCGACATCGCGCTCGAACTGCGCGACCCGATCACCAAGCTGCTCCGCCAACGCCCCGACGAGCGCTCGTCGCTCGCCCAGACGCGCGCCTCGCTGACGGCCATCGCCGGCAGCGCCAGCGCCCTCACCTCCACTCCGGTAGTCCCGTGAAGAAGTTCTCCCTGAAGCGCGTCCACGATCTGCGCATCGAACGCGAAGAACGCGTGGCCGCCGAACTCGTCAAGGCCCGTCGCGACGTGGACCGGGCGAGCGCCGCCCATGAGGCCGTGTGCGACGCCCGCGTTACCGGCGAGACGCAGATCGCCGCCGCCGCGCGAGCCGGTGCCACGATCGGCGAGCTGCACGCGCTCTCCTCGGTCCTCACGTCCATCGATGCGCGCCTCGACGCGGCCAAGGAGGCGGTGGCCGCGGCACACGAAATCGCCGCGCGCGCGCGCGAACTGCACGACGAAGCATCGCGCGACCGGTGCGCGCTCGATCGATTGCACGAACGCCACCTCGAAGTGGTGCGCCTCGAAGCCGCCGCGGCCGACCGGGTCGCGATGGACGCCGTGGCGCTGGCGCGCTTCAACCAGGGCCACCCGCGGTCGGCAGCCGGAGGGAACCGCTGATGAAGCGCCTGATCGTGATGGCCGTGCTCGGCCTCGTGGTGGGCCTCGGCGGGAGCACGGGTGTTGCCGTCGCCCTGGGCCGGCACGCGCCTCATCCGCGGGCCGACTCGACAGCGGCACCGGCGGCCGCGAAGGGAGCCGCGAACGACTCCGGGTCGCATGTGGCGACGGCGGCCGATTCGGCCACCGTCGATTCCACGACCCACGACGCGACCAGCCCCGTTGCGACGAAGCCCGTCGCGGCACCGGTCGCCGATACGCAGCCCGCGCAACGGCATCCCGCCGCGCTCGCCGTACACCATGACTCGACGCCGCCGGTCGACCTGCGGCACGTCATGAAGGCCGGCATCGTCACGGCGGCGATGCCGCGCGACACGGTGAAGCGCGTGGACACGGCGCGGGTGGGCCGCCTGGCACGGCTCTTTGCGGCCATGCCGGCGCGCGACGCGGCCAAAGTGCTGGTCCAGATGAGCAACGCCGACGCGCAGATGGTGATCTCGGCAATGGACAACCGCCACGCCGCCGACATCCTCTCGAACTTTCCGCCCGATCGCGTGGCGGCGATGAGCCAACTCACGCTCCGCCCCCCGCTGCCATGATGCCTCCCGCCATCGTGGTCGCGGCCCCCGCGCTCGCGTCCGGCTTCGAGCCCGCCGCGGCACTCGCCGGCAGCCATCCGTCCGACCCCGGCAAGCCGGAAGCGGACGGCAAGGACACAACTCCCGTGCCGATCTTCGCCGTGGCGCTGGCGAGCTTTCTGCCGGTGGCGTTCCCGGCGCCCGCGCCGGCGACCCTCGCTCCGCCGGCCGGCGGCCGTACCGGCACGCCGCCAACCGGCTACGCGCCGCCCGCCGCTGGCTACGTGTCGCTCGCGTCCCTCGCCGACGCCGCGCCGCTCCGGAATCTCTCGCTGGACGATGTCGTCGTCGAATCGGTGCAGTTGCCGGCGGCGAGTCCGCAGCCAGCCACACTGCTCGGCACGCTGCTCGGCGGGCAGGGCGCGGCCCTCGATCCGTCCGCCGACGCGCCGCTGCCGACGCCGGCGTTGGCGCCGCCCGCAGCACCCGCAGCACCCGCAACGACCGCGGCACCCGTCACGCCCACCGGCGCCGCCGGTGCGGTGATCCGATCCATGGCGGCGCTGCAGCCCGCGTTTCGCGACAGACTCACGGCGGTCATCGCACGTCTGAGCCACGACTACGGATACGACGTGGACGTGCGCGAGACATACCGTACGCAGGCGCGGCAGGACCAGCTGTTCGCGCAGGGGCGCACCACGCCGGGCCCGGTCGTCACCTGGACCGACCATTCGCTGCATTCGCAGGGGCTCGCCGCCGATCTGGCGATCACGAACGCACCCGATCCGGCGCTCGCCAATCAACGGTTGGCGCAGGTTGCGGCGCAGTTGGGACTGCGGACGCTCGGCCCGCAGGATCCGGGGCATGTGGAGTCGACACCGGAGGGTTCGGACGTCCCGCGCCCGATCGCGGGGCGTGCGACTGCCGCTCCAGCCTCCGACCTGGCACCCGCGCCCGCCGCAGCGCCGTCGAGCGCGGCACCCGCCGCACCTGCTGTGCCACCCGCAGCCGTTGCACAGCCAGCACGCGTGGCGCGCGTGGCCACCGTCGCCTCCGTCGCGTCGGTTGCCCGCGTGGCGGCAGTGGCACGGGTGGCGGTAGCCGGAGCGGAGGGCGCGCCGGCCGCGCCGGTGACGGGGCACCGACTGCAGGCGCCGTCGCCATCGAACGCGGCCGCATCGAGCGCCGCGCCTGCAAACTCGGCACACGATCAGGGCGGGACGAACGCGGACGGCAGCGCGCAGGGCGACCGGGCGCCGCATCGCGACCAGTCGCCCACGGTCACGGCCAGTCAATCACCGGTGGTGGTTGCCGGCCCCGACCGCGCTGCCGCGCCCGCGCACGACATGAACCACGGCATCCTGGCGCCGGCGCCGATCGAGGCGCCGGCCCCGCGCACGTCGATCGGGGCGCAGATTGCCCGCATCGACGCCGCGCACGATGCCGTCATGGCGCAGCCGGTCTCGCAGATCGTATTGCGCCTCGATGGCGCGAACGGCGCCACCGACCGCATTCGGGTCAACATGCGCGGTGCCACGGTGCAGATGGCCGTCGGCACACAGGATCGCACTCTCTCGCAGCGTCTGACCAGTGACATGGGCCAGCTGCGCGCGACGCTCCAGGAGCACGGACTCGACGTCGGGACGCTTCGCGTGCACGACGCATCGGCGGCGTCGCGTACGGACGACGCGACGGCACGGGCCGGGGGAATTCCCGACGCCGCGCCGGCCACGACTTCCAACGGCAATCCGGGCGGAGGCGGCGACCCTCCGCGAGGCAGTTCACGCGGGTCGGGCGGATCGAACGCCGGCCAGCCCCGCCGCCAGTGGGGAAACCCCGGCCGGCGATCACCCCAGCCCAAACCACACGGAGAATCCGCATCATGACGGCTCCCATCCAGCCCACGTCTTCCTCGGCGGGCGCGACGCAATCGGCAGCCGCGTCCACGTCGATGAACACGTCGATGGGTCAGGACGACTTTCTCAAGCTGCTCGTTGCCCAGATGAAGAATCAGGATCCGACCAATCCCATGGACGGAAAGGACCTGGCGGCGCAGCTCGCCCAGTTCTCGAGTCTCAATCAACTGGTCGACATCAACTCGGCGCTGTCGGCGCAGAACACGGCGTCGCAGGGCATCGAACAGGCGGTGACGATGAACACCGCCGCCACGACCATCGGGCGTACCGTGACGGCCACCGGCAATCAGGTAGCAGTTACCAACGGTACCGCGCCTACGATCACCTTCGATGTCGGCAACACCGGCGGCGATGCGACCGTTCACATCTTCGACGCCTCCGGCGCCGAGGTGGACACCGAGCACCTCGGTTCGCTCAACGGCGGCCATCAGAAGATCACCCTCGGCGCGACGGCCGCCGGGCTGACGAGCGGGGCCTACACCTACCAGGTGGAGGTCACCGACTCCACCGGCGCCAGCGTGCCGGTGACGACGTACACCGTCGCGAAGATCGATTCCCTGCAGGCGACCGCCAATGGCCCAGTCCTCGGCGCCGGCCCGCTCACCATCCCCTTCGGCTCCGTGACCGCAATCAGCGGCAGCTGATTTCCTTCCTCCTCAGGAGAGTTCTTCCCATGATGCGTTCCCTCTTCGCCGCCGTCTCCGGTCTGCAGGACAACCAGACCCGAATGGACGTGATCGGCAACAACATCGCCAACGTGAACACGGTGGCGTTCAAGTCCGGCCGCGTGACGTTCAAGGAAGCGTTCGCGCAGCTGCTCCAGGGGGCCAGCCGCCCCCCGGGGAATCGGGCGGCACCAACCCCATCCAGATCGGCCTCGGCTCGGCCATCGGGAGCATCGACACGCTGTTCAGCCAGGGCAACATCGAGACCACCGGCGTCAACACCGACATGGCCATCCAGGGCAACGCGTTCTTCGTCGTCGCCAAGGGCAACCAGCAGTTCTATACGCGGTCGGGCAACTTCCAGCTCGATGCCGACGGCCGGCTGGTGTCACCGACCAACGGCTTCGTGGTCCAGGGCAAGCTGGCGGTCAACGGCCAGATGACGGATCAGATCCAGGACATCAAGCTGCCGTTCGGCCAGAAGACGTCGGCCTCGGCGACCACCAAAGTCACGCTGTCGGGCAACATCGATGCGGGCGCGCCGATCTTCACCGGCAGCGTCAACAACGCCGCCGACCTCGCCAATCCGGCCAACGCCGGCGCGTTCCTCGACACGACCATCACCACCTACGACACCCTGGGCAACAAACACGACCTCAAGGTCACGATGTGGAAGACCGCGCCCGACGAGTGGGACTGGCAGGTGGATCCGACGAACCTGAACTACGACAACACCGCGCCGGCCAACTTCGGACCGGGCAAGTTCGTGTTCAAGAACGACGGCACGCTCGACACCGCCGCGTCGTCCATTCCGGCCATTACGTTCACCCCGCCGGGGGCGCAGCCGATGTCGATCACGCTCGATGCGGGGAGTGGAACGGTGAACGGGCTGTCGAGCTTCTCGGGCAGCACCACCGCCGTGATGAGCAACCAGGACGGCTTCACGGCCGGCACGCTCCAGAGCTTCTCCATCGACCGCACGGGACTGATCACCGGGTCGTTCACCAACGGCGTCACCCAGCCGCTGGGGCAGATCGTGCTGGCCGACTTCAACAACCCGAGCGGCCTGATGCGGTCGGGCGACAACATGTATACCACCACGGGCAACTCGGGCAGCGCGGTGCTGGGCCTCCCCCTTCAGGGCAGCCAGTCGTTCATCACCAGCGGCGCACTCGAGATGTCGAACGTGGATCTGGCCAACGAGTTCACCAACATGATCGTGGCCGAGCGTGGCTTCCAGGCCAACAGCCGCGTGATCACGACGAGTGATCAGATGCTCCAGGAGGTCGTGAATCTGAAACAGTAAATCCACGGCGTTCCGAAAGATTCACTCCGCACCGGGGCCGGACACTCGTCCGGCCCCGCTCTGCTTCCGGGTGGAGCGGTTGGGGGATGGGAGACCGGCAGAGTGCGCCGAGTGCGCTGGGAAGTTGTTGCCGACGGGAAGAAGGTGCGCATGGTGCCGGGGCGTGGGGGGTCGGGGGGGCGTTCCGCCAACTCGTTGTTTGACAACGGGTTCGATCCGTGCCAGCGGCGTGGCATCGGCGGGCGCACGTGGTACGCGGTGTGCCTTAGTGGGGGGCGCGAGACGCTTCGCGACAATGGCTGCACAGAACCCCCTCGGTACGGAAACATGGCTGAAGAAGCACCTGCGTCCCCGGAAGAAGTCGCGGCACCACAACGCCCGTCCAAAGTGCTCACGATCGTCGTTGGCGCAGTCGCGCTGCTGGTGGGCGGTGGCCTGGGAACGGGGCTCGTTGGACCGCGCGTGGTGAAGCGGCTCCAGGCCGCAGCGGCCGCCCAGGCATCCGACTCGGCAAAGGCCGACGCTGGTTCGACGGTGATGCATCAGATCGACAACCTGGTGCTCAATCCGGCCGGCACCGGCGGCACGCGCTTTCTCATGGTGACGGTGGCCATCGAAGTGCGCGATGCCGCGGTGAACCAACAGATGAACGACCGCGACGCCGAGGTTCGCGATCAGGCGCTGCAGCTCCTGGGGAGCAAGACCGTGGACCAGCTGGCGGACGTTGGCCAGCGTGTGGCGCTGCGCCGCGAACTCAAGGACCGGTTGAGCAAGTTGTTCGCTCCCGGCGCCATCCGGCAGATCTACTTTCCGCAGTTCGTGATCCAATGAGCGACCGCGCCACCAAGGAAGCGCTCACGCAGGATCAGATCGACTCCCTGTTCCGGCAGGGGTCGGCGCCGGCCGCGGCCGCCGTCGCGCCGCCGCCGGCCGGGTTGGACGCGCAACTGTACGACTTCCGGCGTCCCTACCGCGTCTCGAAGGAGAAGCTGCGGACGCTCGAAGCGATGTACGAACGCCTGGCGAAATCGCTCGAAGGGTGGCTCCTGGGCCGGGTGCGCGGACAGGTCGACCTGCGGCTGCAGAGCGTCGAGCAGTACAGCTTCGGCGAGTTCGTGCTCTCGCTGCCCACACCATGCGCGGCGTACACCTTCGACATCCTGCCGGTCGGCGGGCTGCAGGGCGTCATCGACATCGGATCGGAATTCGCGTTCTTCCTCGTCGATCGGTTGTTCGGCGGGAGCGGCACGCCGACCATTCCGCAGCGGCCGATGACGCCGATCGAACGAATGGCCGTGCGGACGCTCGCCGAGCGGACCGTGCATCACGTCGCCGAGGTGTGGCGCGACCACGTGGAGTTGGAACTCGAGCTCAGCGGCTTCGAGTCGATTCCCGAAATCCTCCGCGCCGCGAACCACGAAGACCCGGTGGTGGTGGCCAACTTCGAAGTCACGGCAGCCGATCACACCTGTCTCTTCGTGATCTGCCTTCCATACATGGCGGTCGAGAAGTTCTTCTCGACGACGAACACGCGCCGCATCGTGATGACCGGCAGTCCGGACGAGCAGGCGGCCACCCGCGAACTGTCGGAGTTGTCGCTCCGCGCATCACGCGTGGCGGTGGCGGCGCGGCTGCCCGAATTCCGCGTGTCGATGCGCGAGCTGCAGTCGCTCACCGTCGGACGGGTGATGCCTACGGGTATCGCGCGCAACGCGCCGCTCGAGGTGTACGTCGGCGCCACTCCCCGGTTCAGCGGCACCGCCGGCCGCGTGAACGGACGCATCGGCGTCCAGATCGCCGGCCCCATCGACGCCACCGACCCCAGTGACCATGCCGCCAGAAACGGCGCGGCCCCGACTCCCCGCATCTCATGAGTGCTTCAATGACCGACGCCATGTCCGCAACGCCGACCGAGCTCAGCGACCTCGCGAGCCAACCGACTACCGAGGGGCAGCTCCCGCTCTCGGCCCTCATGGACCTCACGCTGCCCGTGGTGATCGAACTCGGGCGCACCTCGATGACCGTTCAGGAAATCCTGCGCCTGGGCCGCGGCTCCGTGGTGCAGCTCGAACGGCTGGCCGGCGAGCCGGTGGATGTGTACGTCGGGGACCGGCGATTCGCCGAGGGAGAGGTGGTGGTGCTCGGCGAGAACTTCGGCGTTCGCGTGACGCGCATTCTCGTCTCCTCACCCTCCACGGGCGCCGCATCGTGAGCTTCAGCAGCGCGGTCGGCATCGGGCTGACCCTGGTCTTCGTGCTCGCGCTGGCGGCGGTGGCACTGCGCCTGCTGCGGCGGTACGTCGTGACGCCTTCGGGCACCGGTGCGGTGCGTCTGCAGGTGGTGCAGCGCATCGGGCTCGGCCCGCGGCAGGGCATCGCGGTGGTGCGCATCGGCGCACGCCACGTTGCCGTCTCGCTCGGGGAGGGTGGGGTGCACGTGCTGCGGGAACTCGAGGCCGCCGAGGTGGCGGATCGCGCCGCGGGCACGCCGGATGCCGCGCCAGACTTCCGTCGGCTGCTGGCGGCGGGGCTCATCCGCGCGCGCCGGATGGGGACCCGCGCCGCGATGACGGTGGTGGCTGCTGCGTTGCTGTGGCCGGCCGCCGTGCGCGCGCAGGCCGCGCCGCCTCCCCCGTCGGGGGCGTCGCACCCCGCTGCCGTTGGGCCCACCACGGCCCCGGCCCAGGCCCCGGCGCTCGCCCCGTCCACCGTGGAAGCGTTGGCCCATGCGATGCCGCAGATCGACCTCAGGCTCAACAACGGCGCCTCCGGCGCCGCCGACGGGCTGCACCTGAGCGGTACCGTGGGCGTGATCGTCCTCATGGGCCTGCTGACACTGCTGCCCACGCTGCTGCTGCTGATGACGAGCTTCACGCGCATTCTCGTGGTGCTGAACTTCCTGCGGCAGGCCATCGGCGCCCAGGCTGCTCCGCCGGCGCATCTGGTGACGGCGCTGGCGCTGTTGCTCACGGGCGTCGTGATGGCGCCCACGCTGACCGAGGTGAATCGCACGGCGCTCACGCCGTGGCTCGACGGCCGGATGGACCAGGCGACCATGATGACGACGGCGATCACGCCGTTCCGCCAGTTCATGCTGCGTCAGACGCGGCAGTCCGATCTGCAGGCGTTCGTCGAGATGAGCCGTGAAGCGCCGCCCAAGACGGTGGACGACATCCCCACGGTCACCGTGATGTCGGCGTTCGTGACCAGCGAGCTGCGCACGGCATTCCAGATCGGCTTCGCGCTGTTCCTGCCGTTCATCGTGATCGACATCGTCGTGTCGGCGGTGCTGATGAGCATGGGGATGATGATGCTCCCGCCGGTGATGATCTCGCTGCCCTTCAAGCTGCTGTTGTTCGTGCTGGTCGACGGGTGGTCGCTGGTCATTCAGGGCCTCGTCCACAGCTTCCGCTGAGCGCGCGATGCCCTACGCCCTCGTCGTCGACCTCGCCCGCCACGCGATCCTCACCGCGGTGCTGCTCTCGGCGCCGATGCTGCTCACGGCGCTCGTGGTGGGCCTGCTGGTGAGCATCGTGCAGGCGCTCACCCAGGTACAGGAGCAGACGATCTCCTTCGTGCCCAAACTCGTGGCCGTGGCGGTGGTGTTCCTCATTGCGCTGCCGTGGATGCTCGAACTGGTGGTGCGCTATGCCACGGAACTGTTCCGCGGCATTCCGGGGCTCGTGTCGTGATCGTCGCCGCCTTCGATCCGTTCGCGCCCGGCGCGGCGACGATGCTGGTGCTCGTGTCGACGCGCGTGGGTGGGGTGGTGCTCACGGCCCCCGTGTTCAGCGCGCGCACGGTCCCGGTTCCGGTACGTACGCTGCTCGTGGTGCTCATCTCGGTGTTGCTGGTGCCGGTGGCGCTGACCAGCGCCGTGGGCATGCCGTTGCTCACGCCGGCCGCGGTGGCCGGCGAGGCGGTGGTCGGGATCGTCATAGGCACCGGCGCCGCACTCATCGTGGGGGCCGCCGAGGCCGCGGGCGAGATTCTCGGCATTCAGATCGGCCTCTCGGGCGCCGCGCTCGTCGATCCGCTCGGCCAGGGCCAGAGTTCGGCGCTCAGCGAGTTCGCGAGTCTGTTCACGATTGCGCTGCTGCTGTCGCTCAACCTGCACCTGGTCATGCTGCAGGCACTGGCCACGAGTCTCGATCGGCTGCCGGTGGGGTCCGTGATGCACCTCGACGCCGGCCTGTCGGCGCTCGTCGGCCTGGGTACGCGTCTGTTCGTGCTCGGCATGCGCTTCGCGTCGCCGGTGATCGCCGCCGTGATGGTCGTGAACGCGGCGCTGTCGGTGCTCGGGCGCGTGGCGCCCCAGATGAACCTGCTCGCGATCTCGTTCCCGTTGCAGATCGCCGTCGGCGTGTTCGCGCTCGGCGCCGCGCTGCCGTTCATCGCCGGCTGGCTGCACGGATGGCGCGGCGAGTACGACGCCATGATCACCCACGCATTCCGCGCGCTGGCCGGCGCCCGAGGCCGCTGACATGTCCGAAAGCAGCGATCTGGAGCGCACCGAGGCCGCGACCCCCCGCCGGCGGCAGCAGGCGCTGCGCGACGGCCAGGTGGCGCGCAGCCAGGACCTCACGACCGTCGCTCTGCTGCTCGGGTCGGCGCTGGTCGTGACCACCGTGGGGCCCACGCTGGCGGTTGCGTTGCGCGACATCGTGGGTGTCGGGCTCTCCGCGTCGGGCACCCCGGACCTGGGCGTCGAGGGCCTGGTGGCCCTCATCCGCTGGGTCGGCTGGCGCGCGCTCGGCGCGCTCAGCCTGTGGCTCGCGGCGCTGACGACCATTGCCGTCGCCGTGGCCGGCGCGCAGGCGCGCGGCGTGCTGTCGTGGAAGCCGCTGCAGCCTCAGCCGGGCCGGTTGAATCCGTTGGAGAACGTGAAGCGCGTATTCGGCACCCAGGGCATCGGCGAGCTGCTCAAGGCGGCGCTGAAGCTCGTCGTGATCGGCCTCGCGATGCGAGCCACCGTGCGCGCGGCATGGGCCGACATTACGGCCCTGCCGCAGCAATCCGAACTGGCGCTGGCCGGCGTCATTGCCCGGCGCACCGTACAGCTGTTCGTGACCGCCGGCTTCAGCTACCTGGCGCTCGCCGGCGCCGACTACTTCTGGCAGGTCTGGCTGCACGAGCGTCGCCTGCGCATGTCGAAGGAGGATCTGCGGCAGGAGGCGCGGGAGACGGAAGGCGACCCGCTCATCAAGCAGCGCATGCGGAGCATGGGTCGCGCCATGGCGCGCCGGCAGATGTTCCGCGCCATCCCATCGGCCGACGTGGTGATCACCAACCCCACCCACATCGCGGTGGCCCTGGTCTACGATCCCGCCAAGGCGCCGGCGCCTCTGGTCGTCGCGATGGGTCAGCGGAAGGTGGCCGAACGGATCAAGGCGATCGCGCGCGAAGCCGGCGTCCCGCTGGTGGAGAACAAGCCGTTGGCGCGCGCCCTGCTGGCCGGCGCGCACGTGGGCACGATGATCCCCGCCGAGCTGTACGTGGCCGTGGCCGAGATCCTCGCGTTCGTGATCCGCCGCCGCATCGTCCGCGGCAAGCGACTACAGGAGGTGATGGCGTGAGTACGGCCGTGCTGCCCATCGAGGCCGGTTCGGCGAGCCGCAAGGCGGAGCTGGCGCTCGCGGCCGCGGTCGTGTTCGTGATCGCGCTGCTCGTCGTGCCCCTGCCGCCCTTCCTGCTCGATCTGTTTCTGGCCACCAGCATCGGCGCGTCGCTTGCGATGCTGCTCACCGTGCTCCAGACCACCGAAGCGCTGGAGTTCAGTTCGTTCCCGGCCCTGCTGCTGCTGTTCACGCTCTTCCGGTTGGCGCTGAACGTGTGCAGCACGCGGCTCATCCTCGGGCGCGGCGAGGCGGGCAGCGTCATTCACGCCTTCGGCCAGTTCGTGATCGGCGGCAACTACGCCGTGGGCGTGGTGCTGTTCCTGATTCTCGTCGGCATCAACTTCATCGTCATCACCAAGGGCGCGGGGCGCGTGGCCGAGGTAGCGGCGCGGTTCACCCTCGACGCCATGCCCGGCAAGCAGATGGCGATCGACGCCGATCTCTCGGCGGGACTGATCGACGAGCGGCAGGCCCGTCGGCGGCGCGAGGAGATCGCCCGCCAGGCCGACTTCTACGGCGCGATGGACGGCGCCTCCAAGTTCGTGAAGGGCGACGCGATCGCGGGCCTGCTCATCACCGGCATCAACATCGTGGGTGGCATGGTGGTGGGGGTGTTGCAGCGCGGCATGCCGCTCAGCCGCGCCGCCTCGACGTACACGCTGCTCACCGTCGGCGACGGTCTCGTGACCCAGATCCCGGCGCTGATCGTGAGCACCGCGGCCGGCATCATGGTTACGCGCGCGTCGGGCGGCGCCCGCATGGGCGCGCAGGTGGCGGCACAGCTGGGGAACTCGCGTTCGCTGGGCCTGTCGGCGGGCGTGCTCGCCGTGTTCGGGTTCGTGCCGGGACTCCCGGCGCTGCCCTTCCTGCTGCTGGCCGGCGGCATGGGTGTGATGGCCCGCCTGGCGCGCACCGACGAGCGCCGGCGTGCGGCCCACGCGCAGCAGGAAGCGGCCGCCGCGGCCGCGCCGGCGCTGCAAGCGGCCGACCCGCTGCACGACCTGTTGCAGATCGATGCCATCGAACTCGAGGTCGGCTATGCGCTGATCCCGCTGGTCGACGAGAAACAGGGCGGCGATCTGCTGGAGCGCATCCAACTGCTGCGCAAGCAGGCGGCGCTCGAGGTGGGGATCCTGATTCCCCCCGTGCGGATCCGCGACGACATCCGGCTGCCCGCCAACGAGTACCTGCTGAAACTCCGCGGCTCCGAGATCGCCCGCGCCGAGGTGATGCCGCGCTACCTGTTGGCGCTCGACACCGGCACCGTACAGCGGGCCATCGAAGGCATCGAAACCATCGACCCATCGTTCGGTATGGCGGCGCGGTGGATCGCGCCGGCCCGCCGGGTGGACGCCGAGGCCAACGGGTACGTGGTCGTCGAGCCGACGACCGTCATCGCGACGCACTTGATGGAATCGCTCAAGGCCAACGCGGCCGAACTGCTTGGCCGTCAGGATGTGCAGGCGATGGTCGAGACGCTCAAGAAGACGCATGCGGCCCTGGTGGACGAGGTGATCCCGAACAAGGTGCCGCTCGCCGTGCTCCATCGTGTCCTGCAACGCCTGCTGCGCGAGCGCGTGCCGATCCGGGACCTGGTGACGATTCTCGAAGCCATCGGAGACGCGGCCGACCAGACGAAGGACGCCGAAGCCCTCACGGAATATGCCCGGCGTGCGCTCACCAACGTGATCGCCCGCCAGTTCACCACCCCGGACGGCGCGCTGTCGGCGCTCACCGTCGGACCACGGCTGGAAGCCGCGCTCATGGGCCTGCTCAGCCCGCGGGCCAACGCCGAGCACTCCGTGCTCACCCCCGACACGCTCGGCGCGGCCCTCCGCGATCTCGACCGGCTCGCCACGCGATTCGCGAGTGAGGGGCGGATGCCGCCGCTGATCACGCCACCGTCACTCCGGGTGGGAGTCCGCCGGTTGCTCGAGCCCGTTCTGCCCGGCGTTTCCGTGCTGTCGCTCGCCGAGCTGCCACCCGCCGTCAAACTCAACGCCGTTGCTACCTGGGAGCTTCCCCATGCGAAGTGAAGTGTTCAGCGGAGTCCAGCTTCGACACGTGTTCGAAAACGCGCGCGCCGCGCTCGGTGAGGACGCTGTGATTCTGCGCACCGAGGTGCTGCATCACGAGGGTGCCACGCGGTTCCAACTCACCGTCGCGCCCATGGACGAGGTCGAGACGCTGCGCCGCCGCCTGAATACGCCGGCCCCGGTCTTCCGCCGCGGCCCCTACGGACGCGGCGACATCGGACCGTTCATCGTGGCGCTCGTCGGACCCACCGGCTCCGGCAAGACCACGACGGTGGCCAAGCTCGCCCTCAATGCCTCCGCGTTCCGGAACCAGCGAGTGGGCGTGCTGACGGTCGATACGTATCGCGTGGGCGCGCTCGAGCAGATCGGCGAGTTGGCCGCGCTCGCCGATCTCGTCCTCGAAGTGGCGTACGAGCCCAAGGACATGCTCCGGGCGCTGGCCCGGCTCGATGAGTGCGACGT
This sequence comes from uncultured Gemmatimonadaceae bacterium, assembly GCA_963822945.1. Classification (GTDB taxonomy): domain Bacteria; phylum Gemmatimonadota; class Gemmatimonadetes; order Gemmatimonadales; family Gemmatimonadaceae; genus JAGWRI01. The sequence goes on along the minus strand of CAWGJO010000027.1, from coordinate 175,101 downwards.
CGTCATCATCGACACACCGGGACGCAGCCCGCATGCGCAACAGGTGAACGGCGTCTGGCGCAGCATGCTGCAGTCGGTGAGTCCCGACGAGGTGCATCTGATGATCCCGTCGGGGCTTCGCCCGGACCTGGCCGCCGCGCTGGTCACCGAATACGCCGCGTGCCGTCCCACCCATGCGCTGTATGCCAAGGTGGACGAACTGCACGACGAGTCGGCGTTGGTGGATCTCAGCGATGCGGTGCCGCTGCCGGCGCGCTGGGTGACCACCGGGCAGGACATCCCCCGCGACCTCGACCTCGCGCACGGCCGGGTGCTGGCCGCGCTCGGAACCGCGCATCCCGACACGCGAATGGTGGCCGCATGAGACCCCCCGTATTCGTGGTGGCCGGCGGCAAGGTCGGCGTGGGAACGTCGACCTTGGCGGCGGGGTTGGCCACGACGTTTGCCTCCACGCGCACCACGCTGCTCGTGGAAGCGGATGAGGGCGCGGTCTCCCTTGCCCGGATGCTGGGTGTGGACGCCCCCAGGACGGCCGGCGATCTGCTGCTCGGCACGACGCCGGAGCTGGTGCTCACGCCGGCCGGCGGCGAGTTGACGCTGGTCGCCGGCCGCGATCCGGCGTTGCCGGCCCTGTCCGCGGCCCAGCGCGCCACGCTCCACCGCCGGTTGGAATCGACGTACGACCGCTTCGAGGTCGTCGTCGTCGACGCCGGATCGCGCGCCGCCGCCGTACTGGCCGCGTGCGCGGCGCCGTCCGCTTCGGCGATCGTCGTCACGACCGACGACCGCATCGCCGCCGCCGGCGCCTACGCGCTCGAGAAGTTGCTCCACCTGCAGCACCCGCAGATCGACGTCCGCGTGGTGGGCAACATGCAGGACGATGTCACCGCATTCGGCATCCGCGAACTCCTGAGCGGAGCCACGCAGCAGTTCCTCGGCCGGCCCCTCGAATACGCCGGCACCGTGCCCGCCGATCCGGCGCTGGCCGCGCTCCTCGCGGGGCGTACGCCCGACACGCCGTCCGGCGATCCGCGCGTCTCCCCGGCGCTCATGGCGCTCGCCGAAATCGGCGGGCGCGCTCTGGACGTCCCGGGTTCGCGCTCCAACTCATCTTCCACCGGCAGGTCCCGTCATGCAACACGCTAGACTCTGGAAGGAATTCGCCCGCGGCAGCGCGACGGCCCGCGACGCGCTCCTCGACGCGCACCTCACGCTCGTCTACCATGTGGCGCAGCAGGTGTGCGGCCTCCTCTCCACACGTCACGAGATGGACGAGTTGGTGTCGTACGGCACACTCGGGCTCATCTCGGCCCTCGACAGTTTCGACACGGCCCGCGGCCTCGCGTTCAGTACGTACGCGGTGCCCCGCATCCGCGGGGCGATTCTCGACGAGTTGCGCCGCCAGGACCACGTTCCCCGTTCGGTGCGGCGCAAGATGCGCGCGCTTGCCGGCGCCCGCGAAACGCTGGCTCAACAGAACGGCCGCCAGCCCACCAATCACGAAGTGGCCGAACACCTCGGCATCGACATCGCCACGTTCGACCGGTGGTCGGCCACGGCGAGCCGGGCCGGTCGGGTCTCCATCGAGGAATCCCTCACGGCCGAAGACGGCGAGTTGGTGAGCGGCCTCGACGAGCTGAGCACCAACAGCATGGCCACGGTCGAAGACGAGATGACGCGCGATCAGGAGATCGCGATCATGACCGAAGCGCTCAAGCAGTTGAAGGAGCAGGAGCGCCACGTGCTGGTGCTGTACTACCACGAAGAACTCAAGATGCACGAGGTGGCCGAGGTGCTCGGGGTCACCGAGTCGCGGGTGTCGCAGATCCGGACGCGCGCGCTGGACAAGCTGCGGGCTCGTATGGGCCCGGTGCGCGGACTGACGCCGCTGGAGATGGTCGGATGACGCCCATCGCCATGCTCATCTCGGGATTGCGCCGGCGGACGCCGGAGGCCGATTCGGCGCCCGCCCTGGCCGCGGAACCGCCGCGGTCGCTCTCCCCGCACGGCCGGCGGCGCGCCATCTGTGCGTATGCCGCCCAGGGATTGTCACGCGACGAGATCGTGCGCCGGACCCGCTTTGCCTACGACGCGGTGGCGCTGCTCGTGCCCGCCGGGACCGAGGACGGCGCCGGAGAACTCGCATGAGCCCCGTCGACCCGATGGCGAGCGCCGCCGCCGCCCTCCACTACTGGGAGCGCCGGCAGGACGTGATCAGCAACAACCTGGCGAACGCCGACACCGACGGGTTCAAGGCCGAGCGCGTGTTCGGTACCCTGCTCGCCGACGGCACCACGGCGCCGGCGGCCGCGACCGACATGAGCGCGGGCGCCATTACGCCCACCGGAAATCCGCTCGACGTCGCCATCGGCGGCCGCGGCTTTCTGGTCGTGCAGACGCCGCAGGGGAATCGGCTCTCGCGCGGCGGATCGCTGCAACTGGACGCCGGGGGGTATCTGGCCGACGCATCCGGGAACCACGTGCTCGGCGACGCCGGACCCATCCGCATTCTCGGGGGCGCCGTGCACATCGATCCCGCCGGCGGTGTGTACGCCGACGGCCAGTTCGTGGATCGCCTCCGCCTGGAAGCCGTCCCGCCGGGCACGGCGCTGCAGCACGCCGCCGGCACGCTGTTCATTCCGCCGTCCACGACCACGCCGGTGCCGCCGTCGGCGCGGCACGTGCAGCAAGGGAGTCTCGAGCACAGCAACGTGAACACCATCAGCAGCATGGTGGACATGATCGCCGTGCAGCGGGCCTACGCCGCCGTCCAGAAGGCGATGATCACCATGGACGGCGTGAACGGCACGATCAGCAACGACCTCGCCAAGCCCGTCTGACGCCGACGGACTCCACCACTCATCCCTCTTCACTGGACTGACCATGGATCCCGCACTTCTCACCGCCGCCACCGGCATGATGGCGCAGCAGACGCGCACCGACGTGATCGCGAACAATCTCGCGAACGTGAACACGACCGCGTTCAAGCGCAGCCGCGCCGACTTCGAAGATCTGCTCTATCAGAACGTGCAGAACGGCGCCATCCTCGGCTCGCCCGACGCGCAGACCGCGCCACCCATCCAGATAGGCCGTGGCACGCGGCTGGCCGGCGTTCAGCGCCTGGATACGCAGGGCAACCTCGAACAGACCGGACGCGATCTCGACCTCGCCATCGAAGGCGCGGGCTACTTCCAGGTCTCGATGCCCAGCGGGGAAACGGCCTACACGCGCGACGGCAGCTTCAACGTGTCCGACCAGGGAACGCTGGTCACACAGGACGGCTACGCCGTGGTGCCCGGAATCAAGATTCCGCAGGACGCGACCGCCCTCACGATCTCACGGACCGGCGAGGTGAGCGCCACACGGGGCTCGAACACCACGCCGGTGGATCTGGGCCGCATCGAGCTCGCGACCTTCGCCAACCCGGCCGGCCTCCTGGCCGACGGTCAGAACGTCTTCTCGGCCACGCCGGCGTCCGGAGAACCCGTGACCGGCTATCCCGGCGACAATGGCATGGGGCAGTTGCTCCAGGGAAATCTCGAGGGCAGCAACGTCCAGGTGGTGCAGGAGATGGTCGACATGATCACCGCCATGCGCGCCTACGAGATCAATTCGAAGGCGATCACGAACAGTGATCAGATGCAGCAGATGGCGGACAACCTGATTCGATGATGCACCGGCGTTCGTGGTTCGTGCTGCCCGTCCTGCTCGCGCACTGGTTGCGCGGCGCGCCCGCTCTGGCGCAGGCGCCGGCCGTGCCGGAGCCCGTGACCCGGCGTGTTGCCACGCTGGTGGCCGCGCGCTGGCAGGTGCCGGCCACTGCCGTGCGGCTCGACTGGGCCACCACGGGGTCCGTGGCCGGCATCGATACCACGGCCTCCCGCGCAGCGCTCGTCGCCGAACGCGGCGGCTGGTTCAGCGTCGCCCTGCCGGCGGTCACGGGCCCCGACGTGGCACGGTGGCGCGTGCGCGCCGGCGTGGCCGAATCGACGTGGGTCGCCCGTACCGCCTTGCCGCGCAATGCGGTGGTGACGCGTGCCATTGCCGTCGACACCGTGATCGTGCGCTGGGGTCGCCCGGCCCGGCACGTGCCGGGCCGCCTCGGTTGGGTGGCACAGCGTGCCATCCGCCCCGGCGAAATTCTGCAATCGCCGGCGGTCCAGCCGCCCCCGCTCATCGCGGCGGGTGATTCCATCGCTCTGGTCTGGCAGCACGACCGGATTCGACTGGTCGTGCACGGTATCGCGGCGGAGCGCGCGGCGGTGGCCGGCGATCCGGTAACCGTCCGACTGTCCGGCGGGCGGACGCTCGCCGGAATCGCCGCCGGCCCCCATCGCGCCACGCTCAACTCCCATCAATGAGAACCCGACCCATGACTCGCAGACTTTCGTGGAGCTTCCTCTTTGCCGTCGCGGTGGTGTTCGCCGCGCCGGGCGCCACGGCGGCCGCGCAGCAGGCCCGCCCCGACTCGTCGTCGGTCCGTGCGCCGCTCTCGGCGCCCGTTGGCGCACCGGTAGTCCGCGCCCCACGGCAGAGCTGGACCGCCGACCGGATGCCACTCGCCATCGGTGACATCATCACCGTCAACGTGGACGAGCACCTGCTCGCGAGCGCCGACCGGAAGAACGCGGCCGATGATCAGCGCAGCCGGAGCCTCGGCTTCGCCGCTGCGCAGGGCGCCGCCGGCCTGGGCCCACAGGCCTCGATCAACAGCGAGAACAACGGCCATTCCCAGGTCGAGGGCCAGGCGTCGCGGACCAACGACTTCGTGGGGGCGATCACGGCCCGCGTGGTCGCCGTGTCGCCCACCGGACTGCTCCAGGTGAAGGGCACCAAGCTCGTTGAACTCGACAAGTCCAAGGAAGAACTGGCGATCTCGGGCTGGATCCGGCCGGACGACGTCTCGCCCACGAACACCATCGAATCGTGGCGGATCGCCGACGCGCAGCTCACGTACCACGCCACCGGCGACATCGACAAGCCGAAGGGACACTTGCTGCTTCGGATTCTGGGAGCGCTGTGGCCATGAAACGACTGCTGATGCTTGCCGTCGCCGCCGCGGTGGCCGCCGGTTCCGCCGGCGCGCAGGATGTTGCCGTGCGCGATCTGGTGATCGCCGACCAGGCCGTTCCGATCCGGCTGATGGGCTATGGGCTCGTGGTCGGCCTCCCGAACACGGGCGACCGGGCCACCGGCCGTGGGTCGATGGAAACGGTCCAATCCGTGGCCAACATTCTGCGCCGATTCAACGTGCAGGTGCCGCCCGACTGGCTGAACACGCGGAACGTAGCGGCGGTGCTCGTCACTGCCGAGGTGTCGCCGTACCTGCGGCCCGGCGGTCGATTCGACGTGCAGGTGTCGTCGATCGGCGATGCCCGGTCGCTTCGCGGCGGCACGCTCTGGATGACGCCGCTCGTGATGGACGTGGGCGGCACCCCGGTGGGTAGCGCGCAGGGCACGCTGCTCGTGGGCACCGACCGGCCGACCGCGGGCAGCGCCTGGACCGGCGCCTGGACCGGCGGCATGCGGGCGTCCGACGTGGCGAGCGCGCGGGTACCGACGGGGGGCTCGTGGAAGCGGAATTGCCGCGCACGCCGCTCCCGTCCGGCGGTCCGGCGCATCTGACACTCCGGCAACCGGATGCCGGCACCGCCGCGCGCATTGCCGCCGCCATCAACCAGGCGCTGGCCGACAGCGTGGCGGTGGTGGACGACCCGGGGCAGGTGTCCCTGGCGCTCAAGGGAACGCCCGCCGAGCGCGCGGCCACCATGACGCGCGTGGCACAGCTCAAGGTGGCGCCGGCGCGAAGCGGTCGGGTGGTGATCGATGCCCGGTCGGGCACCGTGGTTGCGGGGGGCGACCTGACGGTGGGCGAGGGCGTGGCCAGCGCCGGCGACATTGCGCTAAGGATCGGCGCCCTTCCGACCGATACTGTCCGGCGTCAGGGCCAGGTGGACCTGGCGGCGGGGAGCAGCGTGCAGACGCTCGTCGCCGCGCTGCATGCTGTGAACGCACCACCGTCGCAGATCGCCGCGATCTTCGAGGCCCTGCGCGACGTGGGCGCGATCACGGCCGAGGTGATCGTACGATGACAACGGTGAACGCGAGCGCGGCCGCGTCGACCGCGCAAACGCCCGAGGCGGGGCTCCGGCGCACGGCGCACCAACTCGAGGGGGTCTTCGTGGAGCAGCTCTTCAAGGCCATGCGCCAGACGGTGCCCCACGACGGATACGCCGACGGTGGCGCGGGAGAGGACATGTTCACGGGCCTGTTCGACGAAAAGATCGCCGACGCCGCACCCCAGCAGTGGCACGACGGCCTGGCCGAGAGCGTCTACCGCCAACTGGCGAGCCGGCTGCCCGGCGGAACCCCGCCGGTTGGGAACGACGCGGCGCTCGACGCCGCGCAGACCATTCCACCTTCGGCGTCGAGGCGCTGAGCGCATGCACCAGTCCACCGAAGTGCGGGCCACGCCCGGTTCCCACGCGCCCCCGGGCGCCGTCGACGCCATTCACGACGTGCTCGCCACCGAACGCCGCCTGGTCGAGGAGCTGACCGCGATCGTCACACGGCAGCGCTCCGCGATCGGCGCCGACGACCTCGAGACCGTAGACCGGACGTCGCACGCCATGCAGCGCGTGCTGTTCACGCTGCACGAGGCCCGGCACCGGCGGCGGAGCATCGGCCGGCTCCTCGGCGGGTCCGACATCCCGATCGGCGACATCGAGGACTTCCTCGGCGACCGCATGACCGATGATGTGCGCAGCGCGCGGGTGGCGCTCCGCGCCTCCGCTCGCCGGTTGGCGGCCGAGGTCGAGGTCACGCGGCGCGTCCTGCGCACTGCCCTCGCCACCAACGATGCGCACGCCGCCCGTCTCACCGGCGCGGTGCCGGCGCTGACCTATGGCGACGCCCCGGCGGCCGGCGCCGGGCGCAGCGGCCTCCTCGTCAACCGGTGCGGCTGAGGCCAGATCATGTCATCGCTCACGAGCATTCTCAGCATCGCCAGCACCGCGGCCCGCGCCCAGCAGGGCGCCATGCAGGTGGTGGCGCAGAACGTCAGCAACGCATCCACCGAAGGGTATTCGCGGCAACGCGCGGAACTCTCGGCCACCCCGCCGCTGGTCACGCCGCAGGGGGTGTTCGGGACCGGCGTCACCATTGCCGACGTCACCCGCGCGCGGGACACGCTGCTCGACGCCACGTACCGTGAACAGTCGGCCAACAGCTCGGCGGCCTCGCTCCATCAGGACCTGCTCACCGGCGTCCAGTCGATCTTCAACGAACCGTCGGACACCGGGCTCGCCGCATCGCTGGACGCCTTCTGGTCGTCATGGTCGGACCTGTCCAACACCCCGGGCGATCCATCGGCCCAGTCGGTCGTCCGCGCTCGCGGCGGCGAACTGGCCAACCTGCTCAACACCGACGCGCGCCAACTCGATAGCGCCCAGGCGAGCGCCGCCTCGCAACTCGATCAGAACGTGCAGTCGTTCAACCAACTGGCGCGGCAGATCGGCGATCTGAACCGCCAGATCACCGCCAGCGAGTCGGGCGGCCACCAGGCGCCCGACCTGCTCGACCAGCGCGACCGCCTGCTCGACCAGTTGTCGCAACTGGCGCCGGTGCGGGTACTGAACGGCACCAACGGCGGGGTAAACGTGGTGCTGGGCGGCGTGTCGGTGGTCAGCGGCGCCGACGCGAGAACGCTCACCCTGGGCGGCACGCCCAGCGCCCCCGTGCTCACCGTCAGCGGCGACTCCACGCCGCTTCCGCCGGTGGCGGCGGGTCGCTCGGCACCCTGGTCACGTTCCTCCAGACCGAACTGCCGTCGGTACGCAGCCAACTCGACGCGCTGGCGCGCGGCGTGGTGAACGCCGTGAACACGATTCACGAGACCGGCTACACGGCATCGGGCGACGCCATCCGCGTCGCGAATGGGGCGCCTCCCGTCGGCCCCACGGGCAGCGGCATCGACTTCTTCGATCCGACGGCAACCACCGCGGAAACCATCAAGCTGTCGTCGGCCGTCCAGGCCGACAGTTCGGTGATCGCGTCGGGGACCACGTCCACGGGCGACAATTCGGTGGCGCTGGCCATTGGCGCCCTCCGAGACGGCACCGGCGCCACGGCGCTCAGCACCACGATGGGCGCTGCCGCCTTCGCCGCCCAGGTGGGGCTGCCGCCCAACAGTTCGTTCGGCGACAGCTTCCAGTCGCTGGTCACGCGCCTCGGCGCTGACGTGAGCTCGGCCGGCAACGACGCGTCGACCTATCAGACGCTCGCCCAGCAGGCCAATACGCGTCGCCAATCGGTGAGCAGCGTGTCGCTGGATGAGGAAATGACCAAGCTCATGCAGTTCCAGCAGGGGTATGCGGCCGCGGCCAAGGTGGTGCAGGCAGCGAACGACATGGCGCAGGCCATCCTCAACATGGTGCCATAAGGTGCTCATCCTGAGCCGCCGCCCGGGGGAGGCGATCATGATCGGATCGGAGATCCGCATCGTGCTCCTGGCCTGCGACCGCGGGGGCGCGCGCATCGGGATCGATGCGCCGGCGCACGTCGGGATCCAGCGCGAGGAAATCGTGATCGAGATCGCCGAGGAGAATCGCCGCGCGCGGGCAGGTTCCGACTGGGCCGCCCTGCTCGATCCGCCAGGGAGCCGCAACTCCGCCTAGCATTGCACGTTGGGCCGATTCCTCCGATCGGGGTCCAGTTTCTTCGGTGACCGGTCGATACTCACCGCCGGAGAAAATTCTTTCGGACCTCGACCCAAGCGTGCCCCGTGACTGTTATCGTCGGCATCGTCATCGTCATCGGCAGTATTCTGCTCGGCTACACCATGCACGATGGCCACGTGGCGGTACTCCTGCAGGTTTCGGAGTTCATCATCATCGGCGGCGCGGGCGTCGGCGCGATGGTGATCGGCAATCCGCCCTCCGTGTTGAAGGCGATCGTCCGGGACGTGCTCGGGCTGCTCAAGCCCAGCCACTTCTCCGAGTCCGCGTACGCGGAACTCCTGCAGATGCTGTTCGAGGTGTTCCAGACGGCGCGGAAGGACGGGCTGATTGCGCTGGAAACCCACGTCGAGGATCCCGGCGCGAGCCTGCTGTTCCAGAGGTATCCGATCTTCAGCAGCCATGAACACGCGGTGCGGCTGCTGTGCGACACGCTCAAGGTCATGTTGAGCGGAACGGTCGAGGACCACCACCTGTCCGAGATCCTCGACCTCGACCTGGAGCGGCATCACGAAGAGGCCTCGGTGGTGCCGGGCGCCCTGGCTCGAGCCGGGGACGCGATGCCCGGGTTCGGGATCGTGGCCGCCGTGCTCGGCGTGGTCGTGACCATGCAGTCGATCAACGGGACGGCGGCCGAGGTCGGCTCGAAGGTCGCCGCGGCCCTCGTCGGGACGTTCCTGGGCATCCTCCTGTCGTACGGGTTCTTCGCGCCGATCGCCCAGGCCATCGAGACGCGGGTGCGCGGCGAGTCGGCGTATCTGGCGTGCATCCGGACGGCGCTCCTCTCGTTCTCGCGCGGGGATGCGCCCATGACCTGCGCCGAATTCGCGCGCCGGAACATCGAACCCACGCACCGCCCGTCGTTCGAGGAGCTCGAAGCGCTTACCCGTCGGAAGGCAGCGTAGGGTGCGCGATCGGAAAGAGGACCGGCCGGTTATCATCCGCGTCGTCAAGAAGAAGGCGGCTCACAGCGCGCATCACGGCGGGTCATGGAAAGTGGCGTACGCCGACTTCGTCACGGCACTGATGGCGTTCTTCCTGGTGATGTGGATCGTCGGGCATGGACCAGAACGTGAAGCGCGCCGTCGAGGGCTACTTCTCGAACCCGGTCGGATACCGCCACGGCTACGGGAGCGGCAGGAGCCCGCTCTCGACTGGCAATTCCCCGTCTGCCCTGCAGGCCAACGTGTTCCGCACGGTGGCGTACATGCGCGAGCAGCAGCAGCTCTCGGTCACCGGCGGCGAGATCAAGCAGGCACTCACGAATTCTCCGGGCCTGCAGAAGGTGGCCGCCAACGTCGAGATCGTCGTCGGCCAGAACGGGCTGCGCATCGAACTCGTCGAGAGCGATTCGGGCGACACGTTCTTCGCCCGGGGATCGGCGCAGCTCACGTCCATCGGCCTGCGGGTGGTCACGATGATCGGGAGCGAACTGGTCGCGCTCCAGAACCCGGTGGAGATCGAGGGGCACACCGATGCCGCGCCGTATGGGACGAGCACGTACACCAACTGGGAACTGTCGGCGGACCGGGCCAACGCGGCGCGCCGCGTGCTCGAAGCCGCCGGCCTGCCCGAGAGCCGCATTGCCGAAGTGAAAGGCATGGCCGATCGCGACCTGCGCGATCCCGCGCACCCGTTCAGCGCGGCCAACCGGCGGGTAACCATTCTGCTCCCCTTCGTGCATCAACTTCCCGACGGCAACGACACGACGGCGCTTCCCGACCCCGCGCCGGAGCTGAGCCCGGGCCGCGGGTCGCCGTGAACGGTCAAGCCACACGGTCCACGGGTCGATACTGACCGGCGCACGTCACCGCCGGCGGCACCGCCGCCCCCGAACCGAGACCCGACCCGTGCCCGACATTCTCATTGCGCGACAGCCGATCTTCGATGCCCGGAATCAGTTGGCAGGGTACGAACTGCTGTATCGGGCCGTCGGCGCCGCAGCGGAGAGCGACGCCGGCCGCCAGGGCCACGCCCTGATCGCCGGCCTGCTCACCGTCGGGTTCGAACAACTCGTCGGGGACACGCCGGCGTACGTGCGGTTCCCCCATCCACTGTTGCTCGATCGCGCATTCGAACTGCTCGACCCGCAGCACGTGGCGATCGAACTGACCGATCCCTTTCCCGCGGACGACGAGGCGTTGGGGGCCATCGCCGCGCTGCGCGCCGCGGGGTTCACGCTGGCGGTCGGCGCATACGCGACCGCCGCCGAGTTCCGGCCCGTCCTCCGGCTGGCGCAACTGATGCGCGTGGACGCCACGCACGACGCGGACGACGTGCTCGCCGGCGCCGCGCAATGCGCGGCGAAGTACGGCCTCCGGCTGCTGACCGACCACGTGGACGACGCGCGGGCCGCCGACACCAGCCGCGCCCTCGGCGCATCGCTGTACCAGGGGAAGTTCTTCAGCCGTCCGCAGATCGTGAAACGCCGCGATCTCCCCACTGGGGTCACGGGCATCGCCCGCGTCATGAACGCGGTCCAGGACCCCACCGCCACCGACCGCGCGATCGAAGAGGCGTTCCGCGTCGATCCCGGGCTGAGCCTGCGCCTGCTGCGCCTCGTCAATTCCGCCGCCATCGGCGGCGTCGGCATCGAGTCGATTCAGCACGCCGTGCGCCTCATCGGGCGCACGGCGTTGCACCGGTGGCTCTCGGTGCTGTTCTCGGGCACCATCCCGCAATCCAGCGACGTCGAGCGGGAACTGGTCGTCGCCGCCCTCGCCCGCGGACGCCTGTGCGAGTTGCTGGCCATCAACGACGGCGACCACCGTGCGGCGCCCTCCGTATTCCTCACGGGACTGCTCTCGGCGGTGGATGCCATGCTCGGGGTCTCCCCCCGCGAACTGCTGCGGCAGGTCCACGTGTCGCTGGACGTCGAGGCCGCGCTGCTCCACGACTCGGGGCCGTACGCCAGGTACCTCGCGCTCGCCCGCCTCTACGGCCAGGCGAAATGGGACGACGCGCTCGTCCTCGCCTCGGAGCTCGACGTGGTCGACGACCTGCCGATCTGGTATGCGCAGGCGGGGGCCTGGGCGCGCAACATGCTGGCGGCATAGGCACTCCCGATGTCGGACGTCTTCGTCGCCCGGCAGCCGATCTTCAACCTCGACGATCAACTGGTCGGCTATGAGTTGTTGTACCGCGACTCGCGCACGGCCACCGGCGCCGGCGGCGCCACGCCGGTGGGCATGTCGAGCGCCACGCTCGTTGCGGCGTTGCTCACCATCGGCCTCGACCGCTTGGTGGACGGGTCACGGGCGTTCGTGAACTTCCCGCGCGACCTGCTGCTGAGCGACGTGCACGAACTGCTTGATCCGCGCCAGGTGACGGTCGAGGTGCTCGAGACCGTGACCTGCGACCCCGAGACGGTGGCGGCGGTTCGCGCCCTCAACGCGCGCGGGTTCGACGTCGCGCTCGACGATTTCTGCGGCGGGGCCGAGTACGATCCATTGCTCGAACTGGCACAGGTGGTCAAGGTCGACGTGCTGGGCGCCACCCGCGAGACGCTCGCCCCGGTGGCCCGTCGCCTCGCGCGGCACCCCGCCCGGCTGCTGGCCGAGCGCGTCGAGGACCCCGAGACCTACGGCCTCTGCCGGTCGCTGGGGTTCAGCATGTTCCAGGGCTACTACTTTCAGCGCCCGCAAACCGTCGCCGGCCGCGACCTTCCCGCCGGTCTCGGCGCGATCGCACGGCTGATGAATCTGGTGTCGGATTCCCGGACCACGGATCGCGAACTCGAATGTGCATTCCGAACCGACCCCGGCCTGAGCCTCAAGCTGCTCCGCATCGTCAACTCCGCGGCCGTCGGCGGGGTGGGCATCGATTCCATCCAGCGCGCCGTGCAGATCGTGGGACGCAGCACGCTGCACCGCTGGCTGTCGCTGCTGCTGGCCAGCGCGCTGCCCCGCGGCACCGGCGTCCAGCGCGAACTGGCGTTCGAGGCCCTGGAACTCGCCCGCATGTGCGAGCTGCTCGCCATGCACTCGGGCCGGCCTCAGGCGGCCGCCTCGGCGTTCCTGGCCGGCCTGCTCTCGAAGTTCGACGCGATTCTGGGAATTACGATGCGGGACCTGCTGCGCCACGTGCACGTGTCGAGCGACGTCGCGTCCGCACTGCTCCACGCCAATGGGCCACTGACGCCGTACCTGGACATCGCCTCGTCGTACGTCCGGGGATCGTGGGAGCCGATGATCGCGATGGCCGACGGACTGGGCGTGGGCGACCGGTTGGGCGGCTGGTACACCGACGCGGGCACCTGGGCTCGCGAGGTGCTGACCGCCGCCTAACGCCGCCGGGCAGACCCCGCGTTGATGAGTATCGGCAAGATACCGTGCGGACTTGAATGCTCGAGTCCGGCGGCTAAAGTCGCGCGCCCCAACGGTCGATACTCGGGAGGCGAAGGACCATACTCGCCACGCGGGGCGGACCGCCGGCCCCGCGGCAAGGAGCCCCGAATGTATCGAAGTGTTCCGCGCCACCGTCCGTTCGTGCCCGTCGCGCTCCTCGTGAGCGCCGCGATCGCGTGGGGCTGCCATCAGGGAACGCACGTGACCACGCTGCCCGACGTCAAACCCGCCGACGCCGGACGTACGGTGCCCGACTGGTACGTCAACCCGCCGCGGGACGATCGCACGATCGTCGCCACGGCGTCGGCGACGTCGGAGGACATGCAGCTGGCCCTCACCAAGGCGCAGACGATCGCGCGGGCCACGCTGGCCGAACAGATGCAGGCCACCTACGACGTGCTGAACAAGCAGTTTGCGGAGGAGGTGGGGCGCGACTCCACCACGCAACTCCTCGACCAGTTCACGCGCACCGTCGAAGGGGTCGTGCACACGACGCTCGTCAACACCGCCCCCCGGTCGCAGTATCTCGAACGTGAACCGGGCGGCTACCGCGCGTTCGTCCTGATGTCGGCCGCCAGGGCGGACATGACGGAACGCCTGCTCCGGGAGCTGAAGGCGAACGAGGCGCTCTATACCCGCCTGCGCGCGACGCAGGCATACCGGGAGCTCGAGCGTACGATCCCGCGCGATTCGATGCCGTGACCCGCGTCCGTAGGCGATGGCGAGGGATCGCCATCGGCGCGATCCTGGTCGCGGGCGCGGCGCGCGCCGCGGCCCAACGCGTGCCGCCCCGCGGTGATCGTCATCCGCCGGATGCCGCCGCCGACCCGCCGATCCCGGTGGTGGCCGTCGGCAGCGGCACCGGCTTCGCCGCGGCGCTGGCGCAGGCCGTTCGAATGGCCGTGGAGTCGGGGGCCGGCGCCATGCTCGCCAGCGCCATCACCGTACGCGGCGATCGCGTGGTCAGCGACTCCATCCACACGGTGAGCCGCGGCATCGTCACCCGCTACGTCCTGCTCGACAGCGCACGCAGCCATGGCACGGTGCACGTGCGGATCCTCGCCATGGTCTCGCGCATTCGCGAGCAGCCGCTCACGCCGGTTCCCGGCACCAGCGTCCGCGTGCCCGGGGATCTCTGGGCGGCCGGCGACGCGATCGACGCCGAACGGCGCCGCGCGGAAGGCGAGATCGTCCAATCCATCTTCGCCGACATCGAGCACCAGCCCAGTCTCTACGCGTATCGGGTGGCCCCCGGTCCGGCGGTACCCGACGGGGACCGGCTGCGCATGCGCGTGCTCCTCATCCGCACGCCGAACGCGAACTACGCGGCCGCCATGCAACGGGCGGAGGCCATCCTCTCGGCCATCGCCGGGCCCGGGGGCGAGCGCCGGCTGCGGTATCCGCCCACCACCGCCCAGGTGCGCATGGTGCATCCGTGCGTCTCCCGTTGCGGTCCGGATAGTCGCCGGCTGCTCGATGCCCGGGCGGTGCTGGCGCCGACGGATAGCTTCGCGGGGTTCGATCCCCCCGTCGTCACGGCGGGTGCGCCGGATCGCGTCCCGGCGCTGTTCCCCGCGCTGAGCACCGCCGGCGGGTTCGCGGTGGCGTTCGTGGATCGGGCCGCGGAGCGCGCGCGCTACGTGCATCTGCGCTCGACCGCAGCGTTCTTTGCCGTGGTGGACTACCTGCGCACGGTGGTCGACGAGGCACGGATGCGCCTCGTCGTCGGCGATCGCGCCGTGACGTTGCGTCAGGTCTTCCGTGCGCCGTGGAGCGGCGCCTTCGACCCCGCGCTGCTCACCGCCGACTCCCAGCCGGCGGTCAGGGTACGGCTGGTGCGTCCGTTCCGCGAGCGTACCAGCGGGGGCCCGGGCACTCCCGTCGTGGCGGGAGCCCAGGACGTGGTGCTCTGGGTGCAGGTGGGAAGGGCGGTACGCGCCGACACGGCCGTCGTCGACCTCTGGTTCACGCCTCCGCAGTTGGCTTCGTTGCGCGAACTGCGCGTCGAACCGCTCGAGATCGACCATCGCCTGCCGCCGGTGCGGTGTCGCGTGGCGTTCGCACACTGGCCGAACGGAACGGCCGATTCCATTCGGGTGTGCGATCACCCGGCACCGGTGGACGACTTCCGGCGGCCCCTCGGGAGCACCGGACCATGAGTCGGCTCTCGACGTTGGCCGCGGCGCTCCTCGTCGCGTCACGGCTCGGCGCGCAGACGGCGGCGGGGATGCCGCCGTCGGTGCCCGTCCAGGTGCGCGCCGAGTTCGCGCGCCCCCCGCTGGCCGACGGCGACGGCGCATTGCTGGTGCTGGTCGGGCGCGACTCGATCGCGGTCGCGGTCGGCACCGCGGTTGCCGACAGCACCAACGCGGCCAGTGTTTGCACGGTCGCGCGTCTGCGCGCCGAGCGCGAGCTGGTGCGCCAACTGGTCGGGCTGCACATCGACAGTCGCAGCGTGTTCCGCACCTTCGAGCGTCGCGGCGCGCCGCCCACCGATCAATTCGACGAGATCATTACCGAACGAGTGGCCGGGCAGCTCGCGCGGGCCGCGCTCGGCGCGCAGTGGTGGGCCGATGGCCCGCGGCGATGCCGCGTCGGGCTGTGGCTCGTCGTCCGTTCGGCCCCGCCCTGAGCCGACGGCGACATGCGGCGGGCGGACCGCTCAGGGCGCGATGTCGTGCAGTTCGACGTCCTGTTCGTGGTCCAGCGCCCAGCGCATCTGCCAATCGCTGTCGAACAGGAGCAGCGGCTGCCCCTTGGCGTCGAACAGCAGCATCCGCCCGGAATCGCGGGCGGCGCGCTCGATGGCCTTCGGGCTGCCGGTGACCCAGCGCGGGTAGCGCGCCGAGATGCGCTCGAGCCGAGCATCTACACCGTACTCGTGCGCCAACCGGTGCATCATCACGTCGAACTGGAGCTGCCCCACCGCGCCGACGATCGGCGTCGGGCTCGTGGTGTCGGTGCCCGAGGTGAAGAACACCTGCGCCGCGCCCTCCTCGGTGAGCTGGCGCAGTCCCGCATCGAGTTGCTTGCGCCGCATCGGGTCGGTGAGGATCACGCGCGCGAAGTGCTCGGGGGCGAAGCGCGGAATGTCGGCGAACACCACGCCGCCTTCGGCCGACAGCGTGTCGCCGATGCGCAGCGCCCGCCGGTCCATGATGCCGACGATGTCGCCGGGCCAGGCGTCCTCCACGGCCGTGCGCTCGCGGGCCATGAAGGTCTGGGGCGCCGCCAGGCGCATCGGCTTGCCGGTGCGCTCGTGGATCACCTGCATGCCGGTCTCGAAGTGGCCGGAGACGACCCGTACGAAGGCCACGCGGTCGCGGTGCTTGGGGTCCATGTTCGCCTGGATCTTGAACACGAACCCGCTGAAGGCGTCGCGATCCGGCTCGATTACGCCGGCGTTCGAATCGCGGGGCGCCGGCGGCGGGGCCAGTTCGAGGAACTCCCGCAGGAACGGCTCGACGCCGAAGTTGTTGAGCGCGCTGCCGAAGAACACGGGCGAGAGTTCGCCGGCGAGTACCTGCTGCTCGTCGAACGGATGGCCCGCCTCGTCGAGCAGCGCGATGTCGTGCACGAGCCGTTCGTGGGTGGTCGGGCCCAGCAACTCGCGCGCCTCGGCGCCATCCAGACGTCCCACGCGGGCCACCGACCGTCGGGCGCCGCGCGACTCGTCCTTCTCGAACAGGTGGATCTGCCGGAGCCGCCGGTCGTACACGCCGACGAAACCGGCCGACAGGTCCTCGGCGCTGAAGATGGGCCAGGTGATCGGGTGGCAGTTGATGCCGAGGTCCGACTCGACGTCGCCGATCAGCTTGAGCGGATCCTCGCCCCACCGGTCGCACTTGTTGACGAAGGTGAAGATCGGAGTGCGCCGCCGTTTGCAGACGGCGAACAGCTGCCGGGTGCGCTCCTCGACGCCCTTGCGGTTGTCGAGCAGCATCACGGCGCTGTCGGCCGCGACGAGCGTGCGGTAGGTGTCCTCGGAGAAGTCTTCGTGCCCCGGCGTGTCGAGGAGATTGATCACGTACCCCTCGTACTCGAACTGCATCACGCTCGACGTGACCGAGATGCCGCGCTCCTGTTCCATCTGCATCCAGTCGGAGGTGGCGTGGCGATCGGCGCGACGGGCCTTGACCGACCCCGCCAGATGGATGGCGCCCCCGTAGAGCAGCAGCTTCTCGGTGAGCGTGGTCTTGCCGGCGTCGGGGTGGCTGATGATCGCGAAGGTGCGCCGGCGGCGGATGGCGGCGAGCAGCCGCTCGTGACCGGCGTCGGGACTGCTCATCAGCGCCCCCCGCCGCCCGCGGGGCGGCCCGTAGCAGCGCGCGCGGCGCGGGGTGTGGTGAACATGTGGGGCCAGTCTAGCGCCTTGCCGGTGAGGCGCCAAGGGCGGAGCGCCCGGCGGCGCGGTTGTGACGCAGAGCACGAATCCCCTCGAGAACGCGCGAATGCATGGCATTCCGCCGACTGCCGACGGTATCTTTCACGGCTAGTATTGCTGATCCCACCGCGGGACGCGAAGCCCCCATTTGCGGCCGCACCTCCTGCGCATAGACACCAGTAAATCCAAGGGCGACGATGCTCCGTAGGATGCTTGAAGTGGTTGGAATGGGACTCGCCGTTGCCGTCGCCGGCTGCGGCGGCGGGAACAGCGATCACCTGGTGGCGCCGGACCCCCCAGTGCTCACCACGCTGTCGGTGGCGCTTTCAGCGCCCACGGTATATGTGGGATCGACCGTGACCGCGTCGGCGTCGGGCACCGACCAGCACGGCGCATCGATCGCCACCGGCACCATCATCTGGTCCACCGGAACGCCCGGCGTGGCAACGGTGGCGAACGATGGACGGGTCACGGCCGTCGCGCCCGGCACCACCACCGTGATCGCGGCCGCCGGCACCAAGCAGGCGCAGGCGACGCTGACCGTGAAACAGCTGCCGGTGGCGCGCGTGAACGTGCTGCCGCCATCTGCATCGATCGTCCCCGGTGCCACCCAGCAGCTGACCGTGGCCACGCTGGACCCGAACGGCAACGTGCTGACGGGGCGGGTGGTGGTCTGGACGTCGTCCGACACGGCCAAGGCGAAGGTGGACAGCACCGGGCTGGTGACCGGCATCTCCATCGGGAACGCCACGATCACGGCCACCAGCGAGACGCAGTCGGACAGTTCGGCGATCTCGGTGATCGCGCCGCCCCCGCCGGGTGGCGCGCCGACCATTCTGTCCATCTCTCCCGCCGTGCTGACGCCTGGCGCGACGGTCACGATCACCGGCACCGGGTTCAGCGCGACGCCGGCAGCGGACACGCTGACCATCGACAGTGTGTTTACCGTGGTGACGGGGGCGTCGGCCACGCAACTCACGGCCAAGGTGCCGACGACCATGCCCTGCGCTCCCACGCACGGCGCCTCCATACAGGTGACGGTGGGCGGATTCTCGGCCACGCGCACGCAGACACTCCGTACCGCCACGCCGGAATCCCTGGCGGTGGGCGGGACCGCCGTGGTCACCTCGGCGAGTGAACTGGCGTGCCTGGAACTCCCGCAGGCGGACGGGGACTACGTGGTGAGCGTGTTCAACGACCTCCAGGCGCCGACGTCGATCGCACCGTTCCGTCTGGCGGGTACCGTGGGAAGCGGGGCCGCGCCCGACCGCGCGGCGCCGGTGATGATGCGGCAGGCGCTGGCGCGGCCGGCGGCCGCACCGTCGTTGCCGGCCGACGTGGCGGGACTGCCGGAGAGCCCGGCCATGCACCTGCGCATTCTCGACGCCAGTCGCGCGGCGTATCAGATGCTGCGCGGAACGGATCGCGCCCGGCCAGCGTTCTCGCGTGCGGTTGCCGGACTGCCGGCATTCGCCTCGGTGCCGACCGTGGGTACGACGCGGACCTTCCGCGTGAATCAGTTCACGACCACGCTCGGCGCCACGGGGAGCTGTTCGTCGTACAAGGAGATCACGGCGCGTGTGGCGTACGTGGGCACCAAGAGCATCATCTGGGAGGACGTGGCGGCGCCGCTGGCGGGGACGATGGACAGCTACTTCACGAAGCTGGGCCAGGAATTCGACTCCACCATGTACCGGAGCGACTCGACCTACTTCGGCGACCCGCTGGTCACCGATCCGTATACGGACGGCGACCACCATCTCGACATGGTGTTCACGCCGTCGGTGCCGTCCGGCGTGGCCGGGTTCGTGACCGCGTGCGACCTGTTTGCGCGCGATTCGGTGAACGATCCATCGAGCAACTTCGGCGAATTCTTCTACGCCGTGGTGCCCACGGTGGCCGGCACCGGGTTCAGCGGCAACACGGCCGACGCCTGGCTGCGCGGCATCCGGACGACGGTGGTGCACGAGGTCAAGCACATCGCGTCGTTCGGGGCACGCCTCACCAACCATGCGTCGAGCTTCGAGGAGTCATGGCTCGAGGAGGGCATGGCGCGCGAGGCCGAATCGGTATGGCTGCGGAACAACATCTACAACGTGGCGTGGAAGGGCGACGCGCGCTACGCGAACACGCTGTACTGCGACGTGCGGCCCACTTTCCCGCAGTGCGCGGGCAAACCGTTCGGGATTTTCGGCAACTTCAACACCCTCTATTCGGTGCTGGAGTCGCCGGGAGCGTCCTCCCTGTTCGGGCGTGTGGCCGACAACGACTTCAACTTCTACTCACTGGCCTGGTCGTTCTCGCGCTGGGCGGACGACCGCTATGCCACGTCCGATGCCTCGTTCCTGCGCGCCATCACGCAGGCCACGACGACCACCGGACTGGCCAGCATCTCGGCGCTCACCGGGCAGTCGGCGGACGACATGCTCGGGCACTGGACGCTGTCTCTCGACCTCGACGGCGATGCCGCCTTCGCGTCCAATCCCGACGTGCAGTTCCCCACGTGGAACACGCGCGACATCTACGCCGGCATGGCGTCGGATTTCCCCTATCCATCCTATTCGTACTTCCCGCTGCCCTTCCCGCTCACCCCGCTGGCGCTGCCGGCGGGATCGTTCGCGGTGGACAACGCCGGCATCCACGGGGGAGCGTTCGCGATGTACGAACTGACCACGAGCGCGACGGCGGGGCAGACGCTGTCGCTGCTGGGCGCCGGCGGAAGCGGGCCGGCGTCGTTCAGCCTGCGCATCGCGATCGCACGGAAGCAGTGATGCGCGCGGTGATCGCGGGATTGGCGTTCGCCGCCGCAGCAGGTTGCGCGGCGGCGACCCCCGCTCCGACGCCGGCAAGTGTGCCGGCCGCTGCCGGCCGCGATACGCTCCGCGGCACCTTCGTGCTCGAGGGAAGCGACCCGATGCCGATGACGGTGCTGCGCACGGCCGGCGGCTCCATGGCACTGGACGACGTGCCGCCCGCCATGCAGTTGCTCGGGCAGCTGGATCTCTGGGTGCGCGGAACGGCGGAGAACGCCGGCAGGTTCCGCGTGGAGGAGTTCCTGGTGCGCGGCGCCGGCGGTCAGCCCGCCTGGGACGGTACGCTGGAGCGGCAGGGCGACGGGTTCACCCTGCGGCTGCCGGACGGAACGTCGCACGAGCTTCGCGGCGCACCCAGCACGTTTGCCGGGCTGGTAGGCCGGCGGATGTGGGTCACCGAGACGCTGGCGAACACGGTGGCGTCGTACGGCGTGATCGAGTAGGACGGCCGGCGCGCGGGAACGCCTACCGTGTGGCGGCGAGCGCCGTGCGCCGGTGCGCCGCCCCGATGGCCCGCGCGCGATCGGCCGGCACCCCGGCGTCGGCGGCGAACTCCGGCCACTGGCCCACCGCGTCGAGCACCCGATCGATCACGAGCGCACCGTCCTTCCTGACGCCGAGCGAGCGGCCCAACGCGAGCAGGTCGTCGCGCGTGAAGCCGTCGGTCTTTCCGTTCAGCGTCATCTGGTGCCGGCGCGTGTACCCCGCGCCCTGCGCGTAGGTGAGGTCGAAGGCCGGCGCGAGCGACCAGCGCCCGTGGCGATCCATGAGGAAGCCGAAGTTCTTCACGTGGTCGTCCTGATTGACGGCCGCGACGTTGAACACGGCGCGCCGGAATGCTTCGTCGAGCTCGGCCGGCCCGAGGCCGAGTTCGCGGCAGACGAGCAGGTACTGTTCGTACGAATAGGCGCCGGGCGCGTTGTAGTCGGCGTGGTCGATCCCGCCAAGGCTGTGGTAGTGGAGGCGCCCGGCGTCGTCGCGGTCGAACCGCTTGACGAGCAGATGATGCAGCCGCCGGTCGGGGAGCAGTTCGACTTCCGTGGTCGCGAGTCCCGCGGCGCCGGCCATGCGCGTGTAGGCGTACTCGATTCGCGTATAGGGCTGCGGGTGCGGATTGGGAGCGTCGAGTTCTCCGACGCCGTCGAACTTGAGCATCCACGATTCGTCGCCCTCGCCGGGCGCGGCGAATCCGCTCCGGACCTCGTTCGTCTTCCGGTTCCAGAGAATCAGAGCCTTGGGGCGCGCGCCACCGGCCGAAGTTCCCATGCGCATCATCTCGGGCACCGCGACGTCGAACTTTCCCTGCACCACGATCCGCGCCTCGTCCACCAGGTGCTTGAGCTGGATGATCTCCTCCACCGCGGGGCCGACGTCGAGCGCGGGCAGGAACTCCAGCGCGCCCATGGCGCGGCGCCCCACGTAGAGCAGGCGCTGGATGGGGCGGTCCGCCTTCTCCGGCGTGCCCGCGCGAGTGAAGTACTGGCGGATGAGCGCGCTGCCGAACCGGTCGGGGAGTCCGTCGGCGAGTACGCCGGGGAGTCCCATGAACGCCTCGAGGTGGCGGAGCGCGGGAAAGGTGATGGGCGCCGCGAGCGAGAGCGGGAGATGCCGCGGCGAGATTTCCAAACCGCTGCGGCGGAACGCGGGGTCGTACTGGAACACCACCTGTCCCGACGGCTCCTCGGCCACGGCGCCGACGGTGCGGTCCCAGAGCACGATGCGTGCGGCGATGCGGTCAGCCAACCGGGGATTCCTCGTCGATGAGGTCGAGCGGTGAACGCGGGGCCGGTGGCAGGCAGGCGTCGAGCTGCTCGAGGCGGTCCAGGGCGCGCAGCACCCGGAGCAGCGTGCGGATGGTGAAGTTGCCGCCGTGCTCGGCCTTGTGGATGGTGAGCGCGGAGAGTCCGGTCCGTTCGGCGAGTGCGTCGAGGGAGAGGCCGTGGGCCTTGCGGTAGCTGCGGAGCCGCTCGCCGAGGACGGTCTGAATCTGGGGGTCGGAGAGGGAACGGCGGATCGAATTCAGCATGGACTATAATATAATATGGCTTCTTGCCAAAAAGTGGCCGTAACTCATATTATAATATACCATAGTCATAGCCGTTGACGCACCGTGGACCGGAGCGTAATACCGACTGCGTTGACTCCAACCCCGCAACGCCGGACCGTCCCGTGACCCCAAGCTTCCGCAGTCCCTGTCAGCGCGGCGCGATTCTGGGCCCGCTCGCCGCGTTCGTTCTGCTCGCTCTCGCCGCACCGGCCGGCGCGCAGATGTCCGCCGGTCCCTTCCGCGAACTCGACCTGCGATCGATCGGGCCGGCCGTCATGGGCGGCCGCATCCACGATGTTCAGGCGCTCCCCGGAGATCCCTCGACGGTGTACATCGCCTCGGCCACGGGCGGGCTCTGGAAGTCCACAAACCACGGCACGACGTGGACGCCGATCTTCGACCACGAACCGACGTCCGCCTTCGGCGTGATCGCCATCGCGCCCTCCGACTCCAACGTGCTGTGGGCGGGCACCGGCGAGCAGAACAACCGGCAGAGCAGCTCGTGGGGCAACGGCGTGTACCGGTCCACCGACGGCGGCGCCACGTGGACGCACGTCGGACTCGACAGCACGCGCGCCATCGGCCGCATCGTCGTCGATCCGCACGACGCGGCGGTGGCCTACGTGGCCGCACTCGGCAACCTGTGGAAGGCGTCGCCCGACCGCGGCGTGTACAAGACCACCGACGGCGGACGCACCTGGACCAAGAGCCTGTTCGTGGACACGCTCACCGGCGCCGTGGATCTGGTCATGGATCCGGACAGCAGCAATACGCTGTACGCTGCCACGTATGCACGCCTGCGCACGCCCTGCTGCTTCAACGGCGGCGGCGAGGAGAGCGGAATCTTCCGCACCACCGACGGCGGCGCCAGCTGGCAGCGGCTCGCGGGCGGGCTGCCCACCGGCAACACCGGACGCATCGGCCTCGCCATCGCGCGCACCAACGGCCGGCGCGTATATGCGGTGATCGAACATCCCACCGCGGGCGGCGTGTACCGCACCGACGACGGGGGCGACCACTGGACGCGCCTCAATTCGCTCGACCCGCGGCCCATGTACTACAGCTCGATCACCGTGGACCCCACGGACGCAAACCGCGTGTACATGATGGCGCGCTACTTCTATAGAAGTGACGACGCGGGCGCCCACTGGCGCATCATGCCCACCGAGCCCACGTACGACGTGGGCCTGAAGGGCGACTATCACGCGATGTGGATCGACCCCGGAAACCCCAGTCACTTCTATCTGGCCGGCGACGGCGGCCTGTACCAGAGCTGGGACATGGGAGCCACCTACATCCGCATCAACAACATTCCCATCGGGCAGTTCTACGGCGTCGGGCTCGATGACGAGACGCCGTACCACATCTACGGCGGCATGCAGGACAACCACTCGTGGTTCGGACCGAGCGCCACGCGGCACTATCTGGGCATCGTCGGCGACGACTGGCGCGAGATCGGATTCAACGACGGCGTGTCTTCGACGGTGGACCGGGACGGCCGGCACTACGTGTACAGCAACGCCGTGGACGGCGACCTCACCCGCGTGGACACGTACACCGGCGACCGCGCCGACATCCACCCGCAGGCGCCGGCCGGCCAGCCGCCGTACCGGTTCGAATGGATCACCCCAGGACTCGCGTCGCGCCACGCGGCCGGCGTGTACTACTACGGCGGCAACCGGCTGTTCATCACCGACGACCGCGGGCTCACTTGGCGCGCCACCAGGGATCTGACGCGTGAGGTGGATCGCGACACGGTGACGGTGATGGGCGTGCCCGATGCGAAGATCGTGAACTCGCGCAACGACGGACAGACGGCGTTCAGCGCGCTCTCGGCCATCGACGAGTCGCCGCTCGATGCGCGCATCCTGTGGGTGGGCACCGACGACGGCAACGTGCAGCTCTCCCGCGACGGGGGCACCACCTGGACCGAGGTGGGGCACAACGTGCACGGCGTGCCGGACGGCACGTACGTGAGCCGCGTATCGGCGTCGGGCAATGCGCCGGGCGAAGCGTACGTGGCGTTCGACAACCACCGGCGTGGCGACTTCCGCCCGTACGCCTTCCACACCACGGACTTCGGCCGCACGTGGACGGCGATCACCGCCGGCCTGCCCGCCGACGGCTCGGTGCGCACGATCTCCGCGTACCCGCAGCACGCCAACGTGGTGTTCCTCGGCACCGAACATGCGCTGTGGGTTTCCACCGACTACGGCGCGCACTGGAATCCACTCGGCAGCAATCTGCCCACCACGCTGTACATGGACGTGCAGGTGCAGCCGCGCACCGGCGACGTGGTGGTGGCCACGCACGGGCGCAGCCTCTGGATACTGGACCACGGGAGCGCGCTGGCCGAATGGTCGCCCCAGGTGGCGGCGGAACCGGCGCACCTGTTCAGCATCCGGCCGGCCACGATCTTCCAGTACTGGGAGGACTACTCCTATCGCGGCCAGAACTTCTACGCGGGCGAGAATCCGCCCGCCGGCGCGATCATCGACTACGCGGTGGGGCGAGACGCCGCGGATGTGAAGGTCACGGTGAGCAACGCGCAGGGCGAGCTGGTGCGCACGCTCGACGGGCCGGGCGGCGCCGGCGTGGTGCACCGTGTGGTCTGGGACCTGCGCCACACCCCGCCGCCCTCCACACCCGATACGAACAGCTACAATCTCGACGCGTTGCCCCGTCCGCCGCGCTCGCTGGCCCCGGCCGGTCCCTTCGTCTCGCCGGGCACGTACACCGTGGCGCTCACCGCCAACGGCGTGACCGTGAAGCGCACCGTGCAGGTGAAGCCCGATCCGGAGATGCCGCTCACGCTCGCCCAGTATCGCGAGCGCGAGGCGTTCCTGGTGGAGCTGCTGGGCGTGCAGCAACGTACGTATGCCCTGGCGCGCGAGGCGCCCGCACCGGAGCGGCGCTCGGCGGCGCGGCTCCAGCGGCGCGCGTATGCACTGGCCGGGGAGTTCAACGGCAGCGGAGCGCTCTCGGGAACGCTCTATCCGCCCACGCTGGAACAGCGCCGCGAACTCGACGCGTTGAAGACTGAATTGGTGCGACTGGGCAGATGAGAAGTTGCCGGCGCGATCGCCGTGCAGTTCGCGCGCCAGATCGCGCACGATCCGGACCACGTGCTCCTCGCCGTTCACGTCGCCATCACTTCCACGGGGCGCACGACATCTCCCGCGGCCGCCGGCGTTGTTCAGATATCGAACGATAACGTGGCGTGCCACTGGCCGCCGCGACGCTCGAGTCCTGCCCGGCGGCCATTGGCCGCCTTGAGCGACGATCGCCAATCGTCCACCGGGCGACCGCGAATCTCCGCGGTAAGATGCCACGCCGGAGACGCGCGGCCCCCCGGCGGCGAGAGTTCGATGTTGCGCACCTCGGCGTAGGCCATGCCCGAGGCCTCGCCGCGTCCGATGAGTTCGTTGGCCCAGCCGGCGAGGAGCGCGGCGTCGTCGCGCGCCGACAGCGCGACCGGCTCCCACGTGCCGTGCGTGCCATTGGTACGGCCCGCCGCGCACGCGATCAGCGTGGCGACCCGGCTGAACAGTTCGTCACGCGTGTCGCCGCGCAACTCCACGCGCCACTCGCCCACGGGGAGCGTCGTGAGACCGGAGCTCATCGTTCACCTCCGTGTGCGTGCGACGTGGTGATACGCTCGGTACGCGAGGCCCGGATGTGGCGAACCCTCGTCGTCGGCATCACTGCCTCCGGCGAGGGTTCTGACCCGCTGGCGATTACCGGTCGGTCGTTTCGGCTTCACCTGAGCGACGGCACTGAAGACATGCGAACAGGTGATCTGGCCGGCAATCTTACCCTCATCGGACGGGACCGATTCAGGTGCCCCTTGGCTCTCGGGACTACAGTTGTGTCCAGCGACCTCACAACCTGCGCAGTTGGGGTCGAACTCCCACCGCGCTGCCAGCCGACGGTATCCCGCGGGTTGGCTCCGTTCGCGGTATTCCCGTCCGCGAACACGAAGTGAAGTTCGCCCCTTTCGAAAGTTCCGCCAATTCAGGAAAACCCTGAACTTCTCCATGCAGCAGGAGGACGCCGCGTAGGGAGAGTGGAGGGAACAGGTGGCGGCGAACACTCGGGTGTTTCGCGTCGAGAGTCGACCGTCGGCACTCAGCAACGAATCCCGAACTGCCGACCGCCAAGGGCCGACCCGGAGAGCGTGAGGGAACGGCCTACAGATCCGGCGCACGCACCTGATACCTGGGGCAGACGTTCGCGCACATCCTACGGTGTCCATCCACGAGGGACCAATGGGTACGTCATCCTCCCTGGTCGATCGCGGGTCCGCGCCCGCCGCCTCCGCGACTCACAACGCCGACGTCGACCACATCCCACATGCCAAGGGGCGGCCCGAGGACTACGAACCGGCGCTGATCGCCGCACGGCAGGCGTTCGTCGAGCGCGAGCGCGGCGTGCGCCTGAAGCACGTGTCCTCGTACTCGCTCGAGCCGTCGGAGACGCGCGGCAACATCGAGAACTTCACCGGGGTGGCGCAGGTGCCGCTCGGCATCGCGGGGCCGCTGTACATCGACGGCGAGCATGCGCACGGCGACTTCTTCATCCCGCTCGCAACCACCGAAGGCTCTCTGGTGGCGTCGTACAGCCGGGGCATGAAGGTCGTGAGTCTGGCCGGCGGCGTGAAGACCACCGTGTCCGGCGACGGCATGCAGCGGGCGCCGGTGTTCATCTTCGAGTCGGCCCGCGAGGCCCGCGATTTCCTGGGGTGGATCGAAGCGCACATGGACGCGATTCGCGCCGTGGCCCAGGCGACGTCGCACGTGGCCCGGCTCACGCACATCGAGCCCTTCCTGTCCAACAAGTTCGCGTTTCTCCGGTTCAACTTCACCACGGGCGACGCGGCCGGACAGAACATGGTGGGCAAGGCGACGTACGCGGCCTATCAGTGGATCCTGGCCAACCACCGCGCGGTGCGCCGCGCGTACCTCGAGTCGAACTTCGCCACCGACAAGAAGGCGTCG
Source organism: uncultured Gemmatimonadaceae bacterium (assembly GCA_963822945.1). Taxonomy (GTDB): domain Bacteria; phylum Gemmatimonadota; class Gemmatimonadetes; order Gemmatimonadales; family Gemmatimonadaceae; genus JAGWRI01. The sequence continues at coordinate 147,779 of CAWGJO010000027.1, read as the reverse complement.
CGCGTCAACATCCTGCATCCGCGCGGCAAGCGTGTGACGGCCGAGGCCACGATTCCGCACGATCTCCTCCGCAAGCATCTGCACGCCGAGCCTGAGCAGTTGGCCTACCACTGGGGTGTGGCGAACGTCGCCGCGCTGCTCTCGGGCGCCAACAACAACGGGCTGCACTCCGCCAACGCGATCACGGCGATGTTCATCGCCACCGGCCAGGACGTGGCCAACGTGACCGAGGGCGCGGCGGCCACGACCTACACGGAGATCACGCACGACGGCAGCCTGTACTTCTCGATCACCATCCCGAGCCTGATCGTGGCCACGCACGGCGGCGGCACGCACCTGCCCACGCAGCGCGAATGTCTGCAGATGCTCGGCTGTTGGGGCAAGGGCCACGTCGACAAGCTGGCCGAAATCGTGGCCGCCACCGTGCTGGCCGGCGAATTGTCGCTGGCGTCGGCGATCTCGTCGTTGGAGTGGGTGTCGGCGCACGAGCAGCTGGGACGCAATCGATGACGGCGCATGCGGCGGTGAAGATGCGGCCGCCGGCGGCGAGTCGACAGTCGGCCGTTGGGCATGAACCGGCGGCCGTGGTCGAGCAAGCGAGCACTCGTCCGCCGCCGGGCATCGTGCGCCGCGCCATGAGCACCAACCGCCACCTGGCGGGTCTGCTGTTTGGTGCGATCATCGCCTGGACGCGCGCGCAGCGCGACGCGCCCACCGCCAAGGGCCTCAAGTACGCACTGGCGCGGGCCATCGGCGCCGTCACGCACCCCCTGCTGCGGCGCGACCTGGTGGACCTGCCCTTTCCCCAGCAGTTCCGCCGCCGGCTGGAGTTGCTGGGTCCCACGTACATCAAGCTCGGGCAGATCCTGAGTCTGCGCGAGGACATCCTGCCGCATTCGGTGACGACCGAACTGCGCAACCTGCTCAACCGGCTGCCGGTGATTCCGTTCGCGCAGTTCACGGCGCTCGTGGAGCGGGACCTCGGCCGTCCGGTGGACCGGCTGTACTCGTGGATCGACCCCGAGCCGCTGGGCTCCGCCTCCATTGCGCAGATCCACCGGGCGACGACGCTCACCGGTGAAGACGTGGTGATCAAGGCGGTGAAGCCGGGCGTGGCCGAGACGCTCAAGCGTGACGCGCGCCTGTTGCGCGTGCTCGGCGCCGGCCTCCAGGCGGTGATCCCGCGCTATCAGCCCAAACGCATCATCGCCGAGTTCTGCGAGTACACGCTCCGCGAGGTGGACCTGCGCCGCGAAGCCGACAACGCCGAGAACTTCGCGACCAACTTCCGCGACATGTCGGACGTCGTCTTCCCGACGGTGGACCGGCACCGCAGCGGGATGCGCGTGCTGACGATGGAATACCTGGACGGCGTACGTCCGGATTCGCCGGAAGCGCTGGCGCTGAGCGAGGAGGAACGGGATCACCTGGTGGACCTGGGCTCCGAGTCGATCATCCGGATGCTCTACCGCGACGGCTTCTTCCACGCCGACCTGCATCCGGGCAACCTGCTCGTGCTGCCGGGCGCCCGCGTGGGGTTCATCGACCTCGGCATGGTGGGGCGGTTCGAGAGCGACCTGCGGCGGGCGCTGCTGTACTACTACTACTCGCTGGTGACCGGCGACCACGAGAACGCGGCGCGCTACCTGGCGGCGGTGGCAGAGCCGGGCCGGGACGGCGATCCAGCCGGATTCCGCCGCGACGTGTCGGAGATCTCGGCCCGCTGGCACCGGGCGTCGAGCTTCGACTCGTTCTCGCTCGCCCAGCTGGTGCTGGAGTCGGTGACCCGCGGCGCGCAGTACCGGATGTACTTCCCGGTGGAACTGGTGCTCATGGTCAAGGCGCTGGTGACGTTCGAGGGGGTGGGGCACGTGCTGCTTCCCGACTTCGACGTGGCCGACGTGTCGCGGCGGCACATCCGCACGGTGTTCCTGGAGCAGTTCAGTCCCTTGCGCTTCGTGCACGAGGGCCTGCGGGGAGCGCCCGAGCTGATCGATGCGGCGGTGAAGCTGCCGTCGCTGGTCACCGAGGGTGTGCGCGTGCTGGAGCGCAGCACGCGGCCGCCGGCGGAGAACCCGCTGCAGGGCGTGCGGGCCACGCTGCTGGCGGGGTTCTGCCTGGTGGCCGGCGCGATCATCATGGCGTTCGGCGGCACCTGGCCACTGTGGGCGGGATTGTTCGCGGCCGCCGTGCTGCTGGCCTTCCGGCGCGGCGGGTGATCCGATGACGCCCACCGCGACCATGCTCCCGCCGGCCGGCGAAGCGCGCACGGCCAACGACTACGAGCCGTTCGAGGCCGACTACTGCCGCGACCTGTTGAAGCATGCCGTGGGGCCGCTCTCGGACTACTACTTCCGGGCGCGCATGATTGGTGCCGAGAAGCTGCCGGCCGAGGGGCCGGCGGTAATCGCCACGAACCACAGCGGCACCGCGTTTCCATACGACGCCATCGTGTTCGACTTCGCGCTCTGGCGCCGTGACGGGCTGCGCCCCGAGGCCAAGTGTCGTTCGGTGTTCGAGAAGGAACTCACGCTGGCGTGGTGGATGCGGCCGTTCGGCGTGGACAACCTCTGGCGGCGCGGCGGCGGTGTGGACATGACGTTCGACAACTTCGAGCGCCTGCTCGAACGCGGCGATCGCGTGATCTACTACCCCGAGGGCGTGCCGGGCATCGGGAAGGGCTTCCAGCATCGCTACCAACTGCAGCGCTTCCGGACGAGCTTCGTGCGGCTGGCGGCGCGCCACGACGTGCCCATCTACCCGGTGTCGGTGGTGAACGCGGAATGGGTGATGCCCTTCCACGTCACCTTCCCGCCGCTGGACCGGCGTGATGCAGCGCTTCTTCCACGTGCCATTCCTGCCGCTGCCGGCGGGGCTGCTGGCAGTGATCTTTCCGTGGATGTGGTATCTGGCGCTGCCCGCGCACATGACGTTCGTGATCGGCGATCCGATCGATGTCTGGTCGGTGCTGCACGAGGTGGGCGTGTCCGATCACGACGAGCCTGATCGAAATGCGCTCGACCGCGCGGCGCACCGGTTCCGCAAGCTGATGCAGGCGCAACTGAACGCGCAGGTGGCGCAGTATGGCCAACGGCCGTACAACTGGCAGTCGCTGCGCGCCGGCCTGCGCAAGGCGGGAGCGCGCGGCATCCTGCGGCACGTGCTCCCCACGGGATGGCCGGTCACGTTCATCCGCAACGACCGCGACCGCCGGCGCCCGCCGGCGCGAAACTGGCTCCACGCCGCGCTGCGCGACTTCGACCTGCTGGCGTTCTATCTGCCGTTCGGATGGCCGCTGCTCTCGCTGGCGCGGTGGCTGCGCCGGCCGCCATGCGGCTACCGCGGCATGACCCGCGAACAGCGCTGCGAGGCCCAGGGGACCTTCATCTGGCGGCTGAGCGAGCGGCCGCTACCGCCTCGACCCGATCGAGCGCACGACTGAGCGCATCGGTCACGCTGGGCGGCGCCACGCGCGGCCTGGTGTCGGGCGCCAACCCGGCGCTGCTCCAGAGATCGCGGGTCCGGTCCTCCAGCACATCCGCGCGCAGGTCGAGGCCGTGCGACGCGAGCACCGGCTCGAGTTCGTCGTAGCGCTGGCGCAGGATGCGACGTGTGGCCTCGTACCCGCTGCGGCAGATGTGGCGGCGCGACCGGAAGCTGAACACGTTGGCGAAGAACAGTTCGTACTCCATCTCGTCGGGTTCCAGCAGAACGACGTCGGCATCGGGAAAGCGCGTCGAATATCGGGCGAAGCCCACGCGCAGCCGCGAGTGGATGAGGGTCCGGAAGGTCTGCGACAGCACGGCCGGCAAGCCCGACTGCACCACGACGTCGTCGGGCAGCCGCCCCGCCGCCGCGGCGGCGGCCGCGTCGATGGGCACGATGGGGTTGATGCAGAACAGCAGGTCGGCGCCCTGCTCCAGCGCCACCGACGCGTGTACGGTCTTGAGGAGCACCCCGTCCACGCACTGCCGCCCCTCGATGCACACCGGGGGATAGAGCCCCGGTACCGCGGTGCTCGCCTGCACCGCCGTGGAGATCGGCACGTGGTCCCACCCCGGGCCGCCGAACCGGATGGCACGCCCCGAATCCAGATCGGCGGAAACGACGGTGAGCCGGCCGCCGAGCTCCCGGAAATCGTCGGTGCGCCCTTCCATCGAGAAGATCTCGTGCATGTAGGCGCGGATGGGTTCGTTGTCGAACACGCCGACGGGGAGCGCCTGCATCAGATAGTTCATCGCCGAGCCGAGCCCCTGCGCCCCCGGCCGCCGAACGAATTCGGCCACCGATTCCGCGAGCAGCCGCGGCAGCTTGAATCCGCGATGCACGAACTCGCGGTACGCCGGCGTGAAGAAGATCTCGGGACGCAGCGGGTTCACGCCGGGCTCGTCGCGCAGCGCGGCGCGCAGCATCTGCGTGGTGGTGAGCCCGTTGGCGAGACAGGCGGCAATGAACGATCCGGCGCTCACGCCCACGTAGCTGTGCACGTGATTGAGATCGAGCCCGTCCACGGCCTCCTCGAGCGCGCGCAGCGCGCCGATCTCGTACATCGCACCCACCGGCCCGCCGCCGGCGAGCGCGAGACCGATCTTCGGCTTGCGTGAAGAGGGCATGGCAATCTCCGAGTTCGTGCCGGTCGGAAGCTCGTGCATCGGTAGGGCGGTAGGTCGGTACGTCCGAACGTCAACCACGTTCGTCGTTCTCCGACCTACCGACCTACCGACCTACCGACTCATCAGACCGTCGCAGCGCGGCGGCGTTTCGCCGGCGCCCGGCGTGCCCGCTTCACCGGCTTCTCTTCGAGCGCCTTCGTGAGCCGATCGACCCGCTTGCCGAGCGCATCGATCTCCTTCTTGCTCGGCAGACCCAGGCGACCCAGCACCCCGTTCACCCCGTCGTCCAGGTTGTCGGTGATGCGGCTCATCGTGTCGCTCGCCGCTTTCCGGATGTCGAGGGCGTTCCGCACGTTGGTCAGGCGATCCTTGCTCGCCGCTTCGAAGGTCTTGCCCCGTTTGACGAGCGTCTTGAAGATCTTCCCGCTCTCATCCTCGGCCATCGAGAGCGCGCCCAGTCCGGCCAGCCAGATCTGGTACGCAGAATCGCGGAGCGCGGGGAGCTGGGGGGATTTGATCAGTGATTTCGGCATGGTCCACTCCTTCTGTCGGAAAGTTCGCCTCGAGGGGACCGTTCAATTCCCTCGCGCGGGAATGTCTGGTGCGCAGGACGCACCTGCGTTTGCACTATGAAAGGTGCGTGTCTTGCGAAGCAGGTTCTGTAGGGGCAGTGATGATGCGGGGTAGGGGAAGGGATTGCATACCGTCGGCCCGTCAGACGGTCAGCGGTCTTCCACGCGCGCTGCAATCCGTTCCGCGGCGTACTCGGCCAGCGCGGTGATCGTGAGGCTCGGATTCACGCCGGGATTCGCCGGTACGATGGATCCATCCACCACGAACAGGCCCGGGTAGCCGTGCACGGCGCAGTCGAGGTCCACCACGCCCTGGCTCGCGTCGCGCCCCATGGGACAGCCGCCCAGGATGTGCGCCGTCATCGGCACGCCGAACAACCCCTCGTTGATCGACCCCGTGAGCACACCGTCGGTGCGCTCGGCGAAGGTGCGCGCCACGGCGCGCCCGAGTTCCGGCGACCCGCTCGCCTCGCTCTCGGCGTCGGGATGGCTCACCAGTCCGCGTCGAAACCCGGTGAGCAGCCCGCGGCCGGGACGCAGCCGCATCCGGTTGTCCACGGTCTGCATCACGAGCAGCACCGTGGCACGCTCGGCCCATCCCGGCACCACGTGCGTGCGGAGAAAGTCCACCGGGCGCGTGAAGATCTGACCCAGTGAGCGGAGCGCGCGGCCCAGGAAGGTGTGCCCCTCGGTGAGCGGGCCGCTGAGAAAGCGCATCAGCGACGACCCGGCGGGATAGCGCACGGGCTCCACCGTGGTCACCGGGTCGGCATTGATGATCGAGGTGATCGCGACGCCTTTGGAGTAGTCCACGTCGCGCGGCCGGCTCACGCTTCCCAGGATGCTCTCGCTGTTGGTGCGTACCGAGTCGCCGAGTCGAGACGAGAGGGCGGGGAGCGAACGGGTGACGTCGCGGCAGCGGAAGAGCAGGCGCGCCGTGCCGAGGGCACCGGCGGCGACGATCACGTTGCGGGCGCGGACCGTCGTCGTGCGGCGCGACAGGAGGGCCGTCGAACGGCGGTAGACCACCGCGTACCGCGCGCCGTCTCCCTGACCGTCGCCCAATGGGCGGATGTCACGCACCTGACACTCCGGGCGGATCTCGGCGCCATGCTGCTCGGCGAAGTACAGGTAGTTCTTGGGCAGCGTGTTCTTGGCGTTGTGCCGGCACCCCACCATGCACCCGCCGCAATGAATGCACCCGCGGCGGCTGGGACCGGCGCCGTCGAAGTACGGGTCGTCCACCTCCTCGCCCTCGCAGCCCGGCTCGCCGAAGAACGCGCCCACCGGCGTGGGCGAGAAGCTGTCGCCCGTGCCGAGGTCCTCGGCGATCTGCTTGAGCACGCGGTCGGCCGGCCAGAGCCGCGGGTTGGGCGCAACGCCGAGCATGCGCTTGGCCGTCGCGAAGTGCGGCGTGAGGATCGTCTTCCAGTCGGCCAGATCGCGCCAGGCCGGCGCATCGAACAGCGCGTCGGTGGGCTGCATGAGGACGTTGGCGTAGCCGAGGCTCCCGCCCCCCACCCCGCAGCCGTGCAGCACCCACACGTCGCGGAATGGACTCACCTGCAGAATACCGAAGCAACGGAGCGCCGGGGCCCACAGATAGCGGCGCGCATTCCAGGTGGAACGGGCGAAGTCCTCGTCGCGGAACCGCTTTCCCCGCTCGAGCACCAGCACCCTGTGCCCGCGCTCGGCAAGCCGCATGGCGGTGACGCTGCCGCCGAAGCCCGATCCGATGATGACGAAGTCGAAGGTGTGTTCGGACATGGGCGCGAGAGTGATGGACGGCGTGTGTGCTGCGTGAGGTCCCGAAAGTGAGGATCGCGGAGCGGGAAGGTGGGGTCCAGTGGGCGCTTCCCCTACCGTGCACGCCCCGATGCCTTACAGACGTAGGGAAATTGCCTCCCCAGAGTAGACATCGGAATCGGCGATCGCGTATCCAGGAGGGCACATGAGGGAAGAACAGACCAAGATCCTGAGCCAGGGTGTATTGGCGGGACTGATCGGCTATGCGGTGGTCGCGGCGGTGTTCGGTCTCGCGAATCTGCTCGTAGGGCGTTCGGTCTTCTATACGGCGGCCCTGCTGGGCGGATCGCTGTTCTACGGGATCCACGATCCGGCCAAGATCCGTGTGACCGCGGAATACGTGTTCGCGTACAACGGCGCGCACCTCGTGGTCTTTCTCGTGTTCGGCCTCGTGAGCGCCTGGCTGGCGTCGGTGTCGGAGCGGTTCACGCAGTTCTGGTACGTCGGACTGTTCTTCTTCTTCTTCATCGCCTTCCACATCGTGGCGGCCATGCAGGCGCTGGCCATCCCCGTGCAGGAGGCGATCTCCGGGTGGGCGATCTGGACGGCGGGCTTCGCGGCCGCCGCCGCCATGGCGGCGTTCCTGCTCTCGGTGCACCCGAAGATCCGAGCGGGAGAGAGCTGGGAAGGGTGAGCGCGGCCGGAGCGGATTCGCGGCCTCAGAAGTAGACGCTCAGCCCCGCGTAGCCTGTGAATGGCACCGGTCCGTACTCCGACTGCGGGCCGGCGAGGCGATCTGAACCCAGGCCCCGCGGGAACGAACACCCCGACCCGCGCCGAACTCTCGTCGCTCAACGAGATCGAAGCCGCCGGCGCAACGAGCGCGCTGCCGTCGCGGAGATTCCAGAGCGCCATCAGCTCGGCGGATACGAGCGGGTGCACCTGATACGTGAGCTGCACCGCCGACTCGTCGCGTCCCAGCACCTGCAGCTCCCGCCGGCCGGCCGCCCGCGACAGCGACGCCGCCTGAAGGTCCGCCGGTCGCGCGGCGCCGAACGGATCGTGTTGGTACTCCACCACCCCGTACAGGTCGCGGTCGAGCACGCTGAATCGACGGTCCACGCCCACCGCGACTCGCGCCACCGCGTGGCCCAGGGTGTCGCGACGGAATTCGGATTCGGCGCGCACCGCGGAGCCGGCCACCGGGCGCGTGATGCCCACCGCGCCGCCGGGCGCATCGTGAATGGCGCCGCCCCACGCCGAGAGTTCCCACCCGCCCACGTCCGTCCTGCCGCGCAGCAGCGCCGTGAGCGTGCGCCCGGTGGGCGTGTCCGCCGGCCGAACCACGAAGTCGAGCGTCGTGAACGCGCCCGCGAACCACTGCACGCGCGCGGCATCGATGCCGGTGCGGTATTCGCGGAACGGATCCGATGGGTCGAAGGGCACGAAGGGATCGGCCGGCGTGAGCAGGAGCGTGGTGGCCCAAGACACCGCCTGCCGTCCCACCGTGGCCGTGACCGGCCCGCGCGTGTACGAGACGCTCAGGCGATCGAACCGCTGCTGCCAACTGACGCGTGTGCCGTCGTACACGGTCCATCCCAGGTGCAACCAGTCGCCGCCGGGCCGCGTGCTCGACAACAGCCCGCCGCCCATGCCGGCGTTCGGGGAGCTCCGCCACCACAGGGTGTGCTCGTACGCGGCATCGAGCGACCAGTGGCCGACCGACGGGGTCCACATCAGCCGGGCGCGCTGCGCGTCGAACGCGCCGGCGCCCGCGCCCGCCGCGGCCGCCGTCCCGATGCCGACGTTCTGGTAGTAGCCGGAGAAGTCGGGCAGTTGCGCCCGGAGCGGGGTCACGGCGCCGGCTGCCAACTGCAGGCTGCCGAACGCGAGCAACGTCATGGTGATGGAACGCCGGACGCTACGCCGCATGATCCGATCGCTCGTCACTCGCGATCTGTCCGTCCACGAGCTGGATCAGCCGGCGGGCGCGATCCATGACGCGCTGATCGTGGGTGGAGAAGACGAACGTCGTGCCCTCCTCCCGATTCAACTGCTCCATCACGTCGAGCAGCGCCTCGCTGGTCACCGAGTCGAGGTTGGCCGTGGGCTCGTCGGCGAGCACCAGGGCGGGACGCCCGACCACGGCGCGCGCCACCGCCACCCGCTGCTGCTGCCCACCCGAGAGCTTGCCGGGCCGGCGGTCCTCCAACCCCGTCATGCCGATGCGTTCGAACAGCGCGCGCACCCGCGCGCGCCGCTCCTCGTGCGGCACGCCGCGCAGCAGCAGGGTGAACTCCGCGTTCTCCAGCGCCGTGAGCACGGGAAGCAGGTTGTACGCCTGGAATACGTAACCGATGCTCTCCAGCCGCAGGTGCGTGAGTTGGCGGTCCGAGAGCCCGGTGATCTCGCGCCCGTCGATCCAGACACGCCCCTTCGTGGCGTGCGTCAACCCGCCGAGCAGGTTGAGCAGCGTCGTCTTGCCCGATCCGGACGGCCCCGCGAGGGCGACGAAGTCGCCGCGGGCGATCTCGAGCGTCACCCCGCGCACGGCCTGCACCGGCGCCGGTTCCTGCGGGTAGGTCTTCCACAGGTCCTCGGTACGGACCGCGAGCTCGGCGGAGGATGGTTGGGTCATGGTTCGTCCTGCATGGCTTCGGCCACGTCGATGCGCGACGCCTGCCACATGGGATAGAGAGAGGAGAGCACGCCGAGCGCGAGCACGACGGAGCCGCCCTGCCAGGCGCGGGCCAGATGCACCACCGGGTACACGATGGGACTGACGACCGCCCCTGAAATCGAGAGTTGGTTGCCGAACGCCGCCGTGAGATCGAGTCCCGTGTGTCCGAGAATCGCCACGACGCCCCACCCGACGCCCATCCCGACGGCGCCGGCCACCACGGCGAGCATCACGCCCTCGATGAGCACCATCACCGAGGTCTCGCGGGCCGAGAGGCCGATGGCGTGCATCACCCCGAATTCGCGCCGCCGGTGCAGCACGGAAACCAGCAGGGCCTCCAGCACGGCAAGCGCGACGATGGCCAGCAGGATGCCGTTGAACAGGTAGTTGCCGAAGTTGTCGACGCGCACGGCGGCGTCGAGTTCCGGCGACGTCTCGCGCCAGGTGAACGCACGGGCGCCCGCCGGCAGGAGCGGTTGCAGCGCGTCCGTCGCCGGGCCGACGTCGGCCACGTCGCGGAGCAGAATCGCCTCCGACGTCACGGCGCCCGGCGCGGCGAGCCAGTGCCGCGCCGTGGCGAGCGGCACGTCGATCATGCCCTCGTCCACCTCGCGGATGCCCGTGCGGAAGATGCCGGTCACGTGCACGAGCTGTTCCTGCACGTCGCCGCGCGTGGTCTGCGCCGTGATCACGAATCGCGAGCCGAGCGACAGGCCCAGCCGGTCCACGAGCCCCTGACCCACCACGGCGGCGGTGACGTCCGAGTCGGCCAGCCAGCGGCCGCCGACGAGCTTCTCCGGAAGCGTCGAGAAGTGCGACTCCAGCACGGGATCCACCCCGAGCACCTGCACGGGCAGGGCGGAGGACGCCGAACTGGCGAGCGCGCTCACCGTGAGGCGCGGCGCGGCGGCGGCGATGAAGCGCGCCACGGCGGGGTCGGCCACGGCACGGGCGACCGCCGCCGCGGCCGTCGAGTCCAGGCGGTCGTCGAGACTGGCGCTGCGCCGGAAGGCGGGCGTTTCCACCGCCACGTGCCCGTCGGCCAATCGCACGCCCGCGTCGATCCACTGCGCGTGCATCCCGTCGCCCAGGGCGAGGAAGAAGATGAGCAGCGCGACGCCGAGGATCATGGCGAGCGCGATGAGCGCGCTGCGCCGCCGTTGCCGCATCACGTTGCGCGCCGCGAGCCGGGCGAGAATGCCGAAGCGGTTCATTGGCGGCCCCCGAGCGCATCGGCCGGCGCCACGCGCGTGGCGCGCCAGGCCGGGTAGAGCGCGGCGAGGATCGACGTCACGAGCAGCGCCACGGCGGCGGCGAGCGGCGCGCCCCAGGTGGGATCGGTGCGGAACACGGGCCGGAACAGCGCGCCCGACATCGTCATGTTCCCGACGAATCCGCTCAGGTCGAGCGGCGAGACGTGCCACCAGTACACGATGGGCGCCGCGATCGCGGCACCGGCCACGAGCGACACCACCCCGAGCACGATGCCCTCGTATACGATCGTCCGTGCGAGCGTCCGGGCATCCACGCCGAGCGCCTGCTCCACGGCGAACTCCCGCCGCCGCTCGAAGGTGCTCATGAGCAGCGTATTGGTCACGCCGAAGATGGCCATCAGGAATACGATGGCGATGAAGAAGCCGTTCTCGCCCTTCGCGATGTCGGCGTACGACGCGAGCTCCGGGCGGAACTTCATCCACGGTTCCACGGACACGCCGAGGTGCCCGAAGACGGGCAGCGCCGCGATGGAATCGGCCACTGCGCCGGCGCTCCATGGATCGCGGAGTGTCACGGCGATCTCGTGCACACGGTTCGGCGCCAGCACGAGCAGCGACTGCAGCGCGCCGATTGGCATCACCGCCATTCCGGCGTCGAGCGAGGCGAGCCCGGTGTGGTAGATGCCGCTCACCTCATAGAGATCGTTGCCCAGCGACCCATCGGCGGCCGGCGCGACGACGACGATCGTGTCCCCCACGGCCGCGTGCAGCCGGCGCGCGGTCTCGGTGCCGATGGCAATGTCGTGCGTGCCGGCGCGCGGCTCCCGGCCCTGCACGATGGCGCTCAGCAACGCGCTCACGCGCGGTTCGCGCGCCGGGTCCACGCCGAGCAGCACCCCGGCAACGGTGTGATCGCCGGCGCTGATCAGGCCGCCTCCGTATACGCGGGGAGCCGCGGCCACCACGCCGGGCTCCGCGTCCACGGCGGCCATGGCACGGGCGAGGTCGACGCCGCTGTCGGCGCCGATCGTCGCCCACGTGTGCCGGGCCGGCAGGTAGTTGCGGGCGTGGATCTGGATCTGCCCGGCGAGCGAGCGCGTGCCGTTGGTGATGAGGTCCGAGGTGATGCCGTTGGACAGCGCGACCATCACCACCGCGGCCGCGAACCCGAACGCCAGGGCGCCCGCGGCGAGCACGGTGCGCTTGCGGTTGCGCCCGAGGTTGCGGACGGCGATCCGCCACCAGATCCCGCGGCCGTCCACGCTCACCGGCGCTTGAGGTTCTGCAGCGAGAAGAAGTCGGGACGGAGTCCGACGTCGAACTCGAGGTGGTGGTACGTGAGCGTCGTGTGCTCGTCGGGCTTGTCGGCCGGGGTCACGGTCAGGTCGGCGGGCACCTTGCGACCGCCCATCACCCGGTAGTCGGAGAAGGTGATCGTGCGCGCGAGCTTGCCGGCGTCGTCGTAGTAGCGCTCCCACACCGGCATCAGGTCCGCCTGGCGCACCCGCATCTCGATGTGGCCCCACACCACGGCGGCGTTGGGCTTCGGGGTGAGACGGAACTCCCAGACCTTGGCGCCGTCCCGCACCCCGTCGAAGGCGAGCGTGATGTCGTAGTCCACCACCAGCCGGCTCTCCTTCACGAGGTCGTCGTTGGTGAAGTGCGAGCCCATCCAGTCGGCCGCCATGAGCGAGGGGGGAATGCGGATCGTGCGATCCACCCGCGGCAGGTAGTTCCAGACGTCGTTCTTCACCTTGAGCGTGGCCGTGCCCGCTTCCTTGGCCGGCGCGGTCACGCGGACGAGCGCGTAGTCGTTGCCCAGCGACCAGATGTCCATGTCGAGCGTCCGCTTCCACTGGCGCGTGACGATCTGCATGGAGACAGTGCCGCGACTGGATGTGCCGCGCAGCAACTTGTCCACGCGGTCGACGATGGAGTCGGGGTTCACCTGTTGCGCGGCCAGGCGCGGGGCAACGGCGGCGAGGGCGAGCACGGCGGCGGCAGTGGCGGTGCGGAGACGGTTCATGGGCGGGGCTCGAGCAAACGGTGGAAGGCGTCCATCTCGGCGTTCAGCACCTCGTTGCGCTGCTTCTTCGTCATGTCGTGCCAGTGTGTGAGCAGCCACCGGTCGCCCGTCTCGCCCACGGCCAGCGCGAGTTCGACGAGAAATTCGATGGGCATGTCGGTGCGGATCACGCCGAGCTGCTGGCCGCGCTCGAGGACGCGTGTAGTCCAGGTGCCGATCCAGTCGAAGACGCGCTTGGTGGCCTTGCGGCCGCTGCCGCCGCGCATGCGGTAGAAGGAACGGCCGAGGCGCACGAACCACTCGTTCCGCTGCATGTAGTCCACGGAGCGGCGCACGGCGCCCTCGAACTGGGGCCAGAAGGTCTCGGCGGTCAGTTCGTCGAGCGAGAACCCGCCCACGAGTTTGACCACCGCGGCGGTGGCGCGCTCGACGACGGTGGCGTAGAGGTCGCTCTTGTCGTTGAAGTAGTAGTAGAGCGAGCCCTTGCTCATCCCCGCGCGGTCGATGATGCGGTTGAGCGAGGCGCCCTCGAAGCCGTGGTCGCTGAACTCGTCGGCGGCCGCCTCGAAGAGGCGTTCCTGCTTGTCGGGGTCGAGGTTGTCGAAGCGATCGCGGACCATGGCTAGACCGGTGTTATAGACCAGGTGGTCTATAACGTAGGCGGGCGGCCGTGAAAAGTGAAGGGGTGGCGGGGTCGGCCTCCCATTTCATCCGCGGCCTCCGCCACGACCGGTCGGCCGCACTCCGCCACCCACCGGTGGTGGAAAGTCCCGTGCCCAGCCCGTATATCTGGCTCCGACTCTTCCACCCGGATTCGTCCCGATGCGGCTCACCTCTCTTGCTATCGCGCTCTGCCTCCCGCTCTCCGCCGTCTCGGCGCAGCAGACGGAGCTCGGCTACTACCGCTTCCCCGCCATTCACGGCAACACGGTGGTCTTCACCGCCGAGGGCGACCTCTGGAAGGTTCCCGTCGCCGGCGGCACGGCCACGCGGCTCACCACGGCGCTCGGCGAGGAGACCAACGCCGCCATCTCTCCGGACGGCAAGCAGGTGGCGTTCTCCGCGGCGTACGAAGGCCCCACCGAGGCGTACGTCATGTCCATCGACGGCGGGCCGCCCAAACGGCTCACCTACGAGGGCGGCGTGGCCACGGTCGTGGGATGGACACCCGACGGCAAGGTGCTGTATGCCACGAACGACTACGCCACGCTCCCCGACATGGAGGTGGGATGGGTGAACCCCGCCGACGGGTCGCACGGGCTGGTGCCGTTGGCCCAGGCGGCCGACGGAAGCTACGACGCCAACGGAACGTTCTTCTTCACGCGCTATCCCTTCCAGGGCAGCCACACCAAGCGCTACAAGGGCGGCACCGCGCAGAATATCTGGCGATTCGCCCGGAACGGCGCCGAGGCGCAGCCGCTGACTGCCGACTACACCGGCACCAGCAAGGATCCGATGCCGTACAAGGGGCGCATCTACTTCCTGAGCGATCGCGACGGCATCATGAACCTCTGGTCGATGGACGAACAGGGGCACGACCTCAAGCAGCTCACGCACCATCCGGTGTACGACATCCAGTCGGCCTCGCTCGGCGACGGCAAAATCGTGTACCAGCTCGGCGCCGATCTCCGCGTCTACGACATCGCATCGGGCAGGGACGCGCTGATCCCGATCCGGCTCCTCTCGGACTTCGATCAGACGCGCGAGAAGTGGGACACCGACCCGATGGCGCTCCTCACTTCGGCGCACCTTTCCCCCACCGGCGACCGGCTGGTGCTCGACGCGCGCGGCCAGGTGTTCGTCGCGCCCACCGGCGACGCCGGCGGTCGGCTGGCGCAGGCCACGCACGACCAGGGCGTGCGCTATCGCATCGCGCGCTTCATGCCGAATGGCAAATCGCTGCTCACGCTCTCCGACAAGAGCGGTGAAGTGGAATTCTGGAACGTGCCGATGGATGGGAGCGCCCAGAAGCAGCTCACCACCGGCGCCACCGAGCTGCGCTGGGACGGCATGCCGTCGCCCGACGGGAAGTACGTCGCCCACTCCGACAAGAACGAGCGGCTCTGGCTGCTCGATCTGGCCACGGGACGCGAGACGCTGATCGCCGAGGACAGTGCGAGCCAGATCATGGACTACGCCTGGTCGCCGGACAGCAGGTGGCTGGCGTACGTGGCGGCGGCCGACAACCAGTTCGACCAGATCCGGATCTACGGCATCGCCAGCGGCAAGAGCGTGCGCGTGACCACCGACCGGTACAGCAGTTACAGCCCCGTGTGGAGCACGGACGGCAAGTGGCTGTACTTCCTCTCCGACCGGCACTTCCAGAGCGCGGTGGGTTCGCCGTGGGGCGCGCGGCAGCCCGAGCCCTACTTCGACCATACGACCCAGATGTACGGGCTCGCGCTGCAGCCCGATGCGACGTCGCCCTTCGCGCCCGCCAACGAACTCACCGATCCGGTGCGCTCGCTCGCGTCCGAAGACAGCGCGCCGGCGCGCGGGGAGCAGATGCGCGGGGCCCGGGGTGGGCGCGCGGCGGTCCACGCTCCCGCCAACGTCAGCATCGACTTCAACGGCATCGAGCAGCGGCTCGTCCAACTTCCGCTGGCGCCCGGCGACTACAGCGATCTCTCCACCGACGGCACGCGTCTCTACTTCCTGGAACGCGGCGCGGCAGGTGCCGGACGAGGTGGCCGCGGTGGTGGTGGCGCGCGGCTCATGACCTATCCCATCGGCAACACGCCGGCCAAACCGACGGCCTTTGCCAGCGGCGTGCGCCAGTACGAACTGTCGTTGGACGGGCGCAAGGTGATGGTGCGCCGCGGCAACGAGTTCTTCGTGTACGACGCAGCCGCCAAGGCGCCCAACGACAGTGGGAAGCACAAGGTGGATCTCAGCCACTGGGCCATCCGCATCGTGCCGCGCGACGAGTGGCACGACGAATTCATCGACGCCTGGCGTCTGGAACGGGACTACTTCTACAACCCGGCCATGAACGGCGTGGACTGGAAGCTGATCCGGCAGCGGTACGAGCCGCTCGTCAGCCGCGTCACCGATCGGTCGGAGTTGAACAACCTGCTCTCGCAGACCATGGGCGAACTGTCCACGCTGCACACCTTCGTGCGTGGCGGCGACATGCGCACCCCCGACGACTCGATCCACCCCGCTGCGCTCGGCGCCGAGTTCGTGCGCGACGAAGCGGCGGGCGGGTATCGCGTGCAGCACATCTATCGCAATGATCCCGACGGGCCCGACGAACTCTCGCCGCTGGCCCGCTACGGCGTGGACGTGCACGAAGGGGACGTGATCACCGCCGTGAACCACGTGCCGACGCTCTCGGCGCCGGCGCTCGGCGCGCTGTTGCGCAACGAGGCGGGACGCCAGATGCTGCTGTCCGTGAAGACGGGCGGAAACGGCGCCGAGCACGAGGTGGTGGTGGAGCCCATCACGCAGCGCGACGCATCGAGTCTGCGCTACTCGGAATGGGAATACACGCGCCGGCTGGCCGTGGATTCCATTGCCCACGACTCGATCGGCTACATCCACCTGCGCGCCATGGGAACGGCCGACATCAATCAGTGGGAGCGCGACTTCTATCCGGTGTTCCAGCGCCAGGGCCTGATCATCGACGACCGCCACAACCGCGGCGGCAACATCGACAGCTGGATCCTGGAGAAGCTGATCCGGAAGGCCTGGTTCTACTTCAAGTCGCGCGTCGGCAATCCGACCTGGAACATGCAGTACGCGTTCCGCGGACACATCGTGCTGCTCACCGACGCGCACACGGCCTCCGACGGCGAGGCGTTCGCCGAGGGATTCCGGCAGCTTGGGCTCGGCAAGGTGATCGGGGTGCGCACGTGGGGCGGGGAGATCTGGCTCAGCCAGCAGAACGTGATGGTGGACCGGGGCATCGCGAGCGCGGCCGAGATGGGCACCTACCTGCCCGATCGAACGTGGATGATCGAGGGGCACGGGGTGGATCCCGACATCACGGTGGACAACCTGCCGCACGCGACCTTCGAAGGGCATGACGCGCAACTGGCCGCGGCGATCAAGGAGCTGCGCGCCGAGATCAAGGCCGATCCGCGGCCCGTGCCGGCACCGCCGCCGTATCCGGACAAGTCGTTCCACAACAACGGCAGAGGCGGCAGCGGGGGAGGGCGGTGAGCCGGGAGGGGCCCTCAACGATGGGCGGCGGAGTCCGTCAGTGCCGTGCGGAACCGCGCGGCTTCGTCGCGCTGCCCTAGGGCGTCGTAGTCATCGGCAATGTGCTTGCGCGCCGTTTCCACCCAGTCGCGCGGCGGCGACGCTTGCGCCGTCAGGATGCGGTAGCCTTCGCGGCTCTCGGTCAGGGCATCGGAGTACCGGTGTTCGTCCTCGAGCACGGCCCCAAGTCGTACCCGGGCGATCCCCATGAGTTGGTGCTCCGGACTCAGCACCTCGCTGTATAGCCGGATTACCTGTCGGAAGAGCTCTTCCGCCCGGGCGTACTGCTTCCGCCGCTGCTCGACCCCTGCCAGGTTGGACAGCGCGATCCCCAGCAGATAGTGGTGACCCCCATATACGCGGCGGTAGATGTCGGCCATCCGGCGAAAGTCGGCGGCGGCTCCGTCGAGGTCACCGCGCTGCTCCGCCAGCTTGCCCAACTCGTTCAGTGCGGACGCGACCCGCGGATGTACCGGGCCGTATACTCGTTCCTGAATCGCCAGCGCCCGCTGCAGGATATCGCCCGCCTCGTCGTAGCGCTTCTGACCCACCATGACGCGCCCCAGCATGGTGAGCACCGATGCCGTTTCCGGGTTGTCATTGCCGTACCAGGCGCTCAGGATATCGATGGCCTGGCGGTAGAACGCCTCCGCCTGGACGGATCGTCCCGCCTCGGCGTCGATGGCGCCGAGGTTGACCAGATCCTCGCCGACATTCGGGTGGCGCGGGCCGTACAGCCGGCGATCCATGGCGAGCACCAGCCGGTTGAGGCTGTCGGCTACGCCGTAGTGGCCGGCGTAAAAGTGGGTGTTGGCCAGGTCGGTGAGCGCCGTGGACAGGTCGGTTCCACTGTCTGCGGAGAGCAACCGGACCGACACTTCGAGCAGGGGAATGGCGGCGTCATAGTCGCCGCGCGCCTGCAGCACTTCGCCAAGTGCGGTCTCCGCCCGGGCGACGGCGGCGCCGTCCAGCGGCGAGATCCGCTGCTGCATCGCCAGACCTTGCCGGATCAGCCGCTCGCTCTCCTCGTATTCGGCCTGAGCCTGCCGGAGCAGGCCGAGGGCGACCAGGCTCTGCGCGGTCTCGTGACTGTCGCCTCGGTAGAACGCCCGCCGTTCGGCGAGGGCGGCCTGGAGCAGGGTATCGGCTCGCCCCAGCTTGCCCAGCTGCTGGTAGACCCCGCCCAGGGTCTCGTAGAGCTGCGCCTGCGTCGATGTGTCTCCCTCCAGGGCCTTGGCCTCTCGCAGTCCACGGTCTACCAGCGTGATCACCCGAAGCGTGTCGGCGGGTCCGACATCGGCCTCGCCACCGCTGAACAGGCTCAGCATGAATTCCTGAATCCGCGTGGTGCGGGCCGCTTCGGTCACCGCGTTGTTGCGGGCGGACGCGAGACGATATGTATAGAAGGCCACCAGTCCGACCACCATCGTCAACACGATTCCGGCGGCCGCCAGCGGTCGCCAGTTGCGCCGCGAGAACTTTCCGAGCCGGTAGCTCCAGGTATCCGGCCGCGCCTCCAACGGCTCGCCGGCCATGAAATGGTCCAGGTCGCGAATCAGCGCTTCCACCGAACGGTACCGGCGGGCGGGATCCTTGTGCATGGCGGTGAGGCAGAGCACGTCGAGGTCGGCCCAGGCCGAGCGGCCGGCTGAGACCGCGCCGCGGGCCTCGCCCTGCAGGCGGCGCATGCGCGACGCTGCCGCCGAGGGGCGTTCCGGCTCACGCTCCGTGATCGTGCGCTCGACATCGGCCAGCGTTCGGTGCGCGAAATCGAACGGCAGGCGCCCGACGAGTAGTTCGTAGAGAATGACGCCGAGCGAGTAGATGTCGGTGTGCACACCAACGGGCTCACCGCGGATCTGTTCGGGTGCCGCGTAGGCCGGGGTCATGAAGCGGATGTCCGTCCGCGTCTGATCGGCCGGATCGTCCAGTGCGTCGAGCTGCTTGGCAATGCCAAAATCCAGCAGCTTGAGGCTCCCGTCCGCCTTGACCACCACGTTGGAGGGCTTCAGGTCGCGATGAATGACGAGGTGCTGGTGCGCGTGTTGCACCGCATCGCACACGGCGCGGAAGAGCCGGAGACGCTCGGCCACGGAAGCGGCGTGGTGGGCGCAGTAGTCGGTGAGCGTGGATCCATCCACGTACTCCATGACGAACCAGGGCGTGCCGTCCGGAAGGGTGTTCGCGTCGTAGAGCTGCGCGATGGACGGGTGGTTCAACCGCGCGAGGGTCCGTTGCTCTGCGGCAAAGCGCTCGCGCCGGGCGGGTGAGAGCCACGCGTCCCGGAGGATCTTGACCGCCGCCAGGCTCCCGAGATCGTCCCGCCGGGCCAGGTACACCACGCCCATCCCGCCTTCGCCCAGCACCCGCACGATGCGCCACGGTCCGAACCGCTGGTCGAGCAGGGCCGGCGGTATTCCGGGCTCCAGGGTGCGCTCGGCCACAACGGCGAGCTCCTCGTCCAGAATCGTGCCGTCGCGGTCATCCTCGGCCAGCAGGGCGAGCACGTCCGCGAGGAGGTCCCGGTCGTCGCTGCAGGCGGTGCGGAGCCAGGCCTCGCGTTCGCCCCGGGGAAGGTCGGCCGCAGCGTGAAACAACTCCTGGATCCGGTCCCACCGATGGGCGTCCACGGGGTCAGAAGTTGCGCAGTTCGCGGGCGAGCCAGGCGCGGGCCAGGCGCCAGTCGCGCAAGACGGTGGCGTCGGAGATATCGAGCAACTCGGCGGTTTCCGCCACGCTCAGCCCGCCGAAGAAGCGCTGCTCGACGATGGCGGCCTGCCGCGGGCTGATCTGGGCCAACGTGTCGAGCGCGGCGTCGAGACCCAGAACGTCGCGCGCGGTGCTGGCGGGAGCGTCCAGGGATTCATCGAACGTCACCACGACCGAACCCGCTCCCCGCTTCTGGGAATGTCGGCGGCGCGCGGCCTCCACCAGGACCTGGCGCATGGCGCGAGCGGCAATGCGGCGGAAATGCAGCCGCGACTCGAAACCGACGTTGGGGCTCGCTGCCAACTTGAGCCACGCTTCGTTGACCAGCGTGGTGGGAGTGAACGTGGCGCCGGGATCGCCGGAGCGAACCCGCGCGGCCAGGCGTCGCAACTCTTCGTAGGTCGCGCTGAAGAGCCGGTCGAGCCCCTCTCGGCCTTCGACGGGCAACGGAGGCGGATCTTCTCCCGGATGGGACTTGGCCGCAGATGGCATGACGGTTTTTCCGGGGTTTCCGCGCAATGCGGAGTGATTCACCACCACCTGAGTTGGAGCGGTGTGCCCCCAAGATGCGCCCCCGTCCCGCGCCCGCCAAGCGGAACCGCTACGGGCCACGGCTCCTCACCACCCCTTTCGGAGGGCAAGTCCATGCAGCGCAACCTCATCCGGCTGACGGTATCAGCCGGACTTTTCCTGCTCGCCGCGTGCGGCGGCAGCAGCACCACCAGCCCGTCCGGCGGCGGCAACGGGGGGCTGAGCGCGGATATCGACGGCGCCCACTGGACGGCGGTAGCCAGCACCGTCAGGTCCGCCAACGGAGTCCTCTCGATCGGCGCAGCCGATGCCTCTGGTCTGACCATCGGCATGGCGTTCCCCGACCAGGGACCCGGCACGTACGCCATATCCCAGCAGCAGCTCATCACCAACTTCACCCTTTCGCTGAACGGCTCGGAGAGCTGGGCGGCCAGCGCAATCCAGGGCAGTGGCTCCGTGATCATCACGTCCCGCACGGCGAATCACATCGTGGGCACGTTCAGCTTCAGCGCGCCCGGGTTCACGGGTTCTCCCGTGCCCACGACCACGAAGGTCGTCACCAACGGCAAGATCGACGTCACTTACTGAGGGAGGCTCCCATGGAACTCGCATGTCCAAAGTGCACCTCGGGTGAGGTGCGGAAGCTGTCGATGATCTACAAGGAAGGTCTTTCCATCATCACGACCAGGACGCAGTCCGCAGGATCGGGGATGGCGGTGGGCGGTGGTGGGGTGGCCTTCGGGTCCGGCCGCGGGTCGGCGACCACGACCGGCAAGCAGCAGACCGCGCTCTCGAAAGAAGCGTCGCCTCCAGGCAAGAAGCACGCGATCCTGTGGAGCATCGCGGCCGTCATCATGGGAATCTGGACGCTCTCCAGCTTCTTTCCCATTTCCCTGGGCAGCCTGTTGTTGCTGGGCGCCACGGTGCTGGCCGGGCGCTTCGCGCTCAAGGGCTTTCAGTGGAACAAGGAGGAGTGGCCCGGGCTCTACGCTCGCTGGGAGCAGTCATTCATGTGCAATCGGTGCGGGGAGGTGTTCGTTCTGGCATGAGCCGGTCTGAGGCCCGATCCGGCCGCGGCGTTCCGGGTGGAGGGGGTTGAGATTCTCACGGCTTCGCTCGACGATCCCATCCGCCCGGAACGCTCCGGTTGTGAGCAGGCCGCGGCGGACATCGAAGTGCCCCAGGAGATCACGCGGCCGCAGGAATAGGGGGCGGCTTGCGCAACGCATCAGGCCGCAGGACCGGAAAAGCCGGCCATCTACCGCAAATCTGCCAGCGTCGGGGATTTCCCTACACCTCCGTAGTCGTCCCCACCAACCGTTTCCTCCATCCCCCGACACCGTCCGGGCCCCCCCTTTGGCATTCTGTCCCCGTCCGGCGGCAACACGCTGTCGGACATCGGGTTATTCACCGAGGAGATGGGTCAGATGCACCCACATCAGGGCCATGGCAACGGGCATCCCGCCGGAAAGGGGCGCGCCGGCATCGCCGACTTCGACTTCAACAAGTCACCCTTCGTGGTGATCTGGGAAACGACCCGCGCCTGCGACCTGGCTTGCCGCCACTGTCGCGCCGAGGCCGTGCCCTACCGGAACCCCGCCGAGCTCAGCACCGACGAAGCCAAGGCGATGCTCCGCAAGATCCGCGAATTCGGCAACGTGGTGTTCGTGATGAGCGGTGGCGACTGTCTCAAGCGTCCCGACGTGTTCGATCTCGTGGACTACGGCTTCAAGCTGGGCCTGCGCATGGGCGTCACGCCGGCCACCACGCCTCTGGCAACCCCCGAAGCGATCCAGAACTTCAAGAACGCAGGCCTCTCCCGGCTTGCCGTGAGCCTCGACGGCTCCACCCCTGAAATCCACGACGCGTTTCGCCGAGTGGACGGCTCGTTCGATTGGGGCATGCGCATTCTTGAAGAGTCGCGGCGCATCGGGCTCTCCACGCAGGTGAACACGGTCATCGCGCGTCACAACATCGACGACTTCGACAACCTGGCGGCGCTCATGGAGCGGCTGGGGATCGTGTTCTGGGAGGTCTTCTTCCTCGTCCCCACGGGCCGCGCCAAGCCGGGCGATGTGGCGAGCGCCGAGGAGTACGAGAAGATCTTCAACAAGATGTACGACCTGTCCAAGACGGCGCCCTTCGACATCAAGGCCACCGCCGCGCCGCAGTACTCGCGCGTGATCATGGAGCGCCAGGTGGCCGAGCGCCGCGCCGGGTCGCGCGAGGAGAAGCCCGACGTGATGACGGGCGGCGTGATGTTCTCGCTCTCCGACGGCATCGGCCGCGCGCGCAGCGTGAACGACGGCGACGGCTTCATGTTCATCAGCCACACGGGCGAGATCATGCCGTCGGGCTTCCTGCCCCTCGTGGCCGGCAACATCCGGAACGACGATCTGGTGCAGGTGTATCGCGAATCTCCCATCTTCACCCAGCTCCGTCACCGTGAGGACATCAAGGGCAAGTGCGGTGTGTGCGAGTATCTCAAGGTCTGCGGGGGCAGCCGCGCTCGTGCCTACGGGATGACGGGTGATTTCATGGAATCCGAACCGTTCTGCGCGCACATCCCGCGGAAGTACGCGGCGATGGTGGAGCGCGGGGAGGCGGAACCGGTGACTGAATATTTCGAAGCACGCTACCGCCGGAATCTCCCGGTGGCCGACGTGGAGGCATTCGTGAACGGGAGCGCCGCATGAGCGCCACCGCTCTTCACGAAACCGAACTCCCCCACGAATCTGCAGAGACCGCCCGCCCGCTGGCGCTCGTCGAATCCGGCGAGCACCCGGCGGGCGCTCCGCGCGCCCACCCGTCCGAGGGCGGACTCCTGTGTGTGGGGATCTCCTTCCGCACCGCGCCGCTGGCGCTGCGCGAGCGGCTGGCCGTCCCCGAATCCGCCATCGAGACCGCGCTCTCGCGCTTCGGATGCGGCGACGCGGCGCGCCCATCCGCCATCAGCGAGATGGTCGTGCTCTCCACCTGCAACCGGCTGGAGCTGTACGCCGCCGGTGGCAAGCAGGCGGGGCAGGCGGTGTTCGCCCTCATCGAGGAGACCACCGGGGTATCGCGGGCCGAGTTGGAGCCCGTGGCCTACGTGCTCGCGGGCGACGACGCGGTCCGGCATCTGTGCCGCACCACCGCCGGCCTCGAATCGATGGTCATCGGCGAGCCGCAGATCCTGGGGCAGGTGTCCGAGGCGTTCGCCACGGCATCCGCGCACGGCGCCGCCGGCCACATGATGTCCACGCTCTTCCGCGGCGCCATCCGGGCGGGCCGCCGGGCGCGCTCGGAAACCGGTATCAGCCGCAACCCCACCACCGTGAGTTCGGTGGCGGTCAAGCTGGCCGGCGCGGCGCTCGCCGATCTCCAGTCCGCGTCGGTGGTGGTGGTGGGTGCCGGTGAGATGGCGGAATTGGCCGTGTCCGCGCTACACTACCGGGGAGTGAATGACATCTCCGTCGTGAGCCGCACCCGTGAGCACGCCGACCGCCTCAGCGCGCATGTCGGCGGACGCCCGGTTCCGCTCGAACGTCTGCAGGACGCCCTCGACGGCGCCGACGTGGTGATCAGTTCCACGTCCGCCCCGCACCACGTGATCACGCGCGACATGATCTCCACGTCGATGTCGCTCCGTCCCGACCGGCCGATGCTCCTCATCGACATCGCCGTGCCGCGCGACATCGATCCCGAAGTGCGCACGGTGCCCAACGTGACGTACACCGACCTCGATGTACTCGAGCAGCGCATCGAGGAAGGATTGCACGAGCGTGAAGCCGAGGTGCCGCGCGTGGAGGCTGTGGTGGAGGAGGAGGCCAGGCAGTGCATCGCCGCCCTGCAGCAGCTCGACGTGCAGCCGCTCATCGCCGACCTGCGCGGCCACACCGACGCCGTGCGCCGGGCCGCGCTCGACCGCGCGCGCCGGCAGTTCGCGCACCTCGGCGACGACGACCGCCGGCACATCGAAGCGTTCTCCGAGTCGTTGGTGAACCGGCTGTTCCATGAGCCCATGCAGCGGCTGCGCCAGGAGGCGCGCAACGGACAGGTGGCCGGCTATGCGATGGCCGTCCGGCACCTCTTCGGATTGAAGCAATGACCGCTCGCGTCGCCATCATCGGCGGCGGAATCAGTGGGCTGACGGCGCTGGAGCAACTCACACGGGTGGCCCCGTCGGTGCAGGTCACGCTCCTCGAAGCGGCGCCCCGGCTGGGCGGCCACATCCGCACCGAACGTTCGGGCGGCTTCCTCATGGAAGCGGGTCCCGACGTGATCCTTGCCGCGAAGCCTGCCGCCGTGGAACTCGCCAAGCGCGTGGGGCTCGGCGAGCGCCTGCACGGCACCAACCCGTCGGTCAAGGGTTCGTATATCCTCAGCGGCAAGCGGCTCTTCCCGATGCCCGACGGGCTCACCGGCCTAGTGCCCTCGCGCTTCACGCCCTTCGCCACCACGCCGCTCGTGTCGCCGCTGGGCAAGCTGCGGGTGGGAATGGAGTACTTCATCCCGCCGCGCCGGAACGCGCCCGACGAATCCATCGAGAGCTTCGTGACCCGGCGGCTGGGACGCGAGATGTACGAGCGCCTGGTGGAGCCCCTGCTCAGCGGCATCTCGGCCGGCGACGGCGCCAAGCTGAGCATGGAGGCGATGTTCCCCCAGTTGCGCGCCTACGAACGCGAGCACGGCGGACTGGTGAAGGGGATGCTGGCCACCAAGCGCAGGCAGCGCGAAGCGAGGAAGGTGGCCGGTGCCACGCCCGGCGCCGCCGCGCCCGGCCAGCCGCCGCGCCAACCGGCCTTCGGATTCATCTCGCTGCCCGGTGGGCTCGAAGAGTTGATCGACGGGATCCAGCGCGAAGTCCGGCGCCGCGACCCCGCGGGGCGGAACGCCGTCATCCGCACCGGTGCCCGCGCCGAGCGGGTGGAACGCGTAGGCACCGGTCACGACACGGCGCCGGAGTTCGTGATCACGCTCGCCAACGGCGAGGTGCTCACCGTGGATGCGGTGATCCTGGCCGCCCCGGCCTATCACTCGGCGTCGATCATTCGATCGGTGGACGAGGAGCTGGCGTCGGCGCTGCGGGGCATCGAATACGCCTCCACCGTCACCATCTCGGTGGCCTATCCCGAGTCGGCCGTTCCCCGTGCCCTCGACGCCACCGGCTACGTGGTTCCCCGTATCCAGCAGCGGCCGGTGCTCGCCTGCACCTGGGTTTCGAGTAAATTCGAGGGCAGGTCGCCCGCCGGCCACTCGCTCTTTCGCCTGTTCCTCGGCGGCGCCGGTCGCGGCTCGTTCGTGGAGCGCACGGACGACGAACTGCTCGACGTGGTGCGCACGGAGATGCGCGAAGTCATGGGCATCACCGCCGATCCGGAGTTGATGCGCGTCAATCGCTACGACCGGGCGATGCCGCAGTATCACGTGGGACATCTGGACCGCGTGGCCGGCATCCGGGCGCAGGCAGCCCGGAATCCTGGCCTGGCGGTGGCGGGCGCTGCCTTCGGTGGCGTCGGCATTCCCGACTGCGTGCGGTCGGGTGTGGCGGCGGCCGACCAGGTGCTCGAACTGTTGAGCCGGCGGCATCCAACTGAATTGGGGACTACGAATTGACGATCGACTCCACGGTGTTCATGCGCGCCGCCCGGCACCAGCCGGTGGAGCGCACGCCGGTCTGGTTCATGCGGCAGGCGGGGCGCGTGCTCCCCGAATACCGCGCCATCCGCGAGCAGTATTCGCTCATCGAAATCACCAAGCGTCCCGAGGTGTGCACCGAGGTGACGCTCCAGCCCGTGCGGCGCCTGGGCGTGGATGCGGCGATTCTCTTTGCCGACATCATGCATCCGCTCATCGGCGCCGGCGTGCCGCTGGATATCGTGGACGGCGTGGGGCCGGTGATCGAATCGCCGGTGCGCACCGACGCCGACGTGCGCGCGCTGCGTCCGCTCGATCCCGAGGCCGGTCTGCCGTACGTGCTCGACACGATCCGGATGCTCAAGGCCGAACTGGGCGACCGCACGCCGCTCATCGGGTTCACCGGCGCGCCGTTCACGCTCGCCGCCTACCTGATCGAGGGTCGCGCGTCGCGCGATTTCCTGCGCACCAAGACCATGATGTACGCGGCGCCGGACACCTGGCACGAGCTGATGACCCGGCTCAGCGACATGGTGATCGCATTCCTGAGCGCCCAGCGGGCGGCGGGCGCCGACGCGCTGCAGCTGTTCGACAGCTGGGTGGGCGCGCTGTCGCGCAACGACTATGTACGCTACGTGCAGCCCTACGCGCGCCGCATCTTCGCCGCGCTCGCGCCGCTGGGCGCGCCGCTCATCCACTTCGGCGTGAACACCGCCACCCTGCTCGACGCGATGGCCACCGACGGAGGCACCATTCTCGGCGCCGACTGGCGCATTCCGCTCGATCGCGCCTGGGACATCATCGGCCACGAAAAGGGCATTCAGGGGAACCTGGACCCCGCCGTGCTGCTTGGTACCCCGGATGTCATCGCGCGTGAAGTGAACGACGTCCTGGACCGCGCCGCCGACCGGCCCGGGCACATCTTCAACCTGGGCCACGGACTGCTGCCCGACACCCCCGTCGCCAACATCGAACACGCCATCGCTACGGTGCGCGCCCGGACGCGGCGCGCCGGCGGCGGCACCCCCGCCCCCACCTCCTCCGACCCCGGGGCATCACCCGCAACGGCCGGAGGCCGCTAGATGGAGAACGACAACGCAGTTCTGGTGCTCGCGTACGGCACCCCCGGTACCCTCGACGACGTCGAGGCGTACTTCACCCACATCCGCCACGGGCGCACCCCGCCGCCCGCGGCGGTGGCCAACCTGAAGGCGCGCTACGAGCGCGTGGGCGGTTCCACGCCGCTGCTCAAGCTCACCGAGGATGTCCGCGACGCCCTCGCGGCGAAGCTCTCGGCGTCGGGCGACACGCGGAAGGTGTACATGGGGATGAAGCACTGGCATCCGTACATCGCCGAAGCGCTCCAGACCATGTACGACGACGGGATCCGCAAGTTCACGGCGTTCGTGCTCGCGCCGCACTACTCGAAGATGAGCATCGGCCAGTACCGCCATGCCATCGACGAGAAGCAGGCCGAGTTGGGCAATCCGTTCGAGTTCACCTTCGTGGACCACTGGTACGAGCGGCCGGATTTCGTGCGGTTCATGGCCGATACGGTGAAGCAGGGGCTCACGCAGTTCCCCGAGAAGGATCGCGGATCGGTGACGGTCGTGTTCACTGCCCACAGCCTCCCCGAACGCATCCGTACGTGGAACGACCCGTACGAATCACAGCTCCAGGAGAGCGCCGAGCTGGTGGCCAAGGCCGCCGGTCTCCCCGGCTTCCGCCGAGCCTGGCAGAGCGCCGGCGGCACCGGCGAGCCCTGGATCGGGCCCGACATTCTCGACTATCTCGACACGCTGAAGGCGGAAGGGGTGAAGAACGTACTCCAGGTGCCCATCGGATTCGTCAGCGATCACCTGGAAGTGCTGTTCGACATCGACATCGAAGCCAAGGACAAGGCCAGGGAACTGGGCATGACGCTGCACCGCACCGAACTGCCCAACGCGAAGCCCGAGTTCATCGAGGTGCTGGGCAACGTGGTAGGTCGGTAGGTCGGTGGGTTGGTAGGTCGGACAGTCGGACAGTCGGACAGTCGGACAGTCAGACAGTCAGAATGCGGAAGGGGGCGGGGCGATCGCATGCGATCGCCCCGCCCCATTCGCTGTTTACCCACTTCCCTTTCCCCGCCGTATCGGCCCTGCGCTGTATCGGCCCTGCGTGCTATCGGCCCTGCGTAGTACCGGCCCTGCGCCGTTTCGCGGTGTCGCCGTTATTGCCCTGCGCCGTTCTGCGGTTCCGCCGTTTCTCCGCTTCCTCGTGTCCACTTCTTCACCGCCACCACGATCACCCCGAACCCGGCCACCAGCAGCAGATACGGCGCCGCATAGAGCACCAGGTTGAACCCGTGCGCCTTGGGATCCAGCAGAATCCACTCGCCGTACTTCGACACGAAGTACGCCTTCACCTCGGCCGGTGTCTTGCCCTCGGCGAGCTGCGACTTGACCAGCTCCCGCATCTCGTGCGCCAACTCCGACGGCGAATCCTGGATCGATTCGCCCTGGCACACCGGGCACCGGAGTTGGGAGGCGACGGCGGTGGTCTTCGCGTCGAGCGCCGAGTCGGCGGATGAGGGCAGTGGGGCGGCGGTGCTCGTCGTGCCCGTCGGCGCCTGCTGCGCTGCCGCGGCTACCGGCATCACGGCACAGGCCGCCACGACCATGCCCAGCGCGAGTTTGGTGAACCGCGTCATGGAGTCGTTCCCGTGCCCTTGGGGCTCGGGCGCGCCGCCGGCGTCAGCACGTGGGCTGCCGTGTCGCCAGGCGCCGCCGTCTTGGCCGATGGGGGCAGGGCGGCGATCAGTGAATCGACGATCCGCGTCAGGATGGCGTCGGTGACCGGGCCCGTCTGCTTGTACGCCACGTGTCCCGACCCGTCGATGAAATACGTCTCCGGCACGCCGTAGAGGCCGTAGTCGATGGACGTGTGCGCGTTGCCGTCGTCCACCGACGGATACTGCTGCCCGCCCATCTCCTTGATCCAGTTGATGGCCGGCTTCGGGAAGTCGTTGTAGAGCACGCCCAGGAAGTGCACCGGCTTGTCGGCGTAGCGCCGGGCGAACGCGCTCAGTTCACGGTGTTCGTCGCGGCACGACAGGCACCACGATGCCCAGAAGTTGAGCACCACCACCTCGCCGCGCAGACTCGCCAGGTGCACCGTGTCGCCCACGGGCAGCGTGGTCGGCGGCTCGCCGGGCGAGAACACCGGCAGCCGGAAGTCGGGCGCCATGCGGCCCGGCAGGGGCGACGGAATGTTGTTGGGGTCCTTGGTGAACCCCCACGCGAACAGCAGGATCAGCGGCACCGCGAACAGCGACGCGATCGTCGCACGTTTCCAGTTCATGCTTCGCCTCCTCCAGTGGTCGGCAGCGGCAGCGGCACTGCCGGTACCGGCTGTCGCGCCTCGGCGAGCACCGCGCGGCGCTTGCGCTTCGGGAACACCCCGATGATCGCGCCCAGCACCACGATGCCTCCGCCGAACCAGATCCACGGCACGAGCGGCTGCACGATGAGCTTCACCGTCGCGTGCGCGCCGTTCTGGTCGAACGCCATCAGGTTGAAATACAGGTCGCCGCTGATCGAGCTGATCACCTGCGGGGTCGGCACGGGCGCCGACTGCGTCGGATAGAAGTTCATCCGCGGATCCGCGGTCGCCACCACCTTGCCGTCCTTCACCACTTCCATCGTGGCGCCGATCACCGCGCGCTGCGGCTCCTGGCGGCCCCACACTTCCTTGAGGCGCGCGGTGTGGCCCGCCACCGTCAGCGTCTGTCCCGGCTCGAGCGTCGCCTCGCGCTCGCTGCGGAAACTCTGCGACGCCGCGATGCCCAGCGCCACCACCAGCACGCCCAGGTGGGCCACGTAGCCGCCGTACCGGCGCCGGTTGCCGCCCACCAGCCGCGTGAGCGCCAGCCCCCAGTTCTCACCATGGGCTCTGTGGCGCGCGTTCATGCCGATCCAGTACTCCCGCAGATTGGCGAACGCCGAATAGCCCACGAAGGCAAAGATCAGGACCGCATACGGATTGCGCGCGCCCCATACCAGCGCGACAGCGCCCATTACCACCGCGCCGGCGATCGGCGGCAGCAGCTTGCGCTTGAGCACGTCACGCGACGCCGCGCCCCAGGGCAACGCCGGTCCCACGCCTACCAGGAAGATCAGCGCCGTGATCAGCGGCAGCGTCATCTTGTTGAAGAACGGCTCGCCCACCGTGACCTTGATGCCACGCACCGCCTCGGCCACCAGCGGGAACAGCGTCCCCACCAGCACCGTGAAGCAGAACGCGGTCAGGAACAGGTTGTTGAGCAGGAAGACCGTCTCGCGCGAAGTCGCCGATTCCAGGTGCCCCTTGGTGCGCAGTTTCTCCGACACGCCGCCCACCATCGCCAGCGCCCACACCAGCACGACCGCAATGAAGGCCAGGAAGTAGTAGCCGATGGTGCCCGTGGTGAACGCGTGCACCGAGCTCAGGATCCCCGACCGCGTGAGGAAGGTCCCCAGGATGGTCAGCACGAACGTCCCGACCATGAGGTTCAGGTTCCAGAGCTTCAGCATGCCGCGCCGCTCCTGGACCATCACCGAATGCAGGAACGCCGTCGCGGTGAGCCAGGGAAGGAACGATGCATTCTCCACGGGATCCCACGCCCAGTAGCCGCCCCATCCGAGCACCTCGTACGACCACCACATGCCGGCGATGATCGCCGCCGACAGGAAGCCCCAGGCGATCATCGTCCAGGTGCGCGAGATCTTGATCCAGTCGTCCGAGGCCACCTCGCCGGAGAACATGGCGCCCGCCGCGAACGCGAACGGCACCGACATGCCCACGTAGCCGAGGTACAGCAGCGGCGGGTGCACCGCCATCAGGATGTGGTTCTGCAGCAGCGGATTCGGGCCCGGACCATCGGTGGGCACCGGGAACACCGAATGGAACGGGTTCGCGGGTCCCACGAGGAGGATGGCGAAGAACAGCGCCACCACGAGGAGCGTCACCGCGGCCCAGGGTACGAGATTGCCCGGGCGCTTGCGGTTGATCCAGACGACGGCGGTGGAGTAGGCACCCAGGACCCACGCCCAGAACAGAATGGAGCCCTCGAGCGCGCCCCACAGCGAGATCACGGTGTAGAAGAGCGGCGTCTCGTTGCTGCCCACCTGCGCCACGTACGACACCGAATAGTCGTGCGTGACGAGCGCGTAGATCATGGCCAGCGTCGCGATCGTGACGAGCGCGAAGTTGGCGTAGATCGTGCCGAAGGCGAGCTGCACCCAGTCCTGCCGGTTCCCGCGGATGCCGAGCGTACCGACGATGGCGCCGAACAGAACCGCGACCAGCGAGATGATCAGCGCGTCGTGTGCGAACATGCCCGTCATGGTGTGGATCCCTTGATCAGCGTCTTGTAAATCTCCTCCGGCTTCTCACCCGGTTTGGGCGGGTGATACTCGTTGGAGTGCTTCACCATCAGGTTGGTGGCCTGGAATACGTTGTCGCGGCCGAACTTTCCCTCGACCACCACGCCCATTCCCGGCTGGAACATCTGCGGCGGCGCGCCCACTTCGTGCACGAGCACCGTGCCCGAGTCGTCGGTCACCTTGAACTGCAGGTGGAGCGTCTTCTCGTCCCACTGGACGGTGCCCGGCACCACCATGCCGCCCAGCCGCACCGGCACGTCGTAGCCGTCCGTGCCCTTGGCCAGCAGCTCCTTGGGCGTGAGGAAGAACACCACGTTCTTGTTGAGGCCGCCGTACAGCAGCCATCCGAAGGTCGCGACCAGTACCACCGCGACGAGAATCGCCCAGTTGCGCTTGCTCATGCTGCATCTCCTTCACCGGGCTTGTGGCCCGTGACTCGCTCGTATTCGGCGCGAGCGCGGTTCAACGCCCGCTGTCCGTACACCAGATATCCCACGATCAGCGCCCACGTGATCGCGTAGGCCGCCGTGACGAACCCCCAGTTGGATGCTTCCATTACTCGTCCCCTCCCAACGCCACCGCCTGCGCGGCGTGCTCCGCCGCGCGCACGATGGCCGTCGCCTCGTACCGGCGCCGGATGAAGTACACCATGACCAACAGCATGGCGCCGAAATTCAAGAACATGCCCACCCAGTAGATCTTGGCCATCGACTGCATGCTCGACGGCATCTGATGAAGCGTTCGCCACCAGGTTACCGACATCCAGACGATCGGCACGTTCAGCGCGCCGAGAATCCCCACGGCCGCGCTCCACTGCCCGCGCCGCTGGGGATCCTCCACGAACGCCCGCAGGGCCAGATACCCCACGAAGACGAGAAAGAGCACCAGCGTGGACGTCAGTCGCGCGTCCCACACCCACCACACGCCCCACGCCGGCTTGCCCCAGATCATGCCCAGGATCAGCGTGAGCCCATTGAAGATAGCGCCCACTTCGGCAGCGGCCGCCGCCAGCAGGTCGTCCTCTTCACGCCCCTTCCAAAGGAAGCGGAGACTGTAGACCAGCACGACGGCGAAACAGATGAACATTACCCAGGCCGCCGGTACGTGGACGTACAGGATCTTCTCCAACTGCCCCATGTTGACGTCCGGCGGCGAGGTGAGAAACGCGAACACCTGCGTGGCGATCAACGCCGCGATGCTCACCACACCGAACGTCGTCCAGCCGGCCGAACGGGGTACCTGTATCGTTTGCACGTCATTGGTCATGGAAAGGGCCTCAGACTTCGATGACATATTCGAATGCCCAGAGAGTGGCGACGAGGAAGATCAGGTCGTAGGCGGCGAGCAGTTTGATCCACGCCCCCGCTTCGTGCATGATGTCACCCACCAGCAGCGCCTTGGTGGCCGAAATGGCGGCCAGCAGCACCGGCACCAGCATCGGAAAGAGCAGCAGCGGGAGCAAGACCTCGCGGGCCCGGCTGCGGCTCGCCATGGCCGCGTAGAACGTGCCCAGCACGACCAGCCCCACCGCGCCCAGCGCGAACACGCCGATGAGCGACGGCCACGCCGCCGGGATCTTCACCTGGAAGAGCGCGATCCCCACGGCCACCACGATCACCAGCATCAGCCCCACGAACAGCGAGTTGGCAATCAACTTGCCCACGTAGATCACCCAGCGCGGGCCCGGATACTGCAGCAACTGATCCAGGGCGCCGCTCTCCAGCTCCACCTGGTAGCTGCGATTGAACGCGAGCACTCCCGCGAACAGCGCCGAGAGCCAGAGCGCACCGGCGGCCGCGTCGCGCAGCGCCTGTGCGTCGGGGCCCAGCGCAAATCCGAACAGCACGAGAATGGTGATCCCGAGCGCCGCCACACTGTTGAATCCGGCCTTGGAGCGGCGCTCCGTGGTCAGATCCTTCCAGGCGATCGCGCGAATCCGGCGCACGTCGTCGCGGAACGCCATCAGCCGTTCCCTCCCGCCGTGGCCGCGGCACGCTCGCTCGGGACGAGGCGCACGCGAGGAATGGGCGCCGGCTTCGACTCCGCCACGCGTCCGTTCACGATCGTGATGGTACGGTCGAGCACACCCGCCGCGGGCGCCAACTCGTGCAGCACCACCAGCGCCGCGCCACCGGCCGCGCCGGCTTCGGTGATGATCTCGTTCATCAGCTTGATGCCCGCCGTGTCGAGATTGCTGTAAGGCTCGTCGAGCAGCAGCACGCGGGCATGGCGCAGCAGCAGGCGCGCCATGGCCAGGCGGCGCTGCATGCCGGCCGAGAATCCGCGCACCCGCTCGTTGATCACGTGACCCAGGCCAACGCGCTCCAGCGCCGCGTCCAGGTTGTTCCCCACCGGCAGGCCCAGCATCATCGCGCCGAACCGCAGATTCTCGCGCGCCGTGAGGTCGTCGTAGAGCCCGGGGGTGTGCGCCATGAACCCGAGCTCCGATCGCACGGCATCGGTCTCACGGGCCACGTCATGACCGTAGATGCGGGCCGTGCCCGCGGTCGGCTTGAGCAGCGTGCCGAATATCCGGAGCAGCGTGGTCTTGCCGCTGCCGTTGGCGCCGAGCAGTCCGACGATCTCTCCGGGACCAAGCTCGATCGACACTCCCCGGAGCACCCACCGTGCGCCGAAGCGGCGCGCTACACCCTGGGCCTCGATCGCCAACTCAGATTTTGCAGTCACCATTGGTCCGGGATGTGTGGAAAGCCCCGCAACGACAAGCTGATGCTAAGACTCGGCATTCCGCGTCGCCATCGGCAACCGCCCGAGTCCGTGTCGGGGAAACACTGACAAAAGCAACGGGGGTGGCCGCTCCGCAAACTGACGGAACAACCACCCCCGAAGTCTATAGAACGCCTGCCCCGGGCCCTACCCCTCAGGCACAAGGACTCTGTCGATGACGTGAATTACTCCGTTCGAACCCTGAATGTCCGCCTCCAGCACCTCGGCGCCGCTCACCAGCACCCTGCCGTTACGGGTCACGATGCGGAGGGTCGTCCCGTTCACGGTCGTCGCGTCGGTGGAGCCCCGGTCCAGCAGATCAGCCGCCAGCAGCGTTCCCGGCACCAGGTGTCGGGTGATCACGTCGGTGAGCTGGCTGCGATCGGACATCAACGAGGCCAGCGGGCCATCACTCAGAGCGTCGAATGCGGCGTCCGTGGGCGCGAACACGGTGAACGGTCCCTTCCCCTCGAGCGTGTTCACGAGGTCGGCCGATTTCAGCGCGCCCACGAAGGTTCTCAGACTGCCGGCATGGATGGCGGTGCTCATGAGACGAGAGTTGAGTCGTTGATCGATGTGAAGGGCCGGACGACACGTTCGTGGTCGCCCACTGTCCAGCAACTGTCCAGGAAGCTAGGCAGACGCAAATCGTGTGTCAATCATATGTCCATATATATCTATTGACATTATATGGACAATGCGCCAGAATTGGCCCATGCCGGATTCCAGACAGTCGTCGATTCCCAAGCACCCCATCGGGGTAGCCGCCGAGCGTACCGGTCTCACCCCCGACGTGCTCCGGGTTTGGGAGCGGCGCTACCGCGCAGTCTCGCCAGACCGCTCCGAGGGGCGTCAACGCCTCTACTCCGATGACGACATCGAACGCCTCCGGCTGCTCCGGCTGGCCACCATCCCCGGACGGGGCATCTCACAGGTGGTGGGGCTGTCCGTCGGCGAATTGGCGCAACTGGTGGAGGAGGATGCCAGCGCACGGTCGCGCGTGGATGCGGCCGCACCCGCCGATACGGGATCGGGTAGCGAGTCGATCGCTCGCGCACTTGCCCTCGTGCGTGCCTTCGACGCGGCCGGGCTCGAGTGGTTGCTGGGGCGGGTGCTCGCGGAGATGGGGCTGGTGAACTTCATCGCCGCGGTCGGGGCTCCGCTGCTGCGCCGCGTGGGCGACGAGTGGCACGCGGGCCGGGTCTCGGTGGGACAGGAGCACCTGGCCACATCCACGGTGCGGCGCGTGATCATCGGCGCCATGGCCGTGGGGACGGCGCCCGGTGACGCGCCAAGAATGGTGGTGGCCACCCTGGCCGGGGAGCGCCACGAAGTGGGCGCACTGTTCGTGGCGGCGGTTGCCACGGCCCACGGTTGGGCCGTGACCTACCTCGGCGCCGATCTCCCGGCCGCCGACATCGCCGAGGCCGCGCGGGCCGTCGGCGCGAAGGTAGTGGCGCTGAGCGTGGTGGCGCCCGCCGACCGCCGGCAGATCTTACGAGAACTCGAATCGATCCGCGGCGGGCTCCCGGCCGGCGTCGACCTCGTGGTGGGCGGTTCGGGGGCCGCGGGATTGGCCAGGGATCTCGAACCGGCGGGCGTCCGCGTGCTCGACCGCCTGTCGGAACTGGGGTCGGCCCGGCCGGCCTGACCGCCGGCAGCGGCACCGGCCGTTGCGGTTGCGTTGGTGAGTGCGAGCGGCCACGATTGGCTGCCGGCGCCGACGCCTGCGTTCCCCCACCGCTCCCGGAGTATCCGCGATGCTCGCCCTTCCGTCCCGTCCGTGGCGCACGCTGGTCATCGCCCCCTTCCTCGTTGCTGCCGTGTCCACCGCTCGGGCGCAGACTACGACGGGCGGCTTCACTCTCCGGCAGGTCAAGAGCTACCCCTTCCCGACGCAGTTGACCGCCTCGCCCACCGGTGCGCGCATCGCGTGGGCACTGGACGAGCAGGGGCTCCGGAACGTGTTCGTGGCCGAAGGGCCCGCGTTCACGGCACGACAACTGACCCACTACGACCGTGACGACGGGCAGGAACTGACGAGCCTGTCGATCTCCCCCGATGGGCGCTATGTGGTGTACGTGCGCGGCGGCGATCACGGCGGCAACTGGACCGGCGCGTCGCCGAACCCGTTGTCCGATCCCGAGGCCCACAAGATTCAGATCTGGACGGTTCCGTTCGAGGGCGGGACACCCAAGCTCGTCGCCGAGGGCGACCGGCCGGTGATCTCTCCGGCGGACGGCGTGATTGCCTTCGAGCGCAACCACCAGATCTGGACCGCGCCGCTCGATGGATCCGCCCCGGCTCGGCAGATGTTCAGCGTCAACTCGGGCGCCTCCGATCCCACCTGGTCGCCCGATGGCGCTCGGCTCGCGTTCGTCTCCAGCCGCGGCGATCACGCGCTCGTGGGCGTCTTCACCAACGACTCCACGTCCATCCGGTGGATGGCGCCGTCCACCGACCGGGACGCCGGTCCAGTGTGGTCGCCGGACGGAACACGCCTCGCCTTCGTACGGCGGCCCGGGGCCGGCGGACCGCCGGAGGCGGTCCTCGTGCCGCATCCCCAACCGTGGGCGATCTGGATCGCCGACGCGAGTACGGGGCAGGGCCACGCGCTCTGGACCGCCCCGCACACGCTGCGCGGGTCGCCGCCCCGCACCCAGGGCGGCACGAATCTGCACTGGGCGGCGGGCGATCGGATCGTGTTTCTCGCCGAGCTGGACGGATGGCCGCACCTCTACTCGGTGGGGGCCGCCGGCGGCAAGCCGATGTTGCTCACCCCCGGCCGGTGGATGGCCGAGTACATCACGATGAGTCCCGACCGGCGCTATCTCGTGTTCTGCGCGAACGACGGCCCCGACCCGAACGACGATGACCGGCGCCACATCGTGAAAGTACCGGTGGATCGGGCGGCGCCCGAAGTGCTCACCCCGGGCACGGGCCTGGAGTGGACGCCGGTCGTGACCGGAGACGGCTCGACCATCGCGTTCCTCTCCGCCACGGCGCAGCGCCCACCGGTGCCGGCCGTGATGTCCGCTGCGGGCGGTCCGCCGCAGCTCGTGGGCGCCGATCGCATTCCCGCCGACTTCCCCACGGCGCAACTGGTGATCCCGAAGAAGGTGGTCTTCGCGTCAACCGGCGGCTTCCGGATTCACGGGCAATTGTTCGACGATGGCAGTGACGTCGGCGCCCGCCACGGCCGCCGGCCGGCCATCGTCTTTCTCCACGGCGGACCGCCGCGGCAGATGCTGCTGGGCTGGCACTACAGCGACTACTACTCCAACGGCTACGCCCTCAATCAGTACCTGGCCAGCCGCGGCTACATCGTGCTGTCCGTGAACTACCGGCTCGGCATCGGCTACGGGCGGGAATTCCAGCATCCGGCACACGCGGGGCCGCAGGGCGCGTCCGAGTACCAGGACGTGAAGGCGGCGGCGCTCTATCTGCGTACGCTGCCGCAGGTGGATGCGTCGCGCATCGGCGTGTACGGGGGCTCGTACGGCGGCTTCCTGACCGCGATGGCATTGTCACACAACTCCGATCTCTTCGCCGCAGGTGTCGACATCAGCGGCGTGCACGACTGGACGGCCGAGCGTGCCCGCGGGCTGCTGGCCAACGACCGCTACGAGAAGGCGCCCGACGCCGCGCGGGCGCTGCGGATCGCGTGGGCGTCCTCGCCCGTCTCGGCGATCGCCACCTGGAAGTCGCCGGTGCTGGTGATCCAGGGCGACGACGACCGCAACGTGCGCTTCAGCCAGATGGTCGATCTGATCCAGCGTCTCCGGCTGGCGCACGTGCCGTTCGAGGAGTTCGTGATTCCCGACGACACGCACCACATGCTGGGCGGGCACGACTGGGTGCGGGTCGACTCGGCGGCGGCGGAGTTCTTCGGCAGGCAATTCAGGATGCCCTGAGGGGGAACGACGGCTTCACCCCCTCAGCAACAGCGCCAACGCCACCACGTACCCGATGATGATCAGCATGCTGCTCGGTTCGAGAAGCGCCAGCCGGCCCTGGCTGCGGTACACGAGCGCCGCCGTGCCGATGGCCATGAGCGCCACGGCGGCTAGTGCCGAGATGGCATGCATCGGGCTCACGACTCCGAGAATCGGCGGGCCCGCGTGCACAGCGTCGAGGATCACGAAGATGGTCATGTTGAACGCATTGCTGCCGAACAAGTTGCCCACCGCCAGATCGTAGGCGCGCATGCGCACTGCGGCGAGCGACGTCACCAGCTCGGGCAGCGACGTCGCCAGTCCCACCAGCCACGTGCCCACGAAGGTGGCGCCGACGCCGGTGACCACGGCAATCTCTTCGGCCGAACGGGCGAATCGCGGTGCGGCAAGCAGCATGACGGCCGAGCCGGCCGCGAACAACACGATGGCGCGGCGCAGGGTCTGCGGTGGATGGGCTTTCGCGGTCGAACCGTCTGCCTCTCCCGACTCTGCCTCTTCCTTCGCCTCGGCGGACACGGGTCCCGACATCTCCTCGGTCATCGCGGCGCGGCGAGCCAGGGCGCTTCGCCGGAACACCGCCCGCGACCCAGCCAGATAAACGGCCAGCAGCAGGAGCGATCCCGGGCCGAAGCCGAAGTAGGCGTGCGTGGGGTGCACGAGAATCACGATCGCCGCGATGCAGGTGAGAATGATGGCAAGCGACGCGTACAGCGCATGGTCGAGCGTCGCCTTGCGGAACAACCCGCTGCCGGTCGGGAGGAGGTTGATGATCGCCAGGATCAGCATGTTGGCCATGCTGCTGCCGAAGGCGTCGCCCACCGCGAGGTCGGGCGCGTTGATGCGCACGGCCGCGATGTTGGTGCTGATCTCGGGCAGCGACGTCGCCATGGCCAGGAACACCGAGCCGATCCACACGCCGCCCAGGTTCGTGCGCGCAGCAATCGCGTCGCCGCTCCGCGCGAGCACCGTCCCGGCCGCGGCGATCAGCAGCGCCGAGAGCAGCGCCGTCATCACCATGCTCGTGATCGGAGTCATGTGGCGGTTCCGCGGCGCGCCCGCAGCCGCTGCATCGCCTTGTCGGCCTCGCCGCCCACGATCACGGCCAGCCCGACGAGGAGGATGGTGCCCCACTGCGAGGCCGAGAGCGGGGTGGTTCGCAGCATGCGCTGCAGCATCGGCGTGTAGATGGCGGCCACATGGGCGGCCGTCACGGCCGCCGTGCTCACGAGCAGGAACGGGTTGGTCCATAGCGGCATGCGAAACACCGAGCGATGCAGGGACCGGCAGTTGAACACGTGATAGAACTGGAACACCACCATCTGGGTGAGCGCGACGGTGCGCGCGAGCGCCAGGTCGCCGGTGGCGCGCAGCGTCCACCAGAACATCACGAAGGTGCCCACCGTGAGCACCAGCCCCACTCCACCCAGCCGCAGGTACAACGCGCCGGTGAGCGCGCCCTCGTCGCGCCGGCGCGGCGGCTCGGTGAGCAGGTCGGGCTCACCCCGCTCGAAGGCCAACGCCATCACCTCGAGGCTGTCCGTCACGAGGTTGATCCAGAGGATCTGCGCCGCGAGCAGGGGCAGCGGCCAGCCGGCGATCAGCGCGCCGAGGATCACGGCGATCTCGGCGACGGCCGTCGAGAGCAGGAAGAAGGTCGCCTTGCGGATGTTCGCGAACACCACGCGCCCCTGCTCGATAGCTGCCGTGATGGTCGCGAAGTTGTCGTCGGCGAGCACCATGTCGGCGGCTTCACGCGCCACATCCGAGCCACTCGCGCCCATCGCGATGCCGAGGTGCGCGGCGCGCAGGGCGGGGGCATCGTTGGCGCCGTCCCCCGTCACGGCCACCACCTCGCCGTCGGCCTTGAGGCGCTCGACGATGCGGAGTTTGTGCTCCGGCGCCACGCGCGCATACACGTTCACTTGCCGCAGGGCGCGTGTCAGTTCGTCGTCGGTCATCCCGTCCAACTCGCGACCGCTCAACACCTCGTCGCCCAATCCCAATTGCCGGCCAATCGCACGCGCCGTGTCGGCGTGGTCGCCGGTGATCATGAGCACGCGGATGCCCGCTTGACGGGCGCTCCGTACCGCCGCAGCGGCTTCGGGCCGCAGGGGGTCCTCGAATCCCACGAGGCCCGCGAACACGAACCCTTCCAGCAGCGATTCCGCCGAGATGCGCGCGTCGGTGGTACGCCGGTAGGCCATGGCGAGCACGCGCAGGCCCTCGGCGGCCAACCGGTGCGCGGCTGCCTCGGCAGCGGCGCGGTCCAGGGGTTCCTCGCCCGACGGGCCGCGTTGCTGCGCACACCGGGCCAGCACCACCTCGGGAGCGCCCTTGAGCTGTTCGAGCAGCCCGGCCTCCGTTTGGCGCAGCGACACCATGAACCGCCGCTCCGATTCGAAGGGCAGCACATCGCGCTCCGGGTGCTGCTCCTGGAGCGCGGCGGGCGATTGCCCGTGGTGCTCGGCCACGGCCAGCAACGCCCGTTCCATGGGATCGGCGCTCACGCCGCCGGCCTCGGCCTCACTGGCCAGGACGCCCACGCGGAGCGTGGCCAGCAGGGCCGGTTGGTCGGCGCAATCCACCGGGCCGTCGGGTCCCACGAGCGGCGCATCGGCGCCGCCGGCGGCGGGCACGTCGTAGCGGCATCCGCCGGCCCAGATGGAACGAACCGTCATCTCGTTCCTGGTGAGCGTGCCGGTCTTGTCCGAACCGATGACCGTCGTGCTGCCGAGCGTCTCCACCGCGGGCAGGGCGCGCACGATGGCCCGCCGGCGCACCATGCGGCGCGCGCCGATGGCAAAGGTCACCGTGAGCACCACGGGCAGACCCTCCGGAATGGCCGACACGGCCATCGCCACGGCGGTCAGGAAGACGTCGGTGGGGGCCATCTCGCGCGCCAGTCCGATCACCATGACCAGCGCGGCCAGCGCCACGATGGCCAGTCCCACCCGGCGACCGAACCGGGCGAAGGACTCCTGCAGCGGGGTGGTCTCGTGACGCGCCGCGCGCACCGCTTCGGCCAGGCGTCCCAACTGGGTATCGGCGCCGGTGCGCACCACCATGCCCCGTCCCCGGCCGTGGGCCACCGCCGTGCCGGCGAACGCCATGTTGATCTGATCGCCGGCCATCAACGTCATGTCGTCGAGCGGGTCGGTGATCTTCTCCACCGGCACCGATTCGCCCGTGAGCAGCGATTCATCGATTGCCAGGTGGCGCGTGGCCACGAGACGCAGGTCGGCGGGCACGCGCGTTCCCGACGAAAGCACCACGAGGTCGCCGATCACGAGTTCCGCGCTCGGCACCGCCAGCTGCTGTCCGGCGCGCACGACGACGGCCAGCGGGGAGGCCAACCGTACCAGCGCGCGCATGGCCTTGCGGGCCCGGGATTCCTGAACGAATCCGATGGCCGAGTTGAGCGCGACCACGGCGAGGATCACGGTGGTGTCGTTGTAGTCGCGAAGCACCGCGCTCACGCCGGCGGCGGCGAGCAGGATGTAGATGAGCGGATCGCGGAGCTGGCCGAGCAACAGACGCCACCACGGTGCTTCGGGCTCGCCTTCGATGGCGTTCGGCCCGTAGGCGGCGAGGCGCTCCGCGGCGGCGGCCGCGCCGAGGCCCTCGCGGCCGGACGCCAGGGCTCGCTCCACGTCGTCGATGCTGCGCGTGTGCCAGGGAGGGCCGGCGGCCGCCGTACCTACGGCGGCCGCGGTACTCCATGGGGTGCCGCCGTCAGGCGGCCGGTCGGTGCGCATCGGCGCCTCCGCGCGACGCGTAGCCGGGTGCGCGCCGCGATGCACGTGCACCAGGATCGCAGGCGTTCCCCAATCGGGAACGCCTGCATTGCGAGACTGCGGTAAGGTTGTGAGGGGGCAGCGCTCTCGACTGCCGGGCGTCTCACCGATTCACTGCCCGGTGATGCCCGACAGGAGCATGCGCAGCGGTTGTGCGATTACAGCTCGATCGGCCGTCGCGGCTCGAATTCGCGTTCGTGAATCTCGATGTTCACGATGTGCTTCAGCGGAACCGTCCGGAACTCGTTCCGGAAGTAGGAGAACACGAACGCGTGGCCATCGCGAATCGCGTACGGTTCCCAGTGTCGCTCGACTTCCTTCATGCCCGCCTCTCCGTGAAACCGGAAGGTGGCGCGCACACGGCGCCGTTCGCGGCCGGCCTGGCGGAACAGGTCTTCAACGAGACCGCTCGTAGTGGGGGTGTTCATGGTGGTGTCCTCCCGAAAAGAAACCTCCGAAGACGGGACGCGACGGCAGAGGTCCGAACCTTGAAGGGACTTGTCGTCGCATATGCGTCGCGTGTGCCTCAGTGGGATTCGTTTCCCGAGGGAGGTGCAGACGCTCTCACAATATAGCACAATTCGCCACCAATTGGAACGGCGGCGGCGGTCCTTCGCTCGCGGTCCGGCGCGCAATCAGCGAGATTCCGTCGCAGAGCCGTCGCCCGCATCACCCGGTTCCGTCGAGGCCTCCATGCCCGCTCGCAAGCGCGATCTCCGCGCCGATGCCGAACGGCTGCGCGAGCAGATCCGCCGCCACGACTATCTGTACTACGTACGCGATCGCCCCGCCATCTCGGACGACGCCTACGACCGCCTCGTCGTGCGCCTGCGGAAGCTCGAGGCTTCACATCCAGAGCTCGTCACCCCGGATTCGCCCACCCAGCGGGTGGCGGGACGGCCGAGCAGCGCCTTCGAGACGCTGCGCCATGCGTCGCCGATGATCAGTCTCGACTCGACGCGCGATCGCGAGGACGTCGTGCGGTGGGACGAACGGATGCGCAAGGCGCTGGGCGCGAAGCTCCGCTACCTGCTCGAACCCAAGC
Source organism: uncultured Gemmatimonadaceae bacterium (assembly GCA_963822945.1). Classification (GTDB taxonomy): domain Bacteria; phylum Gemmatimonadota; class Gemmatimonadetes; order Gemmatimonadales; family Gemmatimonadaceae; genus JAGWRI01. The sequence goes on along the minus strand of CAWGJO010000027.1, from coordinate 104,939 downwards.
TCGACGGCGCATCGATGGAACTGGTGTACGAGCGCGGGCGGCTGGTGCGCGGGGTGACGCGCGGCAATGGCGTCGAGGGCGAAGGCGTGACGGCGAACGTCCGCACCATTCCCTCCATCCCGCTCACGCTGCGCTCCAACGCCCGCCCGGTTCCGCGGTACCTCTCACTCCGCGGCGAGATCATGATGGGACTGCGGGGCTTCGAGCGATTGAACAGACAGCTCGTGCAGCGGGACGAGGAACCGTTCGCCAATCCGCGCAATGCGGCCGCGGGATCGCTCCGCCAACTCGATCCCCGGATCACCGCCGAGCGTCCCCTGCGTTTCATCGCCTACGAGGTTCTGGCGGTGGACGGCACCGAGTTCGACGACGACGAGGAGGTGCTGGCGGCGCTGCGCGACTGGGGATTGCGCACCACCGACTTCACCGAGCACGGACGCAGCGTGCGCGACATCGAGCGCTACCATGCGGCCATGGCCAGACGCCGCGACCGCCTGGGCTACGAGATCGACGGTATCGTGATCAAGGTGACCGACCTGACGGAGCGCCGCCGACTGGGGTCCACCGGCCACCATCCGCGGTGGGCGCTGGCGTACAAGTTCCCGCCGCGCGTCGAGGTCACCCGCGTGGAGGACATCACGGTGCAGGTGGGGCGCACCGGGCTGCTCACTCCGGTGGCGTTGCTGCGTCCCGTGGAGGTGGGTGGCGTGACCGTCTCGCGAGCCACCCTCCACAACGCCGCGGAGGTGAAGAAGCGCGACATCCGGGTGGGCGACACGGTCCGCGTGTACCGCGCCGGCGACGTGATTCCCGAGATCGTCGAGGTGGCGGCGAAGAAGGGCGGAAAACGACACGCGCCGTTCCGAATGCCGGCGCGGTGCCCGGCGTGCGGCACGCGCGTCGTGACCGAGGGGCCCATGACGTCCTGCCCCAACCGGTTCGGCTGCCCGGCACAGCTCAAGCGCTCGCTGCAGCACTTCGCCTCGGAGGGGGCGCTGGACGTGCAGGGGATCGGCGAGGAGACCGCGAACGCCCTGGTGGACCACGAACTCGTCCACCAACTGGCCGACCTGTTCACGCTGACCGCCCACGATCTGCAGAAACTGGAGGGGTTCGCCGAGAAGTCCGCGCGGAAGCTGGTCGAGCGAGATCGCCGCGGCGCGAAGGCTGGAACTGCACCGGTTCCTCTACGCGCTGGGCATTCCGGGCATCGGGATCACGGTGGCACGCGACCTGGCCGACCGATTCGGGACGCTCGACGCGCTGCGCGCCGCGGATGAAGACGAACTCGCGAAGACGCCGCGGCTCGGCGCCAAGCGGGCCGCCGACGTATACGCCTTCTTCCACGACCTCCGGACGAAACGGGTGATCGATGGGCTGCTGAAGGCGGGCGTGGAGGTGACGGGCGAACCGAAGCGGCACGGACCGCTTTCCGGCAAGCGGCTCGTGTTCACCGGTGCGCTCGCGTCGCTCACCCGGCCCGCGGCGAAGAAGCTCGCCGAGTCGATCGGCGGCCGGGTGGGCGAGAGCGTCGGGCCCGCCATCGACTTCGTGGTGGTGGGCGCGTCGCCCGGGGAGAAGCTGGCCGACGCGCGGAAGTATGGGGTCCGTGAGATGAGCGAGCAGCAGTTTCTGAAACTGCTCGAGCGCGCCGGTATCGCGCCCTGATCGGCGTGGCGTCCGAGCATCAGGAACGGAGCGTGTGGACGAGATGATTCAGGATGATTCGGAAACGGCCGGATTTCTCAGGAGGGGTCGGGGTTGAGATCGCGGTGGCCGGCCATGGTGATCTCTCCACGAGCCCACCAATAAGGTCAGCCTCGTCCGCATCGATCCGGCAGTTTCTGGTTCGGACTCTCCGTTCTTGATGCTCCTCTCGCTCAGCGGTGCGTATGGAGGAGCTTCACGAACCGCGACAAGGGCCGCGTATTCGCCACGTCCGCCTTTTCGGCCCAGCCGCGCCGGGCCTGGTCCACGCCCCAACGCATGAACCGCAGCTCGGCGGGCGAATGCGCATCGGTGTCGATGACGATCCGCGCGCCGGCGCCGATCGCGGCGCGCACCGACACGTCGTCGAGGTCCAGCCGCTCCGGTTGCGCATCGACCTCCAGCAGCACGCCGTGATCCACCGCCGCCTTCACCATGCGGTCGAAATCGAACCGCGCCCCGCGACGGCCGTTGATCAACCGGCCCGTGGGGTGCGCGAAGACATCCACGTTCGGATGGGAGAGCGCTTTCAGCACGCGCTCCGTCTGTTTCGCCGGCTCGAGATCGAGCTTGACGTGCAGCGCCACGAACACGATGTCGAGCGCGGCCAGCGTGTCGTCCTTGAGGTCGAGCGTTCCGTCGGGATGGATGTCCACCTCGGCACCGGCAAGCACGGTGAGCTTCCGCAGCTTCGCGTTGAGCTTGTCGATCTTCTTCCGCTGGCGTCTGAAACCCGCGTCGTCGAGCCCCTGGACCATGCGCATCATCGGCCCATGGTCGGTGATCGCGATGTACTCGTATCCCATGGACTCGGCGGTCTCGGCCATCTCCTGGAGTGACACCCGCCCGTCGCTGTCGGTGCTGTGCATCTGGAGGTCGCCACGGATGTCGTCGAGCGTCACCAGCGACGGGAGCCGCTTCTGCCGCGCCGCCTCTATTTCGCCGCGGTCCTCGCGCAATTCCGGAGGGATGAAGGGCAGTCCCACCGACCTGAAGACGTCCAACTCGTTCCGGCCGCCGAGCTGCTTCGCTCCGCGGAAGACGCCGTACTCGTTGATCTTGAGCCCGCGCTTCTGCCCCAGACGCCGCACCGCGATGTTGTGCGCCTTGGACCCGGTGAAGTAGTAGAGACCCGCGCCATAGGACTTCGCGTCGAGCACGCGCAGGTCGATCTGCAGGCCGGATCGCAGGACCACGGACGCCTTGGTCGATCCGTGCGCCAACACCTCGCGGACCTCGGGATAGGCCACGAAGTGATCCGACACGGCCTGCCCATCGGCGCATTCGACCAGGATGTCGAGGTCGCCCACCGTCTCGCGTCCCCGGCGGAAGCTCCCGGCAATGTCGGCCCGCTTCACCCCCGGAAATGCGCGAAGGTAGGCGAGCATCGACTCGCCGTACTGCGCGGCGGTCGCCCGGGCAATGCGGTGCTCGCCCCCGGAGCGCGCCGCGAGTTCGGTGAGGATCTTCTGCTCGCTGGCCGCGCCGAACCCGGGGAGCCGGCGAATCTTCCCCGCCTTGGCGGCCCTCTCGAGACCTGCCACCGACCGGATGCCGAGCTTCTCGGCCAGCGTGCGCGCGCGGATGGGCCCGATGCCCGGCACGCGCATCAGTTCCACGGCACCCCTGGGCGCCGCGCGCCGTGCCTGCTTCAGCGCCCCGAGCGATCCGGTGCGGACGATCTCCTCGATCTTTCCGGCCAGGTCGGCGCCGATGCCCGGCAGTTCCTGCAGCTTCGTTCCGTCGTGCTGGAGCAACTCCGCAATCGGCTCGGTGTGCTCCTCGACCACGCGGGCCGCGTTGCGGTACGCCCGGATGCGGAACGTATTCGCCCCCTCGACTTCGAGCAGTTCCGCCATCTCGCGGAAGAGCCGGGCGATCTCCGCGTTTTCCATGCGCTACCGCGTGGCCAACAGTTTCCTTCGTTTCGTGCTGAGTTCTTCCAGCCGGCCGCACATCAGGTCGCAGATGCGGAAGACGTCCTTGTCCGCCAGCCGGTAGATCACGAACAATCCTTCCCGATGGCGCTCCACGAAGCCGCCGTCGTACAGACCGCGCAGGTGCTTGGACAGGTTCGCCTGTCCCAGTCCCGTGTCATGGGCCAGGTCGCTCACCGAGCGTTCGCCGGCGCGTAGGGCCTGAAGGATCTGCAGCCGCGCCGGTTCCGCCAACACCTTGAAGCGGTCGGCGATCAGCGAAAGCAGTTCCGGGGTCATCTTGGCGTTGCTCATGCGAGGACACTCTGGCCGGTGTGAATTGACCATCTGGCGATATGGTTGATCATGCACCGGAAGCCGGGCCACGATCAACCCCACCGCGCTCAACGCGGCTTGCAGCCGGCCAGTCCGAACCGCCCGAGGACGCGCTCCAGCGGGCAGATGTTGGTCAGACTGGACTGGAACAGATTGAAGCCCACGAAGGCCGTGAACAACAGCCACCAGGGCGACACCCACCAGGCGAGGGCCACCGAGGCCATCACGAATACTCCGGCGATCCGGCGGATCACCTTGTCGTCACACATAATCGAATCTCCCCATCGGTTGATTCGACCGGTGCCCGCCCCGGCGGTCGGGGCGGGCCGCCGGTCAGATGAAATCGTCGGTCTGCATCACCGAGGCGTGCAGATGCTCCCCCGGCTCGAGATGTTCCTTGACCTCGCGGAGGGCTTTCACGAGTACGTCGGCCTCCTCGTCGCGAATGATCGTGAGCCAGAGCGTGGCATGGCCGGGCCAGGCCCGGGTGCCCTCGAGCCGCCCCGAACTGCCGGCCCCCGTGCCCTGGCCGATCTGCGTGTAGCCCCTGGCTCCGTGCTTCTCGAGCAACCGGGGGACGCGGTGCTCGTCGGCCCCCGCGTGAATGATGAAAATCGTCTTCATCAGGATTGCGCCTCCTGGCGCGAGCGAAGCTCCCAGTACAGCAACGGCACCACGACCATGGTGAGCATCGTGGCCACGACGGCACCGCTCATCAGCGCCACGGCGAGGCCCTGGAAGATCGGGTCGAGCACCATGACGATGCCGCCCACCACTACGGCGGCCGCGGTGAGCGCGATGGGCCGGAAGCGCACCGCCCCCGCCTCGATCACCGCCTCACGAAGCGAACGCCCGCGCGTCTCGGCGAGCTGAATGAAGTCCACGAGCAGGATCGAGTTGCGCACGATGATGCCCGCCAGCGCGATCATCCCGATCATCGATGTCGCCGTGAAGAACGCACCGGTGATCGCGTGGCCCGGCAGGATGCCGATGAGCGTGAGCGGAATGGGCGCCATGATCACCAGCGGGATCGTGAACGACTGGAACCAGCCGACGACGAGCACGTAGATCAGGATCAGCACCACGGCGAAGGCGAGGCCGAGGTCGCGGAACACCTCGATCGTCACCTGCCACTCGCCGTCCCACTTCACCGCCGTCTGGTCCAGGCTGTCGGGCTGGACGGCGTTGTAGATGTGGATCGGCTGCCCATCGATGCGCATGGTGTCGAGCGCTTTGTTCATGTCGAGAATCGCGTAGACCGGCGCCTCCACCGCGCCCGCCACGTCGCCGGTCACGTAGATCACCGGGCGCAGGTTCTTGCGCATGCGCTGGGTGAGCAGCGTCTCGGGCACGACGTTCACGAACCTGGCGAGCGGCTGCGGACCGCTGGCCGTGGCCACCGGAATGGACAGCAGCGCGTCCACCGACGAGCGGCGATCGCGTGCCAACCGCGGCACGATCTCCACCGCCTCGCGCGCGGTCGGTTCCGACGCCAGCCCGGCCGGGGCACCGGAGAGTGCCATGGCGAGCGTCTGCGTGATCTGCTCCACGCTCGCCCCGGCCTGCGCCGCGCGGACGCGGTCCACGCGGAAGGCCTCCTTGTGCTGCGGCGCCTGGATCGTCCAATCGACGTCGACGACTCCGGGCGTGGTCTCGAACACGTGCTTCACGTACGTCGCCGTGGCCAGCCGCACGCTGTCGCTCGGCCCGTAGATCTCGGCGACGAGCGTGGAGAGCACCGGCGGTCCCGGGGGGATCTCGGCGATCTTGGCCGACGCTCGATACCGGCGGGCGATCGAATCGATGCCCGGACGCACGGACACGGCGATGGCGTGGCTCTGGCGGCTGCGCTCGCCCTTGGGGAGCAGGTTCACCTGCACGTCGGCCACGTTGTCGCCGCGGCGCATGAAGTAGTGGCGCACGAGCCCGTTGAAGTTGAACGGCGCCGCCGTGCCCGCGTACACCTCGGCGCTCTCCACCTCCGGCGTCTGACGCACGTAGGCGGCCACTTCCTGCGCCAGCGCGGCACTCGACTCGAGCGACGCGCCCTCGGGGAGGTCGAGCACCACCTGGAACTCGCTCTTGTTGTCGAACGGCAGCATCTTCACCTTCACGGCGCCGACGAACAGCAGCGCCACCGATCCGAACAGCAGCACCACCGTGGCGCCGTAGAACGCCAGGCGCAGTCCCTTTCGTTCGATGAGCGGCGTCATGAGGCGCGAGTACCAGTGCGCCGACTTCGTGGCCTCCTCGGGTTCGTGCAGGGCGTCGTGGGGGGCCTGTGTCTTGGCGACGTGTCCCTTGAGCAGCCGGTACGACACGTACGGCGTGATGATGAAGGCCACGCCGAGCGAGGCGAGCATGGCGAACGACGCGCCCACCGGAATCGGCCGCATGTACGGTCCCATCATCCCGGACACGAATGCCATGGGGAGGATGGCGGCGATCACCGTGAATGTGGCGAGAATGGTCGGGTTGCCCACCTCGTCCACCGCTTCGATGGCCGCCACGTCCGGCGCCCGGTCGCCCAGACGCAGGTGGCGATAGATGTTCTCCACCACCACGATCGCGTCGTCCACCAGGATGCCGATGGAGAAGATGAGCGCGAACAGCGTGATGCGGTTGAGCGTGTACCCCAGCGCGTAGTAGGCGAACAGCGTGAGGGCGAGCGTCACCGGCACGGCCACGAGCACCACCAGCGCTTCGCGCCACCCCAGGAACAATCCGATGAGCAGGGTCACCGAGAGCGTGGCCAGCGCCAGGTGGAGCATCAGCTCCTGCGCCTTCTCGCCGGCGGTGTGTCCGTAATCGCGGGTGACGTCCACCGACACGTTGGCCGGGAGGATCCGTCCGCGGGTGGCGTTCACGCGACTGATGGCTTCCTTCGTGATCACGGTGGCGTTGGACCCGTGGCGCTTCGACACGGCGATCGTGACGGCGGCCTCGGACGTGCCACCGCGCGCGGCGTGCGACACGTAGTTGGTGCGTTCTCCGAACTCCTCCTTCACCGTGGCCACGTCGCGCACGTACACGGGGTGGCCCCCGCGGCTGGTGATCACCACGCTTCCCACGTCGGCCGGCGTCACCAGGGGCGCGCCGACGTCCACCAGCACCACCGAATCGGCGGCGGTGAACTCTCCGGCCTGGAGGCGCGCATTGGCGGCGCCCAGCGCCATCATCACCTCGCCGGGCGTCACGCCGCTCGCGGCAAGGCGCACCGGGTCGATGGTGACCCGCATTTCCTTGGGTTCGCCGCCCACCACGAACGTCTGCGCGACGTTCGGAATGGTGCGGATCTCCTCCTCCAGGTGCAGCGCCATCTGCCGCAGCTCGTTGGAGCTGTACCCGCCCCCGTGCAGCGTGAGCGCCAGCACGGGCACGTCGTCGATGGTGTGCGGCTTGATGAGCGGCGGTGTGGCGCCCGGCGGCGCCTGGTCGGCGTCGGCGAACAGCTTGGCCTGTACCTTGCTGACGCTCGTCTCCTGATCCTCGCCCACCTTGAAGCGCACCGTCACCAGCGACATTCCCTCGCTGGAGGCGCTGTACACGTACTCGACGCCGGGGATCTCCCACATGCGCCGCTCGATGGGACGGGTGAGCAGATTCTCCACCTCGCGCGGCGTCGATCCCGGCATCGCCGTGATGACGTCGATCATCGGGACGGAGATCTGCGGCTCCTCTTCGCGCGGCGTGGCGATGATGCCGATGGCGCCCACGATCAGGGACGCCACCGTGATCAGTGGCGTCAGCTTGGACTTGAGAAAGGCGCGTGCGATGCGGCCGGCGACTCCCATCTTACTTCTCCCCGACCAGCGCCTGGGCGCCGGCCGTGGTGGGAGGCACCACGATCGTGGCGCCGGCGGCGAGCCCGCTCGTCACCTCGACCCACGATCCGCGGGTCTCGCCCAGTCGCACCCATCGGACGTCTTCACCCGAAGCGTCGCGGATGATGACGCCCGTGAGGTCGCCCTCGCGCCTGATCGCGGCCAGCGGGACGAGCACCGCCTGGCGGCGGCCCCGCGGAATGGCGATCGACGCCGCGCCGTTGGCCATGAGCGCGCCGCGCGGGTTCTCCACGATGGCGTTCACCGTGTAGACGTTGCTGCCCGAGGGCACCACGCCCTCGACGGTCGCGCGCACGATGGTGTCTTCGATGGTGGCCATCACGTGCGCGCCCCGCTTGAGGCCCCGCACGTCCTCGGGGGCCGCGTTCACGCTCACGCGCAGCCGCGACACGTTCTGTACGGTGACCAGCGGCGCGCCCGGCGCCGCGAAGGCGCCCGGGTCGACGAACCGGTGGGTGACGATGCCGGCAAAGGGTGCGCGCACGTCGGCGTAGGCGCGGGTGGCGGCGAGTTCACTGGCGCCCGCCTCGGCCGCCTGCACGCCGGCGTTCGCGCGCGCGAGCGCCGTCTCCACGGCGTCGAGCTGGGCACGCGTGGCGGCGCTGTCGGCGTAGAGCGCGCGGATGCGTCGGGCCTGTGTCTGCGCCTCGAGTTGCATGGCCTTGGCGCCCGCGATCGACGCCTGTACCTGCGAGTCCCGCGCCACGAGGTCACGGGCGTCGATGTGCACCAGCGGCTGGCCGGCGGACACGTGGTCTCCCTCGTGCACGAGCACGGCGGTCACGGTGCCCATGAGCTTGGTGGACAGCGTCGCCTCGGCAATCGGCTGCGCGGTGCCGGCGGCGTCGAGCGTCGCCTCGATGGTCGAGTCGGCCACCAGGTACGTGGTGCCCGGCGCAGGGGCAGCCCGGGTCGCGGACTGCTCGGGTTTGGAGCCGGAACAGGCCGCGGCGAAGAGCATGCCGCCGATCGTGATGGCCCGAACGAAGTGGATCTGCATTACGGAATTCCTCTGGAGTCAGCGGGTCGTGGACGGTGCGGGACGGGAGCGGTCGAGATCGGCCAGCGACCCGGGATCGCGTCCCAGCGCCTGACGGCGTGCCGCGTCGGCGGTGATGACGGCGTAGCGCGCCGCGGAGAGTTCCACGGCGGTGCGAGCCTCGGCGGCCGCCGCGTCGAGCAATTCGACGATCGTGGCAAGGCCGCCTTCGTACTTGCGGGTGACGATGCGATGCGCTTCGACGGCCTGCGCCGCCGACAGCTCGGCCAGGGTCATCTGCTGCAGCGCGACGACGAGGTTGGTGCGTGTCTGCGCCTCGTCGAGCTGGGCCTGGGCGCTGGCGCCGTCGGCCGCGGCGTCGGCCGAGGCGCGCTGGGCCTGCGCGCGGCGGGTGTCGGAGAGCTGGGAGCCGCCGGCAAAGGGCGACCACGAGAGCATGACGCCGGCCGTCCAACTCGGCAGTCCGCCGTACGGGCGGGAGAGCGAGTGCCAATCGTACCGTCCGAAGGCGTTGAGCCGCGGCAGATACGCGGCGCGCGCGCGATTCACGTCGACGCCGGCTGCGCGGGCGCCGAGCGTGGCGGCCCGGAGGTCGGCGCGTGCGGCGGGACCGGCAACGGCGGTATCGGGCGTCGCTTCGGCCCTCAATTCGGCGGCGCTCGGAATCCGCGCTTCGATGTCCACGGTCTGGCCGGGCATGGCGATGAGCGTGGCCAGTTGGCGCCGGGCCATGCGTGCGTTGCCGGTGGCGGCGGCGAGTTGGGCATCGAGCTCGTTGGCGCGCACCGAGGCGAGCAGCATGTCGGATCGCGTGACCATCCCGTTGCGTTCCATCGACTCGGCGGCGCGCACGTGCGCGTGGGCGGCGGCCGCGGCGGAGTCGAGGGCGACGACCTGGGCGTCGGCCACGGCGGCGCCGTAGTAGGCCCGGACGACGTCGGCCCGAACGGTGTAGCGGGTCCACTGCGCGCTGGCGTCGGCAGACTGCGCGGCGAGCGTCGCGGCGCGGCGACCGACCCAGGCGTCGGCGTTGAACAACGGCTGCTGCAGTTCCACGCCGCCGGCGTAGTCGCGGGCCGGTGTTGGAAAGTTGAGCGCGTGCGGGTCGAACGACGCCTGCGTGGCGCTGCGTTGCCGGAGCGTGGTGCCGAAGGCGCCGATAGGATCGGTGGTCTGCGTATAGCCGCCGTCGACGCTGAGCGACGGCAGAATGCCCTTCAGGGGCGCGATCGCCTGCGCGTGTCGGGCGTCGGCGGACCCGCGGGCCATGCGGTTGGCGTAGGCGAGCGAGTCGGCGCGCGCGAGGGCGTGCTGGAGATCGATCGGGGCCTGGGCGCGCGCCGGCGCGGCGGCGGTGGCGAACATCGTCAGGGTCGCGAGCGCGAGGGTACCGAATTTCATGAATTGCGGAATGAGAATATGAACGGACAGTGAATTATTGGATCCGGGAGTCGGCAGTCGGGAGCCGGCAGCGCGCGGCGGACGGCGCACTGCCGATTGCCGACCGTCTTGCGCTATCCCAGCACCGACTTGAGCTGATCGAGCAGCATCGGCTTCGGGGCGGCGCCCACGACGCGGGCGGCTTCCTTGCCGTTCTTGAACGCGATCATCGTCGGGATGCCGCGAATGCCGAGGCCGGCGGACACTTCGGGGTACCGGTCGGTATCGAGCTTGAGAATCTGGAGGCGGCCCTTGAACTCGCGAGCCATGTCGTCGAGCACCGGCGCCATCATGCGGCAGGGGCCGCACCAGTCGGCGTAGAAATCGACGAGCACCGGCAGCTTGCTGTCGGCGACGATCCGGTGGAAGTCGGCGTCGGTGACGGGCATCGGCCGGTCGGCGAGCACGGGTTTGCCGCATCCCGAGCAGTTCGGGTTACCGGCGTTAAGGTCGGCGCTGGTGAGCGCGCCGCAGAAGGGGCAGCGCACGACGCCGAGCGCCTGCTGGTCGTGGGTAGCTGGGGAATTCGTGGTCTGGGTCATGGCAGCCTCATTCATCGGTGCGGAGTGCGGCGGCAAGCCGTCCGGCCGGCCACCGCAGAGACGATATATAACTAGTTGGTCATATGGCGATACACAAGGGGTGGGGGGCCGGCTGGGCCGGCAGCGAGCCGTTGGGGGCTTCAGGAATGGAGGGCCTCGGTGCACCGATCGGGCATCAGGATCGGAGCATGTGAACACGATGATTCAGGACGAGACGGAAACGGCCGAATCCCTTGATGGGCCTTCGCGTCGAGGTCGCGCCGGCGGCCGGGCCTGATCTCACCCTCAAGTCCCGTCAGAGCTCATCCGTCTCATCCGGGTCATCCTGAATCATCTCTTCAACAACCTGCGTTCCTGATGCCTGGCTCGCGCTCAGTCCGCCGGCACGGGGGCCAGGCCGCGCGCCGCGCGGCGGCGGGCGAAGCGCGCGCCGGCCCGCCGGCTCACGGCGTCGAGGTAGGTGTAGGCCACCGGCGTGATGTAGAGCGTGATGAACTGCGAGAAGAACAGGCCGCCCACGACCGCGATGCCCAGCGGCCGGCGCGCTTCGGCGCCGGAGCCCACCGACAGGGCGATGGGCAGCGTCCCGAACAACGCCGCCATCGTGGTCATCATGATCGGACGGAAGCGGATCACGCAGGCCTGGATGATCGCGTCCTCGGCCGGCAGGTGCTGCGTGCGCTCAGCGTCGATGGCGAAGTCGATCATCATGATCGCGTTCTTCTTCACGAGCCCCACCAGCAGAATGATGCCCACGAACGCGTACACGCTGAGATCCACCCGGAACACGAGCAGGGTGAGCAGCGCCCCGAACGCGGCGAAGGGCAGCCCGGAGAGAATGGTCAGCGGGTGGATGAAGCTTTCATATAGTATGCCGAGCACCACGTAGATCACGAAGATCGCCAAGGCCAGCAAGGCCAGCAGTCCGCTCTGCGCCGCCTGGAACGCCTGCGCGGTGCCGGCGAACGCCGTACTGATGGTGGACGGCACCACGGCGTTGGCGATGCGCTGCACGGCCGTCGTCGCGTCGCCGAGGGCAAAGCCCGGCGCCAGGTTGAACGACACCGTCACGGCCGGCAGCTGTCCGGCGTGATTCACGGTGAGGGGGCCGGTGGTCTTGGAGACCGTGGACACCGCACTCAGCGGCACCAACGTGCCGGTATTGGAGCGCACGTAGAGCAGCGACAGCGCCGACAGGTCGGTCTGGTACTGCGGCTCGAGCTCCATCACCACCCAGTATTCGTTGTTCGGCGTGTAGATGGTGGACACCTGCCGTGATCCGTAGGCGTCGTACAACGCCGTCTCCACCTGCGAGGCGGTGACGCCCAGCGACGCCGCCCGCTCGCGGTCGATCTCGATGCTCGCCTGCGGGTTACCCAGCTGCAGGTCGCTCGATACGTCCTGCACCTGCGGCAGCGTGTTCACCGAATCGAGAAGTTGCTGGGCGGCGGGATAGAGGGACTGGATGTCCGCACTCGTGAGGGTGAACTGGTACTGTCCCTTCGCCACGCGTCCGCCGATCTGGATGGCGGGGGGATTGGACATGTACACCTTCATGCCTGGCACCTGCGACAGCTTGCGGCGCATCTCCGCGATGAAATCGTCGGCGCTCAGCCGGTGGCCGAGCGGCTTGAGGCTGATGAACATCCGCCCCTGGTTGGACGACGACGAGAAGCCCCCGCCGCCGACGGCCGACATGAAGCCGGCCACGTTCGTATCGCGTTGGACGATGGCCGCCAGTTCCTGCTGGTGCTTCACCATGTCGGCGAACGACACGCCCTGCGCCGCTTCGGTGGTGACGCGGACCTGGCCCGTGTCCTCATCGGGGAGGAAGCCCTTGGGCACGAGCACGAACAGGGCGGCCGTGCCGAACAGCACGAGCACCGACAGCACCACCATCGCGCGGCGGTGGCGCATCACCACGTGCAGCGAACCCTCGTAGGCGCCGATCACCCGGAGCCAGACGCGCTCGGTGGCGTTGAACAACCGGCCGTGGCGCTCCTCGCCGTGCGGGCGCAGGAACCGGCTCGACAGCATGGGCGTGAGCGTGAGCGAGACGAATCCCGATACCAGGATCGCCACCGCGATCGTGACGGCGAATTCGTGGAACAGACGGCCGACGATGCCCCCCAGGAAGAGGATCGGGATGAACACCGCGGTGAGCGAGAGCGTCATCGACAGGATCGTGAATCCCACCTCGCGGGCCCCGTCGAAGGCGGCCGTCATCGGCGGCTTTCCCATCTCCATGTGGCGCACGATGTTCTCGAGCATCACGATGGCGTCGTCGACCACGAACCCCACCGCGAGCGTGAGGGCCATCAACGACAGGTTGTCGAGACTGTACCCCAACAGGTACATGACGGCGAACGTGCCGATCACCGAGATCGGCAGCGCCAGGCTCGGAATGACGGTGGCCGACAGATTGCGGAGGAAGAGGAAGATCACCAGGATCACGAGCCCGAGCGTGATCATCAGCGTGACCTTCACTTCGTGCACCGACTGCTGAATGGACAGCGACCGGTCGTAGAGGGTGTGGATCTCCACCGTGCCGGGGATGGTCCGGCGCATCTGCTCCATCAGGTCCTTCACCGCCGTCGCCACGGCCACGGTGTTGGTGCCGGGCTGGCGCTGGATGGCGAGCACCACCGATCGCGTGCCGGAGTACCAGCTCGCGGTCTTGTTGTCCTGCACGTCGTCGAGCACGTGGCCCAGGTCGCCCAGCCGCACGGGCGCGCCGTTGCGGTAGGTGACCACCAGGCGCGCGAACGACGCCGCGTTCTGGAGCTGGCCGTTGGCCTGCACGGTGTAGGCCCGGTTGGGCCCCCACAGGATGCCGGTGGGCAGGTTGACGTTCTGTGCGCTGATCGCGCTTGCCACCTCGTCGATGCCGATCTTGCGATAGGCGAGCGCGTTGGGATCGAGTTGCACGCGCACGGCGTACTTCTGCGCGCCGTACACCTGCACCTGCGCCACGCCGTTCACCATCGAGATGCGCTGCGCCATGACCGTCTCGGCGTAGTCGTCGAGTTTGGACAGGGGCAGCAGTTTGGACGTGAGCGCGAAGTAGATGATCGCCTGGTCGGCGGGGTTCACCTTGCGGTACGACGGCGGGATGATGCCCGGGGGCAGCCGGCGGAGCACGGCGCCGATGGCCGATTGCACGTCCTGCGCGGCACCGTCGATGTCGCGGTCCAGTGAGAACTGGAGCGTGATCGACGTGGAGCCGAGCGCACTGGTGGACGTCATGTTGTCGATGCCGGCGATCGTGGAGAACTGCTTCTCCAGCGGCGTGGCCACCGCTGCGGCCATCGTCTCGGGACTGGCGCCGGGCAGGCTGGCGCTCACCGAGATCGTCGGGTAGTCCACCGTCGGCAGGTCGCTTACCGGCAGGCGCCGGTAGGCGCTGATCCCGAACACGACGATGCCGATCATGACGAGCACCGTCATGACCGGGCGGCGCACGAACAGGGCCGAGAGGTTCATGATCCGGCTCCCGGCCCGTCGGCCTCCACGGTGGCGGGACGCGCGTCCACCTTGGCGCCCGCCACCAGCCGGGACTGCCCGTCGGTCACCACCTGCTCGCCCGCCACGAGGCCGCTGTCGATCACGGTCAATGCGCCGACGGCGCGTCCCGCCACCACGGGACGGACCTGTGCGCTGTGCTGCTGATCGATCACGAACACGTAGTTCCCGTCCTGGCCGGAGACCACCGCGGCGGACGGTACCGCCAGCGCGTTCTGCTGCACGCCGAGCTGCACGGTGACGCGCACGAATTCACCGGGCCAGAGCACGCGCGTCGCATTGGCGAATCGCGCCTTGGCCGTGACGGTGCCGGTGAGCGAATCCACGGCGTTGTCGATGAAGGTCAGCGTTCCCGACTCGTCCAGCGGCAGACTGTCGGCCGTGGCCACGCGCACCGGCACCGGCGAGCCCTGCGCCGACCGGCGCTCGAGGGTCAGGAACTCGGGTTGCGTGACCGGGAAGCGCACGAGGATGGGATGGATCTGGTTGATCACGACCAGCGGCTGCGCGTTGGCCTTCACGAGATTGCCGCGCCGCACGAGCAGACTGCCGGTGCGGCCGTCGATCGGGGCGCGGATCACGGAGTACGCGAGGTTCAGCCGCGCCGTCTCGACGGCGGCGCTGTCGGCTTGCAGCGTGGCGCCGAGGGCGCGCGCCGAGGCTTCGGCCTGATCGGCCTGCGACTTGGTGACGTAGTCCTTGGCCACGAGGGCGCGGTACCGGTCGGCGTCGCGGCGGGCATTCTCTGCCTGAGCCGCGTCGCGGGCCAGGGCTGCCTGTGCCTGGCGCAGCACGGCCTGGAAGGGGCGCGGGTCGATGCGGAACAACACCTGCCCCGCCTTCACCTCGTCGCCCTCCTGGAAGGTGACTGCGTCGAGGATGCCGCCCACCTGTGCCTCGACGGTCACCGTCTGCAGCGGTTCGACGACGCCGTTCGCCGTGATCGTGTACGGGGCGGCGATGGCGCGCACCGACGCCACGCGGACCGGTACCGTCGGTTGGCGCTCGGCGGCGGGCTTGCCGCAGGCGGCGGCGAACAGGAGCGGAAGCGCGAGCAGCGCGGCGGTACGCGCGCGGAGCATGGGAGCCGCGTGGATCATCGGTTGATGCCGGAGGAGGTAGTCGTGAGCGGCGCCAGGGCTTCTCCGTGAATGCCGAGAACGCCGGCGTCGTGCGCCAGTTGGGCGAGCGCGGTGCGCCACTGCCAGCGCGCCTGTACCGCCTGCGCGCGGGCGCTGGCCAGCGCGCTCTGCGCGACGAGCAGATCGATGATGCTGCCCACGCCTTCGGTGTAGCGGCCGCGTGCCACCTGCTCCGACTGGTCGGCGCTGGCCAGCAGGTCGGCCGAGGTGCGCACGCGCTGTCCGGCCGTGCGCATGGCATAGAAGGACGTGAACACCTGCAGGGCAATCTGCTGCCGGGTGAGCTCGGTGCGCGCGTTGGCGGCCGTGACCTGTTCGCTGGCGGCGCGCTGGTCGTACAGGCGGCTGAACCCGGTGAACAGCGGGACGGAAAGACCGAGGTTGAGTGTGTAGCTGTTGCCGGCGAATCCGCTGAGATTCGATTGCGTGTGACCGCCGGTCGCGGTGAGGTTGAGTGAGGGCAGCCACGCGGCGCGCGCCTGCGCGAGCTGCGCTTCGGCCACCTTCGCCTGCGCCCGGGCCTGGAGCAGGTCGGGGCGGTTGCGGGTCGCCGTCTCGATGAGCGAATCCACCGACGCGGTGACGGCGTCGACGGCCGAGGTGTCGGGCGAGGCCTCGTCGGGCAGGTCGACGCTCGTGTTGGCCGGCAGCCCCATGGCCACGGCAAGCGCGCCGCGCGTCACGTTGAGCTGGCCGTCGAGGGTCTCGAGGTCGAGTTGGGCCTGCGAGCGGGCGGTGCGGGCCTGCAGCACGTCGGCGATGGTGGCGAGCCCCACGTTGTGCCGGTCGGTAGCGGCGGACAGATTCGCCGTCGCTTCGTCGAACGTTGCGCGCTGGGCGTCGCGCAGCGCCCGGGTGCCGAGATACGAGAACACCGAGGTTTCCACCTGGAGTACGGTGTTCTGGACGGCCGCGTTGTGCGCCAGGTCGGCGGCGATGGCAGTCTGCCGTGCCGCCTCGATGCCGCCCGCCCGCCCGCCGAAATCGAATACGAGGTACGAGAGATTGACCGACGGGCCGTACTGGGTGCGCTCGCCGGCCAGGCGCCCGGGCACGGCGATCGAACGCGAGCGCGTGACGCTGGCGCTGCCGATGATCGTGGGAAACAGCGAGCCACGACTGGCGCCGTAGACGTCGGCGGCGGCGCGCGCCTGCGCCCACGACAGCCGTGTGGCGGGGTTGTTGCGCAGCGCGATGTCCACGGCGTCGGCCAGGCTGAGGTGTCGCAGCGTCTGTGCGGAGAGCGGGCCGGCAGCGGTGTCCGCCGCCGTGCGCGCCGCGGGGGCGGGCTTCGGTGCGGGCGGGGCCGTGACCGACGCGGGCGGTTTCCAGTAGCTGTTCGGCCGCGGCGGTGCCGCGGCCACGCCGTCGATCGCGGGTGGCGCGCTGACGCATCCGGCGAGCGCGAGGGCAGTGATGCTTCCTATGATTGCACGGGATTTCACGGTGTGGTGCTCGAGTCGCGAGTGGGCTGCAGGCGGCGGAACAGCTCGCGCTGCGCCGGCGTGAGCACCTGTTCGATGCTCTCGTGGACGGAGTCCACCAGGCCCTGCACGCGCGGCCGGAGCTCGGCGCGCAGGGCGCGGAATTCGCCCGACCGGCGGTTCATGATGCTGTCGATGGAGTCCGCCTGTGCGAGGGTGAGGTTCAACTGTTGCGTAAGTTCGCGCCGGATGGCGCGGCGGTCGGCGTCGGTTGGCGAACGGAGAATGGACTCGATGGGGTGGAACGACGTGTCGGGAAACGCGACCGCCGGTTGCGTCGGCCGCAGGAGCATGCGGTCTACGGCCACGCCGGCCAGAGCGCTGCCGAGGGCGAGCGCGCACAGCACGACGATGGCCAGCGCGCGCGGCGGCATCCGCACCGCGCCACGGCGGCGGCGCGTCAACGCTCCGTCCTCGGCGCCGGCGAGGGTGTCACCAGCAGGTCGAGCAGATGCCGCGACGTGGGATCGCGCCGCACCGCACCGACCAGTGAGTCCTGGGTCGTAACGGTGGGGAGCACGGCGCGACGCGCCGGACGCGACGTCCAGACGATGAGGGCCGCGGCCGCAAGCGCCGTGGCCACGCCGATCGGAATGAGCGTGCGCGCCCAGGTGGCGGTGAACTCCCACCAGGCGGGCGGTGCTCCGCGGCGCGCATCGAGCAGCGGCTCGGCACCGATGAGAATTCGCCGCGCCAGGGCGTGTCGTTGGGCGTCGGTCGCCACGTCGGGCGAGTCGAAGCGCCGCAGGAGGTCGCGCAGTTCGTGGTCGGGTCGCAGATCGTCGCGTCTCATGGGCCGTCTCCCCGCAACGGAGAAAGGGACTGGCGCAGTTGGCGCCGTGCGGCGTGCAGGTGCCAGCGGACGGTGGCCGGCGATGACTCCAGCAGCGCCGAGATCTCGGCCACCGAGTACCCGTCGAGTTCGAATAGCTGCATGATCAGCTTGCGGCGGGGTGGAAGCAGGGCGAGCTCGTGGCGGAACCGCGTGAAGATCTCGGCGCGCTCGGCGGCGCCGGCCGGATCCTGGTGGCGGTCGAATACCTCGTCGGGCAGCGGCTCGGTGACGCGTACGGCGCGGGCGGCCGCGAGGTCGAGCCCGCGGTTCACGAGGATGCGCGAAAACCAGGGCCAGAAGGGTCGGGATTCGTCGAACGCGTCGATATGCTCGAGAGCGGCGAGGAACGCGTCCTGCACCAGGTCTTCGGCATCTTCGCGATGATGGAGCAGCCTGACGGCAAGCGCCAACGCTCGGTCGAGGTGGCGCGTCACGAGCAAGCCGTACGCTTCACGGTCTCCTTGACGGATCCGTGTCAGCCACTGGCGTTCTTCGTGGAGTTCGATCTGCTGACGATCGCGCGAGAAGTACTCATCGCCGTCGCCGCGAATTGCCTTAGCCGTATGCGTCCCACTGCTCCAGAGCAAGAACCGCGGACCCGGACGGGCGGGAATCCCCCCCAAACACGCACCTGAAAGTACGCTGACCCCGCGCTCGCCGGATCCGGGTTGTCCTACACTTGCTCAGTACGACTAGGCTGTTGGTTCTGTTTGCTGCTCGGACCAGTGTTCCGGTCCTTCACAGCAACAGACCCCAGTATAGCCGGGATTCGTCACAGCGAAATTAGCCAAGTTGTTTTCTCACACTTTCTTAGTGCCCTGCGACGGCGTCCTGGGCGGGGTCTGGAACGATGCCGCGGGCGATGTAAATGGGCTGCACGAGCGCCCGGAACCGCGGGAGCCAGAGGGCGAACGCGCTGCCACCCGCGATGCACACCGATCCTCCGATGAGGATCGTCGCGGGCACCCCGATGCGGTCGGCCACGACGCCGGCGAGCAGGCTTCCGATGGGCGCGGCGCCCAGGAACGCCATCGCGTAGAACGCCATCACGCGTCCGCGGAGCCGCTCCTCGACCACGGTCTGCACGAAGGTGTTGGTGGACGCCATCGCCACCATCATGCCGGCGCCGGCGATCGGGAGCAGAAGGAGCGACAACCACAGCGCCCGCGATTGCGAGAACGCGATGAGCCCGGCGCCGAAGGTGCACGCCGCAAACGCGATGGCACGCTCCAGCCCCACCACCGAGGCACGCGACGCGAGATAGAGCGCACCGCCCATCGCGCCGATGCCGGATGCGGTGAGCAGAATGCCGTAGGTGTGCGGGCCGCCGTGCAGAATCTCGCGGGCGACGGCCGGCATCAGCACGCTGTATGGCATGCCCATGATGCTGGTGAGGGCCAGCAGCAGCAACACCGCGCGCACCGGCAGAAACCGGACACGTAGCGGAACCCCTCGCGCAGTTCCTCGAGAATGTGCGTGTCGGCGCGGATCGGCCGTTCGCGGGCCACCCGCATGGCGAACAGCGACGCGATCACGGCGACGTACGACACGGCGTCGATTGCGAAACACCAACCCTCGCCGAACGCCGCAATGAGCACGCCCCCGACGGACGGGCCGATGATGCGGCTGCCGTTGACCATCAGCGAATTGAGGGCGATGGCGTTGGGCAGGTCGTTGCGGTCGTCCACCATCTTCACCACGAACGCCTGCCGCGCCGGCGTGTCGAAGGCGTTGATCATGCCCTGCATCACCTGGAGCGCGATGATCTCGCCGACCGTGATGATCCCCGAGAGCGCCAGCACGGCCAGGGCCGCCGACTGCAGCATCGATGCCACCTGCGTGATCACCAGCACGCGATGGCGGTCCCACCGGTCGATCGAGCACGCCGGTGACCGGCGCCATGACGAGCATGGGGATCTGGCCCGAGAAGCCGACCACCCCCAGCAGCAGGGCCGAGCCGGTGAGCCGATACACCAGCCAGCTCGTGGCCACGCGCGTGATCCACGTGCCGACGAGCGAAACGCTCTGGCCACCGAAGAACAGCCGGTAGTTGCGGTGGGCCAGCGCGCGGGCGATGACCGGAAGGCGTCGGGGCGTCATCGGCGCGTGCGGCGGGGACGGGGGCGGGGGCGGGGGCGGGGGCGGTCGGACGCGGTGCGGATCAGGCGAGGGCCGCGAGCACGGCGGCGGTGGTGCGCACCCGGCCGATCGTCGGGAAGAGCCGAGTCACGGTGTGGGTATGCAGGTCTTCCTCCCGGGCCGCCATCGCATCTTCCACGAACACCTGCTCGTAGCCCGCCTCGAACGCCACGCGAGCCGTCGCTTCGACGCCGACGTTGGTGGAGATGCCCGCCAGCACGATGGTGCGAATGCCTCGGCGGCGAAGCTGCACGTCGAGATCGGTACCGAAGAACGCGCCCGGTTGATGCTTGGTGACCAGCACGTCGCCCGGCTCCGGCCCGAGTTTCGGGACGATGGCGGTCCAGTCGTCGGGCAGGGCCCCGGAGGGCATCGGGCGCGGGCGGTCGGCGGTGACGCGCGGGAACAGCTCCCAGTGGGGGCCGGGGTCGACCCGCACGAGGACGACCGTGGCTCCGATTTCACGGAAGCGCCGGGCCAACTGCGCGGCGCGGGCGATGACGTCGGCCGCCGCGTGCGGCACGGTGTTCGTCATCGCGATCCCCCGTTGGAGATCGACGACCACCAGCGCCGTGGTGGCGGGGTCGAGCGTGAGTTCCGGCATCTGCTGCTCCTATGCGAGGCGGTCTCCGCAACCTCGACGGTTGCGATTCGGGCTTCAAGGGTCCACGTCCCGATCCTCAACCGGGAAGATCCGGCCCGCACCCGGCGGCGGACTGGCCCCGCGGTTGAGAATTCATATAGTTGGACGAGGGCCGCGGACGCATCCGTCGGCGAAACCGGCGAACGCCGCGCTTCGTTCCCTCCGTCCCTTCCGGGAGTTCTTCAGATGTCGCTACGCCATTCACGCCGGCCGCTGTTGGCCGCGATCGCGATGCTCGCGATCGCCGTCCCCGCTGCCGCGCAGCAGGGCAAGTCCTCCGGGCTCGTGCGCGACGCGTCGGTGGAGGGAATCACCGAGTACCGGTTGCCGTCCAACGGGCTGCGCGTGCTGCTGTACCCCGACGCCACCAAGCCGCAGACCCTGGTCAACGTCACCTACCTGGTCGGGTCGCGAGAGGAAGGCTACGGCGAGACGGGCATGGCGCACCTGCTCGAGCACATGATGATCAAGGGCACCATCCGGCATCCCGACATCGCCAAGGAGCTCGAGGACCGCGGCGCGCAGTACAACGCCAGCACGTCGTTCGACCGCACGAACTATTTCGAGGTGTTCTCGGCGTCCGACTCGATGCTCGACTGGGCGCTGGACATGGAAGCCGACCGCATGGTGAACAGCCGCATCGCCAAGACGGATCTGGACAAGGAGATGACGGTCGTTCGCAACGAGTTCGAGAACGGCGAGAACAACCCCACCCTCGTCACGATCAAGCGTGTGCTCGGCAGCGCCTACCTGTTCCATGCCTACGGGCGGCTGCCCATCGGCTCCCGCTCCGACATCGAGAACGTGCCCATCGACCGGTTGCAGGCGTTCTACCATCGCTACTACCAACCCGACAACGCCGTGCTGATGATCGCCGGCAAATTCGACACGGACAAAGCGCTCGCGCTGGTGGCGAAGTACTTCGGCGCCGTTCCCAGGCCGACCCGCGTGCTGGTGCCGAGCTACACGGTGGAGCCCACGCAGGACGGGGAGCGCGAGGTGTGGGTGCGGCGCGTTGGCGCCCAGCAGGACGTGGTGGCGTTCTACCACACCCCCGCGGCGTCGAATCCGGACGATGCCGCCGTGGACGTCCTCGAACACGTGCTCGTGGACGCGCCTTCGGGCCGCCTCTACAAGGCGCTCGTGACCACGAAGAAGGCGGCGTCGGTGAGCGACCTCCCGCTGCAGCTGCACGATCCGGGCGGCATCCTGCTGGTCGCGTCGCTCAAGCCCACCGATTCGCTGGCTGCCGCGCGCGTGGCGATGCTCGACGCCATCCACGCGATCGCGACCAGCGAACCGCCAACGGCGCAGGAAGTGGAGCGCGCCAAGAGCGCCATCGCCAGCCAGTACGCGCTGGCCCTCGACAACACGGCCAACGTCGGCCTGACGCTGTCGGACTGGATGGGGGTGGGCGACTGGCGGCTGTTCTTCCTCCATCGCGACGAGGTGAAGCGCGTCACCCCGGCCGACGTGCAACGGGTGGCCGCAGCCTACCTCAAGACGTCGAACCAGACGCTCGGCTTCTTCGTGCCCACCGAGCACCCCGATCGGGCCGAGATCCCGCCGGCGCCCGACATCGCGAAGCTGGTGGCCGGCTACCACGGGCAGACGGTGGCCGACGCGGGCGAGGCTTTCGATCCGTCGCCCGCCAACATCCTGGCGCACACGACGCAGTTCACGACCCGGGCCGGGCTCCGCACCGCGTTCCTGGCCAAGAAGACGCGGAACGCCAGCGTCCACGCGGTGATCACGCTGCGGTTCGGCAACGAGCGGACGCTCCAGGGACAGGGCGAGGCGCTGAGCATGGCGGCGTCGATGCTGATGCGCGGCACCACGCGCCACACGCGGCAGCAGCTCACCGATACCCTCAATGCGCTCAAGTCGCGGATGACGGCGAGCGGCACCGGGCCGTTCGTGACGGTGAGCATCCAGACCACGCAC
This sequence comes from uncultured Gemmatimonadaceae bacterium, assembly GCA_963822945.1. Classification (GTDB taxonomy): domain Bacteria; phylum Gemmatimonadota; class Gemmatimonadetes; order Gemmatimonadales; family Gemmatimonadaceae; genus JAGWRI01. The sequence goes on along the minus strand of CAWGJO010000027.1, from coordinate 82,444 downwards.
GATGCGCTCCCCGCGGTGCTCTCGCTCGCCGACGAGGTGTTGCGACACCCGGCGTTCGACTCCACCGAGTTCTCGTCGCTGATCGATGCCCAGCTGTCCCAGGCCGAGGCGGTGTCCAAGGAGCCCACGGCGCTCGGCATTCTGGCCGTGCAGCGGCAGTTCCTGCGCTATCCCAAGGGTGACCCGCGGCACGTGGGCACGATCGCCGAGACGGAGGCCGAGTTGAAGGCGCTCTCGCTGGCCGACGTGCGCAAGGCGTACGGCGACTTCTTCGGCGCCGGCGCCGGTGAGATCGCGGTGGTCGGCGACTTCGATACCACGCGCGTGCGGGCGCAGCTCGACACGATGTTCGCCGGATGGCGGTCGAAGTCGCCGTACACGCCGATGGTGACCCGGCTGTTTCCGGTGCAGGCGGCGCAGGAGAAGATCAACACGCCCGACAAGGCGAACGCCCTCTTCATCGCCGGCACGACCTTCCCGCTCAGCGATCACGACCCCGATTACGCGGCGATGCAGTTGGCCAACTACATGCTCGGCGGCGGCACGCTCACGTCGCGACTCACCCAGCGGATCCGCGTGAAGGACGGGCTCAGCTACGCCACGCAGTCGGTGTTCGGAGCCGACGCCAGGGTGCCGGCCGCGCAGTTCATCGGGCTCGCCATCCACGCGCCGCAGAACGGCAACAAGGTGCGCGACGACTTCTTCAGCGTGATCGACAGTACGCGCGCCGACGGATTCACGACCGACGAACTGGCCAAGGCCAAGACGGGGCTGCTGGAGCTCAACCGCCTCACCCGATCGCAGGACGCGGTGCTGGCCCAGCAGTTGGTGGCCGACATGCTGCTCGGCCGCACCTTCCGGTTCCAGGCCGACGAGGACGCCCGCATCGAGGCGGCGACGCTCGACCAGGTGAACGCCGCGTTCCGCAAGTACATCGATCCCTCGCGGATGTTCGTGGTCTGGGCGGGAGACGAGTCGAAGCTTCCGGCGGCCGGCAAACCGATCAACTGATCAGGGCGGCGGCAGCGTGTCGGCAGGGGCGATCCGGCGCATGACCAGGTCGGCCGCCAGCAGCTGCGCGGTGAAGTCGGACCGGGCCGTCGCGGGAGCCAACGCCTTGAAGGCGCGTTGCGCCCCGTTCAGGTCGCCGAGTTTCAAACGGGCGACCACGGTGCCGTTGCGGAGGTCGTTGATCCCGATCCAGGGCAGCGAATCGCGCAGGAACTCGCCGATCAACGTGTCGGCCGCCTGCGAGACCTGGGGAAAGTTCCACGCGGCCAGCCCGTGTGTGAAATCCACGGCGGCGCGCGCGTCCGACGGCGCGTGCGCCCGGTCGAGGTAGGCGTACACCGCGTGGAAGAACCCGGTGTCGGCCACGCCCGCCGATCCGGCGTGCAGCAGTCCCTCGGCGTCGGTGAACGACGCCATCCACCGGTGCCAGCTGGTGGGCGGCTTTCCGTCGGCCATCAACTGGTAGAATCGCGACACCCGGTACACGGCGTGGGAGAGCGCCGTATCGCGCGGCACGCCGGCGCGCTGGGCCGGCGTCATGGCCAGCACGCGGCGCAGGCGCACCTGCAGCGCCAGGTCGTACACGCGGGGAATCTCCGGCGCCACCGCCAGCGGCTCGGTGCCGAAGCTCCTGGCGCCGCCCCGCCAGTCGCGGCCACCACGTTGAACGTGCCCTTGCCCAGATTCTCCAACCCCACGGCATTCGAATGCATGAACCGCGTGCGTTCCGCCCCGAGGTCGAGCACCGGGAAGTAGTCGGAGTTCACCCGGGCGTGCTCCAGCAGGTACGGATGCAGGAGGCTCCGGCCCGCCAGACGCATGCCGTTCAGCGCTTCGGGCGTCAACGGCGGCGCGCGCCGTACGTCGTGCGCCACGCCCGGGTAGTGCACCACGTTCCAATCGGGCACGAGCGGCGCCGACCGGTTGGTGGCGAGAATCAGGATGTCGCTGTTCGAGGTGAAGAACACCTGGTACGACCGGAAATTCCGATCGATGGCGGCGAGCACCGATGTGACCAGCGAATCGTTGATCTCGTACAGGTGCAGCCACTGGCCGAGCACGCCGTTGGCGGTGAGACTGTTTCGCACCCGGTGGTAGAACTCCGTGGTGAACAGTCCCGACACCCCGCTCACCCACGGGTTGGACGGCTCGGAGATGATGAGGTCGAACTTGCGGCCGGAGGACGCGAAGTACGCTTTGGCGTCGTCGATCACGATGCGCGAGCGCGGGTCGTCGAACACGCGGTGGTTGGCGGGGCGGAAGGCGCGCGAGGCGTTCACCATCTGCGGCTCGATCTCCACCGTCACCACCTGCTTCACGTGGGGACTGCCAAGCAGGACGTTGGACGTCATTCCCGAGCCCTGCCCGATGACCGCGACCTCGCGCGCGTCGGGCGCGTGGGCCAGGCCGATGAGCGGGAGCAGCACCTGCGTGGCCTGATCCCCGGCCAGGGCATGGAGCCCGCCGGGGTCGATCGTGGAGTCTTCCCAGAACGGATCCATCGACGCGTCGGGCTTGCCGTTGGTGGCCAGCGTGAGGTACCCGTTCGACCGGTCGCGGCGCACGCTCACCGTGGCCGTGCGCCCATCCTTATAGAAGGGGAATGAGAACATGTCGGCCGTGGGCAGCAGGCCCACCCGGAACACGCCGCTGGAGAGCTTCCACCGGTCGAAGCGCACGAAGATCCCGTTGAACAGCAGCAGGGCGACGGTGGCGAAGAGGTAGCCGAACCGGCGCCGCGCCCCCTGGTCGTCGCCGAGCACGTTCGGGTGGAGCAGCATCACGCCGAGCGCGATGTCGACCACCGCACCGCTCATCAGCAGCAGCTTGAGTCCCAGCACCGGCATCAGGATCAGGCCGGCGACGATCACCCCGGCAATCGAGCCGAGCGTGTTGACCCCGTAGACCACACCGATGGCGCGTTCGCCGGCGCCGCGCCGGATCAGGACCTTGGTGATGAGGGGAAGCGTGATCCCGGCGCAGAAGGTGGCCGGGAGCATGATCGCCAGGCAGATGAGGTAGCGCGACACCACGAACCCGTCGTAGCCGGCGTCGGTGCGGCCGAACATGTGGAGCAGGGCGGCCATCCATTCGAACGACATCATGTACAGCGGCAGGGTAGCGACGGCCAGCGCGCCCATGATCCATTGCACCATCCCCAGTGCGTACATCGGCCGTTCCATCGCGTCGGCGCGCCCGCGGATCCAGTAGGCCCCGAGCGCGATGCCGAGCACGAACGCCGAAAGCATGAGTTCGAAGGAGTGCGTGGCGGACCCCAGCACCAGCGACAGCATGCGAATCCAGGCGATCTCGTAGACGAACGACGCGAGCGCGGTGCCGAAGCTGACGACGAGGAGGATCCGCCACTCCGGCAGGCCGGGTGTCGCTCTGTTCGAGCGGAGGCGGGAGCGGTTCGGCGTCCGGGTCGCCGGCCGCGTAGAAGGCGCGTGAGGCGACCGTGACCCCGGCGGCAACGAGGAAGTTGAGCGTTCCCGCGGCCAGCAGCGTGCCCGGCAGCCCGAAGGCGCCGATGAGGTAGAAGCCGGCGATCAGGGCGCCGGCTGCCGCGCCGATGCTGTTCGTGAAGTAGAGCAGGCCCAGCACCCGTCCCGGTTCGGCGCGGACGAGGCGCACGGCGCCGGCGCTCATGAGTGGAAAGGTGGCGCCGAGCAGCACCGACTGCGGGAGGATGAGCAGCGCGGCCAGCGACCACTGCACCGCCATGACGCCGACGCTGCCGACGCCGCCGGCCAGGTGGGGAAAGAGGTGGGCGTACGCGAAGTTGGTGGTGCCCACGAAGATGCCGTGGAACAGGAACGCGATGGCGCCCACCGCGAACTCGACACCGGCATACCAGAGCAGCGGTTGTCGCAGACGGGACGACCGCTTCCCGACCGCGAACGCCCCGAGCGACATGCCGCCCAGGAAGATGATGAGGACGATGATCTGGGCGTAGGCGGCATGGCCGACGAACAGGCTCAGGTACCGCGTCCAGATGGTTTCGTAGATGAGGCCGGCGGCGCCGGACAGGACGAAGGCGGAGGCGAGAATGAGCAGCACGGATGCACCGGACAGGTGTTGAAGCTCCGCGATGTCGCGGCCATGCGGGATCGTGGGGGATGCGCCAGCGCCGGAGTCGAATCAACGGCGGAGGCGGAGGGTTGTCAAAACCGGCATCGACTGTTGCATCGCCACCGGCCTGCGCACCGCCGGCGCGTCGGGAGTCACCCGACACGCACAGGCCGCCGGCGCTGTCGCCCGCCGCCGCGTGACGCTTCGCACCGCCAGTGTGACGATGCGCGTCACATGAGGCGTTTGTTCGGTGTTGCGAGCGCGATTGTTCGCGCGTTTGGAGCAAGAACGGTTGACGCGTGTACTGAATTCTCGAAGCTGCGAAGCCGCCGCTTTGCAAAGCACGCCAACTCCCCCCAAAGCAAGCCCGAGGCATGCCCTCCGCACTCCTCGCCCGGCGCTCCCACCAGCCGGGCAAATGAAAGACGCCAGTTCGGGACTTCGGAAGAGCACGATCGCGCTGATCGTGATCTGCCTGCCGTTGCTCGCCATCAACATCGTCGGCGCGCCGTTCTACACGGCACCGCTCGAAGTCCGGGCCCGCCATCCGTGGCGCGCTTGGCTCCAACCGTCGGGGTACATCGGTCAGTCCGCCGGCATCGCCGCGTTCGTGATCTTCGTCTTCCTCTGGCTGTATCCGCTCCGGAAGAAGTGGAAGGCGTTGCGGTGGACCGGATCCATCGGCAAGTGGCTGGATGTGCACGTGACCACGGCGCTCGCACTCCCTCTGCTGCTCGCCATTCACGCGGCCTGGCGCTCCGACGGCGTGATCGGCCTCGGCCTGCTGGCCATGATGATCGTGATCGCCAGCGGCATCGTGGGCCGCTATCTCTACACCCGCATCCCCCGCGCGCGGAGCGGCATCGAGCTGACGCGCGACGAGGTGGCGGGCCAGCGTCGCGAACTGATCCAGAAGCTGGCGGCGGCCACCGGGCTCACACCCCAGGTGCTCGAGAGCACGCTGCATGGCGGACAGACTTCGGACGCCGACGGCAATCCCCTGCGGGTGTTGGCGCAGCTCGTCGCGGCCGATCTCTTCCGGTGGCGCCGGATGCGGCAGCTGCGGGCGCGCTGGGTGGCGCTGACTCCCCGTAACCACCGCCTCGACGAGAAGCAGCTTCGTGAAGCACTGCGGCTGGCCACGCTCGAACTCAAGCTCGAGCAGCAGTCGCGCATGCTCAACGCCACGCACCGCGTGTTCCGCTACTGGCACGTGGCCCACCGTCCCTTTGCCCTGACCGCGTTGGTCGCGGTGGTGATCCACGTCGTGGTCGTGGTCGCCGTGGGCGCCACCTGGTTCCGATAGCGCGCATGTCGACGACCACGATCGCCTTTTTCGGCATCACGCTGCTGGCCATTCTCTGGCACCTGCGGGCGACCAAGCCGCCGGCGTCGGCCAAGCCGCGGCCGCGTGCCCTGCCCGCGCTGCCGGGCCCCCGTTCTCGCCGACGCGGCCTCCTGTCCCAAGTGCGGCGCGCCGATGCAGGTGTTCGAGATGGTGCGGGCGCCCGTGGCGAAAGCGGCGGCGGAGGCGACCGGCGACCCCAAGGCGCTCGTGCGCGCCGACATGTGCGTGGGATGCGGCACCTGCGTGGGCGCCTGTCCGGAACCGGGCGCCATCACGCTGCGCGGCAAGCTGGCCGTGGTGGACGACGCGCTGTGCAAGGGACATGGGGAGTGCGTGCGCGGATGCCCGGTGGGGGCGATCCTCGTGACACGCGGCGCCGCGGTCAACCGCGTGACCGTGCCGTTGCTCGACGAGAACTTCCAGACCAACGTGCCGGGCCTGTACATCGTGGGCGAACTCGGCGGCCGCGGGCTGATCAAGAACGCGGTCAACGAAGGCAAGATGGCCATGGAGCACGTGGCCCGATCGCTGCGGCCCGGGAGCCGGCGCGCCGACGGGGTGGCCGCCGCGGTGGACGTGGTGATCGTCGGTTCCGGCCCGGCGGGGCTGAGCGCCGGGCTCGAAGCGCTGCGCGCCGGCCTCAGCTACGTGGTGCTGGAGCAGGGGTCGCTGTCCGACACCGTGCGCAAGTATCCGCGGCACAAGCTGCTGCTGGCCGAGCCGGTGCGCATCCCGATGTACGGCGACCTGTGGGTGGCCGACGGCTCCAAGGAAACGCTGCTCCAGGTGTGGGAGACCATCGTCGCCGACACGGGCCTCGACGTGCGCACCGGCGAGAAGGTGCAGCAGGTGAAGCGCGAGGGGCTCGTGTTCCGGGTGGAGACGGCGAACAGCGCGTATCTGGCGCGCCGCGTGGTGCTCGCCATGGGGCGGCGTGGCAGCCCGCGACGGCTCGGGGTGCCCGGTGAGGGAAAGGACCACGTGTTCTACGACATCGTGGAGATGGAAGCGTTCGCCGGGAAGCGCATGGTGGTGGTGGGCGGGGGCGACAGCGCCGTGGAGTCGGCGCTGGGACTCGCCAACCAGAAAGGCACGACGGTGGCGCTCTCCTACCGCGGCGACGCGTTCCAGCGCATCGCCGAGCGGAACCGCGAGAAGATCGAGCGGGCGATCGCGTCCGGGAAGGTGACGCCGTACTTCAAGAGCCAGATCCAGGAGATCCGCGACGACGTCGCGGTGCTCACGCACGAGGGGCAGTCGCGCATCCTGCCGGCCGACTATGTGGTGGTTCGCATCGGCGGTGAGGCGCCCTACGCGTTCCTCGAACGCCTTGGCATCCGCATCGTCGAGAAGGACGTGCCGATTCCCCAATCGCAGGCGCGGGCGGGGTGAATGCGGAAATGTCTCCTCATGTGCGGACTGCTGCTGTTGGCCCTGCCGGCGCGAGCGCGTGCTCAGATCTCGCCCGGGCCGCTGGCGCGAGCGCATCACGACCTGGAAGGGCCGACGAACTGCGCCCAATGCCACGGCCTGCACCGCGAGCCGATGAACCAGATGTGCCTCGCCTGTCACAAGGAGATCGGCTGGCTCCTGAACCAGAACCGGGGCTATCACGCGCGCGTCGTGACGGTGGAGAAGAAGGACTGCGCGAGCTGCCATCCGGACCACGCGGGCACGGACTTCAAGCTCATCGCCTGGCCGGGCGGGTCGCGCGACAAGTTCGACCATCAGCTCGCCGGATGGGCGCTGGAAGGCAAGCATGCGGAGGCGAAGTGTGAGGACTGTCATACGCTGAAGTTCCGCACGGGTCAGGCTGCCGCGCTGTCCAAGCGCACGGGTTCCGCCGGGTGGGTGGGGCTCGAGACGACGTGCGTCTCCTGCCACCGCGCCGACGACGTGCACAAGGGTTCGCTGGGCGAGAGTTGCGACCGCTGCCACGACTCGAAGGGGTGGAAGCCGGCGCCGAAGTTCGTGCACGACAGCAGCGCCTTCCCGCTCACCGGCAAGCACGTGGATGTGAAGTGCGACGAGTGTCACCTCGCGAAGTCGCTCGGCATCGTTCCCGACGCCAAGGGCAAGCTGATCCCCCGCTTCAAGCCGCTGCCGTTCAAGCTCTGCACCGACTGTCACGCCAATCCGCACGGCACGCGGATGGCCGGCCGCTGCAGCGACTGCCATACCACGCGCGGCTGGCACGTGATCGAGCAGACGCACTTCGACCACTCGGCCACGCGCTATCCGCTGGTCGGCAAGCACGCGACCGTGAAGTGCGACGCCTGCCACGGACCGAACCTCAAGATCAAGGATCCGCCGTTCGCGACCTGCGCGTCGTGCCACAAGGACCCGCACGCCGGGCAGGCCGTGCTCAACGGCAAGCCCGCCGACTGCGCCGCCTGTCACCGCGTGCAGGGATTCGCGCCCTCCACGTTCACGCTCGCGCAGCACGCCGCCACCCGGTATCCGCTCACCGGCAAGCACGCGAGCGTGAAATGCGCCTCGTGCCACACCACCACCGGCACGGTGACGCGCCTGACCATGCCGTTCGCCAAGTGCGCCGACTGCCATGCCGACCAGCACGGCGGCCAGCTCGCGTCGCGCCCCGACAAGGGGAGCTGCGAGGCCTGCCACACCGATGCCGGCTGGACGCCCAGCACCTTCTCCCTGGCCGCGCACGCCAAGCTGCGGCTGCCGCTCGACGGCCGCCACGCGAAGATCAAGTGCGCCGCATGCCACGGGCTCACGCGGCCCGGCCTGCCCGCGCTGCCAAAGCGCGCCGCGTCGTACGGCCCGGCGAAGGTGGTGCTGCAGGTGCCGGAGACCGCGTGCCAGGACTGCCACGTGGATCCCCACGGCGGGCGCTACCTCAAGGGCGGGGCGATGCCGATGAAGGATGGCTGCGGCGCCTGCCACAACGCCCGCGCGTTCCGCCCGTCCACGGTGGACGTCGATCGGCACGCGCAGTTCAGCTTCGCGCTCGACGGCGCCCACCGGGCCACGCCGTGCGTGGCCTGTCACGAGGAGATGCGCGGTCCCGCCGCCGCCTCGACGCTCATCGCAGCGCCGAAGGGCGTGGCCAAGCTGCCGTTCACGCAGAAACGCGCCACCGACTGCGAGTCGTGCCACAAGGCGGACGATCCCCACGGCGATCAATTCGCCGGCCGCAAGGGAGGGGACGCCTGCGGCACCTGCCACGGCGTCGCGTCGTTCACGCCGGCCTCGAAGTTCGATCACGACCGCGATACCTCGTTCCCGCTCAAGGGCGCCCACGCCAAGGTCGCTTGCGCGGCATGCCATAAGACGCAGACCGTCGCCAACGGCAAGACCCGCGTCATCTACCGGCCGCTGTCCGCCGCCTGCGCCAGCTGTCATGGCGGTACCACGCCGAGGAGAATCCCATGAAGCTCCCCCCTGCTTCCCGCTGGCTGCTGGCGCTGGCCGTGTTGGCGCTCTCCGCGCCGGCCGCCGCCGCCCAGAGCGGCGACAACCCGCACGGCCCCACGATCGGCGCCTGCAGCATGTGCCACCGGGCCGACGGCTGGAAGCCCGTGGCGATCAGCAAGGACTTCCGCCACGCGCCGGGGGTGTTCCCGCTCGAGGGAGCGCATCAGAAGGCGCCGTGCACGTCGTGCCATCGCACGCTCGACTTCGCCAACACGTCCACGGCCTGCGCGTCGTGCCACACCGACGTGCACCACGGCGAGTTCGGCAACCAGTGCTCGCGCTGCCACACGACACGCAGCTTCGTCGACCCGGCCGCGATGCGCCGGATGCACGACCTCACCCGCTTCCCACTGCGCGGTGCGCACGCCATTGCCGCATGCGAGGACTGCCATCTGCCGTCGGCGCCCGGCCAGACGCAGTACGCCAACCGCCCAACGATGTGCTTCGGGTGCCACGCCACCGACTATCGGAACGCGAAGAACCCCGACCACGTGGGCGGCGGCTTTCCGCAGGTGTGCACCGAGTGCCACAGCGAGACCAACTGGCACGGGGCGAGCTTCGATCACAACCTGACCGGGTTCCCGCTCACCGGAGCCCACCTGGCCACCGCGTGCGCCGCCTGCCACGGCGACGGCGTCTACAAGGGCAAGTCGAAGTTGTGCGTGTCGTGCCACCAGCCGGAGTACAACGGGACCACGAACCCGCCGCACGCCGCCTCGGGATTCCCGACCACGTGCGAGACCTGCCACAGCACGACCAACTGGACGAGCGCGACGTTCGATCACAACGCCACGAACTTTCCGCTCACCGGCGTGCACGCGACCACGAGCTGTCAGAGTTGCCACGGCGACGGCGTGTACAAGGGCAAGTCCACGCTCTGCGTGTCGTGCCACCAGACCGACTTCAACAACACCAACGACCCGCCCCACGCGGCAGCCGGCTTCGCCACCACCTGCGAGACCTGCCATAGCACGACCAACTGGACGAGCGCGACGTTCAACCACAGCACGACCAGCTTCCCGCTCACCGGGGCGCACCAGGCCGTGGCCTGCAACGCCTGCCACGGCGACGGCGTGTACAAGGGCAAGTCCACGCTCTGCGTATCGTGCCATCAGACCGAGTACAACGCCACGACCAACCCGGGCCACGTGGCGGCCGGTTTCCCGACCACGTGCGAAACGTGCCACAGCACGACGAACTGGACGAGCGCGACGTTCAACCACAACAACACGGCGTTCCCGCTCACGGGCGCGCATGTGAGCGTTGCCTGCGCCGCCTGCCACGGTGACGGCGTGTACAAGGGCAAGCCGACTACCTGCGTGTCCTGCCACCTGGCCGACTACAACGGCACGAACAATCCGGCGCACGCCGCCGCCGGATTCGGACAGACGTGCGAACAGTGCCATACGACGACCACCTGGGCAGGAGCCACCTTCGACCACGACAACAGCTTCTTCCCGATCTACTCCGGCACCCACAAGGGTCGTTGGAACCAGTGCTCCGATTGCCACACCTCGCCGTCGAACTACGCGGCGTTCACCTGCATGAGCGGCGGCTGCCACGGCAAGAGCACGACCGACTCGCATCATGGCGGCGTGTCCGGCTACGTGTACGATGCGGCCCACTGCTATTCGTGCCACCCGAGAGGGAGGTCGGGATGATGACCATGCGCCGAGTACCGCTGGCTGTGATGGCATTCGCCATCGTCAGCGCGAGTGTTCCCGCGGCTGCCCAGAAGGCGGTCACCGGGCCAGCGGCCGCGCGGACGCCGGCGGCGGCGCCCGGGGCCGACTCGACCACCGCCTGGGCGCACGTGACCTACATCAGCGGCCCGACGGTGTACCTCGACGCCGGTACGCGCGCCGGCCTCAAACAGGGCGCGCATCTGACGGTGCTGCGCGACACGACGTTCGTCGCCGAGCTGGCCGTCCAGTACATCTCGTCGAGCAGTGCCGCGTGCACGATCGTGCGCGCGTCGTCGCTCACCGTCGCCACCGGCGACTCGGCCCGCTTCGCGCCGGTGGTGGAGGCCGTCGCGGCCACGCCGACGGCGACGCTTCCCGAGCGCTCGAGCGCCGGCCTCACCCGACGACCGGCCAACCGGCTTCGCGGCCGCCTCGGGGTCCGCTACCTGATGGTCGATCCCGGCACCGGGCCGGCCGGCGTGGTCACGCAGCCGGCGCTCGACCTGCGCCTCGACGGCACGCACCTGGGCGACTCGCCGGTGGGGATCGCGGTCGACGTCCGCGCCCAGCGCTCGATCATGCAGCCGCCGGACAGCCTCCATCCTGCTCCCACCTACCCGCTCAACGTGACGCGGGTGTACAAGGCGGCGCTGCAGTGGAATCCCCTGGGGAGCGCGACGACGGTCACCATCGGCCGCCAGTTCTCCACCACCAGCAGTTCGGTGGGGCTGTTCGACGGCGTGGCGGTCGACGTCGCCCACCCGCGCTGGAGCGTCGGCGCATTCGGCGGACTGCAGCCGAGCTGGTACAACTTCGGGTTCACCGACTCCACGCGCGAGTACGGGGCATACGTGCAGTGGCACAACGTGTCGATGCACCTGCCCGTGTGGTCGTTCACCGTGGGCGGGGTCGGCGCGTACACTCTGGGCCAGATCGACCGCGAATTCACGTACGCCACGGCGATGGTGATATCGTCGCGGTTCACGGCGTACGTCACGCAGGAACTGGACATCAATCGCGGGTGGAAGGCGGCGCAGGAACACGCCGCGGCCACGCCCACGTCGACGTTCGCCAACTTCCAGTTCACGATCACCGACGCGCTCAGTCTCAACGGCGGGGTCGACAACCGGCGGAACGTGCTCCTGTACCGCGACTTCGTGAATCCCGAGACGGTGTTCGACAACAGCTTCCGGCAGGGCATGTGGGGCGGCGCGACCCTCAACCTGCGGGGACGCTTCCGGCTGAGTGGCGAGGCGCGCACCACGAGCGGCGGCCCGGCCGGCACCGCCCAGTCGTACACCGGCTCCGTGAGCCTCATGCGGCTCACCGCCATCGACCTCGGCGCCCATCTCCGCGACACGCACTACACCGGCCAGCTCTCCAGCGGCGACCTGCAGTCGGCCTCGCTTGAGATCAACCCGTTCAATCTCGTGCACCTCGAGGCCACCGGCGGGCTCCGGACGTCCAACGCCACGATGCTCGGCATGGGACTGGGTTCGACGCGCACCACCTGGAGCAGCTTCGACGCCGACTGGGCCGTGGGGCGGAACGTGTACCTGATGCTGTCGGTGTATCGCGAGATGGGCGGCGCATTCCACAACTCGCAGAACTTCATGTCGGTGAGCTACCGGTTCTGAGGAGGGACGGAGTGTCCGGCCCCGGACACTCCGTCCCATTTGCGAACACATCCGGCTGCCGGCAGCCGACGCCAACTCGTTGATTTCCCGTGGCGTAGCCCCGGCGCGTGGTGGCACGGGTATTGCCCGGTTGGAGCGTGACGGATGCTTTGCGTCGACGGTTCCGTCCGCTCCACTCTTCGTGAGGTTCGGGTGATGCTCCAGGAAGTCCGACATGCGATCCGCACGCTACGCACACGCCCCGGATTCACGGTCGCGGCCGTCCTCACGCTTGCCCTCGCCATCGGGGCGACGACGACGATCTTCGGTGTGGTCGACGCCGTCATCATCCGGCCTCTTCCGTTCGCGGCACCCGACCGGTTGGTACAGGTCTGGGAGACCTCGCCGCAGGGCGCCGACTTCGTTGCTTCGGATCCCGACTTTCTCGACTTCAGCACCCAGAACCACTCGCTGACGGGCCTGGCGGCGTACAAGCGGGCCGACCTGGCGCTCACGGGCACCGGCGATCCCCAGCAATTGCACGGCATGGCGACCAGCCACACGCTGTTCGCGGTGCTCGGTGTGCAGCCCGCGTTGGGCCGCACCTTCCGCCCGGACGAAGATGCCGCCGGCGATTCCGCGCGCGTCGTGATTCTGAGCCACGCGCTCTGGAGCGGCCGATTCGGCTCCGACACGTCCATCTTGGGAAGCACGGTGACGCTCAACACCCGGTCCTACACGGTGGTGGGAGTGATGCCGGCGGCGGCACACTTTCCCGAAGCGGACGTCTACGTACCGTTGCACGCGAACGCGCGCTCGGATCGCGACGATCACTGGTTGTCGCTGGTGGGCCGGCTCAAACCCGGTGTGACGCTCGAGCAGTCGCAGGCGGACTTCGATCGCATCACCGCCGGAATCGATGCGATCTACCCGACGAGCAAGGGATGGGGAACACGCCTCGAGCCCCTGTCGCACGCGCTCGTCGACGACAACTTCCGTCGTGCCGGGTGGGTGCTGCTCGCCGCCACCGGATTGCTGCTCATTCTCGCCTGCGCCAACGTGGCCAATCTCTTGCTCGCCAGGGCCAGCACGCGCCAGGTGGAGATGGGCGTGCGGACCGCCCTGGGGGGCACCAGGTCTCGGCTCGTGCGGCAGATGTTGGTCGAGAGCGGCCTGCTGGCCGGAGGCGCCACGGTAGCCGGCGTGATCGCGGCCACATGGGGAATGACCGCGGCGCGCACGTTCGGCGCCGGTCGCATTCCGCGGCTGGAAGAGGTGGGCGTGGACGGCCGCGCCATCGGTGTGGCGCTGTTGCTCAGTGTGCTGACCACGTTCGCGTGTGGCCTGCTGCCGGCGTTGCGCGCGTCGCGCGTGGATCCGGCGGCCGTGCTGGGCGAGGGGGCGCGCGGAGGCATATCCCGGAGTCATCGGCGCCAGCGCGATGTGCTCGTGGTGTTTCAGGTGGCACTTTCCATCGTGCTGCTCACCGGTGCCGGCCTCATGCTGCGCAGCTTCGGACGGTTGAGCGCGGTGGACACCGGCTTCGACGCCCAGCACGTGCTCGCCGTGAATCTGAATCTCCCGCCCCAGCGCTACGACGACGAGGCGCGCGCCATCTTCTTCAGCCGGCTAACGGCTCATCTGCGCGGACTGCCGGGCGTCCGTGCCGCCGGGGCGAGCGCCGTCGACCCGTTCAGCGGGTGGAACTACGTGAACGACGTGACGCCGCAGGACCGCGCGGCTTCGGCGCCCTCCAGCGGATTCATGCAGGCCGGGTGGCGCAGCGTGACGCCGGAGTTCTTCGCGGCCATGGGCATCCCGGTCACGCGCGGACGCGTGTTCACCTCGTCGGATGCGTCGAACGGACCGCCGATCGTCGTCATCTCGCGGAGCCTGGCGGCCCGGCTGTGGCCGGGGCAAAACGCCGTCGGCAAGCAGCTGTTCTGGGGCGGCACCAGCGGCACGCCCCGCACCGTGATCGGCGTCGTGGGCGACGTGCGGGACGTGGCGCCGCAAACCGACGCGGAGCCCATGTTGTACGTCCCGTACAATCAGGTGCCGATGTCGGCCATGACGCTGGTGGTGCGCAGCGCGGGCGGAGATCCCGCCTTGCTCGCGGCCTCCGTGCGCGGAGCCATCCACACGCTCGATCCGGTGCTTCCGGTGGCCGACGTCCATCCCCTGGCGCGCAACCGGCGCGACGCGATGGCCGCGCCCCGATTCAACCTGCTGTTGATGGCCAGCTTCGCGGCGCTGGCGCTGCTGCTCGCCGCCAGTGGGATCTCGGCGGTGATGGCGTTCAACGTGGCGCAGCGCCGGCGTGAGATCGGCATTCGCATGGCAATGGGCGCGGCGCCCGGCAGCATCGTCCGTGCATTCGTGGGTGGTGCGATGCGACTGGCCACTATCGGCGTCGTATTCGGTCTGGCCGGTGGGTGGGGTGCCGGCCACCTCATGCGCGGCTTGCTGTTCCAGGTGCAGCCCACCGACGCCGCCACGTTCGCCGCCGTGCCCGCGCTCCTGGTCGTGGTGGCGCTGGTGGCCAGCTATCTGCCGGCGCGGCAGGCGAGTGGCGTGGCGCCAATGGAAGTGCTGAGCCGCGAGTAACCCCGGCGCGGCAAGATTCCGCCGCGGCCGGGGCTTGCCGGTCGCGCGCGCTAGAGCGCCGGGTGCTTGTTCACCGTGTCGTCGTGCGTCTGGAACTTGTGCGCCACCGACAGGATGAGGTCGTCGTTGTACAGCGTGCCGATGATCTGCCCGCAGATCGGTTGCGGGTTGAGCTTCGGTTCGGGCGCGGCGGCCGCCGATTCCGCGGCGCCACCCCGGCCGCCCCGGCCCCGGCCGCGGCCACGACCGAACACCGATGGGACGCCGAACTTGAACGGCAGCACCGCACTCGGATAGCCGGTCTGCGCGCACTCGCCGACGTCGGCGAACGGGCTGCCGATGTACATGTCCACGTCCTTGAGGTACTCGGCCCACTTGCTGATCAGGATGTAGCGCCGGCGCTCGGTGTTCAGGAACTCGTATCCTGGAATCGTCCGCCCGTACACGAAGCGCGGATTCCAGTCGGCCGGCGCCTGGGGGTCGGTGGGCGGTGGGCTGCCATTCGGCGTACCGTACGGCAGCATCCCTCGTCCCGACGCCGGGCGCGGGGGAACCGCCGGCAGATCGTTGAGGTCGAGTCCGATCTCTTTCGCCTTCCGCTGCACGTACGTGTCGAAGGCGGAGGCATACTCCGTGTTGAGTCCCCCCGAGGTGCCGCTGATGCCGGGCACGGTGGGACGCGCGCCGATGGTCACCGGCTTCATGCCCAGCTCCTTGAGTTTGTTCACCAACTCGGGCGGGGCCTGGTCGTCCACGCCGATGCGCAGCGTGGCGAGATCGATGTTGCGGTTGAACTGGAAGGGCATGGTCACCGTGGAGGGATCCTTCTCGTCCACGCCGTGGATGACGTTGAACACCATCGCCGCGTCCTCGCTGGTGCGGACGATGGGCCCCACGCGGTCCTGCGACCAGGCGAGCACCATGCCGCCGTACCGGCTCACGCTGCCGAACGTGGGACGCAGCGCGCTCAGGCCGCAGCGGATGGTGGGCGAGACGATCGAGCCCGACGTCTCCGTGCCGATCCCGAACGCCACGCACCCGGCCGCCGTGGCCGACGCCGGGCCGGCCGACGACCCGCTCGACCCCTGCGAGAGATTCCACGGGTTGTTGGTGCGTCCGCGGAACCACTGGTCGTTCTGCGCGAAGAGGCCGGTGGCGAGCTTGGCGATGAGCACGGCGCCGGCGTTGCGCAGGCGAACCACGACCTCGGCGTCCTCGTCGATGATGCGGTGCTCGAAGTCCTTGGCGCCCCACGTGGTCGGCACGCCCTTGGTGGCGAACAGGTCCTTGACGCCGTAGGGCAGGCCGTGCAGCGGGCCACGATAGTTGCCCGCCGCGATCTCCCGGTCGGCCTGCGCCGCTTCGGCGCGCGCCTGCGCCTCCATGATCGTCACGGCGCAGAGCAGTGTGGGGTTCAGGCGCTTGAGGCGCGCGAGGTAGATGTCGGTGAGCCGCGCCGAGGTGATGCGGCGCGCCTTGAGCATGGCGGACAGCCGGTGCGCGGGGAGAAAGGCGATCTCCTCGTCCGACGACGGGACGGCGCCCGTCCACGGTTCCGGTTCGTAGTGGCCGCGATCGAATGCCGTGGCACCGCGCTCGCGGACGAGCTTCTCCATCAGCGCGCCGGTGCCGCCCGGATACGGCTGGAACTGGAGGGCCGGCGGTTCGCCGTTGCCGAGGGGCGCCGGCGGCTCCTGTTGCTGGAGTGCCTGCCGTCCCGTGGCGGCGGCGCCGGCGCGTCCGCGACCCTGGGCGAGGGCGGCGGCGGGGGCGCCGAGCGTGGAGGCGGCCGCGGCGGCGAGGGAGAGGAAGACGAAATGCCGGCGGTCGATGCCGAACGCCTCCTCGTCGAAGTCGGTGGCTTCGAGGTCGGCCTGTGTCTGTTCGAGGAGATCTTCGGGATTGCTCACAGTGATTCTCCGGAAGCGGTTGGGCATGGGCGGGTGATTGACGCGTTCACAGAATCGCGCCGGAACGTCCGCTTGGCCAGCCCCCGAGCGGCGCTCGCGCCGGGCGCATTGCCGTCGGACCGGTCGCCGATCGGGGGCCGCGTGCGGCGCGTGCTTGCGGGCGCCGAGAGTTCACCGCGATAATAGGGCTTGATGCCGGCCCGGGCGCATGTCGAGGTCCCCGCACGGTGACGCGACCAGACGAAGACCGATCCAAGGTGGAGGGGAAGCGGAGGATGTTCTACTTCAAGACCACGGTGGGCACGTTCTGGATTCGGCCGCACGCCGAATTTCCGGATCGGGTGCGGTTGGGAATCGACGGCACGCCTCTCGCGACTTTTCACTCTCCCGCGGCCGCCGCGGAGACGGTTCGGGAGCGCCGCACCGGCTGGGCCGCGTGGGACAGCCGCAGCGATCTCGCGGCGCCGGAAGAACTGGCGGCGTGGACGCCCGGCGAGCCGGGCGCGGGGTGAGCCGGCGTCGACGGGCCCGCGTGCGTGTTTGACAAAAACGATCGTTCGTGCTATTTCTGGCGTCGTGAAACTCGCCAAAGGTGACCGCACCCGCGGACTGATCCTCGAACAGGCCATCCAGATGGCCAGCGTGGTCGGGCTCGACGCCCTCTCGATCGGCGATCTCGCCGAGCGCATGCAACTCTCGAAGAGCGGGCTCTACGCGCATTTCGGTTCGAAGGAAGCGCTCCAGATAGCCATCCTCCGCCGGGGCATCCGCACCTTCAGCGAGGTCGTCGTCGCCGACGCGCAGCGCCGCCGGCGCGGGGTCGACGTGTTGCGCGCGCTTTTTCGGGGATGGGTTCGCTGGTCGCACGACAAGCTCGACGGCGGATGCCTGTTCGTCACGGCGGCGGTGGAGTTCGACGATCGGCCGGGGCCGGTGCGCGACGAACTCGTCGCCGCGTATCGACAGTGGTATGCGATCATCGAAGACGCCGCCAGGCGGGCGGTTGCCGACGGCGATTTCCGCAAGCACCTCGACTGCGAGCAGTTCGCGCACGACTTCCACGCGATTACCCTCGGCTACAACCACGCCGATCGGCTGTTCCACGATCCCAAGGCGGAGCGGCGGGCGCGACACGCGCTCGACCGCCTCCTGCTCGAAGCGAAACGCTGACCTTCGCGCGTTTCGAATAGATGCAGTGAACCCAGACACCGGGAGGCCCCGATGGGATCCGTTCTCTTGTTGTACGGAACGCTCGCGTACGCCGTGTTCTTCCTCACCTTCCTCTATGCCATCGGCTTCGTCGGGTGCGTCGGTGTGCCCAAATGCGTGGACGGCGCGGCCACGACGCCGCTGGCCCAGGCGCTCGTCATCGACGCTCTGCTGCTCGCCGCCTTCGCCGTGCAGCACAGCATCATGGCCCGGCGGTGGTTCAAACAGTGGTGGACGAAGATCGTTCCGGTGGCCGCCGAGCGATCAACCTATGTGCTGATCGCCAGCCTGCTGCTCGATCTCCTGTTCTGGCAGTGGCGTCCGATTCCCGGCACCGTGTGGAACGTGCAGTCGGCGGCGGGACGCGACGTGCTGTGGGTCCTGTTCGCGTTCGGGTGGCTGTTCCTGCTCACCGGCACCTTCATGATCGACCACTTCGATCTGTTCGGCCTGCGGCAGGTGTGGCTCAACTTCCGGGGCCGCAAGTACACGCACCCGCCGTTCGTGACCCGGATGTATTACCGGTACAGCCGGAATCCATTGATGCTCGGATTCATCATTGCGTTCTGGGCGGCGCCGACGATGGGAGCGGCGCGATTCGCGTTCGCCGTCGCAACCACCGCGTACATCCTGATCGGGGTCATGCTCGAGGAGCGCGACCACGCGTACTACCTGGGTTCGGCGTACAGCGAATACAAGGCGCGCACCCCCATGTTGGTGGGCATACCGCGCGCACCGGCGCCGGCCCCGAGGTCCGCACGCTCGATGCCCGACCAGGCGCATTGACGTGATCCGCCCTCCGGTGCATGATGGCGGTCGGCTTCCTCATGCAGCCGGCCGCCAATCCGGAGGGTGTCATGGGAATCGCATTCCTCGCCTTGCTGACCCTGGCCGTTCTGCTCAACTACGGCGCCTTCGGCGAGCGTTGGCGTGGGGTCGTGCGACGGGCGCTGGGTCCGGCGGTCGTGGTGGGCGGCATTGCGTTCGCCGCCGGGTTCCTCGGTCCGATGCTCCTGGCGCCCGAGGCCAACCAGGGTCCGCTGCTCGGCATCTTCATTACCGGGCCGGCCGGATTCCTGGTGGGTCTGGGGTACGGCGTCGTGCGCGAAGTTCGGCGTGCCGGAAGTTCCTCGTCGTAGCCTGCACACCCGGCCGTTGCACCATCGCGCACCGAAGCGCGGCGGACGGCCTGAGCGCCGTCTCGCCGTGCCTCGATGCCGGCATGCGTTCGCTACTTCACGGTCCAGGTGTTGTTCGCCGCATTGGCATCCACCCAGATGCCGCCGTCCAGCACCACCGACTGCAGCTTCTTGCCGGAGTGGACGGACACCGTGGTCCGCTTCTGATTGCGCTCCCACACGGCCGGCGTCTCGTGTGTCCGCTGCGTGCTCCCGTCGGTGAAGTGGAGCACCACGTCGAAGGGCGCCACCATGCCACCGATGTTCTCGACCGTCACTGCGTAGCCGCTGCCCGACTTCTTGACGCCCTTGACGGCGAGATCGATGTAGTTGTTGCTGAAGAACCAGTTGCTCCAGAACCAGTCGAGGTTCCGCCCTGAGACATCGTTGAAAGTGTAGAAGAAGTCCCACGGGATGGGATGCTTCCCATGCCACCGGTCCATGAAGGCGTGGAGGCACTCCCGGAACATGTCGTCGCCGAGCAGGTCCTTCATCGCGAGGTAGCCGAGGGCGGGCTTGCCGTAGGCGTTGTTGCCGTAGCGCCGCACCCTTGAGGATGTCTCCTGGCGTGACGATCGGCAGATCCTCCAGCGGCGAGGGATCGCGGGTCCAGCCATTGACGCGGAACTGCTTGAAGAGCGTCGCTGCCTGTGCCGGCCCCATGTCCCGCTGGTTGATCAGGTATTCGAAGGTCGTGGCCCATCCCTCATCCATGAACCCGTACCGGGTTTCGTTGATGCCCATGTAGAACGGCATGTAGGTGTGCGCGATCTCGTGCGCGGCGACGAATTCGAGAACGCCGGGTCGGGGTAGACTTGTCGTTCACCATCATCGGGTATTCCATGTCGGCCCCCCCCTGGAACTCGGTGGTCTTCTCGTAGGGATAGGGCACGCCCGGCCAGTCGTGCGACAGGTAATCCAGCGAGTGCCGGCCGAACTTCACCATCTAGTGGAAATCCTAGGCGGCATCCTTATACGCCGCCTGGATGCTGGCACGCCGATGCGCGGCGTCGTCCACCACCACGCTCGCTGCATCCCAGTCGTAGTGGTCGCTCAGTCCGAACGCCATGTCGGGGATGTCGTTCGCCGTGAAGTGCCAGCTGTTCATCGCCGCCTGCGCGGTGATCTTTCCGTCGTGGATCTGGGTACCGGTGGCCACGTGCACTGTCGAATCGATGCTGAACGACGCCGTTGAAGCGGGCCAGCGGGCCGGGCTGCAGCAGCTGCTCGGCGTTGGTGAGCGTGCCGGTACCCCAGACCACGAAGTTCTTCGGCACGTTGACCGAGACGTCGTAGTCGTTGAAGTCGCTGTAGAACTCGTGGCCCGGTGGTCCATCGTATCCCACCCGTTGTAGTCGTCGTAGACGGCGACGCGGGGATAGAAGTACGCGATGTAGAACCTGGTGGAATCGATGACACCTTCGCGGCCCGGCCGCTTGGAGAGGTCGTAGTACCAGCGAAGGCCAGGCGCACGGAGTCGTGCGGGGCCAGCGCGGTGGGCAGCCTCACCGGCTGCCAGGTGAAGTAGCGCGGGATCGTCGTCCCACTGTCGTCGCCGTGCCGTTCACCGCGAACGAGCGGATGTGGACGCCGGAGGTGAGGAAGTCTCCAGACGCGCCGCCGTCGCGAGGAGCGCCGGGCCTGTGATAGTTGGGGAACAGCTTGATCACGAGCACCCGGAGTGTGTCGGGGCTGTTGTTCACGTAAACGATCTGCTCGGTGCCCGACACCCGGCGATCCGGGGGCATCGGTGGAGATCGTGATCGCGTACCGGCCGCGATTCTGCCAGTACTTGGCGCCGGGCAGGCCGTCCATGGACCGCGTGCCGTTCCGGTAGGTCTGGGTGATGGCGCGGGGCATGTACAGCGACGACTGGGCGGCCGCCGATGCCGGGGCCAGGCCCAGCGCGGCGAGCGTCAGCGTCAACAGGGACAGGCGAACGCCGGGCTGCCACCGGCGCCGCGATTCATGATGGGTCATGTCGGCACGGTCCTCGATTGAGTGCGTGATGCGCGTGGGGGCACGCCGGGAATGGCGAAAGTTCGTCACATGCACCGGCAGCCGGTAGGGTGCCTATGGGCCATCCAACACTTCCCGTACCTTCTCGCCGAGCGCGCGCGGCGTGAACGGCTTCTGCAGAAACGAGGCGCCGTGCTCCAGCAGCTGCCGCTGCACGATCACGTCGTCCGTGTATCCGGACGAAAACAGCACCCGCAGACCGGGCAACAGTTGGCGGGCCCGCTCGGCCAGCACGCGGCCGCTCATGCCGGGCAGGACGAGATCGGTGAGCAGCAGACCGATCGTTCGCCCGTGCCGCTCGAGCATCGCCAACGCCTGATCGCCATTCTCCGTCGCGATCACCGTATAGCCGAGCGGCGCCAGCATGCGCATGGTCACGGTGCGCACGCCGTCATCATCCTCGGCCAGCAGGATGGTCTCGTGTCCGCGCGGGATGCTGGCGTTGCGGTCGGGCACGGCCGAAGCGGCCTCCGCAGAGCGCGGCAGATAGACACGCATCGCCGTGCCCCGTCCGATGACGCTCTCGACTTCCATGCGTCCCCCAGCGCGCGCCACGATGTCGCGGCAGGTGGCGAGTCCGAGGCCGGTACCCCTGCCGGCGCTCTTGGTGGTGAAGAACGCATCGAAGATGTGCGTCTGGATCTCCGGGCTCATGCCGACGCCCGTGTCACGGACCGTGAGCACCACGTAGTCCCCCGGCGTCGGCTCCTCGCTCCGCGCCGCGGCGGTCTCGATCACGAGCGTCCCGCCATCCGGCATCGCGTCGCGGGCGTTGATCACGAGGTTCATCACGACCTGCTCCACCTGGCCGGCATCGGCCACGACCGGGGGCACCTGTGCATCCAACGCGAGTTGCACCTCGATATCTTCACCGATCAACCGGACGATCATCTGATGCAGGCCGTCGATGATGCGATTCACGTCCACCGGCTTGGGGTCGATCAGTTGACGCCGCGAGAATGCGAGCAGCTGGCGCGTGAGGAGCGATGCCCGCTGCGCGGCGTTGCGGATGGCGGCCAGGCTCTCCGCGGATTCGTCGAGTCGCTCGGCCATCTCGACGAACTCCACTTCGCCCAGGATCACGGTCAGCAGGTTGTTGAAGTCGTGTGCAATTCCACCGGCGAGCAACCCCACGGCTTCCATGCGCTGGGCGTGCCGCAACTGCGCCTCGAGTCGCAGCGATTCCCGCACGTCCTCGAGCACCTTGACCACTCCCACGATGGCCCCGCTCGCGTCACGGGTGGGCGCGGTGAACTCACGCACGTCCACCCACGACCCGTCGCGGGCCAGCCGCCGCGCATCGAGTCCGATCCACGATTCGCTGGTGAGCGCCTGGTCGACGCGGGCGCGGGCTTCGGGTACGCCACCGGGAGGCAGTGCCGGGTTCGGCCGACCGAGCACTTCTTCGGCCTTCCACCCGAACACACGCTCGGCGGCGGGATTCCAGACCCGCACGAGGCCGTCGGGGTCGAGCACGATCACCGGCAGCGGCGTGGCGTCGAGGATGCTGCGCCGCATCTCGGATTCCTCGCGCAGCGCCCGTGTGACCCGGCGGATCTCCGACAGATCGTGGATCACGGAGACGGCATCGCTGGTGTCGTCGTCCAGTCGCGCGCCGCCGATCAACACGGGCACCCGGTGTCCGTCGGCGTGGAAGAATTCCTTCTCGAACGGCCGGCAGGAACCGGTGGTCAGGATCTCGGTGATGCGGGTTTCGGTGAGGTCGGTGAACTCCGGCGGGGTGAGGCGGCGCCAGTCGATGCGCCCCGCTTCCAGATCGTCGCGGATGAAGCCGAGCATGGTCAGGAATGCATCGTTGGCGTCGAATACCTCTCCGTGCCGGCCCCAGAACAACACGCCGATGACGTTGGAATCGAGCAGGCGGCGCATCCGGTCCTCGCTGCGCCGGAGTGCCGCCCTCGCGCGCCGGCGTTCCTGCCGCGCAACCGCCTCGCGCAGTTCCCGCTCAATGGCGGGGACCAGGCGCCGGAGATCGTGCTTGGGGACGTAGTCCTGGGCGCCGGCCCGCATGGCGTTCACGGCGGCCTCCTCGCCGATCGTCCCGGAGACGAAGATGAACGGCATCTCGAATCCGCGGCTGCGCACGAGCTCGAGCGCGCGGTGGCCGTTGAACGACGGCATGGAGAAGTCGGCGATCACCAGATCCCAGGCGGATTCGTCGAGGGCCTCGTGCAGCGTGGCCTCACTATCGACCCGCCGGGAGTGCACGGCGTAGCCGCTCTGGCTCAGCAGCTGCACCAGCAGCTCCGCGTCGGCCTCGGAGTCCTCGACCAGCAGCATCCGGATCGACGCCGGTGTCATGCGTACCCCGAGGCGCCGTCGCCGAACGACCCGGAAACGCGGGCAGTGGGTCCCCGTGGCCGCTGCAGCGCGTGGAGCGTCCAATCGCCTGCCGACTCGGGTCCTGAACGGATCATGGACATCGCCGAACCATACTCGACGCCGAGCAATAAGGTCCGGAATCGGGTAAAGTCCCGACCCTCGGCGTGCGTCGGCCATGGAGATGCCGGTGACGGGACGCGTCGAGTGCCCGACCCCCGGAATCGGCAGTTGGGCACTCGACCAATCGTGTGGGGTAACGACCTCCGACCGCCCCACCGCGCGCGCGCACCGACGCGCGCATCCCACCCCCACCAGGATCTCCGTATCATGGCCATCTGGAAGGAACCCACCGCGCACAAGAAGGACGACGTCGCCACGCCCGCCGAGCCGTCGCCTCGTCGCGAACCGGATCAGCGGCTCGATCTCGCGCCGCGCCACCGGCGCGTCTTCGTCACCGGCGTATGCACCGCCGCGCCGACGCACCGGACCCCAACCTCAAGGAATCGCTGCTCACCGCGGGGCTGACCATCGAGGGCAAGATCGAGGGGTCGGGCCACATCCGGATTGCCGGACGCTTTCAGGGCGACGTGAACGTGAAGGGCAATCTGGCCATCGAGCCGGGCGCCAAGGTGGTCGGTGGGGTGACGGCGGAGACGGTGTCGGTCGGCGGCGAGTTGGACGGCAACATCAGCAGCGCGGCGCGCGTGGAGCTGCTCGAGACCGGCGTCCTTACCGGCGATCTCAAGGCCGGCTCGCTCACCGTGGCGGCCGGTTCGCGCATGCGCGGCCGGGTGGAGTTCGGCTGGGGCGATGAAGCGGATTCGTCATCCAAGAAGTCCACATTGAGGATGGAGAGCGGCTCCGCGTGATGACCACGGCGCGTCAGGGCGCGCCCGGTGCTACCCGTGTCTGCCCGCACTGCCGGCAGACGATTCTCGAGAGTGCGACGGTTTGCCCCGTCTGCCGCCACCATCTGCGGGTAGGCACCCGCACCACGGCGGGGACGGGGACGGAGGCGGCCGCCGTCTCCCCGTTGCGCGTGGAAGCAACGATCCAGCACCCGGAAGTCGGCGAGCCGTGGGAGTACTCGGTCATGGTCTCGGTGCGTGACGAACGCGGCCAGGAAGTGTCGCGCCACGTGGTGGGCGTGGGCGCCATGCAGCCCAACGAGCGCCGGTCGTTCGAAGTCTCGGTAGAGGTGTTCATGCCTGCCGGCACGACGGTGCGTCCGGTGGGTAGCGGCGGCGGCTGACCCGCAGCGCGGTCAGTCGCCTCGGAGCGCGATGGCCGGGTCCAGCCGTGCGGCGCGACGCGCCGGCAGCCAACTGGCGGCCACCGCCGTGACCAGCAGCACCGCCGCGGCGCCGGCCAGCGCCACCGGATCGGTGGGGCTCACGCCGAACAGCAGGCTCGCCAGGGCGCGGGTGGTGACCACGGCGCCGATCAGTCCCGCGATCACCCCGCTGGCGGCATCGCCCACGGCCCGGCGCACCACCATGCGCCGCACGTCGGCCGGCCGCGCCCCGAGTGCCAGGCGGACGCCGATCTCGCGGGTGCGGAGTGCCACCAGGTACGCAATCACGCCGTAGATGCCCGCCGCGCCGACGGCGGTTGCCACCAGTGCCGCGATCCCGATGAGCAGCAGCGTGAACGTGGTGCGCGATGTGGCATCCGACAACAGTTCGCCGAGCGGCAGCATGCGATAGGACGGCACGCCGGGCACCGTCGTACGCACCGCGTTGCGAACCGCCGCTCCCAGGGCGTTGGCGTCCGTGCCCGCGCGGACCACGAACGCGACGTTGCGCGGCGTCCACGGCGCGCCACTCGCCGTGCTGGTCACGAGCGGACTGTATACCGTCTGCGCCGGCGGCCGCTCCAGCCCGTCGTCGCGCGTGCTGCCGACCACCCCGACGATGGTGGACCAGGGGCTGGCGGGATTCATGCGAATACGCTTGCCGACGGCCGTTGCCGCGCTCCAGTAGCGGTCGGCGAACGCCGCACTGACCACCACCTCGCGCGGCAAATGCGCGGGGTCCGACGACGCGTCGGGTGGTGCGTACAGCCGCCCGGCGAGCACCGGAATCTTCATGGCGGCAAAGTATCCCGGCGTGGCGAACACCATCGGGTGGATGCCGGGAATCTTGCCGGGCGGCGTGGGATGGTCCTCGATGAACACGGCGCTGTCCTGCGCGGCTTCCTGATCCAGCGGCAGGCGGGTGGCCAGGCCCGCGTCCCGAACGCCGGGCAGCGCGCGCAATGAATGCAGTGTTTCGACCAGCGTCCGCGCGGCGTCGCGGGCGCGGGGATACTCGGCTGCAGGCAGCGCGAGGCGGAAGGAGAGCGCCCGGTCGGCGTCGAATCCGGGATTCACGGCGCGGAGCCGCTGGAAGCTCCGCGCGAACAAGCCGGCGCCGGCCAGGAGCACCAACGCCAGCGCTACCTGCGAGACCACGAGCATCCGGCGAGCGCGCTGCCGTCCGCCGGTGGATGTGCGCCCCTCCGCGGCGAGCACCGCCGCGAGCGGTACGCGCCCCGCACGGAGCGCGGGCATGGCGCTCACCACCAGGGCCGCGAGGAGCGTCACGCCCGACGCGAACCCCACCACGGCGCCATCCACGCGCACCTCGGCGAGGCGCGGAATGCTCACGCTCACCGGCAGACGCAGGAGCAGCCCCACACCGGCGTTCGCCAGCGCGAGGCCGAGCAGCCCGCCCAGCGCGGAGAGCAACACCGCTTCGGCCACGCAGTCGTCGATCAACGCCACGCGTCCCGCGCCGAGCGCTCGCCGGACCGCGAACTCGCGCTGGCGTCCCTCGGCACGGGCCAGGAACAGATTGGCCACGTTGGCGCACGCGATGAGCAGGAGCACCCCCACCGACCCGAGCACGATCCACAAGATGCGCGACACCCCGCTCACCATGACGTCGCGGAGCGGGCGCACGGCCACGGTCATGTGCATCACGCGTATCGCCGCGGCCGTGAGGCGTCCGGGAAAGGCCACCGGCACCTGCGGCAGCAGGCGTTGCAGGTCGGCCGTTGCCATGGCGAGCGACACACCGTCGCGCAGGCGCGCGATGCCACGGTAGTCGAAGGCCGCCGACTTCGTGTGGGCCGGATCGAACTGCAGCGGAACCCAGAACGCCGCCTGCGCATTGGGAAAGGTGAACCGGGCGGGCATCACGCCCACGATCTCGTGGTCCACGCCGTCGATGGACAGGTGGCGGCCGACGGCGGCCGGTTCGGCGCCGAAGTCCCGCTGCCACAGCCCCTGCGAGATGACGACCACGGCCGGTGCGCCGGGGGCCGCGTCGGCTTCCGTGAGGGCGCGCCCGCGCGCGGCGGTTGCGTCGAGCACTCGGAACACGCTCGACGTCACGCGCGCGGCCGACACGCGCTCCGCGGTCGCACCGCTGCCCGGTGCGGCGCCCATCACCCGCATGTTGACGGCGGTGGCGCGGTACACGCCCATGTCGGTGAAGACGCGATTGTCGCGGCGGTACAGCAGGAACGTGGCGTCGGACTGGTCCACGCGCGTGAGGCCGGCGAGTGCGAGCGTGTGCGAGAGGTCCACCAACCGGTCGGCGTGAGGATACGGGAGCGGCTGGAGGAGTACGCCGTTGACCACGGTGAAGACGGCGATCGTGCCGCCGATGCCCAGAGCGAGCGTGATGACGGCGGCGACGGCGAATGCCGGTGCGCGCAACAGGCGGCGGGCGGCGTGATGGAGCGAGGTGGGAGAGAGCATGGGTGTTGGCGAAGAGGAGCGCTGGGACGACCCGACAGGCCCAAAATAATGTCGACATGATTGTATGCAATAGGCCATTTCGACTTCCACGGGATTGGCCGGTCGGGGTGGGCCCCGCCATTCCTCCCTACATTGCGGGGTGTCGGTTCACGGCCACGCGGCCACGACCCAAAACGAGCGCGAGGAACTCCCATGACTCGTCTGCGGCAGGATCTGCTCTTCGTGGGCATCAAACACTCCGTGGTCGCCCTGGATCCACGCGACGGCCGGGAAGTCTGGCGCACCAAACTCAAGGGCTCGAGCTTCGTGAGCGTGCTCTGGGACGGCGAGGCGCTGTTCGCCGCGAGCCAGGGAGAGGTCTTCCGCCTCGATCCGGGCACCGGGGCCACGATCTGGCAGAATCCCATGAAGGGACTCGGGCTCGGGTTGGTGAGCCTGGCGTCGACCCAACGCGCGGAACCGTCGACGCCGTACGAGACGATCGCCGAGCAGCAACACCGCGAGGCAGCCGCCGCCGCGGCGGCCGCGGCGGGGTGACGTGCCGCGGGTCGCGCGCCGCCGCTCGCGACCCCCAGCGGGAGTCGATATGATTGAGCGCCACTGCACGCCGGCCATGCCGGAGTCGGTGGCGCCACCGTAGTCTCTCACCCCGCGGTCGCCATGCCTTCGTCCAGACGCGATTTTCTCGCCCTCTCCGCTTCTGCCGCCGCGGCGCTCGGCCTTGGCATCCGTCCCGGGACTGCGTCCGCCGGCACGCTCACCGCCGAGGCCCGGCGCACCGCGCTCGCCAACGGCGTGATTCCGGAGAAGATGATCCGCGCGCGCCCGGTGCCGCTGGCCGATGTGCGGCTCACCGGCGGCCCGCTGAAGAACGCGCAGGAACAGGACATGAAGTACCTGCTCTCGCTCGATCCCGACCGGATGCTCGCCTACTACCGCATTCGCGCCGGGCTCACGCCCAAGGCGCCGGGGTACACCGGCTGGGACGGTGGCGGCCGCAACCTCACCGGGCACATCGCGGGACATCACCTGTCGGCGGTGAGCCTCATGTACCAGGCCACGGGTGACGACCGGTTCAAGCAGCGCGCCGACTACCTCGTGGCCGGCCTCAAGGAAGTGCAGGACAAGAACGGCGACGGTTATCTCTGCGCGCTCGAGAACGGTCGCAAGGCGTTCGGTGAGCTGCACGACGGCATCATCCGGTCGCAGCCGTTCGACCTCAACGGGCTCTGGTCGCCCTGGTACACGGTGCACAAGACGTTCGCCGGGTTGCGCGACGCCTACCGCCACACCGGCAACGCGACGGCGCTCGAGGTCGAGACGAAGTTCGCCGCCTGGGCGGAGGGCATCCTCGCGCCGCTCGACGCGGCGCAGCTCGCCGAGATGCTCAACACCGAGCAGGGCGGCATGAACGAGGTGCTCGCCGACCTGTGGGCCGACACCGGCGACGCGCGCTGGCTCAAGCTGTCGCTCCGGTTCGAGCACCACGCGTTCACCGACGCGCTCAAGCGCGGGCAGGACAACCTCGACGGCAAGCACGGCAACTGCCAGATCCCCAAACTCGTGGGCTCGGCGGAGCGGTTCGGCTACACGGGCGACGCGGGCGATCTGCTGGCGGCGTCGTTCTTCTGGGACACGGTGGTGCAGCACCACACCTACGCCAGCGGCGGGCACGGACTGTCCGAGTACTTCGGCCCCGCCGACCGGTGGAGCACGCGCATCGACGGCCGCACCTGCGAGTCGTGCAACGTGTACAACATGCTCAAGCTCACGCGGCGGCTGTTCGCGCTGCGGCCCGATCCCTTCTACGCCGACTTCCAGGAACGCGCGCTGTTCAACCACGCGCTCTCGTCCATCGATCCCACCAACGGCGACATGTCGTACATGGTGCCCATCGGGCGTGGCGAGCAGCAGGAATATCAGGACATGTACCGCGACTTCACCTGCTGCGTGGGCACGGGCATGGAGAACCATGCGCTGCACGGCTACGGCATCTACTACGAGACCCCCGA
Source organism: uncultured Gemmatimonadaceae bacterium (assembly GCA_963822945.1). Lineage (GTDB taxonomy): Bacteria > Gemmatimonadota > Gemmatimonadetes > Gemmatimonadales > Gemmatimonadaceae > JAGWRI01. The sequence continues at coordinate 53,248 of CAWGJO010000027.1, read as the reverse complement.
TACGTTGTACGTGAACATCTTCGCGCCGTCCACGGCGCGAGTGCCCGGGCTCGGCGTGGCGGTGGCGCAGGAGACGAGCTTCCCCGATGGCGATCAGGCCACGCTCACCCTCACGATGCCGGCGTCGAAGGCATTCACGCTCGCCGTCCGGCGGCCGAGTTGGGCGGGCGACGGCTTCGCCGTGAAAGTGAACGGGCGCGACGTCCCCCAGCCCCCGCTCGCCAGCCTGCAGCCCGGCCGCGCCGGCGGGCGCCTGGTGAGCCAGGATCCGCGCGTGCTGCCGCCGAGCACCTTCGTGGAACTCACCCGCACGTGGCAGTCGGGGGACACGGTGGAGCTCGCGCTCCCGAAGTCGCTGCGCTTCGAATTCACGCCGGACGATCCGAAGGTCACGGCGATCATGTGGGGGCCGCTCGCGCTCGCGGCCGATCACGGGCCGCGGCTGGAGGGGCGCGCGGCGTACACCGACCGCAAGCCGGTGCCGGCGCTGGTTGCGGCCGGCCGCCCGATCGACGAGTGGATGCAACCCGCCGCGGCGCGCGGCAACTTCACGGCGCACGCGGTGGCGCGGGCGGCCGAGCAGCCGGCGCCGCCCGCCGATCTGGAACTCAAGCCCTTCTACCGGACCTACGAGCGCAATTACAGCGTGTACTTCGACCTCTGGACACCAGCCGAATTCGACGAGCGCGTGGCCGATCTGGCCGCGGCCGCGGAGCGCCAACGGCAACTCGAAGCGGCCACGGTGTCGTTCGTGCGGCCTGGGAACAGCGGCGACGACGCGAAGTACGCGTACCGCAGCGAGCCTCCGGCCCGGCAGACGGTACGCACCGAAGGACGCACGGCGCGCGGCGGGGCGGGGTGGTTCTCGTACAACGTGGCCGTCGATCCGTCGGCCGCCATGGCGCTGGTGGTCACGTACTACAACGATCCCGGGCTCACCCCGACCACAGGCGACTTCCGGATCCTCGTCGACGATACGGCGGTGGCCAGCTTCACCCCCGACGCCGCTGCGAAGGGATTCTACGACGCGCGATATCCGGTCCCACCCGCGGCGACGAACGGCAGAACGCGCGTGACGGTGAAATTCGACGCCGGTGAGAGAGGCCGCATCGCGCCGGTGTTCGGTGTGCGCATGGTGAAGTCGCACGGAGGCTGACCCCGTTCCAACCCCCAATCGGAGCGCAACCGCATGAAAACCGTCTCCCGCCTCGCGCCCATCGGGCTGGTGGCAGCCCTCGTCGCGATGGCAGTCACCGGATCGCTCATTGCGCGTTCGCCGGTGTTCTTCGCCCTTCAGGTGATGGCGCTGGCGTTCAATCTGTGGGCCCGGGCGTCCTTCCCGGCCAAGACCTTCCGCGTGGGCCCGGTGCCCGGCGGAGAGACGTTCATGCGGCGCGGCCCGTACCGGTACGTCCGGCATCCGATGTATTCGGCGGCGTTTCTCTTCTTCTGGGCCGCCATCGCCGATCGTCCCACGGCGTTGAATCTTGCCATCGGCATCGGACTGACCCTTCTGCTCCGCGTGCGCGTGCACGAAGAGGACGCGCTGCTGAAGGCGCGCTTTCCCGACTACGCCGAATACGTGCGCACGACGAAGGCGTTCGTGCCCAAGCTCCTCTGATGCCCGCTCGACGGCGACCGCCGGCTGATTCCAGCGTCACGTTCGAGACCGTGAGCGCCGTCGCGCAGGAGTTGCTTCCCGGCGTGGTCGAGGCGACCTCGTACGGCACCCCGGCGCTCAAGGTCAGGGGCAAGCTGATTGCCCGCCTGCGGGAGGACGGCGAGACACTCGTGCTGCGCATGGATCTGGTGAGTCGGGAGTACGTGCTTCGATCGAATCCGGAGTTGTGGTGTCTCACCGAGCACTACCGTGACTATCCGTACGTGCTCCTCAGGCTCCCGGTCGTGGAACGCCGGCACCTTCCCCAGATCCTCGAAGATGCGTGGCGCCTCGTCGCGCCCAAGCGATTGGTTGCCGAATTCGACGCGACCCGAAGACCGCATTAACGCGGCGCCTCGGATCGCGTCTGCCGGATACTCCACGCTTGCGCGCGCCCTCCCACTCCATCCTCCGACGCCATGAACGAACCATTCCCCCGGCCGGGACGCCGGGCCCGAGTCCTGTTCGTCGCGATGACGATTGCCGTCGTTCCACCCGCCGCGCACGCGCAGAGCCTTCCGCTGGGCGACGGCCACGTGACAGACCATCCCGCCGTCGGCAATGTGTATTCCTGCCGCTCCACCTTTCGCGCCGGCGGCGCGCGGCATGCGGGTGCCTGGTTCCACGGCGACACCTGGAACCCGTTGGAGAAGCCCCACGTTTCGGGACGCGTGTTCTGGCCGGACGCCGCGTTCACGCTGACTCGGCAGGGCACGGACCTGCGCTTCCAGGGCAACGGGCTTCCCGTCGAGGAGCCAACCGGGCTGTTCCCGATCGCACCCACCGACAGCGCGTATCGCTACGATACCAACCCCAACCATATCGCGCCCCAGCATCTGAACTTCGAGATCCCCGCGAGTCCCACGGTGGCCGCCGAACCGGAGTGTCTCCCCATGGGGATGATCGGGTTCACCGTGTCCGGCGTGGCGTTCTACAACGCGCTCGACGATGCGGGGCGCGATGCGGCCGCGCATGAGGTGCAGGACGACTGCGACGGCCATCCGCAGGCCAACGCGCAGTACCACTACCACAACGCGTCGCCGTGCATTCCGCATGTCCACACCGACAGCGTGGTCGGATGGGCGCTGGACGGCTTCCCGATTCTCGGGATGAAGGATGCCGCCGGTGCCTGGATCACCAACGCCGAACTCGACGCCTGCCACGGACGCGCCGAACGCGTCACGGTGGACGGGCGCACGTATGCCTACGCCTACCACCTCACGCGCGAGTATCCCTACACGCTCGGCTGCTTCACCGGCCGCGTGGCCGCGGGCACGCTGCAGGAGGTACATGACGGCCTCCAGCCATCGCGGCGTGGAAGACGCGGGGGCCGCGGGCGCGGACCCGGACGGGGACGCGGCGGGTGAGCGATCGACCCGTGCGGAGCGGCGGCTCGCGGCCCCGCGTCATCGATCGCGTCTTCACGGTCAGTGTGATCCTCAAGGGGGTCGACGGCCTGCTCGAGATTGCCGGCGGCCTCCTGTTCCTGAGCGTCGATCCCCGCACGTTGAACGCCGCGGTACGCTTTCTCACCGCCAACGAGATCTCGGAGGATCCATCGGACGTCGTGGCCAACGCGCTCCGCCGCGCGGCCGCGCATCTCACCAGCGACATCGCCGCATTCGCCGCCATCTACCTCGTGGCCCACGGACTCGTGAAACTGATGCTGGTGGCAGGGTTGCTCCGTCGGAAGCACTGGGCGTTTCCCACGGCGCTGGTGGTGCTGGGCGCGTTCGTCGTCTATCAGTCGTATCGATTCGCCCTCGGCGCACTCGCTGGCGATGGCGGCGCTGACGGTGGCGGACCTGGTGGTCATCTGGGCCGTGTGGCGGGAATTCCGATTGGTGTCCACCTCGCGACCGGTGGTCGACATCGTGAAGCGATGAGCCGGTAGGCCGAAAGCAAGTACCCACTTGCATTCGGAATATGGACTCGCTAGCCTCCGGGTCCTTATGGAAATCCGCGACCGAATTCTCGAGGCCGCCGCACGGGTGTATGCCCTCCATGGCTACCGCGGCGCCACCACCCGGCTCATTGCCAACGAAGCCGGTGTCAACGAAGTCACGCTGTTCCGCACGTTCGGGTCCAAGGACGCGCTGTTCGAGGAACTGACCCGCGGCCAGGCGGACGCCGCCGTGGTGCCCGAACTGCCCTCGGCCCCGGTCGATCCCGCGCGCGAACTCACCGAATGGTGCCGGTCGGTGCTCGACTACCTGACACAACACCGCTCCTTCCTCCGTAAATCGATGAGCGAAATGGAGGAGCGTCCGCTCGCCGCCGAGGCGGCGTGCCGGGGGCCGCACTGCGCGGGCGATGCGCTCGCCCGCTACGTCGAGGCCCTCAAGGCGCACCAGCCTCGCGCAACCGGAAGGCGAGACGGACACGGCCATCTCGATGTTCATGTCGTCGCTGTTCGGCGACGCGATGTGTCGCGAGATGATGCCGGGCGCGTTCCCGGAACCCGCGGAGGAAGCCCCGGCGCGCTACGCGCAGCTGCTTTCTGCGTGCCGTCGGTGTTCCACGGCGCGCGAGCCGGACGTCGAACGCCACCGCGGCCTGATGCGCGTGTTTCACCACCCTTCAACTCCCGATCTCATGCCACAACCGATCGCCAGACGCGCGCGCCTGTTCGCGCTGCTCGGCGCCCTGGCCCTGAGCGCCTCCCCGCTCGCCGCGCAGGGAACGGCACCCGGCCCGCGGAAGCTGTCGCTCGAGGACGCGATTCACACCGCCGAACAGCAGAGCGGCGTGATCGGCGTTGCCCGCGCCGGCGTCACGCGCGCCACGGGGCAGTTCTACCAGGCGCGCAGCCAGTTCCTGCCGCAGCTCAATGCGACCGCCGGGTACACGCGCACCCTGCGGTCGCAGTTCTCGGGGTTCAACATCGGCGGTGGGGCGGATACCACGACCAACACCAACGCGGCGCTCTGCGCCCCGCAGATCGGCGCCAACGCCACCGCGGCCGAACGCAACGCGGCGCTGGCCCAGGCCGTCACCTGCCAGTCGTCGAGCAGCGGACTCTCGAGCTTCCAGAAGGTGGGCTTCGGCGCCCTGAACCAGTACGTGCTGGGGCTCTCGGTGTCGCAGAATCTGTTCACGTGGGGCAAGCTCACGGGGCAGCGCACGGCGGCCGAGGCGGGGCAGCGGGTGGCCGAGATCGAGCTCACCGCGCAGCGCGCCCAGCTCGCGCTCGATGTGACGCAGGCCTACTACGACGCCGTGCTCGCGCAGCAGTTGGTGGCGATCGCCGACTCGTCGCTGGCACAGACCAACGAACTGCTGCGCCAGACGCAGGTGGCGCGGCAGGTGGGCAACGCCTCCGAGTTCGATCTGCTCAAGGCGCAGGTGACGCGCGACAACCAGCGGCCGCAGCTGCTGCAGGCAGAGACGAACCGTGACGTGGCGCTGCTGAATCTCAAGCGGATGCTGGCGCTGCCGCTCGACGATTCGATCGAATTGACGACGCCCATCGAGGACGCGCCGGTGCCGTCGCTCACGGGAATCGCGACCGCGAGCATGCCCGACACCGCGGCCGCCCGGCGGGCCGCGGTGCGCGAAGCGGAGCAGAACGTGCGCGCCCAGCAGGGGCTGCTCCGGGTGGCGCGGGCCGAGCGGTATCCGGCCATCGCGCTCACCTCGGGCTACCAGCGGCTGTATTTCCCGCAGAACGCGTTCCCCACGTGGAGCGACTACCGCGAGAACTGGACGGTAGGGCGTGAGCGCGCAGGTCTCGCTGTTCAGCGGTGGGCGCACGCGGGGCGACGAGATGATCGCGCAGGCGAACGTGGAGCAGGCGCGCGCGCAGCTCGATCAGACGCGGCGCTACGCGTCGCTCGACGCGCGGGTGGCGCTCCGCCAGCTGCAACAGGCCGAGGCGGCGTGGCAGGCGAGCGCCGGCACGTCGGAGCAGGCGCAGAAGGCGTACTCCATCGACGAGGTGCGGTACCGCGAGGGCCTGTCCACGCAGACGGATCTGGCGCAGTCGCGGCTGCTCCTGCAGCAGGCATCGGCCAATCGCGCGCAGGCGGCGCGGGACATGGCCGTGGCGCGCGTGCGGCTGGCGCTGCTGCGCGACCTGCCGCTGCAGCAGGGGGCGTCGGCGGCGAGCGGCGCGGGCGCACAACAGAACACACAGACGATGACGACGACCGCGCCGGGCCAGGGCGCGGCAGCGACGCAGGGCACCATACCGTCCACCGCCGGCACGGCGGGGCAATCCGGGGGCAACACTCCATGAACGTGAAGGTCCAGACCACGCGAGCCGCCGTCCTGGCGCTCGCCTCGGCCATCGTCCTCGGCGCGGCGGGATGCAGTCGGAAGGCAGCGGACGCCGAGCCGGCAGACACCGGCGTGACGATCGGACCCGAGAACATCGTCGTCGTCGCGCTGCACACCATCGAGACCGGCCCGGTGATCTCGGGGTCGCTCGAGCCCGACCAGCAGGCGGTGGTGCGCGCCGAGGTGGCGGGCGCCGTGCTCGAGACGTACGCCGAAGCGGGACAGCGCGTGCACCAGGGCCAGCTGCTGGCCCGGCTCGACGACACGGCATTCCGCGATCAGGCGCTCTCGGCCAAGTCGGCTGTGGCCACGGCGCAGAACGCCAACGAGATCGCGCAGCGCAACCTCCAGCGGAGCGAAGCGCTCATCAAGGTCGGCGCCATCGCCGACCGCGATCTGGAGAATGCGCGCAATGCGGCAATGGCGGCGCAGACGCAGCTCGACAACGCGAAGGCCGTGTACGTGAACGCGCAGAAGACGCTCGACAAGACGCGGGTGACCGCGCCCTTCGACGGCGTGGTGAGCGCGCGCAACGTGAGCGGCGGCGACTACATGTCGCCCGGAGGCGCGATGTTCTCGCTGGTCAACCCGGCCACGATGCGCCTGGAGGCATCGGTGCCGGCCAACGAGATGGGTGAGGTGAAGGTCGGCTTGCCGGTGCGCTTCGAGGTGACCGGCTATCCGGGCCGCAGCTTCTCCGGCCGCATCACGCGGGTGAATCCCACCGCCGACCCGGCCACGCGCCAGGTGTCACTCGTGGCCCGCATTCCGAATGACGGCCATTCGCTGGTGGGCGGGTTGTTCGCCGAGGGGCGCGTGTCCACGCAGAGCCGGAAGTCCACCGTGATTCCGCTGTCGGCGGTGGACCAGAAGGGCATCCGCCCCACGGTGACGGCGTTGCGGCAGGGCAAGGCCACGCCGGTGGCCGTGGAACTCGGCATTCGGGACAACGTGGCCGAGACCGTGGAGATCCGAAGCGGCCTCGCGGCCGGGGACACGATTCTCGTGGGGGCCGCGCGCGGCATCTCGCCGGGCACGCCGGTGAACGTGAGCGCGCCCACCGACGTCAAGGAGTAGCGAGCGACTCATGGTCATTTCCGATTTTGCCATCAAGCGGCCGCTGATCACCGTCGTCACCATGGTGGCGCTGGCGGTGTTCGGGCTGGTGTCGCTGTTCAAGCTCAAGACCGACGAGTTTCCCGACGTCGCGCCGCCCTACGTCTCGGTGGGCATTCCGTACCCGGGCGCCTCGCCCGACGTGGTCGAGAAGCAGGTCCTCAAGCCCGTCGAGGACCAGATCTCGGCCATCAACGGGGTGAAGACGGTCACCGGGCAGGCGTACGACGGCTACGCGAGCGTGCTGATCGAGTTCTACTTCGGCAAGGACCTGAACGTCGCCACGCAGGAGGCGCGCGACGCGATCTCGTCCATCCGCTCCGATCTGCCCGACGAGATGAAGGAACCGGTGATCAAGAAGTTCAACGACACCGACCGGCCCATCGTGTCGCTGGCCCTCTCGTCCACCGTACTTTCGCCCGCCGAACTGACGCGGCTGGCCGACCCCGACATCACGCGGCAGCTCCGCGCCATCCCCGGCGTGGCGGACGTGGAGGTGTTCGGCAACGTCGATCGGGAACTGACGGTCGAGGTGCAACCCACGGCCATGCAGGCCGCGGGGGTGAGCGTGGCGCAGGTGGTGGCGGCGCTGCAGGCGCAGAATCTGGCGGCGCCCGTGGGGCGCGTCATCGGCTCGCTCGACGAGCGATCGATCCGGCTCAAGGGACGCCTGCAGACGCCGGATGAGTTCAAGCAGCTCATCGTCGCCGAGCGCGGCGGCCGGGTGATTCGGCTTGGCGACGTGGCCGACATCAAGGACGGCACCGCCGAGGCGCGCACGATGGCGCTCTACGACGGGCGCCAGGCGGTGGGCATCGACATCAAGAAGGCCCAGGGGTACAGCACCACCGACGTGAGCGACAAGATCCGAGAGCAGGTGGCCCGAATCGAGAAGACGCTGCCCTCCGGCACGCGAATGGAGGTCGTCAAGGATTCGGGCGTCCGCGTCACGGCGGCGGTGAAGAACGTGGAGGAGGCGCTGCTCGAGGGCGCGCTGCTCACCGTGCTCGTGGTGTTCCTGTTCCTGAATTCGTGGCGGTCCACGGTCATCACGGGGCTCGCGCTGCCGGTGTCGGTGGTGGCGTCGTTCATTGCCGTGTGGGCCATGGGCTTCAAGCTCGAGACGATGTCGCTGCTCGGATTGTCGCTGGCCATCGGCATCCTGATCGACGACGCGATCGTGGTGCGCGAGAACATCGTGCGCCACGTGGAGATGGGGAAGGATCACTACACCGCGTCGCACGACGGCACCGACGAGATCGGGCTGGCCGTGGCGGCCACGACCTTCTCGATCCTCGCCGTGTTCGTGCCCATCGGGTTCATGCCGGGCATCGGCGGGCAGTGGTTCAAACCGTTCGCGCTCACCATCGCGTGCGCGGTCGCCGTTTCGCTGTTCGTCTCGTTCTCGCTCGACCCCATGCTTTCGGCGTACTGGGCCGACCCGCACAAGCGAGCCGCACGAGCGCGCCTGGATCTCGCGGCAGCTGCTCAAGTTCAACCACTGGTTCAACGAGCAGGCGCAGAACTACAAGCAGGTGGTCGCCTGGGCGCTCGACCACCGCACGGCCATGGTGGCCATTGCCGTCGGGACCTTCTTCGCCGCGTTCCTGCTGCCGAGCCGCGGGTTGAGCGGACTCGGCGCGGCGATGGTGGGGCTGGCGCTCGTGGTCTACGCGCTGGGCAGCAAGCGGCTGCCGGGTGCGGCCCGCGCGGTGATCGGACTGGCCGGACTCGCCGGGTTCATCTTCCTGCCGCGCCTCGTGCCTCCCATGGGGGCGGTCGGGCTGGGGTTCATGCCCGAGGACGATCGCGCCGAGTTGACGGTGCATATCGAGACGCCGCCGGGCTCGAACCTGGAGTACACGCGGTTGAAGGCGGAGGAAGTGGCCCGCTACATCCGCGACGACACCGCCCTCGTGCGGCACACGTACTCCACGCTCGGCACGCAGACCACCGGCGAGGTAGACCAGGGCGACATCTACGTGAAGATGGTGCCGCGCGAGGATCGATCGGTGAGCGTCACCCAGTACGCCGCGATGCTGCGCGACGAGACCAAGCACGTGGCGGGCGTCACCCTGTCGGTGTTCACCGACGACTTCAGCGGCGGCCGCAAGCTGCTGCAACTGCAGATTCGCGGCGACAACCTGGCGACGATCAACGCGACCGCGGATACCGTAGAGCGGATCGTGAAGCAGGTGCCGGGCGCCGTGGACGTCGGGCTGTCGACCAAGGGTGAGAAGCCGGAACTCAACATCGAACTCAACCGCGGCATCGCCGGCTCGCTCGGCATCACCGTGGGACAGATCGCGCAGTCGCTGCGCCCCGCGTTCGCGGGCCTCAAGGCCGGAGACTGGATCGACCCGAGCGGCGAGCCGCGCGACGTCGAGGTCCGGCTCGCCCCCGACGCCCGCCGGCGCGCGGCCGACCTGCGCAACCTGCCGCTGGTGGTAGTGGGCGCCAACGGGCTGCCCACCACGCTGCCGCTGGGACAGGTGGCTACGATCCGCGACAGCGTGGGGCCGGCGATCATCGACCACCTGGACCGGCAGCGCGTGGTGAACGTGGAGCTGAATACCTCGGGGCGCGCGTCGGGCGACGTCTCGGCCGACATCCAGGCGCGGCTGGCCAAGTTCAAGCTTCCACCGGGCGTCGAGTTGACGTACGGCGGCGACACGCAGAACCAGACCGAGGTCTACGGACAGATCTTCACGGCGCTCGGCATCGCCGTGGGGCTCATGTACCTGATCCTGGTCGTCCAGTTCGGGTCGTTCCTGGATCCCCTGGCGATCATGATCTCGCTGCCGCTGTCGCTCATCGGCGTGATGCTGGCGCTGGCCCTCACGCACAACACCGTGAACATCATGTCGCTCATCGGCGTGATCCTGCTCATGGGGATCGTGGCCAAGAACGCCATCCTGCTCATCGACTTCGCCAAGTGGTCGCGTGAGGAACAGGGCACGCCGCTGCGCGAGGCGCTCATCGAGGCCGGCGCCATCCGGTTGCGGCCGATCCTGATGACCACGTTCGCGCTCATCGCGGGCATGATCCCGGTGGCGCTCGGCCGCGGGGAAGGGGCGCAATTCCGCGCCCCCCTGGGCGTGGCGGTGATCGGAGGAGTGATCACGTCCACCCTGCTCACCCTGCTGGTCATCCCGACGTTCTATGAGATCATGGACGGATGGCGATCGGGCATGGCCCGGAAGTTCGGGTTGAACCCGCCGCACACGGCCGAACACCAGCTTCCGCCGGGCGTGGCGGGCCAGCCGGCCATGGGCGACGACTGACGAGACGCGGGGCCGGGTTCTCCCGACGCCACCCCGGCGTTCGGGAGGCTAAATTGCGGGTCCGGCGGGTGGCCCGCCGGCCCTGTGCCCCGAGCCGGAGATCCGACGATCCACCCTCTGCTGCTGCAGACGCTATCCCACCTGAGCGAGTCCTCCACTCACCTGGAGCGGCTGTGGGCGTACGTCACCCTGGCCGCCACCGGGATCATCACCGAGGAGACCTCGCCGATGGTCGGCGGGCTGGCGGCGCACAACCACGACCTGCAGTTCACGCTCGTCGTCCTGTGGGTGGCCGCAGGGGTCTGGAGCGCCGATCTCGTGCTGTACTACCTGGGGCGGTGGCGCGGGCGATGGGTCCGCGAGCGCTGGCCCGTGTTGCGCGGGGTGATTCTCCGGTCGCTGCGCGTGGTCCGGCGCCATCCGTGGCGATCCTCGCTGGCCGTCCGCTGGGCGTACGGTCTCCGCTTCACCCTTCCCGTCGCCTGCGGCGCCGCGCGGCTGCCGCTGGCGCTCTATCTCATCGGGAGCGCCATCAGCTCGATTCTCTGGGCGCTGGTGTTCACCACCGGTGGGTGGCTCGTAGGCCGCACCGGCCGCGCGCTCGGCTGGCACCCCAAGAAGTACCATGTCGCGTTCATGGTAGCCGTGGTGGTGGTCGGCGTGATCGTGTACCTGGTGGCGCGGCGGCGCCACGTCGAGGAGCGGACGGTCGAGGTGTTGGAGTCGGATTGACCACCCGGCGCCGCCGGAAGCCGCGAGCGGCCCCGGTGGCATCGTGTCGCGAGCGTCCGCGGGAGGGAAGCGTCGCGCAATCCGGCCCGCCGATTCCACGGCGATTCTCGTTAGAAATCTTTAATTTGTGTCGCGGCTAGCGGATTGCCGGGTCGCCAACGCAAGATTGTCGCGCGTTGTGAACCCCTCTCTGGAGGCCGTTGTGAAAGGCTATCGATTCGCCTTCGTGGCGCTCCTTCTCGTCGTGGGGTGCGGTGGGGGCAGCAGTCCCGCTGATCCAGTGGGCAACACGCCAGTCGGGTCCTGGACGCTGATCCGTCTCGACGGGCTGCAGCCGCCGGTCAGAATCACCCCGTTTTGGGGCGATACGATGGGGATCGTGGTGAACGACGAGCTCACCGTCAACAACGACGGGACGCTCGTTGAGTCCGGCACCTTTACGTCGAGCGGAGTCTTCTCGGCCCCCTATTACTGGACCCCGACCGGCACCCCGTTCACGGCGAGAGACCAGGGCACATTCAAGCTCCTGGCAACGGGATCCTGGACCCTCTCGTTCCCCGGCAGCGGACGAACGGGAACAATGTCGCTTGGCGGCTGGAACACGCTCTTCCTGTCGATCGGCGACGGAGCGCGTACTTACACCCGCAAATAGCGGATGTCCGAAGCCGGAGGCTCGGTCGCGTCGGGATTTCGAACACCTCCCGGCTGGCCCGGCCGCTGAAACACCGGCCCGGCCCCGGGCGTAGGGAACCGCGAACCTCAAGCCCACCACGATGTTCGCACTCGTTGCCGCCGCCGCGCTCGCCATGCAGGTGCAGGTCCACGCGGGCCGTGATTCCAGCAAGAAGCACTCGGCCTCCGTCTCGATTTCGATCGGGGGCACCGACACGACCCGGCGTGAGAAGGACCTCCCGCGCCGGATCCCCCTGACCCCGGAGTTGCTGCGCACCGCCTTCAAGGATTCGGCGGCGCGGACGCTGTTGCTCAGGGCGCGCGCGGCCCGGATGCAGCAGGACTCCGCGCTCGTTTCCTACGACGCGACCACGTACCAGCGCATCTCCGCCGGCCTGGGCATCGGCAGCATCGGCCGCGATCGCCTGATGTTCCGCCACGAGGACGCCACACGTGTGCGCTGGCAGCGCGGCGTCGGCGCCTGGGTGGAACTGAAGGGCTCCCGCACCGCCATCCCGATCGCCCCCTCCGAGGCGCAGGACTCCGCCAACGCCGGCATGAACGAAGATGACATGGGCACCATTCCGTACTATCCGGGCTACGAATCGCTCTGGATCGGCGGCGGCGTGGCCAAGGCGCAGGTGGACGAGCGCGAGATCGTGCACCCGCTGGCCGGCGGGGCCGAGGCCTACTACACGTACGCCACAGGCGACTCGATGAGCTTCCGGCTGCCCGACGGCAAAGTCATCCAGCTGCGCGAACTCAAAGTGCGCCCGCGGCACCCGAAGTGGAACGTCGTCGTCGGGTCGCTCTGGTTCGACGTCTCCAGTGGGCAGCTCGTGCGGGCCGCGTTCCGAATGTCGATTCCGATGGACATCTGGGCGGTGGTCGACGAGGAGGCCAAGGCCAACGACAACGAGGACGACGTCCCGGGTTGGGTGAAGGCCATGATGTCGCCGATGCGCGCGCAGGTGACCGCCGTCGCCATCGAGTACGGACTCTACAACGGGCGGTTCTGGCTGCCGAGGCTGCAGAGCGCGCAGGGCGACGCCCAGGTCAGCTTCATGCACGTCCCGTTCAAGATGGAGCAGAGCTACCAGTATTCGTCGGTGAATGGCCGCGACTCGTTGCCGCAGATCGCCCTGCAACGTCCCGCAATTCCGGATTCGCTGCCCGAGGCGGTGAAGGACAGCCTTCGCAGGGAGCGACGGGCGGAGGAGCGCGCGCAACGCGACTCGATCCGCAAAGGCCTGAAGCCGAAACCGGTGTCGCAGTGCGACACGGCGAAGTTCGTCACCCGGACGCGCCTGGAGCACGACGGCCTGCTCCGCGTGGCCTACCAGGTGCCCTGCGACCAGTCCCAGCTCGCCACCTCGCCGCTGCTCCCCAAGTCGATCTACGAGCCGGGCGAGGATCTCGCCGGCACCGCCGAACGCGACGCGCTCATTTCCCAGGCACTCTCGCTCTCCGCCCAGGCGCACTTCTCGCCGATGCCCCCCACGCTGCACTACGGCCTCGACATGCTGCGCTTCAACCGCATCGAGGGCTTGTCGGTAGGGGCGCGGGTAGATGAACAGTTCGGGGCCGGGTACGCGGGATCGCTCACGGCGCGGCTCGGCATCGCCGACCTGGAGCCGAATGCGGAACTGAACGTGAACCGGAGCAACGGCGCCACGACCATCGGCCTCACCGGCTACAACCGGCTCAACGCCGTGGGCGACTGGGGAGACCCGCTGAGCTTCGGCAGTTCCCTCTCCGCCCTGCTGTTCGGGCGCGACGAGGGCTTCTACTACCGCAGCTCCGGCGTGGAACTCACGGGCACCAACACGCGCGGTCTCGACTACGACTGGCGGCTGTTCGCCGAACAGGAGCGCAGTGCGGCGGTGAAGAACCACTGGTCGCTGGGCGCACCGTTCATCCCGAACATCACGGCGCGGCGTGGCAACTATGCCGGCGGCGCGCTGCGGGTGCGCGGGAGCCACGGCGAGGATCCCCAGGGATTCCGCGTGCTCTCCGATCTGCGGCTCGAAGCGGCTACCGGCGACTCCGCGTACGGTCGCGGCTCGCTGGAACTCAGCTTCGCCGACGCGGCCGGCCCGCTGGCCGGCACGATCACGCTGTCGGGCGGGAGTTCGGTGGGTGCGGTGCCGGCGCAGCGGCTGTGGTATCTGGGCGGGGCCCATACCATTCGCGGCCAGCAGCCCGACACGCTGCAGCGCGGCAATGCCTACTGGTTCACGCGCGCCGAACTGGGCCTCAACCACGATGGTGTGCAGCCGTCCCTGTTCGGCGATCTGGGCTGGACCGGCGACCGCACGCGGATGCGCGACGTGGGGCGTCCGATGAGCGGGGTCGGAGTTGGACTGGGCATCCTGGACGGGCTCATCCGATTCGACCTCGCGCGCGGACTCTATCCGCGCAAGCAGTGGCGGGCAGACCTCTACTTGACGGCGCGCTTCTGATCGTCGTAGGACGCTGAGGCCGGCCACGCCGCACTCATCCCCTTCCCGCGCTCAATGACCACGGCTTCGCTGAAGGTCGGATTCACCGCGCTCCGCGCCAACCCGCTCCGTACCCTGCTCTCGACGCTGGGCGTGGTCATGGGCGTGGCGGCCCTGGTGTCCGTGCTGTCGCTCGGCGACGGCATGGAACACTTCGCGCGCGCGCAGATCGATCAGACGTCGTCGCTGCAGTACGTCCAGGTGCGCGCGCTCACCACGCGGGAGGTCGACGGCCAGTCGTTCCCGCGCCGCGACGTCCGCGTATTCACGATCGCCGACGCCGACAGCCTGCAGCGGATGCTGCCGGTGCCCGCGCAGGTGGGGTTGCTGCTGAACGGAAGCGCGCTCGTGCGTCGCGGCGCCATGCCGGCGCGCGGCGCCGCCGTGATGGGCACCGTGCCCGCGCTGGCCGCAATGCGCGATCTGAAGCTGGAGGCGGGCCGGTTCCTCAACGCGCAGGAAGCGCGTGACGGGAGTCCGGTCGTGGTGCTCTCGTACGGGCTGGCGCGCGCCCTGGCCGGTGACGCGCCGGTGACGTCGTTGCGCGACTCCACGGTCACGATCGAGGGCGGCGACCGCCGGGTGATCGGAATCGTCGCGGCGGGCGCCGACTCCACGGCCCTGCAGGCGTTCGTGCCGCTCACCGGCGCCGAGAACGCCATGACGGCGAGCGCCTCGGGTCGCGTGCCGGCGATGCTGGTGCACGTGGACAGTGTGAACCAGGTGGAGGCGGCGCGCGCCGCCGTGGAACGCTGGCTGGCCGCCGGCGACACGGCGTGGAAGAGCCGCGTGAGCGTGGCGACCAACCAGTACCGGATCGCGCAGGTGCAGCAGGGGCTGCTGCTGTTCAAGCTCCTGATGGGAGCGCTCACCGGCATCTCACTCGTCGTGGGCGGCATCGGGATCATGAACGTGCTCCTGGCCAGCGTGGCCGAGCGGACCCGCGAGATCGGCATTCGCCGTGCGACCGGCGCCCGCAAGCGTGAGATCATGATGCAGTTCCTCGCCGAGTCGGTTGCGATTTCGGGAGTGGGCGCCGTCCTCGGCGCCGGCTTCGGCGTGGGGGCGGCGTATGCCGTCACGGCGCTCATGCGCATGCGGACGCGGGCCACGATATACGCCGGCTTGTCCGTGAGCACGCTGCTCGTGGCGGCCGGAGCGTCGTTGGCGGTGGGCATTGGGTTCGGGTTGTACCCGGCCATCAAGGCGGCCCGCCTGTCGCCCATCGAGGCCATCCGGCACGAGTAGCGGCCCGTTTACTTTCCGACGCGGCGGGCGCAGGTTGTTAGCCAATGTCCAACACCCGGCCGCGCCGATCGCCATCCGCGTCCCCTCCGGCGCCAGAACCGGAGGCCGCCGCGTCGCGGCGCGACGCGCCCGTGCGGTGCAGTTGGGCCACGTCACCACGGGGCATCGCCTACCATGATACCGAGTGGGGCGTCCCCGTCCACGACGACCAGGTGTTCTTTGAATTCCTCACGCTCGAGGGCGCGCAGGCCGGGCTGAGTTGGGAGACGATTCTCCGCAAGCGGGATGCGTACCGGAAGGCGTTTGCGGGATTCGACCCGGTAGCGGTGGCGCGGTTCTCCCCGGTGCGTGAGAAGCAACTGCTCGCCAATCCGGGCATCGTGCGCAACCGGCTCAAGGTGGCGAGTGCGATCACCAACGCCCGCGCGTTTCTGGACGTGCAACGGGAGTTCGGCAGCTTCGACGCGTACGTCTGGCGGTTCGTGGACGGCGCGCCGCTGGTCAACCGCCGCCGGTCGCCGGGCAGCGTGCCGGCGAGTACTCGGGAGTCGGATGCGCTGAGCCGCGACCTCAAGACGCGCGGCTTCCGCTTCGTCGGCACCACCATCTGCTATGCGTTCATGCAGGCCGTGGGTCTGGTGAACGACCATCTCGTGACCTGCTTCCGGTACCGGGCCTCATGAGCGATTCGGATCGCATCGTGATTCCCGCCGAGACCACGGTGGCCATCATCGCGGCCATCGTGGGGCTGATCGCGCTGAACTACCTGCCGGTGGGCGGCTTCTACGACGACGGCCTCTACACGATTCTCGCAAAGTCGCTGGCTACGGGACAGGGCTATCGATTCCTCAATCTGCCGGGCACGCCGGCGGCCGTGCACTACCCGCCCGGCTATCCGTTGCTCCTGGCCGTGATCTGGAAGCTCGGGCCGGCGTTCCCCGCCAACGTACTCTGGTTCAAGCTGCTGAACGTGCTGCTGCTCAGCGTCATCGCCTGGATGACCTGCCGGTTCGCGGTGCGCGTCCTCCTGCTCTCGCCGGCGGTCGCGATGCTGGCTGCGCTGCTCGGCACGATCACGATCCCGATGCTCGTGCTCGCCACGCTGGTGCTGTCGGAGCCGTTGTTCCTGGCGCTGCTGCTGCCGGCGTTGTTGCTGGCCGAGCGCATGACGCGGCAGCCGCCGCCCACGCGGCGAGGCGCCGCGGTGTTGGGCGCGCTGAGCGCGGCGGTGATGCTGGTGCGCAGCATCGGCGTCTTGCTCGTGGTTGCGGTGCTGGTGGTGTGGCTGGTGCGGCGGCACTGGCGTGCGGCCGCCTGGTATCTGGGCGCGGCGCTGCTCGTCGCCTCTCCCTGGCTGCTCTGGTCGTCGGTGCACGCCGGCGACGTGGCGCCGGTGCTCCGCGGCTCGTATGGCAGCTATCTGGGGTGGTTTCTGGGCGGGGTGCACACCGGCGGCCTGCCGTTCGTGATCGCGACCGCGCGTGTGAACGTTCACACGCTGCTGTTGGGCGTCGCCACGTCGTTCCAGTACGCATCGATGCCGTTCGTCGCGGCGGGCACGGCGCTGGCGCTCGGGCTCATGCTGGGCTACGGGGTGTGGCGCGCCCGCGGCCGGGCGCCGGTGACGCTCCTCTTCCTGGCGCTCTATCTCGGGCTGGTGATCGTGTGGCCCAACCAGCCGCTTCGCTTCGTCTGGGGCATCTGGCCGGTACTGATGGCGCTGCTGTTGGTGCCGCTCGAAGTGCTGCAGGCTCGTGCCGAACACCCATCCGCGCTGCGAATCGCCGTCGCGGTCGTCGCGCTGCTACTGGTGCCCGGCCTCCTGCGGTACAACGTGCGCGGGTATCGCGGCAGTTGGTGGGAGAGCATCCCACGCTCCACGACCAGCCAGGCGGAGCCGGTCATTCGCTGGGTACGCGCGCACGTCCAGCGCGACGACGTCGTGGCGGGTGCTGGAGAGCCGATGCTCTATCTGTACGCCGAGCGGCAGGCCGTTCCGTCGGCGGCGTTCACGGCGGTGCAGTATCTGCGGCCCCGCACACCGCGCGAGAACGCCGACGACCTGCGGCGGATACTGGAGGCCACGGGCGCGCGCTACCTGGTGGTGCAGGCCACCGACGAACTGGACGCGGCCCGCACGTTGGCGGCCGACACGGCGGCGGGACCGCGGCTCGTGCCGGTGGACAGTACGCAGGATCTATACGTGTTCGGCGTGAACGCCGCGCCTCCCGGGCGGGCGAACTCACCGGCTCGCTGAGCGCGCGCACGCCGCGAGTAGTCGGCGCGGCTGCAGGGCGTGTGGGAAGAGCGACCGGGCGGCGCCGGCATGCGCCTTCACCAGGTCGCATCGCCCGCGCGACTGCGCCGCCTCGGCCAATCGCATCTGAATGCGATAGTTGCCCGGATCCTCGCGCGCCGCCGTGGCCACGGCGCCGTGTTCGTACCGCCGCATGGCGTCGAGCATGAGCGCGCTCCGCGCGCTCGCCAGCGCGCCGAGCACCACCACCGACCCAACCAACGCCACGCGGGCGCGCCCTCCGAGTTCGAGGGCCCGCCGCCGCGGCGGACTGCGCAGTGCGCCGAGCGCCGAGAAGACGATGAGGGCCGGCGCCGGCAGCAGCAGCACGGCGTCGAACATCCCGACGATCGCGGTGGCGATCACCACGCCGGCCAGCGCCAGCCCCCGCAGATACGCGTCCAACTCCTCGGCCACGAGCATCTGTCGTCCCGCATCGGCAATGAGCAGCAGCCAGGCCAGCGCCAGCACGATCGCCGCCAGCGGGCCACGCTCCGAGACGAACGCCATCCAGTCGCTGCTCGGCCATGGATTGTCGGTCATGCCGGTGTCCTGGCTGAGCGAGGGATCGTCGCGCTTCACGATCGCCGGGTACTCCACCGACCAGTTGCCCGGCCCCACGCCGAGCACCGGATGCCGCAGGGCCAGCCGCAACGAGTTCGTGTACTGCACCAGCCGGCCGTGGCCGCTCCCCGCCTTGTAGTCCGTGATGCTCTTTACGGAGTCCAGATAGGGCGACGCACTCCGCCAGTCGAGCGAGTTGGGAAGGAACACGGCCCCGGCGACCGTGACCGCCACCACCAGCAGGTTGAGCAGGAGACGCCGTCGCATGCCCACCACCTGCCAGCGGACACGCGCCCTCCACACGGCGGGCAGGAGCACCACGACGCACGCGGCGAGGGCCACCCACGCGGCTCGCGTGCGCGACAGCACGAGCACGGCCGAGACGACCGCCAGCGCCACCGTGGCCACCAACGACGAGAAGCGGCGGCGGGCGCCCACCGCCGCGACCACGAGCAACGGCGTGGCAATCGCCGCCAGGTGGGCAGCGAAGTTCCGGTTGCCCAGCGTCCCGCCGGGCGCCCGATTGAGGCTGAAGTGCACGGAGTCGATGCCGTACGCCTGGACGAGCGCCGTGCCGACCGTGGCCAGCACCGCCAGCACCAACACCGCCACGATGGTCCGTTCGCGCCGGGGGCGGCCCGCGGCGATTGCCGTCGTGGCCCAGAAGAGCACGAGGCTCGACCAGGTCACCGCCAGGGCGCGAGCCGCGAGCCAGTAGTTGGCAGCGAACAGCGCCGAGAGCACGCTCAGCCCCAGGAAGAGCGCCAGCAGCAGGTCGACGCCGGAGAGCCCGATGCGCCGCCGCCGGAGCACGAGCGGGAGCGCCACGAGCAGCGCCGTGACGTGCAGCACCAGTTCCTTCGGGACGAAGAACCGGTCGAGATCGAAGCTCTTGTACGGGGCCGAAACCAGTCCCACAGCCAGGGCACCAGCGCCGAGCACGAGTACGGCCAGGAATGCCACGATCGGAGACGGCGAGCCGGCGGCTGTGGGGGAGTGTTCGGTAGGATCCATGACGGGGACGGGACGCCGGCGTTCTGCGACGCGCTGCTGCAAGGTACATTGGACCCGCGCGGCACGCACCGCCGCACGACCCCTAGAGTGGAGGCAGGTGATGTCGACAGCACGACGGTTCGTCCGCGCCGGCGCGCTCCTGGCGCTGGCCTCCACCGCGTTGCAGGCGCAGACCCAGACGCCCGTGCGTGCGCGTCAGCTCGGCGTCGCGCCCGGCATCTTCGCCCCCGGCCCCGACAACGCCATCACCGACGTGAACGGCGTGCTCGTGGGACAGACTACGGTGGACGACGGCGATTCGATTCACACCGGCATCACCGCGATCCTGCCGCATGCCGGCAACATGTTCCTGCAGCGCGTGCCGGCGGCGATCTACGTGGGCAACGGCTTCGGCAAGCTCCTCGGCGTCACGCAGGTGGCGGAACTTGGTGAGATCGAGACGCCGATCCTGCTCACCTGCACGCTGTGCGTGTGGCGGGCCGCGGATGCGATGGTGGCGTGGCTGCTCGCCCAGCCGGGCATGGAGAACGTGCGGTCCATCAACCCGGTGGTCGGGGAAACCAACGACGGGACGCTCAACGCCATCCGCTCGCGGCCCATCACGCCCGATGAGGTGGTGCACGCCATCGAGTCGGCCCGCAGCGGGCCGGTGGCGGAGGGAAGCGTGGGGGCGGGACGCGGCACCATCGCCTTCGGGTGGAAGGGTGGCATCGGTACGTCGTCGCGCGTGCTACCAAAGTCGCTGGGCGGGTGGACCGTCGGCGTACTCGTGCAGACCAACTACGGCGGGATTCTGCAGGTGGACGGTGCGCCGGTGGGAAGGGAACTCGGGCAGTATTCGTTCAGGCGCAACATGCAGAATCCGCACGGCGACGGGTCGTGCATGATCGTCGTCGCCACCGACGCACCCATTCTCGACCGCAATCTGCGCCGGCTGGCCAAGCGCGCCATCATGGGGCTCGCGCGCACGGGGTCGTTCGCGTCCAACGGCTCGGGCGACTACGTGATCGCGTTCTCGGCGAATCCGGCACTGGTGCGCGGGGCCGATCAGCGCCGCCCCGACGTCACCGAGCTGACCAACGACGAGATGTCGGGATTGTTCGAAGGCGTGGTCGAGGCGACGGAAGAGGCCATCTACAACTCACTCTTCATGGCGACCGCGGTGACGAATGGCGGGCGGACGGTGAATCCGGTGCCGATCGACAGCGTGCGGATGATCCTGAAGAAGTACGGACGCTGAGCCGCGGTACCCGGCGGCTGGTCGCTGACCACCGGCCACTCCCGGCTTACGGGTGGCAGTCGCCGATTACACGCACTTCATGACGTTCGGATTCCCGCCGTACGTCATGTCGAAGCGCTGCGCCGGCACGGAGTCGCCGCTCACCGTGAACGTCATCGTCTTGCCGTCGGTGTGTCCGGTGTAGCGGACCGGGAACTTCGGGACCAGGGAGTCGTTCGCGGGAACCGGACCGGGCCCCGTGCGGATATACAGGCCGGGCAGGTCGAAGTCCCCGTGCGCGTCGAGCAGCATGGGGGCCGTGACCCGCCCCGCGGCGCAGTCGTACTGCACCTCGGCGCCGGTGTCGGAGACGACCATCCCCGCGTGCAATCCGCCCCAGTTGCCCGGGGGAACTCGATCCGGGACGGCCGTGGGGCAGGCCGCGGCGGCGACCACCGTGAGGCAGAGCGTCACGGTCGCTACTCGGCCGGCGCGCGAGAGCATGGGGGATGCGGAAGTCATGTTCGGAGTATACCCCGGCTCCCGGCGAAAAATCCGCACTTCCCCATAGGCACGCACCGCCTTTCGTGACATATTCGGTGCGCAGTCCCTCAGGGGCTTTCTGGACCACCGGGAGACCCATCGCGGTTCACCATAGCACGGGCCAAACCCATGACGTCGAATACACCCGAAGATCTCTTCCGCGCGGAAAAGGAGCGCTCGCAGAGCGAGCGCGGTTCCACCCACGCGCAGCTGCTGGCCGAGGCCAAGGCCGCCTTCGACAAGTTGATGGCGGAAGGGCAGGCGGCACGGAAGAGCGGACGTCCCCGCAAGAACCCGCCCCCGCCGCTGAAGGCCGCCGTACCGGCGACCCCCGCCAAGAAGGCGGTGGCGAAGCCGGCCAAGAAAGCCGCCGCCAAGCCGGCGGCCAAACCGAAGGCGAAGAAGGCCTCGAAGACGGCTGCCAAGAAGGCCGCGAAAAAGCCGGCCAAGAAGGCCCCAGCCAGGAAGCCCGCCGCCAAGTCCGCGAAGAAGGCCGCCGCGAAGAAGCCGGCGAAGAAGGCGGGCGCCCGGAAGCCCGCGGCCAAGAAGGCAGCCAAGCACGGCAAGCGGCGCTGATGCGCCGGGTAGTACGCCGGTAATGTCGTCTCCACTCGAACTGGATCAGGAGACGATGCGCCGGCTCGGCCACCAGGTTGCCGACCTGGTGGCCGGGCATCTGGCCACGGTGCGTGAAGAGCCGGTGCAGCACCCGCTCGACCGCCGGGCGGCACGCCACCAGATCCCGCTCCCGGCGCAGGCGCCGGAGCGGGGCGCCCCCTTCGACGAGATCGTCGCCGTGCTGCGCGAGCGGGTCTTTCCGTATCACGCCCGCGAACCGCACCCGCTGTTCATGGGCTACGTGCCGAGCAGTCCGACCTTTCCGGCGGTGCTCGGCGACTGGATCGCGACCGGCTACAACTTCTTCGCCGGTGTGTGGTCGGTGGCGGCCGGCCCGAACCAGGTGGAGCTCACCGTGCTCGAGTGGTTCCGCCAGTGGCTCGAGATGCCGGACGGGTCGCGCGGGTTGCTCACCTCCGGCGGCTCCGCCGCCACGCTGACCGCGGTGGTTGCGGCACGGCACGCGGCGGAGGCCGCCGGACACACCGACCTTGCCCGGCTGGTGATGTACGGGTCCGACCAGGCGCATTCATCGGTGGCGCGGGCGGCGTGGATCGCCGGCATTCCCCGGGGCAACGTGCGGGCGGTGGCGAGCGACGACCGGTTCCGCCTGCGCATCGATGCGCTCGAAGACGCGATCGCGCGCGACCGGGCGGCCGGGCTGCATCCCTTTCTGGTGGTGGGAAGCGCCGGCGCCACGAACACCGGGGCGGTCGATCCGCTGCACGAACTGGCCGACGTGGCCGCCCGCCAACACCTCTGGTATCACATCGACGCCGCGTACGCGGGCTTCGCGGTTCTCACCGAGCGCGGCCGCGCGCTGCTGTCGGGCATCGGACGCGCGGACAGCGTGACGCTCGATCCGCACAAGTGGCTGTACGTGCCCTTCGAGTGCGGGTGCCTGATGGTGCGCGAGCCGGCGCGGCTGCACGCCGCGTTCCACGTACTGGCGGACTACCTCAAGGATGTCGAGGCGCGGGACGAGGACGTGAACTTCGCCGACTACGGCGAGCAGCTCACGCGCTACTCGCGGGCGTTCAAGGTGTGGATGTCGGTGAATTACTTCGGGCTGGCCGCCATCCGCGGCGCCATCGACCGGTGCATGGAGTTGGCCGGTCATGCCGAGCGGCTGGTCCGCGGAGCGCCGGAGCTCGAAGTGCTGTCGCCGGCGCAATTCGGGGTGATCTGTTTCCGCGTGCATCCGCGGGGCATGGACGATCCGGTCGCCCTCGACGCGCTCAACGAGCGGGTGAACGCCGCCGTCAATGCCACGCAGCGGGTGCTCATGTCCTCCACGCGGCTGCGCGGCGCTTACTCGTTGCGGCTGTGCATCCTGAACTACCGGACCACTGCGGACGATGTCGAGGCGGTGATCCGCCTGGTCCGCGAGTGCGGTTCCGCGGTGTAGGGGTTCAGGCGGGACGACAGGAACTGCCCACCGCAGAGCACGCAGATTACACAGAGAACTGCGAAGTACGCAGAGGTGAATTGCACGCGGTTCGGGATCTGGGTGCGTGTGCAGTTCCCCCAAGCGCAGCCGCAGTTTGGGGTGCAGTGTTCTGTGTGCTCTGCGTGCTCTGTGGTAGGCTGTTTCTGGCACGCGGCTCGAGATCTCAATGCGTGTGCAGTTCCCCCAAGAGCAGCCGCAGTTTGGGGTGCAGTGTTCTGTGTGCTCTGCGTGCTCTGTGGCAGGCTGTTTCTGCCGCCAGTCGGAAAGTCAGCAGGGCAACACGAGCCTTGCCTCGCAGCCATGGGTATCTTGGCGGTCCACGAGCGTCAGGCTTCCGCCGTGTCCCTCGGCGATCTGCTGCGACAACACGAGCCCGATACCCGTGCCGCCCGGCTTCGTGGTGAAGAACGGCACGAACAGGTTGCTCGTCCTCGGCAGCCCGGGTCCGTCGTCCTGCACCACCAACTCGAAGTGCGCTCCCGTGCGGGACCACGAGACCCGCACCCCGCCGCCGGTCTCGAGTGCCGCGTCCACGGCGTTCCGGATCACGTTGATCAGGAGCTGGTCGAGCTGGTCGCCGTCCGCCAGCAGTGTCACCTGGGGGCCGGGCACGACCTCCACGGCCAGCCGCGTCTCGAGTTGCGCGATGCGGTTGACCCATGCGCCCACGCTGATCGGCGCCAGGCGTGGCGCCGGGAGCTTGGCGAGCTTGGTGTACGAGGCCAGAAAACGGCTCAGGGCTTCGGAGCGGTTCGCAATCACGCCCATACCGCGGCGCATGTCGTCGCGCATGTCGTCGTCCGGCATCTGACGCCCGAGCAGTGTCTGGAACTGTTCGGCCAGCGACTTGATGGGCGCAATCGAATTGTTGATCTCGTGACCGAGCACGCGGATGAGGCGCTGCCAGGCCTTCCGCTCCTCCTCGCGGAGCGCGCGGCTGACATCGGCGAGCACCACGAACTGGTGCGGGCGGCCACCCTGCCGGAAGCCGCCGCGCCGCACCTCCCAGCGGCCGCGCTGCGCGCCGAGCGCGAGTTCGACGACGCGCGGCGCCTCACCCTGCAGACACTCGCCGAGTCCCAGCTCCTCGGCGCGCCGGCCGAGCAGGCGCTCCGGACCGGCGCCCAGCAGTCGTTCGCCGGCGGCGTTGACCACGCGCAGCGCGCCGGCGTCGTCGAAGGCGAACACGGCGACGTCGATCTCGGTCATCACGCGCTGCAGCAGCGCCGTGGCCTCGAGCGCGCCGAGCCGGCGTTCGCGCAGCTCGTCCATGAGCGTGTTCATCTCGAGCATGGCGAGGCCCAGCGCGTCATCGGCGCTGGCTCGCCGGCCGCGCAGGGAGTAGTCCTGTTCGCGAATGGCCGCCAGCATGTTCGACAGTGTCTGCAGCGGCCGCACGACGCGTTCGCGCAGCATGAGCGCGAGCGCCAGCCAGAGGGCCACCAGCAACACGGTGAGGGTCCACTGGAGACGCGGCTCGAATCCGCCGGTCCAGAGCAGGGCCAGCGCGATGACCAGCGCCGGCAGCGGCGAGAGCAGCGCGAGCAGAGTCACCTGGCGTTCGTGTGACGCCATGGCTGCCCGCTAGAGGTTGTGGCGCTGCAGGCGCCGGTAGAGGGCGCTTCGCGAGAGGCCGAGCGCACTGGCGGCCTGGCTCACATTGCCCTCGTAGCGCGCCATGGCCTTGCTGATCAGTACGCGCTCCACGTCCTCCAGGCTCATGTCTTCGAGCGAGGGCGTGGCGGCCGTGGAGGGCTGCAGTGCCAGGTCGGCTGCCTCCATTGCTTCACCCTGGGCGAGGAGCGTGGCGCGTTCCACGGCGTGGGCGAGTTCGCGCACGTTGCCGGGCCAGGAGTAGCGGAGGAGCGCCTGCATCGCGGCGGGGGTGAATTCGCGCACGGGACGGCGGTAGTGCGCGGCGAAGCGGTCGAGAAAGTGCTTGGCGAGCAGCGGAATGTCGTCTCGGCGTTCGCGCAGCGGCGGCAGGTGGATCTCCACCGTGTTGAGTCGGAAGAACAGGTCCTCGCGGAACCGGCCGGCGGCCACCTCGGTGCGGAGGTCGGCGTTGGTGGCGGCGAGAATGCGAACATCCACGCGCCGGGTCTTCGACGAGCCCACGCGCTCGAACTCGCCGGTCTGCAGCACCCGCAGCAGCTTGGCTTGCTGGGCGGCCGAGAGGTTCGCGATCTCGTCGAGGAAGAGCGTCCCTCCGTCGGCCAGCTCGAAGCGGCCCACCCGGTCGGACTTGGCGTCGGTGAACGATCCCTTCACGTGTCCGAACAGCTCGCTCTCGAACACGCCTTCGGACAGGCCGCCGAGATTCACCGTCACCATGGGGCGGGCGCGGCGGGCCGACGCGGCATGGAGCCACCCGGCCACGACTTCCTTTCCGGTGCCGTGCTCCCCCGTGATCAGCGCGCTCGCATCCGATGGCCCGATGCGTTCCATGAGCCGCAGCACGGGCTGCATGGCCGCCGACTGGGCGATGAGCTGTGGCGCGCCCTCCGGCCGCAGGGCGCGGTTCTCGCTCTCCAGGCGCTGGCTGCGGCGGATGGCGCGCCCGAGTTCGATCTGCGTGGCCAGCACGTGCAGCAGTCGCGCGTTGTCCCACGGCTTCTCGATGTAGTCGCGGGCGCCGTGCTTGAGCGCGGCCACGGCGCCCTCGATGCTTCCCCACGCCGTCATCACGATCACCGGCAGCGTGGTGTCGAGTGCCTGCAGGCGGCTGAGCAGGTCGAGGCCCTCCACGCCGCCCGTGGTGTCGCGGGTGTAGTTCATGTCCATGAGCAGCGCGTCGAAATCGCTCGCGCTCACTGCCGCCACCACGGCGTGGGGGAAGCCGCGGTCTCGACGTCGTACCGCTCGCCCCGGAGCAGCAGGCGGAGGGCTTCGAGGACGTCGCGGTCGTCGTCGGCAACGAGGATACGGGCGCTGGCGGGCGGAGTCATCCGGGAACGTTATGCGAATGTCGGGCGGCGGGCCACAGGCGGGGAGCCACGAGTCCGTTCGTGGTCATTCCACTCGTTTTCCGTTTCAGATCCGTTCAGATCCGTTCGATCCGTATCCCGACTCGTAGAAGCTCGATCGATCGAGCTCCATGGTCGCGAGACCGGAGCTCAGACCGTTGGAGACCAACGCCATTGGATACGGACTGAACGGATGAGAACGGATTGAAACGGATGAGAGCATTGAGTAGAACCGTGCGTCGGCCGGCCGAACCCGAACCGGCGAGAAGGGCAGGGCTGCACGCTTGCCGGAGATCACTCGTAGCGCAGCGCGACCATCGGGTCGACCTTGGTGGCGCGGCGCGCCGGCAGGTAGCAGGCCACGAGCGCGACGGCGATGAGCGTCATCGAGACTCCGGCAAACGTCGGCACGTCGCGCGGCGTCACGCCGAACAACATGCCCGCCAGCAGGCGCGACAGGCCGAGGGAGACCGCGATGCCGCAAACCGTGCCCAGCGCCGCGAGATCCATGCCCTCGCGCAGCACGAACCGCAGCACGCGGCGGCGGTCGGCACCCAGCGCCATGCGGATTCCCAGTTCGTGCGTGCGCTGCGTGACCTGGTACGCCATGACGCCATAGAGGCCCACCGCGGCGAGCACCAGCGCGAGGGCCGCGAACACGTCGATGACGATGGAATTGAACCGGCGTGGGGCGACGACCGTGTCGAGCTGGTCCTGCATCGGCGCGACCGACGCGCTCATGCGCAACGGATCGTAGCCGGCGATCATGCGGCGGATGGCCGCGAGCAGCGGCGCCCCATCTCCCGTGTACCGGATCGCGATCGTGTACGGAGACGACGGGACCTGCGTGATCGGTAGGTAGATCTGGGGCAGGCGCGGCGTGGGCGACCCCGGTTCCCGCAGGTCGTGCACGATCCCGACGATCGTGGCTTCACCGGCGCGCGGATCGCCTGCGTAGCTCGCTCTTCCGACCGCGTTCTGGCCCGGGTAGAGCAGTTGGGCGGCCGCCTCGCTCACCACCATCACGCGCTCCCCGCCCGCGCGATCGGTCGCGTCGATCAGACGCCCCGTAACGAGCTTCACGCCGACCGCCTTCATGTAGTCGGCGCTCACGCGCTCGACGGCAATCGGCGGCGAGATCTTCCGTGATCCCGGGAGCATCATCCGCGTGGTCATCGCGTAGCCGCCGAGCAATGGAGAGTCCGCGTAGCCGACCGACGTGACACCGGGCAACGCCTCGATCTCACGCGCCGTCCGATCGAAGAATCGCCTGACGGCCGAGTCGTTCGGGAACGCCAAGCGCGTGAGGGACAGGTCGAACCTCAGCGCGTGCGCGGGCTGGAATCCCACGTCCACCGACACGGCCCGTGCAAAGCTCCGTGTGAGCAGTCCCGCTCCCATCAGCACGACGAGCGCCGTGGTCAGTTCGGCGACGACGAGTACCTGCCGGATGCGACGCTGCGTCGTGGTCCCCGTGGCCCGCGTGCCCCCCTCCTTGAGCGACCGGAAGACATCGGCGCTCGTTGCGGCGAACGCGGGGATCAGGCCGAAGCCGATGCCGGTGAGAATCGAGAGCGCCGCGGCGAATGCCAGCACCGCGCCGTTCAGGTGGATGTCACCCACGCGCGAAACGCTCGCCGGGCTGATTCCCACGAAGAATCCCAGCGTCCAGAGCGGGATCAGCAGCCCGGCCGCGCCCCCGATCACGCTCACCACGACGCTCTCCCAGAGCAACTGCCGCGCCAGCCGCCACCGCGAGGCGCCGAGCGCGACACGCACCGCGAATTCGCGTTGGCGTCCCGCGCCGCGCGCGAGCAGCAGATTGGCCACGTTCACACAGGCGATCAGCAGCAGGAACCCGACGGCGCCGAGCAGCATCAACAATGCGGGGCGCATCTCCCCGTACAGTCGATCGTGGAGCGTCATCAACACCGGCGTGCGCGGCCCCTCGGGCGGCGCGCCCCTGGCCCACGCGGGGGGCGGGAGGTGGGCGAGGATCGTCCCGATCTCCGAACGCGCGGCGGCCATCGAGACGCCCGGCTCGAGCCGGCCCACGATCTGCACGTAATAGGTTGAGCCATTGTCCGGCATCGAGTCCATCTGGATCGGCACCCAGAACAGCGCGTTGCGCGGTGCCGCGAACCCCGGCGGCATCACACCGAGCACGGTCACCGGTCGATCGTCCAGGCGGATCGTATGCCCGACCATCGCGGGGTCGGCGCCGAGCCGCCGCCAGAGCGAGTCCGAGAGCACCACCACGTCCGGCCCGCCGTCCACGTCCTCGTCGGGGCGGAAGGTGCGTCCCATCGCCGGGCGCGCCTGGAACACCGGGAAGAACGACGCCGATACGCTCTGTCCGCTCACGCGCATCGGCGAGCCGGCAATGCGTACGACCCGGCTCGTGCCTCCGTACATGGAGAGGCTCGAGAACGCCGATGCGTGGCGCCATGCGTAATAGTCGCGCACCCGAGCGACCTGCTGATCCTGCAGTTCCTGCTGCTCGGTGATCGTGACGATGCGGCCGGCATCCGGGTATGGCAGCGGGCGCAGCAGCACCGCGTTCACGATCGTGAACAGCGTGGTCGTTGCGCCGATGCCGAGCGCCAGCGTGACGATGGCCACCACGGCGAACAGCGGACGCTTGCGCAGCGAACGGAGAGCGAGGCGGAGGTCGTTCATCGTTCCTGATCCTCGCGGGACGGCTCAGACGATCCAGCCGTCCTTGAGATTGATGATCCGGTTGCCGTACCCGGCGTTCACTTCCGAGTGCGTCACCTGGATGATGGTCGTGCCCTGCTTGTTGAGCCGCGTGAACAGCTCCATGATCTCGGCGCCCTGCGCGGAGTGCAGGTTGCCGGTGGGCTCGTCGGCCAGGAGGATGGCCGGCTGATGGATCACCGAGCGCGCAACGGCCACGAGCTGCTGCTGACCGCCCGAGAGTTGCCGCGGATACAGATCCTTCTTCGCCACCATCCCGAACCGGTCCAGCGTGTCGGCCACGATGGCCTGCCGTTCGGACTTCTTGATGTCGCGGTACGAGAGCGGAATGTCGAGGTTCTCGGCGACGGTCAGGTCGTCGAGCAGGTGGTACTGCTGGAACACGAACCCGACGTACTGTTTGTGCAGCGCCACCCGCTTCCTCGTGTCGAGCTTGTGCACGGCGTGGTCGAACAGGAAGTACTCGCCGCTCCACGAGCCGTCGAGCATGCCGAGGATCGCCAGCAGGGTGGACTTGCCGGCGCCCGACGGCCCCATGATGGTCACGAACTCGCCGGCGTTGATGTCGGCCGTGATCTGGCGGAGCACGAAACTCTGCCCGCCGGCAATGGGGTAGCTCTTTTCGACGTTACGAAGGGAGATCATCAGCGGAATATCGTGGAAGGATTATTCGGACCGCAGGGCCACGAGGGGGTCGACACGCGCGGCGCGCCGTGCCGGAAGATACGAGGCCGCCATCGAGACGGCCCCCAATAGTACGGCGATCCCGATGACGGTGGGCGGATCGGTGGGGCTGACGCCCAGGAGCTGCCCACGGAGCAGTTGCGCCACCCCGAACGCGGCGCCGCCGCCGATCACGATGCCCACCGCGGCGATGCGGGCTCCTTGCCGCAACACCATCAACACGAGCTCCCGTCGTCCGGCCCCGAGCGCCGTCCGGATGCCGAGTTCCCGGGTCCGCTGCGCCACGCCGTAGGCGATCACCGCATACAGACCCATGCCGGCCAATACCAGCGCCAGCACGCCGAATGCGCCAAGCATCCACGCCACTGCCCGCTGCACGAACACCGAGGCGCTCGTATACGTCGCCAGACTCTGCGGGTCGAGGAAGGGGACGTTGGGATCGACATCGGCGAACAGGCGGCGCAGCGGTTCGATCAACGTCGCCACGGGAACGGCCGTGCGCACCACGAACGCCATGCTGCCGGCGTAGCGCTGGGTGAGCGGAAAGAAGATGAACGGCGTGGGCGGTTCGTTCAGCTGGCGGTACTTGCCCGTGGCCACGACGCCGACCACCGTGCGCGTTTCACCGGAGATGTCGATCTGGCGGCCGATGGCGTCGAGTCCCGGCCAGTACTTGTTCACGAAGGCCCGGTTCACGACCACCACGGGAAGGGTGCCCGCGCGATCCTGCGCGGTGAATTCCCGGCCGGCGACTATCCGCGTCCCCATGGTGGCGAAGTAGTCGGGACCCACCCGGTTGGTCTGGATGGCCATGTTCTCATCCGGCCGCGGCGTGTACCCGCTGATCGTGGCATCGTTCGACGACTCGCCGCCGAACCCGAGCGGAACGTTGTGCACCAGACTCACCGATCGCACGCCCGGTACGGCGGCGATCTTCGGCAGGATCTTCTGGTAGAAGGCCATTCCGCGGGCGGGCGCGTAGTTTGCGAGATCCATGCTGGTTCCCGCGACCATCACCCGTTCCGGATCCGTGAACCCGCGGTCGAGAGTGCCGGCATTCCGGAGGCTACGCGCGAACAGGCCGGCCGCCACCAACGCCACCATCGACAGGGCCACCTGTGTCACGGCGAGCGCGCTCCGGAGCCCCGAGCGGCTGGCCCCCCGGCCCACGGATTCGTCCTTGAGGGCCGGCACGAGATCGGGCCGCGACGCGCGGAGCGCGGGGGCGAGCCCGAACAACAGCACGGTGCCAATGGTCACCACTGCGGCGAATGCCACGACGCGCCCGTTCACCGAGAGGGACAGCACGATCGGGATGGGCGCATCAGCCGGGACGAAGCTGGCGAACAGCCCCTTGCACCATCCCGTGATCGCCAGTCCGAAAGCGCCGCCGAGCGCCGCGAGTACGGCGCTCTCGATCAGGAGTTGTCGCACGAGGCGGGTGCGTCGGGCGCCCAGGGCGATGCGAATACCCATTTCCCGGGTGCGGCCGGCTGCCCGCGCAAGGAGCAGGTTCGCCACGTTGGCGCACGCAATCAGCAGGATGACCGCTGTGATGCCGAGGAGCGCCAGGAACGCGGGGCGGAACCACACGACCGGCGGCATGGATCCGAATCCGAGCGCCGTGGCCGAATACTTGCGGTCATCGGAATACTGCGAGGCCAAACGGGCTTCGATGGTACGCACGTCGGCGGCACCGCGGGCCAGCGTCACGCCCGGCTTGAGCCGGCCGAATGACGAGATCCAGAGGTGATCGCGAGAGGTGAGCGCGCCGCCGGCGGTCCCGAACGACGTCGCCATGGTCAGCGGCGCCCAGAAGTCGAACGAGAGACCCACGAAGTTGCCAGAGAACCCCGGTGGGGTGACCCCGACGATGGTGAACGGTGTCCCGTTGAACGTCGCCGCCGATCCGACCACGGCCGAGTCGGCGCCGAACTTGCGACGCCAGTAGTCGTAGGAGATCATCGCCACCGGATGCGCGCCGGCGACGCTGTCCTCGGCGGGGAGGAACCCGCGCCCCAGCATCGGCTTGATGCCGAGCACGTCGAAATAGTTGGAGGTCACGAGCAGGCCGAAGGCGCGCTCGGCCTGGCCCACCGTGCGGACGCTGGCCATCACCATGTTGTAGCCGGCAATGCCGCTGAATGCCGTGGTCTGGCGCTGCCAGTCCTGGAGGTCGGGGTACGAGATGCTGCTCCACCGCGTCCCTTGTGGCGCCACCAGGTAGAACTGCGCGATGCGGTGGACCTCGGGCACGGTGGGAAGGGGGTGCAGCACGAGCTGGTCGAGCCACGTGTAGATCGTCGCATTGGCGCCGATGGCCAGTGCGATCGACGCGACGGCAACAATCGTTACCGTCGCGTCGCGTCGGAGCGTCCGTACAGCGTAGCGCAGGTCCTGCCACAGTTGGGACATCGATCCCTCCCCGGGCGAAGATTCCCGGTCGCGCCGACCGTCCTACGTGTGTGCCGGCACCGTCGGTTGCTCGTCCACCACGCGCCCGTCGAACAGGTTCACCGAGCGGTCGGCATGCGCCGCGTAGCGCGGATCGTGCGTCACCATGCAGATCGTGGCCCCGTTCCGATGCAGTTCGCGCAGCAGATCCATCACCTGCTCGCCGTTGGCCGAATCGAGGTTACCCGTCGGTTCGTCGGCGAGCAGGATGGCCGGGTCGCCGGCCACTGCGCGGGCCACCGCCACGCGCTGCTGCTGGCCGCCGGAGAGCTGTGCCGGAAAGTGCTTCACCCGGTGCGACATGCCCACGCGATCGAGCGCCGCGTGTACGCGCTCCTTGCGCTCACTGGCGCTCATGCCGCGGTAGGTGAGCGGCAGTTCCACGTTCTCGTACACCGTGAGATCGCCGATCAGGTTGAACGCCTGGAAGATGAACCCGATCTGCCGGTTGCGTACGCGCGCCCGATCGGCCGCGTCGAGCCCTGCCACCGGGCGGCTGTCGAGCAGGTACTCGCCGTCGCTCGGCGTGTCGAGCAATCCGAGAATCGACAGCAGCGTCGTCTTGCCGCAGCCCGAGGGACCGGAGATGGCGATGTACTCGCCCTGCTTGATCTCCAGATGCACGTCGGCCAGCGCGTGCGTTTCCACTTCGTCGGTATAGAACACCTTCTTGATACCCTGAAGCTGGATCAGCGCCTGCCCGTCTGTTGCCATGGTTCTCTCCGATTGATTGACGTCGTCCCGATGCGCGAATGCCGCGCTACTGTCCCACGCGGCACTTCGGGCTGCACTTCACCCGATCCACCGCATCCCACTGTGACATGTCCGACAGGATCACCGTGTCGCCGACGGCCAGCCCGCGCTTGATCTCCACGGTGTTCACCGAACTGCGGCCCAGCTCCACCTGGGTCCGGACCGCGTAGTTCCCTCCTTCGACAACCTTGAACAGCCCAACGGTTCCCGACCCGGCGCCATATCCCGGCCGGCCGGTATGCAACACGTCGTTCAGACTCTCGATGGTGATCGTTCCATCCACGCTCAGGTCGGGCACCGCGCCCGCCGGCAGCGGGCCGTCGAGGGCGACGTCCACCGTGACCGTCCCATTCTGCGAGGTGGGGTCCTTCCGCGCCACATGGCCCGGAATGATCCCGTTGTGGGTATCCACCTGCGCCTTCTGCCCTACGGATACGTCCTTGGCCTGGGTTTCGGGAATCCGCAAAACCGCCTTCAGCTTGCCCGGCTGGACGACCTTGGCCACGAGCTGGCCCTCCGTCACCCACTGCCCGAGTTCCAGCGTCTGGTCTTCCTGGAGGACGCCGGAGTCGCCGGCCCGGAGCATCAGCCCCTTGCGCTTGTTCTCCTGCGCCTCGGCCATCGTCCTGAGCAGTTGCACCTGCGAGCGCTGCGCGGCGATCTGCGAGTCGGCCTGCTGCCGCATGATCGCCAGCCGCTGCTCTTCCAGTTTCGTGCGATCGGCGAGCTCCTGTACCGACTGCCGGTTCTCCGACACGTCGTTGGCCGCCGCCAGTCCCTTGATGGCGAGGGAATCGGTGGATCGGGCCTTGTTCAATGCCTGCAGATACTGCGTCTTGAGCGTCGCGATCGTGCCCTGTTCCGAGAGCTGGGCGCTGGTGAGGTCGCTCTGCATCTGGATCAGCTGCGACCGCGCCTGGGCCCAGGCCTGCTGCGCCGAGAGCGCGGCGATCTCCACGTCCGGATTCGACATCTCGATCAGCACCGTCTCCGGCGTCACGTGTTCGCCGGGCTGCACCACCAGGCGGTCGATGCGGCCGGTGGCCGCCGCCGTCACCTGCCGGATGTGCTCCGGTACCAGATTGCCGGGTCCGCGCACCTGGATCACCATGTTGCCCCGGCTCACCGTGTCGGTCCAGAGGGTGCCGCCGTCCACGGTGGGCGCCGCGGGCTTGAGGCGCGACAGAAAGATCGTGATCGCGACGACGGCCACGGCGCCGATCGCGTAGGTCACGTACTTCTTCGTGTTCTTCTTTTTGGGGCGAGCAATGTCCACGCGAATTCTCGTCGAGAGGGGTCAGACCATCGTCCCCCTCGGTAGGGCAAGGCGCGTGCCAGTGGGCGCACGCGGCAAGTGCCTGTGTTTGGTGAGGTTAGACTCCGGGCGGCGCGGAAAGGTTTGAACCCCCTGTGCGGAAGTGGGATTGAGCGTCCCACATCCGAACACCAGCGGCGCCGCCGCTGCGTGGACTACGGCAGACCGGGCCCGGAGGTGTCAGCCGCCGGTGCGGGACCAGACCAGCAGTACCCCGCACTCGCCGTCGGGCCGGCGGTACGCGGGTGGCACGCGGGTGGCGTCGTAGAATTCGAGGCCGGCGACGTTGCTGGGGCTGATCCAGCTGATGTCTCCGTCGATGATGAATGAGCCGTCCACGAAAACCTGCACATAGCAGAGCGACGCACCCCCGCCGTTGACGGCGAGCGCATTCGGTCCCTCGCCGCGCAGGCTGATCAGGTACTGCGAATTCAGATGCGTGCCGTACAGCATGCGGAGGCCGGGGATGTGCGCCGTGATGATGTCGCCCAGCGCTCGGCCCCGGTCCCGCCGGATCTGGGCGCCAGTGAGGAAGTAGCCGGCACCACGCTTGCGACGCGCCTCGAACTGCTGCATGTCGTTCGTCTGAAAATCGGTATCGGCCGCGGCTTTGGCGGCGCCAGCGGTGGTGTCGGTCTTCGCAGGGGGCTTCTGCTGCGCGCCCGCGGGCACGGCGAACGCGGCGGCGATGCAGGCGGCGGCGAAGAAGCCGTTCGCCATCCCGACTCGAAATGCCCTTTTCATGCGCACCTCCCGCGCAAGACGCCCATGACGACGTGTCCTCGGCCGCTGGGGTTCGTCTCGGGCGGCAGGCCGCGCGCCAGCGTCATGCCGCACGATGATGACAACCGATCCACACGTCAATTGGGTCGATCACGGGAAGTGTGAGCCACCGCCCGCGTGCCGCGTATCGACGAACGCTTAACCGAATGCAGAACGCAGAGTTGAGGCCGGGCACGGGTGCCCGGCCGGCATCTGCACGGCTTTTGTAAGACCCCCGTGCCGTGGGGCGAACGGCCGCCCTTGCATGCACGGTCGCAGGCGCCGCGAATGCATGAACGCCGCCGGAATCGTCCGGCGGCGTTCGTCGTGCGTTGCAGGGTGGGGCAGTGCGATGCGGCCGGTTAGTGGCGCCCGCCGCGCGGGATCACCGGGAAGCGCGTGTTCCCCCCGAACCCGCCTGGCGGCGGAAGGTAGACGCCCGGTGTCCGTCCCCGACCGTGCGGCTCGCAGTGATCGCCGTCCACTCCGCCGCCACGGATCACCACGCCGATGATCGGGCCGATGCCACCGAGGCCCCCGCTCCCGTCCCCGCCCCGGGCCTCTCTCCCGCCGCTCGGGCCGGCGGCGCTGGGTCCGTAGTCTCCGGCACCAATCTTCCCGCCCGACCCCGGCCACGGCAGGCTCGCCACCGGGTCGGAACTGGCGATGGACGCCGGTTTCTGGGCCACCGTCTCGACCTGAGGCACGTTCTCCGTGGACACGGCCTCCGGGATCGCGGTCGCGTGCAGCGTGGGTGTCTTCGATGCCACCGCCTTGGGACCGGTGCTCTTCCGGACACGCGGTACCGCCCGGAGTTCGGTCTGCGGCGCGGTCTCCAGGCGGTCGAAGTTCGCCGGATTCACCTGCGGTTGGGCGAGATCGATGGTGCTCGTAGCGGCGAGCTTGAGATCGCGCTGCAGGTCCACGTCGTTGCCCCCAACCGCACGGTCGGCATGACCGCACGACACGAGGGCGAACGGGACAGCGAGCGCGAGTATGAAGGTGTTTCGCACAGCGTCTCCAGGGAACCTGCGGGTGGGTGGTGTACGCTGTATACAATACGCTATACGAAAAATCCTGCAAGCATCACGCCAGCCACGAACGCCCTGCCTCGCGGGTTTAGCCCAAAATGTTGTCCGGCATCGGGGACGACGGCCGGCCGCGTGTATCGAAACGACTTCCTCCGGACGTCGTGCGGCCGACCCGGTCTGACCGTGTCCGGTCTTGCCATGTACACCCGAGACGGGGCGCCGTAGACTGTTCGCCATGCACCGGATATCGCGCGCACGTCTGCTGTCCGCGCTGGCGCTGGTCATCGCCGCCTGCGCCGCCCCACCCCCCGAACGCTCGGGGCTCACGCACGCCCAGGCCGAGGAGATCCGGAGCGAGATCCGCGACGAGGTGACCAAGGCGTACGACCTGTCCCGCCCGAACATCGCCGCCAACATGCTCAGCCTCTATCCCGACTCGGGGCGGATCGTCTCGGCAACCGGCGGCAAGATCATCACGTCGCTCGATTCGCTCGCCGGCGGCATTCACTTCTTCTGGGACAACGTCGGCCGGTACATGCAGAAACCACGGTGGGTGTGGAAGCAGATGATCATCGACGTACTCTCGCCCGACGCCGCGGTGATGACCGCCACGTACCACATTCCGCACCACACGCCGCGCGGTGAACCGCACGACATCGGCGGGGCATGGACGGCCGTGTTCGTCCGCCAGGGTCAGAAGTGGGTGATCATCCAGGAGCATCTGTCCGACCTGCCGGCGCCCGATACCACGAAGACCGTTGGCGGTGGACGGTAGGCCGCGGAGCTCGGCCGGCAATGCGCGGTCATGTCGTTGCACCGTCGAGAATCCGTTCCAGTCCGTCGTAGTCTCCGTTCAGTCCGTATCCAGAATCGTTGAAGCTCGAACGGTAGAGATCCTCGTGTTCCACGGGGAGCTCAATCGGTCGGCGTTCTACGCCTGAGGATACGGAGTGAACGGAAGGAGCAACGGACAGAAACGGACTCTTTGAAGGGAAACGGCGCGCCCCGGTGCACGGATCGGCGGCGCGTCGGCGTTAGTGAATTGCTCCCGCCGTCCCGCTGCGCCGCGGGTCGGCGCCGGCGGTCACCTGGCCGTCGTGGATCATCACTGCCGCCCCGTACCCCTCGCGCAATTCGCCGATGAGCGACACCAGGCGCGGGCGATAACCCATCGCCTGGAGCGCGCGCATCACCTCGGGGCTGAACCCGTCCTCCATCTGGATCGTGACGCCGCTCGGCGCGGTTCGTGGGCCGCCGCGGCCCCGGCGCCCGCCGCCCCCGCTCAGCAGGAAACGCGGGAGTTCCAGCGCCGCCTGTGGTCCCAGGTGATCGTCGAGCATCCCGACGATGGTCTGATACACGCCCGCCGTGATCCACGCATTGCCGGCCGCGCCCACCGCCGCGAACGGCTGCTGCGCCGGACCCGTGCCCCGGAAGATGATGGTCGGCGCGATGGTGCTCCCATGACGTGCGAACGGAAGGCGTGCGCCGTATGCCGTCGAGTCGGTGGAGTACGAGCCCAGCTTGTCGTTGTACAGGAAGCCGAGCCCGGGCGTGACGTAGAACGTGCCGCCCCAGGTGCCGAGCGTCTGCGTGACGGCCACGATGTTCCCCTGCGCGTCGGCCACCATGAACGCCGTCGTGCCGGTGGAGCGTTTGGGATCCCAGTTCGGCTCCGGCGTGTCGACGTCGACCTCGTTCGGGCGCCCGATGCCCGGGCCGTCGCAGGCGACGGAATCTCCGCGAATGGCTTCGATGCTCAGGGCGTGATCGGGATTGCTGCACCGCCAGCGGGCGTCGGCCGTGTCACGGCTCGTGAACGGCACGAGATCCACCGGCCAGAGACTTGGGTCGGCAATGCGGCCGCGCGTGGAGGGCACCAGTTGCCACGCCTGGATCATCGCGTTGAGCGTGTGGATGTCGTCGGTATAGGGACGCGGCGTGGTCACGTGCGACAGCATGTTCAGCGTCGACACCAGCTCGGCGCCGCCGGCCACCGGCGGCGCGGTGGAATAGAGCGTGTACCCGCGATAGGTGCCGCTCACCGGTTCACGGTCGACGGCGAAGTAGCGCGCCATGTCGCTCATCTTCATCAGATTGCCGTGCTGCCGGAGATCGTCCACCATGCGCTTCGCCACTTCGCCCTTGTAGAAGCCGTCGGCGCCCCTGTCCGCGATCTGCTGCAGCGTCCATGCGAGGTCCGGGTTCTGGAGCGTGTCGCCGGCGTGCAGCGGCTCTCCGTGGCGGAAGAACAGCGCCCGCGCGCCCGGATACTTGAGGAACTGGTCGCGCTCCGTGGCGAGCGTCGTCGCCAGTCCGTCGCTCACCACGTAGCCGTCGCGCGCGGCGCGAATGGCCGGCGCCAGCAGGCGGGCCCACGGGATCTTCTTGCTGCCGAACTGCTCCCACGCGTGGTACATCCCGGCCACCGTGCCGGGCACGTTGGTCATGCCCGGGCGCTCGTCCGGCAGGCCCGGCAGGTTCGAGAGCGAGGCGTCCTCGGGCACCCGCGTCATGAACTCGATCAGATGCGGCTTCGCCATCCCGCGCTGGAAGACGAGCATCTGTCCGTAGCCGCCGGGTCCGCTGGCGTCCGGTTCCGCCACCGCGAGCGCGAACGACACGGCCACCGCGGCGTCCACCACGTTGCCTCCCTCGCGCAGGATCTCGAGCCCCGCGGCCGTGGCCACCGGGCTCGCGCTCGAGACGGCCGCGCGCCCCGTGGCGTCGTTGCGCAGCGGCGGGCGCGCTTCGAGCATCTGGTGCAACACGGTACGCAGTCCGTCGTCGCTGGTTGCGGCGATGGCCCGCTCGCGGTACCCGGCACGCAGCGCATCCCACCGGGCGCGGCGGGCGGCTGCCGAGCGGCCGGAGTAATAGAGCTTCGTCTGCCGGGCGAAGAACCGGTCGAAGACCTCGGCGTTGCGCTCCGCGCGATTCACGGGGGCCGGCGAAAGCGCGGCAAGTCCGGCATCGGGGGCCACCGGGGCGTCGACCATCCACATGCGCCCGTCGTCGGAAAAGGCATCGTATGCGTCGCGATCGCCCAACCGGTTGGGATCGCCGTTGTACGACACGTCGGGCGGCGGCCGCTGCACGAGGAGCAGGTGTGCCCCGTCGGGGCTCCAGGCGGCCTCGGCGTTCTCGGTGCTGACGAGATTCGTGTACGCGCCGTCGATCGACGTCACGTAGACTGCATCGCTCGGCGCCGCGGCAGTGTAGACGAGCCGCTGGCCGTCGGGCGACCACGCCGGGTGGTCCAGCCCACGGGCCTCGACGATGTCGCGGTCGCGACCGACGTCGCCGGCGGCGCGCACGTGCAGGTGCCCCGTGCCGTCGTGCGACGTCACGTACGCCAGCGCGCCCTGCCGCGATACTGCCGGCCACGATTCCGCGTCCTCATTGTCGGTCACGCGGTGTTCGGCGCCCCCGGGTTTGCGCTCCCAGAGGCGGCCCACCGTCGTCGAGCCGCGGATGAAGAACACGCTGCCGTCGGGCGCCACCGCCGGCTCGCCGTCGGCGGGACCGTCGGTGAGGCGCGCCGGCTCACCGCCGGAGGCACCGACGACCCAGAGGGCGAATCCGCCGTCGCGGTTGGACGAGAACACCACCGAGTCGCCGCGCGCGGTCCACGCCGGTTCGCGATCGACGAAGGCGCCGCGCGTGAGCTGGGTCCATCGGCCGTCCGGCTGCCGCACCCAGAGATCGCCGTGCCGGGAAACGGCGAGCCGCCCGTCGGGCGCGTACGCGGGATTTCGCGCGCCGGCCAGCGGGGTGGAATCTCCTGGGGCTTGAAGCAGAACCGCGAGAGCGAGAACGCAGGCGATCATCGGCGCGCATCTCCATCCGAAAGGCGAGGAGAAGGAAACTCGGCCGTGGCCACCGTGGCGTCAATCAGCCGGGGGCCCTGCAGGCGACGGCGCGAACTCTCTCGCCTGCCGCGCCATCCGCAAGGCCGTGAGCACGTTGTACGTGAAATGGACGCCGATGGCCACCCACAGCGTGCCCGTGAACACCACCAGTTCCTGTTTGACGAGCGCGATGCCGAAGATGATCGCCATGCTCTTGCCGCCCTGGGGGAAGTGCGCGGCCGCGAACACCAGCGCGGCGATCAGGGCACCGGCGAGCGCGCTGCCGGTGAGCATGGTGCACAAGGTGAACGTGACACCGCGATAGGCGAGTTCCTCCGAAACAGCGCCGGCGGCCGCGAGCAGCGTGAACGGCACGCCTTCCCGCAGCGTGCGCGGCAGGAACCCCAACACCCACATGCGGCGCCGCTCCTCCTCGCTGCGCATGCGCTGGGAGAGCCACGCCATGCCGCCCATCACTGCGAGCGCCGCGGCGCCGGCCAGGAAGTCGCCTGCGGTGAGGTGCACGGGCCCCAGAAACCGCAGCCCCTGGAGCAGCCCCGCGTACCACGCGATGCCGAAGATGAGCAGGTGCGTGGCCATCGCATTCAGATGCAACTGCGACCGCGAGGCGATGTGCGCCGGCCCCTCGGCGCTGCGCGTCCGCCGTGCCGTCGTGACGGCGCCGTACGGAAGCCCGAGCGCAACGAAGGCGAGAAAGAGCCAGGAGCTGAAGTGGAGGGACGGCATGGGCGCTCCGGACACTACACCCCTCGCGTTCGGCCCGCCATGGAAGCGATGATACGGTGCATCGATGCCAGAACTCCCCGATATCACGATCTACGTCGAGGCGCTAAGCCGGCGCATCGTTGGCCGCACGGTGTTGCGGGCACGACTGCTCAGCCCGTTCGTGCTGCGCACCGTCGACCCGCCGCTGTCCGCCGTCGACGCCCGTCGCGTGCGCGGCGTGTCGCGCATCGGCAAGCGCATCGTGGTCGAGTTCGACGACGCGCTGTTCCTCGTCGTCCATCTCATGATCGCCGGCCGCCTGCGGTGGTTGCCCATCGGCAAGAAGCCGCCCGGGCGAATCGCCTTGCTCGCCCTCGATTTCGACGACGGATCGCTGCTGCTCACCGAAGCCGGCACCAAACGCCGGGCATCGGTGCACCTGGTGCGGGGCCGCGACGGGCTGCGTGCGTTCGACCGCGGGGGACTCGACGTGTTCACGGCCCCGCCGGACGATCTCGCGGCTCGTCTGCGTGGCGAGAACCACACGCTCAAGCGGGCGCTCACCGATCCGCGTCTGTTCGACGGCATCGGCAACGCCTACTCCGACGAGATCCTGCACGCGGCCCGGCTGTCGCCGCTCAAGCTCACGTCGAAGCTCACGGATGACGAGGTCGCGCGCCTCTTCGAGGCGGCACGAAGCACCCTCGCCGGATGGACCGACCGGCTGCGTGCCGAGGTCGGCGACGGATTCCCGGACAAGGTGACGGCGTTCCGCGAGGGCATGGCCGTGCACGGGCGCTTCCGCGAACCCTGCCCGGTGTGCGGCACGCCCGTGCAGCGCATTCGCTACGCCGACAACGAGACCAACTATTGCGCCCGCTGTCAGACCGAGGGCCGGTTGCTCGCCGACCGGGCCCTGTCACGGCTGCTCAAGCAGGACTGGCCGAGGTCGATCGACGAGCTGTGAGGCCGCGCTCTGTTACCTGATCTTCTTCGCGATCGGGTGCTGCCCATTCTGGTGCAGGATGAGACCGCTGACAGCGCCCTTGGCATCGTGAAGGAACGTGATCTGGGCGTCGACCACTTTGAAGAAGAACTCGGTCGGTGACTCGGGCCAGAGACGGTTCCGTCCCTGGCCGGTGGCCTGGAGCCAGAGGGTATCGCCGGTGAGCGTTACGGTCAGGTCGAAGTTCGGCGCGAGTTCGTAGACGCCCACGTATCGGGACATCGAGTCGGCGGGGAGATCGATTGCCGTGCGCTTGACCGGCGGCGCGGGCTTGGGCGCCAGCGGCAGCGCCGGATCGAGCAGGTGCATGCCGATGTCATCCGCGCCCTCACCTCCGCTGTTGGTCATGATCACCACGCCCACTCGCCGCGCGGGCTCGAATCCGATGAACGTCCGATAACCGCCCGTGCCCCCGTTGTGCCACACGACGCTGTCGTTGCCGGCGTGAAGCGTGAACCAGTTGAGCCCGATGCGCATGGTTGGGCTGCCGGCCGGCGCCCGCTGCTCGTGCGCGAACGCCATCGCGCGTTCCAGCGGCCCACGTTCGGGATGGAGATTGGCCGCCAGGAACTTGAGCATATCGTCGGTGGTCGACCGGATGGCGCCGGCCCCCGCCAGCGTGGGCAGATCCCAGTTGGCCGTGACCTTGCCGCTCGCATCGTGGCCGAGCGCCAAGTGCTGCTTCATCCACGGCGTCAACGTGATGGCGGTGTGCGTCATGCCGAGCGGCTGCCACACCATCCGTCGCTCCATCGCTTCGTACGACTCTCCCGTAGCCCGCGAGAGCGCCTGGCCAAGCAGGCCAACCCCGAGGTTGGAATACTCGAACTGGGCCCCGGGATCCCGCGGCAGGGTGTAGTGAGAAAGGAAGTCCCACAGCTGCTGCACCGTGTAGTCGGCGTACGGGTTGTTCGGGTCCTTCGGATGGAAGTTGCTGGGCATCCTCGGCAGCCCGGAATTCTGTTCCGACAGGTTCAGCAGCGTGATCTGCTTGCCGTCGCGCGACGGCACGGTGACGTCGTCGGGGAGGAACTTCTGTACGGGGTCGTCGAGTTTCACCTTGCCCGACTGCACCAGGTCGGCGAGCGCGGTGGCTGTGAAGACCTTGGAGATCGATCCGATCTCGAATACGGAGCTGCCGTCCAGCGGCGGCTGGCCCGGCCCCGGATCGCCGAACGCAACCACCCGGGTGCTGCCGTCGGGGTCCAGCAACCCGACGACGATCCCGGCACTCCGGCCCTCCTTCACTCGCTGCGAGATGATGCTCAGCACCGCCGAATCGGACGGCAGTCCCGCAGTCGGCGTCGGGGTCGCGCCGCCCTGCTGGGCGCTCGCCGCGCCCGGCAACGCCGCTGCGGCAACGAGAAACCATATCGACGCTCGTCTGATTCGTGAGGCTGACATCGT
The DNA here is from genome assembly GCA_963822945.1 of uncultured Gemmatimonadaceae bacterium. Taxonomy (GTDB): domain Bacteria; phylum Gemmatimonadota; class Gemmatimonadetes; order Gemmatimonadales; family Gemmatimonadaceae; genus JAGWRI01. The sequence continues at coordinate 10,380 of CAWGJO010000027.1, read as the reverse complement.
GCGGTCCTCCCAGGTGAAGCGGGTCGGGTGGTGAAGGCAAGTCTACCGGGCCGCCGCGGGAAGTGACAGAGTTATCCCCTTCGCCTCACCGCCATACCGCCTTCCATCCCCGTGACAGACTCCGCCCCCGATTCCCATCCCCGCCGCTGGCGCCAGCTCGCCCTGCTCGCGTCGGCCGAGCTGTTCGGCATGTCGCTCTGGCTGGCGGCGGCCGCCGTCGGGCCGCAGTTCGCGGAGCGCTGGCAGCTCACCCAGTCGGAGACGGGATGGCTGGTGACCATCGTCCAGTTCGGATTCGTCCTCGGCACCGCGGTTTCGGCGGTGCTCAACCTGGCGGACGTGATCCCGTCCAAGCGGCTGTTCGCCGGCGCGGCACTCATCGGCGCGGCGGCCAACGCGGCGCTCGTCCACGCACCCACGTATCAGGCCGCGCTCGGCCTGCGCCTGGTGACCGGGTTCGCCCTGGCCGGCGTATATCCACCCGCCATGAAGATGATCTCCACCTGGTTTCGCTCGCAGCGGGGGCTCGGCATCGGGACCATCGTGGGCGCGCTGACCATCGGCAAGGCGAGTCCGTACCTCGTCCACGCCTTTCCCGGCGCGGGCGTCGCCACGGTGCTGTTCACCGTGAGCGGCTTCGCCGTGTTCGGCGCCGTCCTCGTCGCGTTGGGATACGACGACGGACCGTACGCTTTTCCGTCGCGGCCGTTCTCCTGGTCGCTGGTGGGCACGGTGTTTCGCGCGCGTCGCTGGCGGCTCGCGATCGGCGGCTACCTCGGCCACATGTTCGAGTTGTACTCCATGTGGACGTGGATTCCGGTGTTCCTCGCCGCGAGCGCGGCGGCGAGCGGCATGGCCGCGGGGGCGCGCACCAACGAGGTCGCGTCTCTGGTGTCGTTCTTCGCGATCGCGGCGGGGGGCGCCGGCTGCATCTGGGGCGGACTCGTCGCCGACAAGCGCGGCCGCGAATGGCTGGTCACCGTGGCGATGGCGGCCAGCGGCACCTGCGCCGTGCTCATCGGCTTCACCTTCGGCATGCCCTTCTGGATTCCCGCGGTCGTCGCCGTGGTCTGGGGCTTCTTCGTCGTCGCCGACTCGGCGCAGTTCAGCACGCTGGTCACCGAGGCCGTACCGCCGCACTCCGTGGGCACGGCGCTGTCGGTGCAGACGTCCATGGGCTTCCTGCTCACCATGGTCTCCATCCAGTTGGTGCCGCCCGTGCAGACGTCGGTGGGCTGGCACTGGGCGTTGGCCATCCTGGCCTTCGGCCCGCTGTTCGGCATTGCCGCCATCCGCCGGCTCGTGCGCATACGCCGTGCGGTGGGCGCCGCGTGGTGAGGCCGACGGCCGCGTTGCACGGCGTCTCCGGCGGTGACAGGTTCTCCGCATGAGAATTCGTGAAGCGGTGGCTGTCTGGGCAGCCGTCATGTGGCTGGCGCCCGCCGCGACGGCGCAGCAGCGCGCGTCTGCGCGGGCGCGCGAAGTGCCGATCCTCATCCGGAACGTCACGCTCATCGACGGCACCGGCGCTCCCGAGCGTGTCGGCGTGAACCTCGTGGTTCGCGACGGACACATCGCGGAGATCGACGCCGCCGGCGCACAGCCGCGCACCGCGCCGGTTCCCGATTCGGTGATCGACGGCCGTGGGTTGTATGCGATTCCCGGGCTGATCGACGCCCACGTGCATCTGGGCACGGATCCGTGGAACGACCGCGCGGACGCGCTGCGTCACACGCTGATGGGCGGCGTGACCAGCGTGTTCGAACTGGCCGGCGACACCCGCGCCACCGGCGATCTCCAGCGGGCCGTGCTCGCCGGGCAGATCGCGGGCCCGCACATCTATTATGTAGCGCTGTTCGGCGGTCCGAGTTTCTTCAAGGACCCCCGTACCCTGGATGCGTCGCGCGGATATGCCCCGGGCACGGCCCCCTGGATGCAGGCAGTCACCGACACCACGGATTTCGCGCATGCGGTGGCCATGGCCAGAGGCACCGGCGCCACGGGGCTCAAGCTCTACGCGGCGCTCGACTCGCTGGAAGTCACGCGGGCCACCGCCGAGGCGCATCGCCAGGGTCTTCGCGTCATCGCGCACGCCACGACCTTCCCCGGCAAGCCCTCGGATCTCGTCGCGGCCGGCGCGGACATGCTCGCCCACACGCCGTATCTGGTGTGGCAGGGCAGTCCGCGTTCCGACGATTGGCCCGACCGCGCCAAGGGAGATTTTCGGGGCGTTCCCGCCGGGTCACCCGTCATCGAACGGCTGCTGGAGTCGATGCGCGACCGCGGCGTGGCACTCAACCCCACCCTCTGGATCTTCGCCAACGAACTGCCGCACGACTCCGTGGCCCGGCTCCGCACGCCGTGGATGTATGCCGTCACCCGCCGCGCGGCGCAGCTCGGTGTGCGCATCGTCGCCGGTACCGACGAGATGTACGACGCGAAACTCGACTCGCTCCCCATCCTGCACCGTGAACTCGATACCTTCGTGCGCGACGCCGGACTCACGCCCATGCAGGCCATCACCGCGGCCACGGCCAACGCGGCCTGGGCCATCGGCATCGCCGACTCGGTGGGCACGCTGGCGCCCGGCAAGGTGGCCGACATCGTACTGCTCGGCGCCGATCCCACCGCGGACATCGACAACACGCGTGACGTTCGCCTCGTGATGCAGGGAGGCCGGGTGGTGCGGCCGCGGTGAACCGCGACTACTGGGATCACCAGGCGGACCACTGGGACGAGGAGATCTTCGACAGCCTGCGCGAGGACGTGCGCGGCGTGATTCGCCGTGCGATTCGCGCCGCCGCGCGCCGTGCCGACAACGTGATCGACTTCGGATGCGGGATCGGCGGATATCTGCCCTTCCTGTCGCAGTGGTTCGGTTCGGTGCACGCCATCGATTGGTCGGCGCGTTGCGTGACGCGCGCCCGCGCGCGCGCCGCGGACCTGCCGAACGTGACGGTGGAACGCAACACGCCGCGCGCCCTGGCCCGTCTGGCGCGCGGGTTCGGATGCGTGGTTGCCGCCAACGTGGTGATCCATCCCGACGGCCGCGTGCGGCGCCCGCTCTGGAACGCGATGCGCCGTGTCGTGAAGCGTGGCGGCAGTGGCGTGTTCGTGGTGCCGTCGCTGGAGTCCGCCGCGTATTGCGAGTTCGTCCGGCGGCGCACGGCACCCCGCCGTCCCACGGCGTACGACTTCCATCCGGGCACGCCGCGTGCCGAAGCGGGCACGGTGAGCATCGAAGGTGTGCCCACCAAGCACTACACCGCCGACGAGCTACGCGCCACGCTGGCCCTGGCCGGGTTCCGCGTGTCGCGGCTCTCGCGCGTGAACTACCGGTGGAGCACCGAGGCGCTCGCGCCGCCGCGGCGCATGCACGCGCGACTGCCATGGGACTGGCTGGCTGAGGCGCGCGCCGTCTAGGGCGGGGCGGCGCGCGCGATTACATATAGAGGCGGCGCGCAGGCGCCCCTTTTCCGTTCCACGTTCCGAGCCGATTGCCCATGTTCGTCGATTCCATTCGCGCCCTGTTGCATGCCAGAGCCCCCCGGACCCAAGCCGCGGATCCGGCGGCGGATAGCGGGGTCGATCCCGTCCATCTCGCGGCGTGCACGCTGCTGCTCGAGATCGCCTATGCCGACGGTGAGTTCACCGCGCCCGAGCGCGCGCACCTTGAATCGGTGCTCGCCCGGCACTTCGGGTTGGACGCGGAGGCCGGACGGCATCTCATCGACCTCGCCGAACGCGAACGCATTCGATCGGTGGACTACTACCATTTCACGTCGGTGCTCCAGCGCAACTATGACCTGGGTCAGAAGATGGTGCTCGCCGAGATCATGTGGGGGCTGGTGCTCGCCGACGGGAAGATCGCCGACCGCGAGCAGTACCTGACGCGAAAGATCGCCAACCTGCTCGACCTCGAACCGGGATATCTGGCGCAGGCCAAAGCGAGCGCCTCGCAGCGTCCCGAATAGACGTTTCCCAGCAGGCCACGCATCCCCCATGCAGACCTTCTTCGTTCGTCGCGAGGACTACACGCCCGAGCAGAGCTGGCACCTGCTCGACTGGTGCCGCGGCCGCGGTGCCGACGAGTTCAGCCTCGCCTTCCTGGGTCCGCCGTATCTGGCCCACACGCCGTGGGCCGCGGTGGACGAACTGCTCGCCACCTTCCGCCGCCGCGTGGCCAGCGCCGGCGATCGCTGGATCCTCACCGGAGAGACGGCGGCCGTGCTGCGCGACGTGCTCACCGGCGGACTGTTCGCGTTCACCCCCGGCGAATCGTCGCTCGAGGATCTGACCGTCTATCGTGGGGGCGAGACGCTGCTGCGCATCGTGACCCGCGAAGGGCAGGGCATTCTCCAACTCCGCGACGACGAGGAGGCCGCGCTCGACCGGGCGGGCCTGCCCTACCACCTGCGCGCGCGATAGTCAGGCCGCGATCTGACGGCGCAGCCGGCGCGCCGCCCACACGCTGAACCCGATGCCCGCCGCGCCGATCGCCAGCAGCAGCGGGATGCGCCGCTCCAGAAAGCTGGCGCCCAGATACACCGTGCCGAGCGCGAACGGCAGTTCGGCGATCGCGAGCGCGGCGGTGAACTTGAACAGATTGTACCGCGCCAGACCGAGCAGGTAGCCCGGGATCTCCGACGGCAGCGCGAGTTGGAAGAGCAGCACCAGCCTGAAGGGCGCCCGCGCCGAGATCCGCTGCTGGTAGCGCTCCAGGACGTCGGCCGACATGAGCGCGGCGACCACCGGCCGGCCCAGGTACCGCCCGATGGCATAGGCCGCGAGTCCGCCCAGCAGCCATCCGCCCCAGAGCAGACCCAGGCAGGCCAGCTTGCCCCAGGCGTACACCCCCACCGGGACAAGCACGGCACTCGAGAAGAACGCCAGCATGGCCGACAGCGCGGCGAGCAGGAAGAACAGCATCGGGCCGCCCACCGGATGATGGACGATGATCGCCTCGGTGTCGGCGAGCAGCCGGAGCAACCCCGCGTGCAGGCTCGACGACGCCGCGGCCAGGGCCAATCCAATGCACAGCAGGGCGAGCATGGCAGCCCGCGCCCAGATGGCCGCATGAGATCGAGTGGCTGCCGCATCCTTCCGAGTCACGCTCACACGCTCCCGCAAAACGGTTCGTCGCGCCCCACCTCTCGGGAGTATACGCCGGAACGCGACCATCGCCTACGTTGCGCGATCCGGCTGTCCCCCGGCTTGAACGCGCGTGTACCTGGCTCCATGATGTTGGCCTGGCGGTCGCACCCGCCGCCCCCATCCCCATCCCCACCCTCGGCTCGCTTCCGGAGTCTTCCATGCGTCGCCCCTCCTGCTCGACGTCGGCTCTCACGCTGCTGCTGGCGCTCGTTGTCGCCGCTCCCACATCCGCTTCGGCACAGCGCGCTCGTCGTGCCCGGCCCGCGGCCCAGGCGCCCGCGCAGCCCGATACCGGACTCAAGATCCTCAACGTCGGCGACTACGGTCGATGGCAGCGCATCAACTCCGCCGACCTGTCGCCTGACGGACGATGGATGACCTACGCCTACGCGCCGAACGACGGCGACGACACGTTGTTCGTGAAGCGGCTCGGCACCGACAAGGTGTACGCGATCACGCGCGGCGCGGCGCCGGCGTTCTCCGACGACTCGCACTGGGTGGGCTACTACGTGAGCCCGCCGAAGCCCACCGGCCGTGGGGGGCGCGGGGGACGGGGCCAGACACCGCCGGCGCCGGAAGGGCGCGGCGGCCGCGGCGGCAACGCCGGCCCGCGCACGTTCGAGCTGCTCGACCTTGCCACCGGCGACAAGTGGTCGGCGCCCAACGCGCAGGAATTCAAATTCGCCAAGGGATCGAGGTCCCTCGCCGTCCACCTCGCCAGGGCGTCGCGTACCGACACCACGCACAGCGGCTCCGATCTGCTGCTGCGCGATCTGGCCACCGGGAACACGCGCAACGTGGGCAACGTGGCCCAGTATGACTTCGACGACGCCGGAAAGCTGCTCGCGTACACCGTGGACGCGGCCGACAACCTGGGCAACGGCGTCTACCTCATCGATCTGGCCAGCGGCGCCACACGCGCTCTCGACGCCACCGCCGAGGACTACGCCGGCATGGCGTGGAGCGACAAGGGCACCGATCTCGCGGTCCTTCGCGGAACCAAGCCCAAGGAAATGAAGCAGAAGGACAACGTGCTGCTCGCCTGGACCGGGCTCGGCGCCGGCGCCGGAACCGAGACCGTGTACGATCCCTCCAAGGCGTCGGACTTCCCGAAGGGATTCGTGCTCAGCGAATTCGCCACACCGCGCTGGAGCGACGACGGCTCACGCGTGCTGGTGGGCATCAAGCAGCAGGAAGCGGAACTGCCCAAGAGCGAGGAACCGCAGGCCAACGTGGACGTCTGGCACTGGAAGGACGCCGAACTGCAGTCGGTGCAGATGGTGCGCATCCAGCAGGAGCGGCGGGCAACGTTCGCATCGTCCGTGCTCGTGCCGTCCGGCCGGTTCGTCCAGCTGGCGGACAGCGCGATGCCCACCGTGCAGATGGTCGGACGACGGCTCGTGGGGCGTGGGACGCAACGACACGACGTATCGCGGCGAGGTGGCGTGGGGCGGAAGCCACGCCGACTACTATCGCGTGAACACCGCTACCGGCACGCACACGCTCATTGCCGACAAGCTCTGGCGCACCATGGGCACGTCGCCCGACAGCAAGTGGTTCCTGTATCTGCACGACCAGCACATCTACGCCTACAACGCGGCGTCGGGAAAGAGCACGCAGGTGGATGGCGGAATGAATTTCGTCAACACCGACGACGACCACGCGTACGAGCGCCCCATCTGGGGGCTGGCCGGGTGGTCGAGCGACGGCCGGTACGTGCTCGTGTACGACAAGTACGACGTGTGGCGGTTGTCGCTGGACGGCACCGGCAAGCCGGTGGATCTCACGCGGGGCACGGGAAAGGCGCAGCAGATCGAATTCCGCGTCGTCCGGCTGGACCTGCCGGGGGGCGGCGGACGCGGCGGGCGTGGCGGCCGTGGCGGATTCGCCGCCGGCCCGCGCGTGGAGGACCACGGCATCGATCTCTCCAAACCGATCACCCTCTCCGCGTATGGCGAGTGGACCAAGAAGTCGGGCTACTGGACGCTCCAGCCGGGCCAGGCGCCCAAGCCGTTGATCTACGAGGACAAGATGATCGGCCAGGTGTCGAAGGCCGAGGACGCTGACCGCGTGATCTTCACCGAACAGACCTTCCGCCAGTTCCCCGACTACTGGGTGAGCAACACCGCGTTCCAGGCGCCGCAGCAGGTGACGGATGCCGATCCGTTCCTGAAGGACTACGCGTGGGGGAGCAAGGTCCTCATCAACTTCACCAACAGCCGCGGGCAGAAGCTGCAGGGCACGCTCACCCTCCCGGCGGGCTACCAGCCCGGCAAGAAGTACCCGATGCTCGTGTACTTCTACGAGATCCTGTCGAACACGCATCACCAGTTCTCGATGCCGACGTTCGACGACCGCCCGCAGATGTCCACCTACGCGAGCAACGGATACCTGGTCTTCGAACCCGACGTGCGCTACCAGATCGGCGCGCCTGGCAGTTCGGCGCTGGACTGCGTGACCAGTGGCGTGAAGAAGGTGATCGAGATGGGCTACGCCGACCCTGCCCACATCGGACTGCAGGGGCACAGCTGGGGCGGCTACCAGTCCAGCTACATCCTCACCCAGACCAGCATGTTCGCTGCCATCGTTACCGGCGCTCCGCCCACCGATCTGATCAGCTTCTACGACGAACTGTATCCGGGCACCGGCACCGTGCAGCAGGGCATCACCGAAGTCGGGCAGGTGCGCATGGGCGAGAACGTCACGCCCTGGAACCACACCAAACTGTACGAGGAGCAGTCGGCCCTGTTCAACGTGCCCAAGATCACGACCCCGTTCATGATCCTGCAGGGCACGGCCGACAACGCGGTGGACTGGCACCAGGGGCTCGAGCTGTACAATGCCGCCCGGCGCCTCGGCAAGAAGGTGATCTTCCTGTCGTATCCGGGCGAGCCGCACCATCTGTCGAAGAAGCCCAACCAGATCGATTTCCAGATCCGCATGAAGCAGTTCTTCGATCACTATCTGAAAGGGGCGCCGATGCCGGAGTGGATGAAGGACGGCGTGCCGCAGGTCGACAAGGGAGAACCCATTCGATGAGTACGTCTACCTGGCGGCGCCCCGCCTCGCGCCATCTCGCGCTGGCCTTCGCCCTGGCCCTGATGCCCGCCGCGCACGCGGCGGCGCAGGATTCCGCGGCGGCGCACAAGCGGGCGCCCGACGGCAAGAAGGTGTTGACGCTGGCCGACTATCCGTCGTGGAAGCGCATCACGAATACGTCGATCAGCGACGACGGGAAATGGATGACCTACACGTACGCGCCGAACGAGGGCGACGATACGCTGTTCGTCAAGCAACTCGACGGCGACAAGCTGTACCGCGTACCCGTGGGTGAAGCAGCGGGTGGCGGTCGCGGCGGCCGAGGCGGCGCCGGCGGTGGCAGCGTGCAGTTCTCCGACGACGCGCACTGGATCGGCTATTACGTGAACCCGCCGGCTCAGGCAGCCGAATCCCGTGGACGCGGCGCGGGACGCGCTGGGCGCGGGGGGCGGGGCGGTGGCGCCAACGGTGCCGGGAACGGCGGCACCACACGGCACTTCGAACTGCTCGACCTGACCTCGGGCGCCAAGTTCGACGTCCCCAATCCGGCCGGCTTCCAGTTCGCCAGCGGATCGCGCTATCTGGCCATCAAGATCGCGCCGGCGCGCGGCGACACGTCGCACCGTGGCAGCGACCTCCTGCTCCGGCGGCTGGCGGACGGCGTAACCCAGAACATCGGCAACGTGAACGAGTACGACTTCGACACCGCCGGAAACCTGCTGGCCTACACCGTCGATGCGGCCGACCGGCTGGGCAACGGCGTGTACGTGATCGATCTCGGCAGCGGCGCCACGCGGGCGCTCGACAGCAAGCCCATGGAATACGACGGCCTGGCGTGGCGCGATTCGTCCACCAGTCTGGTGGCGCTGCGTGGCGAGAAGCCCAAGGACAAGGAACTGCGCGCGAACGTGCTCCTGGCCTGGCCCGACGCCGCCACCACGCAGCCGGCCGTGGAATGGGATCCCGCAAAGGACGCGACCTTCCCCAAGGATTTCGTGCTCAGCGAGTACGCCGCACCGCAGTGGAGCAAGGACGGCGCGCGGTTGTTCGTCGGCATCAAGAAGCAGGCCGACGTGTTGCCCAAGAGCGAGGAGTCCAAGGCCGACGTGGACGTCTGGCACTACGACGACGTCGAACTCCAGTCGCAGCAGATGATCCAGATCAGCCGGCTGCGCCGCGCCACCCTGGCGTCGGCGTTCGACGTGGCGTCGCGGAAGTTCGTGCAACTGGCCGACACCAACATGGACAGCGTCACGCCCACGGCCGACGGCCGGTGGGCCATCGGGCGCGATGCCACGCCATACGACCATGACTTCTCGGAGGGCCAGCCTTCGCGTGCGGACTACTACCGCGTGAACACCACCACCGGCGCGCGCACGCTCATCGCCCGGCACCTGTTGCGCACCATGGGCACCTCGCCCGACGGCAACTGGTTCCTGTACCTGCGAGCCGGGCACGTGATGGGCTACGACCTCGCCACCGGCAGGACGGTGAACGTCGACGCCGCCACCGGGCACAGCTTCATCGACACCGACGACGATCACGCCGCGGAGAAGCCGATCTGGGGCGTGGCCGGCTGGTCGAAGGACGGGACGTCGGTGCTGCTCTACGACAAGTACGACGTCTGGTCGCTGCCGCTCGACGGCGCAAAGGGCCGGGATCTCACGGGCGGCGCCGGTGCCGCGGGGCAGATTCAACTGCGGCTCGCGCACCTGGAGGGCGGCGGCCGGGGAGGACGCGGCGGCTTCGGCTTCGGCGGCGGTCCCGCCGAAGCGGTGGACCTCTCAAAGCCCCAGACGCTCACCGCCTACGGCGAGTGGACCAAGAAGTCCGGTTACTACCAGATGCCGGCCGGAGGCGGCAGGGCCACCCCGCTCATCTACGAGGACAAGATGATCGGCCAGGCGGAGAAGGCGAAGCACGCCGACCGGGTGATCTTCACCGAGCAGACGTTCCGGGAGTTTCCGGACTACTGGGTGAGCCACGCGAAGTTCTCGTCCCCCCGGGAGGTGACCGACGCCGATCCCCAGATCTCGGAGTACGCCTGGGGCCGGCGTGTGCTCGTGAACTTCACCAACAGCCGCGGGAAGAAACTGCAGGGCACGCTCACCCTGCCCGCCGACTATCAGCCGGGCAAGAAGTACCCGATGATCGTGTACATCTACGAGATCCTGTCCAACACGCACC
>CAWGJO010000026.1:0-188517 GCA_963822945.1 uncultured Gemmatimonadaceae bacterium | reverse complement strand
TACAGGTCGAGACCGCCGGGATCCGGAGTCGGGCGACTTTTGGCCGTGTAATGGCAGTAGACGCAGTTGATGCCGAGCTTTCCAACGTGTACCGAATGCGGAAATGCGATCGGTTGCGTCGGCGAACTGTTCTGCGAGGATGACGCGCCGCTGTAGGCGGAGAGGATCACGGCGCCGGCGGCCAGAGCGACCAGCCCCGGAATGGCGGTCCATTTCCTTCGCTTGGTCATCGCGATGTGGTGCGGAAGGGTATCACGTTGGGTACGGGCGGCTTGTGAAGCGGGTGAGTGCTTTGTGAACTATTTCACAAGTCTGCGGGCGACGAAAAAATCTCACTGCGTTGGCCAATTCGCGCAAGTATTGAGAGACAATTACTACGAAAACATTCTCTCACCCGGCCAGACCCGGTTGGCACTGAGCACGTCACCCGAACAACTGCTCGGGATCGGCGAGCCCCGCCGGTGCGCGATCGTCCGGCAGCAGCGCCAGATTCGCCCGCGGATTCTGCGTGAGCCGCAGCGGCCAGTGCGTGCCGTATACGAAGCGGCCGGGGCCGATCGTGTCGAACAGCTTGGCGAGGTGGTCTTCGGGCGGACCCCAGATCCAGGAAATGTCCCAGACGACGCGCTGTTGCTCCGCCGGGGTAAGCCCCCAGTGCACTTCCTCGATCAGTTCGCGCCCGGCCGCGGTGACGACGAGCCGCACCCGCTCCCCTGCCCTGGCCAGTGTCCGGATGGCCGCCGCGGTGAGGTCGCCGGCCCGGTCCAGCGGATGCCGCTGGCGCAGGTCCTCGAATCGCACGGTGAGCAGGAGCGCCAGGCGGGACTCTCCGCAGGCGATCGCGAACTCGGAGAGCCGGGCATCGTGCGGGCCCATCTCCCAAATGGTGGGATACACGCGCACCGCGGGCGCGCCGGCGTCCGCCGCGGCGCGGAGCGCGCGCTCCCAGCGCGGCCAGTTGGGACGGATGGTGGGCACGGGTCGCAGGACCGGCGCGTGTGGGGCGACGGCGGTGTAGAGCTGCGCGTTGCCGGCGGAAGGATCCCGGTAGAACGCGCTCGGCAGGTGGCCCACCCACGCGCCGGTCAACCGTTCGCGCTCCAACACGCGCACGAGTACCTCGGGATCCGGATGCGGCACGTAGCGGAATGGATACGGCCCAATGAGCGCGTTGACGTCGATCATGCGGGCCCCGGCGCGGGGTGCGACGACGCGTGCTCGACGCGGCCGAAGCTGCCGGGCGGGAAGATGCGCACCGCATTGTCGGCGCGGATCCGGCGCACGTCATCGGGCGTCAGCCGGATGGCTTCGAAGCCCATCAGCTTGGCGAGCCCGGTCTCCATGGTCACGTCGCTCCCCCAGATGAGCCGGTCGACTCCCAACCGGAGAACCGCTTCATCGAGCATGCCGCGGTCCACGCCGCTGCCCGAGAGATCCGCGAGGATGTTCGGGACGTCGGCGATGGCCGCGAAGGTGTGCATGTAGTCGCCGCCCCCGCCGATGTGCGCGAGGATGAACGACACCGTCGGGTGCCGGCGCGCGAGTTCGGCGAGGTCCAGCCCGTCGGAGATCTCCTGCGACGGCCACTCGCGGGTGCGGTGCTGCCAGATGTGGTGCAGCACCGGGAGCCCGTGGCGGGCCGCCGCCTCGCACACCGGATCGAGCAGCGGATCGCTGGCCCGGCGGCTGGCGGCAAGCTTCACGCCGACGGCGCCGCGGGCCACGCAGCGTTCGATCTCCTCCACGGCGTGCGCCGTGTGGTTCGGATTGACGGTGGCGTACGCGCGTACGCGGTCGGCGTGCGCGTCGGCGAAATTGAGCATGGCGTCGTTGCCGGCGCTCACGTCGCGCGGCGACGGGAAGTAGACCGGCGACGAGAAGCCCCAGCTGCCGAGCACCGATGCCACGTGGTACCAGATGCCGATGCGATCGCCCGCCCGCAGGCGTGCGGCGTTCACCGCGTCCCAGTCGGACCGTCCACTGCCCGCGTGCCAGAAGTGGGCGTGGGCGTCGATGAGCGGCTGGGGTCCAGCGAGCGGCGGGGCGTCAACGGCCGCGGTCACACGCCCTCGCGCATCTCGACCAGGGCGCGGCTGGCCGCCGCCTCGATGGCGCGGACGGCCTCGTCGTCGTGCGCCACGCACGCGTAGTTGTAGGCCCCACGCTTGAAGAGCACGCCGTGGGTCATGGCGCGCTGGAGGAAGTCGGATTCCACCGCGGGGTCGTCGAAGCGCAGGAACCACATGGGATCGAGCCCGTCGAGCGCAACGCCTTCGACGCCGCTGGCGGCGATGGCCGCCGACACCACGCGCCGCATTTCGGCGCCGTTGGTGGCCAGCGCGTCGCACACGTCGGCCTGGACGTGCCACTCGATGACCGCGAGCGCGGCGGCGAGTGCGCCCGCCTCGCCGGCGAGCGTGGTGGAGATCCAGGTGCGGTTCGCGGCGTCCATGAGGTCCTGGCGCCCGCAAACCGCAGCCAGCGGAAATCCGTTGGCCATCGCCTTGCCGAAGGTCGCGAGATCGGGCGTCACGCCCGACACTTCCTGGTAGCCGCCCGGCGCCAACCGAAAGCCCGTCTTCATCTCGTCGAATATCAGGGCGGCGCCCTTCTCATCGCACAGTTGTCGCGCGCGGGCAATCCATGCCTCGGACGGCAGCCGCTCGACCACCGGTTCCAGGATCACGGCAGCCAGCCGGTCGCCCGCCGTGGCGACCGCCGCTTCGAGCGCCGCGACGTCGTCGAACGGCACGCGGATCACCTCGCGGCGCGCCCCCTCGGGCACGCCGGCGGCGTCGCTCGCCCAGTCGTGCCAGCCCAGGTAGCCCGACGCCACCACGACATCACGCCCAGTATACGTGCGCGCGATGCGGACGGCGGCCGAGGTGGCTTCGGCGCCGGTCTTCATGAAGCGAACCTGCTCGGCGCACGGGATGATGCCGCACAATCGTTCGGCCACCGCGACCTCGAGTGTGCTGTTGAGACCGGATACGTGCCCACCCCCGATGGCGTCGAGGACGGAGCGCGTGACGTTGGGCTCGGCATAGCCCAGCGCCACCGCGCCGAGTGCCATCGTGCAGTCCACGTAGGTCTCGCCGTCGTCGGCGACCACGTGGCAGCCCGACGCATGGACGAAGTGCGTCGGCGCCGACGGAGTGTCGGTGCCGTAGAGTCCGGCCGGGCGCTTGCTGCCGGTGGACGCGCCGCCGGCAATGACGGAGGCGGCCCGCGCCGTCCATCCGAGATCGGGGGCTTCCTCGGGGAGTTCGCTGTCGTCTTCGGGCGTCAGCGTGTCGTCGTCCGGCGTATCATCCACCTCGGTGGCGGCGTCCGTCTGGGCGGGATCAGCGGCCGAGCCGCGATCGAAGAGTCGTTTGAAGACCATGGGAATGAAGAATGTCGGCCCGGGATCGGGCGTCAAGACCGCCCGATGCGGCGGAGGTAGTTCACGACCTCGAGGGCCATGGCGCGGATGAGCGAGAGTTCGCGGGCATCGGGCGCGGCGCGGTAGGTGAGCGATCGCACCGTGCGCATGATGTGCTCCGACACGCGCGTCTTGAAGAATTCAACGGCGTCGAGCGAGCGCTCGACATCGGCAAAGTACTGCTCGAACTGTTCGGGCGTTGGCGGCGGCGCCGCCTTGCGCGGCGGCGCGACGTCGCGGGTCGCATGCTGGGCGGCCAGATGGAGTTCGTAGACGCCCACCAGGACGGCCTGCGCCAGATTGAGGGAGGCGTGCTCGGTGGTGGGGATCATGACGGCCGCGTGGACGCGGTCGAGGATGTCGTTGGGCAGGCCGCTGTCCTCGCGGCCGAACACGTAGGCCACGGGACCGTCGGCCGCCGCGGCGAGGGAAACCGCCGCTTCGTCGCGCGGCGTGGTCACCGCCCACCGCGCCGCACGGCGACGCGCGGTGAACCCGACCACGCGCACGCAGCCGGCGATGGCGGCCTCGAAATCGTCGAAGTGCGCGATCCGGTCGATGACGTCGCGGGTATTGTGGGCGATGCCTTCGAGGCGGACCGGATCGTAGGCCACCGGGCGCACCAGATGCAGAGTGCCGACGCCCATGTTCTTCATCGCCCGCACCGTGGCGGCGATGTTCACGGGATCCTGCGGCTCGTACAGGACGACCCGCACGTGATGCAGGCGCGATGCGGTCACGTGACGACGGTGAAGTGCAACAGCCGGGCCGGATCGTGGCGGTCGCCGCGCAGGTACACGAATTCGCCGTCGGGCCCGCTCAGGATGAGCTGCCCCCGGCGCCGCTCGCGGCCGGGCGCCGTCTCGTTGACGAGCACGTCGAGCGCCAGATCGCTCCCCACCTGAAGGGGCTCGCGCATCGGCACCTCGATCCGGAGTTCGTACCCTTCGCGCGTGCGGCGCCACGAGCTGCGCCCGGGTTTGAGGCTGCCCCACCCGTCGATCGCGCGCGCCCGCACGACGCCCGCCTTGGCCTTCGGGTCGGGCACGAGCATCCAGGCCCCGCCATTGTCGAGGGTGCGCACGTAGAGCTGTACTCCGTCTCCGTTGATGTCGGCCGGTTCGTTGTCGTACGGATTCACCGCGTCGGCCGGGACGAATCGCGGCTCGGGCGTCGTCACCTGCACGTCCACCGTGAGCACCTTGGCCGACACGGCGATCGCGACGCGCGCCGTGGGGCTGCCCGCCTCCGCCCACCGCTCTTCCGACCGCCGGTACGTCGGCTCCCCGAGGTGGTAGACGGCATACCGCATTCGTTCTTCGGGAGTCGCGTCGGACCACCAGGACGCCTGGAGCTTCCCGGGGAGCAGGAGCAGCCCGTTGTAGCCGGGCGACCGCTCCTCGCTCGTCACGCGCGGCTCGGCGCCGGCCTCCTGGTTGGCTCCGGCGTCCGGCTCCGGCGTGGCCTCGACCTCCTCGATCTCGACCAGCCCTCCCAACACTACCTGACGGAAGCGTCCGCGCTCGGTGAGTTCCACGTGCCATCCACTGTCGTCCGACGAATGCACGTGCCGCCCCTCGCTGCTCAGGTTCACACCGATGGTATCCGCCTTCCACTCGACCGATTCCACATCGGGCGACCATGCCCACACCGTACAGAGTTCCCCCACCGGTTCTCGTTCCGATTCGACCAGGTGGAAGCGCCTGCGCTCGGTGGGCGGTTGCCCGGGAGCCGAGAGCGTGTACCAGACGGAGCGCGACCGGCAGTAGGTGAAGCCGCGAATCTCCTCTCCCGATTTCGGGTCGCGAGCCA
The DNA here is from genome assembly GCA_963822945.1 of uncultured Gemmatimonadaceae bacterium. GTDB lineage: Bacteria > Gemmatimonadota > Gemmatimonadetes > Gemmatimonadales > Gemmatimonadaceae > JAGWRI01. The sequence goes on along the minus strand of CAWGJO010000026.1, from coordinate 183,281 downwards.
CGAGGTACACGCGCGCGCCGGCTGCCGCCTTGTACGCGCGTTCGGTGGTGACGAATTGGTCGCCGTCCTCGAGGCCGCCGGCGCCGGCGAATCGCGCCCGGGTGGCCTTGATCTGTCCCGTCAACTCGGCCGCGCAGTGGATGGGCAACATGAACGCGGTGGCGTGGCCGGCGCGCCAGCGCAGGCGGTCGATGAAGTAGTCCGGCGTGATGACGAGCGTCCGCTGGACGATGACGTCGGGCCAGACGAAGGCCGACGCATTCACCCACGCGAAGTCGCCCTGCTCGTCGAACGCCTGCAGCACGCCGTCCACGCGCCACTGCGAATGGCCGTCCACCATCGGCGCGTTGTGGGCCAGCGTGCTCCGATACCAGTGGAGTGACGGATCGACGTACGATCCGGTGCCCAGGTCGTCGAGCCAGCGCGCGGCGCCGGTGGAGAAGAGCACGTTCAGCCGGTCGGGGTGGCCGTGCCCCCCGCCCGACTGCCCGTAATCGAGAGCGACGTACACGCGGTCGTGGTCGCGCCGGAACACGGCGACCCCCTGTCCCGCCAGCAGTACGCTCGACAGATCGGCGGGCGCGCCCGCCGGCAACGTTTCACGGGCGAAGAGCAGCGACTTCCATCCGAGGTCCGCCCGCGTGAGGCGGACCGCCGGCAGATTGCGCTCCACCTCGGCGCTGGACGTCGCGCGCCCGGCGTCGCCTTCGGAGGCCGTCCCGTCGTACAGCTTGGCGAGCATCGCGGCCAGCGCCGGAGTGCCCGCGCGCGCCAGGCCCAATTCGCACATTTCGGCAAAGCGCCACTGGCGGAGCGAGGTGGCGTACTGCGAATCCTTGCGCGCCGGAAGGGTGAGGTCGGGCAGCGCCGTGGCGAACGTCGCCGCGAAGCCGCGGTCGAACCGTTCGACGGCCGGTGCGGGGAGCGCCAGTCCGGCCCGCCCGGCGAGGTGAATCCCATACCACAAGCCCCGATGCGCGAACTGGTGGTAGTTCTCGCCCTCGTACCAGGTTCCGTCGTCCAGCAGGCCGTCCTCCAGATGCGCCAGCAGCCCCGACGGCCCGAACACGATGGGCTCGACGGCGTGCTCGTGCCCCAGCAGCAGATGGCCCGCGAGCAGCGCGGCGTTGTTCCACACCTGGCGGTTGGACGGTCCCTCGTCGTACTCGGCAATGAGCGCGACGCTGGGGCCGATGAGCTTCTCGCGCACCTCTTCGCCGACATCGCCCCGCCCCGCCGTCTCGAGCAGATCGAGGGCCACGCAGAGCTGCAGCAGCCAGATGGACTCGAGGTACGTACTGAAGAACGGGCGCGTGGGACCGAGCACGTTGTCGCGATTGGGATACTCGAGATACGCGGCGGCGTACTGCGCCAGGATATCGGCCGCGAAGTCCGCATGCCGTGCGTCGCCGCGCACCGCGAACAGGGTGGCCGCATGCACGGCGCGCTCGGCGAGCCAGAGCTGGTATGGGTACAGCCACCACCGGTCGTGGAACTCGCCGCGATGCACGTGCCCGCACCGCGGACAGCGATGTTCGTGCGGCGACCAGGGGTCGAACGCCAGCGCCGAACCGTCGCGCTCGCAGTACCCACCGGCTCGCGACAAGAGCGCCTTCTGCCGCGGCACGCCGATGTGTTCCGCAAGCGGGCGTTCGAGGTCGGCGGCGAGTGAATCGGCCAGGGGGCCGAGCGCGCCGCCGGCCACGGGGCGGCGGTGCGACAGGTCTTCGAGATCGAGGAGGAGAGGCATTACAGGGAATCTCTCGACACCAGCCGCCATTGCGCCAGCGTGGCGAGTTCTCCGCGCAGATCCATCGTCACATGCGTCAACCGCCGGGTCGCGCCCTGTACCCCACGCGCGTGGTACAACCACACCACCGGCTCCTGGCGGCGAAGTTCGCGCTGCACGTCGCGCCACGCCGCGGCCCGCGCGGCCGCCGACCGCGCTACCGTGGCGCGTGCGAACGCCGAGTCCAGCCGCGGTTCGTGGAAGTCGGCGTAGTCGAGGGCGCCGCCGGCCTGCCGGCTCTCGAACATGGCGCGCAGGTAGGACAACGAGAGATCGCCCGACATGCCGGTGACCAGCGCGTCGAACCGCTTGGGCCGGGCGCGCGCCTCGGTAAGGAAGGCACCCAGTTCCATCTGCCGTATGCGCATCGCGATGCCGCGCGCCGCCAGATCGGCCTGGATGAGCTGCTCGAGCGCATTGTCGGCCGTGCCGACGGTGAGGAGTTCGAAGGCGAACGGCTTGCCGTTGCGCCGCCGACGGCCGTCGGCGCCACGCGTCCATCCCGCGGCATCGAGCAGGGAGTCGGCGCGCGCCGGGTCGAACACGGGAGGCGTGGTATCGGCATCCGGCACCTCGGGCGCCACCGGGCCGCCCGCCGGCGTGCCGAATCCGGCGAGCGCCACCCGCACCAGCCGGCTGCGGTCGATGGACAGCGAGATGGCGTGCCGCACCCGGACGTCGTCGAACGGCGGACGGTGCGTGTTGAGCACGAGGCCGGTCTCGAAGAGAATCGGATAGTCGATCAACCGCAGTGTGGGATCGCGACGCACCAACGCCGCCATCGAAGGCGACACGCCCGCCACGTCGAGTTCGCCGCTCGCCAGTCCGGCGAACTTGGTGGTCGCCTCGTCGACCACGGCGATGACGAGCCCGCGCAGGGCCGGCGGCCCGCCGAGCGCGGCGGGAAAGTCGTCGTTGCGGGTGAACACCCAGCGCTGGTTCGGCACCCGTTGCACGAATCGGAAGGGGCCGTTGCCCACCGGCGCGTCGTTGAACGGCGCGCGGCGCATGTCGGCGCGCGGGACGTGGCGCAGGAGATGCTCGGGCAGAATGGGGAGTTCGCAGAACACGAGCGGAAAGCTCGGCGGCGCCCGGACGAATTGCACCACGGCCGTCGAATCGTCGAGCGCCTCGACCGTGTCGATGCTCGCGAGATCCCCCGCGCGCGGGTAGCCGGTGACCGGATCGCGCGCCGCGAGAATGGTGAACGCCACGTCGCGGGCAGTGGTCGGTTGGCCGTCGTCCCACCGCAGGGCGGTCACCAGATGGAAGCGCAGCGCCCGGTGGTCGGGGCTCCAATCCCACGACCGGGCGGCGTACGGCACCGGCGCGAGCGTCGAGTCGTACCGGGCCAGGGTGGTGAACAGCGCGTACCGCTGCACCTGCCGCGACAGCGGGTGGATGGTGACCAGGGGGTTGGCCGACTCGAGGTCGGTGCCGGACGCGTAGACGACCACCCCGGGGGCACGCGGCGGCGCCCCACAACCGAGCATCAATACCGTGCCGACGATTGACGCGCGCCGAACCACTGACATTATCAACGCGTGTCCGCCCTCCCCGTGGCGCGTCGCCTGCGCGACGCCATCGTTCTCTACTGGCTCGTCGTGAGTCTCACGTTCGTGCTCGTCCGGCTCGCCCCGGGCGACCCGGCGACCATGCTGGTGCCGCCGGATGCGCCGCCGGCCGCGGCGGCCCGGCTGCGGCACGAGTTCGGCCTCGACGCCTCGTACCCGGTGCAATATGCACGCTGGCTGGAGGCCGCGCTCACGGGGAATCTGGGCGAGAGCTTCGCCACGCACGAACCCGTGACGCGGGTGCTGGCCCGCGCCGCCCCGATCTCGTTCGGGCTCGGCCTGGCGTCGCTGGCGCTCACCTTCCTGATCGGCGTCCCCATCGGCATGCTGCAGGGGGCGCGACGGGGCACGGGCTGGGACCGTACGCTGACCGTGGTCACGACGACGGTGTTCGCCATGCCGTCGTTCTGGCTCGCGCTGGCGCTGGTGGCCGTGTTCACCTACGGCGCGAGCATGATGGGGCTGCCCACCTGGCTGCGGTTGCCGGCGTTCGGGCTTCACACCCCCGGTGCGATGCTGTCGGGATGGGAATCGCTGCGTGACGTTCTCCGGCATGCCGTGCTGCCGGTGACGATTCTCGCCGCCATCGGCGCCGCGGGGATCGCGCGCTACACGCGCAGCAGCGTGGCCGACGTGGCGCGGCAGGACTTCGTGCGGACCGCGCGCGCCAAGGGGGTGGCGCCGGTGCGCGTGTACCTGCGCCACGTGCTGGCCAACGTCCTGCCGCCACTCGTCGTGCTGCTGGCGTTGGCGCTGCCCGGCCTCGTGGCGGGTTCGATCTTCGTGGAGGCGGTGTTCGCGTGGCCCGGAATGGGGCGCACGATGCTCAACGCCATCGCCGCGCGCGACTACCCCGTCGTGATGGCGAGCGCGATGCTCTACGCGGGCGCCGTGATCGCGGCCAACCTGGCCGCCGATCTCGTGCTCCCGCTGCTCGATCCGCGCCGGACGGCGACATGAGCTCCCCCGTGCGCGCCGGCGCCGCACGGCGCGATCCCCTCGCTGCCGCCGCCGTGGTGTTGCTCGTGGCGATGGCCGTGGGCGTGATCGTCGTCCCGATGCTGTCGGGCCAGAATCCGCTGGCCATCGGCGACGTGCTGGCGCTGCGATACCTGCCCCCGCTCGCGCGCGACGGATCGGGCACCCTGCATCTGCTGGGCACCGACCGGTTCGGGCGCGACCTGTTCGTGCGGATGATGCTGGCCGGCCGCATCTCGCTCATGGTCGGCGTCGTCGGCTCGGTGGCGGCGGCGGCGCTCGGCACCGCCGTCGGCGCCGTCGCAGCGTGGAGTGGTGGGATCACCGACCGGCTGCTGATGGCCGCGACGGATGCGATGCTCTCGATTCCGCGGCTGGTGCTGCTGCTGGTCTGCGCGGCGCTCTGGCAGCCGGGACTGGGCACCGTGGTCATCGTGCTCATCGCCACTGGATGGATGGGCGTGGCGCGAATGATCCGTGCCGAGGTGCTCGGCGTGCGTGCGCAGCCCTACGTGGACGCCGCCATCTCGCTCGGTGCGCGCAGCGGCCGCGTGCTCTGGCGGCACGCGGTGCCGAACGCGCTCGGTCCGGCCATCGTTGCCACGGCGCTCGGGGTGGGCAACGCGATTCTGCTGGAGGCCGGCCTCTCCTTTCTCGGACTCGGCGTGCAGCCCCCGTCACCGAGTTGGGGAAACATGATCGCGGGGGGCCGCGACGCGATCGTCACCGCGCCGTGGATCGCGCTGGCGCCCGGGATCGCATTGATCGTGACCGTGCTCGCGTGCACCCTGCTCGGCGATTGGCTGCGCGACCGGATGTCGGGAGAGGCCGCCGGACTGCTGGGGGACCGGGCGTAGCAGTCAGCGCACCAGCACCGTGACGATCCCGCGCGGCGGCGCCTCGAACTCGACCGAACCATCCGCCACGGGGAGTGCATCGGCCGGCGTCTCGTCCAGTCGCGACGCCCGTGCCTCGCGAATGCCGCCCCCGAGCGTCCAACCTCCGCGGACGGCACGATCGAACACGTTCACGCAGCGGAGTACGGTCCATTCACCGTCCTCGCTCTCCTTGACCGCCGAGAAGACCAGCCCGCGACCATGGAGTTCGAGGCTCGGCGATTCGGGGGGCGTCACGATCATCGAGCGCAGCGTCTCGCCCGTAACCGGCACGAGGACGTCCTCCGCCGTTCGCTCCACCAGCTCCGACGTCTCGCTCCCCCGCGGCCCATGCATGAGCACCGCGAACTCCGCGGTGAAGGGCCCGCGACACTGCGCCTGCGGCGTGGGCGACGGCCATCCGGCATGCCCCGGCCGTTCCGGCAAATCGTTGCGCGACAACTCGCCGACGGCGCGAACGAGCGTGACGTGCACGGTGCCGTCCACATCGGCCTCGTACTCGGCGAGCCCGTCGGAGATCACGGTCACTCCGCGCGCCGAGTCCGACAGCGTGACGTACCGATGCAGCGGCGCCGTCGGGAGCGCCCGCTCCAACGCCGCGTCTTCGGGCGCGATGGTCACCGGAACCCGCTCGACGGGGCCGAACATCGCGTCGGCATGCACCACCGGATCGGAGATACCGGTGCGTATACGCAATCGCAGACGATGGTCGTCGGCCCCGTTCTCTCCCGACACGGCGATCCGCAGCACGGATGCATCGGCATCGAGCGAGAACCGGACGCGAGCGGAGACCGACTGCCCACGCCGCACCGCGATCCGCCACCGCGTCTCGATCGTGGCCCGCAACGGCCCGCGATGTTCGACACGGGCGCCGGGAAAGCGCGCCGATCGCAGCGCGCCGCGGAGCGACGGAGTGTAGAGATCACCGGCGTCGTCCTGATCCTCGAATCCCACCAGATCGGCGATGACCCGACTGCTCGCCTCATCGCGCAGCGTCACGGCGCCGTCAGGCGCCACCTCCACACGCAGGCGGCCATTCGCCATCGAACGCCCGGCGACCCGCACCGGATTCGGCACGGCACCGCGCGCGCTTCCGCCCCGTTCGAGCGGAAGGGCGCGAACTCCGAAGCCGGGAAGTTCGGCGACCCAGATGGCCGCCTCGGCTTCCTCCACCAGATCGTCGTCCGGGTAGGCCCGCGGCGATTCGGTGCGCTCGTGGACGGTGGCCCGGCTCAGAATCTGCAGCGCGTCAGCGCCGCGCACGCGCGCCGGCCCGGGACGTCCCGGCGGCACGGCAGCTGATCGTCCCGACCCGGGTCCCACGCGCACATCCGCCAGGAAACGCGAGAGGCGAACGATGGCCACACCGCCGCGCGCCCGCGGCGCCGCGTTCCTCACGATGACGTGCGGGCGCCATGCGTCGCGCGACAATCGCGCGCGCTCGGCATCGTGGCCAAGGAGCGCGGCCACCGCGTCGTCCTGCAACCCGCGCCCCTCCGCCTCGGCCTCGTCCATCCGTGCGTCGAAGGCCCGGGCCACGGTGTCGATGGAGCAGCCGCAGAGTGTGTCGTGCGGGTGAGCGAGCAGCAGCGTACGCCACGCCGCGTCGAGCGGCCCGCGAGCGGAACGACCGGAGCGCCGGGCCGCGAGCGCCGCCCACGGTTCGACCTCGCGCACGAGCAATCGCTCCGCGCGACCGTTGCGCCGCTTCTGCGCCGCCCGCGTGCCGAAGGTGCCCTGCAGCGTCCACGTATACCCGTACGAGTCGCGCAATTCGCCGGCGATCTCCGGCAACTCGACGTTCGGCGCCGCCGCCACCGCATGGGTGACGAACTCGCGCAACGAACTCCGGCGTACGGCCACCGGCTGCGCCGCCGCTGCGAGCGCCTCGACCGCCGCGGCCAGATTCCGTTGGCGCGCATGGTGGTCGGCGCCGTTGAGCAGCAGGGCGACGGGTAGGCCAGCACGTGGCACGAGTTGGTCGCGGATCTCGGGCCAGCGATCCGCGGCGGCGGCGGGGTCGGCCGGCAAGTTGGCACCAAGTTCGTATCCACTTGGCGACAGGTGATACAGCAGGACGCGCTCGCCCGAGGGCGCGGCCCACCAGCAGGCATCGCCCGCCGGCCACCGGCGCCCGCCGTAGCCGCGCCATGCGACGACCGTTTCGAATCCGAACCCGCGCGCCAACGCGGGGAGCGCCGCCGGGTGGCCGAAGCTGTCGGGACAGTAGAGCACGGGCGGCGCCTCCACCCCGAGGGCGTGCAGCGTCCGGCGGCCCATGAAGAGATTGCGCACGAGCGCCTCGCCACCGGGGATCAACTCGTCCGCCAGCACGAACCAGGGGCCGGCCTCCAGGGCGCCCTTCCGAAGCTGCGTCGAGAGTTCGAACGCCCGCTCAGGGTGAATCGCCAGATAGTCGCTGAGCACCACCGTCTGGCCATCGAGCAGGAAGCTCGTGCCGCCGGGGGGCGGATCGTCGAGGATCTCGTCCATGAGCCCCGCCAGCCGCTGTTGGAAGCGACCGGCGGTGTGGTACCACTCCCGATCCCAGTGGGTATGAGAGACGACGTAAAGTGTGAGCACGCGGTCGGCAGTCAGCAGTCAGCGGTCAGCGGTCAGCAATCTGCAGCGAAGTTGGCTCCGCGCCCGGCCCACCGGCAAGCGACCGCGTCCGGCCCGTTGACCCGGCGCGTGGAACCGTCGAAGTTCAGAGGTTCGCAGGACGACCATCACCAGGGACTTCATGCACGAGCTCCTCGATCTCTTCCATCGCCTGACCAACGTCCGCGAACTGATCACGTGGGGCGGGTACGTCGGGCTCACCGCGGTGATCTTCGCCGAGACGGGCCTGCTGGTGGGATTCTTCCTGCCGGGCGATTCCCTCATCGTCACCGCCGGGCTGTTCGCCGCGCTCGGACAGTTCGACGTCTATCTGCTGGGGCTCCTGCTGTCCATCGCGTCGATCGCCGGCAACACGTCGGGCTACTACATCGGCAAGGTGACCGGCATCGCGCTGTATGCGCGCCCCGACTCCCTGCTCTTCAAGCGCAAGCACCTGATCCGGGCGCATGAGTTCTACGAACGGCACGGCGGGGCGACGGTGCTCATCGCGCGCTTCATGCCGATCGTGCGCACCTTCGTACCCGTGGTGGCGGGCGTCGCGAACATGAATCCGCGCCGCTACACGTTCTTCAACGTCGTCGGCGGGTTGGCGTGGATCTGGGGCATGCTCTTCATCGGCTATTTCCTGGGTCGTTACATTCCGGGTATCGACCGCCACATCGACGTGGTGATCATGGCAGTCATCGCGCTGTCACTCGTGCCCGGCGCCGTCGCCTGGATGCGCGCGCGCCGGCGAGTGCCCCCTCCGGACATTGCACCGGACGCCTGACGTCCAAGGAGACCGATATGGCTTTTACGCTTCCCGCGCTTCCGTACGCCGCCAACGCCCTCGAGCCGCACATCGACGCGCGCACGATGGAGATCCATCACGACAAGCACCACGGCGGATACGTCAACAACCTGAATGCGGCCATCGAGAAGGCGCCCAACCTGGCCGGGAAATCGCTGGACGCCCTGCTCAAGGATCTCAACGCCGTACCGGATGCCATCCGTACCGCCGTGCGCAACAACGGCGGGGGACACTGGAACCACTCGATGTTCTGGGAGATCATGAGCCCCAAGGGGGGCGGTGAGCCCAGCGGCAAGCTGGCCGACGCCATCAAGAAGGCGTTCGGCGACTTCGCCACCTTCCAGCAGCAGTTCGCCGCCGCGGCCACCGGGCGCTTCGGCTCCGGCTGGGCCTGGGTGGTGAACGACGGCGGCAAGCTCGCCATCATGAGCACGCCGAATCAGGACAACCCGGCCATGGAAGGCAAGCACGCCATCATGGGCCTGGACGTGTGGGAGCACGCCTACTATCTGAACTACCAGAACCGCCGGGCCGACTACATCAAGGCCTGGTGGAACGTGGTGAACTGGGACGCGATCGCGGCCCGGATGTAGGCGTTTCTCCTCGATCGACACGGGCGCGCCGCCGCGGAATCCGCGGCGGCGCGCTTATTTCGTTCGGTTGGGACCGGCCACCAGATCGTCGATGCCGTGCTCATCCGTGTCGCGCAGGCGGTCGCGAAACGCCGCCCGCCTCCCCAGTACCGGCGGGGTGACGAGCGTGGTAACGAGCACCATCAGCATGATGGCGCCGAACAGTCCGTCGTCGATGCCGCCGCTGGCGAGTCCCATGTGGGCGAAGATAAGTCCGACCTCGCCGCGAGGCACCATGGCCACGCCGACCAGCAGCTTGTCGCCCCGGAACCACCAGGGGACGTAACCCGCCAGCACCTTGCCGGCGATGCCCACGACGATGAGGACGACGCCCACTTCCATGGCGCGCTCGGTGAACATCGCGGACAGATTGACGGCGGCGCCGACGCTCGCAAAGAAGATCGGCACGAAGAAGTGCCCCGTTCGCGTCGTGGACTCGCGGAGTTCGCCCGCCTGCGGGAGGTCATGGAGCACCACGCCGGCGGCGAAGGCGCCGATGATCATCGCCGAACCGGCCAGATGCGCCAGCCAGGCGAGCATGAACGCGAACGCGATGCCCACGAGCCCGAGGGTTCCCGACGCCCGGATCTTCTCGGCGACGCGGAACACCGGCGGCGCCACGCGCCCCCCGATCACCACGGCGAGCACGACGAAGAGAACGGCCACGCCGGTGATCCGTCCGACGTGGGACACCGACACGCTGCCCCCCTCCACGATCCCGGCGACCACGGCGAGGATCACGAGACCGATGATGTCGTCGATGACGGCGGCTCCGAGCACGACGCGCCCTTCCGTGGTCTCGAGCATCCCCAGTTCGGAGAGCACGCGAGCCGAGATGCCCACCGAGGTGGCGCAGAGGGCCGCCCCGCAGACGAGGGCCGGCACGCGGCTCAGCCCCAACAATTCCGTCCCGATGTACCCGGCCCCCAGCGGCATCACGACACCGGCCATTGCCACGGTGGTCGCCACGCCGCCCACCTTGATCAGATTCCGCACGTCGGTTTCGAGACCGATCTCGAACAGCAGCACCACGACGCCGATCTCGGCCATCGCGCTGATCACGGGGTTCGACGCGTCTACGATGCCGAGCACCGAGCCGCCGAGCAGAATGCCGGCGATCAGTTCGCCGAGGACGGCGGGCTGGCCGAAGCGCTGCGCGATCTCGCCCAGCGCCTTGGTGGCGACGAAGATCGCGGCGAGCGCCGCGACGAGGTGGGCGGTCTGCGCCTCCCCCCCGCCCGACGCCGCGAGCAGCAGCGCGTGAGGCAGCGTCACTGCGCTGCCTCGCCCTCCAGGTACGTATACCCTTCGAGCCCCGCCACGTAGTCCGCGATGAAGGTGTTCGCCTCCTGTCGCGTGAGGTACTTGGCGCCCGACACCTTGCGCCGGAACACCTGCAGCAGATCGGAGGCGCGGAACTGCACGTAGTCGAGCACCTCCGTCACCGTGTCGCCGTGCACGAGGTCGCTCACCTCGTAGCCGCCGTTGGGCCCCAGGCGGATATGCACGGCATTCGTGTCGCCGAACAGGTTGTGCAGGTCGCCCAGGATTTCCTGATAGGCGCCGGTGAGAAACACGCCGAGCACGTACGGCTCCCCGTCGTGGAACTCGTGCAGTTCCAGACTCGGGGCTCCGTTCTTCTCACCCACGAACCGGTCGATCTTCCCGTCCGAGTCGCAGGTCACGTCCTGGATCGTACCCCGCCGCGTGGGCTCTTCATCGAGCCGGTGGACCGGCATGATGGGGAAGAGCTGGTCGATGGCCCAGCTGTCCGGCAGCGACTGGAAGAGCGAGAAGTTGCAGAAGTACCGGTCCACGAGATTGGCTTCGAGATCGGCGATGATGTCGTCGTACGCGTCGCGGTGCTGCCGGCACAGGCGGGCGATCACGTTGATGGTCGAGAAGTAGATCTGCTCGGCCAGCGCGCGCTCGCGCAGCGACAGCACGCCCGAGTTGAAGAACTCGTGAGCGCGGTCCTTGTCGAAGGTGGCGTCGTGGAAGACCTCCTTCACGCGGCGCCGCGACACGTTCTTGCGTGAGACGTCCCGATGATCGGCCACCATCTCATGGAGCAGCGGGTGGTCGTCGTCGGTGAGTGCGGGCAGCGGCTGTTCGGCCACCGACTCCACGTCGATCACCTTGAGCAGCAGCAGCGCGTGGTGGGCGGTGAGCGCGCGGCCCGACTCGCTGATCAGGTGGGGCATCGGCTGCTCGTGCTCCCGGCAGGCCTCGCCCAGCGTGTACATCACGTCGTTGGCGTATTCCTGCAGCGAGTAGTTCACGCTCGCGTCGGAGGTGGAGTTGGTGCCGTCGTAATCCACGCCGAGACCGCCGCCCACGTCGAGATGCGTGATGTTCACGCCCATCTTGCGCAGCTCGACGTAGAAGCGCGCGATCTCCTGCAGCCCCGACTTGATGAACCGGATGTCGGTGATCTGGGAGCCGAGGTGAAAGTGGATGAGCCGCAGGATGTCGAGCCGGCCGAGCGCCCGCAGCTTCTCCACGGCCTGCACGAGCTGCGCCGACTGGAGGCCGAACTTCGACTTCTCGCCGCCGCTCTCGGCCCACCGTCCAAAGCCGCGCGACGCCAGCTTGATGCGCACCCCGGCGGTCGGCGTCACCTCCATCTCGTCGGCCACCTGCAGCAGCACGTCGATCTCGCTGAGCTGCTCGATGACGATGAAGACCTGATGCCCGAGCTTCTGCCCCATGAGGGCGAGGCGCATGAACTCCTCGTCCTTGTAGCCGTTGCACACGATCACGTGATCGGTGTGCTCGGCGAGGCCGAGGACGGCCTGCAGCTCGGGCTTGCTCCCGCACTCCAGCCCCACCCCATGGGCGGCGCCGAACTGGACGATCTCCTCCACCACGTGGCGCTGCTGATTGACCTTGATCGGGTAGACGGTGGTGTAGCCACCGTCGTAGCCGAATTCGGCGCGTGCCGCCTCGAAGTGCCCGGTCAGCGCGTCGATGCGCGACCGGAGGATGTCGGAGAAGCGGAGCAGCACGGGGAGCGCCACCCCCTGCTCTTCGAGGTCGAGCTCCAGCTCGAACAGATCGAGTTCCTGCTCGGGGTGACTCCTGTCGGGACGCACCACGACGTGTCCCTTGGCGTTGATGTCGAAGAACCCGGCGCCCCAGCCCTCGATGTTGTAGAGCTGACGGGCGGCTTCGATGTTCCAGCCGGTCGCGACCGGCGCCACATCCGTCGCGGCGGCCGCAGCCGCATCCGCAGTGTGTGTCCCCATGGCGGAATCTTACAACCTCAGGGTGCCGCGTGCCACGGAGGCGGCGGTCGCGTTACGGAAAGAGGGGTCGCATCGACCAGCCGTGACCCTCGCGCACGTACAATTCGCGATCGTGCAGGCGGCTGGGCATCCCGTGCCAGAACTCGATGCGCTCAGGGGTGACCCTGAACCCCGACCAGTAGGCCGGCCGGGGAACCGGCTGCCCCGCGAACTTCTTCTCGAACTCCGCGTAGCGGACCGCCAGGAGGCCGTCGGTGGCCTGCTCGCGGCTCTGCGTGGACGCCCAGGCGCCGATCTGGCTCCCCCGTTCGCGCGAGGCGAAGTAGGCGTCGGCTTCGGCATCGGTGACCGGGACGGCCGGCCCCTCCACCCGCACCTGCCGCTCCAGCGCCTGCCAGTGGAAGCAGAGCGCCGCATGGGGATTGGCCTTCAACTCGCGGCCCTTGCGGCTCTCGAAATTGGTGTAGAACACGAACCCCTGCTCGTCGAAATGCTTGAGCAGCAGAATGCGGACGGAGGGCCGCCCGTCGGCGTCGGCCGTGCCGAGGGCGAACGCCGTGGGCTCGGGCAGGAGGGCGCGGTCGAGGGCACACGCCTGGTCGAAGAGTTCACGGAACCGATCGAAGGGCTCCGCCAGCGATACGTGGGTCATGCCAAAAGGTAAACGCGGACGCGCGCCGGCACGATCCGGCGCCGGCCCCGCGAGGGTCGCGAGCCGGCGTCGCGGCCGGCCGGCGCCCCTAGTCGCTGTTGTTCAGCAATCCTCCCATGAGGCCGAGGGCTCCGCCCAGGCCGCCCTCTCCCTTGTGCGCGCCGCCAGCCCGGGGCGCCGACGCGAGGATCTTGTCGGCGAGGCGCGAGAACGGCATCGACTGCAGAATCACCCGGCCCGGGCCGGTGAGCGTGGCGAAGAACAGCCCTTCTCCCCCGAACAGCGCTGTCTTGATTCCCGGTACCATCTGGATGTCGTAGTTCACCCGCTCGTCGAACGCGACGATGCACCCGGTGTCCACCCGGACCTTCTCGCCGCCCGACAACTCCATCTCGTGCAACGTGCCCGACGCGTGCAGGAACACCAGCCCGTCGCCCTCGATGCGCTGGAGAATGAACCCCTCGCCGCCGAAGAACCCGGCGCCAAGGCGCTTGGAGAACGCCACCGACACGTGGATGCCCCGCGCCGCGCACAGAAAGGCATCGCGCTGGGCGATGATCTTGCCGCCCCAGTCCTTGAGATCGACGGGATGGATCTTGCCCGGCGTGACGGCGGCGAACGCCACGTCGCGCGGCGGACGCGCCTGGTTGGTGAAGGTCGTCATGAAGAACGAGTCGCCGCCGAGCGCGCGCTTGGCGCCCCCCAGCAACTTGCCGACCATGCTCCCGCCCTCGGCGTTCGGATCGAGCGTCGTCTGCATGTCGATGCCGTCCTGCATGTACATCATGGCGCCCGCCTCGGCCACCACCCGTTCCCCCTGATCGAGGGTGATGATCACCGCCTGCAGATCGTCCCCGAGCAGCCGATAGTTGATCTCGTCCGCCATTCCGTTCCCTCCTCCGTTACCGGTTGTGCGACCCGTCCGGGCCGGTGTGTCCGTTGTCGCCGGGATGCGCGGGCACACCGGCCGGATGTCCGAGCTGATCCCGTCCCTTCTGCAGATACGGAATGCCGTGGATCATCCAGTCGGGCTCCGGAAACCCGCGCAGGTGGTAGTCGAAGAATTGCTGCATGCGCATCGCGATGTCCATCTGGTTCGCGCGCTTGGTGGGGTTGTGCTCGTCCCCGTTGTAGTCGAGGAGGTAGACCTCCTTCCCCATGCGGCGGAGCGCGACGTACATCTCGATGCCCTGGTACCAGGGCACGGCCCCGTCGCCGTCGTTGTGCATCATGAGCAGCGGCGTCTGGATGCGGTCCACCCAGAACAGCGGCGAGTTCTCGATGTAGCGGAGCGGTTCCTGCCAGATGGATCCCCCAATACGGCTCTGCGTGTGCTCGTACTGGAACGACCGGTTGAGCCCCGACGCCCAGCGGATGCCGCCGTAGGCACTGAACATGTCGGCCACCGGCGCGCCGGCCATCGCGGCCTTGAACATGTGGGTCTGCGTGACGAGGTACGCCGTCTGGTATCCGCCCCACGAATGCCCCTGGATGCCGAGCGCATTACGGTCCACGTACGGGCGTGTGAGCAGGGACTCGACCCCCGAGACGATGGCCTTCATGGCGCTGGGGCCGGGATAGCCGATCTCGTAGGGGATGTCGGGCTCGAAGATCAGGTAGCCGTTGGAGACGTAATGCGTGGGGTTGATGATGTTCCGGCCGCCGGGCGGCACGTAACGGTGGAGATTGTCGGACAGCCGCTCGTAGAAATACGTGATCATCGGGTACTTCTTGGACGGATCGAAGTTCTCGGGCTTGTAGAGAATGCCCTCGAGCGGAATGCCGTCGGCGCTGATCCAGTGCACCAGTTCGGCGGTGCCCCAGTTGAACTCCGCCTGCTGCGGATTCGCGTCGGAGATCCGCGTGAGGTCGGCCAGCTTCTCGCCTGTGTACAGATTCGGGAAATCCACGAACGTGCCGCGCGTGACCACGTACCGCTTCGCGTGCTTGGCGAGCAACGGCGTGCCGTAATCGACGTCGGCCGTCACCACCTGTTCGGGCGCGCGGCGCGCTCCCAGGCGCATCCAGGCGAACCCGGCCGCCTTCGTGTCCTCGTTGAAGGTGCTGAGCAACACCGGCTCACGGGGGTCGAGGAAGGGATCGTCGCGGTCGAGATCGACCACGCGGAAGCGCACGTGCCCGCGCCGCCCCACCGAATCCGTGAGCACCACCGGCGGCTTGGCCCCAGTCGGATCGGCCTGCCACACGTCGTACCGATCGTACAGCAGCACCGCCGCATCGCCCGGGGTCCAGCCGCCGAGGCCGTACGCCGGCGCGATGTCCGGGTGATCGTCGAGTTCATTGTCGAACCGGTCGCCGCGCAGGGTGCCCGTGAGATCGGCTGTCCGGCCCTTCGCGATGTCGTACGAGTACCAGCGCCCGTCCTTCATGTACGTGATGAACTTGCCGCCCGGCGACAGCGTGGCGCGCTGGCCCTGCAGTTCCTTCACGACCAGGGTGCGCTTGCCCGTGGTGGCATCCACCGCATACACGTCGTTGCCGCCCTCGCCCCACATCGATGCGATGGCGTACGGCACGTCGCTGGTCTCCATGGCCACCATCCCATCCGAAGAGACCGTGGCGTTGGGCACGGAATCGTCCGTGAGCCGCACGAGCTTCTTCGAGCCCAGCTGGTAGACGGCGAGGAACGTCTTGTCGCGATCCCGCGCCGCATTGGCCTTCTGCTGCGGCATCAGTTCGGCATCCTTCCAGCTCCACAGATCGAAAATCGCCTTGTCGTAGAGCGAATCGTGCGGCACGGTGTCGGGTCGCGGCGGCGCGACCCCGAACTGGAGCGCCGTGCCCGAGCGCGTGAACGAAACCCTGCCGTAGTCCGCGACCAGCAGATTCGGGCCGAGCGTGCCCGCCGTCGCGACGGCGACGGGCTTCGCGTCCTTCAACGGTGCGTAGTACAGCGTGAACTTCGGCGTCTTGCTCGCGAAGTCGTCACGGTCGGACGTGAAGGCCACCCGCGATCCTGAGCGGTCGAAGGTGAAATCGCGATAGTCCCCCTTCCCCGTCATGATGGCGGTCGGCGCGGCCTGGCCCGGCACGCGCACGTAGACGCCGTCGCCGTCTCCCTCGCGGCTCGAGACCGTATAGCCCAGGTACTTGGCGCTGTCGTCGAAGGTGAAGCTCGCCACATGCTCGAGCCTCGTTTCGGCGCCGCTGGCCAGATTGCGGAGCACCACGGTGGAGCCGTCGGACTTGCGGCGCGCGTTTCCGGAATCACTCGCCGCCCCACGGCCGCCGCGCCCTGCACGTCCGTTGGCGCCGTTGGCCCCGGTTGTATCGGTGTCCAGCTGGTAGGCCAGCCAGTCCCCCGCCTCGGCGGGCATCTTGAACGAACGGACATCGGCAATCGTCGTCACCTGGCCCGACGCCAGATCGACGATGGCCAACCCGGCCTTGGGCGGCGTGCCCGGGCGGCCGCCCCGTCCTGCGTGGCGCGCCGAGTCGAACGCTGCCATCGGCGCGTACGTGATGACGACCGCGAAACGGGAATCCGGAGAGATCTGTCCGCCCGGGACGCCGCCTCCACGACCGCGCCCCCCGGCCGAGCCGGGCGTCATGTTTGGACGCCCGATGAAGCCCCTTGGTACACGATACTCGGTGGTGCCCGATGTCGCGCGGACGACGAACTCCCCGTCGCCCACCTGCGGCGTGAGCGAATACGCCACCCACTTGCCGTCCTGGGAGACCGCGGTTCCGGTGATCGAGCGCCAATGGTCCCAGTCGCCGGGCGAGAGGGCGCGTTTGGGGGCCTGCGCGGCGGCGGCCGCGGCAGATAAGGCGAGAAGGGCGACGATGAGGGAAGATCTGCGCATGGCTCGGGAGGGTCGGCGTTGGCTGGACTGAGGGAGGTAAACACAGCGAACGTCCGAAACGTCTCACGCGGTCCGCTCCTGCGCCAGAGGCACGTTGGCGGCGTGCGCCCGGGACCCGGTAGATTGGCTGCACCCCCATCCCCCTTGCCTGCGCCGCTCGCGAAGCCCCCCACATGATCTTCCGACGCCTCTACGACGACGAACTGGCGCAAGCCAGCTACCTGATCGGCTGCGAAGCCACTGGGCAGGCGATCGTCGTGGACCCGATGCTCGACATCGGCCGCTACCTCGACGCCGCTCGAGAAGAGGGGCTGACCGTCGCGCACGTCACCGAGACCCACATCCACGCCGACTTCGTCTCGGGGGCCCGCGAGTTGGCGCGCGCCGCCGATGCCCGGCTGTATCTGTCCGCGGAGGGCGGCGAGGATTGGCAGTACCGAGACACAGACGGCCGGCCGGTCGGATCGTCGGGCCGCCCCACGCGGCCCACGTTTCTCCATGACGGCGACGTGATCGAGGTGGGCGGCGTCCGGCTGCGCGCCCTCCATACGCCCGGACACACCCCGGAACATCTCTCGTTTCTGGTCACCGATGGCGCCGTGTCCGATCGGCCCGTGGGGATCCTGAGCGGCGACTTCATCTTCGTGGGTGACGTCGGACGGCCGGACCTGCTGGAGCGGGCCGCGCACGTGCCCGGCACGATGGAGGCCTCGGCGCGCCAGTTGTACGCCTCGCTGCAACGAGCGAAGCAATTCCCGGATCACCTGCAGGTCTGGCCCGGCCACGGCGCGGGATCGGCGTGCGGCAAGGCGCTCGGCGCCATGCCACAGTCGACCCTGGGCTACGAGCGCCTGGTGAACCGTGGCTTTCTGGCGGCCACCGAGGATGCCTTCGTCGCGGAGGTGCTCAGCGCCCAGCCCGAACCACCGCGGTATTTCGGCCGCATGAAGACGGTGAACCGGGACGGGCGGCCGGCGCCGGCTGCCGACGCCGCCGCGCGCGTGCTCTCGGCCGCCCAGGTGGACCAGGCAATTGCCGACGGCGTGCTCGTGATCGACGTCCGGCCATCCGCCGCGTTCATGGACGCCTTCGTCCCCGGAACCATCTGCGTACCGAAGTCCAAGTCGTTCACGACCTACTTCGGCGCCATCGCTCCCGAGGAGTGCCCCGTCGTCCTCCTGGCGGCGACCGAAGCGGATGCGCGTGCAGTCGCCCGCCGCCTGCACTACATCGGCTTCGACCGCGTCGCGGGGATTGCGCTGGCGCAGGACGTCATCGACGTGCGACGCGCCGCCGGACTCCCCACCGGCACGATGACGCTCGTCGACCCGGCCGACGTCAGGCACCGGCTCGCCACGCCCCCATCGCCGACGCTGCTCGACGTGCGCACCGCGGGCGAGCGGCAGTTGGGCGTGATACCCGGCGCCAGGGAGGTCGCACTGACCGTCCTGGACCACTGGGCCCGCGCCAACGCCGGATCGTGCAACGCGACGGTCATCGTCCACTGCCAGACGAGCTCGCGGGCGGTGATTGGCGCCAGCCTGCTCCGGGCGCGAGGTTTCACCAACGTGGCGCCGATGTCCGGGGGGTACGAGGCCTGGACGTCGGCCGGACACCCCGTGGGCCCCCCACCAACGACCTGAATCTCGAGTGATTGCCATGCGCTTCCATCGTTCCCTTCCGTTGGCCGCGGCGACCCTTCTCATGCTCGGTACCGCGATGCCGGCCCACGCCCAGCGACGCGGGGCGCGCTCCGCCGCGGACACGCTTTCGTCCACGCTGCTCGTCCCCGACCAGGTGTGGACCGGCGCCGATCCGACGCCGCACAAGGGGTGGGTCGTGCTCGTGACCGGGGAGCATATCACGGCCGTGGGGCCGCGGAACGCGGTCAAGGCGCCCGCCGGGGCGACGACCATCGAGCTGCCGGGCACGACGCTCATCCCGGGCATGATCGAGGCGCATTCCCACATGTTCCTCCATCCGTACAACGAAACATCGTGGAACGACCAGGTGCTCAAGGAGCCGCTCGCGCTCCGTACGGCGCGCGCGGTGAACCACGTGCGGGCCACCTTGATGGCGGGGTTCACCGCCAGCCGCGATCTGGGCACCGAGGGAGCCGGCTTCGCCGACGTGGGGCTTCGCGACGCCATCGAACAGGGCATCATCCCGGGACCCCACCTGTTCGTTGCGACGCGCGCCATCGTGGCGCTCGGCGCCTACGGCCCAAAGGGATTCGACGATCGGTGGGACGTGCCCCAGGGCGGTGAGGAGGCGGCGGGCGTGGACGACATCGAGCGCGTGGTGCGCGAGCAGATCGGCAAGGGCGCCGACTGGATCAAGCTCTACGGTGACTACCGGTGGGGGCCGCACCCCGGCTCGCACGCCACCTTCACGGAAGCCGAGATGCAACGAGCCGTGGAAGTCGCGCACAGCGCCGGCGTGCCGGTGGCCGTGCACGCCACCACGCCCGAGGGAATGGAGCGCGCCATCGAGGCCGGGGTGAACACCATCGAGCACGGAGACCGCGGCACGCTGAAGGAGTTTCGGGAGATGGCGGCCAAGGGGATCTTCTACATCCCGACGGTGGCCGCGGGTTATTCGATTGCCGAGTACGGCGGGTGGAAGCCCGGAGATCCCGAAACCGCCGGCATGCTGGCCAAGCACGCGAGCTTCGAAGCGGCGCTCGAATCGGGCGTGCAGATCTGCGCCGGCGGCGACGTGGGAGTGTTCACCCACGGCGATAACGCCAAGGAGTTGGTGCTCATGGTGCAGTACGGCATGACGCCGGTGCAGGCGCTGACGGCCGCCACGGTCACCAATGCGAAGATGCTCGGCTGGGAGGACCGCATCGGATCCATCAAGCCGGGGTTGCTGGCCGATCTCGTGGCCCTGCAGGGCGACCCGATCAAGGACATCACCGCCACGAAGCGGGTGGCGTTCGTGATGAAGGGCGGCGCCGTGTACAAGCGGCCCTGAGCGCCGGGCGTGGCGCGGACTCGGGGCGCGGCCCACCGAGTCCGCGCGACGCCCCGCAGGGTCAGTTGTTGCGCGAGATCAGCTGGATGACGCCGGAGCCGTAATACCGCCCGAACTTCGGCACGGCGTCGATCCCGGAGTAGTATCGGACCTCGGCGAAGTCTGCCGACGGCAGGTCGCGCATGAGCGAGATGGGCCCGTACTCCTGATCGTTCAGGAACACGGTGGCCACGTCGCGGGCGCCTCCGATGAAGGAGACCGGACCGCGATCGCGCAGGTACTGCGGCCGCAGCTTGGCGATGACGTCGTAGATGGATGCGGCCTGCGCCGCGCGGATCTCGTCCTCGGTGATGACGTTCGGGTTCGAGACCTCGTTGAGCGGCGCGCGATGGAAGCAGCCGGCGGTCAGCAGCAGTCCCACGATCAGAAATCGTCGCCTGTGCATGGCCCACCTCCTCGCGTGGTGGTATAGCCGAACGGCCCCGGCGGTCGCCGGGGCCGTTCGACCTACACTACTACGTACGGGCGATCAGTTACAGCTAACCGTCCCAATGGAACCGCCGCGCGCGTTGGTCTCCGCCGCCGGAACGGGGAGCGCGCTCTGGAAGATGTCCTGCGGCGTCTCCTTGCGGAGATACGTGCCATTCAACCGGCCGTACGCCCGGAGATCGACGAACCGCTGCGCGCCCTGTCCGAGCAGCGTGTAGCGCTTCTCGTACAGCACGGCGTTGATGGCGGTGGTCTTGTCCGGGAAGGTCGCGTACGCCGGCAACCCGCCCAGGTTCGTGCGGATGAAATTCACGTCGGCCGTCGCGGCCGGCAGGTCGTTGGATTCGATCTCGGCCTGCGCGCGGAGCAGGATCAGCTCGGCGTTGGACAGCACGGGCATCGGGCGCGTCAGGTTGGCGCCGATGGACGGCACGGCGTACGTGAAGTCGTAGTCCGTGGTCACGCCCTGACCGGTGATCGGCGACGAGCGCACGGTGATTTCCGCCGCGCGAAGGTCACCGGCTTCGATGCTGTCGCCGGCCATGGGGTTGAGGTGGATGGCGGCATCGACGATCGGATTCGTCGCCTCACCGGGCGCCGTACTGTATTCGTAGTACAGCGAGTTCCAGAGGGTCGCCGGATCGAGCGTGCCGATGGCGGCCGTCAGGTCGGTGATCGCCGTGGCGAAGCTCGCCGCGTTCGGCTTGCTGTGGTCCATGCCACGGTACAGCGCCACCTTGCCGGCCAGCCCACGATTGAACGCCATGAAGGTGGCCGGGGTGTTGTAGTCTCCCTGGTAGCTGAATCCACCGGGGAGCGTGAAGGGGAACGGCGTGCTCCCCGCTGCCTGCAGATCGGCCTGAGCGCTGTCGAGCAACGCCCCGATGTAGTCGAGCACGTTCGGCTTGCAGACGAACGGGGCCGGCGCGGTGTTGATGTCGTGATCGACGTCCACCGGGATCCCGATGGAGTCGCGCATCTCGAGCGTCCGGTAGTAGGCCAGCGCCTTGATGGTACGCGCCAGTCCGGTGGTGGCCGACCGCTCGGCCGACGACAGGTCGGTGGCCGTGCCGATGTTGTCGATCAGGTTGTTCGCCGCCCGGATCTCGGCGTAGAACCCCGCCCACATGCCGGCGGCGAATCCGCCCGGATCGGCCGGTCCACCGATGAGCTCGGTGATGTACCGGGGCTCGGCGGTGTCGATGCGGTAGAGGTCTCGCGCCATCGTCTCCGGGAACACGATGCCCAGGTTCCCGCGATCCGACCGCAGCAGGCCTGTGGTGAGCAGCTGCACCGACGAGCGGTTCAGTCCGCTCTGGAGCAGCGACGACGAGACGTTGTTCAGATCCGGCACTCCGGTCGAGTCCTTGCACGCCCCGAAGAGCGTGAGGACGGCGATGAGCGCCACGGTTCGTTTCATCATGAGTCGATTCATCCTTGGTGGGATGTGCACGTCAGAAGTTGGCGATCACCGAGAAGAACACGCTGCGGCTGGGCGGGTACGGCGCCACGTCCTGGAAACGACCCAGGTTCGCGTTGCTGAAGTTGGACACTTCCGGATCGTAGCCCTTGTACTTGGTCCACGTCGCCAGGTTGCGCCCGCTGACCTCGACGCGGAGGCTGTGATCGCCCCCGATGAGGCGCGTGGTCCACTTCTGGGGCAGGAGATAGGAGAGCGTGAGTTCGCGGAGCTTCACGAACCCGGCCGGCTCCACATACGCGCCGTAGCCCTGGATGTACCGGGTCAGCCGCGCGTTGGTCATCGCCGTATCCGAGAGGATGGAGGTCGGGTCGACGAACAGCCCCGTCAGATCCACCGCGTACCCGCCGCGACGGTAGTCGAAGAGACTCGTCAGGCGGAAGTTGCCGTAGTCGAGCTCGTTCGAGAAGCCCATGGTGTACTTGGGCGCGCTCTCGAGGTAGGTCTTGTGCCGGGCCCGGCTCACGAACGTGCCGCCGGAGAACGTCGAATCCCACCCGTTGTACACCTGCAGCGTGGTCACCGACTGTCCGGTGCAGACCCACGGCTGGCCGAAGCGCAGCGAGAACGACACGCCGCCCGGCACGAAGCAGGGCACGTCGAGGTGCGTGACGCGGCTCCAGACGTTGGCGAAGGTGGTCCGCGAGACCCAGGTGAACTTGCCGCGGTCGATGGGGGTCATGCTGAGGGCGTACTCGGTGCCGGTGTTCCGCATCGCGCCGCCGTTCAGGATCTTCGTGCCGTAGCCCGTGGACGGCGCCACGGCGGCCGACAGGATGAGGTCGGTGACGCGCTTGTTGAAGTACGTGGCCGACAATGCCACGCGCCCATCGAGGAACTGCGCGTCCAGTCCGGCTTCGGTTTCGGTGGAGGTTTCCGGCTTGATGTTCGGGTTGCCGGCCGTGCCCGAGGGCGTGGCGCCCAACTGGCCGCCGTACACGCCGATGGGAAGCGAGGTGAACTTGCTGCCGTAGTTGGGCTGGTTCCCGGCCTTGCCGTACGCCACGCGGATCTTGAGGTCGTTGGTGTACTTGGGCAGCCAAGGCACACGATACGAGGCCGCGTACTTCGGATAGAGGTAGAACTTCTTGTCGTTGCCGTTCACGCTCGACCGCTCCGCGTTGATCGCCGCCGTCAGGAACAGGCGGTCGTGGAGGGTGAGGAACTCTTCCTGCGCGTAGTAGGCGAAGTCCTTCACCAGGAACTGGTTCTCGGTGAGCGACTGCTGAACGCCGTAGTTGACGTTGGTCACGCCCGCCGGAATGTCCTGGCCGCGGTTGTACACGGCGTCGCTCTGGCGGCGCTCCTGGCGCAAGCCGAACGACGTGGTCGCCGTGAACCGGTTGGTGATCAGCTTGTGCGCGCCCGACAGGTTCACGTTCGCGTACGTGCTGTTCGTCTTGTTGGTGACGATGGTACCCGGCAGGCCGTCGGCCGACTCCCAGTAGACGTCCGGCGGCGAATAGAGGTGCGTGTTGTACTGGAAGGCGTCGATGCCGGCGATGAGCGTGAAGTCCAGGGTCTGGCGATCCGAGCTGTACGCCGAGACGTTCGTGTTCACGCTGCCGATGTAGCGATAGACGTCTTCGGGAATCTTCACCAGCGCCGCCGTCTGGAACGGGTTGGCGAGGTCACCCTCGAACGGATTCGTGGGATACACGCCGTTGACGGTGTGGCCCAGATCCACCCAGGTGGGCGTGACCGAGAAGATGTCGCCCGGCGAGACCACGGGGTTGTTGTCGTTGCCCGAGATGCCGCGGTCGGTAAGCGTGTGGATGAACTGGTTGTTGGAGCGGAGGTTGATCCGCGAGCCGATCAGCTGGCCGATGTTGGCGGTGACCAACTGCTTCTGATAGTAGGTATTGCGCTGGATCGCGTTGTCGCGGCTCGCCGAACCGCCCATGTAGTACGTGGTGTTCGCCGATCCGCCGTTCACCGACAGGTCGGTCTCGTACGAGCCCGGGTTCCCGCCGTAGAACTCCTTCTCGAAGTCGTGGCACACCGGCTGCCAGGCCACCGGCGGCGAGCCGCCGCCGCCCATGGTATTGGTCCACCAGTCCTGCGCCTCGGCCGCCGAGTGGAAGCAGCGGAAGCCCAGCTTGTGGGAGATGGTGTACTGGCCGTACCGCTGCGTGAAGTTCACCTTCGGCGCGCCGGCCTGGCCGTGCTTGGTGGTGATGACGATGACGCCGTTGGAGGCCTTGGAGCCGTAGATGGCGCCGGCCGACGCGCCCTTCAGTACCTCGATGCTCTCGATCTCGTTGGGATCGAGGTCGGCGATGCGGTTCACCGGCTGATCCTGCCGGTTGGTGATGCCGCCGCCCGCGTTGGTGATCGAGTTGAGGCCCGAGCCGATGGCGTCGTTGCTGACGAGCACGCCGTCCACCACGTACAGGGGGCTGGAGCTGGCGTTGATCGAGGTCGCGCCGCGAAGCTGGACCTGCGAGCCGCCGCCCGGGGCGCCCGAGTTCGTCGTGATCACAGCCCCGGGAATCTTGCCCTGGAGGTCGCTCTCAATGGTCTGGGCCGGTGCGTTGTTGAGATCCTGCGCACTCACCACGGCCACCGCGTTCGCCGCGTTCTGACTCGACACGGTCGTCGCCACGCCGGTGACGACCATCTTGTCGAGTTGCAGCACGTCCTTGTCCATCTTGATGTCCGCGGTGGTCGCGCCGGCGGCCACGGCGACCGTGGTCACCTTGTAGCCCAGCCGCCGCACCACGAGGGTCTGCGGGCCATCCGGTAGTGGAATGGAATACGCGCCGTCGCCGGTTGCGGTAGCTCTGATGGTCGTGCCCTGGACCTGGATCTGGGCACTGCTGATCGGTTCGCCGGCCGGGCCAACCACATGGCCGGTTACTCGACGCTGCTGCGCCCAGGCGGCCTGGGCGGAGAGCATCATGAGCGCGGCGATCGCCAGCAGGGAGCGGAGTCTCGTCACGTCGCCTCCAGAAGGTGGGGAAAAGCAAGCGAACCGCCGTCCCCGGGGCCGGGGCGGCGGCAGCTACAATTCCTTAACTCGTGAAACGTCTGGCTTGTCACATCTTTGTGACGGCGGCCGGCGGCGCCCTGAGCGGGAACCAGGAGATGTGGCCGGGAGCCGAAAACGAGAAGCCCCCCGATTGCTCGGAGGGCTCTCGCGTTCAGTCGTACGGTTGAAGCCTTACCGCTGGCCGCACCCGGTGGTATAGGTCGGCGCCGCGGTGGGCACGTCCCACCACATGTTGGTCTGGAACTGGTCCGGCCCCTGCCGAGTGATCGCGGCATTGACCTGATCCGCGTTCACCGCCAGGTCGTTCGTCGAGTACTCGAAGCGGCGCGGAACGGTGTTGATGATAGCGTACGGGCCCGGCTTGACCGTGTTGGGCACGCAGGTGCGCCGCCAGAGCGCCCAGGCCTGCCCGCCGTCGGCGTACAGCGCGATCCACTCTTCCTGATCGATCTGCACGAGGCCGTTGGCCCCGCCGGCGTAGGCAACCACCGGCTGCGCGAGATACGTCGCGGCATCCGCCGGCGCCACGCCCCACTGCTCCATCGAGCCGGTGACGCCGTTGTCGTAGAACCCGGCCGCCTGGGCCGGGGTGAGGCCGCCCAGCGAGCGGTTGGCGGCTTCGGCCTCGATGAACGCCACCTCGGCGTAGGTCATGAGGTAGGACGGCGTGCTCTTGCCGCTGCCGTCGCCGAAGGTGCCGTAGGTCGTTGCCCCGGGATAGAAGATCACGCCGGGCCGGGACGTGTCGTTGAAGTACACCGACGCCGTCGACTGCGTGAGCCCGTTGGGCATACCGGCGTAGTTGCGGCGCACGTTCGGGTAGACCAGCGTGTCGAGCGCGACGGTGTCCCGGACCGTGGGCTGGGCGTAGATCGGCACGCGCGGGTCGTTGTTCGCCAGCATGATGTTCATGAGGGTCTGCGACATCCGGTGATCGTCGCGACCTGCGAAGTTGCCCGACCACGGGTTGTTGAATACGCCGTCGCCCGGCCACGCCATCTTGGCCGCGTCGGCGTTTGACGTGAACACCCCGCCGGGCGCCGTGAAGGCCGCCGTAAGCTGCGTGCTGGCAAGCGCCGCGTCCTTGTTCACCACCTGCATCGCCAGCCGCGCGCGCAGGGAGTTGGCGAACTTCTGCCACATGCCCGGGTCGCCACCATAGATGGGATCGGCCGCGCCCAGCGAGTTGGACGCCGTGGACAGCGCCTTGGAGGCGTCGTCGAGCTCCTGGAACATGGCGGTGTAGATGTCCTGCTGCGGATCGTACGCCGGGGTGAGCGTCCCGCCGCTCTGGTCGCCCTGCAGCGCCTGCGAGAACGGGACGTCCCCGAAGCTGTTGGTCAGGAAGCTGAACCCGTAGACCTGGAGAATCATCGCCGGCGCGTACGTGCCCGGATCGCTGTTCGCCTTCCCCTTGTCGATCACCTTCTGCAGGTTCTCGAGTTCGTTGTCGTACGGGTTGTCGAACCACCCCGCGGTCTGGCTCCCCTGGAGGCGCTTGTAGTCATCCTCGTCGGGGTACTGCACCTCGGCCAGATGCTGGGTCACCCATTCGGTGCCCCGCAGGTCGTAGCCGTTGCCCACCCAGCGGGCCGCCGTGTTGATGGCGGCCTGGGTGAACACGGGGCCCGCCGGGGCGTCCGTCGGGCTGTTCGGATTGTTGTTCAGGTCCGTGAGGGTGCTGTTGTTGCACGCGGCCGCCCCCAAGAGGGCAATCCCGGCACCCACGGCCATCAATGTCTTTCGTGTCGTCATGATGTATTAGGTCTCCGGTTCGGTCGCGTTATGGGGTGACACGGATGCTGATGCCCCAGGACCGCGGACTCGGGATGCTTCCGTATTCGATACCCTGGGCGTTCCCGGTGGTGTAGGCGAACTCCGGGTCGATGTTCGGCACGTTGGTCCAGGTGTGCAGATTCGAGCCGATGACCGCGACGTTCACGGCTGTCGCGTTGAACTTGGCCGCCCACCGCGTCGGCAGGTCGTAGCCGATGCGCAGTTCGCGGATCTTGAAGTAGGTGTCCTTGTAGACGTTCGGCTCGTTCACCGGGAAGATGTTCTGGTAGTACTCTTCGGCGGTGACGTTCGTGGTGTTCGGCTGGCCGGTGCTTGCGTCGATGCCCTTGATGACGAGTCCCGGGTTGTTCCAGTCGGCCTGACGCCCATTCAGCGTGCTCTTGAGCACACCCGCGTATTCCCCGAACCAGTTCGTGATGCTGAAGATGTCGCCGCCCACGTGCGCGTCGACGAGGGCGCTGAACGTCCAGTTCTTGTAGCTGATGGCGTTGTTCCAGCCACCCACCCAATCCGGCTGGACGTTGCCCAGCACCTTCTGCCCGCCATTCATGGTCAGGCCACCGCTAAGGAGCAACTGCCCCGTGGCGCTGTCGCGCGCGAAGCCGTTTCCGTACAGGGTGCCGTACGGCTGTCCCTTGCGGGCCTGGACGTACGTGTACCAGTCGTTGCCGCTGAGGTTGATCGCGGTCACGCCCGGGTAGAGCTGATCCACCATGCTCCGGTTGCGGGAGAAGTTGAACGTGGTGGTCCACTGGAAGCCGTTCGACATCTGCACCGGGATCACCGTGAGCAGGGCTTCGATACCGTGGTTGAAGATGCGCCCGGCGTTGATAGCCTTTCGGCTGAAGCCCGAGGCCGTGGACACCGTCACGTTGAAGATCTGGTTGCGCGTTGCCTTCTGGTACCACGTCGCATCCAGGTTGGCGCGGCCGCTGAAGAAGCTGGCCTCGACGCCGATCTCACCCGATTTCGTGATCTCCGGCTTCAGATCCGAGTTCGCCAGCGACTGGCTGAGGCTGTACAGCGGCTGCCCGGAGTACTTGTTGGAACTGCCGTTGTAGACCGACGCCAACTGGTAGGGCGAGGCGTCGTTCCCGACCTGGGCGATCGAGCCGCGCACCTTGAGGTAGCTCAGCCAGTCGGTCTTGAGGCTCGGGAACGCGTCGGTGAGCACCACGGAGGTGTTCCCCGACGGGTAGAAGTAGGAATTGTTGCCCTTGGGCAGCGTCGACGACCAGTCCTGGCGGGCCGTCCCTTCCACCGTCCACCAGCCATCCCATGTGAACGCCGCGGAACCGTAGCTGCTGTTCACCTGGCTGTTCTCCACGTACTGCCCGAGCGTGGGCGCGATGGCCGCGTTCGACACGTTGTAGATGCCCGCCGCGGTGATGCCCCGGACATAAATGTTGCTGGTGTTCAGGTGCTGCTGCCGGATCGTGCCGCCGACCATCCCGTTGAAGGTGATGTGGGAGCCAATGTCATGGTTGGCGTTCAGGATCAGGTCGGAGTTCCGGTTGTTGACGTAGTCGTTCGTCCGGCCGAAGGCGCCCTGCGTCGAGTAGTCCATGTTGACGCCGGTGATGTCGGCCACCGAGTAGTCCTGCGAGATGTTCATGTTGTACACATCGCCGCCGGCCCGGCCCGTGAGGCTCAGCCAGTCCTTGAACTTGTACGTCGCCGACACCGACCCGATGAGCCGGTCGCGGATGTCGGATTCGGGATTCCCGTACATGAGGAAGTACGGGTTGTTGTGGTAGTTGTAGTTCCAGTTGTACTCGCGATTGGCCGGCCCGTTGTTGAGCGAGCCACTCTTCTGCCAGTTGTTCTTGAGCGCCGTCATGTCCACCTGGCGGCCGAACCAGACGAAGCTCTCGAGGATGCTGTTCGAGTAGCCCTGGCCGGGGCGGTTCTGCCCCTGGTCGCGCACGTACTGCAACGACGCGTTGGTGGAGAACTTCGGGTTCACCTGCAGCCGGCCGGAGAGCATGGCCGTGTTCTTCTGCAGGTAGTTGCCGGGAATGATGCCCTGCGTCTGATCCGTTCCGACCGACAGGCGGGCATTGGCATTCTGCGTGCCACCGGTGACAGCGAAATTCGCCGTCATGTTGTGGCCGGTGGGGAAGAAGCTCTTCACGTTGTTGGGGTGCGACACCCACGGGCAGGCCGTGGTGGGGCACGTGAACTGCGTGATATTGGCGCCCGTGTTGAGCCGCGGTCCCCAGCTCTGGTCGGCGCCGTCGTTCACGCCGCCGCCGGCGCCGTCCACGTACTTGAACGCGCCACCCGCGCCCTGCCCGTACTGGTTCTGGTAGTCGGGGAGGATGGACGGGTTGTCCCACGTATAGAAGGTGTTGGCTTCCGTGTGGATGCCGCCGCCCGCCACATGGCCGCTCTTGGTCGTGATGATGATGACGCCGTTCGCCGCCTGCGACCCGTACAGCGCCGCCGCGTTCGGGCCCTTGAGCACCGACATCGTCGCGATGTCATCGGGATTCAGATCGCTGATCGCGCTGCCGAAGTCCCAGCCACCCATTGGACCCGCGCCGCGATCGCGATTCGAAACCAGAACGCCGTCCACGACGAACAGGGGCTCGTTGTTCCCGCTGATCGAGTTGGCACCGCGGATGACGATGCGCGTCGAGCCGCCCTGCGTGCCGGAACTGGTGATCTCCACGCCGGACACCTTGCCCTGGATCGCCGTCACGACGTTGTCGCTCGGCGTGATCGTGAGATCCTTCGTGGACAACTGTTGCTGCGCCGTCCCCAGCGTGCTCTTCTCCACCTGGGCACCGAGCGCCGTGGTCACGACACCGGTGAGTACCGTCGGCACGGCCGTCAGCACGAAATCCTGCGTGACGGTCGAACCCGAGATCGTCACCGGCTTCGTCTGCTGGGTGAATCCGATGCGGCGGGCGACGAGGTTCGCGGTCTGGCCATTGTACCGGGCCGGGATGGTCAACGAAAAGCTGCCGTCGGCCTGGGTGTACGCGCCGACGCCCATGGACGCGATGCTGACGTTCGCGGCCTGAATTGGGGCGCCCGCTTCGTTGACGACCCGCCCACGGATCGTCGTTCCCTGCTGCGCCGCGGCCATCGCTGGCAACAGTCCCAGCATCACGGCGGCACCAGCGAGCAAACGCTTGAGGTTGCTGGTCATAACGTGTCGTTCCCTCGAGTGAAGTTCCAAGACCCCGCGCCGATACGAGACACGACGGACACGAAGTCGGTGGACGAACTGCAACGACTGGAATCCCCTGCGGCCACATGCACACAAGGCCGGCGGGCGCATCCCGCACGGCGGCAACGTGGGCCAAATGAAGCTGCCTTCGGGCGCGCCACCCACATCGATGCCAACGCGCCGCTGGAGGAGCCCGGTCCGAAGTGACTTGGGGGAGTCATTCAGAATTCCCACACGGACGTCCCATCCACGAACTGTCTGAGTCGCTCAATCGGCTAAGATGACCGACTGCGTTCCCGGCAATTGCCGGGTACTCGTTTGGTTTAACCCTTTACATATCTGCGCCGGTCACAATCTGGCGATGCTCTCGCGCTAAAGTCTGCATCGTGACGGACGGGAAGGCGTCCAGACCGCAGAGCGATCACGGCGCAATTTCATACGCCATAACTCATTGCGCTCTCGCGGCTTCGCGTCCTGACGGCGGTCACAGCCCGCACACGATACAACGAGTTGGGATGTTCCACCCATCAAGAGCGCACAAAGAAAGGCACCCGACGCCGATGACGACCGCGAGGCAAATGTCGATGCAAACGCCACCGAACATTTTCTTGACAGGTTATCGGTGGCGACGCAGGTCATTCTTACCGCAATCGTCTTAGCGTCTTCTTTACCGTCACCATCTCAGTTCGAGTATGGCACGGGATCTTCCGATCGCCCACCGACGCATCACGCCGCCGCGCGCCGCACCAGCGTCAGGATCGTGTAGAGGGCCACGGGCTCGTCATCCTGGTTGAACACCCCTACGTCCCACGCCACCACGCCCTGCGGAATCCCGTCCGGCAGCGTTTCCTTGGCGGTCTTCTGCTTGCACGTGAGCCGCACGTGGATCGTGTCGCCGATGTACACCGGCTTCACGAAGCGCAGATTCTCCAGCCCGTAGTTCGCGAGCACCGGTCCCGGCGCGGGATCCACGAACAGCCCGGCCGCCGCCGACAGCACGAAGTAGCCATGGGCCACGCGGCGGTCGAAAATCGACCCGCGAGCGGCGTCGTCGTCCATGTGCGCGTAGAAGAAGTCGCCGCTCAGGTTGGCGAACGCCACGACGTCGGCCTCGGTGATCGTTCGCCGCTTCGTGATCAGCGTTTCCCCGATCTCCAACTGATCGAACGTCTTCTGGAAGGGGTGCACGGGATCGGTGTGCTGTTCGGCGCCGGCCATCCACTGGTCCATGACCGCCGTGAGCGCGGACGGCGAGCCCTGGACCGCCGTGCGCTGCATGTAATGCAACACCCCGCGCACGCCGCCCATCTCCTCGCCGCCTCCGGCGCGCCCAGGCCCGCCGTGCACCAGGTTGGGGAGCGGGGAGCCGTGCCCCGTGCTCTCCTTGGCGCTCGTCCGGTCGAGCACCATGAACCGGCCATGATAGGGCGCCACGCCGAGCACCACCCGGCGGGCGACGCCCTGGTCCGCGGTGAACAGCGAGCCGCACAGGCTCCCGCGCCCGAGCTTGGCCAACTCGATGGCCTCGTCCACGCCGGCATACGGCATCACGGTGTTCACGGGGCCGAACGCCTCCACGTCGTGGGGCTCACGGCGAGCGAACGGCGCGTCGCAGGCCAGGAGCATCGGCGCGAAGAACGCTCCCTTGTCGCGGTCGGCGCCGGTGACCGGGAAGTCGGCATCACCGCCGTACACCAGCTCGCCGGCGTGGCGCAGCGCGGCGGCCTTCTCGCCCACATCCTGCACCTGGCCGCGACTGGCCAGCGGGCCCATGCGCACGCCCTCGACGCCCGGATCGCCGATCACGACCTTGCCGAGCCGCGCGCGCAACGCCTTGATCACGTCCTCTTCCATTCCCCGGGGCACCAGCGTGCGGCGGATGGCCGTGCACTTCTGCCCGGCCTTCACCGTCATCTCGCGGACCACTTCCTTTATGAAGAGGTCGAACTCGTCGGTGCCGGGAACCGCATCGGGGCCGAGAATGGAACAGTTCAGCGAGTCCGCTTCCATGTTGAAGCGGACGGCGTTGGCGACGACGGCCGGACTCTCCTTGAGCATCCGCCCGGTGGCGGCCGAACCGGTGAACGCCACCGCGTCCTGGCCACCGAGGTGCGAGAGCAGGTCGCCGGCGCTGCCGCAGATCAACTGGAGCGCGCCCTCGGGAAGGATGTCGGCGGCGATCATCTCGCGGACCATCGCCTCGGTGAGGTACGACGTCACCGTGGCCGGCTTGACGATGGCGGGCACGCCGGCCAGGAAGGTGGGGGCAAGCTTTTCGAGCATTCCCCAGACAGGGGAAGTTGAAGGCATTGATGTGCACGGCAACGCCTTCCAGCGGCACGCAGATGTGCCGGCCGACGAAGGTGCCGCCCTTGGACAGCGGCTCCATGGGGCCATCGACATAGAACGTCTCGTCGGGGAACTCCCGCCGGCCCCTGCTGCCGTAGGCGAAGAAGGTGCCGATGCCGCCTTCGATGTCGACCCAGGAATCGGACTTCGTGGCGCCGGTGGCAGCGGAGATCTCGTAGAATCGCTCCTTGTGCGCCATCAGATGCTTGGCCATCGCCTTCAGCATGCGCGCGCGCGCGTGAAACGTCATCGCGCGGAGCTTCGGCCCACCCACGGTGCGGGCGTATTCGGTCATCGCCTTGAAATCCAGCCCGCCGCTCGACGTCTCGCCGATCGTCTCGCCGGTCACGGCGTGCACGAGTTCGGTGGTCCGTCCGGTGCCGGTGACCCACTCGCCGAGCGCGTAGTTCTGCAGCTTCATGCGCGATTCCTCGTCTCCTTCCAGGTGCGGTACGACTGCTGCTGTTGGCGTCGGTCGGCGGGGACTTCGCGGAGCGGTTCGCAGGCGTTCCATCCGGCGCGCATGCGGGCCGGCAGTCCCTGATAGACGCGCGTGCCCTCGCTCTTCCAGGCGAGCATCTCGTCGGTCACGTCCTTCACGATCTTCGCCGGGCTGCCGACGACCACCTTTCGCGGCGGGATCTGCATGCCGGCTGGCACCAGGGTCAGCGCGCCGATGATGCACCCGGCCCCGACGTCGGCGTTGTCCATGATCACGGCGTTCATCCCCACGAGCACGTTCTCGCCCAACCGCCCGCCGTGCAGCACCGATCCGTGGCCCATGTGCGCCGCATCTTCGAGCACCGCCGTTGCGCCCGGGAACGCGTGGATGGTGCAGCTCTCCTGCACGTTGCATCCGTCGCCGACGATCACGGCTCCCCAGTCGCCGCGAAGGGCGGCCCCCGGCCCCACATACACGTCGCGGCCGATCACGACGTTGCCCGTAACCGCCGCCTGCGGATGGATGAAGGCCGACGCGTCGATGACCGGAACGAATCCCTCGAACTCGTAGATCATACGCGCTCCAGGACCATGGCCATCCCCTGCCCCACGCCGATGCACATGGTGCACAGCGCATAGCGCTGCCTGGTCGACTCCAACTCCCGCATCGCCGTGAGTATGAGCCGCGCGCCGGACATTCCGAGCGGGTGACCGAGCGCGATGGCGCCGCCGTTGGGATTCACCCGAGGATCGTCGTCGGCGATGCCGAATTCGCGCAGGCAGGCCAGCGACTGGGCGGCGAAGGCCTCGTTCAACTCGATGACGTCCATCTGGTCGAGCGTGAGGCCCGCGAGCTCCAGCGCCCGGCGCGTGGACGGCACGGGGCCCATGCCCATGATCCTCGGCTCGACGCCGGCCGCGGCCACCGAGACCACACGCGCCTTCGGGGCGAGCCCGAACTCGGCGGCCCCCCGCTCCGACGCCACGAGCAGCGCCGCGCCGCCGTCGTTGAGCCCCGAGGAATTGCCCGCCGTCACCGTACCCTTGCCGTCGGTGCGGAAGGCGGTGCGCAGCTTGGCGAGAATCGCGGACGTCGTGCCGGGGCGGATGAACTCATCGTGCTCCACGCGAATCGGCTCCGCCTTGCGCTGCGGGATCTCCACCGGCGCGATCTCGCTGGCCAGCCGTCCCGACTCCCGAGCCGCCGCGGCCTTCTGCTGCGAACGCACGGCAAACGCGTCCTGATCGTCGCGCGACACCTTGAACTGCTCGGCCACGTTCTCCGCCGTCTCGCCCATGGAGTCGGTGCCGTAGGCCGCCTTCATCCTCGGATTGACGAAGCGCCAGCCCAAGCTCGTGTCGAACAGTTGCATGTCGCGCGCGTAGGGCTTGCCGCCCTTCGACAGCACATAGGGGGCGCGGGTCATGCTCTCCACGCCGCCGGCGAGGTAGAGGTCGCCCTCGCCCAGCTTCACGCCCCGTGAGGCGTGCGCCACCGCGCTCAGCCCCGACGCGCACAGCCGGTTGACGGTCTCGCCGGGCACCGTCACCGGAAGTCCCGCCAGCAGCAGCGCCATGCGCGCCACGTTCCGGTTGTCGTCGCCAGCCTGGTTGGCGCATCCCATGATCACGTCGGTGATCCGCGCGGGATCGACCGACGGGTTGCGGGCGAGCACGGTAGACAACACGTGCGCCGCCAGGTCATCGGCCCGGACGTCGCTCAGCGCGCCGCCAATGTTGCCGACGGGAGTACGGATGCCGTCGATCAGATAAGCGTCGGTCATGGGGATTGCGGGGGTGATTCGTGATGCTGCGACGTGCGGTAGACGGTGCCCCGGAACAGGGCGACGACGACGTCGGCCTCGTTGCGCACGTTCACATGATAGAAGGCCACACGGTTGGCCGCGCTCACCTCCACCGCTTCGGCGGTGAGCACGTTTCCCGGATGCACCGCCACGGGATACCCGATGTTGTTCTCGATGCTCACGGTGACGCGGCCGTTGGTGTTGGACGCGAACGCGAGCGCGCTGTCGGCCAACGCGTAGGTGACGCCGCCGTGCGCCACCCCGAAGCCGTTGACCATCTCGGTCCGCACGGTCATCCGCACCGTGCACCGGCCGGGCGACACGGCAAGCACTTCGATACCCAGCCACCGGCTGAACGCGTCGCGCTCCAGCATGCTGCGAACCACCGATTCGGCGCGCGCCTGCGCGTCCGATGGCACCACGGTCACGCGAGGATTCTCCGCGCTTCCTTGGCCAGCCGCCGGAGCAACGGGCTGGGGCGATAGCGGTCCTCGCCATACTCCTCCTGGAGCGCCGTGATGCGGTGCAGCACGGTGCGCACGCCGAGTTCGTCGCCCCACTCCAGGAGCCCCTTGGGGTAGTTGACCCCGGTCGTCATCGCGAGGTCGATGTCGGCCGCCGACGCGACGCGCAGATAGAGCGCGTCAACGGCCTCATTGATCAACATGGCGAGCACCCGGTCCACGATGCGCTTGCCCAGCGCCTGGTCCTGCACAGGCGCCGGCCGCTCCGCGCCGTCGCGATAGTCGTAGTAGCCGCGCCCTGCCTTGCGCCCCAGCAACCCCGCCTCGACCAGCCGCCGCTGCGTGAGCGCCGGCCGGTAGCGGGCATCGTAGTACATGGCTTCGAACACCGAGCAGGTGACCGCGTAGTTCACATCGTTACCGATGAAGTCCATGAGTTCGAACGGGCCCATCCGGAACCCACCGATCTCGCGCATCGCCCAATCGATCGTGGCGAAATCGGCGAGGCCCTCTTCGGCAATGCGGAGCGACTCGCCGTAGAATGGGCGCGCCACGCGATTGACGATGAATCCGGGCGTGTCGGCGGCGAGGACGGTCGTCTTTCCCCACGCCGCAATGAACGCGCGTGCCGCCTCGGTCACCGCGGCGTCGGTCGTGAGCGCGCCCACGATCTCCACCAGCGGCATCACCGGCGCCGGGTTGAAGAAGTGGATCCCGACCACGCGCCCTGGCGTCCTGCATGCCGCGCCGAGCGCGGCCACGGGAAGCGACGAGGTGTTCGTGGCGAGGACGGCATCGGGTTTCACCACCCGTTCGAGCGCCGCGAGCACGGTCTTCTTGAGCGCCAGATCCTCGACCACGGCTTCGACCACGACGCCGCACTCGGCGAACGGCGCCCACGCACCGGCTCCGCTCCCCGTGACGTACGTGATGCGCGCCGCCGCAGCATCCGCGTCCTCGCGCGCGAGCTTCCCCTTCGCCACGCGCCGCGCGAGCGACGCCGAGACGCCGGCCCTTGCCCGATCGATGGCCTCGGGCATGGCATCGGAGAGCACGACGCGGTGGCCGCACGTGGCCGCCAGTTGGGCGATCCCGGCGCCCATGGTGCCGGCGCCGACGACGCCGACCACCGTATCGGAGCGGAGTGGCATCACTGACCCGTGAAGTTGGGTTTGCGCTTCTCGAGAAAGGCGCGGACGCCTTCCTGATAGTCGTGCGTGTTTCCGGCCTCGCGCTGGAGTTCCTCTTCGAACTCGAGTTGCGAGTCCAGGTCGGCGCCCAGCGAACGGTTGAGCGCGCGCTTGGTGAGTCCGAATCCGCGCGTGGCCTGCGAAGCGAGCGACCGGGCCAAGGCAAACGCCGTGTCCTGCAGCACGGAGTGCGGAACCACGTCGTGCACGATACCCAACTCGCGCGCCCGGGCAGCCGAGACCTTCTCACCGAGCATCATCATCGCCGTGGCGCGGTGCAGACCCACGAGGCGCGGCAGGAAGAACGTGCCCCCCGTGTCCGGAATGAGTCCGATCTTGGCGAAGCTCTGGATGAACGACGCCTCTTCGGCGGCGATGAGGATGTCGCAGGCCAGCGCGAGGTTGGCTCCGGCGCCGGCGGCGACGCCGTTCACGGCGCACACCACCGGCTTCTCGATGCTCCGGATCAGACGCACGATCGGATTGTAGCTGGCGTGCACGATGTCGCCGAGATCGGGGAGCGGCGCATCGGCGGGCACGGCTTCGCTGAGATCCTGGCCCGCGCAGAACGCCCGGCCGTTGCCGGTGAGCAGGATGGCCCGGACGGCAGGATCCCTGGCCAGCGCCCCGAGCGTGAGTTGCAGCTCGGAGGCCATGGCACGGTTGAAGCTGTTGAGCACGTCGGGGCGATCGAGGGTGATCGTCGCCACGCCTTCAGAGAGCGTGCAGGTGATGAACTGGTAGGCCATTCACGTCCTCGCGACTCGGGGGTGCGCCAGCGACGGGAAAGATACGCGATTCGGGGGTTGCCGCGCACCCGACTCTCCCATTCCGGCGGCCCCGTGGCCAGATTGCAGAGCGGAATTCCGCGGGGCCCCGCGTCCCGATCTCATCCCGTGCCGTCAATGGTCGAGGTACGATGCCCAGGAAGTCGCCCTCCAAGTCGCCCGCCCGCCGCTCCGCGGCCGTGAACGCCGCCTTCGACTGGCGCCGGATCGCCTATCACACGCTCGTCTCGCGTGCGCTGGACGACGCGGAGGAGACCACCAACAAGAACCGCGCGTCGGTGCCGAAGGACCATCTGGTGCTCTACCAGTTCTCGGCGCGGGGGCACGACATGGCGCAGGCGATCCTTGGCTCGCTGCTCACGGGGCGGCACGACGCGGCGGGGGCGTACTACCGGTCGCGGCCCCTGCTCCTGTCGGTCGGTCTGAGCATCGAGGATGCGCTGGCCAGTCCGCTGGGCCGCTCGGGCGGCTTCAGCGATGGCCGCGACATCGGCGTGGTGTGCAACCTGCCGCGGCGCGACGGCGTGATCGTACTGCCGATGTCGGGCGACGTGGGCTCGCAGTACACGCCATCCGCCGGGTGGGCGCAGGCCATCACCTATTACCGCGACACGCTGGAGGACGAGTCCTACGCCGGCTCGATGAGCGTGGCGCTGGGCGGCGAGGCGTCGGTGGCGACCAATGGCTTCTGGTCGGCGCTCACGATGGCGACGACGCTCAAGCTCCCGATGCTCTTCTACATCGAGGACAACGGCCTGGGCATCTCGGTCACCAGTGACATGCAGACGCCCGGCAGCGACATCGCGGCCAATCTGGCGTCGTTCGGGAATCTGTTCATTCGCGACGGCGACGGCACCGACCCCGACCAGGCGTCGCGCCTGCTCAAGGAAGTGGTGGATCACGTGCGGGCCGGCAAGGGACCGGCGCTGATCCGGCTGACCGTCCCGCGCCTGTGCAGTCACTCCGGACCCGACAATCAGAAGGGCTACCGTACGGCGGCCGAGATCGCCGCCGACGCCAAGCGCGATCCGCTGCCGCGGCTGCGCGACTATCTCGTGCCGGCGTTCATGTCCAAGGCCGACTGGGCGGAGTTGGAGGCCGAGGTCGCCCGCGACGTGGACAAGGCGCTTCAGGGTGCGCGGGCGCGTCCCGCGCCCGAGGCGGCAACGGTGAAGCGGTTCCTGTACGCCGAGCCGCGTGCGGCCGGCGACGCGGAAACGATCGGTGGGCTCACCGACGCGGAACTCGCGGCGCTGGACGGCGGCGAGACGCCGGCCGCGGACGGCGACATGCTGCGGCTGGCCGAGGCGGTGCGCCGCACACTGCGCACGGAGCTGGGGCGGAATCCCAAGGTGCTGGTGTTCGGCGAGGATGTGGGGCGCAAGGGCGGCGTGCACCTGGTCACCGAAGGGCTCCAGAAGAAGTTCGGAGCCGAGCGCGTCTTCGACACCAGCCTGTCGGAGGAGGGGATCATCGGCCGCGCCGTCGGCATGGCGGTGGCGGGATTGATGCCGGTGGCCGAGATCCAGTTCCGCAAGTACGCCGACCCTGCCACGGAGCAGCTCAACAACTGCGGCACCATGCGGTGGCGGACGAACAACCAGTTCGCGGCGCCGATCGTGGTCCGGATGCCGGGGGGATTCGGCAAGGACGTGGGCGACCCGTGGCACAGCCTGAGCGACGAGGTGCGGTTCGCGCACGCCATCGGGTGGCAGCTGGCGATGCCGTCGAATGCCGCCGATGCCGTGGGGCTCCTGCGGTCCGCCATGCGGGGACGCAACCCGACGATCTTCTTCGAGCACCGGTCGCTGCTCATGACGAGCGACGGAAGCGCCCGCTATCCGGGCGACGACTACGTGATTCCGTTCGGCAAGGCCAGCCGGGTGCGGCAGGGAGACCGGATCACGGTGGTGAGTTGGGGCGCGATGGCGCTGCGGTGCATCGACGCCGCCGACCAGCTGGGGGCGGCCACCGGCGTGGACCTGCTCGACCTCCGAACGATCGCGCCGTGGGATCGCGAGGCCGTGTTGGAGTCGGTGCAGCGTACGGGCCGGTGCCTGATCGTGCATGAGGACACACAGACCGCCGGCTTCGGCGCCGAGATCGCGGCGACGGTAGCCCGGGAAGCGTTCTGGTATCTGGATGCCCCGGTGGATCGGCTGACCGTCGGGGACGTTCCCATGCCCTACCACCCCGTGCTGCTGAACGCCGTGCTGCCCAGCGCCGCGACGATCGCGGCGCGCATCGAGCAGCTGCTCGCCGTGTAGCGCTCGGTTCCATCGCAGTTCCGGCAGTTGCCGTTTCTGCGTGGTCTGTGTGCTCTGTGGTGAAACGGCCGCGCCGAGATCTCGCCCTAGAACGGCTTGAATTCGTCGAACGGCTGGTGGCAGGCGTTGCAGAAAGTGGATCGCCTTGCACGCCGTCGACCCGAATTCGCTGCGGCGCTCGGTATTCGTGGAGCCGCAGTACGGACAGGCGACCGGCGCCTGGCGCCTGGTGAGGGTGATGAGTCCCCCTGCTCCGCAGGTGCGGGCGGCGCGATGCCGAAGCGGCGGAGCTTCTCCTTGGCCTCGGCGGGAATCCAGTCGCTGGTCCAGGCCGGCGAGTACACGGTCTGGAATTCGACGTTGCCGATCCCATGCCCAGCGAGCGCGGCGCGCATGTCCTGCTCCATGGTGCGCATGGCCGGACAACCGGAGTACGTGGGCGTGATGGTGATCTGCACCCGGTCGCCGGTGACGTCCACGTCGCGGATGATGCCGAGTTCCACGACGCTGAGCACGGGCACCTCGGGGTCCATCACCTCGCCGAGGATCCGCAGCACGTCGTCGCGGGCCGGGCGGGCCGCGTTCACCAGGTGGCTCCGGGGTGCGACCGGGCCACGATCTGCATCTCGGCCAGCATATGGCCCAGATGCTCCGAGTGCCGGCCGCGGCGCCCGCCGTCCGCCATCGACTGCTCGGCCGGCAGGGTCAGCGTGGCCCGCCTGACGACATCGGCCACCATCTCGTTCCATCGGGCATTAATGCCGGCGTGATCGATGCGGATACCCTGGGCAGCGACGGCCTCGTCGATCGCGTCGGACGCGAACAACTCGCCGGAGAAGCGCCACAGGCCGTCGAGCGCGCGCTGCGCCCGCGCGTGACTCTCGCCGGTGCCGTCGCCCAGCCGCAGCACCCACTCGCTGCTGTGGCGCAGGTGATACGTGTCCTCCTTGAGCGACTTGGCGGCGAGCGCCGCGAGCTCCGCATGCCCGCATGTCCTGAGCGCATCGAGGTAGAGCACGCTCCAGGCGTCGAAGAGGAACTGGCGGACGATCGTATCGGCGAAGTCGCCGTTCGGCTGTTCGACCAGCAGAGCATTGCGGAACTCACGTTCGTCGCGGAAGTAGGCGAGCGCATCCTCGTCCCGTCCCTTCCCCTCCACGCGCCCGGCCAGCGCGAGCAGCGCCGACGCCTGTCCCACGAGATCGAGCGCGACGTTGGAGAGCGCGATGTCCTCTTCGAGGATCGGACCGTGCCCACACCATTCGGACAGGCGATGGCCGAGGACCAGCCGGTCGTCGGCGATCCGCAGGACGTATTCGAAGAGCGGATTGGCGACGGGCGTCTCACGAGGCGCGGCAACGTTGGGTGCGGTCACAGCCCGCGCACCCCGCGCGGCACCTTGTAGAACTGCGGGTGCCGGTAGGCCTTGTCGTTGCCGGGATCGAAGAACGGGCCCGCGTCGCCGGGCGTCGACGCGACGATCGCGTCGGAGGGCACGACCCAGAGGCTGATCGCCTCTCCGCGGCGCGCGTAGACGTCGCGCGCGTTCTGGAGCGCCTGTTCGGCGTCGGCCGCGTGCACGCTCCCCGCGTGCTCGTGCGGCGCG
Source organism: uncultured Gemmatimonadaceae bacterium (assembly GCA_963822945.1). Lineage (GTDB taxonomy): Bacteria > Gemmatimonadota > Gemmatimonadetes > Gemmatimonadales > Gemmatimonadaceae > JAGWRI01. The sequence goes on along the minus strand of CAWGJO010000026.1, from coordinate 142,451 downwards.
CCCTGCTTGCTCTGCGTGAACACTTCCCAGAGGGGCCACTGGGTGTCGTCGGTCGGCGCGGTCCTGGATTCGTTGGCCATTGGAGTCCGTGGTCAGGCGGCGGCGGTGGAAGTCGCGTGATGCTTGGCCGCATATGCCGCGGCGGCATCGCGCACCCAGCGGCCGTTCTCGTGGGCATCTTGGCGGGCCTGGAGCCGCTCGCGGTTGCACGGCCCATTGCCCTTGATCACCCGGTAGAACTCGGCCCAGTCGATCTCCCCGAATTCCCAGTCCTTGGTCTCCTCATTATACGTGAGATCGGGATCGGGAAGCGTGAGGTTGACGGCAATGGCCTGCGGCACCGTGAGATTCACGAACCGCTGGCGCAGCTCGTCGTTCGTCTTGTGCTTCACCTTCCAGCGCAGCAACTCCGCCGAGTTGGGCGAGTCCTTGTCGCTGGGGCCGAACATCATGAGCGAGGGCCACCACCAGCGATTGACGGAATCCTGAACCATCGCCTTCTGCGCGGGAGTGCCGTTGGCCAGGGTGGCGACGATCTCGTAGCCCTGCCGTTTGTGGAAGTTCTCTTCCTTGCAGATGCGGATCATGGCACGGGCGTACGGGCCGTAGGATGCCTTGGCCAGCACGGTCTGGTTCACGATGGCGGCGCCGTCCACGAGCCAGCCGATCACGCCCATGTCGGCCCAGGAGAGCGTGGGATAGTTGAAGATGCTGGAGTACTTGGCGCGGCCGTCCAGCAGCTGGTCCACCAGCTCCGCGCGGTCGACGCCCAGCGTCTCGGTGCCGCAGTAGATGTAGAGGCCGTGCCCCGCTTCGTCCTGCACCTTGGCGATGAGCGACATCTTGCGGCGCAGGCTCGGGGCGCGCGTGATCCAGTTGCCCTCGGGCAGCATACCGACGATCTCCGAGTGCGCGTGCTGCGACATCATGCGCACGAGCTGCCGGCGGTAGCGCTCGGGCATCCAGTCCTTGGGCTCGATGGACTCCCCGGCATCGATGCGCGCCTGGAATTCGGCGAGCTTGGCGGGATCCTCGGGGGTGGCCTGCGGTTTCTGCTCCATGCAACACTCCGACGAGTACGGGGCGAGACGGGTCGGACGGGCCGTCGGGCGAAGCCCGATAGCCCCCAAACGATTGGCCGCGTTTAACTTGAATCTACTGGACGCCTTGACATTGGACAATCGAAGGAGGAGGGTATCTGGCGTGACGACCCACCGAACCAACAGCGCCGTGGGGACTTCCGGCGACGTGATGATGGAGATCGCCGACGGCATCGCGACCGTCACCTTCGGTCACCCCAAGGGCAACTCGATGCCCGGCTCGCTGCTGAAGCTGCTGGCGGCGCAGATTGGCGCCGCCGGCGCGGACCCCAAGGCACGGGTGATCGTATTGCGAAGCGAGGGCACGGGCGCGTTCTGCGCCGGCGCCTCGTTCGACGAGCTGGCGGCCATCGACGATCCGGAGGTCGGCAAGGAATTCTTCAGTGGATTCGCGCACGTGGTGCTGGCGATGATCCGGGCGCCGAAGTTCATCGTGACACGCGTGCACGGCAAGGTCGCCGGCGGCGGCGTGGGGCTCGTCGCGGCGTCGGACTTCAGCATGGCCGTGGGCGCGGCGTCGGCCAAGCTGAGCGAGCTGGCGGTGGGGATCGGCCCGTTCGTGGTGGGTCCGGCCATCGAGCGCAAGATCGGGCTCGCCGCGTTCAGTGCGATGGCGGTCGACGCCGACTGGCGTGACGCCGCCTGGTGCGAGCGGCACGGGCTCTACTCACGCATCTACCACGATCCGTCGGAGTTGGACGACGCGATCGACGCGCTCGCCGCTACACTCGCCAAGTCCAACCCGGAAGCGATGGGGCAGCTCAAGCAGGTGTTCTGGGCCGGGACCGAGGAGTGGGATCTGCTGCTCACGGAGCGCGCGGAGATGAGCGGAACGCTCGTGCTCTCGGAGTTCACGCGAAAGGCGATCGCGAAGTTCAAGCGGAAGTAGCGGGAGATTACGGGCCCTTATACGGACGCTGCTTGTAGCCCTTCATCCAGATGAGAATGAGCGGGCTGCAGGTCTCCCCGGCATCGGGCCCAATCCACGGCTCGTAGATCTTCCCGGCAGCGAAGCGGAAGACCTCGATTGCCGCCACATCGTGAATATTCACCACGTTGCGGATGTGGAGGTCAGGAATGATCGTGCGCATCCGGTCGAAAGGTGACCCGGACAACATTGGCCGCGGCATAGGCTTGCCGTCGATGTACACGATGGGGTGGCATTCCGGAAACCCCGATCCTCGCAGGAAGGGATTGACGGCGCTGTCGGTCTGCAGAATTTCATCAATGGACAGTCCCGGATGTTCCTTCATCAACTCCCGCCCGAATACCAGCCCGCCAAGGTGTTCTCGCTGACGTTCGAATACCCGCGGCAGCTGCTGCTCGAGCGCGTGGGCCCGGACGGTATCGAGGAGCGTCGGGACGGGTGCCATCGTCACCGTGAGATCGGGCCGCGTCATGGGCACCACGAGGTTGACCTTCACCGGGCGGAACCCGAGCCGCCGGACCCGAACTCGGTAGCGCCCAGGGTCGAGCGACCCGAGGTCGAACGCGCCGGCCCGGTCGGTGATCGCCTCGGGCCCGACCGGTAGCACCTGCACGTAGGCATTCGTCACCGGCTGGCCGCGGTCGTCGACGACGTGCCCATGCACGCGAGGTTGCTGCTGCGCCCCCATCGGCATCGGGGCGAACGCCGCGATCATCAGCGCGGTGCCCACCGCGACGCCGCGCAGGGCGTGTTCCATTGGCGATTCCATATGTCCCCGGTGGGTCGCTCCGCCAATCGTGGCTCGCCGGCGCCCCCCTGTCAATGCCGCACATGCTGCTGCCCGACGAGCTCAGTCCGTCATGACACGTCGCCGTACAGCCCCAGCACCGCGTCCTCGAACGACTCCTTGAACCCGCCGGCCTTCACGCGGGCCGTGGCCTCGAACCCCGCCGTGTCGAGGCGCTTCGCCGCCTCGAGCAGCACCTGCACGTCGAACGCCTGTCGCTCCAGATGCGACAGGTACTCCTCGGCCGCCGTGAGATAGCCCATCATCCCACCCAGTTCGGTGGGGGCGTACACCTTGCCCGCATCGCGCAACCGGTCGGCGTCCCCGGGCTCCGGCATCACGAGGTTCTCCGAGCCACACACCACCTTGACGCGGGCGTTGCCGCAGATGGCCGTCACGGCCTCCGGATCGAGCGTGCCGCCGGCGGCGTTGACGACCAGGGCGTCCATGGGCAGGGCCATGAAGGCATGTTCGTCTTCGGCGCCCCAGGTCTTGATGCCGGCGGCCTCCAACTCGCGGCGGCGGTCGGCGCGCGCCTCGGCCACGAGCAGCGTCGCACCGTCCGAGCGCAGGCGGTCGATCATGTACATGCCGATGTGCCCTGCGCCCACCAGGCCGACGGTCGCGTCCTTGAGATCGACGCCGAGCGCCCGCAGCATGCCCTTGAGGAGCTGGTAGTTCCCTTCCCCCGTGGGTTTGGAGGTGTCGGCCACCACGCTCCCCTTGTACCGGTCGTTGAGATACCGGAGCGACTGCGTCTTGCCGTCGGCCATGAGGCCGTGGCCGAGGTCCTGTCCCGTGGTGAGGTAGAACCCGCCGATCGCCTCCACGTCCTTGAAGCAGTCGACGGCCCAGTTGAGCAGCGCCGCGTCACCGGGCTCGCCCACGCGTGCGCCCGGGGTGGGCTGGAGCACGCACTTGCCGCCGCAGATGCGCGTGATGTTCCGCAGGGTGAGCGGGCCGCCCACCTTGATGACGCGCGACCAGTGGACCTTCTCCTCCATGCCCATGGCCAGACTGATGGCTTCGTGGTCGGTGGTGAACCCCGGCGAGTTGACGCGCGACTCGGGGGCAATACGAAAACCGCCGAGCGAGAGCTTCTGGGAGCCCGGCTCGGCGTGCGTGGCGATGCTGAGGGTCCATCCGGTGGCGTCGTCGTTGTAGCGGTAGACCCAGATATCGGGATGCCGCGTCTGCGACAGCTCGGGCACGATGGCCCGGGCTGCCGGCGGCTGAAGGATTGTCTTTTTCATATCTCGACCGTGGGGTCGGTCAGGAAGTGGGTGGATTGAAGGCCGCGTGCTGGTCGTCGAGCCAGCTCTTGTAGTACTCGGGATCCTCGATGGGGAGCGCGGCTTTGGCCACCGTGAGCGGACGGAAGCTGTCCATCATCACGGCGAGTTCGTCGGTGTGCTTGGCGCCGATCGAGGCTTCGGCGCGACCCGGGTGGGGTCCATGGGGGATCCCGTCGGGGTGGTGCGTGATACTGCCGAACTCGATGCCCTTGCGGCTCATGAATTCGCTGGAGGCGTAGTACAGCACCTCGTCGGAATCCACGTTGCTGTGGTTGTACGGCGCAGGAATCGAGTTGGGATCGAAGTCGTACGGGCGGGGACAGAAGGAGCAGATGACGAACCCGTCGCCTTCGAAGGTCTGGTGCACCGGTGGTGGCTGGTGCACGCGGCCCACGATCGGCTCGAAGTCGCGGATGTTGAACGCCCACGGATAGAAGTAGCCGTCCCACCCCACGACATCGAGCGGATGGTGGTCGATGATGTATTCGTTGAGGCCGTTGTACTGCTTGACGAGCAGTGGGAAGTCGCCCTTCTCGTCGTGCGTGCGCAGTTCCTGCGGAATCCGGATGTCGCGCTCGGAATACGGCGCGCCCTCTTTGAGCTGGCCGAACTCGTTCCGGTAGCGCGCCGGGGTGCGCACGTGGCCCCGGCTCTCGAAGACGAGCAGCTTCGGCTGCTCGCCGGTGTTCAACTGGTAGCGGTGCATGATGCCGCGGTGGATCACCAGGTAGTCGCCTTCCCCGAACGGCAGGTCACCGAATTCCGTTTCGAGGACCCCGCTCCCCTTGGCGACGTACACCACCTCGTCGCCCTGGGCATTGCGGTAGAAGTGCTCGTCGCGCCGGGTGGGCTCCACGTACAGCATGGCGATGTCCCGATTGAACAGCAGCGGCGTGCGGTCGAGCGTCGGACTGCCATGCGGCTTCACGCGCGACGTGCGGAAGTGCCGGTGCTTGAGCGTGTGGTCGGGATCGCGTTCGTACGTCATCTCGCGCAGCCGCTTGACGGCCTTCACGGTGGTGGGCGGATACGTGTGGTACAGGAGCGCCGACGTGCCCGAAAAGCCCTCGTGCCCGCGCAGTTCCTCGGCGTACAGCCCGCCGTCGGTCTTGCGGAACACGGTGTGTCGCTTGCGCGGGATCTCGCCGAGCGAGTGATAGAACGGCATCAGAGGTTTCCGCGCAGCGCCTGCTCGCGCTCGATGGCTTCGAACAGGGCCTTGAAGTTGCCGGCGCCGAAGCTCTTGGCGCCCTTGCGCTGGATGATCTCGAAGAAGACGGTGGGGCGGTCCTGCACGGGCTTCGTGAAGATCTGCAGCAGGTATCCCTCGTCATCCCGGTCCACGAGGATGCCAAGCTCCTTGAGCGGCGCGATGTCCTCGTCGATGTGGCCGACGCGGTCGAGCACCGTGTCGTAGTAGGTCGCCGGCACGCGCAGGAACTCGACGCCGTTCTTGCGCAGCTTGGTGACGGTCTTGACGATGTCGTTGGTCTCGAGCGCCATGTGCTGCACGCCCGGGCCGCGGTAGAACTCCAGATACTCGTCGATCTGCGACTTCTTGCGGCCGGCGGCCGGCTCGTTGAGCGGGAACTTGATGCGGCCGTTGCCGTTGGAGACGACCTTGGACATGAGCGCCGAGTATTCGGTGCTGATCGCCTTGTCGTCGAACGAGATGAGGTTGTAGAAGCCGAGCACGTCTTCGTAGAAGCGGACCCACTTGTTCATCGCGCCCAGTTCGACGTTGCCCACGCAATGGTCCACGTACTTGAGGCCCACGGACTTGCCCTGGTACACGGGATCCACGGCCACGAACCCCGGCAGGAAGGGCCCCTTGTACTTCTTGCGCTCGACCAGCGAGTGGATGGTCTCGCCGTACGTCTTGATGGCGGCAATGACCACGTGCCCGTGCTCGTCCTCGATCACTTCCGGCTCGCGCACCGATTCGGCGCCGCGCTTGATGGCCTTGGCATACGCCGTCTTGGCGTTGTTGACCCAGAGGGCGAGGTCCTTCACCCCGTCGCCGTGCTCGGCGATGTGGCGGGAGATCTCATCGTCCGGCCCGAGGGGCGTGGTGAGCACGAAGCGCACCTTGCCCTGCTGCAGCACGTAGCTGGCCCGGTCGCGGGTGCCCGTTTCGGGGCCGCGGTAGGCCACCAGCTTGAACCCGAACGCCGTCCGGTAGTAGAGGCTCGCCTGCTTGGCGTTGCCGACGTAGAACTCGATGTAGTCGGTCCCGTTGATCGGGAACGTGTCATGCGCCTGGGCCGGCGCCGGGAGAGTCTGAGTTGCCATGATCAGGTCCTCGCAGATGGATGCGGCCATGCGATGGGTGGAATACGTCCAATCTAACGGGGTCGCGCCGGGCCGCGAGGCGGCGCATCTTTGCTTGACCGGCCGGGCGAAACCCCGGCGCGCGCCCTCCGTATCGCCAATCACGATGACCACGCCAGAATTCACGAGTTTCGCCCGACTGCTCGAAGGCCAGTACGTGCTCGAACGCGAGATCGGGCGCGGCGGCATGGGGCTGGTGTACCTGGGACGCGACCTGAAGCTCGACCGGCCGGTCGCGATCAAGACGCTGCCGCCGCATCTGGCCAGTGACCCGCAGGTGCGGGAGCGGTTTCTGCGCGAAGCGCGGACGGCGGCCAAACTGTCGCACCCCGACATCGTGCCGATCTATCGTGCCGACGAGATCGACGGCCAGGTCTTCTTCGTGATGGGATATGTGGACGGCGAATCCCTGGCCGATCGCGTCCGCCGGTCGGGCCCGCTCGATGCGCGCGAGGTCCTGCGAGAGATGCGCGACGTCGCGTCGGCCCTGGGCTATGCCGCCCGCCACGGAGTGGTCCATCGGGATATCAAGGCGGAGAACATCCTGATCGAGAGCGCCACCGGCACGGCGATGGTCACCGACTTCGGCATTGCCCGGTTGGCCGAGGCGTCCCCACTCACGGCCACGGGTCAGGTGCTCGGTAGCGTCTACTACATGAGTCCGGAACAGGTAGGCGGCGAGGCGTTGGACGGACGTAGCGATCTGTACTCGCTTGGCGTGGTCGCGTTCTACGCGCTCGCCGGGCGATTCCCGTTCGAAGCCACCATGGCATCGGCGGTGCTCGTGGCGCACGTCACCAAGGCGGCCCCCGCCCTGCTGACGGTGGCGCCGAACGTGCCGCGGGCGCTGGCGGAGATCGTCGATCGCTGCCTGGCGAAAGAGGCGGCCGCGCGATTTTCGACCGGCGGGGAGTTGGCTGCCGCGCTCGACGCCGTGGAGAACGAGGTCGCACGTGACGCCGCGCGCGCGGCCAGCCTGCCGCAAGCTCCGAAGCTCGTTTCGGAGACGGAAGCGCAGGCCATCTGGGAACGGGCCGCCGCCCTGCAGGCGCAGACGGGGCTGCAACCGCGCGCGGCCCCGGCGCCGCGGCCGCGCGACACGGCAAGCGACGCCGGACGGACGTCGGGGTTTGCGCTCTCGGACGTACGCGAGGCAGCAGCCGAAGCAGGGATTCCCGCGCAGTACGTGGACCATGCCCTGGCCGAACACGGACTCGTCTCGACTGGGGCGTCGAGCGCGGTGACCGTGGCCGTGCAGGACCTGCGACCGAAGGTCTCGTGGATCTCAGGTGGCTCCACCAACATCGAGTTCGAGGCCGTGGTGGGGGCCGAGATGGACGAGCGCGACTTCGATCTACTGGCCGAGACGATCCGCCGCCGGATCGGCGAGGCGGGGGCGCTCACGGCCGTGGGGCGCTCGCTGTCGTGGACCACCCTGTCCAAGCAGCGCACCGTCCACGTATCCGTGCTGTCGCGGAACGGGAAGACGACCGTGCGTGCAGTCGAGAACATGAGTTCGCTCGCCGGTGGATTGTTCGGCGGCATCATGGGCGGCGCGGGCGGAGGGATGTCCGGGGTGGCCATCAGCATCGGCCTCAACATGTTCCACTCGCCGGCAGGCCCCATATTGATGGAACTGGGCTGGGTTGCGGCCATGTATGGGCTGGCACGCACCATCTTTGCCAACCGGAGCCGAAAGCGCAAAGATACGTTGCGCCAACTCACCACCGAATTGGCCGAACAGATCCGCGAGGCCGTGTCGGACGATCCGTCGCTGGCGCCGGCGCCTGGAGCGCCGCGCCTCAAACCGTAACCCCCCAAAGGCCCTCACGTGGCTGACACTTCGCCGACTCCCGAATTCGTGAACTTCGCGCGGTCGCTCGCCGGCCAGTATGCCCTGGAGCGGGAGATCGGCCGCGGCGGCATGGGGATCGTGTATCTGGGGCGCGACGTGAAACTCGACCGTCCGGTGGCGCTCAAGACGCTGCCGCCGCATCTGGCGGCGGACGTGGCGATCCGTGAACGCTTCCTGCGTGAAGCGCGGACCGCCGCAAAGCTCTCGCACCCGAACATCGTCCCGGTCTATCGCGCCGACGAGATCGACGGACACGTGTTCTTCGCGATGGGATACGTGAACGGCGCGTCGGTGGCCGAACGCGTACGCGAGGCCCGGCGGTTGGATCCGCGCGAAGTCCGGCGCGAGATGTACGACGTGGCGCTGGCTCTCGGCTACGCCCACGCGCACGGCGTGATCCATCGTGACGTGAAGGCGGAGAACATTCTCATCGAGCAGTCCACCGGCTCGGCCCTGGTCACGGACTTCGGAATCGCACGCCTGGCGGAGGCGGCACCGCTCACCGCCACCGGCCAGGTGCTGGGCACCGTGTACTACATGAGCCCTGAGCAGGTGTCGGGCGAATCGCTGGACGGACGCAGCGATCTGTACTCGCTCGGCGTGGTCGCCTATTTCGCCCTCACGGGCCGCTTCCCCTTCAACGCGGCGCTGGCCTCGGCCGTTCTCGTGGCCCAGGTGACCAAGCCGGCGCCGCCGGTGCTCACCGTGGCGCCCAACGCCCCCCGGGCGCTGGCTGAAATCATCGACCGATGCCTGGCCAAGGAACCCGGGGCACGATTCCAGAACGGCGCCGAACTCGCCGACGCGCTGCAGCAGGTGGAGGGCGAGGTGGCCCGCGATGCCGCACGTGCGAAGACGGCGCCCGACGCGCCGGCCGTGGTGTCGGAAGGGGAGGCGCAGGAGATCTGGAATCGCGCGGCCCAGTTGCAGGCGATGACTGGGCTCGAGCCGCGCCCGGTGCCGGCGCCCCGGGCGCGCGACGCGACGGCGGACGCCAGCCGCACATCGGGATACGATCTGGGGTCGGTGCGCCAATCGGCGTTGGAGGCCGGCATCCCGGAGCAGTACGTGGACCATGCGATGGCGGAGCATGGGCTGGTGCGCGCGCCGGAGATGGCCGTGCCGGCCGGCACGCCGGTGACCGTCAGCGACGTGAGCCCCAAACCGTCCAGACTCCTCGGCGCGCCGATGAACATCGAGTACGAGGCCGTGGTGGGCGCCGAGATCCCGGAGTCCGATTTCGACCTGATGGCCGACACGATTCGCCGGCGCATGGAGCAGGCGGGCGCCGTGTCCACCATGGGGCGTTCGCTCACCTGGACGTCACTCGCCCGGCAGCGGACGGTACACATCTCGGTGGTCTCGCGAAACGGCAAGACGACGATCAGGGCCGCAGAGAACATGGAGGCGCTGGGCCGGCGGGCGCGGATCATCGGCATAGTGGGGGGCGCGTACCTCACCGCCGGCGGGACGGGCATCGCGATGCCGATGGCCGCGACCCACGGCTGGTTCGGCGTCGCCGGCGCGGTGGCGATGGCCGTTGCCACATTCGGCGGCGTGCTCGCGGCCGCCAGATATTCGTACGGCACGAGTGCGCGGAAGCGAAAGGCCCGGCTTCAGCGGGTGGTGGAGGAACTCACGGAGCAGGCCCGGGAGTCCGCGGATGCCACGTCCCGCGCCGTGAATTCGTCCGATCGCCCGCGGCTCGGCTCCTAGGCCGTCAGTTCCGGCAGGTCGCGAAAGAGATCGAGCGCCTGCGGATTGGCCAGCGCATCGGTGTTCTTTACCGGACGCCCGTTTCGCTCCGCCGCACCGCGTACACCCGCCCGCCCGAGAACGTGCCGGCGATCGCGAACCGCCCGGGAGCAACCGCTCGCAGGATCGCGAATCGCTCCTCGTCGCCAGGGCGGAAGTACTGGCCGCCCTCGGTGGTCGAGTCGAATACGACGATATAGTTCGGTGCCAGACCGACCAGAGCCGCCCGCATCACGGACTCGCTCGTGGAGAGCGGCAGGGGGACGGTCGGCCGACCGGTCGCATAGTGCAAGGATGCGTCCCACGTCGTCATGGCGCGAGCGCCGGGCGGCGAGTTTCTGATCAGCCACTCAGCGGCGTTTGCCCGGACCTTCATCCACGGCGGCAGGGCTCCGACGACGTTACGTCTGGCGAACGGTACGATTTGGCTCGCGCCGAGCAGCACGTATCCGGCCACGTACGCCACCCCGGTTGCACGCACGGCCGCCCCGGCGCGGCGCGTCCAGGTACCGCGCTTCATCCAGACGCCAAGTAACAGTAATGCCCCCCAGGCCACGAGGCCGGCGGTATCCTGCAATGACCAGCCGGACCGATTCCACAGCCACGTCGCGCCCCCAAGCGCCCCGGCCACCGCGGCGACGGCCAGCACGCCCCTTCTCGCTCGGTCCGGACGCGCCACGACCTCCGCATGAATGGCACGGAGCCCGCCCAGTGCGAACAGAAAGAACAGGAATTCCACATCCACCAGGAACCGCATCTCACCAAACGGCCAGAGCACGATGATGCCCATGTAGCAGAGGAAGTACCACGCCGCGAGCGGCACCGATCTCCGGAGGTCTCGGTACACGCCGATGGCGATGAGCACCAGCGCACCCGCCACGGCCGGCGAGAACCAACGCGGTTTCACCCACGCCAGGTTCGTGAGCAGCTCCGCGATCCCGGCAAGGCGGAGGGGCATCGCCCTCATCGCCCGAGCAATGGCGCCCATTGGCGTCAACAAGCCGCTGTTCACATTGTGCGGATCGGCCACCAACAGCTGTCGAACGTAGGAATCGTAGTACTGGCCGGGGTACAGAGGGTGTCGATTCATGGACTGGATGACCATCCAGCCCAGGAGTGCGGCCGCGCCCGTCGCGACAACGGCGATGTCGCCGACCCATGGGCGTTCGCGACGCGACACGGCGCGCTGGATCAGCGTCAAGGCGAAGCCTACGATCAGCGCGATGCCGACCGTGCGGACCAGAACGGCGTAAGCCAGGAGGAGCGCCCCCCCGGTGACAAAGGCCGCAGAGCGTCGCCCATCCGTGGCCCAACGACGCTCTGCCCAGAGGAGAAAGGCCGCCGTCGTGGCGAGGTACACCATGTCGGACGCGACGGCATCCGACAGCACGCGGTAGTAGGCGGCTGAGAGCGCGAGCGCAAACGCAATCGGCAAGCCAAGCGCGCGATCGCGCTCCCGAACGTACAGTACCACCAACCCAAGCACGATCGCCCCCACGATGGCGGTCACCACCGCCATCGCCCCATAGCTACCGCCGGACACCTTGCTCACCGGCGCCAGGAGCGCCGGGTACCCCGGGGGATACTTGACGTTGAAACGCCCGTTGAAGGTGTACCCGGCTCCATGCGCCAGCGACGTGGCCAGGCCCGCGTACTGCGCGTGGTCGGAGTCGAAGTCGAATCCGCGCGGCACGGTGACGGCGTAGAACGCCCCGGCCAACGTCACCACGCACACCGCCACGACGAGCGACCGTCTACCCTGCAAGAGTCCCGTCACCGCTGACACCCTCGGGTCCATGCGGGTTTCCCCTGGAGACTTCACCGGGTTCAACTGTTGAGTTCCGGCAGGTCGCGGAACAGATCGAGCGCCTGCGGATTGGCCAGCGCATCGGTGTTCTTCACCGGACGCCCGTGGATCACGTTGCGCACGGCCAGCTCGCTGATCTTGCCGCTGATCGTCCGCGGGATGTCGGCCACCTGGACGATCTTCCTGGGCACGTGATGCGGGCTGGCGTTGGTGCGAATCCGCTCGCGGATGCGTTCGCGCAGGGCGTCATCCAGCGTGAGCCCGTTACGCAACCGGACGAACAGCACGACGCGCACGTCGGATCCGAATTCCGTGGTGACGTCCTGCCCCACGACGACGCTCTCCACAACCTCGTCGAGCTGCTCCACCTGACGGTAGATCTCCGCCGTCCCGATCCGCACGCCCTGCGGATTGAGCGTGGCGTCGCTCCGCCCGTGGATGACGAGCCCGTCGTGCACCGTGCGCTCCACCCAATCGCCGTGCCGCCACACGTTGGGATACATCCCGAAATAGGCATCGTGGTACTTCGCACCGTCGGCGTCGTTCCAGAAGCGAACGGGCATGCTCGGGAAGGGGGCCGTGCACACCAGCTCGCCCGCCTGCCCCACCGGCGCCGGTCGTCCCCGATCGTCGAACACCTCCACCGCCATCCCAAGCCCACGGCACTGGAGCTCCCCGCGATACACGGGCAGGATCGGGTTGCCGAGCGCGAAGCAGGAGATGATGTCCGTTCCGCCGCTGATACTGCTCAACTGGACGTCCGGCTTCACGTGCCGGTACACGTAGTCGTAGCTGTGCTCGGCCAGCGGGCTCCCCGTAGAGAGGATGCAGCGCAGGGCCGAGAGGTCGTGCGTCTCGCGCGGACGGCGACCCTCCTTTTCGGTGAGGGCGATGAACTTGGCGCTGGTCCCGAATACGGTCAGCTTCTCGCGCTCGGCCAGGTCCCACATCACCGGCCCGCGCTTGATGATCGCCGCGCCGTCGTAGAGCACCACCGTGGCGCCCCGCGCCAGCGCGCTCACCAGCCAGTTCCACATCATCCAGCCGCAGGTGGTGAAGTAGAAGACGCGGTCGTCGCGGCCGATGTCGGTGTGCAACGCGTGCTCCTTCAGATGCTGCAACAGCGTGCCGCCCGCCCCGTGCACCATGCACTTGGGGAGTCCCGTGGTCCCCGACGAGTACATGATGTAGAGCGGGTGGTCGAACGGAAGCCGCGCGAACGTGAGCGGCGGGGGCGCGCCGTCGGCGCGCACGTACCCGTTCCAGGTGATCCCGCCCGGCAACCCGGCCGGGTCTACCGGGGCGCCCTCGTGCGGCACCACCACCACGCGCTCGATTTCCGGGATGCGGGCGGCGATGTCACGCACGCGCGGCATGCAGTCGATGGTCTTGCCGGCGTACCGGTAGCCCGCGGCGGCCAGGAGCACCTTGGGCTGGATCTGCCCGAAGCGATCGAGCACCCCGTTGACTCCGAAGTCCGGCGAACACGACGACCAGACGGCACCGATGCTGGCCGCCGCGAGCATCATGATGACCGTCTCCGGCACGTTCGGCATGAACCCGGCCACGCGGTCCCCCGCCGAAACCCCGTCCGCGCGCAGCGCGGCGGCCGCCCGGGCGACCGCGTCGTACAACTCGGCGTAGCTGAGTGCCGCGCGGCGTCCGGTCTCGCTCCAACTCACGAGGGCGGGTTGGGCATCCCGATAGCGCAGCAGGTTCTCCGCGAAGTTCAGCCGTGCCCCCAGGAACCAGGTGGGGCCGAGTTCCGGGGTGGGCGGCGCAACGCGCTCGCGGCCGACGAGCGCCGTGTACCACGCGCCATGGCCCGGAATCTCAGCGGCCACGACGCCGCAGAACCGCCAGACGGCGGCCCAGAAGTCTTCGCGGCGGTCCACCGACCATGCGTGCAACGTGGGATAGTCGCGGACCGGCGCGCCCTCATTGCGAACGAACGCAATGAACCGCGACATGTTCGATTTCGCGATCGCCGCTTCGCTCGGCGTCCAGACTGGAGTTGGCACGGAACGCAATCTACGACCTGAGAGTGGGACGGAAAGACGGTAGGCCGGCAGCGGACCGACTGCGTCCCGCAGTCATCCGTTCCACCGGCCTACCGACCTACCGATCCTACCGACCTACCGTCGTTCGCTACTTGAGCCGCGGATTCGTACTCCTCGGTGCCTTCTCGCAACTCGGCCAGGTGGGCGGACCGCCCCGGCCACGCCCGCGCCCGAAGCCGCGGCCACCGCCACCGCGCGCCGCGGCCGCGATCGAGTCGGCACGCGCCTGCGCGACGAGGTCGATGCGTTGGCGCGTGATCTGCGCCGGATCCTGCGCGGCCAGATAGGCCAGCATCGCGGTCAACGTGGCGTTGGCATGCAGGTCGGCGAACACGATCTTGTCGTACGTGTCGCGGCCGGTATGCCAGGTGTAGTTGCCGTAGTCCCACGAGAGCGCGCCGAGCCCGGTGATGGGAGCGCCGGCGCAGCTGAAGGAGAAGTCGTCGCTGCCGCCGCCGGCGGGGCGTCCCGGACTCCCGTCGTACCCGGTCTGCATCTTGAACTCCACCGGAACCGTGTTCATCCAGCGCGTGAGGTGTGCCGCGGCATCGGGCAGGCCGCCGGCGTTCAACCGCACGATGCGGCCGGTGCCGTTGTCCTGGTTGAAGAGCATCTGCAGCCCCTTCATCACCGCCGGGTGATCCTCGGTGAACGCCTTGGACCCGACTTCGCCCTCCTCCTCCCCGCTCCAGTGGCCGGCGATGATCGTGCGGTCGGGGTGCGGCAGCACCTGATGGAGAATCCGCATGGCCTCGAGCATCGTGATCGTGCCGGTGCCGTTGTCGGTGGCTCCCGAGGAACCGTCCCACGAGTCGAAGTGCGCCGAGAGCACCACGTACTCGTCGGGATGCTTGGTGCCGGGGATCGTGGCCACGACGTTGAACACCGGCTGCTCGCCGAGCAGCGTGCCGTCGAGGTTGAGCCGCAGCTTCGGGTGCTGGTTGTTCTCGGTCAGCCGGAACACGAGGCCGTAGTCCTCGCACGAGAGCGAGACGGCCGGCGTCTTCACGTTGTAGGTCTCGAAGATCTCGCGCGTGCCCCAACCATTCTTGGGACGCGACGTGATGATGCCGCCGGCCCCACCGTCTTCGAGGCGCACGCCCAGTTCTCCGCCGCCGAGGGCCAGGCTGTATCCGGTGCCGCGGACGTTGCGCCCGCCCCACTCGCGCGCCAGCGCCTGACGCACGCTGTCCATGTGCGCGGCGACTTCGGGGGCGGCGTTGGCCGCCCAGTCGTCCGTGGGACGGCAGGTGGCCGGCGGCGCATTCACCAGCACCAGCTTGCCGGCGGCCTGCGGCAGCCACCGCACGAACTCCGTGCTATCCGCAAAGTGCGGAAGGATGACGGTCTCGTACACCACGTCCTTGCCGCCGGTGCCCGGGCTGTACCCGACCATCGTGCCCTCGAGGCTGCGCACCCGCGGCGCGATGAGATCGATGTGGGACGGTCCGCGGATCCACCCGCGCCAGGTGCCGTACTGCTCCTCCTTGGCGCTGATGCCCATGGACTTGTAGGTGTCCACCAGCCAATCCTGGGCGCGTTTGAGGTCGGGGGCGCCCATGAGGCGCGGACCGAGGGAGTCGAACAGCACCTGCGACAGTTGCTCGGTGTGCGAGCTGTCCATGCCCATAGCCCAGATCCGCTTGATGATGGGATCGGCGGTCGGGAAGGTGGGCGCTGACGGCGCGAAGACCGCCGAGTTTTCGGGGGTGGCGCCGCTGGCGCCGAATCCACCGCGTCCCCCGCGCTGCGCGAGCGCCAGTGCGGGAACGACGAGGATGGCAGCCGCGGCTGCAGACCATCTGCGAGACATGCATCCCTCCTGGGGAGGCGAGAGTCGGATACAAGAAAACGGCCGCGGCGAACATGCCGCGGCCGCACACGATCGGTCAACCCCGGGGGGCGAACGCGGCGGAAACCGCCGGCCCCCATACGTCGCTACACGCTGTCGATGCTGACCAGGTCGACAACGAACACGAGGGTGGCCTGTCGCGGGATGGTGGGCGGGCTGCCGGTCTCGCCGTAGCCGAGCGCCGAGGGGATGACCAGTTGGCGCCGGCCGTTCACGCGCATGCCGATGAGGCCCTCCCGGAAACCGGGCACAAGCTGCGCCGTGGCGAATTGGGTCTTCGTCCCCGAGTCGAACAGCGTGCCGTCGGTCAGGTACCCCGAGTACGTCACCGTGACGGTGGTGTCGTGCGCGAGCACGGCGCCGTTGCCGATGGTCAGGTCACGGTAGTACAGCCCGTCGGGCGTCTTGGTCATGGCGGCCAGGTTCACGCCGAGCGACGACGCGAAGGTCTCGGTGGCAGGATCGCTGGCTGGTCCGAGTCCGGCGATCTCGCCCGTGCAGGCAACGACGGACAGCGCCACGGCGAACACTAGCACGCGTTTCATCAGGCTATCGATTCTCACAGATGACTTCATGTTGGAAACATCGCCGATCGGGGCCCCGCGCGCTACTTGGTGCGCACGAGTGTCAGGCGCACCGCCGCCGAAACGGCACTGCCACCGGGGCCGGTGACCGAGACCAGTCCGCGCTGCCCGTTGTCCACCGCGAACCGGAAGAACCCGACGCTTTCGGCGTTGAGGGTCGTCGTCACCGCCGATCCGCTGGTGAGCACGTGGCTCACCGGCGCGGTGTACGTCACGTTGCCCACCCGTGCGTACACCTGGGGCCAGTTCCAGCTGGGCTGGGTGTAGAGCGCCGGGATCCCGGGGACCGCATCATCGGTGAACACCGACGTGGCCCAACTCCGGAAATACGGGGTGGGATCGGTGCCCATAGCCGACTGAAGGTTGGCCAGGCCGGTGGTCTGGCTGTTCACGAGGCGGTGCCAGAGGGTCTCGCTCGTGAGAGCCGAGCTGGTCGTCCGCGTAGCGCAGGAACGACCAGATGGCGCCGCGCGTGGGCAGCGCGTCGTCACCGGAGTACTCGCCCAGGGGCCCGTTGGTCTCGGTGACCGGCAGGTACTGTTCGTAGCGCCCCTGATTCCCCCACATGAACAGGCCGAAGGCATTCCACGCCGCAGGGTTGGAGAGTGCGGCCGTGCCGATGTTCTGGCGCGGGCCGAGTCCCGAGGAACGGTAGAAGATCAACTCTTCGGCGATATGGCTCAGTCCCTCGTTCAGCCAGGTGACCTCGTTCGCGCTGGGTGCGTGGTTCACGTACAGGCGGCGCGACGCATTGATCAGGTGTTGATATTCGTGGCCGATGGTGCTGACCACGATGTTGGCCACGTTCTGCTTGTTGGCGGTGAACGTGTTGCCGCCGTTGATGGTCCGGTTCGGGTCGGGAACCACCAGATAGAACATGTTCGCAAAGTTGCTGCCGGCGCACGTGGAGTCCGGAAGCAGGTCGCGCGAATAGTAGAAGCCCAGCACGATGCCCTGCGTTGGATCGGTGGTGAGCTGGTTGACGGCCTTGGTGAACAGGATGATCACCTTGTTGGTGCCGTCGATGTCGTACGGGGCGCCGAAGGCGGTGGTATCCACCGGTTCGACCAACGTGTCCATGGCGGTCGCGAACTGCGCGTACTCCGCGTCCGTGAAGCCCCCGGCCGGATTCGAGGTGTCGGCGACGACGATGGCCGAGCTGCTGATGGCCGCCACCCGCGCCGTGGCCATCGTCGGGCTGGTGCAGTAGTTGGTGGCGTTCGTATTGAGCTTCACGAGATCGCCGACCTTGGTGCTGCTGGTGATCTGCGACAGGCTGGGCGTGGTGGACGTCCCGGCTGCGGCACCGCCGCCGGTGGTCGCGCCGGTGGTGGTCACCGTAGCGGACGTCACGCTCCGCGCGGCGCCCTGCCGCTCATGGTTGGCCTGCCACGCGCGGGCCGACGCGACGTACTTCGGCATCTCGCGCTGCTCGCGCTCGCGCAGGGCGTACTCGAACGCGTAGTCCGGGTGCAACGGCATCGTCGGCAGCAGCATGGGCGCCGGCGGCATCCGGTTGGCGGCGATGATGTTGGCGCCCGAGCCTAGGGTGCCCAGCCGCGTTCCGCTGACCACGATACCGGCGCTGCTGCCGGGTGAGGTGGAACCGTAGAACGCCGCCAGCACGTACTCCGAACCCAGCTGGTTGGACTGCACGCAGAACGCGTTGGACGGCAGGGTGTCGTCCACCTGGCCGGCCGCAAGCGTGATGGGCGGGACCGCGGTGACGTAGACGCTGTCGGGCTGCGCCGACCCCGAGGACGCCACGATGTAGGTGGCGCCGGTGGCGCTTACCAGTTGTACCGTGCCGGTGCTGCTGACGGTGGCCACCGACGGGTCGCGCGACACCCAGGTCACCGTGCTGTCCACCGTGTTGCCGAACTGGTCGGCCGCCGACGCACTGGGAGTCCCCTGGTCCCCGGGTTCGCACAGCGCGAGCAGGTGCTGCGTCGCGACGACCTTGTACAGCGAACCGGGGTTGGACGTGGCCGCGAACGTCACTGAACTAGTCACGCCGCTCACCGACGCGGTCACCTCGTTCTGGCCGGCGAGCGTCCCGAGCGTGTACGACGTCTGGGCCGATCCGCTGGCGTCGGTCGCCGAGGAATTCGGCGTGAGGATTCCGGTGCCGTTGGTGATCGACCACTGCACGAGCGCGCCCTGCACGGGCCGCGACTGCGCATCCGTCACCTTCACCACGAGCGGGCTGGCGAGCGTCGACGTGACCGCACCCGACTGCGCGTCCCCTGATACGAGCTGCATCAGCGCCGCCGGACCGGGGCGATCGGGGCCGGTGGAACCGCACGCCGCGACGGTCGCCAGGGCGGCAAACAGGGTGGCACGGAGCGCCAGAGGATGGACTCGCATCAATGGTCCCGGAAAAAGATCGGACAGTCCTCGAAATATCGCATGGAGAGAGCGAGATCGCGCAATCCTGACCCGCAAGTTCGACGCCGCGGTCACCCGTGACGCAAGTCACCGGACGCCCGGCGCGCGCACTCGGCCAGAACGGCGGCCCCGCAGAAGATGCTCTCCTCGGCCGGTACGAAGCCGGGCGAGTGCGCGGCGGTCATCGGCCCACCGGGTTCCCGCGCGCCGATCCGGAGGAAGCATCCGTTCATGCGTTCCAGGTAGAAGGCAAAGTCCTCGCCGCCGAGGTTGAGGAAGCCGAGCGGCACCACGTTCGCCTCGCCGAGTACCTCCGCGGCGGCGGCGTGCGCCCAGGCCGCTCCCCGCGGGGGATTGACGAGTGGCGGCGTGCCCAGTTCCAGCTCCACACGGGCGGTGAGCCGGTGGGCCGACGCGATCGACTCGGCCAGGCGCCGCACCTCGTCGAGCATGAATCGGCGCGATTGGGCCTCCACAGCGCGCACGGTGCCGCGCAGCAGAGCGCGATCCGGGATCACGTTGGGCGCGGTGCCGGCCTGCACCATGCCGATGGTCACCACGCCCGGCGTGGCGGGATTGAGACGGCGGGAGACGATCGTCTGGAGCGCGGTGACGACGGCCGCCGCGCCGACGATCGGATCGGCCGATTCGTGGGGGCGCGCCGCGTGCGCCCCCTGCCCCACGAGTTCGATCGTGAACATATCGGCCGACGCTGCAAGCGGACCCTCATCGGCCACGGCCTGGCCCACCTCGAAGCGGCGATCGACGTGGCCACCGAAGATGCACGCCACGCCGTCGAGCGCTCCGCTCTCGAGAATCGCGAGGGCGCCCTTGCCGATCTCTTCGGCGGGTTGCAGCACCACGAGCACGTCGCCGTCCGCCGGATCGGAGGCCAGCAGGTGCGCCGCGCCCACGGCCCACGTGGCATGCACGTCGTGGCCGCAGGCGTGCATCACCCCGTCGCGCGTGGAAGCGAACGGCAGTCCGGTCTCCTCCGTGATCGGCAGGGCGTCGATGTCGCCGCGGACGGCCACCACGGGCGCGCGCCGGTCGCGGCCCGGAATACGGGCGACGAGTCCGGTGTCCCCCACCCGCCGGACCTCGACGCCGGGGATGGCGGACAGTGCCTCGGCGAGCCGGCGCGCGGTTTCGCGCTCGTGCTGCGACAGTTCCGGATGGGCATGCAGTTCGCGCCGCAGCGCGACGAGCCGTTCGATCTGGGCGGCGGTGAACCGCGAGGCCACCCCGTCGGGCAGCGCGAGACGGACGTTCATGCGCTGAACACTTCCCGCTTCACGGTGAGGTCGTCCACACGGTCCGTGTCCACCGTGACTCCGAAGCCGGGATTGGCCAGCGGCACGTGCACCATGCCCTCGGCGTCCATCGTCCACTCCGGCGCCACGATGTCCCGTTCCCAGTACCGGGCGCTGGGCGACACGTCGCCCGGCAGCGAGAAGTTGGGCAGCGAGGCGAGCGCCACGTTGTGCGCGCGGCCGACGCCGCTCTCGAACATGCCGCCGCACCAGACGGGGATCCCGTGATGCTGGCACAGGTCGTGGATGTCCTTCGACACGGCGAAGCCGCCCACCCGGCCCGGCTTGATGTTGACGATGCGGCCGGCGCGCAGCTCGATCATGTCGGCGGCCCGATCGACGCTCGTGATGGACTCGTCCAGGCAGATGGGCGTTTCGATCAACCGCTGGAGCTTCGCATGCCGCAGCAGATCCTCCCGATCGAGCGGCTGCTCGATCATGATGAGCCTGAACTGATCGAGTTCCTTGAGGTGGTCGGCGTCGGCGAGCGTGTAGGCGGAATTGGCGTCCGCCATGAGATGCAATTCGGGGCCGAGCGCCTGGCGCACGGCGCCCACGAAGGCGACGTCGGCGCCGGGCTCGATCTTCATCTTGATCTTGCGGTAGCCCTGCGCCACGGCCTGCCGGGCGCGCTCCACCAGCGCGTCCGGCGCGCGTTGGATGCCGATGGAGATGCCGGTGGGCACGCGGTCGCGCGTCCCGCCGAGCAGGCGCGAGAGCGGTACGTCCTGCTGCCGGGCCGCGACGTCCCAGCAGCCCATCTCCACGGCGGCCTTGGCCATGAGATGTCCGCGGACGTTGTGGTCGAGCGCGGCGAACACCTGCTCGGGGCCGGCGAACTCCTTGCCCAGCACGCGTGGCGCGAGCCACTCGCGCATGGAATGCCACGCCGTGTCGATGGTCTCCGGACTGTAGTTGGGCTGTTCACCGGCCACGCACTCGCTCCACCCGGTGATACCGTCGGCGGTGTGCAGCTCGAGCAGACACACCCGGCGCTCGGTGATCGTGCCCGACGAGATGCGGAACGGCTCCTTGAGGGCGAGTCGGAGCTCGCGGACCACGATGCGGGAGATGGAGAACACGGGAGTGGGATTGAACCGGTCAGAGTGAGAAGAGGTAGTGCGCCACGCCGGCGCCCGCATCGGCGACGAATCCGGCCGCGTGGTAGCCGGCCGCGAGCACGTGCTCGAACGCAGCCCGCGTGCTGGCCCGCCACTGGGCGGCGGCCGCCAGATCGCTGCGTTGCAGCACGCCGATGTCGGCGGGAATGCGCACCCGCAGCCTGGGCGCGCCGGCGGCCGCCGGCGCGCGCTGCAGTTCGCCCGCCGGGTCGGCGTTGACCACCGGCGCCGCGCGGAAGTCGGGGTCGTCGTGCACGGCCGCGATCTCGGCGCGACGCGCCTGCAGTTCGGCGGCATCCACGGGCCATGCCACCACGAAGCGATCGGTGCCGATGCCGCGATTCAACTCGCTGCCCATGTCACCGTACATGTCGCGTACGTACTCCGCCACGCGCACCCCGAACACGTTGAAGTTGAGGTGCGCGTTGCGGGCAACCAGCGGATCGTAGGTCCAGTAGATGACGTGGGCGCCCAGCCGCGCGACGGCTGCGTGCTGGAACTGCTTGAGCCGCCGGCCGATGCCGAGATTCTGCGCGTCGCCGCGGACGGCGAGCATGTGCGACCAGTGGACGATCCGGCCCTGCTGCACGCCGGTGAGCCCGAAGACGAATCCCAGGAGGGTGCCGTCCGGCGCGAACGCGCCGGCCGAGACACCGCCGATCTTCTGACCGATCTTGAGAATCGTGGCCGATGTGGGATCGGCAAGGCCCGGCCCCCACGCCTCGAACTGCAGCGCCACCGCGGCCCGGAATTCATCGAGCGACGCGAGCGGGCGGACGGTGACGGACGCGGGTGCCGGCATGACGCGAGAAGATACAGACGCCGAACGGGAACGGCGAACGGATACCCGGGGTGGGGAGTGTCCCGTTGCCAGTGGCCGGTCAGCGACCCTGTTGCGGGACGACGTCCAGGTTCAGGACCTGGAAGGGGGCCAGCTTGAAGGCGTGCTCGCGTCCCGCGGTGATCTCGAACGGCACCTGGCCGCGATCGGCCTTCCAGGGACTGCGCACCGTGAACCGGCCCTCGGCTCCGTCCGGAAGTTCGAACGCCTGCCGCGGATCCAGGGCGATGGTCTTCCACTGGTCGCTCGGGTTCCGCAGGGTGAGCGTCGCCTTGTCCGGCGCCCAGGCCGCCCACCCGTACGGCTCGAGCTCGGCGGGGTCGCCGCCCACCCAGTGGGTGTCGCGCAGCGTGCCGGCGTTGCGACGCGACCACTCGGCGCTCTCGGCGAGCGTATCCCAGTTGCTCGCCGTGAGGTTGGACGGCGTCACGTACATCTCCTGCAACTGGGTCCCGTTGCCGAAGTACACGCGAATCTCGTCGTTGAAGTCGCCACCCGGGTCGTCCATCAGGTGGTTGGCGTGCTTGGCGTAGATCAGCCCGTGCAGCATCAGCGAATTGAGCGGATACAGGGCGCCGCGCTTCACCACGTGCCGGTGCGTGTCGGCATCGCGATAGGTCATCCACTGCTGGCGCCAGGTGCCGATGCCGGCGAAGGAGTGATCCTCGCCGCCGCGCCAGATCGAGTCGGCATACCGCAGCCAGAAGGGCGACGGATACGTGCCGGTGGTGAGGTTCACGTAGAGATCCGGCTTGATCTGCCGCAGGTCGCCGATGAGGGCGATGGCGGCGTCGAAGTCGCTGTCGAACCGGCTGCCGGGAATCACCGTTGACGCGTTCCCGGTGCCGTCGATCTTGAACTGATTCACGCCGTACTTGCGGATGAATTCGACGCAGGTGTCGTGGAAGCGCTTGTAGTACTTGGGGCCGGAGAGGGCGAACCCGCCGTCGTTGGTCTCGAAGCCCTGCGCCTTGCCGTACTTGAGCCGGTCCTGCTTGGGCTGGCCGTAGCCGCCCCACGGCGAGAGCCAGACGCCCGGCGCGGCGCCGAACTTGGCGGCCTCGGTGCGCAGGTTGGTGAATCCGTGCGGGAACCCGGGCCCGAATCCCCACAGCGTCTTCGGATCGTCCCACCCGTCGTCGAACAGGTACGACGAGAGCACCACCCCCCGCTTCCGATGCAGCTCCTCGCCGAACGCGTCGATCACGGCCAACGCGTCGGTCTCCGTGTACTTGGAGAAGTAGCCGATGTCGTACCACGAGTTGTAGTGCAGGAAGGTCCGGTACGGATGCGCGCGTTCCCGCTCGACGTACGTCAGGAAGTCGCGCCGGAGCTGGCCCGGCCGCACGGCGCCGATGACCGACGACACGACCACCGGCGCATCGGGCCGCAGCGGGAGCGTACGCGGCAGCGCGCAGGTGACATGGTCCCCGTCCACGGCGCTCAGCGACAGCGGGTGTTCGAAGCCCACGTACCAGTCGTCGAACACCACCGGACTTCCCTTGACCGTTCCCGTCACCGTGGCGCCGGGCGCCCGCAGGTCCACGAGGGTAATCTCGCGCACCGGCACCTCGGCCCCCCGGGCACGCAACGTGACTTCCTGACGCAGGTAGCGCGAGCCGTCGCGCAGCACGGCGCTCCATTCGGCTTCGAGGTGCCCGGAGGCATCGCGCAGCACCACGACGACGCGGCGTCCGCCCACGCGCTCGGCATACCGAGACGCGCCGGCGTTCGCGGGCACCGACTCCACCTTCGGCGCGCCGACGACGGTCATCGCGTCCGCCGTGAGCATGGTGCCGTCGGCCATCGCCAGCGCGAACACCGCCGCCGGCGGCGTGAAGGTGCGATGGTTCACCCGATCGTCGAACCGCACGGCGCGGAGCTTCCCGTCAGCCACGTGCCAGCGACCGCTGATGGCGCTGTTGCCGAGCGTGAGGTCGTTGGCGGCGAGCGTGGCCGAGGCGTGCAGGCCATCGGCGCCCGCGTCGGTGTGGGCGAGCGCGTTCCAGGAGAGCACGCGCTGCAGCCAGGGGGCGCTGAACGCGGCGCCGAGTCCCAGGGTGGCGCTGCGGGAGAGGAAGTCGCGACGAGAGGGCATGGGTGTGAGACGGTGAGGGCGTGCGGTGTGGGGCGATCAGGCGTCGCCGAGCACGCGGCGTACGGCGTCGCCCAGCGATTCGACCGAGAAGGGTTTCTGCAGGAACGCCTTGCCCTGCTCCAGCATGCCGAGATGCCCCACGGCCTCGTCAGTGTAACCCGACACGAACAGGACGCGCAATTCGGGATAGGCCGCGACGAGCTGCGTGGCGAGTTCACGGCCGCTCATGTGCGGCATGATGAGATCGGTCACGAGCAGTTGGAGTCCGGGCCGCGAGTCCTCGACGAGCGCCAGCGCCTCCTGGCCGTCGGCGGCCGAGAGCACGCCGTAGCCGAGGCGTTCGAGTACGCGGCAGGTGATGCGCCGTACCGCGTCCTCGTCCTCGACGACGAGCACCGTCCGTTGGCTGCCTGCCGCCGCGGCGCCGGGGGCCGGGGCCGCGAGGCTCTTGCCGCGGCCGGCGCGTGGCAGGAGGATCCGAAGCGAGGTGCCCTCGCCCAGGGTGGAGTCGACCGTGATGAATCCGTTGCTCTGGCGGATGATGCCGTAGGCCATCGACAGCCCCAACCCCGTGCCCTGGGGCGCCGGCTTGGTGGTGAAGAAGGGCTCGAACACGTGCGCCCGGGTGATGGCGTCCATCCCGACGCCGGTGTCGCGGACCGTCAGCTCCGCATAGTCGCCGGCGGGGATGCTCAACCCGGCGGGAGTGACGCCCTTCGGGAGTGAAACGTTGCGGGTGGCCAGCACCAGCATGCCGCCGCCCGGCATCGCGTCGCGCGCGTTCACCGCGAGGTTCATCAGCACCTGTTCCAGTTGCGACGCGTCGGCGCGCACCGGCCAGGCGTCGTCCGCCAGTTCCGTGCGGAGTTCGATGTGCTCGCCGATCGTATGGCGCAACAGGGCTTCGGTTCGCACGACGACATCGTTGAGCGGCACGACCTCGACGGCCATCACCTGCTGGCGGCTGAAGGCCAGGAGCTGGCGAGTGAGGGACGCCGCCCGGTCGGCCGCGCGACGGATAGCCGCGACCTCGTCGCGCCCCGCGGCGTCGTCCCGCAGGTGCTCCATCAGGAGCTCGGCTCCGCCGATGATCGACGTCAGCACGTTGTTGAAGTCGTGGGCGATGCCGCCGGCCAGGCGGCCCACCGCCTCCATCTTCTGCGCCTGCTGCAACTCGTGCTGCAGCTGCACGCGCTCGGTGACGTCGCTGATGGTGGAGATGCGCACGGCCCGCCCGTCGATGACCGTGTCGCGCGACCACACGTCGACCCGGAAGATCGATCCGTCCTTGCGCTGGTGGCTGACGGCAGTGGCCTTCCAGAACCCGTGCGGCATCTCCGACAACACGCGCCGCGCCTCAGCCTGGCCGTCGGGCGGACGCACATCGAGCACGGACAGCCCGACGAAGTCCTCGCGCGGGTAGCCGTACTGTTTCACCGCCGCCTCGTTGACGGCGAGGATCTGCCAACTCTCCGCGTCGATCACCAACACCGGCAACGCCACGGCTTCGTAGATCTCGCGGTACCGGTCGGCGGCGGGCGACGACCACGGCCCGCCGGACCGCGCCGGCATCGATTTCAGATCAGGATCGGATTCGGACAATACACCCTCGAGCAGTTCATGACGGAAGCAACCGATAATGTCTATCATGCACCTGTCACCCGGCGCCAGGCCGGACCGAAGGGGAGACCGGCGCCGGCACCAGTCGTGGGACGGGCTCCCGCAGGCCCCACTCCTTCCACCAGGAATACAGGGCGGGAATCACCACCAGGGTGAGCACGGTGCTCGACACCATGCCGCCGACCATCGGGGCCGCGATGCGCTTCATCACGCTGGCCCCCGTTCCGTTGCCCCACAGAATCGGCAGCAGACCAGCCATGATCGCGACCACGGTCATCATCTTCGGCCGCACGCGGTCCACCGCGCCCTCGATCACGGCGGCGTACAGGTCGCCCACGGTGGGCGACGCGCCCTGCGCGGTTTTCCCCGCCCACGCCTGGTTGAGGTAGATGAGCATCACCACGCCGGTTTCGGCCGCCACACCGGCCAGCGCGATGAACCCGATGGCGACCGCCACCGACCAGTTGTAACCCAGCCACCACACGAACCAGAGGCCGCCCACGAGGGCGAAGGGCAGCGACACCATCACGAGCAGCGTGTCGCCCACCGTGCGGAAGTTGAGGAATAGCAGCAGGAAGATGATGGCCAGCGTGGCCGGCACGACGATCGTCATGCGCGCCTTGGCCCGTTGCATGTACTCGTACTCCCCGCTCCACTCGACCCGGTACCCCGTGGGCAGTGCAACCTGCCGTTCGACGACGCGCTGGGCGTCGGCCACGTAGCTTCCGAGGTCGCGACCGGCGACGTCGATGTACACCCACGCCGTGGGCGTCGCGTTCTCGGTGCGCACCACCATGGGCCCCGTTTCCTGTCGAATCGTGGCGACCTCGCCGAGGGGGACCTGGCCCACGCGCCCGGCCATCGTGGGCAGGGGACCGGCGCCGGACGACGGCATCGCCATCGAGGCGGCGGTCATTCCCGGCGGACGGCTGGCCTGATGCGCCATCGGGACGAGCACCTGGGCCAGACGTTCCGGCGTGTCGCGCAGTTCCTGCGGATAGCGAACGCGCACGGCGTAGCGTTCCCTCCCCTCTACCGTCTGCGTCACCGCCATGCCGCCGATGGCCGCCGAGATGACGCTCTGCACGTCGCCGATGTTGAGGCCGTGCCGGGCCGCCGCCTCGCGATCGATGCTGATGTCCACGTAGTAGCCGGACACCACCCGCTCGGCGAAGGCACTGCGCGTGCCGGGCACGGTCTGGGCCGCCCGCTCCACGTCGTGCCCGATGCGCTGCAGGGTATCGAGGTCGGGCCCGAAGATCTTGACCCCCACCGGCGTGCGAATGCCCGTGGCCAACATGTCCATGCGGCCCTTGATGGGCATGGTCCACGAGTTGATGATGCCGGGCGTCCGGACGGCCGAATCCATGGCGGCGACGAGCTTGTCGTGGGTCATCCCCGCGGGCCATTCGGATTCAGGCTTCAGGGTAATCGTGGTCTCGCTCATGTCGAGGCCGGCCGGATCGGTGGCCGTGTTGGCGCGTCCCGCCTTGCCGAACACGTGCTCCACCTCGGGGAAGCTCTTGAAGATCGAGTCCTGGACCTGAAGCATCTCGCGGGCCCGCGCCACGCTGATGCCGGGCGTGGTGGTGGGCATGAACAGCAGCGAGCCCTCATAGAGCGGCGGCATGAACTCGCTGCCCATGCGCGACCAGGGTACCCACGTGAGCACGAGGATGGCGACGGCAGCGGTGACCACGGCGAGGCGGTGGCGGAGCACGCCGTCGATGACCGGGCGGTAGAGACGGATCAACCAGCGGTTGATCGGATTGGCCCGCTCACGGTGGATGCGTCCGCGAATGAACAGCGCCATGGCCACCGGCACGAGCGTCACCGAGAGCAGGCTGGCCGCGGCCATCGTGAACGTCTTGGTGAAGGCGAGCGGCGTGAACAGCCGGCCCTCCTCGCCCTGCAGGCTGAACACCGGCAGGAACGACACGGTCATGATGAGGAGCGAGAAGAAGAGTGCCGGCCCCACTTCCCTGGACGCGTCGAGCGCGATCTGCCAGCGTTGCGCCCTGGTGAGCGACCGGGTGTCGAACCGTCCGGAATCGCCCTCGCCGCCCGCCGGTGCGGCGCGTTCCAGATGCTTGTGCATGTTCTCGATCATCACGATGGCGGCATCGATCATCGCCCCGATGTTGATGGCGATGCCTCCCAGGCTCATGATGTCGGCGCCCACGCCGGCCCACCGCATGGCGATGAAGCCGAGCAGGATGCCCTCGACGAGGGTGACGATCGCCACGGCCGCGGATCGCGCGTGCAGGAGGAAGAGCACACAGACGAGCGCGACGATCAGCGATTCCTCGAGCAGCTTGCCGCGCAACGTCTCGATGGCGCGTTCGATGAGCCCGCTGCGATCGTACACCGGCACCACCACGACACCGTGCGGGAGCGACCTGGCCACCTCGGCCAACCGCTGCTTGACGGCGTGGATCGTGGCCAGCGCGTTCTGCCCGAACCGCATGATCACGATGCCGCCCACGGCGTCGCCGCGGCCGTCGAGATCGGCGATGCCGCGGCGGACGGCCGGTCCCACGGTCACGTGTGCCACGTCGCGCACCGTGATCGGCGTGCCGCTGGCCGTGGCGCCGACGTCCACGTTCTCGATGTCGGCCACGGATCTGAGATAGCCCAGACCGCGCACCATGTTCTCGCGCTCCGACAACTCCATCACCATCGCGCCGACGTCGCTGTTGGCGTTGCGGATGGCCGTCATCACACGCGTGATCGGAATGCCGTAGGCGAGCAGCTTGGCGGGGTCGACGTCCACCTGGTACTGCTTCTCGAACCCGCCCACCGAGGCGACCTCGGACACGCCGGGCACGCCGGTGAGCGCGTAGCGGATGTTCCAGTCCTGCAGGCTCCGGAGGTCGGCAATCGACATCCGGCCGCTGGTGTCCTCCAGCGCGTACTGGTATACCCACCCCAGACCGGTGGCGTCCGGCCCGAGCACCGGGGTCACGGTGGCGGGCAGCTTGGCCTTGATGCCGCTGAGGTATTCGAGCACCCGCGAACGCGCCCAGTAGAGGTCCGTGCCGTCGTCGAAGATCACGTACACGAACGACACGCCGAAGAACGAATACCCGCGCACCGTCTTGGCGCCGGGCACCTTGAGCATCTCGGCGGCGACGGGATACGTGACCTGGTCCTCGACGATGCGCGGCGCCTGGCCCTCATAGTCGGCCTGCACGATCACCTGCACGTCGCTCAGGTCGGGGAGCGCGTCGAGCGGGGTGCGCGTCATGGCCCAGTAGCCGAACAGACCGGCCGCCAGCGTCGCCAGGATCACCAGGAAGGGATTCCGGATCGACCAGCTGATGATGCGATTCAACATGGTCGTCTCCTAGCGGTGGCCGCCGGCGGCGGGCCTGGGGGATTTCATGCCGGGCATGCCCGGCATGTCCGGCATCGTGTCGTGCTTGACCGGTGCGGGCATCGTCATTCCCGGCATCGCGCCCGCCGTGTCGGACCTGGCGGGCGCGGCGGTCTGCTGTGCCGGCATCGCCATGTCCATGCCCGGCATGCCACCCATGCCGCCCATCGCCTCGGCCAGGTTCGACTCCGCGTCCACGAGGAAGGTGGCCGACGCGACGACCGTATCGCCCATCGCGAGCCCGCGAAGCACGGTCACCCGATGTTCGCCGGCCATGCCGAGGGTGATCTCGCGGGGCTCCAGCATGCCGTCGGCGCGTTTCACGAACACGACGTTGCGCTCGCCCGTTGAGAGCACGGCATTGCGCGGAATGCTGAGCGCGTCCTCGGCTTCGTGTGCCTGCGCCGTCAGCGTGGCGTACATCCCGGGCTTCAGCGCCAGGTCGCGATTGGCCAGCGCCACGCGCACCCGCGCGGTGCGGGTATCGGGATTGATGACCGGGTCGATGAAGGTGATGCGCCCGGTGCGCACCGTACCCGGCAGCGCCTCGAAGGTGGCGTTCACGGATTGCCCCAGCCGGACGGCGGGGAGGTCGCGTTCGAAGACCTCGCCCTGCACCCAGACGGTGCGCAGATCGACGATCTGGTAGAGCGTCTGCCCCGCCATGATGCGCTGCCCGGCCACCACGGCCTTCTGTACGACGACCCCGGTGACCGGCGCCCGCAGCGTGAGCGTCTTGCGGACGACGCCCGTGGATTCGATCTGCGCGATGTCGGCCGCCGGAATGTCCCAGTACGCGAGCCGGCGCCGCGCGCCGGCCAGCAGATCGTCGGCGCCGCTCCGCGCATCGGCGGTGCCCTGGGCCACACGGTCGCGCAGGTGGTGCGCGAGCACGAGTTCCTCCTCGGCGGCAACCGCCATGGGCGCGTAGATGGTGAGCAGGGGCGCGCCACGCGTCACGGACTGCCCGGTGTAGTTCACGAAGAGTGAGTCCACCCACCCGTCGAGCTTCGGCGCAATCGCGGTGACGGACTCCTCGTCGTACGACACCTGGCCCACCGTCCGCACCTCGCGCACCACCGGCCCCCGGACCACGGGCGCATACGTCACCCCGATGCGATGGGCCTCGGCGGGTGAGAGCATGACCGTCTGGCGACCGGCCACCGCCGTGGAATCGGCCGACATCGCCATGGGCGCCGCCTGCGGTGCCGGATGACGGCCGAGCGCGTATGCCGCGATGGCGGCGCTGACGACGACGGCCGCGCTGCCGCTCCAGCGGAGGATCGCCCCGCGGCGCGACGCACGCGGCTGCAGAATATCGGTCATTGGACACCTCCGGACGCGAGCGCGGCCGTCGAGTTGGCGTTGATGAGCGGGCGCGCGACCAGCGCTTCGAGCCGGGCCCAGGCATTCCCTTCGTCGGATTCGAGCGCGTGCAGCGCCCGCGCGTAGCGGTCCACCGTCATGCGATCATCGAGGACCGTCATGAAGTCCACGCCGCCCACGCGATAGCTGGCGAGCGCCGACGTTGCGGCGGCCTCGGCCTGCGGGAGCACGGTGAACCGGTAGAGCGCGGTGAGGCGCCGGGCGCGCGTGAGGTCGGCGTACGCCTCGATCACGTCGGCACGCGTGTCGGCCCGCGCGGCACGCAGGTCGGCGGCCCGCGCCGCCTGGATGGCGGATGCCGACTGGACGGCGCGATTCTGGCGTGAGCCCGCGAACACGGGGATCGCGGCCCCGACCATGAGGCTGCCCATGCGCATGGCGCCGCCGGCGGTCCGCTGACCCACCGATACGCCCACGGCCAGGTCGGGCCACCGGTTGCGCGCCGCGAGGTCGCGTTGCCGCTCCGCGGCCGTGACCGCATCGGACTGCGCGCGCACCGACGGGCGGTCGCGTTCCGCGAGTTGGATGAGCGAGTCGCGCGCCGGGGCCACGGCGGGGAATGCCGGAAGTACGGGCGAGTCCGCACTGTCGCCGGCATCGCGATCGAGCACGGCGTCCAACCGGGCGGCGCCGGCCGTGCGTCTGGCCGTGAGACGCAGCGTGTCCTCGGTCATGCGCGCCAGTTCCACCTGCGCCCGCAGCACGTCGGCCTGGCTGGCGCGACCCACCCGGTACATGGCCTGGGCCGTCTGCTGGATGTCGCCGAGCAAGGCGAGGGTCCGGCGCGCCACGGCCAGTTGCTGATCGGTCTGATAGAGATCGTAGAACGCCGCGGCGGCGTCACGGCGCGCCCCCCAGGCCACGCCGTCGGATTGCTCGCGCGCGGCATCGCGATTGGCGCGCGCGGCCGCACCAGCGAGCGAGAGCTTGCCGGGCAACGGCACCATCTGCATCACCTGGAGCTGCATCATGCCCAGCGGGGCCATGGGCCGGAAACTGGGCAGCCCGTAGTTCATGAGCCCGAATTGCAGTTGGGGATCGGGGGGCAGCGACGCCGACCGGACCATCGCGTCGGCGGCGTCGGCCACCGAACGTGCGGCGCCGATCCGGGGATTGTGCGCGAGGACTTCCTGGTACACGTCGGCGAGGCGCAGACCGGGCGTCGGCGCCGCCGGCGTCTGGCCCTCGACGACGCCTGCGGCGAGGGCAAGCGCCGGGACGGCCGCGAGCGCGCGGCACACCCTGCTCAGGCGGCGCCCGGGGCGCCGCGATGTCGAATGCATGTTGCTGGTCTCCAGAGGGCGCGGGACCTGCGGTCCCTGCGCGTCCACCACGAGCCCGCGGCGCGCGTGCGCCGGGGCGGCTGTCAGATCACCGGTGGTGGATCAGCCGCGTGGCGGCGGGAGTTCAGGCGGCAGCGAGAGGCTGGCCATCTCGGCCGCGCGGCGCACCATGGGCAGCACAGCCGGACGCGGCGCGGCCGCGGCGACGACGGGCACGGCGGCCAACGCCGGCGCGGAGCAGGCGGACATCATCGCGCACCCCGGCATGGAAGCCCCGTGGTGACAGGGCATGGCGGGCGCCGGCGCGGACTGGTGTCCCCCGGGCATTGCCATCGCATCCATGGCCGACTGGGAGGCGCCCTGTGGCGGGGGGCACGCACACGCGGCCCCGGCCCCGGCCGTCGCCAGCTGCAGGGTGAGCACCGATGTCATCAACGCCGTCAACCGGCGCGTGCGCGTCCACATCATGTCGGCATCCTAGTGGGGCTGGGTGCGTATGGCCATAGGAGTTCTCACTTCACGGTGTCGGGTGTCTACCCGTGTACCGGATTCGTTGTAGTCGTCGGTTCATGTTTCCGTGAGCTCGTAAGTTGGTTAGTTTGCACGACATGGATCGCGCACCCCGAACCAAGACACGCGGAGGGGCGGCGGCCGTTTCAGAGCGGTTGGTCGTCGTCAGCAACCGGCTACCCTTCCAGGCCGAGCGGAAGGGGGGACGGGTGACCTTCCGGCGTTCGCCGGGTGGCCTGGTGAGCGCGCTCTCCCCGGTGCTCCGGGAGCGCGGGGGCGTGTGGATCGGCTGGCCCGGCATCGGGCGCGAGGAGCTGGCCCAGAGCGACGACGTGGTGTTTCCGAAGGACCGCAACGTGCGGTACGAAGCATTGCCGTTGTCCGCGCACGAGGTCACGCAATACTACGCGGGGTTTTCCAACCGCACGCTGTGGCCGCTGTTCCATTATTTCGTCGGCAGCACGCGCATCGAGGCCAACTGGTGGCGCGTGTACGACGCGGTCAACAAGCGGTTCGCCGAGCGGGCGGCGTCGTTCGCCCGGGCGGGCGAACTGGTCTGGGTGCAGGACTACCAGTTGCTGCGGATGCCGCACCACCTGCGGCAGCTCGTGCCCGAGGCGCGGATCGCGTCGTTTCTGCACATCCCCTTCCCCGCCACCGACGTGTTCCGCGTGCTGCCCTGGTCGCGGCGGCTGCTGCGCGGGATGCTCGGCGCCGACGTGGTTGGCTTCCAGGTGGACAGCTACGCGGATCACTTCCTGAACGCGGCTGCGCGGCTGCTCGGCTGCAACGTGGACCGCGACGCGCGTCAGGTGGAATACGAAGGGCGCACGGTCACGGCCGTCGTCGATCCGATCAGCATCGACGCGGACTACGTCGCGTCGGTGGCCGAGGCGTCGGGCCCGCGCGCCCGGCACGGCGATCGGGCGCGGGAGATCCTGGCCGTCGACCGGCTGGACTACACCAAGGGCATCTACGAACGGCTGCTGGCGGTGGAACGGCTGCTCGAGCGGTGGCCGGAGTACCGCCGCCACATCCAGTTCACGCAACTCCTGGTGCCGAGCCGCGAGCGCGTGGCCGAGTACTCGCAGCTCAAGCGGCAGATCGACGAGGCGGTGGGCCGGATCAACGGGCGCTTCTCCGAAGCCGGATGGTCGCCGATCCGCTACCTGGTCCGCTCGCTGCCGCGCCGAGGAGCTGATCCCGCTGTATCGCGCGGCGGACGTGGCCATGGTCACCCCGCTGCGAGACGGCATGAACCTGGTGGCCAAGGAGTACGTCATGGCGCAGGTGACGCTGAGCGGCGTGCTCGTGCTCTCGGAGATGGCCGGCGCGGCGGAGGAGTTGCAGGAAGCCCTGGTGGTCAACCCGTTCGACATCGACGCCGTGGCGTCGGCGCTCAACCGCGCGCTGTCGATGCAGCCCGACGAGCGGCAGGCCCGCATGTCGGCGCTCCGCGACCGCGTGCGCACGCACGACGTGCACGCCTGGGTGCGGAGCTTCCTCACGGCGGCCGACCGCGCCGTGGGGCGCCAGGCGCCGCAGGCGTCGCCCGTGGACCATGTGCGGCGCCGCCTCACGCCCTGGCTGTCGGGACGGCCGGCGGCGGTGGTGTTTCTGGACTACGACGGGACGCTGACGCCGATCGTGGCCCGCCCCGAAGACGCCCGTCTGTCGCCGCGCGCCCGCGCGGCGCTGGTCCAGGCGGCGCGCAACCCGGCGCTGGACGTGGTGATCGTGTCGGGCCGGTCGCTGGACGACGTGCGCAAGCGGGTCGGCATCCCCGGCATCACGTACGTGGGCGATCACGGGTTCCAGATCGACGGGCCGGGCGTTTCGCTGCGGCACGAAGGGCTGGATCACTATCGCTCGGCCATGGACAACGCGGCGCGGCGGCTGGAAGCGCTGGACGTACGCGGCGCGCACGTGGAACGCAAGGCGGCCACCGTATCGTATCACGTGCGCCAGGTGGATCCCGAGGAGCGCGCGGATGTCGAGCGGCGGGCCGAGCAGATCTTCCGCCGGCTGCGCCTGCGCGTGACGCACGGCAAGATGGTGGTCGAGGGACGCCCACCCCTGGATTGGCACAAGGGGCAGGCGGTGCTCTACGTGCTGATGCAGCGGCACGGCGCCGACTGGCCGTCGCGCACACGCGCCCTGTACATCGGCGACGACGTGACCGACGAGGACGCCTTTTTGTCGCTGCGCGGCATCGGGCGCTCGATCCACGTCTCGCCCAGCGTGGCCACCACGGCCTCGGCGGCCGACTACCGGCTCCCCGATCCTGCGGCCGTGATCCAGCTGCTCCGCTGGCTGGCCGCCGGCGCCTCCAGCGGCGCGGGCGGCTGACCGGCGGCCGTCTAGGTCTGCTTCATGTACACGGTGCGGATCGGGAACGGGATCTCGATGCCTTCCTTCTTGTAGCGCGCGTGCAGGGCCTTGATGAATTCGTGCTTGATCAGGTACTGCGCCGTGTACTCGTGTCCGCGCAGGATGACCGAGAAGTTGATGCTCGAGTCGCCGAAGGTGTGATAGCGCGTGAACGGCTCGTGCGTCTGGACGGCGCCCTCCACGGTGCGCTGGATCTCCCGCGCCACCTCGATCGTCACGCGTTCCACCATCTCCAGATCCGAATCGTACGACACGCCGACCTGCACGAGGATCGACTGTTCGGGGTCGGGCATCGTGAAGTTGGACGTGACCGCGCTGGAGAGCTTGGCGTTGGGGACGATGGTGTAGTTGTTGGGCAGCTGGCGGATGGTCGTGTATCGCCACGTGATGTCGGTGACGAAGCCTTCCTCGCCGCTGCTCAGGCGGATGAAGTCTCCCACGCGCACCTGCTTGGAGAGGAGGAGCTGGATCCCGGCGAACAGGTTGGCGAGGGTGTCCTGCAGCGCCAGGCCCACCGCCAAGCCGCCGACGCCCAACGTGGTGAGGATGGCGGTGATCTTGATATCGAGCGTCTGGAGCAGTACGAGCGCGCCGACCAGCATCACCACGGCACGCGCGAGGTACGAGATCAGGTTGGCCGACGGCAGTTCGGCGTCCGCGGTCCGCGAGCTGACGAAATCGCCGGCGATGGTGCCCAGCGTCCACGTGGCGGACGCCAGCAGGATGACCTGCACCGTCATCTGCACCCCGTGTGCCGCTGCGGCGAAGCTCGGGACGGTGCCGATGCCGATGTGCGCGCCCAGCAGGGCGCCCCACAGCAGCACCGGCTTTTCGAGGGCCGCAAGGGCCTTGTCGTCAGCCGTGCTCGTCGTATGTGCCGCGGCGCGCCGAAGTTGCGGGAACACGACGCGGCGCACGACGTACGCCACGATCACACCCGTGACCGCAAAGCCGAGCACGATGAGATACGGACCAACCTGCTTTAGCACACCATCCATCTTCCCTCCGAAGCGTTCACGGTGTTTCGCCCGGGACGTGCCCGCGGCTCAGCTGATCGAGTGGCGGGTCCGGTGCGTGCGTGGCAGCATCGCGCGGGGCCCGATGCGCCGCCGGCCGTCGAGCGCGCGGAGCATGCGGCGGAAGTTGGGGTCTCGGAGCGGGCTCGGTACGCGGTAGGCCCGGCGCCACATGGTATACAACAGCCGGCGGACCTCGCCCGCGGCGAGCCAGCGGCGGCGCGCGCCGATGGGCTCGTAGTACATCACCAGCGGCACGCCCTTCTCGGTGCGGTGGAGCGCCGGCTGGTAGTACGGAAAATCGAGCGCCAGCGCGTGGTGGCGGCTCACGAGGACGCGCAGCCAGGGGTTGTCGGCGTGCACCTCGCCCACCACGGCCCGCAACGAGGTGCCGTTCACGTCCCGGGCGTCGCGCGTGAACGCCCGCACGAGGGCGCGGCGGAGCCGGGGCCCGAGCCCCGCGGCGCGGGCTTCGGCATCCACCGCGACATACCCGATCACGCCCACGTTGACGTTGCCGAGATACGACCCGCTGGCGGCGCCGATCACGACGCCGTCGCGCTGGGCCACGAACAGATGCCAGTTGAGGTCGGTCCAGAGTCCCTGCTCGCGCTCCCGGAGCACCTGCACCCAGGCGCGCCGCGGCATCATCTCGGACCGCGGAAAGATGCGGCGCAACAGCGCGTGCGCCTTGGCGAACGCGGGATCCTTCGCCGTCCGGATCTCTCGCACACGGATCATAGGCCTCCGGGGGGAGGAAGTCAGACCGACGGCGCGTCGCGCGCCGGCAGCGGCAGTCGGAACAGGCGCCGAGCATTCTCGTACATGATCTGGTGCTTCTGCTCGTCGCTCATCTTCAGTTGCTTCACGAATTCCACGTACGACTTCATCGAACAGATGGGCCAGTCGGTGCCGTAGAGCAGATAGTTGGGCTCGCCTGCATAGAGAATGGCGTCCTCGATCTGCCGTTCCATGAAGTCTTCGAACGCTTCGGTGAACTCGCCGAGTACGAGGCCGGAGAAGTCGGTGTACACGTTCTTGTTCTTGTACACCACCTCCATGCAGTCGGTGAGCCACGGATTGCCCGAGGTGGCAGATCACGAGCTTCACGTTGGGGTAGTCGACCGCCACCTCGTCCACTTCCAGCGGGTGCGAGTACTTCAACTTGCCCTTCGGGCTGTACGTGTCGCCGCTGTGGATCATCACCGGCACGTCGAATTCCTCGGCCAGATCGTACACCACGCGCAGCCGCTGATCGTGCGGGTAGAACGGCTCGTAGCCCGGGTAGAGCTTGAGGCCCACGACCAGGCGATCCTTGAGGAAGTCGGCCATCTGGCGCAGGTCGCGTTCCTTGTAGTGCGTGTAGCTGATGCCCGCCACCACGCTCAGGTTCTTCACCTTCGACACGGCACGCACCACTTCGGCGGTGCTCGGCCGATTGGGGTTCACCACGTAGCTGGTGAGCACGATGGAATGATCGACCCCGGCCTCCTCCATCGCGTGCTGCAGTTTGTCGAGGCTCTCGTCGAGCGAGACCGCGATCTGATCGTGGTAGTTGTTGAGGTGGACGTGACAATCGATGATCATCGCTCTCCTCGTGGCGCCACCGGCCGGGGGGTGGGCAGCGCGCTGCCGCCGGTCGCGCACCCGCGTCCGCTCACGCGGCCGCGACCTCACTGGCGGGTCGGATGGTTCAGGCAGAGATTCCGAATACCGGATCACGGGCGCGCTCCGCGCCCGTGCCTGCAACTTAACGCATCCGACGCCGAAACGATCGTACGCGGAGACGAACATGCGCATCTGGTCACGACGTGACATGCTGAAGAGCGGACTGCTCGCCGCCGGCGCGGCGATGCTGCCGGGCACGGCCCAGGGCTTTCCCCTGTCCGCCCTTGGGGGCGATCCCGGCGACGCATCGAGCCCGGACCTCGCCACGCTGCCCGCCGCGACACGTCTCCGCGACCGCCTGCTGCTCGACTTCGACTGGCGCTTCCATCCGGGCCACGCGGACGACCCCGCGCAGGACTTCGGCTTCGGACACGGGAACGACGGCGTGTTCGCCAAGACGGGCTACTTCTTCAAGCCCGCGCGCCCCGACTTCGACGCCAGCACGTGGACCGCGGTCGATCTCCCCCACGACTGGGTGGTCGAACTTCCGTTCGTCGATGATCCCGCGCTCACCTCACACGGCTTCAAGCCCGTCGGCCGCGACTACCCGGCCACCAGCATCGGCTGGTACCGCAAGACGTTCACGATTCCCGCCGCCGACGCCGGCCGCCGACTCGCGCTCGAATTCGACGGGGTGTACCGCAACTGCATCGTCACGCTCAACGACGTGTACCTCACCACGGCGGTCAGCGGGTACGCGCCCTTCCGCGTGGACATCACCGACTTCGCGCACTACGGCGGCGACAACGTGCTCGTGGTGCGCGTGGACGCCACCGAGAACGAGGGATGGTTCTACGAGGGCGCCGGGATCTACCGGCACGTCTGGCTGGTGAAGACGGCGCCCGTGCACGTGCCGCAGTGGGGCACGTACGTGACCTCCGAGTCCCATGGCGCCGGCGCCCGGCTGCGCCTCCAGACCACGGTGGCCAACGACAGCGACGGCGATACCGTCTGCCGAGTGGTGTCGCGCGTCGTCGACGACGCCGGGCACGACGCGCGCCAGCGCCGTGACCGGCGGCGTGCGGGTGCCCGCCCGGGGGCGCGCGACGGTCGATCAGACGACGACGATCCCGAATGCCGTACGCTGGTCCATCGAGTCGCCGCACCTCTACCGCCTCGTCACCACCATCGAGGTGGCCGGCACCCCGGTGGACGACTACGAGACGACGTTCGGCGTGCGCACCATGCAGTTCGACGCGGATCGCGGCTTCTTCCTCAACGGCGAGCACGTGGAACTCAGGGGCACGTGCAACCATCAGGATCACGCCGGGGTGGGGTCGGCCCTTCCCGACCGCCTGCAGTACTACCGCATCGCGCGCCTCAAGGCGATGGGATGCAACGCCTATCGCACGTCGCACAACCCGCCCACTCCCGAGCTGCTCGACGCCTGCGACCGGCTGGGCATGCTCGTGCTCGACGAGACGCGCATGTTCTCGTCGAGCCCCGAGGGACTGAGCCAGTTCGAACGCCTGATCCGCCGCGACCGCAATCACGCCGAGCGTGTTCTGCTGGTCGATCGGCAACGAGGAGCCGCTGCAGGGCACCGATGAGGGCGCGCGCATCGCGGCGAGCATGAAGCGGCTGGCCCGCCGGCTCGATCCCTCGCGGCCCATCACCGAGGCGATGAACGGGTCATGGGGCAAGGGGCTGTCGGCCGTGGTCGACGTGCAGGGCTTCAACTACGGCGACGGGACGCGCATCGACGCCTTCCATACGGAATTTCCCAAACAGCTGGTCGATGGGCACGGAAACGGCCAGCACGGTCTCCACCCGCGGCATCTATGCCAACGACAAGACGCGCGGCTACGTGGAAGCGTACGACACGCAGTTCCCGCCCTGGGCCACGACGGCGGAAAGCTGGTGGACCACCTACGCGGCGCGCCCCTTCCTGGCCGGCGGCTTCGTGTGGACCGGCTTCGACTACCGGGGCGAGCCGACGCCCTACGGTTGGCCGTGCATCAACTCGCACTTCGGCATCATGGACACCTGCGGCTTTCCCAAGGACAACTTTTATTACTACCAGGCGTGGTGGGGCACGACGCCCGTGGTGCATCTCTTTCCGCACTGGAACTGGCCCGGCATGGAAGGCCAGGAGATCCGCGTCTGGGTGCACAGCAACGCCGAGCAGGTGGAACTGTTCCTGAACGGCCGCTCCCTGGGCCGGCAGGCCGTGAAGCCCAACACGCATCTCGAGTGGCGCGTCGCCTACCAGCCGGGAACGCTGGAGGCGCGCGGCTACCGGAACGGGAAGCTGCTGGCCACCGACACGCGCGAGACCACCGGGGCGCCGGCGCGGATCGTGCTCGCGCCGGACCGCCCGGCAATCGACGCCGACGGCGAGGACGTGTCCGTGGTGGAGGTGCGGGTGGTGGACGCGCAGGGGCGCACGGTGCCGGTGGCAAACGACGAGATCGAATTCACGCTGTCGGGTAACGGCCGGCTGATCGGGCTCGGCAATGGCGACCCCAGCGATCACGGCGCCGACAAGGGCACGGTGCGGCGGGTATTCAACGGGCTCGCCGTGGCGATCGTGCAGGCCACGAAGACGGCGGGCGATCTGCACGTGCAGGCCGCGGCCCCGGGGCTCGCCCCGGCCACGGCCGTGGTACACTGTACGCCCGCCGCACCGCGGCCCTCGGCGTGAGGACCGCGGCACGCGGGCGGGATCGCCGCGCTACTCGGAGTAGAGCCTGCCCCCCACAAGGGCGCCGATGGCCAGATTCACGAATGCGATGCATGCCATGAGCAGCCAGAGATGCATGCCCATCATGCCCATGGTGTGGAACATGCTGAACGCGAACGCCGAGATCAGCCAGACGAAGAACGCCGACATCAGGGCGTTGCGCGGCCCGGCCCCGTAGCGGGGCCGCATGGCGGCGTACAACCACACGAGCGCGATGCCCATCAGGAAGTCGATCACGATGCTGGTGGCCATGGCGCGCGACGTGGACATCGCCGCCGACAACGACGGGTTCACCGCGTCCATGGCCGAGGCGAGTTGCGCGCCGACGATGTAGCTGTAGCTCACGAAGTCGAGCACGTTCAGGACCAACCCGGCCACGAGCCCGGCGATGACGATCTTCTGGCGATTCATGGATCCTCCGATGGCGGATAGGATGGGGGGGGAATCGCGACAACCGCTCGAGGAACACCCCTACAGTACCGGTCGCCCGGACAATGTGCCAGCAACGGTGGGTCAGCCGGCCACGGCCTCGCGCATCAGCTCCCACACCGCCGCGACGTGCTCGCGTTCCGTCGGCTCGGCTCCGATCGAGACCCGCGCCATCCAGCGACCGTCGAGCACCGACGGTGTGAGGTACGCCGCGCCGGACTGATTGACCCGGTCCACCCACGCCAGCGTGTGCCGGTCGAGCGCGTCCCCCGCGACACCGGGCGGCTCGTGTCGGAGGCACACCGTCTGCAGCACGACCGGCGCGAGGACGCGCCAGTGCGGTTCGGCGCGCACCTGGTGTTCGAGCCACCTGGCGTTCTCCAGGTCGCGCCGGATGCGCGCCTGCAGACCCGCCACGCCCTGGTCACGGATCAGGAACCAGAGCTTGAGGGCGCGGAAGCGGCGCCCCAGCGGGATGCCCCAGTCACGGTAGTTCTTCACCCGGCCGTCAGCGGCGCTCTGCAGATAGCTCGGGTTGGTGGACATCACGCGCACCAGATGCTCGGCGTCCTTCACGTAGTACAGCGAGCAGTCGAACACGACGCCGAGCCACTTATGCGGATTCAGGACGAGCGAGTCCGCGTCCTCGATCCCATCCCAGAGGGCGCGCATCTCGGGCAGGATCATCGCCGACCCGGCCATCGCCGCGTCGACGTGCAGCCAGAGCGCGTGATCGCGGGCCACGGCGGCTATCTCGTGCACCGGGTCGACGGCGGTAGTGCCGGTGGTGCCGGTGGTGGCGACCACGGCGCACGGCACGCGACCGGCGGCGAGGTCCTCGGCGATCAGGTCACGCAGAGCGTCGGCGCGCATGGCATACGCCTCGTCGTGCGGCACCAGGCGAACGTTGTCGCGACCGAATCCGGCGAGCAGCGCCGCCTTGTCCACGGAACTGTGGGCGTGTGCCGAGACGTACACGACGAGCGGCCGTTCGGCCGCCTGCAGTCCCCCCGGACCAGTGAGTACTCGGTGCTGCGCTCGCGGGCGCAGAGCAGCGCCACCAGGGTGCTCGTGGACGCCGTGTCCTGGATGACCCCGCTCCAGGCCCCGGAGAGCCCCACCATCTGGCGCATCCAGTCGGTGACCACTTCTTCCAGCTCGGTGACGGCGGGCGACGCCTGCCACGAGAGGCCGAGCACGGAGAGACCGCTGCTCAGGTAGTCGCCGAGTACACTGGCCAGCGATCCGGCGCCCGGGAAGAAGCCGAAGAAGTGCGGGGACTGCCAGTTGGTGATGCCGGGCGCGATGATGGTGTCGAAGTCGCGGAGCATCGCGTCGAACGACTCGCCCTGCTCCGGCGGCGAGGCCGGCAGCTGCGCCTTGATCTCACCCGGAGCCGTGCGCGCCATCACCGGGCGGTCGGCGATCGTGGCGCGGTAGTTGGCCACCCAGTCGACGATCGCCTTGGCGTTGGCGCTGAAGTCCGAAGGGTTCATCGCGGCACTCAACGATCGGCAAAACTCGCGATCGTCTTCTCGAGGCGTCGGATGTCGTCCGAATTGGTGGCCATGCCCACCGAGGCACGCACGGCGCCGACGGCGATGTCGGCCCCCATGCACTCGGCGAACCGCTCCAGAGTGAAGCCCTGGGCCGTGGCCCGGAAGCATCGAGCCGCCTCATCGGCGGGAAGATCGAATGCCCGCTCTCCGGCGCCCGGATTGCAGAAGCATCCCCCCCGCACCGACACCCCGGCCTCCCGGGCACGATCCTCGACGATGGCGTACGAAATGGGCCGCCCCGCCGCGTCCAGCACGTTGAACGCCACGGTGCCACCGCGCCGGTCCATGGTCGGCGGCCCGTACACCACCACCATCGGCTTCCCGTTGGTATGGCGAAGCGAGGTCAACGCCTCCAGCAGTTCGCCCGCGAGCACGCGCACGTGCTCCGCGAGGCGGTCCATGTCCATCTGCTCCATGAACTCCAAACCCGGTATCAGCGCGGCGAGTCCGAGGAAGTCGGGCGTGCCGTCCTCGAACCGCTCGGCACCCGATCGCAACTGATGCGTGTCGTTCTGCACCGACGCGAAGTCCACGGTGCCACCCGCGAACCACGGGCGGTGCAGCTTCTCCAGCGCGTTCCGGCGTGCCACGAGGGCCCCGACTCCGGTGGGATACCCGAACACCTTATAGAAGGAGATCACGGTGAAGTCGGCAGGCACGCGGCGCAGGCTCAGCCGGTTGGTCGGGACGAAGGCGGCGGCGTCCAGGAGCACGTCGAAGCCGAGCGCCTGCGCCGACGCCACCAGTTCCAGCCCGTGCTTGACCCCGGTGAAGTTGGACTGCGCCGGATACGCGAACAGGCGCGGCCGCTCACCGGCCGCGGTTGCCGCCGCAGCAAGCTTCGGATCCGGATCGTCCAGGCGGAGCCCGGCATCGAGCGGCAGGTACGTGATCCGCGCGCCGGCGCGGCGCGCGAACTCGCGAACGCCGTTCACGGAGTTGTGGTTGTCCTCGGCCAGCACGTACGCGCCGCCGGCGGCGAACGGATAGCTCTCGCCCACGAGCTTGATGGCGGCCGAGGCGTTGGAGGTGAAGACCACCTCGTACTCCTCGGGCGGGGCATCCACGAATCGCAGCACCGCGCTCCGCGCCTGCGACAGGAGCGAGGTGCTGGCCTCCGACGGCTCGTGCCGGGAGTGCGGATTGCCGAGGATGGATTTCCGCAGCAGTTCCACGTGGCGCTCGAGCAGGCTCTCGGGGTAGAGCCCGCTTCCGGTGTAGTCCAGATACGCGTGGCGCTGCCGGTCGAGGCGGGAGAATTCCCGGCTCCGCAGGTCGGTGAACAAGGGGTGGGTCTGGACGGCGACGTTCGGCATGGGGTGAAAACAGCACGATCGCCGGCCCCAGGTCAAACCCCGGGACCGGCGATCAGCTGCGCAGGGACGTACTCCCGGTTCAGTTGTTCGGCACCACCACCTGCTGCGGCGTCACGCTGTAACCGCCGGCGCTGCCGGTACCCAGTTCGCCGCTGTTGTCGTAGCCCCAGCAGTACACGCCGTTGGTCGTATCGAGCGCGCAGGCGTGGAACGAGATGCCGGCGGTCACCGACGCGAGTACCAACGACCCGCTCACGGCCTGCGGGGTGTCGGCCTGGGTCGTGGACCCGGTGCCGAGGGCGCCGAAGCTGCCCGAGCCCCAGCAGTAGCCGGCCCCCGCCGACGTGACGGCGCAGCTGCTCAACTCGCCGACCGCCATGGAGGCGAAGGTGTGACCACCGGCCACCGCCAGCGGCGTCGAGCTGCTCAACGACGTCAGCCCCGACCCGAGCTGCCCGTTTCCGGCTTGGCCCCAGCAGTACGCGGCCCCGTTCACGGTGAGGGCGCAGGTGTGGTACACACCGGCCGTGATCGACGCGAGCTGGAGGCCACCAGCCACGGCCACCGGAGTGGGGCTGTCGGTGGTGGTTCCGTTTCCGAGCACGCCGTACGCGTTGGACCCCCAACAGTAGCCGGCGCCCGCCGTGGTCACGCCGCAGGTGTAGACGCCGCCGGCGCTGATGGACGCGAACTTGAGTCCGCCGGACACCAGCGTGGGCGTGGAACTGTTCTGCCCCACCGTGCCGTTGCCCAGCTCACCGCTCTCGTTGGCACCCCAGCAGTAGGCGGAACTGTCCGCCGCCACCCCGCACGTGTGGGCGTAGCCGGCGCTGATCATCTTGA
The DNA here is from genome assembly GCA_963822945.1 of uncultured Gemmatimonadaceae bacterium. Lineage (GTDB taxonomy): Bacteria > Gemmatimonadota > Gemmatimonadetes > Gemmatimonadales > Gemmatimonadaceae > JAGWRI01. The sequence continues at coordinate 98,256 of CAWGJO010000026.1, read as the reverse complement.
AGGTCAGGCCGCCGGCGACGGTCACCGGCGTGCCGCTGGTGGCGTTGGCGGTGGTGTTGCCGAGCGCCCCCGTGGCATTGTCTCCCCAGCAGTACGCCGCGCCGGCGGACGTGAGCCCGCAGGTGTGCGAGTAGCCCGCGGTGAGCGACGCGAAGGTGAGCCCGCCGGACACCGCGAGCGGGAAGGGCGAGATGCCGGTGGTGTCGTTGCCCAACTGTCCGCTGGCATTACTGCCCCAGCAATACGCCGTTCCGCCGGTCACGAGGGCGCAGGTGTGCGCGAACCCGGCGGCCACGGCGGTCACGCCGGTGAACGCCTTCGTGACCGGCGGCGTGACGGTGAGCGCCGCCGTACCCAGGATTCCCTTGCTCGTGGCGGTGATGGTCGCCGTCCCCGTAGCAACGCCGGTGACGGTACCCGAGTCGTTGACGGTCGCGATCGAGGAGTCGCTGCTCGACCAGGTCACCGTATCGCCCGTGAGAATGTTGCTCGCGTTGTCGTACAGGGTGGCGACGAAGCGCAGAGTGTCGCCGATGACGAGCGTCGTGGTCGTGGGCGCGACGCTGATCGAGGCCACGACACCCGCTCCGGGTGCCGTGGTAGTGGTGGTGGTCGACTTGGAGCCGCCGCAGGCGCCGAGCGCCACGGCAACGAGTGCGGAAGCGAGCAGACGCGCGCGCGTGAACCGCGCGTACCCGGAACGTTCCGACGGACGGACGTCCTCAACGAGACAGTGCAGGGAGGGCATGAGAATGGGGTGTCGGCGTGTCCGGGGGGGCCGCGACCGATAAATCTACCCGATCCGCAGGCGCGCGTTCCCCAACCGCCGGGAAGCCGGCCGACACCGCGCCCGGCGGGCGACTGGCGGCGTGCGCCCGAAGTGGAGAGAATACGGGATCCAACCCACGGAGCCACGCGGCATGCTGTCACACCCGATGCGTCACGTCCCGGCCACCCTCGTCTTCCTCCTCGTCGCACTGTGCACCACGGCGGGCATCGCCGCGGCGCAGCAGGCGCCCAAGTATCCCGTCACGCGCAGGGACAGCGTGGTGGACGACTACTTCGGCACCAAGGTCGCCGACCCGTACCGCTGGCTCGAGGATCAGAACTCTCCCGAGGTGGCCCGCTGGGTGGAAGCCGAAAACGCCGTCACGTTCAAGTACCTGGACCAGATTCCGCTGCGCGAGACCTTCCGCAAGCGGCTCACCGCCCTCTGGAACACGCCCAGCATCGGCGTGCCGGAGCGCGTGGCCGGCCGGCTCTTCTACCGCATGAACTCGGGCCTGCAGAACCAGTCGGTACTCTACGACCAGGCCGACGTGGGCGGCACGCCGGCCACGCTCATCGATCCGAACACGCTCTCGGCCGACGGGTCGGTGGATCTCGCCTCGTACGCGCCGTCGCCCGACGGACGTTATCTGGCCTACGGGCTCTCGGTCGGCGGGTCGGACTGGGAAGAACTGCACGTGCGTGAACTCGCCACCGGTCGCGACCTGGCCGACACGGTGCACTGGGTCAAGTACTCGGGCGTGTCGTGGACGCGAGACGGCAAGGGATTCTTCTACACGCGCTTCCCGGCGCCACCCAGGGATCAGGTGCTGACGGCGGCCGCGGTGAACGGAAAGATCTACTACCACACGGTGGGCACGCCGGACACGCAGGACCGGCTCATCTATCAGCGGCCCGACCGCCCCGACTGGTACGAGGGCGCCGGCGTGACAGATGATGGCCGCTACCTCTTCATCACGCTCAACCACGGGACGAACCCCGAGAATCTGCTCTACTACGCCGACCTCGGCGACCCGATGCATCCCGACGTCGGCGCGACCATCCGTCCCGTGAACACGTCGGACGACGCGGAGTACGGCGTGATCGGCAACATCGGCGGCACGATCTTCATTCAGACCACGAAGGACGCGCCCAACCGCCGGATCATCGCGATGGCGCTCCCCGACACGTCGCTCGCGCGCGCGAAGACGGTGGTGCCGGAAACGAAGAACAACATCCAGCAGGCGCTGATTGCCGGCGACCGAATCGTCGTGCAGACCCTGGAGGACGTGCAGAGCCACGTGCGGATGTACGCCGCCGACGGGAAGCTCGTCGACCAGGTGTCGCTGCCGGGCATCGGCGCCGTGGGCGGACTCAGCGGCCGCGCCGACCGGCCCGAGCTTTTCTACGCATTCTCGTCGTACCTGGCGCCGACCACGGTGTACCACTACGACTTCGCCACCAAGAAGACCGCCGTGTTCAGCCCGCTGGCGCGGAAGACGCTGTTCGACGCGTCGCCGTACGAGACGAAGCAGGTGTTCTATCGTTCGAAGGACGGCACACGCGTGCCGATGTTCATCACGATGAAGAAGGGCACCACGCTCGACGGCTCGCACCCCACGATCCTCTACGCGTACGGCGGATTCGACATCGCCACCCTTCCCTCCTACAGCCCGACCGTGGCCGTGTGGCTGGAACACGGCGGCATCTACGCCGTGGCCAACATCCGAGGTGGCAGCGAGTACGGGGAGGCCTGGCACCATGCCGGCCGGCTGGGCAAGAAGCAGAACGTATTCGACGATTTCGCATGGGCGGCCAAGTACCTCATCGCGCACAAGTACACGTCGCCCAAGCACCTGGCCATCCACGGGTATTCCAACGGCGGGCTGCTGGTGGGCGCCACGGAGGAGCAGCACCCGGAACTGTTCGCGGCCGCCTACCCGGGCGCCGGCGTCATGGACATGCTGCGCTATCAGAAGTTCAGCGCCGGCATCGGCTGGGTGCCGGAATACGGGTCGTCGGACAATCCCGACCAGTTCAAGTACCTGATCAAGTTCTCCCCGGTGCACAACGCCAAGCCGGGCACCTGCTATCCGGCCACGATCGTCACCACGGCCGATCACGACGACCGGGTGGTGCCGGGCCACTCGTTCAAGTTCACGGCGGCGATGCAGGCGGCGCAGAGCTGCAACCGGCCCATTCTGATCCGCGTGGAGACGAAGACGAGCCACGGGTACATGCCCACCGACAAGCGGATCGCGCAGTTGGCGGACGTCTGGGCGTTCACCGGGTGGGAGACCGGGATGAGATAGAGGAATCGGCAAACACATTATTGATGCAAGGCTCCGCGCCGGCAGGGTCTCCCCGCTTGTCCGGGAGACCCTGCTTGCGCATCATCTGGTTCATTCCTCAAGATTGGGGCAGTGTCCGTTACCCCTCACGAACCGACCGCGGCGGCCGTCCAGGGCCCGCTGCTGCGCACATCGATCTCCGTCAAGCTGCCGCTGTTCATCGGCGCCTTGATCGCGTTGGTGGTCGCCATCAATACGTGGGGCGATTACCGCACGCGGGTGTCGGCCGATCGCGCGCACGCCGCGGATCGCCTCACCCAGGTCGCCAACGAATTCGCGGACATGCTGGAGTTGTCGCGCGAGGAGTACACGGCGCACATGGCCTCGCTCGCGCAGGCTCCCGCGCTGCACGATTGCTTCGGACCCGTTCCACGCGCGTTCCGGCGTTGGTTGCCGACGCGGTGGACCGGCTGCGCCTGATCTCGCCGACGTCGATCATTCAACTGCGGGACGTATCGGGACGCGTGGTCACCACCGTTCCCGGGAACGACACCGATGCGGCCCTGACCTTCAGCGACGCGCTGCGACAGCGGGCGGCGGGCACCGACTCCGCAGTGGTCGGACGCCTGCAACTCCAGGGCTCGACGCCGTTCATTCCCGTGGCGATGCGGATGACGGAAGGCCGGCGCGTGATCGGGTACCTGGTGCAATGGCGCCCGGTCCTGCCGCCGCCCACATCGTGGCGTCAGTTGGCCCTGCTCGTCGGCGCCGGCGGTCAGCTGTTCGTCGGCAACACCGACGACAGCGTGTGGACCGACCTCCACTCGGCGGCGCGCCCGCCGCCGGTCCGCCCCTCGACGCCCGTGGTGCTCCAGAATTTCGTGCACCCGGGCGCCGGCGAGATGCTCGCCGTGGCCCACGAGGTTGCTCAAACGCCGTGGTCCGTGGTCGTCGCATTCCCCGCCGATTCGGTGCTCGCGCCGGCGCTCCAGGATGTGCACCGGCTGCTGTTCGTGAATGCCTTGACGCTGCTCCTGGGACTGGTGGGCGCGTGGTTGCTGAGCCGGCGGTTCACCAGGCGATTGGGACGTCTCACCTCGGCCGCCGAATCCATGGGCGCCGAGCGGGCGGGAGCGGAACCGAAAGTGGACGGCGACGGAGACGAGTTGTCGCGACTCGCCCATGCCTTCGACGCGATGCGGACCCGGATCGAGCAGGCGTTGGACCACGCGGTCGTCTCCGAGCAGCTCTACCGCAACCTGTTCGAATCGGTCCCCACCCCACTGTACGTCGTCGACGCCGAGACGTTGCAGTTCCTGGCCGTGAACACTGCCGCAGTGGAGCACTACGGGTACAGCCGCGAGGAATTTCTCGCGATGACGTTGCGTGACATCCGGCCGCCGGAGGACGTCGCGCGCCTGGAATCAGCCATCGACGCCATGGGGGAGCGGCCGCAGCCGCATGGCGTGTGGCGCCACTTCCTGAAGGACGGTACTCCGATCACGGTTGAGATCGTGGCGCACACCCTGCAGTTCAACGGCCGGCCGGCGGTGCTCGCGCTCGCGACCGACATCACCGACCGCAGCCGCGCCGCCGAGGCGCTCCAGCGGTCCGAGGAGCGCTACCGCCACCTGATCCAGGAGGCTCCGTACGGCATCGAGCTCACCACGCTCGACGGACGGATTCTCGACGCGAACCCCGCGCTGGCGCGGATGCTCGGCGTGGCGAGCCCCGCTGAGCTGCCCGGCCAGAACATGCTCGACGTCTACGTGAACCCGGCCGACCGCGAATCGAGCCTGCGCGATGTTCAGGCCACCGGGTACGCGCGACGCGACTCGATCCAGTGGCGGCGGCGCGACGGTCAGGTGATCACGGTGCGGTTCAGTGCACGGCTGGTTCGCGACTCCGAGCGCAGCGAGCCGTATATCGAAACGATGATCGAGGACGTGACCGAGCGCCTGCGCCTGGAAGCCCAGTTCCACCAATCGCAGAAGATGGAGGCGATCGGACGGCTGGCGGGCGGCATCGCGCACGACTTCAACAATCTGCTCACCGTCATTCTCACGACCACCGAACTCCTGCTCGACAGCGAGGCCGCCGACGGCGCGGTCCACGCCGAACTGCAGGACATCTATCGGAGCGCGCAACGCGGCGCCGAGCTGACACGGCAGCTCCTGGCGTTCAGCCGGCGCCAGGTGTTGAGCATGCATCCGATGAGCATCAATCAGCTCGTGGCCGGCGTGGAACGGCTGCTGAGCCGCGTGCTGGGCGAGGATGTGCAGATCCGCGTGGTGCCGACGGCGGACCCCGACATCGTACGAGCCGACGCCGGGCAGCTGGAACAGGTGCTCATGAACCTCGCCGTGAACGCCCGCGACGCGATGCCCGACGGGGGAACGCTCACGATCGAGACCACGCATCTGGATTTCGCGGAGCCCGTCCGCGAACGGCAGGCCGCGATGCCCGCCGGTCCGTACGTCATGATCGCGGTGAGCGACACCGGCGAGGGCATGCCACCCGAGGTGAAGGAGCACCTCTTCGAGCCCTTCTTCACGACCAAGGCCCGCGACAAGGGCACCGGACTGGGACTGGCCACGGTGTACGGCATCGTGAAGCAGCTGGGCGGCTTCGTGTGGGTGTACAGCGAAGTCGGCCAGGGCACCACGTTCAAGATCTACCTGCCCGGCGTGGAAGACGCCCCGCGGGCACCGGCACCGCCGGGCGCACGCCGCACCGAGTTGGACGGAGCGGAGACGGTGCTGGTGGCCGAGGACGAGCCTGGGATCCGCGCCCTGCTCACCCGGGTGCTGACGAGCCGCGGCTACACCGTCCTCGCCGCGGCCAGCGGCGAGGAGGCGCTGGCGCTGGCCACGGCGCACGCCGACCCGATCCACCTGCTGGTGACCGACGTGGTGATGGCAGGCATGAGCGGGCCCGAGCTCGCGCTGGCGGTGAACGCCCGCCATCCCGAAGCCCGCGTGCTCTTCGTCTCCGGCTACACCGACGAAGCCGTGGTGGAGCACGGCCTGGCCGCGCGCAAGGTGTGGTTCCTGCAGAAGCCGTTCACGCACAACGTGTTTCTGGTCAAAGTGCGCGACGTGCTGAATGAGGAAGGCCAGACCGTAGAGAGGGAGGGGCGAACGGGCGGCCGCTCGCTCCCGTTCACCCTTCCCTGCTCACGCGTCACTTCTTCTCGATCTGCCCCCGAATCTCTCCGCCGGGGTGCGCGGCCGTGTGCACGTTCACGTACGCATCGCCATTGGCGAGCAACGTCTTGAGCGAGTCGCCCGAAACTCCCTTGCTGACTTCCTTGCTCAGGTCGACGTAGCCCTGCGCCAGCGTGCCGGCGGCCACCTTGTTGATCTTGAAGCTGTAGACCGGCGGGCCCGAGGCTCCCTTGGCGCCCACGTGGATGTGCGCCATCGTGGCCGGACCCGAGAGGCCGAGCACGGTGACCGTATAGCGCAGCCGGTTGCCGTTCAGGACGAACGTGGCCGTGCCGGTCGCGGTCGAGGTATTGGCCGGCGTTTCACTGGCGGCGTTCAGCTGCGCCTCGTAGTGAACCGCCTGCGACCGTGCCGGTACCGGATGGACCGGCGCACTCCAGGCGCCGATCGCCACCAGGGACGCTGCCAAGCCGAGCGTTTGAAATTTCATAGGTCTCTCCGTGGTATGGATGCGGGACACACACCGCGGTGGCCGCGGCCGAGATCGGACGCGGCGACACCGCCGAACAGGAAACGCCCCACAGGATAATGAGCAAAAGGCTCACGCGCCCGTGGTGGGCTCCGGACAGACTACCGCCGAAACGCCCCCTAGCCTACGGCAGAACCCGTAGACGGTGATGGTTCCCCTGCGCGAACCATCCGAGCGCCGCGGGGTCCGTCATTGCAGGGAACGGCCATGTCGAGTCAGCCAACGATCAGTACCCCATCTTCGCGCGAGAGTGCCCCGGCCGCGACTCCAGCGCTGCCCCAGCATGTGGTGGCGTTCGGCCCGCGCGCGGTGGCCCGCCGCGCCCCACGGATGTTCGCGATCCTCCGCGTGCTGCGACGGCACGGCATCCTGGGCGCCATGCGCGGCCGGCGCCACTGGCCCGACCCGGTGCAGGTGCGCCTGGCGCTCGAGGAGTTGGGGATCGTGTTCCTCAAGTTCGGGCAGGTGCTCGCGGTGCGCCGCGACCTGCTGCCCGACGAGTACGTTCGCGAACTGGAGCGGCTGCACGACGACCTGCCGCCGATGCCCTTCGCCGACGTCTCGGCCATCGTCGAGCAGGATCTCGGGGGCCGGCTGTCCGATCAGTTCGCGTGGGTCGATCCCGACCCGATCGCGGCGGCGACGATCGCCCAGGTGCATCGCGCCCGGCTGCGCGACGGACGCGAGATCGTGCTCAAGGTGCGCCGGGCCGGCCTCGAAGCCCGCGTGGCCGAGGACGGGTCGATCCTCGCCTACCTCGCCGCGCTGAGCGAACACTACGTGCGCCGGCTGCAGACGTTCGATCTCGTGGGGCTGATTCAGGAATTTCGCTTCAGCCTCCAGCGCGAGATGGACTTCCGCCTCGAGGCGCGCACCATCCGGCGGTTCCGCGAGGAATTGCGCGATGTCCCGGGCGTGTGGACGCCCGACATCGTCCCCGAAGCCTGCGGTCCCGCCGTCATCGCGATGGAGTACTTCCGCGGCGTCCGCGTGGACCACTACGCCGCCGCGCACCCCGACGAACGGCCGCGGCTGGCACGGGGCATCGCGACGCTGCTCCTGCACCAGATCTTCGAGAACGGGCTGTTCCAGGCCGACCCGCACCCCGGCAACATTGCGGTGCTCGAGGACGGGCGGCTCTGCCTGCACGACTTCGGCATGGTGGGTGAACTCGACGCGACGATGCGCGAGAGCCTCACGGCGCTGCTCGACGCCGTGGTGCGCGGCGACGTCCGCGACACGGCCGACGCCTACCTCGATGTCGGACTCGTGGGCGCCGACGTCGACCGCCCGGCGCTCGAAGCGGACCTCAGCACGCTCCTCCGCCACATCCACGAGCAGGATCTGGCAGAGGTCTCGGTGGGCGACGCGCTCCAGTCGCTGCTCCGGCTCGGCACGAGCCACCGCATCAGGAATCCGGGGCCGATTCTGCTGCTCACCCGGGCGTTCCTGCTGGCCGAAGCGGTGATGCGCGATCTCGACCCCTCGATGAGCGTGGCCGAGGCGTTCCAGGACGAGCTGCGGCGCGTGGCGTCGCGCCAGTTCGCGCCGACGCGGCTGCTGGAGCATGCGCGCCGCATGCACCGCGACTTGGAGCGACTGGCCGACAGCGCCCCCGGCGATCTGCGCCGCACGCTCCGCCGCATCTCGGAGGGAGAGTTGGGACAGGTGCGCGTGCCGGGTCTGGAACGCACCGAACGCCGGGCGACCCGCGGCATCGAACGGCTCACCGGTTCGGTGGCGGCCGCTGCGCTGCTGATTGGCGGAAGCCTGCTCGTCGTGGCAGGCGGATGGTATCGCTACGCCGGCGACCTGTTCCTCGCGTGGGGCGCCGTGGGCACGGCGCTCGTGGCGGCCGGTTCCTGGCGGGCACGCGACCGGTAGTGCGCTATGCTCGGTCGCCCCACTCCGCGAACGGATGCACGACGAGGTTGGCGTTGAAGTAGCGCGGGTCGTCCGACACCTCACGCCCCACCCACGGCGGCAGCTTCACCGGCGCATCCGCGGCCGGGAGTTCCACTTCCGCCAGGAGCAACCCTGCGTTCGCGCCTTCGAACGCGTCCACCTCCCACGTGAACCCGGCGTACGGCACCCGGTACCGCACCTTCTCGATGAGCGGCGTCGCGCACAGGGTGTCGAGCATCTGCTCCGCATCGGCCAGCGGAATCGGATACTCGAACTCCTCCCGCGCGATGCCCGACGTCCGGCCCTTGATCGTGAGATAGCCGCGGTCGCCGGCCACGCGCACCCGGACCACGGGCAGCGGAAAGCTGGCCAGGTACCCCTGACGGTAGCGCACGCCGGCTACGGCATCGGCGGGCCACGCCTCACGCCGCACCAGGAACTTCCGCTCGATTTCGGTCGCCATGCCTGCCTCCGGAATGTGGGCCAGGAGCGGAAATGTAGCCCCGGGCCGGCAGGAGGTCCCGGTCAGAACGTGGGCAGGGCGCGCGGGTCCGACGAGTGGTCGGGCAGTCCCAGAATGCGCTTGAGCGTGCGCGGATAGTCCTCGTTGTCCGCGGGATCGAGGCCGAGCTCGTGCAGGGCGGCCAGCACCCGCCCGCGATCGGCGTCCTCCACCGACACCGTGTTCCACCGGTGGCGTCCGATGGTGAACTGCGCCCGCTCGCCCTGGCAGGGACCGATGGCGATCGGCATGCGGCGCTTGGTGAGCGTCACGATGCGCAGCTGGCGATGCGGCACCACGACGCGATACAACAGGTCGCTCAGTGAGAGGAGCGGCGTGTCGGCGGCCGGCGCCGGAACCCCCCAGGCCGCATAGGCCGCGGCCAGGACGGTGGCGTCGATCGGGAACTCCGCGGTCAGCACGGGGCGCCACAGTTGGAGGCCGCTCTCGTCGACCCCTTCCAGCCGCTTGATGTCCAGCAGCCCATCGCGAACCTTCACGCTGTGCGGCGAGAGCAACGAGAGCAGATAGGTCTGCTCGACGGGCGGCGCCCCGCCCACGATGTCTTCGGCCGGTGGCGCGCCGAAGGTCCGCTCGAAGACCCGCCATTCCCAGCGCGGATGTACGACGGCCCCCGCGGCGTGCGGCGTGTCGAACGGCGCAAGTGCTCCGCTCGGATTCTCGTCAGTGGTCACGGCAAGCCCCATGCTCATGGGCCCAACGATGGCCCCGTCGGGCGGCCCATTCCATAAGGAGGTCTCCGCTGATGCCGTCAGGGAATCCCGACACAAGTCCCGGGATTTGTCGGACGCCGCCCCGCAACCGCCCTCTCCAGGGCTTCAGAACCGGATGCCCAGCCAGAGCCCGAGCAGCACGGCGGCGCCCAGGCCCAGGAAGCCCGGCGCCACCGCCTTCCGGAATCGGGGCGATCCGAGCGTGAGCGCCAGCCCCAGCTTGAGGACGGTGTTCGAGAGGATGCCGATCGCGATACCCTGCGCCGCCAGCGACGCCGCGGCGCCGTCGGTCACCGACCGGCACATCGACACGGTGAGCGCATCGACGTCGGTGAGTCCGAGCACGGCCGCCGACGTGAGCACACCGGCCTTCCCCCAGAGCTGCTGGGCCAGCGCCAGCAGCATCATCGCCAGTTGGAACGCCAATGCAAGCTGAATGGCCGACCAGAGGCGCAGCGGGCTCTGAAGATCGGGCCTGGCTTCGGCCGACGCGGCCGGCCAGGGATGGCGCAGCGCGCGCGTCACCAATACCGCGCCCACCACCGCCGAGGGCAGCAGGTACAGCAGGAGTTCGCGGGCCACGTCGAGGTTCAGCACGGTCGCCGCCGCGAACACACGGGCCACGAGCACCGTGCAGGCCCCGATCACCCCCAACGCGAGCGGCCGGCTCAACTCGTCGTCGCCCTGGCTCAGCCGTGAGAACTGCAGCGTGACCGCGGTGGACGACACCAGCCCTCCGAGCAGGCCGGTGACGCCGTAGCCCCGGTTGGGCCCCACGGCATGCCGCGTGATATGTCCGGCGAAGTTGAGGCCGGCGAAGAAGAGCACGATGGCCCACAGCGCACGCGGACGGATGCCGCCCAACGGGCCGAAGGGTCCGGCCGGGAGCAGCGGCAGCACGACGAGCGCCAGCACCGCGAACTGGAGCGTGGCGCGCATCTCCCGTTCGCCGATCTTGCGCACCACCCAGTGCAGCCGCTCCTTCTCGCCGAGGACCAGGAGCACCACGGCCACCGCACCGGCGGCCAGCCCCATCTGCCCCAGCCCGGAGAGCACGCCGAGGGCCAGAACCACGAGGGCCGCACCTTCGGTGGTGCCGTCGAGATCCGAATCGGGACGGCGCACCGCCATGGCATAGGCCACGGCGACGAACGCCGCGCCCGCGGCCAACAACACGCCGCCGGCCACGGTGTAGCCCCACAGGAAGCAGAGGCCCGCGCTCCCGCCGAGCAGACCGAGCAGGAGAAAGGTGCGCATCCCGGCAAAGCGCGCATGCGGACCGGAGGCGTGGCCGGACCACTCCCGCTCCGTGCCGACGGCCAGCCCGACGAGCGCGGCGATACTCAGCCGCGCGGCCGCATCCAGCGCCGGCGTTGCTTCCGGGAGCACTCCCACGAGCATGAACATCTCACCTCCTGATGCGCTCGGCGAACCGCGTTCGCTCGATAGTAGGAACCGGTGCCGGCACCGTCCATAGGGATTCCCCTGCGGCCGGTGCGATTGCACGCCCGCGGGGCGCCCGCTGCCGGTGCGGCATCCGGTCCCGAATACCGGCCGGGAGCCTTGCCGCACCGCCCGCCAGGCCGCAGTTTGCTGCACCCGACGCGCCGCCGATTTCCCGTCGACGGCGTCGATCGACCCCCACCCCTCCTCCCCCGCCCCCTCAACATCGAGGCGAAGCATGCGTCGTCTCCCGCTCTCCCGCATCACGTCCGCCACCGCCGCGCTCGTGGCCGTCCTGCTGGCCGGTGCCCGCCCGGCCGCCGCGCAACAGGGAGAGGCGACCGCCGACTCCAGCGGCGGCCCCGGCTACAACCTGCCCGAGCGCCCCACCAAGCCGCTCCGCTTCACGACCACCGAAGGGACGTGGATGTCGCTCGACGTCTCGAACGACGGCCAGTGGGTGGTGTTCGACCTCCTGGGCGACATCTACAAGATGCCGATCGCGGGCGGCAAGGCCACGCGCCTCACCAGCGGCCAGGCGTTCGACGGACAGCCCAACTTCTCGCCCGACGGCAAGACGATCGTGTTCGCGAGCGACCGGAGCGGATCGGAGAATCTCTGGCTGATGGACGCCGACGGCAGTCACGTGCGCGCGCTGACCAGGGAGAACGACCACAGCTTCGTCTCGCCCACCTGGACGCCCGACGGCCGGTACGTGGTGGCATCGCGGTCCAACAGCTTCTCGGGCGGCGCGTACAACGTCTACATGTATTACGTCGGCGGGGGAACGGGGCTGCAGCTCACCGGCACCGACTCGGCCGGCGCCGGCGGACGCGGCGGCGGGCGCGGAGGCGCCGGCGCCCTCAACAACTTCGTGGGGCCGGCCTTCGGCCCCGACGGCCGCTACATGTACGTGGCGGCGCGCAATGGCGGCGGCGGGTACAACCAGACGTCGCTCGGCTGGCAGATCGCCGTGTACGATCGCGAGACCGGGCACACCTACATCCGCACCGACGCGCCTGGCTCGGGCATGCGCCCCGAAGTGAGCCCCGACGGCAAGTGGCTGGTGTACGCCACGCGTGAGGACTCGGTGACCTCGCTCCGCATCCGCGACCTGTCGAGCGGCGACGAACACTGGCTGGTGCACCGCGTGCAGCGCGACGACCAGGAGTCGCGGTTCACTCGCGACCTCGAGCCGCCGTTCGCCTTCACGCCAGACGGCAAGGCCATCGTGGTCGCGTATCTCGGGCACTTCTGGCGGGTGGGCGTTCCCGACGGCCAGGCGACGATGATCCCGTTCAGCGCCGACTACGACGAGATGATCGCCGGCGCGATCAAGGATCAGTATCCGTTCGATGACTCGACGATCACGGTGCACCAGATTCGCGATCTGGCGCCCTCGCCCGACGGCAGGCGCATGGCGTTCACGGCGCTGGACCGTGTGTGGGTGATGGATCTGCCCGGCGGCACCCCGCACCGGCTGGTCGCCTCGAGCACGGTGGGCGAGTACTCGCCGGCGTGGTCGCCCGACGGCCGCTACATCGCCTACGTGACCTGGAGCGACGTCACCGGCGGCGACATCTATCGCGTGCGGGCCGACGGCCAGGGCGCGCCGCAGAAGCTCACGACGCAGTCCGCGTACTACGAGGAACTCGCCTACTCGCCCAACGGCAGCCGGCTGGTGTTCGGCCGCGGCCCGCGCGACATGCGACGCGACCGCGACGAACTGGAACGGCCCAACGCGGAGGCCACCGGTGTGGAGCTGGCATGGATGCCGGCGGCAGGTGGACCGGCCACGATGATCGCGCCGCTCGTCAGCTTCGGACAGCCGCACTTCGGCCCGGACACGTCGCGCATCTACCTGTTCCAGGGCGGGCAGCTCACGTCGATGCGTTGGGACGGCACCGACATCAGGGACATCCTGCGCGTTCGGAGCAGCGGGCGGCGCGGCGGCGGTGGCGGTGGTGGCGCCAGCAACATGCTGATCTCACCCGACGGCTCCCGGGTGCTCGTGCAGTCGGGCGTGCAGGCGTATCTGGTGGACGCCGTGCCGCAGAAGGGGGGCGCCGCCCCCGAAGTCACCCTGACGGGTCCGTCGGCCGTGCCGGTGCACCGGCTCACGACGGTGGGTGGGGAATTCGGCACGTGGACGGCGGACAGCAAGACGATCTACTTCTCGCTCGCCCACACGCTCTTCACGTACGACGTCGCGGCCGCGGCCACGGCGATTGCCGATTCCACGGAGCGCGCCGATTCCATCGCCGCGGCTCGCGGCGGCAATGGGCGGAGCGGACGCGGTGGGGGCGCGGGCGCACGCGGCGGTCGCGGAGGCGATGGCGGCCCCGCCAACAAGCCGGCCTACGAGGCGGCGCAGCACGACGTGGTGATCACCGTGGCCCGCGACGTGCCACGCGGCACGGTAGTGCTCCGCGGCGCCCGCATCATCACGATGAAGGGCGATCAGGTGATTGCCGACGGCGACATCGTGGTAAAGGACAACCGCATCGCCGCCATCGGCGCGCGCGGCCAGGTGGCCATCCCGCGCGGCGCGCGCGTAATCGACGTGTCGGGCAAGACGATCATTCCGGGGTACGTGGACATCCACGCCCACATCTGGCCGGCGTTCGGCGTGCACCGCTCGCAGCCGTTCGAGTACATGGTGAACCTGGCCTACGGCGTCACCACGACGCGCGATCCACAGACCTCGGCCACCGACGTGCTCTCGTACGAGGACATGGTGGCCACCGGGCAGTTCATCGGCCCGCGCATCTACTCCACGGGTCCGGGCGTGTTCGCGGCCGAGAACATCAAGTCGCTGGCCGATGCCCAACTCGTGCTGTCGCGCTATTCCAAGTACTACCAGACGAACACCATCAAGCAGTACATGACGGGCGACCGGCGCGTGCGGCAGTTCGTGGAGATGGCGGCCCGCGAGCAGCATCTCATGCCGACGCTCGAGGGCGGCCTCGACTTCAAGAAGAATCTCACCGAAGCGATGGACGGCTACTCCGGCAGCGAACACACCCTCCCCATCGCGCCGCTCTACAAGGACGTGATCGAGTTGTATGCCGCGGCGGGCATCACCTGGACGCCGACGCTGATCGTGCAGTACGGCGGGCCGTGGGCCGAGAACTACTGGTACGAGCACACCGACGTGCTCGACGACCCCAAGCTGAACCACTTCACGCCGCGCGACGTGGTGGAGAAGAAGGCCTCGCGCCGGCCCGGCTGGTGGGCGCCCACGCAGTGGTCGTTCCCGCTCTTCGCCGCCCAGGCGGCCAAGGTGGTGGCGGCGGGCGGGCGCGTGGGGATGGGCAGCCACGGCCAGTTGCAGGGGCTGGGCGCGCAGTGGGAGATCTGGAACATCGCGTCGGGCGGCATGCCCCGCATGGACGTGCTGCGCGTGGCCACGATCTTCGGCGCCGAGGCCATCGGGCTCGAGAAGGATCTCGGTTCGCTGGAACCGGGCAAGCTCGCCGACCTGCAGGTGCTCGACAAGAACCCGTTGGACGACATCAAGAACACGAACACCATCAAGTACGTGATGAAGAACGGCCGCCTCTACGACGGGAACACGCTGAACGAGATCTGGCCGCGGACCAAGGCGGCGCCGACGTTGTGGTGGTGGAGCGAGAAGCAGTAGGACAGTCGGACAGTCGGACAGTCGGACAGTCGGACAGCGAGGCGGTGAGGGGTTCACCCCCTCACCGCCTCGCTGCTTGCCCTCTCACTGATCTTCGAGTCGATACCGCTTCAACTTGTCGTAGAGCGTGCGCAGGCCGATGCCGAGCCGCTCCGCTGCCTCGCGCCGGTTGCCCCCGGTGGCGGCCAGCGCGGCGGCGATGGCATCGCGCTCCATCGTCGCCAACGCGCGCGGGCCGTTGGCCGCGCCGGCGGCGGCGGGTATCGGTTTGGCGGCGCCGGTACCGTTGGGCGACTGGATGTCGCTGCCCCGGATGAGCGATGCGCCGGCGAGAATGGCCGCGCGCTCCAGCGCGTTGGCCAGCTCGCGCACGTTGCCGGGCCACTCCGCGTACTGGATGAGACGCTTCGCCTCGTCGTCGAGTTCCAGGTGGGCTCTCCCCATCTGCGCTCCGATTCGGCGGAGCAGGGTCTCGGCCAGCGGCAGGATGTCGCGCGGCCGGTCGCGCAGGGGCGGCAGATGGATGGGGAATACCGCCAGCCGGTGGTACAGATCCTCGCGCAACGCTCCCGAGGCCCGCAGTTCGGCGGGGTCGCGATTGGTCGCCGCCACCCAGCGCACATCGGACTCGATGGTTCGCGTGCCGCCCACGCGCTCGAAGCGGCGATCCTGGATCACGCGGAGCAGCTTGGCCTGGACCTCGGGCTTCATCTCGCCGATCTCGTCCAGAAAGAACGTGCCGCCGTCGGCCAGTTCGATGCGCCCCCGCCGTGCCGCGCTGGCGCCGGTGAACGCCCCCTTCTCGTGTCCGAACAACTCGCTCTCGAGCAACGTTTCGGGAAGCGCCGCGCAGTTCACCGCCACGAACGGGCCGCCCGCGCGGGCACTCCACGCGTGCAGCGTGCGGGCCGCCACTTCCTTGCCGGTGCCGCTCTCGCCGATGAGCAGCACGCTGGCATTGGTCGGCGCCACTTTGCGGAGCGCCTCCACCACCGGCTCCATGGCCGGATCCCCGTACGACAGCGGGGGGAGTGGCTCCGCCTCGCGCGCCGCGCGGTCTCTTGCGGCAAGAAGCGTCCGTCGTTCGAGCGCGCGCGCGGCCAGGAGCCGCAGTTCGCGCGGGCTGCTGATCGGCTTCTCCAGGTAGTCGAACGCACCGAGCTTCATGGCCTCCACCGCGCTCTCCACCGAGCCGTGCGCGGTGAGCAGGATGACCTCCATCTCGGGCTGTTCGGTGCGCGCGTGGCGCAGCACGCCCAGTCCGTCCAGCTTCGGCATCCGCAGGTCGGAGATCAGCAGGTCGAAGCTCTCGCGCGAGATCCGGCGCGCGGCCTCCTGGCCGTCGGCCACCGCCACCACGGTGTGGCCGTCGTCCTCGAGCGCCTCGGCCACGAATTCGCGCAATCCCTGCTCGTCGTCCGCCACGAGGATCTTCGCCATCGCGCGCGTCAGCTCCGCGGCAGCGTGATGCGGAACACCGCCCCACCGCCCTCGTGGTTCGCGGCGGTGATCGTCCCTCCGTGCATCTGCGTCACGCGCTGCGCCACGGCCAACCCGAGCCCGGTGCCCGTGGTGCGCGTCGTGTAGAAGGGCGTGAAGATCTTCTGCTCGTCGCCGGCGGGAATCCCACTGCCGAAGTCGCGCACGCTGATCTCGAGCTGCCCACGGCGCTCGCACACCGCCACCTCGGGACGCGTGCCCGCCGCCGTGGCCTGCTGGGCGTTGCGGAGCACGTTGGTGAGCGCCTGTCGCATGCGCGCCTGATCGAAGGGCCAACTGGCCGGTGCCGCGTCGAGGTCGAGCGAGAACGCGTCCGCCCCCACCTCGTCCACGCACGCCGACACCAGCGCCCTGGGATCGGACGGGGTCACGTCGATGGGCCCCGAGCGCACGAAGTCGAGCAGATCGGTGGTGAGTGCCTCGAGCCGCTCGGCTTCGTGCACCACCCGATCGGCCTTGCGTCGCTCGGCCTCGTTGCCTCCGCGCAGCCGTTCGGCGAGCAGTTGCGCGTGCCCCTTGAGCGACGCCAGCGGGTTGCGGATCTCGTGCGCCATCACGCCCGCCATCTCGCCCAGCGCGCTGAGGCGGCGCTGGTCTTCGAGCCGCCGCTCGGCCTGCTCCTGCTGCACCGAGAGCCGCCAGAACACGAACGCGGCAGCCAGCAGCGCAGCGGCCATCAGCGCCGAGAGCAGCAACGTGTTCGTGGAATCGGCCGCCATCTGTTCGGCCACCACCGGCTCGAACTCGACGGCCAGGAACCGGCGGCGCCCACGGCGATCCTCGCCGAACGATCCACGCTCCGACGGTGCGGGGGCCGTGATCCGGATGCGCGACCCGACGTTCGCCGCCACCGGCGGCCCCGGATCGAAGTGCCCGTGCGCCAACTGCACCGCGCCCAGCGGCGTGCCGGCCTCGGCAATCGGCGTGCCGTCGGAATTGAACACGCCGACGTAGCGCAACCCGGCATCCTCACGCAGCCGGAGCAGCGAGTCGAGTTGCGCGGAGTTGATGGGCGATGGGAGTTCGCGAACGAGTTGTCGCGCCGATTCCAGCAGCACGCCGGCCTGGCCGCGATTCAGGGTCGAGGCCGCACGGTCCACGCGCACGCGGCTGGTCCACGCCGTCGCGAGCAGGGCCGCGCCCATGGCGAACGTCGTGGCCAGCCATCCCCAACGGGCCCAGCGGCCCACCCGAGAAGTCCGCATGAACTCCCCATCGGCGCTGCCCCGAACGGAAGTGTCCGGGGCCGAGGTGCGAATATACGGGGCCGCGGGAATCGGAGCGACCATCGTGTCCGCCCCGCCGGCCCGATCCGTGCCACCGTGCACCGTCTACTCGTACCGCAGAGCCTGAATGGGATCCAGCGCCGCCGCCTTCCGCGCCGGATAGTACCCGAAGAAGATCCCCACCGCCGCCGAGAAGCCGATGGCGATGCCCACCATGGCCGGCTCGATGGACGTCTGCCAGCCCGTCGTATGCTGCACGATCGCCGACCCGGCATAGCCGAGACCGACGCCGAACAGCCCGCCGATGATGCTCATCACGATCGCCTCGACCAGGAACTGGGTGAGCACGTCGGTGCCGCGGGCCCCGATCGCCATCCGGATTCCGATCTCACGCGTCCGCTCGGTGACCGACACGAGCATGATGTTCATGATGCCGATGCCGCCCACGAGCAGCGAGATGCTGGCGATGGCCGCGAGCAGCAGCGTCATCACGTCCGCCGTGCCCGACGCAGCCTGGGCGAGATCCGTCTGATTGCGAACCGTGAAGTCGTTCGGGTCGTACGACGCCAGCTTGTGCGCGCCGCGCAGGATCTGCGTGATCTCCGCCTCGGCGGCGGGGATCTGCTCCTTGGAGGCCGTGCTGGCGATGATCTGCGGAATGAACTGGTGGCGGGACATCCGGGTCCGCACCGTGGTGTACGGCGCCAGGATCACGTCGTCCTGGTCGTTGCCTTCGGCCGTCTGTCCCTTGGGCGCCAGCACGCCGATGATCTTCACCGGCACGCGGTTGATCCGGACCTCCTGCCCCACCGGATCCTGATTGGGCCACAGGTTGTTGGCCACCGTCTTGCCGATCACGATCACGCGCGCGTTGGAATTCACGTCGGCCTGGTCGAAGAACCGGCCCGACGCAACCTTCCAGGCGCGGATGTCGGCGAAGTCGGGCGTCACGCCCTGGATGCCGGTGCGCCAGTTGCCGGTGCCGCCCACGATGTGGGCGAAGGTGATCACCACCGGCGATACGTGCTGCAGCAGCAGCGCCTGCTGCGCCAGCACCTTGTAGTCCTCGATCGTGAGCCGGTTGGAGCTGCCGGCGCCCTGGCTCACGCCGCCCTGATTGATCGCCCCCGGTGTGACGACCACCATGTTGGTGCCGAGGTTGTCGATGCGGCGCTGGATCTCGGACTTGGCCCCCTGGCCCACCGCGACCATGACGATCACGGCGCCCACGCCGATGATGATGCCGAGCATCGTGAGCAGGGTGCGCATCTTGTTCTTCAGGATGCTCTTGCCCGCAATGTTGATGAGTCGAGAGGCTTTCATGTCAGGCCACCACTCCCGCCACCGTTCCGACTCGTGCAACGTCGTCCGCGGCCACGCGACGGGTCAGAATCGGCTCGTCGCGAATGATGTGTCCGTCGCGCAACTCCACCACGCGACGCGTGTACTCGGCAATGTCGTGCTCGTGGGTCACGAGAACGACGGTGATTCCCTGATCGTTCAGTTCCTGGAACAGTGCCAGCACCTCGACCGACGTCTGGGAGTCCAGGTTGCCGGTGGGTTCGTCGGCCAGCACCAGCGCCGGCTGGGTGACCAGGGCGCGGGCGATGGCCACGCGCTGCTGCTGCCCGCCCGAGAGTTCGCTGGGTTCGTGATCCAGCCGCTCGCCCAGCCCCACACGCTCGAGGGCCGCCTGAGCGGCCTTCCGCGTATCGCGGTGGTGACGGCCGGTGCGGTCGTAGAGCAGCGGCAACTCGACATTGTCGAGCGCCGACGTGCGCGCCAGCAGGTTGAACCCCTGGAACACGAAGCCGATCTTCTCGTTCCGGATGTCAGCGAGCTGATTCTTGTCCAGCCCGTCCACGCGAACGCCGTCCAGCCAGTAGCTGCCCGACGTCGGCTTGTCGAGACAGCCGAGAATGTTCATGAGCGTCGACTTACCCGAGCCGGACGCGCCCATGATGGCGACCATCTCGCCCTTGCTCACCGTGAAGTCCACGCCGCGCAGCGCATGGACCTTGGTCTTGCCCGTCGCGTAGACGCGGGTGAGCGCCTCGACGTGGATGACGTGGTCTTCCGGGGGCGTCATGTTAGAACCCTCCGCGGAATCCGCCGCGGCCGCCGCGACCCTGCTGGCCCGAGAACGGATTCTGGGCGCCGCCGGCGGCCATCGATCCGCCGGTCACCGCGGCGATGATCTGCATCCCTTCCTTCAGGTCCGGACCCGAGACCTCGGTGTACTGCCCGTCGGTCAGCCCGGTGTGCACGCGCGCCACGGCCAGCTTGCCGTTCTGCCCGACGTACCACAGCATGCCCACGTCCGCTGGACGCTGCCCCCCGTTGCCGCCCCGACCGCCCGCTCTGGCACCGCCGAAGCCGCCGTTGCCGCCGCGCCGCTCGCCGGCCGCCGCGGATTCACCACCGGCCCGGCCCGCGCGCCCGGCGGTATCACCGCGCGCCGCGTACTCGGCGCGCATCTCCGCCACCATCTCCTGCGTCGGCTGGAAGCGCAGCGCCCCGGTGGGCACCTTGAGCACGTTCTTTGCCTGCGCGATCTGGAAGTTCGCCGTCGCCGTCATGCCGGGCAGCAGGGAACCGTCCTGATTCTTCACACCCACCACGACCGGGTAGTTCACCACGTTGTCGGAGGTCGTGGACTGCAGCCGCACCTGGCTCACCGTGCCGTGGTACACGCGGTTGGGATACGCCTCCACCGTGAAGGTGACGTCCTGCCCCTTGTGGATCTCTCCGATGTCCGACTCGTCCACCGACGCCACGATCTGCATGTCCTTGAGGTCGCCGGCAATGAGGAACAGTTCGGGCGCCGAGAAGCTCGCGGCCACCGTCTGCCCCACATCCACGCTACGCTTGATCACGATGCCGTTGATGGGCGAGTAGATGGTGGCGTAGTTGAGGTTCTGCACCGCCTCCTTCAACTGGACCGAGTCGGACTTCAGGTTCGCCTGCGCCACCGCGAACGCGGCCACCGCGCCCTCGTAGTCCGTCTGCGTGGCCGCCTTGGTGGCCAACAGGCGCTCCGTCTGCTCCAGCGCAAACTTCGTCTGACGGAGACTCGCCACACCCTGGGCCGCCGCAGCCTTGGCGCGGTCCACGGAAAGCTGCAGCACGGTGGTGTCCAGTCGCGCGATGAGCTCGCCCTTGCGCACGTGATCGTTGAAGTCGGCATACAGCGCGTCGATGCGGCCGGACACCTGGGTGCCCACCTGCACCGAGTCCACGGCGCTCAGGTTGCCGGTGGCGCTCACGGTCGCCTCGATATCGCCCCGCGTCACGGGAACGAACAGATACGTGGTCGGGTCGGCCGATGCCTGCCGCTTGAAATAGAACACGCCGGCGCCCACGGCCGCGATCACGACAATTGCGATGATGATTCGTTTCATAGCTGGATGCATCCCTCTCGAGTGAGTCTCCACGCCATCGAGCGTGGTCGCTGTCCTTCTCCAAAAGCAATACGCATGCCACCGGCTAAGTGTTCGTATCGGAATGACTTCGCCTGATGAGGCGGTGGGCGGGGGCTGCCGAACCCGCACCCGGGGGTGCGAAAACCGCACCGGCTGCCCGCGATTCCGGACACGCCCGAACATTCGAAATCGTACCGGTCAGCCGAGGAGGACCGAGCCATGCGCATCGCGCTCGACGTGAACGGCAAGCACCACGAAGTGGACGTGGACCCGGGACGGCCGCTGCTAAGCGTGCTCCACGAGGAACTCGCCCTCACCGGACCCAAGTACGGATGCGGAGAGGGCTGAAGAGCAGTTGATCAGTGGCGCGCCGCGTATCCGGCGGCGCCGAGCAGGCCGACCTTGGTGTTCATCACCACGTGCACGGGCGCCTTCGCCACCATCGGCGACAGGCGCCCCTGGTCGTGCAGGGCATCCAGAAAGGCCCGGCTCTGCAGCCGCTCCACGATCCGCGGCGCGATACCGCCGGCGATGAACACCCCGCCGGTGGCCACGGCGATCAGCGCCAGGTTGCCGGTGACGGCGCCGAGCACCGACACGAACAGATCGAGCGCCAGCCCGCACAGCGCGTCGTCGCCGGCCAGTGCGTGCGTGGTGACCACCGCGGCCGGATCCTGCTCCTGCATCTCGCGTTCGACGGCCGGCTGCGGTTCGGCGGCCGCGGCCACCGTGGACAGGTAGGCGTAGAGGTCGGCCAGTCCGGCGCCCGAGAGAATGCGTTCGTTCGACGCGCGGCCGTACTTGCCCCGCAGGAACGACAGCAGCCCGTCCTGCAGCCGGTTGCGCGGGGCGAAGTCCACGTGTCCGCCCTCGGAGGCATAGACGCGGTAGCGCTCGCCGGACCACAGCCGGAACCCGACGCCCAGCCCCGTCCCGGCGCCCAGATACGCCACCGGACCGCGCTCCTCCGGCTCTCCGCGCTGCAGCGTCACCAGATCGGCCCCCTCGAGATGCTCGAGCCCGACCCCGACCGCGAAGAAGTCGTTGATCAATCCCAGCCGGTCGATGCCCACCGCCCGCGCCACGTCGGCACGATTGACTACCCACGGCAGGTTGGTGGCCTGCACCTCGTCGCCGACCACGGGGCCGGCGATCGCGATGCACCCGCGCGAGGGAAGCTCCCCCACCTCGTCGGCAAACCGCGTGATGATCGGGGCGAGACCGTCGGCCTTGCCGCTCGCGTAGTCGCGCTCGTGGACCAGGTGCGCCGACCCATCGCCAAGTTCGACGATGGCCAGCCTCGCGTTGGTGCCCCCTACGTCCCCCGCCAGAACTCGCATGGACATACGATAGCGAATCCGGCGGCCTGCTGCCCGTTACGGGTCGCGACGCGCCCCGCCCCGCTCTTCGCGGTCCCCGTCCGGCAGGTCAACCGACATCGGGAAGAAGAGCGAGTGGTGCACCCCCGGGTACGGCGTATTCCACCCGCGAACGTCGTGCCAGAGAATGCGGTTCAGCTCGTCGCTCGGCGCCGCGTCGGGCACGTCCAGACGCATGCGCGACGAGGCCAGCGCGCCCGCGCGCGCCGCGCCCCTGAGCTGCCCGAGGCGCGGGTTCACTTCGTAGATGGACTGGCGGGGTACGATCGCCGTGTACGGCGTCAGGTCGGGGCGCGCATTCCAATCGAGGAAGCTGGCGCGCATGTCCTTGGCCACGAGGTCGAACATGCTCATCGCCGGCAGCCCCAGCATCAGCTCCACGGTCTTGACCATGCTCGGCTGGCTGTAGAAGGTGCTGTCGATGGCGTGCCGCCGGGCATAGGGCGAGATCGCCAGGGCGACGGTGCGATGGCCGTCGATGTGGTCCACGCCGTTCTGCGCGTCGTCCTCCACCACCAGGATCGCCATCGAGGGCCAGAACTTCGAGTGCGTCAGCGCCTCCACCATGTGTCCCAGCGCGAGGTCGTTGTCGGCCACCGACGCCCGCGGCGTGCTCCACCCCGGTGCGGTGCCGTTGGTGTGGTCGCTCGGCAGGATCACCATCACCAGGTTCGGCATCGAGTCCGCCGCGTTCCACTCCTTCACGTGCTCGTCGAAGATGTCGGCCTTCACCACGTCGGGCATCTCCTGCGTCCACCCCGGATACTCGCGCACCAGCACCTTGTCGAGCGACGGGATGTCGGAGTGCGTGTCGTAGCGCGCACGCGCGAGCGTCCGGAAATACGCCGGCGAATGCGCCGCCGAATCGCGATACTGCGCCAGAAGGTCGCGTCGCACCGACGAGATGGAATCCGACGGCGCCGGCGCGTACTCGCCGAACACCGACACCCACTTCCCCTTCTGCTCGGCGTTCTCCCACAGGAATCCACCCAGCGAGTACGTCAGCGCGTCGTCTCCCTCCGACGGATAGCTCCGTCCCTGGTACAGGGGCCACATCGGATAGTCGGTCTCGTTGGCCTGCGTGAGCCACTGGTGGCCGTCGGCCGAGTTGCCGCCCGACGCGAAGAAGTGGTCGAGCAGCACGTACTGGTCGGCCAGCGCATGCGCATTCGGCGTCACGTCGCGGCCGAAGATCACGAGCGAACTGTCGCTGGCGCCGCGGCCCATGTCGCCGAGCACCTGATCGTACGTTCGGTTCTCGCGGACGATGAACACGACGTGCTGAATGAGCGAGGGCTCGCCGGGACGCTCGGGCACCGCACGCGGGGGCTCGCCGGAGCGCACGCCCGGCTGGTAATCCGCGCCGGGTCCCGCCAGACGCAGCCGGTTGTTGTGCGCCACCGAGGTGGTGTACGCAGCCAGTTCGGCGTCGGTGGGCACGGGGATCACGTTCACCGAACCGCGCACGGCGTACACCTGCCGGCCCGTCTTGCCGGGCGAGCCCGACGTGGTGCCCGTACCCGACCCAACACCGAGCAGCGTGCCGACCGCGAGCGTCGAGCCGTCGGGACTGACGTCGAGCGAGGACGGGTACCAGCCGGTGGGAATCAGCCCCTTGAACACGGCCCCGGTGGAGACGTCGTACACCGCCACCGCATTGAGCCCGCCCAGCGCCACGTACAGCGTGAGCCCGTCGGGGGCGAGCGCCACCGCGGTGGGCGCGAGCCCGATGCGCGTTTCCGTGAATGGCGTAACGCGCACGCTGGCCGTGACGGTACCGGTGCGCGTGTTCACGATCGTGATGGCGTCGGAGTTGCCGTCGGCCACGAACAGACGCCCACGCCGCTGGTCCCACGCGATGCCGGTGGGATGCCGCCCCACGACCACGCTCTTCACGATCCGACCGGCGACCAGATCGATCTCCGCCACCGTCCCCGGCTCGGCGATGCCGCGCGCATCGATGCGCACCGGCTCGGCCATCGGATCGCAGCACTGGCGCGCCGCACGGTCGCCGCTGGCCGGCTTGGGCCCGCCGAAGTTGCTGATCCACGCGGTGGTGCCGTCGTCGTCGATCACCGCGGCCACGGGCAGCACACCGACGTCGAGCGTGCGCAGTACGGTACCCGAGTCCGCGTCAACGATCGCCAACTGGTCGTTGGCGGGCAGGGGCAGGACGGCCACGCGATGGCCCGAGGCGTTGGGGCGGCGCGCCACGGCGGGCCCGCCCGCCATGTACGACCCGAGTTCGCCCGAGTTCATGGTGGCCACCGCGGAGTCGTTCGCCGATGCGCCGGGCGCGTAGGCGGTGAGTTGAGACACCGCCCGTCCGCGTTGCATGGCACCGGTGCCGGGCGTGCGGCTGTTCTCCATCCCGGCGGGCAGCCGCCCCACCGACGACACGAGTACATGCCCGGTGAGCGGGTCCACCACCACGCCGTGCACGCCCGGCCGGCCGTCGAAGTGGGCCGTGGCGAGCACACGGTTGTCGCGCCAGTCGAGTTCGTAGGCCGCGCGCGGCACGGCCACCCAGATGCGGCTGGCCGAGCCCGCAAAGCGCACGCCGGCTACGCGGCCGGTGAACACGGTCTGCACACCGGCAGGCGTCACGCGCTGGTCGGTGGCGATGACGCCGGGATCGGGCACGGTGCGCCTGGGCTGCTGTGCACCCGTCTGCTGCAGCAGGGCGACGAGGAGGGCGGAGAGAATCATGGGCTCAAGTCTGGAGTGTCGCCGGGCGGTGTCGAGATCCGCCCGGTCACGGTTTCGTGTCGGTCGCCGGACTCACCGGTGGTTGTGCATCATGGGTTCGCCCCGCGCCAGCGCCAGATGGTGCATGGGGTGATGGTCGCCGTCCGCGAGAATGCCGATGACGCCGAGCCCGCGCAACTCGGCCACCGAGCGCGCGTCGTTCGCATCGAGGGCGGTCACCACCAGGTGGGCGCCGTTCGGGATCGGGGTCGCGCTCACGTGGTAGCCGCCCATCATCTCCATCATCCGGGCGTGTTCCGTGAGCATCCGGCGGATGGCGCCGGTGGTGCGCCCCTGCCCGGTGACGTCGGCCTCGAATCCACCGGCGGTGTCGTGCTGCGCAACCTGGGCGTGCAGCACCACGTCGTTCATGTCGATCAGGTGCTGGCGCAGCGCTTCGAGATTCACCTTCGACCAGTCGGTGGTGGAGTCGGCCTTGAGGATGCGCACGATTTCCTGAATGGCGGCAAACGCACCCTGCCCCGCCTCGGTGGGCCTGGAGGGCTGCGCGGCCGGGGCGGCATTCATGGCGCCGTGGTCGTGCTGGGCGGCGGCGCTGGTGGCGCCGAGGCCGATGGCGGCGGCGCAGGCCGCGGCGTGGAAGACTCGCTGGATCTGCATTGGGGGGCTCCTCCGTAGATGCTGAAGTGTCACCCCGGAATCCCCGCGACGCCATCCCTCGCGCGCAAACCGACGCGGACACTCGGATTGCCGCCGCCTCCCGCCACGGGGTAGCTTCCCGCCCCATGCTCACCCTGCTCGGAGTTCTCGTCGTCGTCATCGGGTTCGCGCTGCGCATCAATGCGCTGCTCGTGGTTACGGTGGCGGGCATCGTCACCGGCCTCGCCGGCGGACTCGGTCTGCACGACGTGATCGCCGCCTTCGGCAAGGCCTTCACCGAGAACCGGTACGTGGCCATCGTCTGGATGGTGCTGCCGGTGATCGGCCTGCTCGAACGCAGCGGCCTCAAGGAACGCGCGCGCGAGATGATCGCCCGCATCCACGCGGCCACGACGGGTCGCGTGCTCATGGCGTACATGGCGCTGCGGCAGATCACCGCCGCCCTGGGGCTCACCTCGTTGGGCGGACACGCGCAGATGGTGCGCCCCCTGCTCGCGCCGATGGCCGAGGGCGCGGCCGAGAGCCGGTTCGGCGAACTGCCGGACAAGACACGGTTCCGCATTCGTGCCCACGCCGCGGCGGTGGACAACATCGGCGCCTTCTTCGGCGAGGACATCTTCATCGCCATCGGCTCCATCCTGCTCATCAAGGGGTTCCTGGCCCAGAACGGCATCGACGTCGCGGCGACCACGCTGGCCAAGTGGGCGGTGCCCACGGCGCTCTGCGCGACGGCCATCCATTTCGTGCGGCTGGCGATGCTGGACCGGAGCCTGATGCGGGAGTGGGAGGGGCGGAGGATCGGCCAGACGGACGGCCAGTCGGACAGTCAGACAGTCGGACAGTCGGATGGCCGGAGGGCCGGCCAGTCGGACAGTCAGACAGTCGGACAGTCGGACAGTCAACGGGCGGGACGGCGGGACGACGACGCGGAGGCCGGGCGATGATCGGGCTCGGCTCCGTCTACCTGCTCATGGGCCTCATGCTCGCCGGCATCGCGATCGTGAACGTGCTCGACGCCGGCGACCGCAAGCGCTACAACAAGCTCCTGTTCTGGGGCATCTACGCCATCACATTTCTGATCGGCTCGCACCTCTCCGACTTCACCAATGGCTGCCTGGTCATCGGTATGGTGCTCGTGTCGAGCATCGGCGGCCTGGGCGGCAGCGGCGCCGAATCGGCCACGCGCGAACAGCGCGAGGCGAGCGCCCGGCGGTGGGGCAACCGGCTCTTCGTCCCCGCCCTGCTCATTCCCGCCGTCACGCTCGCCGGCACGAGCGCGTTCAAGCATCTGCAGATTCACGGCGTCCCGCTGGTCGATCCCAAGCAGGTCACGGTGATCTCGCTCGGGTTGGCAACGGTGGTGTCGCTGGTGGCGGGGATGATCATGCTCCGCGCGCCTCTGGCGTCGCCCATCAAGGAGGCCCGCCGGCTGATGGACTCGGTGGGATGGGCCGCGGTGCTCCCGCAGATGCTCGCCGCGCTGGGCGCGCTGTTCGCCATTGCCGGTGTGGGCGGCGTGGTCTCCACGCTCTTCAACCGCTGGATTCCGCTGGACCATGCCTTCGTGGTGGTGGTGACGTACGCCGTGGGCATGGCCCTGTTCACGATCATCATGGGCAACGCGTTCGCGGCCTTCCCGGTGATGACCGCCGGCATCGGATTGCCGCTCATCGTCACGAAGTTCGGCGGCGACCCGGCGATCATGGCCGCCATCGGCATGCTCTCCGGCTACTGCGGCACGCTGATGACGCCGATGGCCGCCAACTTCAACATCGTGCCCGCCGCCCTGCTCGAACTCCCCGACGAGAACGGCGTGATCAAGGTACAGATTCCCACCGGCATCCTGCTGCTGGCAGCCAACATCCTGCTCATGAACTTCCTGGTCTTCCGGTACTGATCATGACCGTCGAATTCGACCGCTCCGACGCGACGCTCTCCGCCGCCACCGCCTCGCGGTTCGCGGCCATCGCGCTCGGGCACGTGTCGCGTGAGTACCCCAACAAGCTCGACCATGTGCTCAACGGCGCCGACGACGTCCGCGGCCCGCGCGCCCTGCACCCGGTCTTCTACGGAAGCTTCGACTGGCATTCGTGCGTGCACGGCTACTGGATGCTGGCCCTGCTCCACCGGCACTTCCCGTCGCTGGACGAATCGCCCCACATCCGCGCGCAGTTCGACGCGCACTTCACCGCGGAGCACGTGGCCGGCGAGGTGGCGTATCTCCGGCAGCCGTCACGCGGCGGATTCGAGCGCCCCTACGGGTGGGCATGGCTGTTGATGCTCGGGGGCGAACTCGCCCGCCACACCACCCCGGAAGGCCGGCGATGGTCGTCCGCGCTCCAACCGCTCGTCGCCGAATTCGTGCAGCGGTTCCGGGAGTTCCTGCCCAAAGCGACGTATCCCGTGCGCGTCGGCACCCACTTCAATACGGCCTTCGCGCTCACCCTCGCCATGGATTACGCCACGACGGCGGGCGACACCGCGTTGGCCGACCTGCTGCGCGAGAAGGCCAACGGCTGGTACGGAACCGACGCGGACTGCCAGGCCTGGGAACCCGGCGGCGACGATTTCCTGTCATCGGCGCTCATCGAAGCCGAATGCATGCGACGGATGATGCCGCCGCGCGGATTCGCCGACTGGCTCGGCCGCTTTCTGCCGCGCATCGCGGAGCAGGAACCGGCCGCGCTCTTTCGGCCCGCGCACGTCAGCGACCGCAGCGACGGCAAGATCGCGCACCTGGACGGGTTGAACCTTACTCGCGCCTGGTGCTGGCGGTCGATCGCTGGTGCGCTGCCCGCGGACGACCCCCGGATTGCGGTGGCGCACGCGGCGGCCGACCGGCACCTCGCCGCCAGCCTGCCGCACGTGGCCGGCGACTACATGGGAGAGCACTGGCTGGCCTCGTTCGCGGTCCTGGCAATGACGGCGGCGAGTTAGCACTCACCGGACGGCGGCGCGCGGTTCACCGGCGGCTGCAGGCTGTCGACTGCCGGCTCCCGCCACTCGTCATTCACCTCCGGGTTGCCGTTTCACGTACGCGCCCTGTAAGGATCCCGGGAACCATTCGCGCCCGGCCGCGAATGTTGTAATGTTGTCCGGCAACGACCCACCCGTCCGCCGAGGCCGCTTTCATGCGCCCCCTACGCATCGCTTTCGTCGCCGCGCTCGCCACCCTCCCCGCTCTGGTGCCCACCGGTCGGGCCGCCGGGCAGCAGATCGACAGTGCATACAAGGGATCCGTGCTCGCACCGCTCGTTGCGCGACGGGACAGCAACTTCCGCTACGCGGCGTACATCCCGCGTGGCTACACGGGCACCGCGCCCGTGCCCCTGCTGCTCGTGCTCGACCCGCGGGGGAATGCCCGGCGTTCAATCGAGTTGATGGTGCCCGCGGCGGAGCGGTTGGGATGGGTGGTGATGAGCAGCTACGACACCCGCAGCGACGAGGAGAACGCACCCAACCAGCGCGCCGTGAACCTGATGCTCGACGATGCGTTCTCGGCGTTCCGCGTCGACACCTCGCGCATCTACCTGGCCGGCTTCTCGGGCACCGCGCGCGACACGTGGGTGTTCGCGTACGGCGCCGGCGGGCACGTGGCGGGCATCATCTCGGCGGGCGCTTCGATGCCCGGCGATTCCGCCTGGCGCCGGCAGCACGGCGGCAAGCCGCCGTTCGACGTGGCGATGGCGGCCGGCGACAGCGGGTTCAACTACGACGAGGTGTTGAACACCACCGACACGCTGCGCGCGCTCGGCGCGCCGATCCGCACCGACCTGTTCCGCGGCGGCCACCGGTGGCCCCCCGAGCCGGTACTGGCGCAGGCCATGGGCTGGCTCGAGGCCCGCGCCATGGCGCGGAAGCTGCGTCCGATGGACTCGCTGCTGGTCGACTCGGTGTTCTCCGTGGACTCGACGCACGCCGTGGCGACCGCCGATTCGGGCCGCACGGGCGAGGCGGCGAACCAGTGGGCCGGCATCATTGCCGCCTGGGCGGGCCTCCACGACCTGAGCGGGGCGCGCGCGGAGCTCGCGTCGCTCGACGGGTCGCCGGCCGTGCAACGGTGGCGTGCCGAACTGGACTCGCTCCACAAGAGCACGCCCGGCGTGCAGCGCGCCATGGGAGCCACGTTGCTCGCGGTGCGGAAGCATCCGGGTGTGCCCGACCTGCGGAAGCTTGCCGGCGACCTGCGCATCGTGCAGTTCCAGCAGTGGGCCACCGACCGGCAGGACTCGGTCCGCGCCATGTGGGCCGAACGGCGGCTGGCCGAGCTGTACGTCCAGGCGTCGTTCTACGAACCCGAGGCCTACATCGCGGTCAAGGACCAGTCGCGCGCGCTGGCCATGCTCACCATAGCCGAGATGATCCACCCGCGTTCGCCGACGGTGTGCCGCGAACGGGCCCGCGCCTACGCCCTCAGCGGCGACGCCGGGAGCACTCTCGACGAACTGCGCTGCGCGCTGGCGGGCAAGGCCATCACCATCGACGAGATCGTGCGCGACCCACGCTACCAGTTCATGCGGTCGCTCGATGCCTTCACCGATCTGATCGACAAGGGCGGGAACTGAGCCGGGGGCGGGCGGCCGCCTCCCCACGACACCCCGCGCGGGAAACGGCGCGGGTCGCCATTTTCAAGGCATGGCAACTTCCGCCGACGTCCGCGCCGCCTACTCGGCCCGGGCCGCTGAACTCCGCACACGCCGTGCCGGCCAGTCGGCCGCCGTGGACCGTCTGGGCAACCTGCGCCTGCTGGTGTTCGTCGCCGCCGGACTGCTGTTCGCGCGATGGGCCACCGCCGGCACGCACCGCGCGCTCTGGCTCACCGCCGCCGTCGTGGTACTCGCCGGATTCCTCTTGCTCGTGCGCGCGAGCAACCGCGCCAAGACCCGGCTCCAGCACACCAACGACCTGCTCACGTTGGCCGAAGAGGGCGAGCATCGCACCGCCCGCGCGTGGGAGCAGATTCCGGCGCGTCCCTGGGTGGTCGAGCCGCCCGGCCACCCGTACGCCGTGGATCTCGATCTGTTCGGTCAGGCCTCGCTGGTCCAATTGATGCCGGCCATGAGCCGCGCCCCGGGACGCGCGACCCTGCGGGAGTGGCTGGTCGCGCCCGCCGACCCCGCCACCATCCGTGAACGGCAGCGCGCGGTGGCCGAGTTGCGGGAGCGCGACGTCTTTCGCGAGGAGCTGGCCGTCGCCGGCCTGCGCGTCACCGTAAGCGGCGAGGCGCTTGGCGAACTCGCGCGTTGGGCGGCCGGCGACGGCTGGCTGCTGGCCAAGCCCTGGCTCCTGGCGCTCACCGTGCTCATCCCCGCGGCAACCATCGCCCTGCTCGCCGCGCAGCTGTCGGGCGCCACGCCGCACTCCTTCTGGGTGGTGCCGGCCATCGCCGGTTGGTTGCTGATGAGCGACCATTCCCGGCGGCTGAGCGAATGCTTCAAGCCGGTGGTCGGGCAAGCCAACATGCTGCGGCGGTACGGCGCGATGGCACGCGTGGTGGCGGATCAGCGGTTCGACGCTCCATTGCTGGCGGCCATTCGCGAGCGCCTCACGACGCCGGCCCCCGCGGACGCGGAGATCCGGCGGCTCACAGCCCTCGCCGACTGCACCGAACTCCGCCTGTCACCGCTGCTGTATTTCGCGGTGAATACGCTCACCCTGTGGGACTTCCACGTGGCGCACCTGATCGAGCGATGGCAGCGGCGGTCGGGGGCCCGCGTGGCCGACTGGATGGCCGCGCTCGGGGAGATGGAGAGTCTCTCGGCGCTGGCCACGCTGGCCCACGACAACCCCGACTGGAGCTTCCCCGAACTCGCCGACCACGCGGCGCCCACCATCGAAGCCGAAGCGCTCGGCCATCCGCTGCTCGCCGACGACGTGGGCGTGCGCAACGACGTGACCGTCGGCCCCGCCGGCAGCATTCTCGTGGTCACGGGGTCGAACATGGCGGGCAAGAGCACCCTGCTCCGCTCCATCGGTCTCAATCTCGTGCTGAGCCAGGCGGGATCGGTGGTGTGCGCGCGCCGCTTCCGCCACCCGCCCGCCGTGTTGCACACGAGCATGCGCGTGCAGGACTCGCTGCAGCGCGGGGTGAGCTACTTCATGGCCGAGTTGGAGCGGCTGAAGTCGGTGGTCGACGCCGCCGACGCGGTGACCCCGGGCGAGGGACGGGCGTTCGTCTACCTCCTCGACGAGATCCTGCACGGCACCAACTCGGCCGAGCGCACCGTGGCCGCGCGCCACGTGCTGCGCCACCTCGTGGGCACGGGGGCCATCGGCGCCGTGTCCACCCACGACCTGCAACTCGTCGACGACCCCGAACTCTCATCCGTCTCGCGGCACGTGCACTTCCGCGAGGAGTTCTCGCGCGCCAATGGCGCGGCGTCGATGAGCTTCGACTACCGGCTGCGCCCCGGCAAGGCGACGTCGAGCAACGCGCTCAAGCTGCTCGAACTGGTAGGCCTCAAGGACGCCGACCCCGTATAGACGTCGTCGCCGAAGGGCACCAACCCCTTCTGCCCCGCGTACCCGAGATGCGGCAGTCCGAAGATGTCCTCCACGCTGCGCAGCATGGAGTAGTGGTTGTACGGCACGTCCGACACCGTGCCCGGCCGGATGAACGGGGACAGCAGCACCGTACCGGTGCGTCCGCCCCCCGGCCCACCCGCGCCGGGCGACGACGTGTTGGGCCCCGTCGGCTCGTTGCAGCACGCTTCCTTGTGCCCGCTCTGCGCCTCGTCGAAGGTGATGATGATCAGTCCGCCGTCGCGATACGCCGCCGACCGCATGATGCGCGGCACCCACTCGGCCAGGAACCGGTCGGCCGACACCAGTCCGCCCGGCTCGCCGTTGCGGCAGGGTCGGTCGTGTGCGTCGTGGCAGAGGTTCGGCGCGATGAACGCATAGTTCGGCGTCGTGGCCGCCGACCGCAGGTCCGCGTTCAGCGCCGTGAGCGGCACGACGTTCGTGTGGCACACCGGCGCATCGATGATCGCGTGGAAGTACACGAAGGGATTGTGCTTGGCCGCGTACTGGTCGTTGGGCGCGGCCCGCTCCGTGCGATCCACCGTCCCGATCGCGGCGTGGCCGCAGGTGGCGGACTCGCGCGACGGATCCTTGCCCATGTCCTCCATGTACGCCTTCCAACTCAGATGCCGGTCCATGAGTTGGTTGGCGATGGTGGGCACGCCGGCCGGATACACGCATCCGCTGCCGATGGGCTGGCCGTCGGGCGCCGTGCCCGTCTGCACGAACTCCACGTAGCGTTCGCAGTCGGCCTGTGTATGCGGGTTGGGCGCGATGCCGCTCACCATCGCGATGTAGTTGTCGAGGCTGGCGTGACCGATGCCGTAGTACTGCCTCAGGAACGCGCCGGCGCGCACGAGCGTGTCGGCCAGATACGGGGCGGGCGATCCGGCGCCGAAGGTCGATTCGTAGGCCTGGTTCTCGAGCACGATCACGAAGACGTGCCGGATGGCCGGCGGGGCCGCCTGCGGCGCGGGCCGGACGCCCGGCATGCCGAGCGCGAGAAGCGCCGCCAATGTGTTCAGCATGGAATGGAGGTCTAAGGAAGTCCCAATTGCTTCTGGCGCGCGTGGACCGCGGCGATGAACCGTTCGGCGTCGTCCTTGCTGAACGTCTCGTCGGCGCGATCGCCGTTGACCTTCGTGTTCTTGAACATCGTATCGTGCCCGCCCGATTTCCAATCGAAGATCAGGCGGCCGTTCTCGTAGCGCACGTCACGCAGGTCGGACAGCCGGTACACGGCGTGCTTGTCGATGGCGCCGGCCACCCCCGACTTCACCATCTTCGCGATGCTCCCGCCCAACCCCGAGTCGGAGTGCTGGGAGGTGTCGAGTTGGCTACGGACCTTCGCGACCGTTTTCGGCGACAGCCCCGCCCAGATCCGGTCGCCGGCCAGGATCAGATCCACGGAACTGTCCGCATTCTGGATCATCAGATCGCCCGGTCCCAGCGAATCGGGCGGCGACTCCAATCCCGCCACGTGCGTTTCGTGGCGCGCGTTGTTGAAGTGCGAGCGGAACCAGTTCCCGATGAAGGCGAGCGCCGCGATCAGAAGCACCACCTGGATGGCGCGGCCGGCCCACTTTCTGGACGTATCGGACATGGAAGCCTCGAGCGGTGTGCGCCGCCGGCACGCGATGACCTCAACGGTGCGATCGCGCCCTCCGGCGACAGGTTCCAAACCTACGTGGCCACTTTCTACCCCGCTACGGGAAGAATGCGCCGCGCCTCCCGATTCCCTACGTCGAACCAGGCGCCCGGGTTCCGCGTGCGACTCACCGCGGCGCTTCGCCGTCGGCCGGCGCGTCCGCAGACTCGACCCGCGCCTCCGCCTCCGCCTCCGCTTCCGCCTCGCGCGACGACCGCCGCTTCCACACCACCGTCGCGATCACGGCCGCGATCGCCAGCACCACCACCACGACGATCGCCGCCGCCACCTCGGGGTTGTGGTAGGCGCGCCCCGCGGCGGTCCGGATCATCTGCGTCACCCCCGCGCCGAGCGCGTAGCCCAGCCAGTAGTAGATCGCCGCCCAGAGCACCGATGCCGCCGCCGCGCCCACCAGAAAGTTCACGCGCCCCATGCGCAGAGCGCCCGCCGCCACCGTGAGCACGATGCGGAATCCCGGGACCAGACGGCCGAGCGCCACCGTCACCGACCCATGGTTCTTCAGCCATACCTCCACGCGGTCGGCCCGCTCGCCGTCGAAACCGAATCGATGCCCCACGCGGCGCAGCAGCGGGTGGCCCACGCGCCGCGACAGCTCGAACAGCACCGTGCTGCCGCTGAGCGTGGCCGCGAACACCACCAGCGTCGTCATCAGGTAGCTGGCGTGTCCCGCACGCCCCGACGCGCCGAGCGCCGCGATGAACACGTCGCCCGGTACCGGCAGCGGAACCCCCGCCTCCTCCAGGAAGATCCCGACGAAGGCGCCCAGATACTGCCAGCGCGCCAGGAACGCCAGCACCGAGGCGATCACGACGCCGCAGCCACGTCCGCCGTCGCGCCGTCGACGGTGAAGTCGCGCAACGACGGACCGCCGTCGTCGAGCATCAGGTATTCCAGACGCGAGCGCCGCAGGCGGCCGGCATTCGCGTACGGATCGCCCGGCACGAGATGCCGGCGATGATTGTGGCCGAACACGCCGAACGCGCATTGCTCGCGGGCCATGAGCGTCAGGCACTTGCGACGGAACATCCGGTCCACGGGCGCCGCCATCGTGCCGGCCACGAACGACTCCGCCACCCACGCGGCCCCGCGCACGAGCGACAGGTGGCCGAACCGGCGGGAGATGCCGTCGCCGAAGTTGCCCACCGACGACACGTGCACCGGGTCGGCCAGGTGGCCGTGCGCCACCAGCACGCGTCCCAGCCTCGGGTGCTGGAGCACCACCGATGCCGCGCCGCCCTCCGGATCGTGGTTGCCCAGCGTGCGGCGGAGCCTGCCCCGCCGCGCCAGGCTCGTGATCAGCGCCGCCACCTCCGGGTGCGCGCGTTCGGCGCGCGCCGGCGATTCGAACAGCCCCTCGAAGATGTCACCGTTGAGCACGATCAGATCGGCGGTGTCTGCGGCCCAGCGCAGGAAGCCGAGCGCCAGCGCGCGGTGCGCCGGCGGACTGTAGGTGCCCAGGTGCCAGTCGCCGGACACGAGCGTGCGCGTCACGCGCGGCCACCGCGCCGTGCCAGCAGCCGGTCGTAGAGATCCTGCGTCGCCTGTCGCACGCGCGCGTGTACCGGCTTCAACACCGCCACGTCGCGCGCGTGCTCCGGATCGCGTTCCACTTCGATCGGCGTGCCGATGGCGATGTCCAATCGCACCGGCAGCGGCACCGGACTCCAGAACGAGAGCCGGCCCATGGTGAACCCGGGGTACGCGGCGAACCCGCCCACCGTCGCCAGCGGAACCAGGGGCACGCCCGTGCGCACCGCCAACCGCGCGAAGCCATAGCGATCGTTCCACCGCAGACGGTAGCCGCGCGCGCGCGGCGTCGACTCGCGGCTGCCGCCCGGCGTGAGCAACAGCTGGCGTCCCTCTTCCAACGCGCGCAGGCACGAGCGTTCCGACGGATCGATGAGCCCCACGTCGCGCTTGAGCCGCGCGATGCCCGGGATGGCGCGCTCCAACGCATTGCCCTGCACCGCGGCCACCGCCAGCGGGCGCGGTTCGCCGCCGTGTTCGAACCAGTCGCTCCAGGCCAGGTGGTAGATGGCGATCGACAGGTCACCGCTCAGATATCCCGCGCCATGGTGCGTCACGTAGATGCACTGGCCCGTTGGCGGCGTGCCCTCCACGCGCGTGCGGTGGTAGCGCGACATCCAGCGCGCCAGGCGCAGGTAGCCCGAACTCTTGCGGTAGAGCGTGGGGTTGAGGGCCGGTGACGAACCGTTGCTGCCCGTCATGCGGCGCTCCGCCGGCTCGTCGCGATCAATTCGCGCGTGGCGGCCTCCACCCGCGAGGCGAACTCGGCGCGGCGCGCTCCCCTTCGGCCGCCAGCATCGGTACGCCGAACCGATATTCCAGCCGCACCGGGAGTGGAAAGGGCGGCATCCAGAGACTCCCGCCACCGATCGCCACTCGTCCCCAGTGCTGGCGGTCGGCGCCGGCGATGGCGAACGGCAGCACCGCCACGCCGGCGGCGATGGCCAGCCGGGCGAAGCCGGTGCGTCCCTCCCAACGGAGCGTATCGCGCGGGCCATAGAGTTCGCGGGTGCCGCCGGGGAAGATCAGCAGCGATTCGCCATGCCCCAGAGCGTCCAGCGCGTGTTCTTCGGTGGCGGGCACGGCATTCACGTTGCGCCGCATCCAGCCGAGCACCGGCGTCCGGTGGAGCGAGGTCCCGGTCTTCTCGAGCACGCGGATGGGGGGCCGATCGTTGTCCCAGAACGTCATGAGGGCGAGCAGCACCGTTTCCAGGTAGAGAAACGAACGCGGATGCTTGCACACGTAGATCACCGGACGGTCGGCAGGAATGTGTTCGGCGCCGACGGACCGCGCGCGAAAGTACCATCGCCCCAACGCGCGGGCAAAGGGGATGATGACGCGCGCGAGAGCGGGACTGCGTTCGAACCGGGTTGTGACGGCCGGACCGCCCGTCACGCCGGGACGCCGACGGCGTCGCGGCCCAGCGCCCGCATCGCCGCCACGTCTTCGTAGAGTTCGTTCAGCGAGAGCGCCACGCGGCTCCATGCCAGTTGGTGGGCGCGGTGCCACCCGCGCCCCACCACGGCGTGGCGCAGCCACTCGTCGTCGGCCGTCCGCTCGATCGCATCGGCGAGCGCGGCGGGATCGCCGGGCGGCACCAGGATCGCGGCCCCCGCCGTGGCATCGCGGTATCCCGGGATGTCGCTGGCCACCACCGGCCGCCCGCTGGCCATCGCTTCGATGAGCACCACGCCGAAGCTCTCGCCGTGCGTGGACGGGGCACAGAACAGATCGCACCAGTGGTACATGGCGGCCAGTTCGTGGTCGTCCACGCGCCCGATGAAGATGGCGCCCGACCGGCGGGCCAGATCGCCGAACGCCAGCGGGTCGCCGGGGCCCACCACGCGCAGCTCGAACTCGCGTCCGCGCTCGCGCAGCAGCGCCGCCGCCGCCAGCAGGTGCCGCAGTCCCTTGCGCGGCTCGTCGAACCGGCCCACGAACAGCAGCCGCAGCGGACCCGGCGCACGGGGGCACGGCCCCGCGCCGTCCACGCCGTGCGTGGCGTGAGGCTCCGCGAACGCCGTCGGATCGATGCCGTTGGGCAGGATCCGGATGGGCCCGTCGAAGATGCGGCGCGCGTAGTCCGCGGCGGGATTCGACACCGCGATCCCGAGACTCAGCCGGTGCAGCGGGCGGGCGAGCATGCGCCGCGCGAACGACGCCATCCGCGGCTCCGACTCGGCGAACGTGTGGAACGTCGCCACCAGCGGAATCTGCGAGCACTGCACCGCATAGCGCGCCGGGCCCGGCACCCACGGCTCGTGCACGTGCACCACGTCGAAGCACCCGTTCTCGAGATAGCGACGGACCGCACGCTTGGACGACAGGAGCCCCACGCGGGCCCGCGATCCGTTGCCGCGCACCGGCACCACGCCGGGCAGGCCGTCGCAGCGGGGCGGCGTCTCGCCGCTCGCCGGGCCCAGCACCCGCACGTGGTGCCCCAACCGCCGAAGCGCCTGGGCCAGCGTGATGACATGTCGGTTGACGCCGCCGTCATGAGAGAGATCGTATGGCGTAACCAGGCAGATGCGCATCTCGGCGGGGTTGGAGGGCCGATCAGATTGGCGGCGGACGGCGAACGGAGCTTGTCTCCCTGCACGCACGTCGCGTCGGTGGGGTCGGTTCGGCCGATCACGCCTGCGGGAAGTGATGCCCGGAAAGTATAGCCCATGAACGCAATGGATCAATCGGGACGTTGCCTGCAGATTGCAGTATGGCCCCAAGACCTTGTGCGATCACGACTTGACAATCGCATGCCGGCTGTCCCCCACCTGACATTTCCCCGCACGCGCCGGGCCCTCCCCATCCCGAGTTACACCTTCCCCTTTCCGCACCCCCGCCATTCTTCCGACTGTTCGGGTCGACGCACCGTGCTATGGTGGAACATGTGGCGCGTTTCCGGCCGGAACTCCGGCCGGGTTCGCGGTTAGTGATTCACAACGACCATCGCGGAGCGTCGTATGACGCAGCAGACACGCGCGTTCGGGATCGACCGGCCGTTCCTTCGGCGGGCCCTGGTCCCCGCCATCGTTCTTCTCACCGTCGTCGCGCCCGCCGCCCGGGCGCAGTACGCCGCGCCCGACGGTCCCCCGGGCCGCGTGGCGCGCCTGAGCGCCATGGACGGCGCCGTCTCGCTCCAGGCGGCCGGCGATTCCGACTGGACGATGGCGGGACTCAACTATTCGCTCACCGCCGGCGACCGCATCTACGCGGATGTTCAGTCGCGCGCCGAGTTGGAAGCGGGCGCGTTTACCGCACGCATCGGTGACGCCACCGATCTCACGATCACCAATCTCACCGACCAGCTGGCCCAGTTGGGACTCGCGCGTGGCACGCTGCGCTTGACGGTCAGTCGCCTGGACTTCGGTGACACCATCGAGATCGACACGCCCAACGGCGCCGTCACCATTCGCGACCCGGGGCACTACCGCGTCGAGATTCCGGAGAACGCGGCCTATACGCTGATCAGCGTGGACGACGGCGCCGTGGACGTCGAAGGGCCGGGCCTCGGACAGACGGTGCGCGGCCACCAGACCGTGCGTCTCACCGGCTTCGAGCCCGTGGACCTGACCGTGGCGCCGCCACCGCTGTTCACGTCGTTCGACGCGTGGAGCGCCGACCGCGATGCTCGGTACGCCTCGGCGGACTGCGGCCAGTACATGAGCAGCGAGATTCCCGGCTGCGCCGATCTGCACCACTACGGGCACTGGGCCAATACCGCCCAGTATGGATTCGTGTGGTATCCGCCGCCGGGAATTCCGGGGTGGGCACCGTACCGCATGGGCCACTGGGTGTGGATCGAGCCATGGGGCTGGGTGTGGGTGGCCGGCGAGCCGTGGGGCTTCGCGCCCTACCACTACGGACGCTGGGCGCTGCTGGGCGGCGCCTGGGCATGGGTGCCGGGGCCCATGGTGCGCCCGGTCTACTCTCCCGCGCTGGTGGTGTTCGTGGGCGATGGAGGATTCCGCGCCGGCGTCCAGGCCTGGTTCCCCCTGGGACCGCGGGACCCGTTCATCCCGTGGTACCACTACGGGCCGCGCTACCTGCGGCGCGTGAACGCGGCCAACGTGCGCGGCGTGCACGACATCGACCGCTTCGTGCGCGTTACCGACATGTCGCGCATCCGGTACGCGCATCGCGTGAACGGCATCACGGCCGTCCCCGTCTCGGTCTTCCGCGAGGGACATCGAGTGGACGGCGCCGTGGTGCAGGTGCGCAGCGGTGAGCGGGGACGCGTCCAGTCGCATCCGCCGGTCATGCCTACGGGCCGGGCCGCGGCGGGCGGAGCGCCTGTGGCCCGGCCGCCCGCGGGCCGGCGTCCGCCGATGATCCACGTGACGCCGCCGCGGACCGCGGAGCCGAGGCGTGGCGCCGAGCCACCGCCCGTGGCGCGGCCGCGCCCCGAAGCGCCGCCGGCAGGCCGTACAGCGCAACCGCGCACGGGCGGGGCGCAGCCGATCATCACCAAGCGGCCGCCCCCACCGCCCACGCCGCCGTTCAACGAGCGCGCCAAGGTGATGAAGGCGAACCCCGGCCGCCCGCTGAACCCCGATCAGATGAAGAAGGTGCGTGAGGCGCAGCCACCGACCAAGGCGCCGCCCAGCCGCACCGCGAAGCCGGCAAAGGGTTCGACTACCAAAGCCTCGCCGCCGAAGCCCAGGAAGGGCCGCGGCGGCGGAGGCGGGGGCGGCTAGCTGGCGAGCGCTAGTAGGAGACCTGTATGCCCGCGGTCAACAGCCGGTCGGTCGTGCCGAAGTTCACCGGCGGCTGGCTGTTGTACTTGATGGCGTAGCTCATCTTGATCCCGATGTGCGTCGAGATGGGCGCCACGAGTGACGACTCCGTGTTCACGCGGTAGCCGCCGCCGGACTGCAGGTTGGGGATGTACTCGGCCAGTTGCTGGAAGTAGGCGAGCTTGCTGAATACGTGCTTGTAGGCCGCGGCGGCGCGCGCGGCCGGATAGCTGTCGTTGAGTCCCGACACGTCCGTCTGCTGCGTGAACTCGGCGCCGGCGTCCACGCTCAGCGAATCGCGCGGCGCCACCACCGCCTTCCAGCGCAGACCGATCAGCTCGTCGGTGCGCCGCTTGAAGCCGGCGAACGGATTGCGCTCGTACGACGCGGCGGCAAACAGGCCGAGGCGCGGTTGGAACGCCCAGTCGGCGCGCCCGGACACGCCGAACTGGTTGGCGCTTTCGGTGCCGTTGGTCTTGCCGTACACATAGGCCGCCGTCTGCGTGAGCGTCCAGACGCCGCGGGTGTGGACGATCTTGTCACCGATGCTGAGCGTGGTGAGTCTCGTGTTCCCCGACGCGCCCACGTAGCCCAGGTCGCCGGTGAACGAAGTGGTGGGTTTGGCGGTCTGCGCGCCGGCGGCGGCCGCGACGAGGGCCAGCGCGGCGGCCTCGCCGAGCATGATCGCGAAACGATTTCGGAACAAGTGAGCCTCCGTTGTCGGTTGCTGTGGGGGGCACGCGGGGCCGACACGAAAGGCTCGCCCGTCGCCCCAGCCGACAAAGCTAACATCGAGCGCCACGGATCCTCTGGGATGGGCCGTCGCCCGCCGCACGAGCCACTGGTCAACGACCCGCCCGCTTTGACGGCACGTCACGATATCCGAAGGGCCCGGGGAGCGGTCATCCGCCCCCGGGCCCACTCGTTCGGATCCCACCGTCCGTGGTCTACCTGGCGTTGATGAACGCGTCCACGTCGTGGTGCAGCTTGTCGTGCTCCTTCTGGTCGATATAGACCATGTGCCCCGACGCGTAGTAGTCGAAGCTCACGTGCTTGCGCACCGACGGTTCGAGCTGCATGTGCGAGACCGTCTCCTCGATGCCGTTGAACGGCGTCGCCAGGTCGTAGTAGCCGCACAGCACCAGCAGCCGGAGCGAGCCCTGCTCGGTCATCGCCGAGCGCAACGTCTCGGCCACGTTGGTGAGCGCCGACATGTCCCACGGGCGGACGTTGCCGCTCACCGCGTAGAAGGCATCGCTGGTCCAGCCCAGGTCGCGACGTACATAGTCCATGAAGGTCGCCGTGAATGCCCCCTCGTAGCTCGCCTCGCTTGGGTCGTACTCGGCGCGCTCGGCCGCCGCGTCGCGATTCATGCCGGTGAACCGCGAGTCCAGCCGCCCCACGATCAACCGCTTGTTGCGCATGAGCTGGGCGAACCACCGCTGCGGACTCACCCGCAGGTCGGCCTCCTCGATGTACTCCTTGGAGAGGCCGGTGAGACGCGACATGTCACTCACCACCTTCTCCTTCTCGGCGGCCGGCAACTCGTCCCCCTTCTCCAGCGCCTGCGCGTACTCGCCGTGCGCGAAGGTGCGCGCCGTCTGCGCGATCTGATCCAGGGATTCGTTCTGCAGATCCGGCGCGAGCAGGTGGTGGTACCAGGCCGAGGTCACGAAGGTGGGGAGGAAGAACTCCGTGCGGTCGTCCGCGCCCCAGGGTGCGAACGCCATCGTGGAGAGCAGCATCACTCCGTTCAGGTAGATCTGGTGCCGGTGCTGCAGCACGCCGGCCAGCTCCGCCGAGCGCGTGGTGCCGTAGCTCTCCCCGAGCAGGAACTTGGGCGAATCCCACCGGCCGTTGCGGGTGATGTACTGGTAGATGTAGTCGGAGAAGATGGTCGCGTCCTGGGTCACCCCGTAGAACTGCGACGGGTTCTGCCCCGGCGCCGGGCGGCTGTAGCCCGTGGACACGGCATCGATGAACACGAGATCCGTGGCGTCCAGGAACGAGTCCTGATTGTCCCTGATGCGATAGGGCGCCGGCATGCCGTGTCCGTCGGCGGTGAGCACCACCTCCTTGGGCCCCATCCCCATGTGCGTGAACAGCGACGCCGAGCCCGGGCCGCCGTTGTACACGAACGTGACCGGCCGATCGGCGATGTTCGTGACGCCGTCCTTGGTATAGGCGACGAAGAAGAAACTGGCCTTGGGCCGCCCGGCGTCGTCACGCACGACGTAGGTACCGGTGGTCGCGGTGTAGTCGATCTTCTGTCCGCCGATGGTCGCCGAGTGGTGGGTGACCACCACGCTGTCGACGGCGGGCATTTGCGGGAAGCCGCCGCCCGATTCCGCCCCGGGTGCGGCGGTCATGGTGGACATTGCCGGATTTCCGCCGCGGCCGCGGCCGCGCTGTTGGGCGCCGGCAGTGGCGGGGGCGGCCCCCGCGAGAACGAGGGCGGCCATCGTGCCGATGGCGAGCGTGGTGGATTTCATGGTCGGTCCCGAAGAGGATGGAAGCAGTGGGCGGCTCCGTGTGCGTGCCCGTCGGCGGGACGTACGACGGCGGTTGGGGGACCCGGCCGCGCGCAACGGGGCGAACATGGCCGCGGGACCACGGGGGGTCAATGCGTGAGGCGGCGCATCAGTCGGCGGCCGTCCCGCCGGGCCGGAGACGCGCACGACGTATCGCCGGACCCTATGGCGTTCCGAACACCTCGCCCAGGCGGATCGCCAGCGGCTCCACCGCACCCACGGGTGCCCAGGTGAGCGCGTCCTCGGCCACGACGTCGGGGCGCCCCGGTCGCGCGACGAGGATCGTGCGGCGTTCCGGATCCACGATCCAGTATTCCCCGACCGCCTCTTCCATGTAGAACGCCCGCTTGTGCTGATGGTCCCGGCGGCGGGTGGTCGGCGAGAGGATCTCGACGATGAGGATCGGCGTTGGCGCGACGTCCCATCCCCGGTCGGTGTCGATGGGCCGGCTCACCATCATGTCCGGTTCGACCTCCGAACCGTGCCGCCGGAACACCGCGCGCGGGCGATACACGTAGCCCAACCCGTGCGCGGCAACGTACGGGTCCAGCAGCCGTGTGAGGCGCGCGGCGATCGTCTCGTGAAGCGGCGCGGGAGCCGGTGTCACGAACAGCTCCCCGTGAACGAGTTCGTACTTGTTGCCGTCGTCGGGAAGGCTGTGCAATCGATCCAACGTCCACTGCGTGGTGCTCTGGGCCATGGGCATCGCTCACCCCTCCTCGTGATTCGGCGACGCGTACGCATGGGACGAGGATACCGGATGCGTCCGCCGGGCACGGCACCGGAACCTCCCCGGCATCATCCGGGGGCTGCGGAATCCGGCCGGCACCTTTGCCGAGGGTACGCTCGGCGCGGGAGCCGAGTCAAGCGCCCACGACGTACCGCCCGCTGCCCTTGCTCAAACACGCCCTGCCCCCCAAACTCCCGTCGACCACGGCCGCCGGCGCGCAGTCGTACATCGGGGAGAGAGAATGTCGCTTCGGGACACCGCCAAGCACACCGCCGAGTTCGGGCTCCGGGTCACCCTGGCCCCATTGCTCCGCCGCGCGTTTCGGCAG
This sequence comes from uncultured Gemmatimonadaceae bacterium, assembly GCA_963822945.1. Classification (GTDB taxonomy): domain Bacteria; phylum Gemmatimonadota; class Gemmatimonadetes; order Gemmatimonadales; family Gemmatimonadaceae; genus JAGWRI01. The sequence continues at coordinate 54,335 of CAWGJO010000026.1, read as the reverse complement.
CGCGGGGTGATCTTCGCGTACCACGACGTGGTGCCGGATGGATGGAGCGGCGCCGGCGATCGATCACTGCACCTGCCGATCAGCGATTTTCGCGCACAACTCGACATCCTCCAGGCCACGCACGACATCGTGCCGGTGCGGCAGCTGCTCCATTCGGCGTCGACCGACCACAAGCGCCCCCGGGCGGCGATCACGTTCGACGACGCCTACCGCGGCGCCGTCTCGCTCGGGCTTGCCGAGTTGGCGCGGCGGCGTCTGCCGGCCACCGTGTTCGTGACCCCCGAGTTTCTCGAAGGTGGCGCGTTCTGGTGGGACGAGCTCTCCTCGCCGACACACGGGCTGGATCCCGAGATACGGGCCGCAGGACTCGACGCGTTCGCCGGCGATGACAAGGCCATCCGGGCGTGGGCGGCCTCGCAGCATGCCCCCGTCTGGGCGGCTGCCCCCGAAGCCCGGGCCGCGGGGGTCGCCGACCTCGAGTCGGCCACGCGGAGTGGAAAGGTGGCCCTGGGCGCTCATAGCTGGAGCCACCCGAATCTCGTCGAGGTGGACAACGATCGGCTGACGGAGGAGTTGACCAAGCCGCTGGCCTGGTTGCGCGAGCGATTCCCGAAATGCACCGTGCCGCTGCTCGCGTATCCGTACGGCCGCCACGATGCCCGCGTGATCCGCGGTGCGGCCGCGGCGGGCTACGAAGCCGCATTCGCGATCGAGGGCGGCTGGGTGCCCGCGCAGATCGAGAAGTCATTTTCGATTCCCCGGGTGAATGTGCCCGCAGGGATCTCGGCGAACGGGTTCGCGCTCTGGGCGTCGGGACTGATCCTGTGAGTTGGCACTAACCTGGGCAACGAGGCGGACGCCTCCTGGCCGGCGACGTACCTTGAGAGCGTCTCCATCGTGCCCGGAGCAGACCGCATGCCTCGTCACTCGCCACCTCCGCAGCCGCGCCCTTACCGGCGGACTCTGGGCGACCGCTTGGGTCCGAATACCGCCCACGTCTACAAGGCGGCCGGGTGGACCGGGTTCGGCTCGCTGATCATCGTTCCGGTAGTGCTGTATCACACACCGGCGGCCATCCCCGGAATCATCGCCGTACCGGTGGCGTTCGTCCTCACCTGGGCCTTGCTCTTCGCGCTCGCCATGCTGCTGATCGAGCCGGTCGCGGGCGTGGCAAAGCTCTATCTGCTTCCCACCGGCGACAGTACGCCATACGAGGAACAGTTCTCGCGGGAGGAGGCGCTCGTGATGCAGCGTCGTCTACCCGAGGCGCTCGCGCTCTATGAAGCACGCATCGCCGCCGACCCGGCCAACGCGTCAGCGCGCATCCGTGCCGCCGAGTTGTACGCCGGGCCGGCGCGCGATCCGCAGCGCGCCGCGGAGCTGCTGCGCGAGACCCAGCGGATCTCGGGACTCCCCTCCGGCCAGGAGTTGTATGTCGGCAACCGCCTGGCCGACCTCTATCTCGGCCCGCTGGGCACGCCGGCCCGCGCGCTCGTCGAATTGCGCCGGCTCGTCGATCGCTATCCCGACTCCCGCGTTGCGCCGCAGCTCCGCCGGGCGATCGCCACGCTGAAGGCCGAGCACGTTGCCGACCCGCGTGAAATGCCGGCGGACGACGATCGAGGGCCGGTCACCGGAGGAGGCGCTACTCCGACTGCTTGACCCCGGTGCCGTCCAACGTGGTTGTCCAGTGTTCGTTGTCCGGCGACACCTCGATCTTCACGGTCACGTGTACTCTCCTTGATCGGGAATCGTCGCCCGCGGGCCGGCGGCCCGCTGAGCGCGGCGGCGTGACAAGTATACGCGCGACGGACGCGCTCAGAAGTGGGCTCGGTTTTCCGAGCGCGCAAGCGATCTGGACAGGCGGCCTCTTGGGGCGGAAGTTTGCCGCTGACGAAGAGGAGTCCCCGATGTCGAAACCGTCCCGCCGCGCCCACCGTCCCGAGTGCAACATGAAGATCGCCTTGCCCGCGTCCGCTCGACTCCCGCACAAGTCCTGGCTGTTCCTGTTCCTCTTGTTCGCGGTGCCCGCGGGCGCGCAGCGCCTGACCATTCCCGCCGTCGTCGGCATCAAATACCCATCCGCCTGGCGTTGGTCGCCCGACGGCCAGAGTCTGACGTTCACCTGGGATTCCGGCGGCGTCTACGGCCGGTACCGCGTCAGCGCCGAAAATCCGGGGACGCCCACACCGGTGCCCGGCGCGCAGGCCGGTGAGTCGGGCGGCGGCCGTGCCGGCGGAGCCGCGCCCTCACCCGACGGCCGCTTGCTTGCCCGTGTCGAGCACCGGGACGGCGGTTTCGAACTCGTCGTCACGCCGCGCGACGGCGGCGCGGGACGCGGCGTCGCGAGCGCTGCCGAGAACATCGGCGGCCTGCGATGGTCGCCCGACGGTAACCGCATCGCGTATACCGTAGGCGCGCATTCCGTGCCGCACGACACCATCTTTCCGGAGGTCGGCGACAAGCTGATCTTCGCCCGCCCCGAGTTCGTGTCCGGCAAGCTCTACGTCGCCGCGGTTGACGGCGGCGCCCCGGTGGCGGTCCAGGGGCCGAGCGGGGGGTACGGCGCGCCGAGCTGGGTGAACGCCACCACGCTCGTGCTCAGCCATGTGGCCGACGACTACAAGAGCCGCACCATTTACTTTCTCGACGCCAACGGCGGCCCGGCGCGCGCCGTGCACGTGGACCATGAGGACAAGTTCTGGAGCATGATCGACCGCGGCGCCACGCCCCAGGTCTCGCCCGACGGCAAATGGATTCTCTTTGCCAGCGACACCAGCGGCTGGGATCAGTTGTACGTCATGCCCGCCGACGGGGGGCCCGCCGTGCAGGTGACGCGCGGCGCGTTCGATTCCTGGCGGCCGGTGTGGTCGCATAAGGGCGACCGCATCGCCTTCGATGCCAACGAGCCCGGCCGCCCCGGCGACCGTCAGGTCGGAGTCGTTGACCTGCACGGTTCACCCGAGCACGCTACCGTCACCTGGCTCACCCACGGCAACGGCACCAACATCGACGCCGTCTGGTCGCCGGACGATGCCCGCATCGCCTACCAGCACACCGACGCGCAAGAGTCGCCCGACATTTACGTAGTCGCCTCCAGCGGCGGCACGCCGCTGCGCCTGACCCACTCCATGCCGGCCAGCATCGCGGGCTACGACTTCGTGGCGCCCAAGCTGATCCATTATCGCGGCGCCGACGGCAGGTCCGTGCCCGCCTGGCTCTTCGTCCCGCCATCACCTCGACAAATCGCGCAAGCACCCCGCGATCGTCTGGATCCATCCCGACGGCGTGAACCAGAACTACGACGGCTGGCACGTCGATCGGCGAGAAGGCGTCTACTACGCCTTCCATCAGTATTTGCTCCAGGAGGGCTATATCGTCATCGCGCCCGACTACCGCGGCAGCATCGGCTACAGCCGCGACTGGCGCGAGGCCGTCTACCACGACGTCGGCGGCCAGGACGCGACCGACGCTCGGCTGGCCGGCGCGTATCTGAAGACCCTGCCCTACGTGGATCCGAATCGCGTGGGCGTCTGGGGGCTGAGCTACGGCGGGTTCTTCACCCTCACCGCCATCACGCGCCAGCCCAAGCTGTTCGCCTGCGCCGTGGACGTCGCGGGGCTGGTGAATCCCGGTTACTACTACCTGGACCCGTACCACTCGGGCTGGATGCAGGCGCGCATGGGCACGCCGCAACAGAACCCCGAGATTTACGCCCGCTCGGCGGTGACCACCCGCGTGGGGCAGATGCAGGACCCGTTGCTCGTCCTTGCCGGCACCGCCGACGTGAACGTGCCCTTCTGGGAAACGACGCTGCTGCTCGACTCGATCCTCAAGGCGGGCAAGAGCCACCTGGTGCAATTCATGATGTACCCGGGAGAATTTCACTACTTCGACCGGGCGTTCGTGCTCGAGGACGCCTGGCGGAGGGTGGACCAGTTCTTCGGCGAGCATTTGCGGCCCGGGGAGTGAGGGCGGGGTAGATGTTGAAGCAGAAATGAAAAGCGCCTCGGCAACTGGCCGAGGCGCTTTTGCGCGAATACTCCAAGTCCACTGGTATCTCTATCGGGACGGCGGGATTCGAACCCGCGACCCCCTGAACCCCATTCAGGTGCGCTACCGGACTGCGCTACGTCCCGTTCGCGGATCGGATGTCCCTGTGCAGCCTACCCTCGACTGCCATCCGGCCCAACGGCAGAACGCGTAACCTAACCTGCGCGCCCTGGTCCATCAACTACGCCAACGTCGCACAGTCCGGTCGGGCAAGGCCCCACACGCGGTACCACCTACGTCCTTCCCTCTGCACCAGCGCGTATCGACCCGCCCACCCCTTCCCCTGGAGGAGACTGCACCTGCACTGAGTGAGACGCAACCGCCCCGGTCCAGATTCCCTCGCTACGGCACCATCGAGCGCTTCCGGCCAAATCCTAGCACGTTCTTCACAAGCCAGAACAGGATGAACACCGGCAACACCACGAAGATGGCCAGCTTCAGCAGACCGATGGCCAATCCGAAGATCGCCGCCAGCACCGCAAAGGCCACCAGCGATCACGGCCATGATGAGAAACGGCAACCCGATCAGGAACAACACGCCGAGGACCACCGCGGCGACGAGTCTGATCAGACCATTGACGAGCGTGAACATCGCGTGAACCTCATCGGTAAGGGGCACCCCTCCCTACGTCAGGCGCCCCCGCCGCGTTTCACGCCAGCATCGCCGGATGCTCGGCGTCCACCAGATCCTGCTCGTAGCGGCAGAAGCGATCGTCGGGCCGGAAGCCCACCGACTCGTACACCCGCTGCGCCGCCCCGTTGCTCCGCTCCGTGATCAACTCCAGATGCGACGCCGACGTGCCCACCGCCATCGTGTGCGCCGCCGCCAGCAACAGGTGCGCCACCCCGTGCCGCCGGCACTCCGGAATGGTGTACAGATCGTTCAGCACCCACATCCGCGACAGCCGCAACGACGAGAACGTCGGATAGAGCTGCGCGAACCCCACAGCCCGCGTCGCGACCCCCGTCCCCTCCAGCGCCACGAACAACGCCGACTCCTTGCGGAGCAGCCGCGCCGTCAGGAACGTCTTCACCCGCTCGCGGTCGTGATCGCACCGATAGAACGCCAGGTACGAATGGAACAGTTCCGTGAGCATTTCCAGATGCTTCCGAGTCGCGCGCACGACACGAAAGCGGTCGCCGTTACGAGTCGCCATAACCGAATGTGCTGGAGATTCACCTGCCTAATGGCCCCGCTCATCCGTGAGCGGGGCCGTGTTATGTCTGTACGCTCGCCAGCCAATGGCGCGTCCACAAGCTCCAGATATGGTCGAATCGACCAGACCACTTTGCCGCCGCCTCAGGGAATTGGTGGGGAACCATGCGCAGAACGGTCTGGCACGGAGCGCCAAGATGCGGTATTGTGCCATACCACTTTGGTCCCTCTGCGCCCCGGCAACCCTCGAACGAGAGACTTCCGTGAGCCGACGCGCCCCCAGCGCCATGCCACTCTTCGTGAACCTCGAATCCGACTCGGGGCGCACCCGCTACCGGCAGATCTTCGACGCCATCCGCCAGAGCATCCTCGCCGGCCGCCTGCCGCCCGGCACGCAGGTGCCCTCCACCCGGCGGCTCGCCGCCCAACTCGGCGTCGCCCGCAGCACCGTGGTGCTCGCCTACGAGCACCTGATCGCCGAGGGATACCTCACCGGGTCCACCGGGTCGGGGAGCTACGTGGCGCGCGACCTGCCCGACCTGCGACCCGCGCCCGCCAGAACGCCCGCGCGACAGCGTTCCAGACCGGCCGGCCGGCGGACGATCGCCGACCGCGCCGAGCAGTACACGTCGGCCGTCATCGGCGCCCCCTTCTCCAACCGGTCGCCCGTCCCCTTCCGTCTGGGCGAACCGGCCGTGGACGCGTTCCCGGTCAAGATCTGGCGTCAACTCTACCAGCGGCGCTGGCGCGTGACCCCCACCGCGCTGATGCGCTACGGCGACCCCGCGGGCTTCCGCCCCCTGCGCCAGGAGATCGTGGACTATCTCGGCGCCGCCCGCGGCGTGAAGGCGGCGGTGGACCAGGTGATCCTGGTGCGCGGCACCCGAGCAGGCGCTCGATCTCGCGGCGCGCGTGCTGCTCAACCCCGGCGACCCGGTCTGGATGGAGGATCCCGGCTACATGAGCACCCGGGCAACGCTCGGCGCGGCGGGCGCGCGCATCGTGCCAGTACCGGTGGACGGCGAGGGGCTGGTGGTGGACGAAGGACAGCGCCGCGCTCCCGGGGCGCGCGCCGCCTTCGTCGCGCCCTCGCACCAGTATCCGCTGGGGGTCACGATGTCGCTGCCCCGCCGGCTCGAACTGCTGGACTGGGCGCGCCGCGCCGACGCCTGGATCGTCGAGGACGACTTCGACAGCGAGTTCCGCTACGCCGGCCAGCCGCAGCTCGCCCTGCAGGGGCTGGACGCCGAGGACCGCGTGATCTACCTGGGCACCTTCAGCAAGACGCTCTTCCCCGCCCTGCGGCTCGGGTACGTCGTGGTGCCGCGCGACCTGGCCCATGCGTTTCACATGGGGCGCACGCTGGCCGACTACCTGTCACCCACGGTCGAACAGGCGGTGGTGGCCGACTTCCTGGCCGAGGGACACTTCGCGCGGCACGTGCGCCGCATGCGCACTCTGTACGGGTCCCGGCAGCAGGCCCTCGTGGCAGCCGCGGAGCGCGAATTGGGCGGCCTGCTCCGCATCGAGCCCGCCGCCATCGGCATGCACGCGGTGGGGCGGTTGCGCGAGGGCATCAACGACCACGCCGCGTTCCAGGCGGCGCTGGACGTCGGCATCGAGACGCCACCCCTTTCGCGCTACTGCCAGCAGGTGACGCTGCCGCCGGCGCTCCTGTTCGGCTACTCGGCGGTCACCGAACGCACGATCGCCACGGCGGTTCGCCGGCTGCGGCCGGCCCTCCAGGCGTTGGCGCCGCGTTCCCGCGGCGCGGCGGGCGGGCGGGCCACGACTGCCCGCCGGAGCCCGCGCTGAGCCGGCCCGGCATCACTGAACGGAATGGGTCAGCGGCCGTAACACATTGCCATGCGGGGCATCACCGCCCCCGTGGCAACAACCGAGGGCGATACGCGCAAGTTTCCCCGGGCGCTTGCGCGATGGCATCGGTCGTGCGACCTTCCCCGTACCAAGTAAGGGGACACGATGCCGGACCGCTCGCTCGATCTTCTTCAAGGCACGCTCGACGTGCTCGTGCTCCGCACCCTCGCCTGGGAACCGATGCACGGCTACGCCGTGTCACGGTGGATCCGCGAGCGGACCGACGGGACCATTGAGATCGAGGACGCGCCCCTCTACAAGGCACTGCACCGCCTGGAGCGGGCGGGCGCCGTGACCGCCGAGTGGGGGCTGTCGGAGAACAACCGCCGGGCCCGGTTCTACCGCCTCACCGCCAAGGGACGACAGCGGCTCAAGTCGGAAGAGGCGGCCTGGCGGCGCTACGCCGATGCGGTGGCCCGAGTCCTCGCCCCCACATGAACTCCGCCCCGCGTTCGTCCCGGAGCTTCAGGTGAAGATCCGCCGGCTGTTCGGGTTCATCCGCCGCACGCCGAACGACATCGCCGCCGACGTGGACGAGGAGCTGCGCTTCCACCTCGACCGTCGTGCCGAAGCGCTGGTGGGGACGGGGGTGTCGCCGACGGCCGCGCGCGAGCAGGCCCTGCGCGAATTCGGTGATCTCGACGACGCGCGGCCATCTCCGCTCCGTCGACCTCGAGACCGAAACCCTGCAACGCCGGAAGGACTACATGGGTGAGCTTCGCCAGGATCTCGTGTTCGCCGTGCGCAAGCTGCGCGCCTCGCCCGGGGTTCGCGCTCATTGCCGTCCTCACGCTGGCGCTGGGGATCGGCGCGAACACCGCCATCTTCTCGATCGTGAACGGGGTGCTGCTGCGCCCGCTCAACTTCCCGCACCCCGAGCAACTCGTACGCTTCGGGTGGCCGGCGCAGAACGGCGCCACGCCGGCTCCGGTATCGGCGGTGGACGTCGACGACTGGCGCGAGCAGGGCGGCGACTTCGCGCAGGTCTGGGATTCTGGTACACGCCCGGAGCCAGCGGCATCGACCTCACTGGCGGGCGCGAGGCACAGCGCCTCTCCGCCGCCTTCGTCGAGCGCGACTTCTTCGCCACCCTCGGCGTGCAGGCGGCGCGCGGGCGCCTGCCCCGCCCGACGAGTTGGTGCGCGGGGGGAACGTCCACGTGGTGGTGCTCTCCCACGGATTCTGGCAGCGGGAATTCGGCGGTTCCCCCTCGGTGATCGATTCCACGCTCACTCTGCGCGATGCCCCGTATCAGGTGATCGGCGTCCTCCCGCCGGAGTTCCGCTATCCCTCCGACCACGTGGACGTGTACGTCCCCTACGCCACGATCACCGACGACATGGCGCCGCGCATCCGGTGGAATCGCTTTCTGACGGGCATTGCGCGTCTCGAGCCGGCGGTGGCAGTGGCGCAGGCTGGGAACGAGGCCAATGCCATCGCCCATCGTCTATCGGCGAAGTTCGTCGAGGATTCGGCCTTCCACGGGGGGCGCGTCGAGTCCCTGCAGGGCGCGATGACGGGGCCCATCCGGTCGAGCCTTCTCGTGCTCTTCGGGACGGTAGGGCTGGTGCTGCTGCTCGCCTGCGTGAACCTCGCCAGCCTGCAGCTGGCGCGGGGGGCCGGGCGCGCCCATGAGCTGGCGATTCGGATGTCGCTCGGGGCCACGCGAGGGCGGATCGCGCGCCAACTGCTGACGGAGAGTCTCCTGCTCGCCCTGCTGGGAGGGGCAGCGGGGCTGGGACTCGGCGTGCTGGGCACCCGCGGGCTGCTTGCGCTCACCGCCGGGCAGGTGCCGCGCGCCGCCGAGGTGGGGGTGGATGGAACAGTGCTGCTGTTCGCGTTCGCCCTTGCGTTGGGAACCGGCGTGCTGTTCGGACTCGTACCGGCGATGCGGAGTGCGGGGAGTGATCTGCAGCGGACGCTGCGCGAGGGCGGCCGATCTCTGGCAGGCGGGCACCGACTGCGCAGCGCGCTCGTGGTGTTCGAGGTCGCGCTGGCGCTGGTGCTCGCGGCCGGCGCTTCGCTCATGACCGAGAGTTTCGTGCGGCTGCTCCGGGTTGACCCCGGATTTCGGCCGGACCACCTGGTCGCGGTGAACTTCACCATCAGCCCGGGACGCTGGACCGACTCGTCGGGGTACCAGGGGTTCTATCACCGAGTGGTCGAGCGGGCGCGGACGCTCCCGGGCGTCGTGTCGGCCGGCGCGGCACAGTATGCGCCCTTCCAGGGGTTGGGCGAGCAAGCGAGCTTCCGCCCCGAAGGGATGCAGGTGGCGTCCGGTGCGCAGTGGCCGACGACATACGTGCAGCGGGTGAGCGACGGGTACTTCCACACCATCGGCACCCCGCTGATCGCCGGCCGGGAGTTTCGCGCCGACGAGAACCAGAAGACGCCGTTCGGCGTGATCGTCAACAAGCCACTCGCCGACCGATATTTCCCGGGCCAGAACCCCGTGGGGAAGAAGATACAGTTCGGGGGCGGCCCGGCGCCGGTTCCGATTGTCGGTGTCGTGGGTGACATCCGGCAGACGGCGCTCGACGAGCCGGCCCCGCCACTCGTCTACGTGAACAACATGCAGTCGCCCCGCGTCAAGACGACGCTCGTGATGCGAACGCGCGCGGACCCGATGGCGGCGGCGCGGAGCATCCGCGCGGCGATCCAGTCGATGGATCCCGACCAACCGGTGACGTCGGTGTTCACCTTCGATCAGCTGGTGCGTGACGCCGTGGCCCGACCGAGGGCCCTGACCACGGTGTTGGGCGCGTTCGGCGTGATGGGGCTGGTGCTCGGCGCGCTCGGGATCTACGGCGTGCTGGCCTATCTGGTGAGTCAGCGTCGCAAAGAGATCGGCGTGCGCATGGCGCTCGGCGCGGGGCGCGGCCGGGTGTTGGGAATGATCGTGCGCCGGGGACTCGGGCTCGCCGCCGTGGGCATCGCGATCGGGCTGCCCGCGGCGTTCGTCTTCACCCATCTGATTCGGGGTGTGCTGTACGGCGTGCAGCCCGGGAATCCGATCACCTTCGCGCTGCTGGGCGTGGTGCTGTTGGTGGTGGCGCTGGGCGCCAGCTATCTGCCGGCCAGGCGGGCGGCGGGGGTGGATCCGGCCATCGCACTACGGGCCGACGGCTGACGACGGCGGCAAGTTACGGCGCAACCGCATGCGGGGCGTCGCGGATCGACGGGGTTCCGTCACCCGTGATGGCAACGAAAGCGGGGTGGGACTCGGTACCCGGAGCCCCACCCCGTTCTCTTGTGCACGGTCGACCGCTACCCGTCGACTGAGAACTCTGAACCCGTCGTCTACCGGCGGCCGACCGTTCTCGGCCAGCCGTCGGCAGAGGATTGGTGCTTACTTCTCGACCGTGATCTGCGCGACCATCCCCATCGCGAGGTGCGGCGTGCAGTAGTACTTGTACAGCCCCGTCGGAACGCCGGCGAACGAAACGGTGTACGCCGAGTTCGGGTTGACCGACATCGGCGCGGTGAGCGGCGCCGTGTGGTCGGGCATGTTGGCCGTGAGCTGCGCCTCGGCGCCGCTCGGGATGCTGTCAGCCCAGAAGGTCACGTCGTGGGGGCCGCCGGACACCATGATGAACTTGACCGCATCACCCTGATGGATGGTCAGCGTCTTGGGATCGAAACGATAGCCCTGCGCGTCACCCATCATCTTCACTTCCCACGTCTTGCCGGTGGGCGCCATGTATTTGGCCGAGCTCGTGGCCGCCATGCTCGACGAATCGGACGCAGACGCCGCCGCAGCCGGAGCCGCCGCCGTGCTGCTGCCCGCCGCCGCCTTCTCGCCACCGCCGCCGCAGCCAATCATCGCCAGCGAAAGCATGGCCGCAGCCACGCCCGCACCAAACCGAACGTTCATCACAGAATTCCTCCCCAAGGTGTAGTAGGGGCCGCCCGGCCCCGACAATGCACGAACTGCCAAAACTAAATAGATTGATTCTTCTGGAACACTTCCAACCCCTGAATCTAACGCCCGGCGCCCTGCGTGCCCGGGTTGGACCGCCTTGCTGTGCCAGCCATAACCGAACCGGCGTCCGACGCCCCAAAATCTAGCCTCGCCGACGCGACCCGGAAGTTCGTCCGGCGCAGCATCGTCGTCGGCAAGATCATCTGGGACGAATTCGTCAAGTGGTTCAACGCCCGTGAGTTCAGTGAGAACTGGGTGCTCCTTGGCTTCGCGGTCGCCATCGGCATCCTCGCGGCCCTCGGCGTGGTCGCCTTCTACAAGAGCATCGACCTGGCGTTCGACGTCTTCTACAAGTGGCCGTCGCGGTACATCCCCGAGGTCACGGTCAACGCCTACCGCCCGGTGATCACCGGCCTCGGTTTCGCCGCCGCGTACTGGATCATGCACCGGCTGGGCCAGGGGAACGAAGGGATGAACGTGCCCGACGTCCAGCTGGCCGTCGTCAAGCGGGGCGGCTTCATCCCCACCCGCCCGGCGCTGGCGCGCACCGCCGCCAGCGCGGTGACCATCGGCAGCGGAGGGTCGGCCGGCAGCGAAGGTCCCGTCGTCGTGCTGGGCGCGCTGATCGGTTCGTGGCTTGGGCGCCGCTTCCGCTTCGAGCCGGGACGGGTGCGCGTGCTCGTGGGATGCGCCACCGGGGCGGCGATCAGCGCCGCTTTCAATGCCCCGCTCGCCGGCGCCTTCTTCGCCCTCGAGGAGACGCTGGGCACGATGGCGGGGATTTCGTTCGCCCCGGTGGTCGTGGCGGCGGTCATGTCGGCGGTGGTGTCGCAGGCCTTCCTCGGCAACCACCCCGCGTTCGCGCTGCCGAGTGCCAACATGGATGCCTTCACCTACAGCCATGTGAGCGAGGTGCTGGTGTTCTTCCCGCTACTGGGGTTGATCGCCGGACTCACGGCGGCGGGATTCGTCCGCGTCTACTTCAACATCGGCGACTGGGTGAAGAAGCAGACGTACAGCGCGCCGATGATCGCCACGATCGGCGGCGCTGCCGTGGGCGTGATGGTATTCGTCTCGCAGGGGCATCTGGTCGGCTTCGGGCACCTGGCCATCAACGTCACCTCGTTCACCACGTTCAGCTGGTACGCGCTGGCGGCGCTGGCCATCGGCAAGATCATCGCCACCTCCCTCACACTGAACACCGGCGGATCGGGCGGCGTCTTCACGCCTTCTTTGTATATCGGTGCGGCCACCGGCGGCGCCGTTGGGAGCGCGCTGGCTGCCGCCTGGCCCGCCGGAAACATCCACCCCGGCATCTACGGCCTGGTGGGCATGGGAGCGATGATCGCCGGCGCCACCGACGCGCCGATCACCGGCATCCTGCTGGCATTCGAGATGACGCACGACTACGCGATCATGCTTCCGCTGATGCTCACGGTGGTGATTGCGCACACGGTGGCCCGCAAGCTCGAACCCGATTCGCTGTACAGTGGTTGGCTGCGGCGGCGCGGCGAGAGCGTGGCGCATGGCGCCGACCGCGACACGCTGGCCGGCCTGCGCGTGGCCGATGCGTACGACCGCAATGCGCAGACGCTTCCGGAAGAGGCCCCGGTGCACGATTTCCTCCGGCAGTTGGGCAACAGCGACCAGACCTACTTCCCGGTGGTGAGCGACGACCGGCAGCTCATCGGCGTGATTGCGATCAACGACCTGGGAGAGGTGGCGGCGAACTCGGGCTATCTGGCGGAGTTGATCGTGGCCGCCGACGTGGCGCGGCCCACCGAGACCGTGACGCCGGCCGACACCCTGCTCGACGCGATTCGCAAGATGGGTGTGCGCGGCGCGGGCGCCGTGCCGGTGGTGGATGCGGAGGACGGCAGCTACCTGGGCCTCATCACGCGCAGCCACGTGCTCAACCTGTACGAGCGCACCGTCACCGAAGCCAAAATGCAGCAGCACCACGCCGCGTAGGCGGGGTGGCCGGGCGGCGATGGCGCGTTATCCGACGCGCCGCCAGCGCAGCGTTCGGGTGACCGGCTCGCCCGTCACCGACGCGGTGTCGAGTTCGATGACGAGTTCATCGCCCCGCACCGTCATGCCGCGCGTGAGCACCTGCCCCACGTTCTCGGGGGAGAGCGCGCCGGTGAGCCGCTGGGTCACGGTGCCGTCGGCGTCGTTCACCGAGTACTCGCCGAAGTACGCGTCGTAGCCGCCGCGTGCACGGCTGTTGTTGGGGCCGGCGCTGCCGGCTTCGGCTTCGACCCCCGACCGGTCGCGCTTCATGAACTGCGCGGCGAAGTGGCCACCGCGGTCGTAGTAGAGGAGCGCCACCGGGTCGGCCCCCAACGCCGGATCGACGCGCAGGTCACCGGCCGGGGTGCGGTCCTCGCGGGCGTAGAGTTCCCAGGTGCCGATCAGCGTTTGAGAGAGTCGGGCATCGGCCATCGGTATCCTCCTCGAGCGCCGGTCAGGCCTGCCGGCGCGTCTCGAGTTTCCGGTAGCGTTTGAGCAGCAGCTGGCGCTGCAGGTGGGAGAGGTGGTCGATGTACAACACCCCGTCCAGGTGATCGATCTCGTGCTGCAGGCAGTCGGCGAGCGCGTCCTCTGCCTCGATCCGGATCGGCGCGCCGTCGGGCGTGCGGGCCTCGACGACGACGCGGGTACTCCGTGCCACGGGGGCCGTCACCCCGGGAATGCTCAGACAGCCCTCCTCGAACTTCCGGGTCTGCGACGCACGTTCCACGACCGTCGGATTGACGAGCGCGAGCGCCGCCGAGTCGTCGTCGGGCATGTCGATCACGATCACACGCTGCAGCACGCCGACCTGCGGACCGGCCAGCCCCTGCCCCTGGGCCCGGTACATGGTACGGAACATGGCCTGGACGAGTTCGCGCAGGGCGTCGTCGAAATGTTCGATCTCGGCGGCGCGCTGTCGAAGCAGCGGAGAGCCGAGCAGCTCGATGGGAAGGTCCCTCACGCGACGACGTTTCCTTCTCCGTCGCGCTTGCGGAGGCGCGCGGCCAGGGTCTGCACCCGTTCGTTGAGGTTCGGATGCCGGACGATGTCGAAGCGCGCGAGTACCAGCGGATTGCCGATCTCATGGTCGGCGGCGAGGTCGTCGGCCACAGACTCGGCGAGCGCAGGCCAGTCGGCCTCGGCAATCGGCCCGCGGGGCCACCCGTTGTTGCGGGCGTCGATCCATCCGTCCCAGAACGCCAGCGCGATGTGGAGCTTGGCCAACTCCGGCGCCGTGCCGGTGGGGAACTCGTGCTCGACACGGTCGAAGCGGCGGCCGATGGCGTCGTACTGCACGGCGCGATGCGACGCCGCGTCGGCGCGGAGCTGGTTGACGAGGGTGTCCCGGGCCGCCGGATAGGTCAGCATGCTGGAAGGTACTCCCGACCGCGGCGTGGGGGAACGGTGGGCCACCGCCGGCCGGAACGGGTTAGTATGGGCCCATGGGCAGAGCGAGCGACGGCAAGATCGGCCTCTGGGCGGCGGTCGCCATCGGCGTGGGGGGCATGGTCGGGGGCGGCATCTTCGCCGTCCTGGGGCTGGCCGTGCAACTGGCGCACGGCGGCACGCCGGTGGCCTTCGCGCTGGCGGGGGTCGTCGCCCTGCTCACCGCGTACTCGTACGCCCGGCTCAGCGTTGCGTATCCCAGCCGCGGCGGCACGGTCACGTTCCTGGACCGCGCGTTCGGCGCAGGGCTGATCACCGGCAGCCTCAACGTCCTGCTCTGGTTGAGCTACGTGGTGATGCTGTCGCTCTACGCGTTCGCGTTCGGCAGCTACGGCGCCACCTTCTTTCCGCACGCGTGGCAGGGCGTGGCCAAGCACGCGTTGGTGACGGGGAGCGTGGTGGGCATCACGGGGCTCAACCTGCTGAGCGCCGAGTGGATCGGCCGGGCCGAGGACTGGATCGTCGGGTTGAAGATCACGATCCTGCTGGTATTCGTCGCGGTGGGCGCGTTCGGCATTCATGCCGCGCAGGTCGCCCCGGCCTCCTGGACACCGCCGCTGCAGCTGGCTGCCGGCGGGATGATCATCTTCCTGGCGTACGAGGGCTTCGAACTGATCGCGAACACGGCGGAGGACGTGCGCGACGCGTCGCGCACACTGCCCCGCGCGTACTACGTGGCGGTGGGATTCGTGATCGTGCTGTACGTCCTCGTGGCGCTGGTGACGGTGGGGAATCTGTCGGTCAGCCGGATCGTGGCGGCCAGGGACTACGCGTTGGCCGAAGCGGCGCGGCCCTTCCTGGGCCAGGCCGGGTTCACGCTCATCGCCACCGCCGCGCTGTTGTCCACGGCCTCGGCCATCAACGCCACCCTGTACGGCGCGGCGCGGCTGAGCTACGGCATCGCGCGCGACGGCGAATTGCCGGCGCAGCTGGAGCGGAAGGTGTGGGGGACGCCCATCGAAGGGCTGCTGATCACCGCCGCGCTCACGCTCGTGGTGGCCAATGCGTTCGACCTCACCAGCATCTCGACGCTGGGAAGCGCGGGGTTCCTGTTGATCTTCGCCGCGGTCAACGCCGCCAACGTGCGCCGCGCCGGCAACACGGGCAGCCGGCGGTGGATCTCGATGGCGGGCGCAGCGGCGTGCGTCGCGGCGTTGGGCGCGCTCGTCTGGCACACCTGGGTCACCGACCCGGCAAAACTCTGGGTGCTGTTCGTGATGCTCGCACTCGCGGTCGGCATCGAGGGCGGCTACCGCCTGGCGGGACGCGAATTCCGGCTGCGCGGGTGAGGGTTCAGCAGCCCTCGACGAGCCGGATCTGGTCGGGGCGGTTGGGAACCACGCACAGGAATTCGAAGGGCGCCTCGAGCACCTCGTAGCTGTGCGGCACGCCGGCCGGGATGTAGAGCGTGGTGTCCGGCGCCACTTCGTGCACGTCGTTGCCGATGCGGATGCGGGCGCGGCCGCGCAGCACGTACTGCTCGTGCTCCACCTCGTTGGTGTGCAGCGGCATGCCACCGCCCGGCCCCATGATGAAGCGGCGGAGCGCGAAGTTGGGAGCGCCGGTGTCGGGGCCCACGAGCACCTGCATGTTGGTGGCGGTGCCGGCCTTCACCGCGTTGGCGGGCAGCGCGGCTGCGGGGGAGACGAAGGGAACGTTGGGGTCTGGCATGATGGGACGTTGTAGCGATGAGGGCCGGCGGGCAAGTGGCCGCGGGCCTCGCCGTTTCGAGACGCGGCCGTTAGAGGCCTCCGCCTCCGTACCGTTCGCCGCCCCCGAAGTCGAAGGTCTGCAGAGTGTCGACGGCCGATGCTCAGCGCGTGAGCGCCGTCAGCGCCCGTGTCAGGCCCCGGGCGACGGCGAGCGAATCGTCCGGGAGTCCGGCGGAGATCAGCGCCCGGACGTCCGTCAGCGACGCGCGCGCCTCTGCGGGGATTCCCGCGATCGCCGGCGCGCGCGCGGCCATGGCTGCGCTCACCCAGGACGCGAAGAACTTCCGATCGCCGCGAAGCGCCGCCACGCGCGCGGCCTCGATCCAGTTCCCGAGCGCGACGAATCGCGGCTCGAGGCTCCGGAGTTCCCGTCGCGCCATCTCCAGTTCCCCGCCGACGGTCGCTCCCCGCCGGCCATCGGAGGCCACATAGGCATACAGCCGCTCGGCGTTCTCGGAGCCGCCGACCGCACGCAGCGTCGAGACCAGACTGTCGGCGAGCTGAACCACGAGATCCGAGTTGTAGGCGACGGTGGCCAGCGCGATCGGATCGCGATGGTAGTACGCCGCGTCGCTCGCGTCGTCGCGCGCCAGCGCCACGACCTCGAGGTCCACGATCCGGGCGCCGAGGCGGACGGCGCGGGCCCGCGCCGAGAGGCCCGGGCCGTCGACCGCCAGCACGAATCCCGGATTGAGCGCCACCGGCAATCCGGAACCGACGTCCTTCGCGAGGTAGCCGGCAAAATCGCCCGATGGTCCCGTGACGGCCGGGTGCGACCGTGTTGCCAGCACGGCGAAGACGCCAACCAGCAGGGAAGCCGCCCCGAGTACGGCGGCCGCCACGAGCCAGGCCGAATACGATTTCCGGGATAGCGTTGCGGGAACGAGTCCGGCTCCGGGCCGGTGTGTGCCAGCTTCCGTCATCGCGGTCCTCCCGGTCGGTATGCGTGGGGGAGATGCAGCGCTGGCCAAGCTAAGGCCGATCGGCTGTTCCGCCATGAATCGATGATTAGGAATCGATTAAACGGCAGCCCCTGGCGACGGCATGACCGACACCGGGTGGGCTCAGCCGGCTGCCGGCCCGCTGCGCACCGGCACCGTGGACTTGTTCCCGTCGCGCATGCTCAGATAACTCGGCGACATGATCTCCACGTCCCCGTCCGCGAACGTATCCTGAATGGCCGCGTGGAGCTTGGCGTACAACGACGGCAGTTCGTCAGCCCGCGCCGCGTCGATGGCCGCGTTCACCTGGTACTCCACGTACGAGTCGTCGAGCGCGCGCTGCAGCACGAACGGCGCCGGCTCCCCGAGCACGAAGTCGAGGCCGGTCGCCGCCGCGATCAGCAGCTCGTGCACGCGGCGCCAGGGCACGTCGTACCCGATGGTCACCGACGAGTAGATGAGCAGCGGATGGCCGTATTCCGTGGCCGCGCTGTAGTTGGTGACGGCAGCGCCGATCACCACCGTGTTGGGAAGCGTCACGATCTCGTTCTTGGGCGTCCGCAACCTCGTGGCCAGCAGGCCCAGTTCCAGTACCGTGCCCTGCAGTGTCCCGGCCTGGATGAACTGCCCCACCCGGAAGCTGCGTGAATACATCAACACCAGCCCGCTCATCGCCTGCCCCACCAGCCCCGCCGACCCCAGCGTGATCAGCAGGCCGCCGAACACCGACACGCCCTTGAACGCCGCCGAATCGCTGCCGGGGACGTAGGGATACGCGACGACGATGGCGAACATCCAGAGCAGCGCATTCGCGATGCGCCGCGTGGGCTGCGCCGTATCGGGATGGATGCCGGGAATCGTGATCCGCTGCTGGCCCAGCGCGTCGAACAGCGTGCGGACGATGTTCGTCGCGAACCGCGTGATCACGAAGATGAGGAAGATCGTGAACAGCTTGGGCACCGCATGCAGCAGCGAGCCCCCCAGATGAAGCAGGGTCGTGCCCAGGTAGTTGCCCAGCGCCTCGCCCGCGGGACGCGTCCAGGGAAACCGCGTGAGCACGTAGCCCGTGTAGACGTACAGCGCCAGCACCACGAGCGCGGCACTGACCCAGGTGATGGTGTGCCGCAGGAACTTCGCGATCTGGTTGGCTCGCATGAGCGGCGTGCCGCGGAATTCCAACTGGGGGGCGGCCCGCGCCGAGAAAGCCCGCACACGCGCCAGCAATGCACGGCGCGCTTTGAACAGCAGGCGGAAGAGCACGACGAGAATAGCCGTGGCGAGCAGCGCCAGCAGCAGCCCGATCAGAATGGCCTTGACGCTCTGCGCGTCGCGTGCGTCGCGCAAGGACAGGCGCAGCGTCTCGGCGGCCGCACGGGCCGCCAGGACCAGCGAGTCGCGGTTGGCCACCGTGTCGCGCCCCGTGGCGTGCACGTCGCCCGGCGTCACCACGAACATCGCCACGCCGCCGGCCCGCACCAGCAGCCCCTCCGCCGCCGGCGTCACGTCCACCGAATCGTGCCCGCGAGCCACCGCGGAGTCGATCCGGACCATCGCCGCCGCCGCCCGCTCGGCGGGCGACAGCGCGCCGAGCGGTGCCCGGAAGACGGTCACGGTCCGGTTGGCCACCACCAGACGCGCCGTATCGGGCAGCACGGTGTCGCGCTGGATTGGCGGCGTGGTCTGCTGAACGAACAGCAGCAGCAGGGTCACGAGCATCGGTCGCCTTCCTCCCCTTGGGGATGTCGGTGGACGGTTCCGCTCCTACCCGGCGGCCGGACGCAGCGTGCTCAGCCACGCCTCGGGGGCCGCGATCTTCCCCACGTAGAAGTTGCCGAACTCTCCGTATTTCGCGCTCGCCTCGTCGAAGCGCATCTCACTCACGATCTTCTTGAATTCCAGAGGATCGGCGGCGAACAGCGTCACCGCCCATTCCCACACGTCGAGTCCGATGGACCCGCTGATGATCTGCAGCACGCGCCCGGCGTACTTCCGTCCAGTGAGACCGTGCCACTTCATCAGATCGCTGCGCGCCTCGATGGGCAGTGCATACCAGTTCTGCCCCGTCTCGCGCTTCTTGTCCATGGGATACACGCAGACGTACGGCATCCGGTCGCTCGGCGGCGGCGGGTACAGGCGCTTGCGCACGTGCTCGGTGGCGAGTTCGGCATCGACGCGCTTCTTCAACTCGGCCCGGTACTCGTCGTCGCCCACCTTGCCGCCGCGCGCGTCGGCGGCCTTGGCGAGCTGCGCGGTGATGTAATAGAGCCCGGCCTCGGCGACGCTGAGAAAGAACTCGACGGGCGACACGAAGTCGGTGAGCCGTGCCTGGGCGAGCCGCGCCTGCGCCACGCCCAGTTCGTCGAGCGTGGGACGGAAGTGCATGACCATGACATCGGCCTTCGACCCGACGAGGGGCACGAGCGCGCTCCACCCCTGGGCGCCATCGCCGCCGGAAAGGTCGTGCATGGCCGCGGCGAAATCGCGCGCCACGGCGTCGAACTCCGCCGGCGTCAGGGCGCGCAGCGCCGGGCGGTCGAGGGCAAAGGTCTGGTGCAGTACGTACCAGCCTTCGAGCGTTTCGGGAGCCAGGGCAAGTGTCGTCATCGTTCCAAGATCACCCGTTTGCGGCATGAAGCAAAGGGCACGGCTCGCCGCCGTGCCCCCATGGCTCCGTTGCGTGTCCTGACAGCCGGCGCGCCGGCACGCCGGACGCTACGCGGGCTTCTTCTTGAAGAATCCGAGCGCCTGCAGGATGAAGATCAGGACGACCGCGCCAAGCAGGGCGACGAGGAACCGGCCGACCCCGCCCGTGGGGGCCAGCCCCACGAGGCCCGCGATCCAGCTGCCCAGCACCGCGCCGACGATGCCGACCAGCACGTTGGCGACCAGGCCCATCTGAGCGTTCGTCTTCATGATGATGCTGGCCAGCCAGCCGACGATGCCGCCGATGATCAGGGAGATGATCCAACTCATGGCCGTACCCTCCTGGTTGGGGAACCCGGCGCGCCGCACCCGGCGCGCGACCTCACGTCAGGAAGGTACGTGAGTTCGCGCCCGGTTGTGCCATTCCGGGGTCCGGCGCGCTAGCGCAGCGCCTGCAGCGCCCCCCGCAGCCTCGGGATCAGCTCGCGCACCGCCTGCGGCGACACGGCGCCCGCCGAGAGGCGGAACCAGCCCGTCTCCTCGCGCTGGCCGAAGGCCTGGAAGGGCACCACCGCCATGCCCGCCGCCTGCAGCAGGTACCGGCGCACGTCCTCGTTGGTGCGGAGTTCCTGGCCATCTGGCCTGCGCTTGCCGTGCAGCCCGAAGTGCGCGCTCAGGTAGATGGCCCCCTGGGGCGTGGTGCTCTCCACCGGGAACCCCTCGCGCCGGAGCTGGTCGATGCCCTCGGCCATGAGCCCCAGGCGTTCCTGAACGTCGCGGATCATCACGGCGTGGTAGTCGCGGATGTCGTCTTCGGCGCAGAGCAGCTCGCCGGTGGCCATCTGCTCCGGCCGCGGCGCCCAGGCGCCGATGTGGGTGAGCAGGTCGGCCATGCTCTTCACCACATCGGCCGGCCCCACCCCCCAGCCCACCCGGAGTCCGGTGGCCGCGAAGGCCTTCGAGATGCCGTCGACGAATACGGTGTACTTGGCCATCTCCGGACGCAGCCCCACGGGATTCACGTGATGGGCGCCGCCGAAGGTGAGCATCCAGTAGATCTGGTCGTACATCACGAACAGCGGGCGGTCGCCGCTGCCGCGGCGGGCGTTCTCCTCGAGCACCAGATCGCAGATGTCACCGAGCTGCTCGTCGGTGAATAGCGTGCCGGTGGGATTGGACGGCGAGTTGAGCGCGAGCAGCGACGCCCCACGCACATGCTCGCGGAGCATGGCGGCCGTGGGCAGGAAGTTGGTGTCGGCGCCGCAGGTGATCTCCACGGCCTTGGCCCCGACCAGGCTGGCGTAGTGGTTGTTGTTCCAGCTCGGCACGGGGTACACCACCGTGTCGCCCCGGTTGACCACCGTCTGGTAGACGCCGTAAATGACCGGGCGCCCGCCCGACGCGATCATGATGCTCTCGATCGGATAGTCGAGCCCGAGCCCGCGCTTGTAGAACGCCGCCACGGCCTTGCGCAGTTCGAGCACGCCGTTGGAGGGCGGATAGTTGGTCTGCCCCTTGGTGACGTTGTCGGCGACGCCGCGGGCCAGCCGCTCCGGCACCCGAAACTCGGTGGGCGAGAAGTCGCCGACCGTGAGGTTGCAGATGGGCCGCCCCTGCGCGATGAGTTCGCGCACTTCGGCGGCGATCTTGAGGATCTCCGATCCGACGAGTCCCTGAGCCAGTTGTGACAGACGAGCGCTCATCTACCGGATTCCCCCGTGGTGCCGTTGGCCCTGGCCTGGCGCACCATCGCGCGCACGTCGGCCAGGAGTTGGTGATCGTCGAACACGATGCCCTGCTTGATGGTGTAGCGAACGCCGCCGTGGTGCACGAGTTTGCCGTCGGGGCCGGGCGTGTCCATGCCCAGGCCGTACAGCACCTTCATGTTGTGCAGCGGGTTGCCGTCCACGATCGCGAGATCGGCGTCGAATCCGGCGCGGACCACGCCGGTGTGCGGCAGGCCGAGCAGCTTGGCGCCGTTGGAGGTGGCGTGCTGGATCACCTCGATGGGGTGGAACCCGGCCTCCTGCTGCATCTCCATCTCGCGAATGGTGGTGAAGCCGTACAACGCCCAGATGAACCCCGCGTCGGAGCCCACCGTCACATTGCCTCCGCGGGCGGCATACTCGCGCACCCAGTGCATCCAGATGCGGTAGTTGTTCCGCCACATCACCTCGTCGGCCGTGGTCCAGTCGGCCTGGTACGAGCCGTGCGACGTGCGGCTGGGCTGGTAGAACTTGATCATCGCCGGCAGGGCGTAGTCTTTGAACCAGGGCTCGGTCTGCGCCTTGGCCAGATCGCGGTTCGCCTCGTAGATGGCGAAGGTCGGATCCCAGGTCACGTGGTGCGCGAGCATCGTGTCGAGCACCGCCGAGAGGCGGGCCGAGTCGGCCTGGCGCCAGATATCGCCGCCCCAGCGGAAGCGGTCGGCCTCGTTGTCGTAGTTGTAGTAGTCGGGGAAGTTCTGCGGCCCCGGCGTGGCGGCGTCGGGAATGCCGTACCAGTGCTCGATGGAGGCGACGCCGAGCTGCGAGGCGCGGATGGCGTCGGTCTCCTGGATCTTCATGTCGGTGGCGATGGGGAGCCCGAGCTTGTGGGCTTCATCGGAAATCGCATCCCACACGTCGGGGCGGTTGATGAACACCTTGAGCCCCTTGCCGCCGATGGCCTTCACGTGGCGGATCTGGGCGCGCACCGAGTCGGGGTACTCCGACTGCACGACGACGTACGGAATGATGGTGGGCGCCGAGATTCTGTTCTCGTCGGAGAGCTTGGCGTAGGCGACGATGGTGTCGGGCCCCTGCATGGAACCGGGGTCGCGAATGGTCGTGATGCCGTGCGCCAGCAGCAGTTTGAATTCGTAGTCGTGCGGCATCGGGATGCCGGCGCGATCGAACTGGATGTGCGAGTGGACGTCGATGATGCCGGGCATGACGTACATGCCGGTGGCGTCGATCACGCGATCGAACTTGCCGCCGCCGAGCGTCGGCGGGGAGGCCGCCGTCTCGGCCATGGGCCGGGCGGCGTAGACGCCGGTGATGGTGTTGCCCTCCACCACGATGTCCATCGGCCCGCGGGTTGGGTTCCCCGCGCCGTCGATGACGAGCGCGTTGTGAATGAGGAGCCGGTGGTAGCGCACGCCGCTGGAGGGCGCGTAGCTCTGCGCGCCGGCCGAGCACACGACGGCCAACGCTCCGGTGAGCGCGAGGAACAGGTTTCGCATGGGCGGGCGGGGTCGGAGGGTGGGACCGCTCACGCAAAATGCGCGATCCGGAGGCGCGATGGAAGCGGGCCTCCGCGCCCGTGGTCGCCCGCCGGCGCCGCGGCCGGCGGGGCCGCGCCTACTCGGCGCCCACCGCCGCCGGGTTCAGCACCACGAGTTGCCCGTGCATCATGGGCAGGTGGGCGGGAATGGCGCACGCGAAGTCGTAGATCCCGGGTTTCCGGGCCACGTACGTGGTATCGACGATGGTCTGGCCCGGGAGCTTCACGAAGAGGTCGCGGAGCACGAAGTTGTGCTCGTCGTCCTCGGGATTGATGAAGTGGAAGTGGATGGTGTCGCCGGCGGCCACGGTGATCGTACTCGGCATGAAGCCGTACACCTCCTTCCCGTCGAGCACCCCGCCCTTGGCGAAGTCCTTCTTGAGGAAGGGGAGCACGCCGGCGTCCTCCTTGACCATCAGGGCGACGGTGGTCACGGTGACATAGCGAGCCTGCGGGACGTAGACCGCGGGCTGCTGTTGCGGCACGGCGCAGGCCGTCGCGACGGCCAGCGTTGCGGCAGCGATGACTCTGAATGTTTGCACGATCAACTCTTCGAAGAGGGCGACTGCCGAAGCTGGGCACGCGCGCGCCCGGCGGCAAGCGCCGCCGGGCGGGCCCCCCGCCGCCACCCCACGCCCTGCACCGGCTACGGCGTACCGGACAGCCGCACCCGCCAGCCAATCGAGGCGCTGAATTGCGAGGCGGATTCCGTCAGCCCCACGTGGACGCCGAAGGTCAGCGACTGCCACGTCGACTGACGGTAGCCGACGCTCAGGCCGGCGCTCGCCGGTGGGGTGACGTTCCGGATGATCTCGCTCGATCCCGAGAGCGACCCGATCACCGACCACTTCCCGTCCTCCGATGCACGGCCGAGCCCGACCCCGTACACCACGTTGTCCATCAATTGGAGCGTGGGCATGTCGCCCAGCACCCAGTACGAGGCGTCGCCGAACAGGAAGGTTTGCCCGGAACCCAGCGAGATCGATGCACCGCCGCCGTAATCCCACTGACCGGTGCTGACCCCCGACGAGACGGATGCGATCGGGGCCTTGGCGAACGCCTGCACGCTCATCGAGCGAACCCACCCGGTGCCGCGGTACAGATCCAGGCCGCCCGAGAAGAAGGGTCGCCCACGTTCACGGCGGTGCCGCCCGGCTCGGCGACGGTGAGCGTATCACCGGGGGCGACGGCCAGCGCAGCCCCGCCCGGCGCACGCTGCATGCTCGCCCCGCCTCGCCCCCCCTTCCCCATCTGCACGGGTTGCCCCTTCTTGCACGTTCCGCCACCGCGGCTCCGTCAGGCCCGCCCGTGGGAACGATCACGCCGCCGATGTACGTCAGCGCCGTGTTGTTCTGCGCCACGATGGGCAGCGACGCCGAGAAGTTGAACCGGCCGGCCTGCACCTGCAGCCCGTGAAACATCGCGGCGCTCCAGGCGTTGCCGCTGAAGATGTAGGAACCGGCGGAATAGTTGGTGGAGAGGCTGTAGCTCACCACCTGGGCCTGACCGCCCGAGGCGACACCACCGCCATCGGAATGGTCAGTACGGCGACCGTGACAAGCGATAAGCGCGACATGGCATTCACCCGTCTGTAGATGTGCGGAGGAGCAGCGTCGGCACCGTGTCGGGAAGGCTCCCCGCCCGACGCAAGGGAATGCCAAGCGCGACAGCCGCCGCAGGTCACCCCACGACGGCCGGCGAGTACACCGCGCGATGTCTGCCGGGGGCCAGGCCCGGCGTACGGTTCCTTACGGAGCCGGCGGTGCGCTCAGGCGTTTCTGCATCTGCTCCATGGTCCGCACGCTCGCTTCGAGCTGATCGGCCACGGCGTTCAGGTGCAGGCGAAGCTGATCCATATCCCGCTGCTGATCGCGGTCGCGGAGCATGTCCTGATCCTTCTGCATGTCGCGGGCGCGCTCGGCCAGCGTCTTGAGCTGCGCAGCGGCCTGATCGGCGGCCTGGCAGGTCTGGAGCATCAAGCGCTGCCGCTCCGTCTGCTGGGTCTGCTGCCGATCCATCTGTTGCTGTTGGGTCTGCGTCATCTCATGCGCGCGGGTCTGCAGCTGGGTCATGCGCTGCACCATGTTCTGCATCTGCGCCATCTGCTGCTCCTGCATTCGCTGCTGCTGCATCTGCTGCTGCTGATTCTGCTGCTGTTGGCCGCCCCGCTGGGCCGCGACCGTA
Source organism: uncultured Gemmatimonadaceae bacterium (assembly GCA_963822945.1). Lineage (GTDB taxonomy): Bacteria > Gemmatimonadota > Gemmatimonadetes > Gemmatimonadales > Gemmatimonadaceae > JAGWRI01. The sequence goes on along the minus strand of CAWGJO010000026.1, from coordinate 29,120 downwards.
CCAGCAGTCGCCGCGAGCAACAGCGCCGTTGCCAGTCCCCTGGCCAATGCGTTGCGAGTCCTCATGGGTCTATCCTCATATGCGCCGCACGGAACCTGGACGCGAAGTCGAGGCGGCAACTCGGCTCCCCGCTCGCCTGTCTGGATGAACGGTACGGCGAGCGGGAAACCGGGGCTGTCGGCGAATGACGCACCGCGGAGTCGGGGGTTGACCCCGATTTTTGCGAAGGTCAGGCGCTGGCGGCGGCCCCCGTGGGCGCTTCGATCTCCACGGCCACGTCGGCGCCGTGCACCAGGGTGTTGTGCGCCGGGCAACTGCGCGCCACGCGCTCCAGCATCTCCGCGTACTGCGGCGGCAGGGCCGAGGGCAGCATCACGCGGACGATGAACTTGGCAATGCGTCCGGGGTTCTGCGCGCCCACCTGGTCGAGTTCCACCCGCATGCCCTGATAGGGCAGCCCCCGCGCCTCGCAGAACTGCTGGACGTAGAGGGCGACGCACGTACCGAGCGAGGCGCCGATCAACTCGAGCGGCATCGGGCCCTCGTCGGCCCCGACGCCGGCCGGCTGGTCGACGATCAGTCGGTGCGAACGGATCTGGGCGGCGAACTTGAGTCCCCCCTCGTGGGTGATCACCATGGGCGCACGCCCGTGCGGTCTAGCCATCGCGTATATCCTCCGATATGCGTATATGACGATGTAGCAATATATGAACCCTAGCGACCTCGGTTCGAAAACGGTAGGCGCCTACGACGCCGGCGGCGGCACGGAGCCGCCGCCCGAGTCGGAGTCCGGCAGCGGATAGAGCACGCTCCGGCTCATGTTCCCGGTGGCGTCGGAGTTGATCTCCAGAATCACGTGTTCACCGGGCGAGACGGGGAGCGACGTGGTGATCCACTGGGTGTTGGTTCCGATGGCGTGCAGTTGCAACTGCAGCACGCCGCCGGGCTGGAGCTGCGTGGCGCGGAGGCGGATGGTCGCCTTGGAGAATCCGGATACCGTGGTGAGCCGCATGGCGCCGGCCCCGGGTGACGGAAGCACGGACACGTCGACGTCGGCGAAGGCGTGGCTGACGATGGAGAGGGTTACGGGCAGCGGCGCGGGCACGGGATGTTTCGGCTTGCCGAAGCAGCCCGACGCGACGAGCGCCGTCGCCACCACCCCCAGCAGCGCGCTCCGCCGTCCACCCCGTAGTGCCGTCATCCGTCCTCCTCAAGGTCGTGGTGAAGCCGGTACCGCCGCCGAGGCGTCGCGCCGCTGGATAATTCTACGCGAAACGGGTCCGGGACGCCCGCGCCGCAACTTCTCCGCCCCGCGGCCGCACTCAGCGCCGCGCGAGCTGCGCCGCGGCCACCACCGCCTGCCCGTAGCTCACGGCCCCGTCGTTGGGCGGCAGCACCCCGGCCGTGAGCACCTGCAGGCCCCGGGCTTCGAGCCTCCGGGCCAGCGAGGCCAGCAGGCGGGCGTTCTGGAACACGCCCCCGCCCAGGGCCACCCGGGTGATACCCTCCCGGGCCGCCAACGAGCCGACGAAGGCCGCTGTGCCGTCTGCGACGCTCTCGTGAAATACCGCCGCCAGGCGCCCTACATCCTCGCCCCCGAGCGCGCGGCGGCCCAGCGCGGCCAGCAGCGGGATGGGATCGAAGTGGTGGCGCCCCCCCTCGCCGGCGACGGCCTCGTACGGGAGGGGACCGGCTTCGTGGTGGGCGGCCCGTGCCTCGAGCCGCATCGCCGCCTCTCCCTCGAAGTGCGACTCGCGGCAGACCCCGAGCACGGCCGCGGCCGCATCGAACAGCCGGCCCATGGAGGAGGCCAGCGGCGTGTTCACGGCGGCGGCCATCTGTTGCTCCACCAGCCGGACGGCGCGTGGATCGACGCCGCGATGGGCGAGGGAGAAGGCGTCGGCGTGCTCCGGCGCGAGCGAGCGGTACCCCAACGCCACACGCCAGGGCGAACGGGCCGCCACGTCGCCGCCGGGCAGCGGCGCGTACCGGAGCTGGGCCACGCGCCGGTACCCGGCGAGATCGGCCACGAGGATCTCGGCGCCCCAGGTGTGCCCGTCGTCGCCGTACCCCGTCCCGTCGAACGCCACGCCGATCACGGGCTCGGCAACGCCGTGCTCACCGGCGACGGCGGCGATGTGGGCGTGATGGTGCTGCACCGCGATCACCCGGTCGATGCCGAGTTCCGCGGCCAGGCGCGTGGACAGGTACTGGGGATGCAGGTCGCGCGCCACCACGGACGGCGTGACGCGGAACAGGTGGCGGAACGCGTCGTACGTGGCGCGCCAGTGGTCGGCGGTGTCGAGCGTCTCGAGGTCGCCGATGTGGGGACTCACGTACGCGTCCCGCCCCGTGGCGAGGGTGAAGGTGTTCTTGAGATGCGGTCCCACGCCGACCAGCGGCTCCGGCGCGGCCACGGGCAGGGCCACCGGCAGCGGCGCGAGGCCGCGGGCGCGCCGCATGAGGATGGCGGGCGCCGCCGGTGCGTCGGACTGACGGCCCGGCCCCGGCACCACCCGCACCACCGAGTCGTCGATCCGCGCCACGATTTCGCGATCGTGCGTGAGGTACGACCCCGCCACGTCCGCCAGATCGCGGAGCGCCTCGTGGAGCGACGCGGCCAGGGGCTCGCCGGTGTGGTTTCCGCTGGTCATCACCAACGGGCGCCCCACGGCTTGGAGGAGCAGCAGGTGCACCGGCGTGTAGGCGAGCATGAGCCCGATGGTGGCGAGCCCTCCGGACACCGACGGCGCCACGGGCGAACCCTCGCGGGCCTCGACCACGACGATGGGCCGCGCGGGACGCTCCAGCCACTCGGCCTCCCGATCGCCGATCATGGCGAGTCGGCGGGCGTCGGCGAGCGACCGCACCATCACGGCGAGCGGCTTGCCGTCGCGGTGCTTGCCGCGCCGCAGGCGCACGACCACGGATTCGGCGGTGGCATCGCAGGCGAGGTGGAATCCGCCCATGCCGCGCACGGCCACGATGCCGCCTCCCCGCAGCGCCGCGGCCGCCGACGCGATGGGGTCCTCGGCATCCACCGGGCGGCCGCGGCGGTCGAGGTAGGCAAGCCGGGGCCCGCAGACCGGGCAGCTGTTGGTCTCCGAGTGATAGCGCCGGTCGCCGATGCTCGCGTACTCGCGGTCGCACGCCGGGCACTGTTCGAACCGGCGCATGCTGGTCCGCTCGCGATCGTACGGCATGCGCTCGATCACCGAGTAACGCGGGCCGCAATTGGTGCAGGTGATGAAGGGATACCGGTACCGGCGGTCCAGCGGGTCGAAGAGTTCGGCCTCGCACGCCGGGCAGATGGCGACGTCGGGCGACACCCACTGCCCCTCCTCGCCGCTGCCGTCGCTCTCGACGATCCGGAAGGGCCCGAGGATCGCGCCGTGCAGGACTTCGCGCTCCACGCGGTCGATGCGCGCCAGCGGCGGCGCTTCGGCGCTCAGGGCGCGGACGAAGCGCTCCAGTTCCCACGGTTCGCCCGCCACGGCGATCTCGACGTCGCCCGTAGTGTTGCGCACCCATCCCCGCAGGCCGTGCCGAACCGCCATCCGGTGCACGAAGGGGCGGAAGCCCACCCCCTGCACCACCCCGGCAACGCGAAGGCGGAGCCCGTCCGTCGACTGCCCGGCCCCCGGCTCCGCCCGCTGCGCCTCGATCGTTCGGTTCATGCCTGAGCGCGCGCCGCCACCGGCGCGCTCGCCGGCGCTCGGCCGGATCGTGCGACCCGCCGGATGAAATCGAACCAGGTGTCGAGACCGCTGCCCGTGGTGGCCGACGTGAAGAAGAACTCCAACTCCGGATTCACCCGCCGCGCGCACTCGACGGCCTGGTCCACGTCGAACGGAACGTACGGCAGGAGATCCACCTTGTTCAACACCGCGTACCGGGCCTCGCGGAACATCTTGGGATACTTGAGCGGCTTGTCCTCGCCCTCGGTCACCGAGAACACCACCACCTTCGCGTCCTCGCCCAGATACCACGACGCCGGACAGACGAGGTTGCCGACGTTCTCGATGAACACGAGGTCGGTGTCGTCCAGATCCACGGCCTCGAGGCCGTTGTCGATCTGCCGCGCATCGAGATGGCACGCGCCCCCGGTGACCACGGCCTGCACCAGGCGCGTGGTGTGGCGGGCCAGTCGCTCGGCGTCGTTCTGCGTCTGCACGTCGCCGGTGATGACGGCCATGCGCAGCTCGTCGCCGAGCGCGTCGAGCGTGCGTTCGAGCAGCAGCGTCTTCCCGGAGCCGGGCGACGAGACGAGGTTGAGCGCCGCCACGCCGCTGGCGTCGAGCCGGGCGCGGATGTCACGGGCAATGACGTCGTTCCTCTCCATGACGCGTTCGCGGACGTCGATCGTTCTAATGGCCATCGTCCAACTCCAGGTAGCTGACGCGCAGCACGTCGCCGGGCTTGCGGTCGAAGTGCGGTTTGGCGCCGGTGAACGGCGGCTGCGAGAGCAGCGCCTCCAGACAGAATTCCAGGTTGCCGAGTTCGAGCCCCGCGTCGTCGCCGACCTCGACACCGACCGTCACCAGCGTCCCGGCCTCGCGGTCGTACTTCTGGTCCACGATGCGGCAGATCTCCATGGCGACGGACATTTCGTGCATGAGCTACCACCCGGGGCCGGCAGCCGTGAGCAGCGGGCCGACGGCAGCGCGCTTTCGGCACTCGTGCCCCCATGCCCGCAGCTGGTCGACCGCCATCTCCACCACGCGGTCGATGTTGTCGAGCACCGCCGGTGTCATCGGGTCGCCGAGTTCGAACGTGGCCGGCTCGAGGCCGACGGCCACCATGTCTGGGGGCAGCGTGCCGCGGAACTCGGCCACCGCGAGCACCTCGCGCAGATCAATCTGGTGTTGCGAAATCTTGAGGGCCGCCTGCCGGGGGATCTCCTGACCCACGAGGACCACGGGGGTTCCCACGGGGCGCCCGGTGCGGATGGCGTCGAGAAAGAGTACGCGCTCCGCGCTTTCGAGCAGCGGAAGCAGGGTCATGCCCCACGTGCCGCCGTCAACCAGCTCGACGGCCGCCGGGATCTCCCACTCCTCGCGCAGGCGTTCGAGCGCGGCCAGGCCGATGCCGTCGTCGCCCATGATCGGGTTGCCCAATCCGACGACGACATCGCCCGAACGCCGCTCACTCGTCGGCATAGTGCTCGTCGGTGGCCACGAACCGGCCGCCGCTGATGATCGACGAGATCGCGCCGCTCCGCTCCAGCAGGTCGGCGCGGATGGCGAGATACACGTGAAGGATGATGAAGATGGGGAAGTACCAGGCGGCCACGTGATGGATCACGCGCACCCACTGAAACCCGCCCAGCATGGGCGCGAGCTGTCCGAAGGTGTGCATGATGAGCCCCTGCGGGTTCGCCTCGCCGAACATGATGAATCCGGTCACGGCCAGCAGCGCGGCCATCAGATACGTGAACGTGTACGACAACTGCTGCAGCGGATTGTGCCCCAGATAACGGGGCGCGCGCTCCGGATGCACGAGCAGGTAGAACTTGACCATCTTCCACAGATTCACCCAATCGCTCTTCCGCACCGGGAACAGCGCCGGCAGCCGTTCGAAGCGATCGCCGGCGAACAGCCAGTAGATGCGGACGATGGCCGTGGCGACGAGCACGCCGGCGGCGATGAAGTGCACGAGGCGCACGTACTGCAGGCCGAAGGTCTGGCTCGCCCCACCCGTCATGAAATACGGCCGGCCGATCCAGAACCCGGTCACGACCAGGACGACGATGCAGACGGCCGCCGTCCAGTGCATGGCGCGGATGGGCCAGTGCCACAGGTAGACCCAGTGCTCCGACCGGCCACCGCGCTGGATGACCGGCTCGCGCGTCATGGCCCCGGCCCGTTCGTCGATCGACGGCCAGGGCGAGCCGCGCGCATGTTTGGAATCGAGAGGGGTCATTGCACGCGCACCTCCGTCACCGTCTCGCCCTCGGCGTCGAGCACATGCACGCCGCAGGCGTTACACGGATCGAATGAGTGCACCGTCCGGAGGATCTCGATCGGCTGATCGGGCTTGAGCAGCGGATGGTGGTCGGTGAGCGCGGCCTCGTACGGACCCACCACGCCCTTGTCGTCACGCGGCGACGCATTCCACGTGGTCGGGACGACGCACTGGTAGCGGGAGATCTTGCCGTCGGCGATCTCCACCCAGTGGCCGAGGGCGCCGCGCGGGGCGTCGAGGGGACCGTAGCCGCGGGCCGTCTTGGGCCAGGTGCCGGGCTCCCAGTTCTTGCCGGCGAAGGTGGACACGTCGCCTGCCTTGATGCGGCTCACCAGATTGTCGAACCAGCCGCTCATCTGCCGCGACAGCAGCACCGTTTCCATGCCGCGGGCGGCGGTGCGGCCGAGCGTGGAGAACAGCGCCGCCGGCCCGACGTTGAGGGCCTTGAGCGTGTCGCCCACGATGGCCCTGATGTCCTTGTGTCCGCTCGCGTAGCCAACGAGCATCCGGGCCAGCGGGCCGACTTCCATGGGGTGCCCGTCGTAGCGGGGCGCCTTCATCCAGGTGTACTTCGTCTCGTCCTGCAGGTACTGCCAGGGCGGCTGCGGCCCCGTGTAGTGGGGCTTGGTCTCGCCCTTCCAGGGGTGCAGCGCCGCGTTCGGACCCTCGTCGTAGTCGTACCACGCCGAGTAGACGCTCTCGGTCACGCTCGTCTGGTCGTACGGCAGGACCTTGCTGAGGTCCTTGTTCATCACGATGCCGCGCGGCAGGTACAGCGAATCCACGTCGCGGATGTCCGTGGCGGGGAATTCCCCCACCGCGAGGTAGTTGCCCGTGCCGCCGCCGATGGCCGCCCACTCCTTGTAGTAGCCGGCGATGGCCACGAGATCCGGCCAGTAGACCTGCTCCACGAACCGCTGGGCCCGCGTGATCATGTCCCTGATCTCGGTGAGCTTGGCGGCATTGATCGTCGCCGTGCCTTCGAGATTGATGGCGCTGGCCATCCCGCCCACGAGGAAGTTCGGATGCGGGTTCTTGCCGCCGAAGATCGTGTGCAGCCGGATGACGTCGCGCTGCCAGTCGAGCGCTTCCAGATAGTGCGCCACGGCGAGCAGGTTGACCTCCGGGGGCAGCTTGTAGGCCGGGTGGCCCCAGTAGCCGTTGGCGAAGATCCCGAGCTGCCCACTGCCCACGAACGTCTTGAGCCGTTCCTGCACCTCGCGGAAGTAGGTGGCCGAGTTGTTCGGCCAGGGCGAGATGGACGCGGCGACCTTGGCCGTCTGCGCCGGATCGGCCTTGAGCGCGCTCACCACGTCCACCCAGTCCAGGGCGTGGAGGTGGTAGAAGTGGATCACGTGGTCCTGAATGAACTGCATGCCGTGCACGAGATTGCGAATCGTGTTGGCATTGGGCGGGATGTGGATGTCGAGCGCGTCTTCCACCGCCCGGCACGACGCGACGGCGTGCACCACCGTGCACACGCCGCAGATGCGCTGGGTGTAGGCCCAGGCATCGCGGGGATCGCGCCCTTCCATGATGATCTCGATGCCGCGGAACTGCGTGGAGCACGCCCACGCGTCGGACACCATGCCGTTCTCGGCCTGGGCCTCGATGCGCAGATGGCCCTCGATGCGCGTGATCGGATCGATCACGACTTTAGTCTTCGCCATGGCTGTCCTCCCGGCCGGTTGCGCTCGACTTCTGGTCGGCGCGCCGACTCGGCGCGCCGCGAACGGATCTGATAGATGCCCGTCGCCGCCGCATGCGCGGCAACGCCGGCCGCCGCGCCTACCGCCAGCGCGGCCCCGAGGATGTCCGCCGTGTGCTCCACCCCGACGCCGGCCACGTTGGGCAGGCGGTGGTAGAACGGCGACATCGAATCCCAGAAGTTCCGCTCGGTGCAGCCGATGCAGGGATGGCCGGCACCGATTGGAAAATCGGTATGGGAGTTCCACATGAAGATCGGGCACGGCGAGAACGTCGCCGGACCCTTGCACCCCACCTCGTACAGGCACCAGCCCTCGCGGGCGCCGGCGTCGTCGAACGCGCGCACGAACTGGCCGGCGTCGTAGTGCGCCCGCCGCGGGCACTGGTCGTGAATCCGCTTGCCGTACGCGAACAGGGGCCGTCCGTCGCCATCGGTCTCGGGCAGGCGCCCGAAGGTGAGAAAGTGCACCACGGTGGCCGTGATGACGTCGGCGATCGGGGGGCACCCGGCGATGTTGAGCACGGGCTTGTCCTTCACGATTTCCGAAACGCCCACGGCGCCCGTGGGATTCGGCTTCGAGGCCTGGACGCTGCCCCAGTGGGCACAGGCGCCCACGGCGATCACCGCCGCCGCATCCTTCGCCGTTTCCTCGAGCAGCTGCCGCGCGGTGCGGCCACCGATCATCGTGTAGATGCCGTTCTCGTTCGTCGGCACCGACCCGGTGACGATCAGGATGTACTTGCCGGCGTTCTGCTTGCGGGCCGTGTCGAGCGCCTCTTCGGCGTGGGTGCCCGCCGCCGCCATGAGCGTATCCATGAAGTCCAGCGAGATCACGTCGAGGACGAGGTCACCGATGGTCGGATCCGACGTGCGGATGACACTCTCGACACAACCCGTGCATTCCTGCAACTGCAGCCAGATGACGCTGGGGCGCTTGAGCGCTTCCATGGCCTCGGCGATTCTCGGCACCGCCAGGCTGCTGAGTCCGAGGACAGCGGCCATCTGTCCACAGAATTCGATGAAGTCTCGCCGGCTGATGCCGCGGCGGCCGAGATATCCGCCCAGCGCTTCATCGTCTGACCACGCGTGCGTGGTTGGCGTGAGCATGACACAACCCCCTAGGATGGGTTGGTAGTCCGCGAACCGGCGGGTGAGGGGGTCCCCGACCCGGTGGCCGCGTCTATAGACTTTCGTGTCTGTACATGATCCGGCCCGGCGCGAAAGGCAGACAGAAGCAAACTCCTGAATAGGAAGGGGGGTTGCGCCGACAGTGCCGTCGGGGAAATGCTTACAGCGTGCGCGGCAAAGGTCCGGCTGCGTCAAACCCCCTGATTCCGCGATACTGCGGCGCAGTCAGAGTAGCTTTCGAAGCCAACTCCCGAGGTCAGTCATGTCCGAGATTTCTCGTGGCGCCACCCGCGCCATTGCTCTCCTCGCGCTCCCGGCGCTCCTCGCCGCGGGCGCATGCAAGCAGTCCCAGCAGCCGGCCAAGACGCCGCTCGGTGCCATGGCGGCCGGTGACAGCACGGCCAACCCGCACACCTCGATGTCCCCCGATGCCCGCGCGGCGCTGGACAGCGGAAACGCCCAGTACCGGGCCGGCAAGTACGATGCGGCGCTGAAGAGCTACCGCCAGGCGTCGGATCTCGCGCCGTTGAACGCGGCGCCCTTCTTCGGCATCTACATGGCGGCCGAGAAGCTCGGCAACAAGCCGTTGGCGGACAGCGCCAGCGCCGAGATCAAGCGGCGCCAGGGCCCGAATACGCAGATGCTGACCGACAGCGCACTGCAGGAGATGCACGCGGCCGGCACAACGAAGGCCGCGATGAAGAAGTAGGACGGTTGAAGGCCGACCGCCGAACGAGCGGGCAACGACAAGTCGTGAGTCCGCAGTCGACAGGCAACAGATAACGGTCAACGGTCAACGGTCAACCGAAACGACGCCGGGACGCTTCTCCTTCCATCGAGAGGCGTCCCGGTGTCGTTTCGGCCACGGACGAGTGAGTACCGACCACTGACGGCTGACGGCTGAGGCCTGACCGCTGGCTGCTTCGGGCTCGTCAGCGGTCAGGGGTCAGCCTTCAGCAGTCAGCCGTCAGCGGTGGTCAGCAGTCGTTCACTTCTTCAGCGGATTGGTCAGGTGGCACACCAGGCACATCTGCATATTGCGCGACCCCATGGCCTCCGCATTGAAGTCGGGCCCGTGCGGGTTGACGTGCAGGCCCAGGCTCGAGTGGCAGCGCAGGCAGTCGCGCTGCTGGTGGCATGCGGTGCACGAGGACAGCCCCTGCCGCGCCGCCTGCCCGTGCTGCAGCAGCCAGAGCGGCTGCGCCGTATGCGCCGTGCCTCGCACGCCGCCCGTTTTGGCGATGCCCGACTTCTCGTGGCATGAGCGGCAGAAGGTCTCCACGCGGTGGCAGCTGCTGCAGTTCTGCTCCTGCGCGTAGGCGCCCGTGGCGTGCCGGGACATGAAGTCCGCGGGGTGGTAGCCGCCCCGGGGCGAAACGCCGTCGTGGCAGGCCGTGCAGTCGCGCGGCTGGTGGCAGCCCTGACAGTTGAGCTGTCCACTGGCCGCGACGTCCTTGTGGTTGGTGGCGAAGCCATCGGGGTGGACGTGCACCGCGGTCGACCGCACGGTATCGCGCGCCGTCGCCAGCAGCACCAGGCCGCTCCCCGCCGCCGTGCCGGCGGTCGGGTTGGGCCGCACGATGGACACCGACGCGGCATGCACCAGCAGCACCCCCTGGGTCCGGCCGGGTGCGGGCACCGGCAGCTTCCTGATCACGTCCTGGCCAGCGGTACCGATGTGACAGGTCGTGCAGCTCGTGCGCGCGTGACAGGTGGCGCAGGTCTGCGTCTCCGTGCGCGCCGACGGCCCGTGCGTGTACTCCCAGTCGAATGCCTTGTGCGAAGCCGGCGTGAAGTACGCCGGCTTCATCTCGCGCTCCAGCGCCGCCACGCGGGTGTCACGCCCGAGCGCCGCGATGGCCGGCACCTGATCGGCGTTCACGTGGCACCGCTCGCAGCTCTCGCGGGCGTGGCAGATGGCGCACTGGGCCACCTGCGCGTCGTTCTTCGGCGCGTGGGTGGACAGCCAGTTCGGATCGCTGTGCGAGGCCGGCTTCGGGAACGCGGCGATGTCGCCCGCCGACAGGCTCGTGGCCTGCACCAGCGTCTTGTGACAGGTGGCGCAATCCGCCGTGGGCGCCAGGTGTTCGCTCGCCTGGTGGCGGTGGCAGGTGATGCACGCGGCGGGATTGGCGCCGGCGACGTGCATCCACGCGGTGTCGCGGCCGGCCTGCTGGCCATGGCAATTCACGCACTGGGCGGGGGACCCGCCCTGCGCCGACATCATCTCGTGTTCGGTGTGCGAGAATTTGAGATTGGTGGCCTTCTCCACGTGGCCGGTCCACGCCACCCGCCGCACGTCGGTCCCGTTGTGGCACTGCGCGCAGGCCTCGGCGGTGGGGAACATGCGCGACGAGTCGCCGTCGAGGATTCCGGCGTGACAGCCGGCGCACGTGGGAAAGAGCTTGGCATGCCGCGCGTGCGGGAATGCGCCGCGGGGCTGCTGGGTGCCCAGCGTCGCGGTGGCCACCGCGAGCACGAGCGGGATGAGCAGGTGTCTGATCTTCATGGCCGCCTCACCGGACCCACGGTCCAGTTGCCGCTCCCGGGTTCGCCGCCCACCCGCCATTCGAGCCGGAGGCTGGCGCGCCGTTGGTTCCAGTCGGCCAGATCGGGCTCGTTCCGGCCGGTGTGGCGATAGAGCGTGGCGTCGCCCACCAGCCGCAGGTCGGGCGTGAGCCGGTAGTCCCCCTGCAGGCCGGCGCCGACGACGCGTCCCTCGCCCACGGTGAACTCGTAGATGTTCTGGAAGGCGGTGCCGTGCACCGCCAGCGAGCCGCGGTCGCTGGGCTGCCAGCGAATCGCGACGTCGCCATCGGTGCTCGATGCGCCGAAGTTGATGTCCATGTCGTAGCTGCCCTGCACCGTCCAGGTGTTGGTGGCGCGCAGCGACCCGGTGGCGCCGACGCGCCATCCGCTGGTCCGGAGCGGCAGCGATGCGACCCCGGTGTAGGTGTCGGCGTACTTGCGGTATCCGCCCGACAGGCCGAGTGCGAGCCGCGTCCCCGGCGTGGCCCAGTTCATGGTCCCGGTGAACTCGTTGTAGCCCACGGGGGAGAAGGCCCCCCAGATGGTCCACAGATCGAAATACGGGGAGTAGTGCCGGTACTCGAGGCGCGTGCCGATGCGGTGCCAGGGATTGAACGCGACGTGCGCGCCGAGATCGTTGAACGTCTCCGTGGCGAGATCGCGGGTGGCCTCGCCGCCGAACGACGCGTACCGAGCGCGAAACTCCGCCGTCGCGGCCATCCGCTCGGAGTAGAGCGCGCCGCGGTCGTTGCGGATCTCGCGCTGGTACTGGACCTGCACCGCGCCGTTTGCGTTGGGCCGGAACTGCATCGTGCCCCCGACGAGGAACGACTTGTCCACGGGCGGGATGTCCTCCACCGGCGAGAGCGCCGCGGCGCCGAGCGGGCGGTCGAGCCCCTGGATGAGCGTTCCGCCGCCGTAGGCGCTGAGCCCGAGCATCGGGATGGGGCGCACGGTCACCGAAGCCCCGTCGAAGTTGAAGACGCCGAGCGCCGACGTGACCCACTGCCGGCCGAGGCGCGCCAGCACGGGCGAGCGTTCGTATTCGGCATAGGCGGCGAGCACGTCGAAATGCTGATTGGCCTGCGGCCAGAGGCTGCGCGCGTCCCCCCCGGCCGTGCGGGCGCGCAGTTGCGCGTGCACGCTCAGGCCCGGGCGCAGTCCCCACGCCGTGACGTCCACGTCCTGCATGAGCGCCGTGAGGTTGGCACGCGGAGCGGACCGCACGAAATAACAGTACGGATCGCCCGTCGTGCAGGTGGTGATCACGCCGCTCGGCGTCCGCCGGAAGAGGGTCGAGACGGAATCCGTGGCGGCGAAGGGGACGCTGTCGGTCACCAGGGGGCGCATGTCGAGAAACTGCGCGAAGCTGGATCCCTGAATGACGTAGCCCTGCGCGCGCAGGGACGATGTGGAAAACGCCAGCACGACGAGCGCGAGGGCCGTCGACGTCACGCCGCGGCCCCGATGGGACATCTGCTGCCGTACGGATCTATGGAGCATGGCGTCGTGTGCTCGATCGCCCCCGATCATCGTCGCCTCCGGTACTGCGTCAGCGGTTCAGAGTCTTCGGCACCGGGCCATGGGGCCCGGTGCTGGTGCGGGCCGGGAAGGTGTTCGTCCCCGGCCCGCACCGAGTGGTTCTACTGCAGGTCTTCCATCGACATCCCGATCACTTCTTGAACATCGTGGGCAGGATGTTGTTGAGGTTGACGCCAACCTGCGGCGCGATACCATAGTCCTTCTGCATCTGGTTGATGCTCGCCGTCAGCAGCGCCTCGATGAGGAATGGGTTGTGTACCACCGACCCCGGCTCCTCGGCGAGTTGCAGATTGAACTGCGCGCCCTTGGCCGTCGTGAGCGTGGTGCTCACCGCCAGCTCGGCCGGATCCACCTGGGCGAGTTGGCCCGCGAGCGTCGAATCGAGCAGCGCGAGGCGTCCACGCGTGGCCGTCAGGGCCGACTGGGCTACGGAACCACTCCCGTGGCAGCCGCTCGCCGTACAGGCGCTGAACGACCGCTGCGAGATGTCACACGTGTTGTCCACCGTGGGCAGCCCGTTCGCGTCGAGACACGGAATGGCGACGAACAGGTGGCCGGTTGCCTGGAAGGCAAAGTTGCCGGTGTTCGGATCGGTCACGGTGAACCGGTTCACGTGGCAGGTGACGCACAGCCCCGGATTCCGAGTCGTCCCGTGCGTGGCGACGATCGTGTCGGGCAGATTGAGTTGCGTGCCCGGCGGCCACCATCCAGCCTCTCCGATGAGGAGCGGGCCTTCCGGCGAGTGCGGACCGTGCGTGTTGGACGGATCGTACGTCGCGTTCCGCTGGTGGCACTTCATGCACAGGTTCTGGTTCGGATCGATCGAGTTGATGGGGAACCGAAGCTGCGCGGGGTTGTCGCTGCCGTGCGGATCGTGGCACACCGCGCAGACGATGGGCAGCGGGTTGGTCGCCACCTGATCCTTTTCCAGGTAGGCCGTGTTGACGTTGAACGCGGCCAGCGCACCCTGCGCCGTGTGGCAGGGCTGGCAGCTGGCGTTGCCCATGGCGTGCGAGTTCATGGCACCGTGCAGCGACTGCTTCCATTCGTCGACGAACGGCTCATGGGTGCCGCTGTGGCATTCGCCGCAGCCGTCGCCGAACGCCGCGCCGGTGTCGACCGCGATCGACGCCAGCGGACGGTTCCCCAGTGCCGGGGACGTGACGTGCGCCAGACCTGGGCCATGGCAGCTCTCGCACTGCACGTCTTCGTACCGCGCGTCGTGCGTTGCCGTATAGCCCACGTCGTCCACGGTCACTGCGTTGCCGTTCTTGCTGATCGTGTGACAGGGCTCGCAGGAGGCACCGGCGTGACCGCTGGCCTGCAGGTCGGCCCACGCCGATGCGTGCTTCGTCGTGGCCCACTGAAGCTGCTTGTCCACGTGACAATTACCACACACGGTCTGCTTGCTGGCCGTGTCCGCGTACCCAACGAAGTCTCCGGCCGCCGCTGGCGGCGCCGTGAAACTCGGTTCGCTCCGGTAGACGATCTTCTCGCTGGTACACGATGAGGCGACTACCGCTGCGATCAAGACTGCGGTCAGCCGCCCCAGCACCGGACTTCTGGGAACTCTCATTTTCATGTTCTCCGCACTCCGTGGGGGGCGTGGGGCTCGAACCGTGAAACTCCTTCTACTGCTGCTCGACTTCGATTGTTGTTCTCACGTTTGCCTGCGAGGTGGAATGTGGGCCTCCGGACCGGGGGGAACCGTCAGCGGTTGCCGGAGTTTTGTACGGGATTGTCGGACGGTCCTGTCATGTGTTTAACGTGTGCACCAGCCCGTGGGTACCCTCGGGGTACGACCCGATACCCTCCGCAAACGTCGACAGGGGACGGAACCAGAACCCCGGTTCCGCCCCCTGCCGACCGCCCATCCCCACTACTCAGCGGTAGTTGGCCGCTGTCTGCGGAAGAATGTTCGCGAGGTTCACGCTGATCTTCGGCGCGATCCCGTAGTCCGTCTGGATCTGGCTGATGCTGCTGGTCAGCAGCGTTTCCATCAGGAACGGGTTGTGCACCTCGCTGCCGGCCTTCTCGGCCAGTTGCAGGTTGAACTTGGCGCCGATGGCCGAGTTCATCGTGGTGCTCTGGTACACCGAGTCCGGAATCTGGACCAGCTGGCTGTTGAGCGCCGAATCCAGAAGCGCCAGCCGGCTGGAGACGGCGACGAAGGCCGACCGGGCTGCGCTCGGCGTGCCATGGCAGCCGCTCGCCGCGCAGGCCGAGAACGACCGCTGCGACACGTCGCAGGAGCCGGTGGTGGGCACGCCGTTGGCGTCGAGGCATGGCGCCGCGGCAAAGTTGTGTCCTGTGTAGCTGGTGACGAACGCCCCGGCCGAGTCGTTCACCGTCATCTTGCCCATGTGGCAGGTGACGCAGAGCTTCGCGTTGGCCGACGAACCGTGCGTACCGAGGATCGTGTCGGGACCGGTGTAGCCGGCCGGGAAGTAGCCGGCGTAGCCGAGCAGGACGGGGCCTTCGGGAGCCATCGGCGCATACTTGCTCGCCGGGGCCACGGGCTTGCCGTTACGCTGGTGGCAGCGCATGCAGAGGTTGCCCGACGTATCGGCCACGTCGATGGGATAGCGGAGCTGGGCCGTGTTCGGCCCACCGTGCGGATCGTGGCAGACCGCGCAGGTGATGGCCATTGGATTCGTGGCTTCCTCGCTCGCTTCCTTGTAGTTGGTGTTCACGCCCCAGGCGACGAGCGCGTCCTGGCCGACATGGCAGTTCGTGCAAGCCGCGTTGCCGAGCGCATGCGCCTCGAGGTGCGCATGTCCGGCACCCTTCGTCTGAACCCACTCATCCACGAACGGGTTGTGCGTGCCGGTGTGGCACTCGCCGCAGCCGTCGCCGAAGGCGGCGCCGGTGTCGACGGCGATCGACGCCAGTGGGCGGTTGCTGAGTCCGGGCGCCGTTACGTGCACGAGGCCCGGGCCGTGACAGCTCTCGCACTGGACGTCCTCGTAGCGGGCGTCCCGGGTCGCGAGGAAGCCGGACAGGGTATCGGTGGACGCGTTGCCGTTGGAATTCACCGTGTGGCAGGGTTCGCAGGAGGCGCCGGCGTGGCCGCTCGCCTGGAGATCCGCCCACGCCGTGGCGTGCTTGGTGGTCGACCACTTGGCCTGCTGGTCGACGTGACAGTTACCGCAGACCGTCTGCTTGGTGACCGTATCGGAGTATCCGACGAAATTCGCGGCGGCCGCGGGCGGCGCCGTGAAATTCGGTTTGCTCTGATAGACGATCTTGTCGCTGGTGCAGGAAGCAGCGACCGTCGCTCCGATCAACAGCGCGGTCAACCGTCCCAGAACCGGATTCATCGTGACTTTCATATCCATCCTCTCCGCACTCCGTGGGGGGGGCGTGAGTTCAATTGAAGGGGGGAACTGCTACATGATGTATGGGTACTGCCGTCGAGATTTCATCAAGTGTTTGGGCTTTAGCTTCGACGTGAACATGCCTAGACACAACGGGTGGAACCGTCGGTGCTTCCCCGAGTTTTTTTCGGCGTTCCCTTACGTTCTTGTCCCGGTCTTCCCCTCCCGGCGACGGGCCCACCAGGCGTAGGCAAAAGCCCTACGCGACCAAGGCGAAGCCCCTGACTGACAGGCCGCTCCGGTTTTCCCAGCTTCGGTCCACTGTGCGGGCCGTCACGGGCCCGCTCCATCCGCGGAGGAGCGATGTGTCTCGGAGTTCCCGGCCGCATTCTCGAGGTCAACGGCCAGATCGCGCAGGTGGACTTCTTCGGCGTGCGGCGTGAGACGCGGCTCGACATCATCGACGAGCCCGTGGCGCCGGGTGACTACATCCTCAACCACGTGGGCTTCGCCATCCGGCGCATTCCCGAGTGACGAGATCGAGGAGACGCTCGCCCTCTACGATCTGCTGCTGCGGGAAGCGGAGAACGACATGATGGCGGCCGACGTGCGCGGCGAGATCGACGCCACGCGCGCCTCGGCCTCGGACCCCACAGCGCCGGCGCGGGGCGTCCCCGATGCCTGAGGGCGTCGGGGCCGGCGTCGCCCGTCCCAAAGGGGCCGACGAACTCAAGTTCCGCGATCCAGCCCGCGCCCACGAACTGGCCGCTGCCATCGGACAGATGTGCGACCAGATCGGCCGCGCCCCGGTGACCGTGATGCACGTGTGCGGCAGCCACGAACAGGCGATCGCCAAGTTCGGCCTCCGGCAAACCTTTCCAGCGGCGTTGGACGTGATCATGGGCCCGGGGTGTCCGGTGTGCGTGACCGACCTGCCCGAGGTGGACGAGGCCGTGGTGCTGGCCGAGGACGGCGTGCGGGTGGTGACGTACGGCGACATGCTGCGCGTGCCCGGCACGGTGCGCTCGCTGGCCGAGACGCAGTCGATGGGCGCGAACGTGGACGTGGTGTACAGCGCGGCGCAGGCGGTGGAGATCGCGCGCGACACCAACGAGCCTGTGGTGTTCTTCGCCAGCGGATTCGAGACCACGGCCGTGGCGACCGCCGCCATCCTCGTGGCGGATCCACCGCCGAACTTCTTCGTGCTCTCGGCGCACAAGTACATCCCGCCGGTCATGGAGATCGTGGCCGAGATGCCGGATACGCGTATCGAGGGCTTTCTCGCCGCCGGACACGCGGCCACGATCACCGGCTGGGGAATCTTCGAGCGGTTCGTGGAGCGGCACGGGATTCCCGTGGTCGTCGCCGGGTTCGAGCCGCTGGACATCCTCGCCGGACTGGCCCAGCTCGTGGAACTCATTCGCGACGACCGCCACGAAGTGGTGAACGCCTTCCCGCGCTGCGTGACGAAGGAAGGCAACCGCGTGGCGCAGGAGCAGCTCTGGCGCGTGTTCCGCACCACGGGCGGCAACTGGCGCGGCATCGCGCACGTGCCCAACGGGAACCTGCGCCTGCGCGACGAGTTCGCGCGGTTCGACGCGCGCCGGCACTTCACCATCGACCTCAAGCGCCTCTGGACGCAGGCGCCCGCCGCGCTCACGCAACTCTGCATCTGCGGCGACATCATGGCCGGCATCTCGTCTCCCGAGAAGTGCACGCTGTTCGGCAAGGAGTGCGTGCCCGACGCGCCGGTGGGCGCCTGCATGGTGAGCAGCGAGGGCACCTGCCGCATCTGGCACCAGTACGGAGGGCACCCGAAGCTATGACCACCACGATCAACGAGGAGGCCGTTCGCCTCCATTCCGGCCGCCGCGATCCGACGATCGTGATGAAGCACGGCGCGGGGGGCCGCGCCATGCGCCGCCTGATCCAGGAGACGCTCACCCGCGGGTTCGTGGACGTGGAAGTGGACGGCTTCGGCATCGCGGCCATGGACGACGGCGCGGCGCTCCGCGTGGGCGACCGGTGGCTGATCGTCACCACCGACTCGCACGTGGTGCAGCCGGCGTTCTTCCCCGGCGGCGACATCGGCCGGCTGGCGATTGCCGGCACCGTGAACGACCTGGCGATGATGGGCGCCACCGAGCCGATGGGGCTCACCTGCGCGCTGATCGTCGAGGAGGGATTCACCTTCCCCGACCTGGAACGCGTGCAGCAGTCGATGTTCGACACCTGCCGCGAAGCGGGGACCACCGTGGTCACGGGTGACACGAAGGTGATGGGACGCGGGGAGTTGGACGGCGTGGTCATCAATACCACGGGCGTGGCGATGGCCGACTCCATCGTGCGCGATTCCGGGCTGCAGGTGGGCGACCGGATCATCGTCACCGGCAACGTGGGCGACCACGGCATGGCGCTCATGGTGCACCGCCACCGGCTGCAGATCGACGCCGAACTGAAGTCCGACGTCGCGCCGCTCAACCACATGATCCGCGACGCGCTCCGTGCGCGGCCCGGCGCCGTGGTGGCGATGAAGGACCCCACGCGCGGCGGCCTCTCCAGCGCGCTGCACGAGATGGCGGAGAAGGCGCACGTCGGCATCCTGGTTCGCGAGGCGGACGTGCCGGTGAATCCGGTGGTGGCCGCGGCCGCCGAGATGCTGGGACTGGATCCCCTGCACGTGGCCAACGAGGGCAAGGCCGTGCTCGGCGTGCGCGGCGACGACGCGACCGTGGAGGCCGTGCTCGAGGCGCTGCGCCGGCATCCGCACGGCGAGCACGCGACACTGATCGGCGAGTGCGTGGCGACGCGGCCCGGCGACGTGGTGCTCGACACCGGGCTCGGCAAGCGGCTGCTCTCGGAGTACGAGGGCGAACTGCTGCCGCGCATCTGCTGAGGGCAGCCGCCATGGCCATGGAACACATCCACATCGAACGCGACGGGGCCGTGGGGCAGTTGGTGATCGATCGCCCTGCGCGCTTCAACTCCATGGACGTGGAAACGGCCCGCGACTTCCGGAAGGCCGGCCTGCAGCTGGCGCGCGACAAGGAGGTGCGCTGCGTGATCGTGCGCGGCACCAACGGCATCTTCTGCAGCGGCGCCGACCTCAAGTACATCCGGGCCCAGGGTTCGCAGGAGGACTTCGGATACCTCCGCCCCGAGGGAACGGCCGAACCCCCGGGATTCGGCGAGGGATTCAAGGAGATTCTCGAGTACCTGCACAGCACGATCTCGGAGATCAAGCGCGCCCCCAAGCCGTTCATCGCCGCGGTGGACGGCGTGGCGGCGGCGGGCGGGTTCGGCATCGCCATGGCCTGCGACCTCGTGTTCGCCTCGGACGACGCCACGTTCGAATGGGCCTACCACAAGACGGGGCTCACGGGAGCCGAGAGCTCCACCTTCTTCCTGCCCCGGCTGCTGGGCCTGCGCATGGCAATGGGGCTCGTACTGCTCAACCCGCGCCTGTCGGCGGCCGAAGCCAAGGACATGCGCCTCGTCAACGACGTATTCCCGCGCGACACCTTCGCGGCCGATGTGATGGCCGTGGCCCAGCGTCTCGCCGCCGGCCCCACGGCGGCATACGCCGTGGCCAAGCGCCTCATCAACCAGGCCGCGGGCGTGGAGCAACTCGACTACCACCTGGACGAGGAACTGCAGCACCTGGCGCGCTCCGCCGACGGCCACGACTTCGCGGAGGGGCTGAGTGCGTTCTTCGGCAAGCGCGCCCCCGCATTCGAGGGCGAGGGATGAACGCCGTCGGCAGGGGCCACGGAGGCATCGACGCCACGGGCGTGACCGGGCTCGGAACATCGGTCGCCCGGCTCCACTCGACGTCCGCCCGGTCGCGCACGGGGCGGGCGGGGATCCCGACCGCCACGCTCAGCGATCGTGCGTACTGGATCGCGTGGCGCACGCACACGCGGTACGCCGCCGCGCCGACGGGCGTCGTGCCGGCAAGCACCAGCTGGGGCACGCACTACGCCATCGTCTACGTGGCACCCGACACGTCGGCCGTCATCCGCTCGTCGCGCCCCCGCGCCCATTCCGGATTCATGATGATGTCGGCGTCCCGGATGGCGGCCATCGGCGCCGCCATTCGGCGGCTGGCAACCCGGGCCGCAATCGTCAGGTCGTCAGGCGTCAACTGACTCCCGGGCGCCGCGCCCGCCCGGACGCGATCCGCCTGCGCCCAGCCGGTCGGCGAAACCCCGACTGTTTGGTGGTACACTCCCGATGCAGGCCCCCCTCCGTGCGCCGGTAACTACAGAGCGTGGTTCTGTCCCCGCAGCGGAGCCCGAAACGCAGGGGGAACCGGACATGGTCACCGCCAGGAAACGACACACGCCCGTCGGCACCGAGGCATCGGCCCTCGATGCGCTGCTCGACGCGGAACGCGCGGTCACGGCCAGCCTGCAGCAGGCCGAGCGCGACGCCGAGCGGCTGGTGCACGAAGCACGTGCCGCGGCGCACGCGGCCGATGAGAAGGCCGAACGGGAATTGCAGGAGACGTTGCGCCTGCTCGACCTGCAGGCCGCCGAACAGCGGGAGGCGGATGCGCAGGCCATTCGCGACGAGGCCGAGCGGCGGCGCGTGCTGTATGCCGAAGCCGACGACGCGCGGATCGCCGAGATCGCCGAACGCCTGGCTGCCATGGTGGCGCCCGTCGCCGACCCATGATCATCCCCATGGCCAAGGTGCGGGTGCTCGGACCGAAGGACCGGTTCGACGCCGCCCTCGGCGCGGTGCAGGACTTCGGCCAGCTGCAGTTGGCCGAGGCGCCGCCGCGCGCCGGCGTGGCGGCCGCACGGCTGGAGCCCGATACCGAGCGGCGCCGCGGTCAGCTCACGCGCGTCCTCGAGGAAATCGATGAGGCGATGCGGCTGCTCGACGTGACCGGCACCACCGGCACGACGAGCGCCGCCACGGTCGACGACTTCGCGCGGTGGGCGCGGCTGGCCAACCGGTCGGCCCGCGACGCGCGCGCGTCTGCGTCAACGCGAGTCGGCGTTGGGCGAGGAACGGGCCCTCATCACGCGGTATCGCGACTTCCTGTCGGCCATCCTGCCGGCCGTGCGCAAGGTGGCGGGCTCGCCGAGGCTCACCAGTCACGCCGTGGTCGTGCCCGCGTCGGCCCGCCCCACGGTGGACGCGCTCGCCGGCGCGCTGCGCGAGCAGTTGGGGGCCGCCTTCACGATGACCACGCACGAACTCCCGGGCGGCGACATGGCGATCCTGCTCGTGTTGCCGCGCGAGTTCAGCGAGAAGCTCGACGCGCAGCTGGCGGAAGCGCGCGTGCCCGAGGTGCCCCTGCCGGAGGGGTATCGCGACGTGCCCCTCGAGCAGGCCGTACCGAAGATGCTGGCGCGGCTGTTCGAGATTCCCGTGGAACTGGACGCCTGCGCCCGCAAGCGGAAGGAGCTGGCGGTGGAGCGCGGGCCGGAGCTGCGCCACGCCCGCGCCGCCATCGAGGACTGGCTGGCCGCCGTGCACGCGCACGAGCGGGCGGCGATGACGCGATTCGCCTTCGCCATCGAGGGCTGGCTGCCCGAGCGCAGCGTGGGTGAATTGGCGCGGCGCGTGACCGCCGCGGCGGGTTCCACGGTGATCGTCGAGACGGTGGCCCACGAAGAATGGGGAGAGGAGGACCCGCCGGTGGTGCTGTCGAACCCGCGGCTCTTCCGCCCGTTCGAGAAGCTCATCGCGCTGCTGCCGCTGCCCAGGTACGGGACCATCGATCCCACCCCGTTCGTGGCGGTGTTCTTCCCGTTGATCTTCGGGATGATGCTGGGCGACGTGGGGTACGGCGTGGTGTTGGGCGGACTGGCGCTGCTGGTGCACGCGAAGGCGAAACCCGGGTCGCTGCTCCGCACCGCCGCCGAGATCGCGGGGCCGTGCGCCGCGTTCGCGATCATCTTCGGCGTGTTGTTCGGCGAGTACTTCGGAGACCTCGGCACACGACTGCTCGGGATCCATCCGATCATCTTCAATCGCGAAACCGCCGTCTTCGCCACCCTCGCGCTCGCGGTGGGTGTGGGCGTGGCGCACGTGGTACTCGGCCTGGTGCTCGGGGCCATCACCGCCATCCGCAAGGAGCCCAGGCACGCGCTGGGCAGCGGCGTGTCGGCGCTGATGGTGCTGCTCGTGGTCGGCGCGCTGCTGGCCGCGTTCGAAGTGCTGCCCTCCCGGCTGTTCACGCCGGCCGTCGTGGCGTTGCTGGTGATCTTCCCCGTGCTCGTGTTCGCCGAGGGACTGATCGCGCCGGTGGAGTTGCTGTCCACGCTGGGCAACGTGCTGTCGTACGCCCGTATCATGGCCATCGGCACCGCCTCGGTGATGCTCGCCGTGGTGGCCAACCAGATGGTGGGCGCCGTGGGCAGCACGCTGGTGGGGCTCGTGTTCGCGCTGTTGTTCCACCTCGTGAATTTCGCCATCGGGCTGTTCAGCCCGGCCATTCACGCGCTCCGTCTCCACTACGTGGAGTTCTTTGGGAAGTTCTACAGCCCGGGCGGGCGTCCGTACGAACCGTTCGGGCATCGCCCGGCTTCGCCAATTCCCGAATCGTCGAGGAAACCGTCATGAACATGATGTGGATCGTGATCAGCGCCGCCGCGGTACTCGGCATCGCCGCCCTGGCCACTGCCTGGGCGCAGTCGAAGATCGGCACGGCCGGCGCCGCGGCGCTTGCCGAGAAGCCCGAACTCGCCGGCACGATCATCGTGCTCGTCGCCATTCCCGAGACGATGGTCATTCTCGGATTCATCGTCGCCGTGCTGATCATTCTGCGGGCGGGCGGAGCCTAGGCCATGCCGGCCGACGCCGGCCCGTTGCTCGCGCAGCTCGGGCAGGAAGCCGCGGCCGCCATCGCCGAGCGCGAGGCGCAGGCGCGCGCCGAGGCGACGCGCATTCGCGAGACCGCCGAGGCGCAACGCACGCGCCGGCGGACCACCACGCTCGGCGAGCAGGCACGCGTCCTCGCCCGTCAACGCGAGGCGGAGCGGGCACGTGCGGCGCAGAGCACCGTGCGCGAAGTGCTCACGGCGCGCGCGACGTTCGTCACACGCGTGTTCGACGAGGCAGAGCGACGGCTGGAGGCATTGGCCGGCACGCCCGACCTGGCGGCACGCCTCACGCCGCTGTTCGCGGAGGCCCTGCCCTTCCTGGCCGACGAGGACGCGCGCGCGCGCTGCCGCCCCGCCCTGCGAGAGCGCGGTGCGCGACGCCCTCGCCGCGGCGGGCCGCCCCGACACGCCGATCGAAGATGACGAGGCGGTCGCCACCGGGGCGATCCTGGAGAACGCGGCGCGCACCGTGCGCGTGGACGCCACCCTGGTCGCGCGCCTGCGGCGACTGCGGCCCACGCTCGCCATCGAGGCCGTGCGGGCCATCGAGGGGACGGCGCCATGAACGCCTGGGGACCGCTCGTGGCCCGCGCCCGGGGACTCGCCGGACATCTCCTTCCGCAGCAGACGCTCCGGACGCTGGCGGCGTCGGAAGACCGGCGCGCGTTCTCCGACGGGCTGGTGCGCATCGGCTACCTGGCGTTCGCGCCCAACGCCCCGCCTCCGGACGAACGCGCCATCGAGCGTGCCCTGCGCCGCGTGACGGCGCGCCGCTTCGACGTGCTCGAACACTGGAGCCGCGACTGCGAGGACGTGCTGGTGCCGCTCATCGAAGACGAGGACCGCCGTTCCATCCGCGCCCTGGTACGCGGCGCACTCGGCGGCATCGATCCCGCGCTGCGCACCATGGGCCTCATCCCGACGGCGGCGCTGCCCGCGCGCGCGCTGGACGAGTTGTCGCTCCTCAACGACGTCGGGGCCATCGGGGCGGCCCTGCTGGCCCTGCGCCACCCGTTCGCCGACGTGGTGGCGGAGCAGGCGCGGCGCGAACGGCTGGATCTGTTCTCGCTCGACCAGGCGGTGGTCGCGGCCTGGTCGGTGCGGGCCACCCGCGCCGCGCGGGCGGGCGACCGCGCCCTGCGCCACTACGTGGAGCGCACGGTCGACTTCGTCAACGTGTGGGCGGCACGGCTCCTCGCCGAGCAGCGGTCGGACGCCGAGCCCGAGGCGCTGTTCGTGCCCGGCGGCGCCGTCCTCACCCTCGACGACCTGCGGTTCGCGGCCGATGCCGGCAGCGCCGAACCGCTGCGTGCTCGTCTGCAGGCGCGCGTGGCCGGCACCCCGCTGGCCGTGGCGCTGGTTCCCGCCACCCGCGCCCCGGACGACGCGGCACTGATGGCCCTCATCGCCGAGTACCGGATGATGGCGCGACGGGAGCCACTCAGTCTCGCGCCGGTGCTGCTGTACGTGATGCGGCTGCGGGCCGAGCACCGGGCCCTGCAGCGCATTCTCTGGCAGGTCTCGCTCGGCGTTCCCGCCACCGTGCGTCTGCGCGAGTTGGAGGAGGCCGCGTGAGCTACCGCGTACGCGCCGTTGCCACCCCTGCGCTGGCCACGGGGCTCCGGCTGGCCGGCCTGCCCGCCGACGAGGTGGAAGATGCGGCCGCGGCGGCGGAGCGTGTGAGCGCGCTGATCGGGGAACCGGATCTGGGCATCCTGCTCGTGGAACAACCGCTGTTCGAAGCCTTCCCCGCCGCGCTCCAGCGCGAGTTGGAAGATCGCGCGCTCCCCATCGTCGTGCCCGTGCCCCGCGCGGCGTGGGGCGCCGCCACCGATCGGGCCGAGGCGTACATTCTCGACCTGCTGCGCCGCGCGATCGGCTATCGCGTGAGGCTCCAATGAGCGCGGCCGTCACGCGCATTGCCGGCGCGCTGGTGGAGGCCCGCCCCTGCGCCCCCGCGTTGTACGAACTGGCCTACGTGGGCGAGCACCGGCTGCTCGCCGAGGTGGTCCGGGTGCGAGGTGAGCTGGCCACCTTGCAGGTGTACGAGGACACCACCGGCCTGCGCCTGGGCGCGCCGGTGGAGTTCTCGGGCACCCGCTCACGGCGCAGCTCGGGCCCGGCCTGCTGGGCGCGGTGCTCGACGGCGTGGGCCGCCCCCTGGCGCGTCGTTGCCGAGGCCACCGGCGATTTCATCGGACCGGGCGCGGCGGCCGACACGCTCGACCCCGGCGACCTCTGGGCGTTCACGGCCACCGTCGCGAGGCGGGCGCGGAGGTGAGCCCCGGCGACGTGCTCGGCACGGTCCCGGAGCGCCTCGGCTTCACCCACCAGGTGCTGGTGCCGCCCGGCGTTCGGGGACGCGTGGCGCAGCGTCGCGACCGGCTCGTACCACGTGGGTGACGCGATCGGCGAACTCGACGACGGCACGCCGCTCGACCTCTCGCACCGCTGGCCGGTGCGCATCGCCCGCGGCCGCTCGCCGAACGGCTGCGGCCGACCGGCCGTTCGTCACCGGCCAGCGCGTGTTCGACTTCCTGTTCCCCGTCGCGGAGGGGGGCACCGTCGCCGTGCCCGGCGGCTTCGGCACCGGCAAGACCGTCATCGAACAGTCGCTGGCCGCTACGCCGAGGCGGACGTGGTCGTCTACGTCGGCTGCGGCGAGCGCGGCAACGAGATGGCCGAGGTGCTCGAGGAGTTCCCGGCCCTCGAGGATCCGCGCACCGGGCGGCTCGATCATGGAACGCGCACGGTGCTGGTCGTGAACACGTCGAACATGCCGGTCGCGGCCCGCGAAGCGTCGCATCTACCTCGGCATGACGATCGGCGGAGTACTTCCGCGACAGGGGCTGCCGCGTGGCGCTGATGGCCGACAGCCTCTCGCGCTGGGCCGAGGCGCTGCGCGAGATCGGCGCGCGGCTCCAGGAGATGCCGGGCGAGGAGGGATATCCGACCTACCTCGGCAACCGGCTCGGGCAGCTCTACGAGCGGGCCGGACGCGTGCGCGTGCCTGGGCGTGCCCGAGCGCGAGCGGCGCGGTGACCTTCATCAGCGCCGTCTCGCCGCCGGGCGGCGACTTCTCGGAGCCCGTCACGCAGGCCGTCGCTGCGCGTGTGCCGGCGCGCTGTGGGCGCTCGATCCCGCGCTCGCCCACCAGCGCCACTTCCCGGCGGTCGACTGGGAGACGAGCTACAGCCTGTATGCCGTGATCTCGATCCGTGCTTTCGCGGATCAGGCTCGGCGCCGACTGGGCTCGGAGCTCGCGGGCCGGGTGACCGAACCTGCTGCAGAAGGACCGCGAGCTGCGGGAAGTCGCGGCCCTGGTCGGGCCCGACGCGCTCGAGGACGCCGACCGCTGTCCGCTGGAGATCGCCGCGCTCGTGCGCGAGATCGCTTCTCGCCCAGAACGCCTTCGACCCGGTCGACGCGTTCAGCCGCCCGGCGAAGATCCTGCGCGCTGGCCGGACTGCTGCTCGGCAGCCGCGACCGCGCGGCGGACGGCGCTGGACGGCCGGCGTGACGCCTCGAGGAGCTCGGCTCTCGACGCCCGCGTCGGCTCGTCCTGACCGCGCTGCGCGCCGCCCCGGACGACGAGCTGGACGCCGCATCGGCGACGCCCGACGGCCGCCGCGGCGCTCGCGCCGCGCCGGATCCCGGGCGGCCGCACGACGCAGAGAGGAGCGCCCATGAGCTCGCCCCGCGCACCTACCACGGGCGCCGACGCCGGCGTCGGGCCCCCTGCTGTTCCTCCGCGGGCACGCCCGGCGCGGCGCTCGGCGAGCAGGTCGGATCGCGAGCTCCCGGACGGACCCGCCGCGCGGGCAGGTCATCGACGTCGGCGAGCGACAGCACGGTCGTGCAGGTGCTCGAAGACACGGTCGGGCTGGCGCCCGGCGAGGCGACGGTGACGCTGACCGGTGACGTCGCGGACGCCACGGTCGGGTGCCGAGCTGCTGGGCCGCGTCCTTCGCGGGACGGCCAGCCCGCTGGACGGCCTGCCGGCCCCCGTGGGCGAGCGGCTCCGCCCGGTCTGGGGCGCCCCGATCAATCCCGTGCGCCGCCGCAGCCCGTCGGAGCTTCATCGAAACCGGCATCTCGGCCGATCGACGGCTTGAACACGCTGGTGCGGGGGCAGAAGCTGCCGGTGTTCTCCGGCCCCGGACTTCCGGCGCTGGACCTCGCGGCCCAGATCGTCGCGGGGTCGCGGGCACCGCGCGGGTCGAGCCCTTCGCCGTCATCTTCGTCGGCCATCGGCATCACCGAGCGCGAGACCCGGCGGGTTCCTCGACGGCTTCCACGCCGCCGAGGCGGCCGGCCCGCACCGTCGTCTACCTGAATCGTGCCTGCGACCCGACCATCGAGCGGCTGCTCGCCCCCCGGGTCGCGCTCACCGCAGGCCGAGCACCTGGCGTTCGAGCACGGGATCCACGTGCTGGTCGTGATGGCCGACCTCACGCACTACTGCGACGCGCTGCGCGAGGTCGGCCGCGCGCGCCGCGAGGAGTCCCGGGACGGCGCGGCTATCCGGGCTACATGTACACCGATCTGGCCTCGCTCTTACGAGCGGGCCGGGCATCGCTGCGCGGGCGCGGCCGGGCTCGGTCACGCAGATCCCGATGCTGACGATGCCCGACGACGACATCACGCACCCGATCCCCGACCTCACCGGGCTACATCACCGAAGGCCAGATCGTGCTGAGCCGCGAGCTGCACCGGGCGGGCATCGTTCCGCCGATCGACGTGCTGCCGTCGCTCTCGCGGCTCATGAACGCCGGCATCGGCGAGGGCCGCACGCGCCCCGAGCACCGCGCGTGGGCGAACCAGCTCTATGCCCTGTACGCCAGCGGGCGCGAGGCCCGGCTGACGGCGGCGATCGTGGGCGAGTCGAGCCTGCCCGGAGACCGACCGCGCGGCGCTCGCGTTCGCGGACGGTTCGAGCGCGACTTCGTCGGGCAGGGCAGAACCGCGGCGCGGCCTCGACGAGACGTTCGAGCTCGGCTGGTCGCTGCTCGAGGCGCTGCCGCGCGAGATCTGGTGCGGATCGACGACGATGCGCTCGCCGCGCGCCGGGCGGTGGTGGCACAGCGCGAGGCGGACGTCGTCGATCCCCCGCCGGGCGAGCCGGCGCCCCAACCGGCGGGCGACGACGGGACGCCGGCGTCCGAACCGGAGCCCGACGCGTGAGCGCCCGCGACCGGCTCGCGCCCACGCGCGCCAGCCTCCTGGGCGCGCGCCGCCGGCTGGAGCGCGTGCTCAAGGGCGCCGCGCTCACTCGTCGCAAACGCGAGGCGCTCGTGGCCGAGTTGTTCAAGCTGGCGCGCCCTGCGGTGGACGTGCGGCAGCAGCTCGCCGAGCGCGCCAACGCGGCGGCCGAGCCGCTGGCCGACGCGCTCGCCATGCACGGCATCTCCGGCCTGTCGGCCATGGCCTGGCCGCCCGGCGACCCGCGCGTGGAGGTGCGGCCCGCGCACATCTGGGGACTCGCGGTGAGCGACGTGACCGAACGGCCGGCCCTGCAGCGCCTCTTCGACGCGCGCGGACTCGCGCCGGGCGACGTGGGGTTCGCGGTGGAGGAGGCGGCGCGCCGCTACGAAGAGTTCGCCGAGTTGCTCATCGAGGCCGCGCCGCGCGAGCAGCGGGTGCGGCGACTGAGCGAGGCCGTGGCCACCACGTCGCGGCGGCTGCGCACGCTGGAGCAGCGCGTGGCGCCCACGTTGCAGGCGCAGATCGTGGGCGTGCGCCGCGATCTGGACGAGCGGGAGCGCGAGGAGCGGTTACGGCTGCAGCGGCTGGTGGCGAAGCGGCGGGGCGGAACGTGAATGGTGAAGCGTGAACCGTCAGGCGTGCACCGTGAGACGGTCCATGTTCGACACCGCCGCCGGGTCCACTCCGGCCAGCAGATAGTCCAGCACCTCACCCGCCCCGTAGTGCGTCCGTCCGTCCAGGAACGGCGCCATCGCCATCAGGTCGTCGCCGCTGGTGAGCAGCGGCTGCTCGTCGTCCCAGCGGGTGCGCAACTGCGCGTGCCCGATGTTCGCCAGCAGCGCGTTGCACAGGCAGCGCCGCCCCTCCGTCTCCTCGACGGTTCCGCCC